>CAWFSH010000010.1:0-562521 GCA_963818495.1 uncultured Actinomycetota bacterium
AGCGCGTCGAGGTCAGAGTCCTCGATCGGACGCATGCCCACACCCGCCACGAAGGTTCTCCTGGCGTTGCTCTAGCGATCCGAGGGCAACGTACCAGCGGGATCCGACTGGTTCTCAGCCCTGATCGGAGAGCCGGTCTCCTGTCCGGATAGTTGTTCCCACGCGGGCCTACGTCTCTACACACATTCGTGCAGCAGAGTCGTACGCCACCCGTCGGATGAAGCCCGCAGCAACGCCACCCAGCCGCCCACGCCGCCGCACAGCCAGGGTGGGCTCTCCCCACAATTGCGTCATGTCTGATCGGGTCCGATCCACCGCGACTACGCACCGAATCGCCCGCCCGAACAAAACCCAGGCGGATCGGTCAACCGCGTCCCGGCGTAATCGTCGCATTCATAGCAACCAAGGTCGATGGCCATTGAGCAGGACCCGCCCATGCCGGCGGCCATCACGGCGGACGAGATCGCGCCGGCCGCGGCTCGCCCGAGACGAGGCCGGCCGCCCGCGTCCGGCAGATGCGTAGCGCGAAACGTCGGACGTGCGAGCGTCCGCCGTATGCCGTCACCGACCGCAATGACACGCTCAACACTAGGTAGCCGCCCAATAGCCACCCAGATACCCGCCAAGCGTCGACAGCTCCGGAAGCAGACGACATCGCCATCCCCGGCATCCGCACGCCCGGACCGACCGCCGTTCGGGCGCCGCGGCCGCATCACCGCGATCATCCAGGTCATGACCGCCGTGATGATCGCGTGCTGAATGCTCGCACCTCGGCGGCCACGCGTCCGGCATGACCGGCGGTCCGGCGCGGCGCGGCGCCGCAAATGGGGTCGTCGGCCGCGCCCGTCATAACCGACCCGACCGGCAACGGCGCAACGGCCTGCACCAGAAACCAGCCGGTCGCTACCGTGAAGACGATGAGCTGAAGACTCCACCAACCGCGCGCCGGCCCATGCCAAGCCATCGCCACCATCTCGACGCTCATCAGCAGATGAACCAGGTCATTGACCCGCGCCACGCTGCCGGCGCCGGCACGCGGCGGCGATCTGGCGAAACACCGCATGAGAGAGCACGCACAGATCGAGCACCGTATGAGATGCGCCACCGCGGTGGCCGCGAACACCACGGTCACCACCGCGCGAACGATCAAGGGCAGGCCATCAAAACCACTCGTCAGTACGGCTGCGGCCAGCCAGACGGCGAGTCCTCCCAGGCCTCCTGTCGTCCGTACGGCGTGAGGTCCAGGATGTTGTGGACCCAGAGAATCCGGTCCACACCGCGCGAGGTGGTGTTGTACGTGCGGTAGACGTCCTCGCCGTCGCGCAGGAAGACGCTGAGCACGAAGCCGCCGCTGGCGCCACAGTCGTCGGCGAACGACGTGCCGCGCGACGATACGAACGGCACCGCCCAGCCCATCTGCGTCTTGTACGCCTCGATCTGGGCCAACGGCATGTCCGACACGGTCACCCAGGTGATGCCGCGCTTCGCGAGCCGGTCCGGCCCCACCACGGGGATGCTGTTGGTGAACGCCGTGCAGCCCGGGCAGTACTCGTTCGGCCCGTTGTCCATGAACTGGTACGTGACGAGCTGATCCCGACCCGCGAACAGATCGAGCAGGGATTTCGAGCCCGTCGGCGTATCGAAGACGTACGCCTTGTCGATCTTGACCATCGGCAGGCGGCGACGCCGTGCGGCCAGCCCGTCGAGTGCGTGCGTCGCTTGCTTCTCCGCTACGAGCAGTTCGTCGCGGGTCTGCTGCCACTCCGCGGCCGAAACGATCTTCGGTTTCCCCACGATGGCGGTCTTGGTGTCCAGCTGCATCTTGCCGTCCTTTCGATCACACGCCCATGTCAAGGCGTTCTCACCTCAATGACGAAGCAACGGACGCATTCTCGACATCGCTGGGACAAAATCTTGGACGCCGTATCGCTACGGTTCAGGGCCAGCACGTAGCCGCGGTGGCCAGCGGACAAGGTCAGCGGACTCGAAGCCGATGCAACCTTCGGCGGTCGTCGCCGCGTACTACAGGCAGACATTCGAGCCAAGGAGCAGATGGTGGCCGCACCACCCGGATTCGAGGAGTTCGTAGCCTTTCGATCCACTCGGCTTCTGCGTGCGGCCTACCAGCTCACGCACGACTGGGCACTCGCTGAAGACCTGACTCAGGCCGCGCTGGCCAAGGCGTGGCGGGCGTGGTCGCGATTGAGCGGCGAGGCCGATCCGGAGCCATATGTCCGCAAAATCATGTTCAACACGTACGCCTCCTGGTGGCGGCGTCGTTGGAACCACGAAGACCCAACCAACGATGTGCCCGAGCGCTCGACCGCATCAGCGGCCCTCACCCAGGTCGACGATCGCGACGAGGTCTGGCGCGCGTTGGGCCGCCTGCCGAAGCGGCAGCGTGCGGTGATCGTGCTGCGCTTCTTCGAAGACATGACCGAAGCGCAAGCGGCCGACATCCTCGACTGTTCGATCGGCACCGTCAAGAGCCAGACAAGCCGGGCCCTGGCCACTCTCCGTCTCGATGCATCGCTGCGGACCTCGGAAGGGGCGACAACGTGAATCTCATCGACCTGCCCACGGAGATGCATCAGCGCTCCGAGCATGTCCGCACGCCGGTCGCTGCGGAAAACCGCATCGCGGCAGTGAAACGGAGAGTGGATGCGGCGCGGCGACGTCGGACGGCAGCGGGAATTGCGGGGATCGCGGCGATTCTCGCCGCCGTTCCATTCGTTGTCAGCGGCGGCGGCGGCCGACCCGTTCAGCCGGCGGCTACGTCGCGCGCAATCGAGACAGTCAACGGCTTTCCGAAGTACGCCGGCGGCGGACAGCTGATCGCCGCGCAGACAGCGCCGCTGGACAAGTCGATCTCGCTCACCATCAACCCCACCGACTTGGGACTGGAATTCAGCGACCGGTGCTCGGCGGCGGATCAGAGCCTCGAAGTCGAGATCACGATGTCGCTCGCCGATGGACGCAAGTTGACGGTTGGTTGCAGCGCGAGCGGCGGCACGTACGCCTCCGAGGACTCGCAGGCCGACCACCTCACGCCCGGTGTGCCGACCTCCCTGACGTTCTCGGCGAACGCCTATCGGGTCACCACTGGTTCGAACGGCGAGCAGACCGGACGTACGCCGGCCGCACTGCCCGCCGGCACCTACTCGATCGGCGTCTGGCAGAAATTGCCGTTCGACCAGTATCCGCTGCCGCCTCGGCCGAAAACGCTGCCAACGCTCAACATCGCGCAATACGGCCTCGGCGATGGCGCCTCCATCAAGACCGTCCGGTCCGACCCGACGAATCCCCTGGCCGCGCAGACGATCTCGTTCACCATGCCGGCCTGCGTCAAGGCCACGGCGGACTGCAACCCGACCGCCGCCACCTCGCAAACGCCGGGTTTCCTGCACATCGCCGTCAACGGCGTCGCGGTCAATACCGCCGAATTCTGGGACTACAGCGGCAGCGGCTCGATGTTCAACATCGAACCCGATATGCCCAACGCACCGCACCTACGCGCGGGCGACCTTGTGACGATCACAATCACCCCGCAGTACGTGACCGGCGCCTGGGAGTTTGCCGTAACACCGGTGGCGCAGCCGTAGCCATCGGCGACGACCCGGCCGCCCGATCACGCGCGCTGCGCTACCTTTGGGACGCGGCGATCGGACGGCTCATGGCTTCCTCGCCATTGACGATCCGCATCGATCTCGATCCGGAATGACGGCCGTGCTGACGCTAGAGCGCCGAGCTGAACTGGGTCGGGCCGGCACGATGGCCGGCACTTGTCGGGCGTAGTCGACATAGACGCGGCCAAGCTGCCGGCGAAGATCACGCTCCTCGAACCGTACGCCGACGGCGATGTACGCCGAACCGGCCGCGGCGAAGAGCACATGGCCGACGGTCATCCGCGGCGTGGCCCAGAACACGATCAGCAATCCGAGCATCATCGGATGGCGTACAAACCCGTAGAGCCAACGCGTCGTGAAGGACGGCGGCTCGTACGGCGCCCGCCGGAGCGACCACCACGCCTGGCGTAGGCCCGAGAAGTCGAGATGATCGACCATGAACGTCGCACCAATCGCGATGACCCAGCCGATCACGCACACCGTCCAGATCGCGGCGGCCGCTGACGGCTGACCGACTCGCCAGACCATCGTGGGAATCGGCCGCCACTGCCCGAACAACAGGCCCAGCAGCAGGCTGGCAGCCAGAACGTACGTGCTGCGCTCGGCCGCCGCCGGCAGGACCCGCGCGAGCCACCGTTTGAATCCGGCGCGCGCCATGACCGAGTGTTGCACCGCGAACAGCAGCAGCAATGCGGCATCGATCGGCGCCGCCACCGACGCCGATCCGTCGCGCCAACCGTCGACGGTTGGCGCTACGTCGACGTTCGCGAGAAACGCGATCGCCCACAGCACGACGCTGATGAACGCTAGATAGGCCACGATCGCGTACGCGATGACCCCGAACCGCCGACCCGAGCCGTGCATATCCGTCATGTTTACGATGCTGACCGGCATCGCGAACGGCGTCAGCCGGAGAAATACCGCATGTTCGCGACCGGATCCCGGTCCGATTACGCGCGGGCGAGCAGCCGCTTCACCTCGACCACGGCGTCGAGCGCGACCTCGTCGTCCGGAGACTGCGGAATCAAGTTGAATTCGGTGCACCCGGCCTCCACGTACGGGGCCAGGAACGCGGCGACATCGGCGGCTGTCCCATAGGGGCAGTAGCGCTCGAATCGCTCGAACGGCATTCGGTAGAACGCCTGCATTGCCGGCGCGAGGCACGCCCGAGCCGCCTCGCGTGAGTCGGCGAGCCCACACCACACCTGCATACCGTGACGGGTCGGCGGATCGGCCCGCCCAACTCGAGCCGCCTCGACCGCGATCGCGCCGGCGACCTCGGCGAAGCGTCGCGGCGAGTTCCAGATGCCCAACCATCCGTCGCCATACGCGGCGGCCCGCCGTACCGCCGCATCGGACCGGCCGCCGACGATGATGGGGATCGGCGGAGTCGGCGCGGGCGCGATGACCGCATCGTCGAAATCGAAGAAGGCGCCGCGCGCGGTGACCGTTGCACCGGACAGCAACTCGCGCAGGACCGCGAGCGATTCGTTCATCCGCTGACCGCGAGTCGCCGGATCGACACCGCAATTGGACACCTCGCGACGGTCCTCGCCGCCGACGCCGACGCCGAACACAAGGCGCCCGGGCGCCAGCCGATGGAAATCGGCAAGTTGACGCGCCACGACCATGGGGTGACGCAGCGGCAGCAGATATATGCCGGTGTATACGGGCAGCGTCGGCTGCAGAATCGCCAACGCCGTCGCCTGCACGATCCCGTCGAATCCGGCGCCGGCGAAGCTCACGTGATCGCCGCAGCACACGTGATCGATGCCCGAGTCGGCCATCCGAGTCAGGTAGGGCGCGGCCACCACCGGGCCCTTGTCGAGCAGGTCCATCGGAGCAAACATGCCGACCCGAATCGCGTCAGCCATCCCGTCCCCCACCGTCGTCTGTCGTGTGTACCGACCGGCACATCGAGCATTTCATGCGACCCACCACGGTGGCGCCGAACCAGCAAGTCCCGGCCGACCACGCGCGTACACGCATCCTCTGATCATCCCCATCGTTGCGAGGCGTGTCAGCGGCAGAAATACCTCACTTGTCGCGGCCGGCCGCGTTCGACGGTCGTTCGCCGCCCGACCCGCCGTTGGCGACAATCCATGCGGCAATCTGCGCCCGCGAGCGGAAACCCATCCGAATGCGGATCCGCTCCACATGTGATTCGGCCGAACGCTCGGTGATATGCAGACGCGCCGCGATCTCGCGATTGGGCAGGCCCTCGGCCACCAGCGCAGCGACCTCGCGTTGCCGCGTCGTCAGCGTCGGCACCGCCGTCCGCCGGAGCGCAGGTAGTCCGAGGTGTCGGCGGATTACCCGGACGAGCGCGTCGGCATCGCCGATGAACGGTAGGTGGGTCCGGCCCGGCAGCACGGCGAGCTTGGCTCCGGGAATACGAGCCGCCAGCTCCTCGCCCTGCGCCAGGGGCGCGGCGCGGTCACGGTCGCGATGAACCACGAGGGTGGGTGCGGTGATCCGGGCGAGCGTGTTGCCGATATCGATGTGGTAGCTGAGCGCCAACATGGTACGGACGGTGTCTGCGCTAGCGGCCGCGCGCTGATATTCGATGAACGCCGCGCGCGTTGCAGCATCGGCGTCCGGCGCGAAAATGTCGGTCAGGACGTCGGAGCCGAGACCCCAATGACGCGAAATCAGGCCGAGAACATGCTGCTGGACATCCGGACTGGCGACATCGCGGCCGCGGACCCACCCGCCGTAAAGCACCAGCCGGTCGACCCGGTCCGGATGCTCCGCCGCCCACTGCGCGGCCACCGGTGCGCCGAGCGAGATGCCGAGCAGATCGAATCGCGCGGCGCCAGTGGCGGTCACGACCGCGTCGAGCGTCTCCGCTTCCAGTTCCATCGACGGCTCGCGATCGGTGGAAGCGGAAAGGCCGCATCCGGGCTTGTCGTAGCGGAGCAACGTGCGACCTCGAGCCAGAGACTCGTAGAAGCCGCGCTCCGGCGGCATGGACCAACTGCGTTCGAGATGCGTGAGCCAGCCCGGCACGTACACCAGCAAGGGTCCGCTTCCCGCGAGTGCGAACGCGATCCGCGTACCGTCGCGGAGCCTGGTCGTAGCAATGCGTTGGTCCACGGGCACAGTGTGCACTCATCAGACGGGCCGGACGTGCCGACCGACCGAGCGGCGGGTGCACTGGCGAACCTCGTCCTGGTATGCCTGACGGGTGAACATCACCTCCACGACCCCGGATACCGCCCTACTCGAGCTGCCGCTGCAGATACCGCTGGCCCGATGGCCGCAGGATCGCCTGGTGAGCCTGCCTCGAGGCCTCTCCCGGCACACCGTCCGGTTCGTCCGTCTCGGGGAAGACGTCTACGCCGTCAAGGAGATTGATCAGCGCCTCGCGGTACGGGAATACGGTCTGCTCCGCGCCCTGGAACGGATAGATGCGCCTGCCGTGGAGCCGGTCGCCGTCGTCACCGACCGGCAGCAGATCGACGGCACGCCGCTCGAGTCCGTTCTCATCACGCATCACCTGCGCTTCTCGCTGCCGTACCGGGCGCTGTTCTCGCACACGCTGCGACCCGACACGATGGCGCGACTGCTCGACGCGCTGGCCGCTCTGCTCGTACGTCTGCATCTGGCCGGTTTCTTCTGGGGCGACGTGTCGCTGTCCAACACGTTGTTCCGCCGCGACGCGGGAGCGTTCGCCGCGTACGTCGTCGACGTTGAGACCGGCGCCGTGCATCCACAACTCTCCGACGGTCAGCGCGAGGAGGATCTCGAACTCGCGCGGGTGAACATCTTCGGCGAAATGCTCGACCTGCAGGCCGGCGGACTGCTCGGCACCGGCGTCGACGCCGAGCAGGTGGCCGATGATGTGCTCAACCGGTACGAGACCCTGTGGTGCGAGCTGACATACGAGGACGAGCTGGGCACGAACGACGTACGCCACTACGTGTCTTCGCGGATCCGACGGCTGAACGAGCTCGGCTTCGACCTGGAAGAGCTGCAGATGTCGACGGCCGGTGACCGATACCGGGTGCGCCCGAAGGTCGTTGACGCCGGGCACCACTCGCGCCGACTGCTCCGCCTGACCGGCATCGATGCCGAGGAGAACCAGGCGCGCATGATGCTCAACGATCTCGACACGTACCGCGCGGACAACGGTCTCGACGACGAGCAACTCGCGGCGCATCGGTGGGTGGCCGACGTTTTCGAGCCGATCGTGCGCGGCGTCCCGGAGGGTCTGCGGGGCAAACTTGAGCCGACCGAGGTGTTCGTCCAGGTGTTGGAGCATCGGTGGTATTTGTCCGAACGGGAGGGCCGGGACGTCGGGCCGATCGCCGCCCTCGAGTATTACGTCAGCGACGTGCTGGCCCACCGTCCGGACGAAAAGGCCGTGCTCGGCTTCACGCCGACCGAGATCGAGAAGGACACCGCGGACGGGCTCGACGCTGTTGACGAGCTCGACGCTGTGGACGACCTCGACCCGGCCGACGCGGTCGACACCGCGGAAGAGATCGACGTGTCGCGCTAACGACCGGTGCCAGATGCCCGCGCGGATCGCGCCCAGCCGCAGGTCAGCGGGGCGCGTCAAGCCGCTGGCGTACGTCGGCGTCGAGCTGAAGCCGGGACGCGGCGATCGCGTCGTCCAGTTGCGCCGGCGTCGACACCCCGACGATCGGAATGATCCCGTCGGCCATCAGCCACGCGAGCACGACCTGATTCGGGCTGACGCCCAATTCGGCGGCCGCCTTGGCCAGGACGGCGAGCCGCGCGTCGGTTCCCGGGTGGCGATAGTGCTCCTCGATCGGCCGATCGTCGCGGGTGTACGCCCCGGACAACAACGTGCTGTACGCCCACAACGACAGATCGGGATGTTCGGACAGGTAGTCGAGGGTGTCGTCGGTCACGTACTCCTGCACTCGGGATGACCCGCGGGCGCCGGGACGCGGCCGAATGTACGTGTGCCGGAGCTGCATCGCGGTGTACGGCGTCTGGCCGGCGGCCAGCGCGATCGCCCGAGCGTCGACCATGCGCCACGTCACCATGTTGCTCGCGCCGACCGTACCGGCCAGTCCGGACCGTACGAGTTCGTCAAAGGCACCTACGGTCTCGGCCAACGGCACCGTACGGTCGTCGATGTGCGCCCAGTAGATGTCGACCCGATCGGTGAGCAGCCGGGTCAGACTGCCGCGGATTGCGGCCCGGATCACTTTCGGGCACAACCCTTCGACGTCATCGAGCGTTGTGTCTCCGGGCGTACGGGGTCGGGCTCCGACCTTCGTGCTGAGTACGACCCGGTCGCGGGATCGGCGAGCGACGAGCCAGTCCCCGATGACCCGCTCGCTTTCGTCACCAGAGCATCCCGGGTACCAGAACGGATAGTTATTCGCGGTGTCGATCATCGTGCCACCGGCGTCCACGAAACGGTCCAGGAGATCGAAGGTCTCGCGCCGGCCGACTGCCGTACCGAAAGGGATGGTGCCGAGCGCGAAGCGGAGGTGATCGGTGTTCGTCATACGTCAAGCCTCGGGGCTGGAGTGCACTTCACGTCAATGGGTTGACCTGGAGCCCACTCCATGTGCCACGCTCGTCCGATGACAGCTCCCGGAATGACTGCGTACACGCCAGCCCAGGTGGTCGAGGAGACCGGTCTATCCATCGACACGTTGCGGTATTACGAGAAGGTCGGGCTTCTCGACCCGGTCGGCCGGGACACGGCTGGCCGACGGCGCTTCACCGACCAGCACCTCGAGCAGCTCAGCGTTGCCCGCTGCCTGCGCGAGTCGGGCATGCCGGTCGCCGACGTCGCCCGCTACGCCGAGCTGGCAAGGGCCGGTGATCACACGATCGACGAACGCGTCGAGCTTCTGCAGGAGCACGGCCGGCGGGTCCGGACGCAGATCGCGAGCCTGCGCGAACAGCAGCGCTACATCGAGCGCAAGGTCGCCTACTACCAGACCGTACGACAGCGGTGACGTCGGTAGGACGGCTCGATGTCGGCCGGGCGCGATGTCGGCCGAACTCATGGCGCCCGAATCGTCAGGACGCGAGCTTTAGGTTGTAGACGCGAGCGGCGTTTCCTGCCAACACCAACCCCGCTGTCTCCTCGTCGCACAGCGATGCGACGGCTCTCGCGTTCGCGGCGATGCCGGGAACTCCCGGCCAGTCGGTCGCGAAGATCAAACGCCGGCTGAGCCGCGACCAATTGTGACGCGCGTAATATTCGCGCAGCCGCGACGGGGGCAGGCCGGACAGCTCGATCCAGACGTGATCGTTGGACAGTGCGAGAAAGGCCGCGGCGTCGTACCACCAGCCCCGGCCGCCATGGGCGAGTACGAGGTCCAGTCGGCGAAAGTCGCGCAGCACGTCGTCGAGAAGAACCGGATCGGCGAATGTGTTGCGGGACCCCGGAAATGTGCTGGTGCCGCAGTGGAAAACGACCGGGACGCCGAGCGACTGGCACAGTTCGTACGCCGGGTAGAGCGCATTGTCGTTCGCCGCTACCCCAGCGTGTACGGGATGGATCTTCAGAGCCACGGCGCCGAGATCGAGCTGTCGCTGCACCTCGTCCGCGACCGGGTAGTGCATATGCGGATTGACGTTGGCGATCAGCTTGAGCCGGCTTGGATTGTGTGCCGTGATGGGCAGAACATCCTCGACCGGCTGGATCCCGGTCACCTTCGGGCTGTATTCGCTCATCAGGCAGGCGATATCGACGCCCTCCTCCGCGAGGTGGTCGTCGAAGCGGACCGGATCGACCGTGCCGTCGGCGTCGTAGACCCGCTCGATGATCGCCGTTCCGCCAAAATCGTGTGCCCACTGCTTCCACGACGGCTTGAGGGTCGGCAATCGTGCCGCGTGCAGATGTACGTCGATCAGCGGCCGCCCGTCGAGCATCAGACGCTCGCCGCGGTCTCGCCCGGATCCATTGCCGGATCGGTCCCCCCGTTGGTCGGTGCCTCCGCTCCATCGCTCGGCGCCGCCGCCGCTCCATCGTTCGGCGCCGCAGCTGCTCCGTCGTTCGGCGCCGCATCGATCAGCGCGGCCGTCGCCAGCGCGCGCAACTCGACCCGGCGGATCTTCCCGGTCGCGGTCGTCGGATAGGAATCGACGAACACGACCAGACGAGGCCGTTTGAAGGACGGTAGGCCGGCCCGGCAGAAGTCGACGAGTTCGCTCTCCGTCGCCGCGACGGTGCCATGCAGTTGCACGTACGCGACCGGTTTCTCCAACCCATCGGTGTCGAGCGCCCCGACCACGACCGCCGCGGCGACCGCGTCGTGCGCCAGCAACCGCTCCTCGACTTCGGCCGGAGACACCCACATGCCACCGGCCTTGAGCATGTCGTTGCTGCGGCCAAGGCAGGTGTAGAACCCATCGGCATCCTGGACGTACGTGTCGCCGGTGCGCAGCCAGTCGCCCTGGAACACCTGCCGGCTCGCGTCATAGCGCGACCAATAGCCGACCGCGGTCGAGTCGCCCCGCACGAGCAGCGTGCCCGCGGTGCCGGCCGGCACGTCGTACCCGCGTTCGTCGACGATTCGCACGTCATAGCCGGGGACGGCGACACCGGTCGTGCCCGGTCGCACGTCTCCCTCGCGATTGGACAGGAAGATGTGCAGCATCTCGGTCATCCCGATGCCGTCGAGGATGTCGATCCCGAAGTGCTCCGTCCAGCGCCGATAGAGCGCCGCGGGGAGCGGCTCGCCGGCCGATGCGGCCAGCCGTACGTCGGCCAACGCATCGCTCGGGAGGCCGGCGCGCAGCATGTTGGCGAAGAACGTCGGACCGGCGAAGAAGAGCGTGGCACCGAATTCCGTGGCGCGCGCCGCGATCGTGTCGGGTCGGGACGGCATCGGTTCGAGTATGGCCGTGGCGCCGACACTGAGCGGGAAGAGCAGCGAGTTTCCGAGGCCGTACGCGAAGAAGATCTTCGCCGCCGACAGGCACCGGTCGTCCGGCCGGATGCCGAGGACCTGGGCACCGTAGGTCTCGCAGACGACCTCGATGGCGCCGTGCCGATGCATCGCGGCCTTCGCCTTGCCCGTGGTCCCGGACGTGTAGAGCCAGAAGGCCGGCGAGTCGGCGCTCGTACGGTAGACCGCGTCCGCGTCGTCCTCGACGTCGGCGATCAGCTGGTCGATGTCATGGGCGGGCAGCCCGCCGATCGCATCGATGCCGGCGCCAGCGGTGAGGATGCCCCGCAACTCCGAGGCGTCGCCGAGCTCGCCGATCGCTTTCGCCGCGATCTCCGCGAATGCCGGGCTGACGGCGAGCAGCCGTGCCCGGGAGTCGTCGAGCAACTCGGCCACGCCATCGGCGCGGAGCATCGTCGATATCGGCACCGGGATCGCACCCATGCGCAGTGCGGCCAGGAACAAGATGACGAGATCCGGTCCGTCTGCCATCAGGATCAGGATCCGCTGCTCCGGCCCCAGCCCGAGGCCACGCAATGCGACGGCCGTCCGGCGGACGCGATCGTGCAGGTCGGCGTACGTGTAGTCGCCACCGACACCGGTCAGCGCGAGCCGTGCGCCCGCACCGCCGTCGATGTGCCGATCGAGCAGATATCGACTGGCGTTGAAAACTTCTGCCATGGCAATCGCGCCCGTCAAAGAAGGTGGACCCGTTAGAGGAGATGGACATAGTCATAGTCGAACGGCTGGTTGTTGATGCCGTTGCGGGGTGGAGCGATCCAGCTCGCTATCTTGCCGCGTTCGTGCACCGGCCGCATCAACGAACGTACGTGGGTCTTGTCCACGTCGGTCGGCAGCCATTGGCCCTTCCGTTGCTGCCACTCGTCGCTCGGCATCATCTGACCGTCCGGCGTCGCCTCGATGCCGGCGAACGCTCCGACCTTGCGGTTGAACGCGATGCTGGGCAGCCGGAGCCGACGTTGCAGGCCGGCCTCGTCGAGGATCTTGTTCCACCGGTTGACGCCGTTGCGGCAGTCGGAGATGTACTCGCGCCGGAGATCGGTGTTGAGCCCGACGAGCGCGGCCACCTCGGTCTGGCCGATATCGCCGTCGTTCAGCGAATCGACCATGATGGAGTCATCGGTCAGGCGGTGGTCGTCCTTGCGACGGTCCTCCGACCATCGACCCTTGAGGCCGGCGGTGTAGTAATTCGCCACGTTCGTCGACGTTTCGCCGCCGAAGAGGTCGAGAGAGACGCTGTAGTGGAAGTTCAGGTATTTCTGGATGACGTCGAGCGGAATCACGCCGTACCCGGCAACATCATCGGTGTCGTGCTCGAGCATCACCTGGACCGTACGTTCCACGATGCGGTCGATGCCGGTCGTGCCCACGAACATGTGGTGGCTTTCTTCCTTCAGCATGAATTCGCACGTGCGCGACAACGGGTCGAACGCGGACTCCTTCAGCGTGCCCAGCTGATACTTGCCGTCCCGGTCGGTGAAGTACGTGAACATGAAGAACGACAACCAGTCCGGCGTCTCCTCGTTGAACGCGCCGAGGATGCGCGGCGCGTCCTCGGAGCCGGAGTTGCGGTGCAGCAACTCTTCGGCCTCCTCACGTCCGGCGCGGCCGAAATAGGCGTGCAGAAGATAGACCATCGCCCACAGGTGCCGGCCCTCCTCCACGTTGACCTGGAACAGGTTGCGCAGGTCATAGAGGCTCGGAGCGGTGGCGCCGAGGTTGCGCTGCTGCTCGACCGAGGCCGGCTCGGTGTCACCCTGGATGACGATCAGGCGCTGCAACTCGGCCCGATACTCGCCCGGCACCTTCTGCCAGGCCGGCTCGCCCTTGTGTTCACCGAAACCGATCCGCCGGTCGGCGTCGCGCTCGGCGAGGAAGATGCCCCACCGGTAGTCCTTCATCGCAACGTGGCCGAAGTGCGCCCAGCCCTGCCGGCCGACGTTGATCGCCGTACGCAGGTAGACGTCCTGCGTCGGCAGCGTCGGCCCCATCGACTCCCACCAGTTCAGGAAGTTCGGCTGCCAGGACTCCAACGCGCGCTGCAGCCGTCGATCCTCATGCAACTCGACGTTATTCGGGATCTTCTCGGAGTAGTCCGCGACATTGGTCATGATCAGACTCGTTTCCGGTCGAAATCGGCTCGCTGCCCGGTGCCGAACTTGCGCAGGGCTCCGTCGGGTCCGGAGGCGTTCGGACGGTAGAAGATCCAGTTCTGCCACGCGGACAGCCGCCCGAAGATCTTCGTTTCGATCGTCTCCGGGCCGGCGAACCGGTAATTCGCTTCGAGCCCGGTGAGGGCATCGGGGCTGAAACTGGCCCGCTCCTCGATGGCGATCCGGACCTCCTCGGCCCAGTCGATGTCGTCGGGCGCGAACGTCACGAGGCCGAGGCCCTCGGCGTCGTCGGCTTCCAACCGGTCGCCGATTATCTGGCTCACGGCGGCCAGCGCGTCGCCGTCGCCGTAGAAGCGGGTCGCCAGCCGGGTCAGCCCGTTGCCCATCGGCAGCGGACCGGTGTTCATCGGGCCTACGACGACGACGGCCGGCGTCGCATCCGGGTCGATCTCCTCGAACACGCCGAAGAGCTGGAACGACCGGTCGGCTGCGAGCGCGATCTCGTACAGCGAGCCGGCAAAGCAGCTCCCCGGCTCGATCAACGCGATGAGACTGCGACTCGTCACGTCGAGGCGCTTCAACGTGCGCTTGAGGTAGAGCACGATCTCGTTGACCAGCCAGTCATCCGCGTTGTCCAGCAACAGCGTGTCGTACGCGAGGACACGATCCACGTCGCCGGACGTACGGAACACCCACGTGCCGAGCTCGATCTCGTTCGTACGCAAATCCAGAATGAGATCATCGAGTTCCCTGGTCATCGCGAGGGTCCAGAAGTCGACGCCTTGATCGTGGACGCCCGCGACGTCCGGCGGCGCGTCCGACTCCGGTCCGCGGACGGTGATGTCGACGGTGCCGGACGACCGGTCGAGCGTCGCCTTGATGTAGCGGTAAGCGATCGCGTCGGCCTCTCGGGTCTTGCCCAGTGGCGTGAGCGCGGTCCCCGTCGCACCAACGGGTCGCGACGATCGGCGGGCGAGGTCGGCCGCCCGTTCCCGTACGGCGTCGGCCCATTTGGCCCGCGGCACCGCCTCGTCGATAAGATTCCAATCGGCGGCCAACCTGGCGACCAGGCCCTCCGACTTTGTCGAGAAGTAGTCCGCGCGATCGCGTCGTACGTGTCGCTTGTCGACGATGCGGGTCAGCCCGCCCGTGCCCGGTAGCACGCCGAGCAGGGGCAACTCGGGCAGCGACACCGCCGACGATCGATCGTCGATCAGCATGATGTGGTCGCAGGCGAGTGCAAGCTCGTAGCCACCACCGGACGCCGTCCCGTTCAGCGCGGCGAGATAAACCTGGCCCGAATGCGCGCTGGCATCCTCCATGCCGTTGCGGGTCTCGTTGGTGAACTTGCAGAAGTTCACCTTCCACGAGTGTGCCGATGCGGCCAGCATCCGGATGTTCGCGCCCGCGCAGAAGGTCTTGTCCTTGGTGCTCGTCACAATCACCGTACGCACCTCGGGGTGCTCGAATCGGAGCCGCTGCACCGCGTCGTAAAGCTCGATGTCGACGCCGAGGTCGTAGGAGTTCAGCTTCAGCTCGTATCCGGGGACGAGACCACCACGCTCGTCGACGTCCATGGCCAGCGTGGCGATCTCGCCGTCGACGTCGAGGCGCCAATGACGGTACGTCTGGGGTGCAGTACGAAATTCGACGTGGGTGGACGCCACCGCCTCACCGGCGTCCACGTGCTCCGGATCCACATGCTCCGGATCCACATGCTCCGGATCCACGGACGATCCGTGCATGGCGAGACTGGTCATCGGCTGTCCTCCTACCGGTGGAAGCACCGCTACCATGTTCTACAGATTGTTCGCCATCCGTCAAGGTTGCGTAGACAATCAGCGCTCATCGTATCGGTGGGTTCCGGGCAGACCTCAGCGAAGCGAACAGACGACGCCGAATCATTCTACAATTGCTCGCACGATCGTGATGCGTATGTATCAGGAACGACGGCCTCGGGAACGACGGCCCCACGGAACGGCGGCCACCTCGTATCAGGAAGGAGGGGTGATGACGCTGGGCGACCGCGTCGCAGAGTCAGGCGGGGAAGCAATTTTCCGACGGACCGCCCCGGCCAACCAGATCGACGTCGTCGAGTCGGGCCACGACGCAGGGTCGGGCCGCCGCCGGAGCACGGGCACGACCAGCGCACGCTCGCTTCTGATGACCATCCTCGGCGAGTTCGTACTGCCCGGGCACGCGGTCGTCTGGACGGCGTCGCTTGTCGGCGCGATGGGCGCGCTCGACGTCGAAGAGAAGGCAGCCCGTCAAGCCATCGCTCGGGCCGCGGCCGAAGGCCTACTGAGCGGCGAACGGATCGGTCGGAGAACCCGGTGGACACTCTCCGACGATGGCCGACGCCTCTTGCACGACGGCGCCGCAAGAATCTACGGCTTCATGCGCACCCAACGCCGCTGGAACGGCAACTGGTTCGTGATCGCGGTCACGGTGCCGGAGACCCAGCGCCAACTCCGGCACCAACTGCGCACGCGTCTCACCTGGGCCGGTCTCGGCTCTCCCGCGCCCGGCCTGTGGGTCGCTCCGGACGACACGGTCGTGGACGAAGTCTCAAAGATCATTTCCGATCTGAACATCAGCCACAACGCGATGTCGTGGGTGGGGCCGTCGGCCGCTATCGGCGATCCGCTGCACGTCGTGCGATCCGCCTGGCAGCTCCAGTCGGTCGAAGCGGCCTACCACAGCTTCATCGCTGACTTCACCCGTCGCTCTCCCATCGGCGGTGCCGCGGTCTTCGCCGCTCAGGTCGAGCTGGTCCAGGCGTGGCGGCACTTCCCGTTCGCTGACCCCGCGCTACCGCTGGAGTTACTCGACCACGAGTGGCCCGGACCGACCGCCGCGGCCACCTTCCATCACTGCCACGACCGGTGGCATCGCCAGGCGCAGGACTACTGGCGGCTGCTGTGCCGCGATACGCCATAGGTCGGGCGAGATTCTCGTCCGGTCAGGCGTCGGCCCGGCGGGCCATGAACAAGCACGTGATGTAGGCCCGCCAGGGGATGTCGACGTCGGTCAGGCCGCCCGCAGCGAACGCCTCCATGTGGTCGGCGACGCTGGTCAACGGATAGTTGTGGTGATGCGGCGTCTGCTCGGCCGCCCGCGGCACCAGGCGCTTGCGGGCCGCCCGCAGCCGCGAGTCCCACGGCTCGTTGGCACCGACGTGATCCAGGTTGATGAGCCATCCACCCGGCGCGAGATGTGCGGCCGCCGCACGGTAGAACGCCCGGAGGCCGTCGCGGTCCAGGTGGTGGACGGCGCGAGACGTCGTGATGACGTCGATCCCTGCGGGCAGAGCGTCGAAGTCCGTCATGTCGGCGATGCGATAGGTGATGCGATCGGCATACCCGGCCAGACGTGGACGCGCCATATCGGCCATCGCCGGCGAAATGTCACTCCAGATCGCCCGTGCGTCCGGAAAGCGTTCGAGAAAATGACCGAGAAAGTCGCCGGGACCGCTGCCGATGTCGAGAATGGTGATCGCACCATCGTGGTCGCCGGCGACGATTTCGGTAGCGATCGTCCGTGCCGTGGCCAGCAGTTCGCGCTGCCCGTCGCGCTTGGCCCATTCGGTCGCGGTGGTGGGATCGGTCCAGTACGCGGTCACATCGCGCTCCTCTCCTGCCAGCAAACAGTATTATGGACTGGCCAATCGCACAACGCCGTCGACAACGCATCCCGTCGATCACCCCACGCCGTGCGTACCGGCAGGATTTGTTTCCGCCCCGGCCGGGTATGGCTACCGCAAGACCATCGACGTGGGAGGCGCGTGAGATGACCTGCAGCGCGCACGACGACGACCCGGTAACGCAGCGCTTCGCCCGAGGCGATCTACCGCGCCTTCGGCGGCTCGTCGAACGGGCCGGACGAAGGCTCGGTTTATCACCTACCCGTACGGACGATCTCGTCCTCGTCGTCAACGAAATCGCGACGAACGCTATCCGCCACGGCGGTGGCAGCGGCACGCTCACGATGGTCTCGCAGCCCGACGGCGTATCGGTCGAAGTCCGCGACTGTGGCCCCGGACTGCCCGCGCACACGCGCGAGGAGCCTCCGACGGCGACGGCGACGTCGATCGGTGGGCGAGGGCTGTGGATCGTGCGGCGCCGCTGCCGGCGCCTGTCGATCGCGAGCAGCGAGCATGGCGTTGCGGTCCGGTTCTTCATGCCCTGTACGTAGCCAGTCGACGGCCGCCAACCGGTCACGAGTCGGCCAGCCGATCCGCCACGAACCGACCCAATTGGGTCTGCCGGGGGCGAGTCGATCGGGCTAGGTTGACGAGATGACCACAGCTGACGAAGCCACCAAGATCCTGCTCGCCGAGTCCGAGATCCCGCGGCAGTGGTACAACATCCTCGCCGACCTGCCGACGCCGCCTCCGCCGGTGTTGCACCCCGGCACATTGCAGCCCGTCGGACCGGACGACCTTGCGCCGTTGTTCCCGATGGCGCTGATCCTGCAAGAGGTATCCACCGACCGATACATCGACATCCCGGACGAGGTGCTCGACGTTTACCGGTTGTGGCGGCCGTCGCCGCTGTATCGGGCGCACCGCCTGGAGAAGGCGCTCGGGACTCCGGCCAAGATCTTCTACAAGTACGAGGGCGTGTCGCCGGCCGGTTCGCACAAGCCGAACACAGCCGTGGCACAGGCGTATTACAACGCGCAGGCCGGCATCCGGCGACTCACCACCGAGACCGGTGCCGGCCAGTGGGGCACCGCGCTCGCGTTCGCCTGTGCGCAGTTCGGTCTGGACGCAGAAATTTGGCAGGTTCGCGCGTCCTACGACCAGAAGCCGTACCGGAAGATCATGATCGAGACGTTCGGCGGCACGATCCACCCATCGCCGTCGACGTTGACCGCGGCCGGGCGGGCCGTTCTGGCCGAGCATCCAGACTCGCCCGGCAGCCTCGGCATCGCCATCTCCGAGGCGGTCGAGGTCGCGGCGCAGGACCCGACCACGAATTACGCATTGGGCAGTGTGCTGAACCACGTGCTGCTCCATCAGACCGTTATCGGGCAGGAGGCGCTGGCCCAGTTCGCCCAGGTTGGCATGACGCCGGACTTGATCGTCGGCTGCACCGGCGGCGGATCGAACTTCGCCGGGCTCGCCTTCCCGTTCCTGCGCGAGAAGCTGGACGGGCGGATGGACGTCACGATCCGAGCCGTCGAGCCGGCCAGTTGCCCGTCGCTGACCAAAGGCACGTACGCGTATGACTTCGGCGACACGGCCGGCATGACGCCGCTGATGAAGATGTACACGCTCGGTCATGAATTCATCCCCGACCCGATCCACGCCGGCGGCCTGCGCTACCACGGCATGTCGCCGCTGGTTTCGCACATCTACGAGTCGGGTCTGATCGAGGCGGTCGCGAAGACCCAACGCGAGTGCTTCGAAGCGGGCATCCAGTTCGCGCGGACCGAGGGCATCATCCCGGCACCGGAACCGACGCACGCGCTCGCGGCCTGCATCGAGGAAGCGTTGCGGTGCAAGGAAACCGGCGAGCCGAAGGTGATCCTCACCGCACTGTGCGGTCATGGACACCTCGATCTCGCCGCCTACGGCGCATATCTGGCCGGCGAACTCGTCGATCACGAGTTGACGAGCGAGCAGCTCAGCGAATTCGTGGCCGATCTCCCCCGCGTGCCGGCGTCGGCCTGACCGGAATGGGTCGGTCGACCCGTCGTTGCGCGGGCGTCGGCCGACCCAACGGTCGTCCGCGTGGCAGCCGACCCAGCAATCGCCGCATGTTCGCCGCCGTAGATACTGAGTCGATGATCGGATCGACCGCTACCACGCGTGGTCTGCATGTAGTCAGCGCAACCATGACGCCGGTCGCGGTCGTCGATCCCCCACTGCTGAACTCGGTCGGCGTCCATCAGCCGTACGCCCTGCGGGCGGTGGTCCAGGTGCACACGGACGCGGGCATCACGGGCCTCGCCGAGGCGTACGGCGATGATCCGACGCTCGATCGGCTGCGACGCGTGATTCCGGCCCTCATCGGGCTGGACGTCTTCGACATCCACGGCCTGACCCGACGCGTGTCCGCCACGCTCGCCGGTGTCGAGGCCGATACGCCGACCGAATTGATCGGTGTCGCCAGCGTGGCCAAGGCAGTCGCGGCCACGGTTGCCGCCTTCGAGGTCGCGCTGTTTGACATCCAGGGCAAGGCGACCGGACTCCGGGTGTGCGATCTGCTCGGCGGAGCCGTGCGGCCGGCCGTACCGTTCAGTGCCTATCTGTTCTACAAGTGGGCGGGGCATCCGGGCGCCGAACCAGACCATTTCGGCGCCGCGCTCGACCCGGACGGCATTGTCGCGCAGGCCCGCCAGCTCGTCGCGACACACGGTTTCGGTTCGCTGAAGCTCAAGGGTGGCGTCTTCCCGCCGGATGAGGAGATCGCGGCCATCGAAGCGCTGCGGGCCGAGTTTCCGGACCACCCGCTGCGCATCGACCCGAACGCGAACTGGACCGTGCCGACAAGTCTTGCCGTCGCGGAACGCCTCGACGGCATCCTCGAATACCTGGAGGATCCGACCGACGGGATCGCCGGGATGGCGTCGGTGGCGGCAAAAACGCCGATCCCGTTGGCCACCAACATGTGCGTGACGACGTTCGCCGACGTTCCGGAGGCAGTTGCGGCGGATGCCGTACGTATCGTGCTGTCCGATCATCACTTCTGGGGCGGCTTTCGCGCGTCGCTCGATCTCGCCGCCATTTGTGAGACCTTCGGACTCGGCTTGTCGATGCACTCGAACACCCATCTGGGCATCAGCCTCGCTGCCATGACGCATCTGGCCGCCGCGACGCCGCTGCTCACGTACGCCTGTGACACGCACTCGCCGTGGCAGGTCGAGGATGTGATCGAGCCGGGATCGGTGATGATCCGCGACGGCAAAGTGGCCGTGCCGGTGGGTCCGGGTCTCGGAGTCACCCTCGACGAGGACGCGCTGGGCCGCCTCCACGAGCAATACGTACGGTGTGGCATCCGGCGGCGCGACGACGTGACGCCGATGCGGGCCGTCGTGCCGGGCTGGACCGGCGCCAGGCCGCGATTCTGATGGGTGGCGTGGCGCGGCCGGTGACCGCTGCGTACCTGTATCCCTGGGATGTCGCCGGCGATCCAGATGCGGCCCAACGGTTGGCCGCCCTGGGATTGGCCGAGGTGACGCTCGCCGCCGTGTATCACGCCACCCGCGCGGTGACGCCACACCACCCACGTCATCGGATCGTCACCGCCGAACGGACGGCGGCGTACGTTCCACTGAACGGTTCGCGCTGGCGTGGCGCACCAATCGCGTTGTCGGCGGCCGACGGTTCCTTCATCGAAGCGGCGGAGGCGTTACGCGCCAGTGGACTCGATGTTCACGCCTGGGTCGTGCTCAACCACGTCGACCGCCTCGGCGGCGATCAGCGGTTCAGTGTCGTGAACGCGTACGGTGACCGGTATCCGTGGGCGCTGTGCCCGGCGTACGACGAGGTCGTGTCGTACGCCACCACGGTGGCCGAGGAGGTCACCGAACTCGACGGCCTTGCCGGGATCGAACTCGAAGCGTGCGGCTGGTATGGCGTCGATCACATGTGCGCTCACGACAAGGCGACGCTGCCCGATTCGGCCGACGGCCGGTATCTATTGTCGCTGTGCTTCTGTAGCGCATGCGTCGTCAGCTACACCGCGGCCGGTCTCAACGCCATTCGGCTACGCCGTGACGTACGGAACGCGCTCGACGGCCCGCTTGACGGGATCGCGACAGTCGACGCCTCCGGTATCAACCTGCCCGGCGAGCAGGCGCCCATGGTCGCGGGCGTTCGCCGAGCGATAGCCGAGCGCTTTCGGGCCGCGGTGATCGAACGCATTCGAGCCCCGCGACCGGAGTGGCGAGTTGCGTTGCACGCCAGCCCGAATCCGACCACGACGACCGCGTTCACCGGCCTCGACATGGATGCGGGCGATCGCGCTGGGCACCGGACGAGCCCGGACGCATTGGTGGTCAACTGTTGGACCGACCACGGTTCGGTCGCTGCGTCGCTCGGTGCCGGCATTCCCGTACACGCGAATGTCCTTGCCGTGGCGGGGCTGGGCGGCGATCCGTACACGTTGATCGATCGCGGCCAAGCGGCGATGCGCGCGGGCGCGACCGGTGTGCGGCTCTATCACGCCGGGCTGGCCTCGGACCGCGACCGGTCGGCGATGCGCTCGCTCGTCGCCACGCTATGACCGGCATGATTGGCCACTGTGCGGGCCGCGCGAAGTCGCAGCCGTCCGACCCTTCGATAGGCTGAGGGCCGGATATCCTGCCTTGATTGGACATGCTCGATGCGTCTTGATGGTCTGCTCGCGTTTCCGCTGACACCGTTCACCGCGGACGATGAGGTCGACTTCGCGGCGTTCGGCGTGCATCTGGAGACACTGCTCGCGCATAATCCGTCGGCGGTGTTCGTTGCCTGCGGCACCGGCGAGTTCACCGGGTTGAGCGTGGCCGAGTGGCAGACGGTCATTCGCACGGCCGCAAACGTCATCGACGGCCGGATTCCGGTGTTTGCCGGCGTCGGCGGCGGTCCCAAGGTTGCGCGCGAGGGCATCGGCCTCGCCGCCGCGGCCGGCTGCGACGGCGTGTTGTTGATGCCGCCCTATCTGGTATCGGCGCCGCCGGCCGGTGTGCTCCGGCACATCGCGTACGTCACCGAGGGTTCGCCGCTTCCGGTTGTCGTCTACCAGCGCGACAACGCCCGGCTGGACCCGACAACTGCGATTGCACTGCTCGATCTGCCCTCGGTGATCGGGCTCAAGGATGGCGTTGGCGACGTCGACACCATGCTCCGCGAGGTCACCGCCGTACGGACGAGTGGACACCTACGCGCCGACGACTTCACCTTCTTGAACGGTCTTCCGACGGCCGAGCTGTCGGTCCAGGCCTACGAAGCGATCGGTGTGGCGTCCTACTCCTCCGCTGTGCTCAACTTCATGCCAGAGTTGGCGACAGCGTTCTTCCGGGCAGTACGCGCACAGGATGAGGCGAGGATCCAGCGGCTGCTGGCATCGTTCTTCCTGCCGTTCGCGGCATTGCGGGCACAGGTGCCGGGCTATGCGGTGTCACTGATCAAGGCCGGCTCGCGCATCGCCGGACTCGACCTCGGCGGCGTACGTCCGCCGCTCGTCGATCCAACCGCCGAGCACGTCGCCCAGTTGGCCGACATCATGGCCGCCGGCCGGGCGGCGCTGGCGGTCGGAGCAGCGGCTCGATAGGGCGCGCTGGGACGACGCAGCCCGACGCGAGAGACGTCAGGCGAGCAACTCTCGGACCGACTCCACCGACACGCCGTCCATGAGTGCTCGGGCGAGCGTCGCGACCGGCAGGCTCATCCGAACCTCGTCGGCCATCTGATGCGCGATCGCGATGTCCTTGGCATACCAGGAGAAGCGCATGAGTTCGAGTTCGCGCATGGTGGCGCTGTCGGTCCCACCTTCGACGAGCGCGGCCCGCAACGCGGCCGGCGACACACCAAGCTTTGCGGCCATCTGAAAGGCCTCCTCGATGGCCACGATCTCGGCCCAATGGATCAAGTTGCTGGCGGTCTTGGCGATCTGGCCGGCGCCCACGCCCCCCAGCACGTGGTAGTTCTTCGAGAAGGCGAGGAAGACCGGTCGCAGCCGCTCGACAATCGACGGTTCGCCGCCGACGAGTAAATTGATCGTGCCGGCCATTGCGCCTCGAATGCCACCGGTGAGCGCGGCATCGATCACGTGGATCCCGGCCGGTCGCGCCAGCTCGGCGAGCTCACGGCAGGTCTCCGGCCGGACCGAGGCGCTGATGACGATGGCCAAGCCAGGATGCCCGGTGGCGATCAGCCCACCGTCGCCGGCAACGACCTTGGTGACGTCGTCGTCGAACGGCACCATCACGAACGCGACATCGGACGCCGCCACGTCGCTCAGGTCGGCCGCTGCGCGCACTCCGGTTGCTTGCGCGTCGGCCGCGAGGTCAAACCCGCATACGTCGAAGCCGGCCTCGGCCAGGCGCTCAGCGATGGGACGGCCCATCGCGCCGAGGCCGACGATGCCGACCCGGCGAACGCTTTCGTCGTCGGTCACAGCCAACCGCCCGCCTTCAGGATGGGGTCCAGCCGCGGATAGACCCGCCGGACGTTCGATTCGAACAGCTTGTGCCGGTCGGCCTCCGACACGCCGGCGGCGTCGATGTACCGCTTCGTGTCGTCCCAGTGGAATCCGGATTCAGGATCGATACCGCGTACGGCACCGATCATCTCCGAGGCGAACAGAACGTTGTCCGTGTTGACGACGCGCAGCAGGAGATCGATACCGGCCTGGTGGTAGACGCAGGTGTCGAAGAAGACGTTGCTCATCAGATGCTCGTCCAACGGCGGCCGCCCGAGCCGGTCGGCGAGACCGCGAAACCGGCCCCAGTGATAGGGCACCGCGCCGCCGCCGTGCGGGATGACGAATCGGAGCGTCGGGAACTCCTTGAACAGATCGCCCTCGATCAACTGCATGAACACGGTTGTATCGGCGTTGAGGTAGTGCGCCCCGAGCGCGAAGAAGTTGTCGTTGCACGACGACGAAACGTGGATCATCGCTGGTACGTCAAGGTCGACGAGCGCCTCATATATCGGGTACCACGACGGATCAGTCATCGGCCGACCGGTCCAGAAGCCTCCGGACGGATCCGGGTTGAGATTGGCGCCCACGAAACCGAGGTCGTTCACACACCGCCGGAGCTCCTGCACCGAGTCATTGAGGTCGCCATTCGGCGTTTGCGGAAGCTGGCAGACGCCGGCGAAGTGACGCGGGAACAGCGACGTGACGCGGTGGACGAGATCGTTGGACGACCGCGCCCACTCCCGCGCTATCGCTGCATCGGCGACGTGATGCTCCATGGCGGACGCCTGCGGCGAGAAGATCATCAGATCTCCGCCTCGTTCGCGGAGCACGCTCAACTGGTTCGTCTCGATGCTCTCGATCACCTCGTCGTCACTGATGTCGGCGGTCGAGGGCGTCGGAGCGCTCGGATCACGGAGCGTCGCCAGTTGGGCGGCGCGAAACGCTTTGTGGGCCGGCGGTGTGGTGGTGTAGTGCCCATGGCAGTCGATGATCATGTCTGGTCCCCCGACGACGCGTCGACGTATACGAGTCCCTTGGCGGCCAATGCCTCTCGCATGTTCGACACATCGAGGCTGAGTTCACCCGACGCATAGCGCGTACGGACCGCCGCCTCCTTGTCCTCACGCGCACGCGAAGCCGCCAGCACGTCCGCGGCCGTCGCCCGCGACACCACGACGACACCGTCGTCGTCGGCCACGATCACGTCGCCGGGCTCGATCCGTTGGCCGGCACAGACAACGGGCAGGTTCACGTTGCCGAGCGTCTCCTTCACCGTGCCGGTGGCGGACACACAGGCCGACCAGACCGGGAATCTCATCTCGGTCAGCTCGGCCACGTCGCGGCAGCCGGCGTCGATGACCAGGCCACGCACGCCGCGGGCGCGCAACGCCGTGGCGAGAAGTTCGCCGAAGTAGCCGGCGTCGGAGAAGGATGTCGGAGCCACCACGAGGATGTCGCCGTCGCCGCACTGTTCGACGGCGACATGGATCATCCAGTTGTCGGCGGGCGGGACGCTCACCGTCACCGCGGTGCCGGCAATGTGGGCGCCCGGATAGATCGGTGTTATGTCCGGGGTGAGCAGCCCGCTTCGGCCCTGGGCCTCGTGCACGGTGGCAACTCCGTACCCGATGAAGGCATCGGCGACCGCACGCGGCGCACGCGGTGGGTTGCGGACAACGACCGGCATCGGTGCCTGCCTCTCTTGTTGCCTGACGGCGAGACTCACTTATTGCCTGACGGAGCCGCGTCGGCGGCGCGCGACCACAATCTGCCCATGCCGGTCCGGTTAACCGAGCCCCTGCCAAGGCAGTAGCGACACGTGGATGACGCCGTCGTCGACCTCGCCACCGACGGATCGGATCGCCCGGTCGACGTCCGCGAGACCGTACGTGTGCGTGGTCAACAGATCCAGCGGAAATCGGTGCGACGCAAGCTGGGCGAGCGCGAGTTCGCAGGAGTGATAGCTGTGCCCACGTGCGCTCTTGATGGTGATGGCCTTCTCGGTGACCTTCTTGATCGGAAAGTCGGGGAAGGACGACATCTCGCCTTGGATCAGCAGGGTGCCGGCCCGGCGCTTCAACGCCTCGACGCCCAGCAGGACGGGCTTCACTCCGGCTCCCGATGTGCAGTCGAGAACGACGTCGACACCCTTGCCGCCAGTGACGTCGAGGATGCGCTCGAGCGGATCCTCGACCTGGATGTCAATGACGTGGTCGGCGCCGAGCGTCTTGGCGAGTTCCAGCCGTGCCGCGTCACGCGTCGTGCCGGTCACGATGATGAGCGACGCTCCGGCCTGCTTGCAAGCAACGGTTTGCGACAACCCCTGTTGGCCCGGTCCCTGGATCAGCACGGTGGAGTTGTAGCCGACGTCGCCGTCGACGAGTGCCCACTCGATGCCATTCGACATCGGCGTGACGATGCCGGCCAACTCGGCCGAAACGTTGTCGGGCACCTTGTGCACCACCGAGTTCCAGGGCAGATACATGTACTGTGCGAACCCGCCCCAGAGGTGGTACGGGTTGTTCGACGTCGTGTAGCCATAGCGACGGGCATCCGGGTTCGTGCGCCAGTCGGTCGCTTCGCAGTGACGGTATTCGCCGCGATGGCACCACTCGCACCGGAAGCACCCGATGTAGTGCTCGACGAACACCCGGTCGCCGTCGACGAAACCGTGGCGCTCGGTGAACCCGCGGCCGGCGCGCTCGACCACGCCGATGTTTTCGTGCCCCATGATGACGGGATCCGCGTATGGCGGTTTGCCGTACATCTTCACGTCAGTGCCGCAGATCCCGGCCACCTCGACCCGGAGGAGGGCGCTGTCGTCGGGAATGTCGGGCATGGGGAACTCACGAAACTCGGTCCGGCCGGGCGCCGTTCGGACCGCCGCCAGCACACTGCCCGCCATGAATGCTCCCCTGCGTGATCCCGTACTCACAATGGTCTAACAATTTGCTATCGTACCAAGCGGCGGTCCGCCGGTCGATCCGCGCGACGTGATCCGCACGTGACGGCCGAGTCCTGGGAGGGATGCCCGATGTCGACGACGAGCCTCAGGACGGTGACCCGGACGCAGGGGAATAACCGAGCGCTCAAGGCCGGCGAGGTGACGCCGCGACAATTCCGCCTCGAGTTCGAAGAGGTGCCCGTTCTCGTCAACGCGTTCCGCCGGATGGTTCGGGGGCTCGAATTCGACGTGACCGAGATGGCGATCACGACGTACATGAGCGCACGGGCGTACGGGAAGCCGTTCACCGCGCTGCCCATCTTTTTGGTGCGTGGCTTCCACCACGGTGCGATCGCGGTCAACACGAACGCCGGCATCCGCCATCCGAAGGATCTGGAGGGCCGCCGCGTCGGCGTCAACCGCGGTTATACGGTGACGACCGGCGTGTGGGCACGCGGCATCTTGCACGACGAGTATGGAGTCGACCTCGACCGCATCACCTGGGTGCTGTCCGGCGACGAACACGTGGCCGAATACCAGGCGCCGGCGAACGTCGTACCGATGCCGCCTGGCGCCAACCTCACTGACCTGTTGGTCTCGGGCGACCTGGCCGCCGCGATCGGCGTGGAAACGGACCACCCGAATGTGGCACGGTTGATCCCGGACGCGGACGACGCCGGCTACAGCGCATTGGCGACGCGCGGCCACTATCCGATCAACCATCTCATCGTCGTCAAGGACGAGTTGCTCGCCGCCTACCCCGATCTCGCCGGCGATCTGTTCGGCGCCTTCGCCGAGTCCAAGAACCGCTACCTGGCCGCGTTGCGCGCGGGCGAGATCACGCCGTTGACGTCGACCGACGTGATGAACGAGCGGGTCATGGAGATCACCGGCGCGGACCCGCTTCCCTACGGCATCGAACCGAATCGTCTGGTCATCGAGGAGCTCATCGGTCACGCGGTGAACCAGCACATCCTGCCCGAACGGCCGGCGGTGGACGAGCTTTTCGCCACAGGTGCGCGGGATCTCATCGCGTGAGCCGCCTTTGCCGGCAGCCACCGTCCACCTCGGGAGGTAGACCATGCGCATTGCCATCGCCGCCGACCACAACGGTCTCGCCCTCAAGGCTCGCCTCATCGACCGCCTGACCGCGGCGGGCCACGAGGTGGAGGACCGCGGTGGGTTCGGCGCCGCAGACGACGTCATCGACTATCCGCCGCTCTGCGCGGACGTCTGCGATCGAGTCGTCGACGGCCGCGCCGACCGCGCCATCGTGGTTGGCGGCAGCGGTCAGGGCGAGCACATCGCGTGCAACAAGATAAGAGGGGTACGGGCGGGACTGTGCCACGACCGCTTCACCACCGAGATATCCCGTGCTCACAACGACTCCAACGTGCTGGTGATCGGGGCCAAGGTCGTCGCGCCGGAACTGGCCGAGGAGCTCACCGACGTCTGGCTCACGACCGCGTTCAAGCGCGGCCGTCATCAGGATCGGCTCGACCAGATCGCGGCCCTGGAACATCGATCGTGCGGACACCGGGACGTTGCGGTTTAGCTCAGCGTGGCCAGTGATCGGGGCTGTCAGTGGCCGGGGACCGTCAGTGATCGGGTGTCAGTGATCCGCGAGGAACTGCACGACACGCGCCGGCGCGGTGTCGGCGGTCTGGGCGCTGACCGGGACGTCCCAGTAATCCGAACGGGGTAGACACTCGTCGAGGTATCGGGCGGCCGACGTGGCATGGGATGCGTCCTGGCCGGGCACGATCAGCGCCGGCACGTCAAGCGCCATCAAATCCTCAGGCTCGGCGCCCGGCATCGTGTCGCGGTCGTACATCACCCGCGCGATGCCCGCGACCGTCGACAGATATCGCTGCGGATCGAGTTGCGCGTAGCCATCCGCGAACGCGCTGTCCGTCCGGATCACGGTCGCCCACGGACCGACCCGCGGATCCTTCGTGAAGCCGAGATCGTGCGACCACGCCAGTTCCACCACGCCATCGAGTCCCGCCGACCGGACGAAGGCGGCGTGATCGGCGAATCGCGCATGCTGGGCCATCCGGTATCGGGCGCCGCCGGCCGGCGAATACAGCACCATGCTGTGTACGCGATCGGGATGGGCGATCGCCAGTGCGACGACCGACGAACAGCCGACACAACCGCCCATCAGATGGGCCCGGTCGACGTCGAGGTGGTCGAGCAGCCCGACCCCCTGACGTACGTACGCATCCCAGCCCAGCCGCTCGACGCGGCCACCGGACCGGCCCGACTCGCGCCGGTCGAACGTGATGCATGTGTAGTGGCGAGTCAACTCGGCCAGCAATCCGATGCGCTGGTAGATGCCGAGCGAGGACCAATTCTCCAACCGTGAGTCGAAGCCGCCCGGCGAATACATGAGCAGCGGTGGACCGGACCCGGCCACCTCGTAGCGTGTGGCAATGCCGTCGATCGTGGCCGTTGACACGGTCAGCTCGCTGGTGCGATCGGGATGCCGCCCCGGATCTGCCGCCCGGCCCGCACATCGTCGGCGTACGCCGTGATCGCGTCGTACGAGATCCGGGCGACATTGGCGTACGTGTCCGGCGGGTCGTCGATGCCGCCCGCGGCGTACCCGATTGCGGCATGCGCCATCCGCACCCGACCGTCGAGCCATGGACCGCCACCGAATCCGCCCAGCACCGGGATCGAAACGGCGCGGACGACTTCCGGCCCCACGACCGGACCGGAGTTCGTGAAGTCGAGGAGCGACGCACCGGCTGCCTCCAGGCGTTTCGCCTGCGCCACAAGCTCATCGGCCATTTCGGCTGGCACCTGTGCGCCGGGCCGAGCCATCGAGGCGTAGTCAAGGCCAAGCCGCAGCGCGTTCTGCGGTGTGATGCCGAATTGGGCCCATACCGGGATGCCGGCACGTTCGAGCGCGGTCACCGCCTCCGGAAAGTCAGCCGCGCCGTCGAGCTTGATGACGTCGACCCCCGCCTCCTTGACGAGTCGGATCGCCGCCTGGACAGCGCTCGCCGTCCCCTCCTGCAGCGGGCCGTACGGGAAGTCGGCGCTCACCAACGCTCGGCCCACCCCGCGGCGCACCGCCTGGGACACCACCACCATCTGGTCCATGGTGATCTCGAACGGATTCGATTGGCCCCAGAGGTTCATGCCGACGGTGTCACCGACGGACACAATGTCGACACCGACCCGATCGACAATGCGCGCCATCTGGAAGTCCCACGCCACAACGGCGACAATCTTCCGGCCAGTACGTTTCATCTCCGCCAGTGACGAGACGGTCACGTTCCCGGTGTCGTTCATGCGCCCACCGCCGACATGATCTCGGCGACGTCGTTCTTGTCGTTCGTCACCAGCAACACCCGCGCGTGCGGTCGGAGGGCGGTGATCGCCGCGTCTACGTCATGGTCGCGGCCGAGAATGACTCCGGCGGTCATGATGCCGCGCAACGCACAGGCATCGCCGATCGCGGTCGCGGCGGTCGCGCCGTCTCCGGCCGTCGCGATCATCATCATGAAGTCGGCGTCGATCAACTCATCGCTCAGCCGGACCGGCCCGTCGGAGGCATCGAGCACGATGTCCGCCAGCGCTCCGTCGGGCGCGGGTTGGCCGTCGCTCCGGCTCGCGTCGTAGCTCAAGAATCTCGTACCGCGCCAGGATTGGCCGGAAAGCTCCCGCACGACGACGGCCGCACCGGCGTCCAACGCTACGATGCGCGATGCTCGCGGTGTCTGCGGCGCGCCATTGATGCGAAACCGGGCCTCCGCGGCGGTCGCCGCCCAGGCACAGCTATTCAGCAGCGTCGGTCGCATCGCCATCTCAGACGGAGGTTTGCCGGACACCGGGGGTCGCGGTGAGGGCATCGCGGCAGGACTCAAGGAAGGACTCCTCCTTCGGCAGGACGATCGACACCGACCGAATGCGGTGATGGGCGGTGTCCACGCCCGGCGGCACCGTGCCCTCGTCGCGCAGCGCCTGCGCGGCCTGGACGAGCTTGCGGCGGGCTTTGATGATGCCGCTGTCGGCGGACACCAGACGCTCCTTCGTCCGGTCGACGATCGGGCCCATGCTCTCCTGCAATGACGCATCCTGCATGGCGATGCCCTTGATGCCGGAGAACGTCTCCCCACGGCGTTGCGCGTCGCGATCCATCAGGTAGTCATTGTCCTTGTTCTGCAACGGGCGGAACGTGCCAGGCACATATTCGTTGTGCACCCCGCGGCCGTCCTTCATCGCCTGCAACTCGTCCGCGGTGATCGCCCGCGTCGGCAGATAGTCGAACGTGAAGACCCAGCAGTTCTCGTCGTCGATCGGCACCCAGAAGTGCCCGTGCACCGGATGGTCGCCCCGCGGCGGAACCATGGTGAACGCGGGCATTACCCACGGCGTGATGCGCCAGTAGTAGTGGCCCTCCTCAGCGTTGCGCCGAACGCCGACGAGCAGGCCGCCGTCGGACTCGACCACTTCGAAGAACGGTCGCATGTCGTTCAGGTTGTATTCGTTGCCCTTGGAACCCTTGAACAGCGGATCATTTTTGAGCCCGTCCGAGTGGAGCCACGACACGTGACTCGAATCGATCCCGCCCTCGAGCGCCTGCAACCAGTTGCTCTCTTGCCACCGCTTCGATGTGTACGTCTGCTCGGACGGCACCGTCACCCACTCGAACTCCGGCGGCTCCGGTTGGGTTGCGGGATCACCCATGTACGTCCACAGCACGTCACCGACCCGGATCAGCGGGTAGGAGGTGAGCTTGACCTTGGTGCAGAAACCCGAGTTGTCCGGCTCCGACGGCACCTCGATGCATTGGCCGGTCACGTCGTACTTCCAGCCGTGATAAGCGCACCGCAACCCGCCAGCCTCGTTATTGCCGAACCACAGCGAAGCGCCGCGATGGGCACAGAACTCGTCCATCAGCCCGTACCGGCCCTCGCTGTCCCGAAACGCGATCATGCGCTCGGACAGCAACTTGACGCGCACCGGCGGACAGCCTGGTTCCGGCAATTCATCGGCGAGCAGGGCCGGGATCCAATACTGCCGGAACAGATCACCCATCGCGGTGCCCGGTCCGGTCTGCGTCAACAGCTCGTTGATGTCCTGCCTGAGCATCCTCGCCCGCCTTTCGCCGACCCGTGCGGTGTGGCCACAGTCTCGACCCGTCAGCCCCGCAACGCGAGGCTGGTCCATCCGGCGCGGAGGTATCGCCGCGCCGGCCCAGAGAGACTATACGGCTTTAAGGCAAATCGTAATACCATTGGACACTGACAACACTGGCCAGGTCGCCTTTGCCATCCGACTGCTGGTACGCGGTGACGAGCCATCCAACAGACATGGTCATGTCACTGCTTCGTAACGTCCCATTGACAAATGGTCCTACCTTATGACGATACTCCAGAGTGCTGCGCCGTGATCCATCACACGGCCGACGTCGGAACCACCCACCGGCAGCCCGGCCCGCCTGATCGGTCACGATATGGCCTGATCCACACCCCTGCGCATCCGCTCGATTCATTGGCTCGATTCACTGGAAGGGATCACGCAATGAGAGCAACGGGAAGGCTGACCCGGGCATTGGCGCCCGTGCTGGTTGCCGCGCTCGCGGTCGGTATGGCCGCGTGCGGCTCCAGCGCCGGCACCGGCGCGCAGGCAGCGCAGCCGAGTTCGACGCTCGACGCGCTCAGCACCGACCAGCTCGCCGCACAGGCTGCCAAGGAAGGCTCGGTAACCTGGTACACCACATTCGCCGACGATGACGTGCAGCCAATGGTCGCCGCGTTCAACAAGATCTATCCGAACGTGAAGGTCAACGCGCTCCGGTTGTCGGCCGATCAGATCCCGGCCCGCATCATCACCGAACAGCGCGGCCACCAGTACAGTGCGGACGTCGTGTCGGGTGACTCGCCTCAGATCGCGCAGCTCCTGCAGGCCGGCGTGCTGCAGCCGTACACCCCGAAAGACCTTCCGCCGTTGCCGTCCGGGCTGTCCATGCCGTCCGGCTACCAGGGCATCGTCTACCTGGTCACGACCGTCATCGCCTACAACCCGACGGTGGTGAAGCAGAAGAATCTCCCAGTTCCGACATCTTGGGAAGACCTGACGAAGCCGGCATGGAAGGGTCAGTTCTCGATTGACCCGGGTGCCGTGAACTGGTACGACAGCCTGATCAAGGGTATGGGACACGACCAGGCGCTGGCGCTGTTGAAGGCTCTCGGCGCCAACAAGCCTGTCTTCGTCTCGAGTCACACGCAGGCGATCACCGACGTGGAGGCCGGCGAACCCGCGGCCGCCGCTACCGCGTATGGATACAAGTCAGCGAGCGAGATCAAGAAGAACCCGAACAACCTCGACGTTCTTCAACTCGAATCCGCTGCCGACGTCGCTGACACTCATCGACGTCGTGAAGAACTCGCCGCACGCGGCGGCGGCCCGACTGTTCGACGACTGGATGGTTTCGCAGAACGGTCAACAGGCCGTCTCGGACATCACCAACCACACGTCGATCCGTACGGACGTCACGAACGACGCGAGCGTGTGGAACGAAACCAAGTGGCCCCCGGCCTGGGGTGACCCGAACCTGCCGAGCGCCCAATACAACCAGGAGCTCGCCGAGATGAAGTCGGCCCTACAGGCACCGTGACGGCGGCTGGGGCAGGGCGCGAGCCCTGCCCCAGCGCTGCTGTGAAGGCCCTTGTTACAGCAACGTCCGAGCGACCGCGGACGGTGTGCACGACACCACCGGACAACGATGGGAACGTACGGATGGCATTGCTGGCAGACCAACCGACCACCACCGCTACCGTCGTCGAATCCCTCCCGCGCCGCCGGCGCAACTGGCGCGACTTCGTCGAGCCTCGCTACATCACCCTCGCCGTCGCCGCGATCGCGGTCGCCTATCTCGCGCTCGTTCCGGTCGGAACGATGCTCTACGCAAGCGTGCAGAGCGATTTCCTGGGCTTCACCCCGAGCACGTGGACTCTGCATAACTACGTCCGAGACGTTCAGTGAGGCCGGGACCGGCTCGCTCATCGCGAATTCGTTCATCTACGCGGCCGCGACCGCGATCGTGTCGACCGTCGTCGGGTTCGGGCTGGCCTGGCTAGTCGTACGGACGAATACGCCGGCCAAGGCATTCGCCCGCGTCGCGGCACTGATACCACTGATCGTTCCCGGCATTCTCAACACGGTCGCCTGGAGTCTGCTGCTATCGCCCGAGCGCGGCCCGATCAACGTCGCGCTGCGCAACATCCACTTTCCGATCTTCAACGTGTTCTCGTTGACCGGGATGGTGTTCGTCCAGTCGATTCACGTCATCCCGGTCGCCTACCTGATGGGCACGGCCGCGTTCACATCGGTCGACTCGTCGCTGGAGGAAGCCGCGCTCGCGTCGGGCTCGTCACCGCTGCGTACGTTCCGGGCGATCACGTTGCGCATGGCGCGCCCGGCAATCCTCTCGGCCGCGCTTCTCATGTTCGTCCAGTCGATCTCGACGTTCGAGGTGCCGCAACTGATCGGCGTACCGGCCCGGCATTTCGTGTTCGTCACCCGGATCTACTCGGCGTTGCAGAGCTTCCCGCCCGACTACGGCACGGTCGGCGTGCTCGGCGTCTTCGTGCTCGTGGTCGCGTGCACGGGCCTTTTCCTGTCGCAGCGCCTTTCTCGCTCGTCGAGCGTCGCAACCATCACCGGCAAGGGATTCCGGTCGCGCGCCCAGGACATCGGCCGGTGGCGTTGGCTCGGACTGGCCGGGATCATCTTGTTCTTCCTGATCGCGGTCGTCCTGCCGATCCTGATGCTCATCTGGTCGTCGCTGTTGCCCGGCTACCAGCAGCCGTCGTTGCACGCCCTTCACGATCTGACGTTCGCGAACTTCGAACAGATCATGAAGCGACCGGGCCTCGCGAGGTCGGTCCGGAACAGTCTCATCACCGCGATCGCGTCCGGTCTGATCGTCACCGTGTTGAGCTCGGTCGTCGCCTACATCACCGTCAAGTCGAAGATTCGCGGGCGGGGAATTCTCGATGGGCTGGCCACCGTTCCGATCGCCGTACCGAGCGTCATCATGGGTGTCGGCATTCTGTTCTGGTATCTCGTGGCACCGATCCCGATCCATCTCTACGGCACCCTGACCATCCTCACCATCGCCTTCGTCACGATCACGCTGCCGTACGGCATGCGTTACCTCGCACCGGGCATGGCGCAGATCAAGGACGAACTGGAAGAGGCCGCCACCGCGAGCGGCGCATCGTGGCTGCAGTCGTTCCGGCGGATCTTTATCCCCCTGCTGATGCCATCGCTGCTGGCCGCCTTCATCTACACGATGATCGTGGCGTTCCGCGAGATTTCGGCGGCGATCTTCCTCTACACGTCCAACACCGAGGTCGTGTCCGTCCAGGTCTACGACCTCTACTCCAACGGCAGTTATCCGGTCGTGGCGGCGCTGGGCGTCGTGATCGTCATCTTCCTGAGCATTCTCGCCGGAGCAGTGCGGCTGATCAGCCGGCGGGTGGGGATCCGCAATGACTAACGCTCCATCGACCGCCGACCGTGCCGCCGACCCGTTTGCCGCCGCCCGCGTCGGCGCCGCCCGGACTGCCGCTCCCGCACCCGCCAATCGGAATGAGTTGAGCTGATGATCAAGCTGACCGGACTGACGAAGCGCTACCCGGGCCGATCGGTCACCGCCAACGCCGTCGACGGCATCGACCTCGACATTCCCGAGGGCCGGCTGGTCACGCTGCTTGGCCCGAGCGGCTGCGGCAAAACCACGACGCTTCGGCTGATCGCCGGGCTCGAGCGAGCCGACCAGGGGATCATCGAAATCGGTGGGCAGGTCGTCTCGGATCCGGCGCGCGGCGTGTTCATTGGCGCGCATCGACGTCCGATCGGCATCGTCTTCCAGTCGTACGCGATCTGGCCGCACATGACCGTGATCGACAACGTCATGTTTCCGCTGCGGGTGACACGACCGCGGCCGAAGAAGTCAGTCGCTCGGGACACCGCGATGCAGGCGCTCGACATGGTCGGCCTGGCCGATTTCGCCGAACGTCCGGCGCCGGCCCTCTCCGGTGGGCAGCAACAGCGAGTAGCGCTCGCGCGCGCGCTCGTCCGGGAGCCGAAGGTCCTCTTGCTCGACGAGCCGCTGAGCAACCTCGACAAGGGCCTCCGCGGCCGGATGCGCGACGAGATCCGTGCGGTGCAACAACGGCTCGGTATCACAACCGTATTCGTCACCCACGATCAGGACGAGGCGTTGGCCGTGTCCGACGATGTCGTGGTGATGAACGGCGGACACGTCATCGAGCGAGGCATCCCGCACGCGATCTACACGTTCCCGCAGGACATGTTCACAGCGCGATTCCTCGGCGTGTCCAACAGCCTGGACGGTGTGGTCGAGTCGGTCGGTGCCGACGGGGCCAATGTCGTATTCGGAGCACGCTCGATGGTCTGCCGGCAAACGGGATCGGCTCAGGTCGGCGACCGCGTCAGCGTGTTCATGCGACCAGAAAGCTTCCGGCTCTCCCGCAAGCAGCACAGCGACGATGCATGGCTCGGCACGGTCGAGTTCAGCATCTATCACGGCGACTGCTGGGATTATCACGTCCGGCTCGGCGACGAGCTGTTGAAGGTCCGCGTCTACCAGGAGAAGGTCGGCCTCTCCCACGGCGACCAGGTCTATCTGGAGCCGGATACGGAAAGCGCGATCGTGATGTCGGCCGCGACCATCGTTGCGGAGCAGGCTGAGGCCCCGCGGGCGGTCGACGCGGCGTCGGTCAGTTAACCCTCAAACCACAACCTCTATCTGGTACGGGCGGCGCAACGCCGCCGCGACAACGGAATATCCGAGTCGTCCGAGGATCACCGTCCGCGGACGCGATGTCGCACGGCCTGATGCCGGCGCCGAACGATGCAACGCCGCAAACCGCAACACTGCGAACACCGCAACACCCGCAACACCGCAACACGGCAACACCGCGACACGGCGACACCGCGACACCGCGACCACCGCGGCGAGAGCCGCGACGAAGGCAAGGAGTAGACATTGACGACGCCCGCGCTCACGGCTCCCGGGGTTCCCGCCCCGCTCAACGGATTCGACTATCCGGCGCCCCGATTTCCGCGTTATCTCCTGCAGGATCGGACCGACGACGTCGAGGACCTTATGCCGCTGGCGCGGGCACATGTACGCCGTCGCTACGGTCGCTCCGCGCTCGGTGACGTACGTCCCGGTGACGAACTGCTGATCGTCACGTTCCCCCACCAGAACGACATCGTGTTCGAGGCACTGAAACGAGCACTGCTGGAAATCGGTGTTGAAAAGGTCGACCGGATCGACGTGACCGACCTCGGCATGGAGGTGCGTGAATACAGCGCCGCCGACGGCTGGCGCGAGATCACCGATCGGCTGCCGCCAATGATCGAGGAGGGCGTGGAGTTCAACGTCGCCGCGGCGGCGCTGAAGCGTTTTCTCGACGACCGACCCGGCTACACCGGTGTGTACGCCGGCGAAGCGGGCCGATCGCACTGGAAGCGGGCGGCCGGCAAGCGGATCCGCAACAACTGGGTCTACTCGACGTACGAGGATTTCATCGGGCGCGCGAACGGTGTGCCGGACGAGATCTGGCGCACCGTCGATCTGATGGTCGTCGACGCGTTCCGCAATGCGTCGGCCGTCCGCATCACTAGCCCAGAGGGCACCGACATCGGCTGGGAGGTGACCGAGCAACAGGCCGAACTCTGGCCGAAGGGCGCCTACATCTCCGGCCACATTCTCGGGTCGACAATCCAGGGCATCCGCTTCGGCCATCCGGCCGACACATTCCTCCGCGAGGCGAAGCAATTGATGCCGACGCTGAACGGCGTCGTCGGCGGCACCAGCAATCACACCGGCTACTACCCGAACATCCAGGTCACCATCGAAGGCGGGATGATCTCCAAGATCGACGGTGGCGGACGGTACGGCGACCTCTGGCGCGAAGTCGTCGAGCGGTATCGGGACACGCAGTACCCGGGCTTCCCGTACAAGGGTTGGGCCTACTTCAACGACGCGTCGATCGGCACGAATCCGAAGAGCTACCGGCAGATCGAGACGCTGTGGAACTACAACGACTCGTGGACGAACCTCCCCGAACGGGCCCAGGCCGGCGTCATCCACTTCGGCTTCGGCGCCGAGCACTGGGATCAGACCTTCCTCGACTACGCCAAGCGCAACAAGCTGCCGACGATGCATTTCCCGCACGTACACAACCTGTTCGCCACGTACGAGATCAAGCAGCGCGACACCGGCGAGTGGGTCAAGCTGATCGACAAGGGCCGGATCACCGCGCTCGACCATCCCCGCGTCGTACGCCTCGCGTCGAGCCTCGGCGGCACCCATCACCTTGAGTACGACTGGATTCCGGCGGTGCCCGGCATCAACTATCCGGGCGACTTCCATCGCGACTACGGCTCGGACCCGGCCGCATGGATCCGCCGCGAGCAGACCGGGGAGTTCGATCGTGCCTGAGACCGCGACCCAACCCAACTCGGCAACGCTTTCCGGCGTCGGGCCCGGCACGCCGACGACCACCGAAGCGCCGTTCTACCTGCCGACCGCCGACGAGGTTGAGTTGTTCCACGCGGCGTACGACCAGCGGATCCCGGTGCTCCTCAAGGGGCCGACCGGGTGCGGCAAGACCAGGTTCGTCGAGCACATGGCGTGGCAGATCGCGCGTGAGCGCGGCGACCGGTCCACGGCGTCGCTGGTCACCGTCACTTGCCACGACGACATGACGGCGTCCGACCTCGTCGGCCGGTATCTTCTGTCGACCGACGGCACGACCTGGCTCGACGGGCCGCTGACCCAGGCCGTACGGACGGGTGCGATCTGTTATCTCGACGAGGTCGTCGAGGCACGCAAGGACACAACGGTCGTGCTCCATGCGCTGACCGACCATCGCCGCATGCTTCCGGTGGAGCGGCTCGGCACGACGATCCCGGCGCACCCGACTTCCTGCTCGTGGTCTCGTACAACCCGGGTTATCAGGCCACGGTCAAGGACCTCAAGCCCAGCACGCGTCAACGCTTCATGGCGATCGAGTTCGATTATCCGACGGTCGATCTGGAGACCGACATCATCGCCCACGAGTCCGGCATCGACGCCGAAACCGCGGGTTCGTTGGCGTTTCTCGGCAATCGACTGCGCAATCTCGACGACGCCGACATCATCGACGGCCCGAGCACGCGATTGCTCATCTACGTCGGCGCGTTGATCCGCAAGGGAGTACCGCCCACACGCGCGTGCGACGTGGCACTCGTGCAGGCCATCAGCGACGACCGTGACGTCCAGAACGCTGTTCGCGCCGTTGCGCAAGCCGTCTTCGCCGAATGACCGCCGCATGTCCATGAACGGCGGCGCACCCGATCATCACCATCATGGCCACGCCTCGGTGGCGTCGGACGCGCGAGGAGATTTCGAGCCAGCGCAGCACGCGATGACGCTCTACTACCGGGCGTTGTCCGGCCGTGGTTGCGAGATCGTTCCGTACGACGACGATGCCGATCTATGGCAGCATCCCGACACCGCGACCACGATTCGGCTGCCGTCGCACGCGCCGCTGGACGACCACGGAACGCTACACGGACGCGGCCTGGTATCAGGTCGCGCTTACCCATCGCGCGCTGCACCACACGCTCGGCACGTTCCGCCTCGATCTCGTCCGCGACGAACCGCTGTTCACCCGGCTGCGGCCGGATCCGCCGGACGATGTCGACAACGTGCCGGCGCTGGAACGGTTCGCGCGGCTGTTCGGCCGTACCGCCCTTGCCGTTGAGGTGTTCGCCGTGTGCGAGGACACGCGCATCGACGCCGCCGCGCAGCGCCTCCTGCCCGGCCTCGGTGCGGCGCTATCGCGCCGTCCGGCACGCGGCGCGCCACGAGCGGCCGGATCTCGCGCTGCTTCCACCCCGGTCCGCGGTGGCGGAAGCGTTGGTACGGTTCAGCCTCGGCGCCGACTCGGTGACGGCGCCGGCCGCGCTCGCCGAGCCGATGGCGATCGTGGTGGCGGCGGCCGACCGGCTCCTGGACCCACGGGCGACCGCGGAGTCGTCGGCCGAGGCGACCATCCGCATCTACGACGTCCTGGCCGGGTTGCCGAACGTGGGTCCGATCCGCGCGGTTCGACCGATCGGTGTTTGCGGAGCTCGTTTCGAGCGTCCACCCGGATCTCGACGATCCGGCGTTCGGACAGTTCCGGGACGAGTTGCGGCTCGAAGGCGACGAGAAGTTCGACGTACGGCTCGTTCCGGTGCGGTATCGAGACGCGCCCGGACCGCGATACGCCGGTCAGCAGGCGTCCGGAATGCCGCTGCAGGAAGCGATCCTGCGCATGACGCCGGATCCGGATGCGGTGGCCGCCGATGCGGACGCCGACGGCTTTCAGGCCCAAGTCGATGGAGGCCGAACGGGGCAGCGTGGACGTCACCGCCACCGATCGGCCCGAAGCGCCACCGGAGCCGCTGCCGCACGACCATGGACCCGATCTCGACGACCACCACCAACCGACGTCCGGTCACCTGCACGCGGCCGGCCGCGATGAGTTCCTTTATCCGGAGTGGGACAGCGTCGCCGGCCGCTATCTGGCCGACTGGTGCCTGCTCCGGGTGCGGCGGCCCCGAACCGTACGCGCCGACCGTACGCATCGACGGGCGCTCGCCCGCCACGGCCACCTGTTGCCCGGTCTCGTCGCGCAGCTCGAACGGGTCCGACCGGCCGGCCGGGATGTCGTGCTGCGGATGCCGTACGGCGACGACCTCGACCTCGACGCGTGCATCGACGCGATGATCGACCTTCGGGTCGGCATCGAGCCGAGCGACCGTGTCTTCGCAAGCGTGCACGAACGCCGGCGTGACGTCGCCGTCGCGATCGGCATCGACCTGAGTTCCTCGACGGCCGAACGGTTGCCGCCCGATCCGGGCAACCCCCAAGGAGTCAACCGCATCCTCGACCTCGAACGCGACGCGGTGAGCCTGCTGACCGAGGCGCTGGAACGGATCGGCGACACGTACGGCATCTACGGCTTCTCCGGTGGCGGACGCGATGACGTACGCCTGTCGGTCGTCAAGGATCTCGACGAGCGCCGCTCCCCTGCGTTGACGCACCGACTGGCCGGGTTGACGCCGGATCACACGACACGGATGGGCCCGGCGATCCGGCATCTCACCCATCGACTGGGTCGCAGCGAGGCGGCGACGAAAATCATGCTCGTCGTCTCCGACGGGCGGCCGTACGACCTCGATTACGGCCAGCAGTACGGCGACGACGCGGTGCTCGACTATGCGCTCGCCGACACGGCGCGAGCCTTGGACGAGGCTCGCGCCACCGGCGTGCGGCCCTATCTCATCACGGTCGATCCGGCCGGCGGCGACTACCTCGCTCGGATGTGCGATCCGCGGGAGTATCACGTCATCGGCGATGCGCGGGATCTGCCGGCGTCACTGGCCGAGCTGTACGTGGTCGCCCGCGCCGAAGCACGGGCGACCACGCGTCGGCTGGTGGCCTTGCGGGCCTAGGTGCCGCGGCGCCGCGGAACCGCCTCAGGCCTGGGTCGGTGCCGCCGCGCTCGCCAACCCGGCGGCGTACTCGGGCGCATCCTCGAAGTAGTGGACCGTGTCGTACCCGAGGTGCTTGAAGATCCGGTTCTGTACGGAGATCACGTGCAGCGGCGTCCCGTCCGCCGCGAAGTGCTGCGCGATCGTGTTCTGCGGGATGTAGAGCGTGTCGCCCTTGCGGAAGTCGTGCCGCGTCGGTTCCTTGGCGATGCGGGCGTAATACTTCTCGGCGATCTCCGCCTCGACCTCCCAGTGCAGCGAGTAGCCGTCGCCGTCGAGGATGTAGAGGATCTCGTCGGCCATCTTCCAATACTTGCCGGATCGACTCCCGGCCGGAACGGTCAATTCGTAAACGTCGACCGAGAATTGCCGGTGGTCGGTCTGCTCGACGCTGTTCATCACGCGTGTGTGGCCGAGTGGCGTCGTCTCCCAGAAGCCGTCGTCGGCCGTCACGACCTTCTTGCGGTCCAGCGACACCGGGCGTCCAGATGCGTGACCAGTCCTCGCGCTCGCCGAATTCGTCCGGCCGGGCGATCGGCCCGCTGCGACCTTGCTGGATCAGGCCCATGAACATCCACGTGCACTTGGCCTTCATCACCAACGCGACGGCCTTCTCGTCGTACGGGTTGTAGTGACGGTGCACCGAGTCGGTGTGTACGAAGACGAGATCGCCCTGCTTCCAGTCGTATCGCTGGTCGTCGTGGATCTCGTAACCGCGGCCTTCGAGGATGTAGAACGCCGCCTCGTTCTGGTGGCCGTGGCCGTGGTTCGAGCTGTCCGGCGGCAGCTCCACGAAGTGGACCTGGACCGTCTGGGTCAGAAACGGGTCGTCGCCCGGTCCGATCCGCCACCACGTGCGCGACTTGGCCGAATCGCCGGAGTGTGCGGCGCTGTCACCGGTGTCCACGACAACCGTGTCGTCCCGGACCCGGGGCGCGGCCAGCTGCTCACGCCGGAAATGGCCCAGTCCGTACGTCTCCGACGTCATGCCGCGAACGAATACGCGACCGTCCTCACCCATGGTCACTCGCTTTCTCGGCGCTGCGTCGCGCCGGGCGGGTTGGAATCGGGCAGGGCTTAGCGTGTCTGTCCCGAGAGCCCAATCATGTGTACGGTAAGAGTATAGGGCTAACGGTCTTACCTTTCTACTCTTGGACCTTGCGCCTCACCGACGGCACAGAGAGGCTACCCGTGGGCAACATCCATCTGAGTATCGCTACGACGGACTACGACCACTTCCGCGACTTCCGCCTCGGCTCCGTGACGGCGCAGGGCATCGACCACACCTGGTCGATTCTCAGCCATCACGAGGTCTTTGCCCGATTCACCGCGCATCGCGAGTGGGACGTCGCGGAGCTGTCGATCGCGAAGTTCTCAACTCAGGTTACGCGGGACGATCCCGACATCGTCGGGCTGCCGGTCATCTGTTCGCGGGTCTTCCGGTTCGGCGCGTTCTACGTCAACCGCAATAGCGGCATTGCCTCCGCGGAGGACCTGCGGGGCAAGCGAATCGGCTCGCCCGAGTGGGCCCACTCCGCCGCTGTTTACATGCGCGGCTGGCTCCACAACGAAGTCGGGGTCAAACTCGACGAGGTCGAGTGGGTTCAAGCGGGCGCGAACTCGCCCGGTCGCGAGGAAAAGGTCGAGCTGAACCTGCCCGCGGGCGTACGCCTGACCCGCATCGCCGATCGGTCGCTGTCCGAGCTGCTCGCCGCGGGCGACATCGACTGCGCCATCATCGCCCGGCCGCCGACGTGCTTTCTGGAGGGGCATCCGGACGTCGTGCGCCTCTACCCCGACTTCGAGGAGCGCGAGCTGGCCGCCTACCGGAGCACCGGCGTTTGGCCGATCATGCACATCATCGCGATGCAGCGGCGGATCCTGGACGACAACCCGTGGATTGCACGGAATCTCTACAACGCTTTCCTGGAGTCGAAGCAACGCAGTGTCGAGCGACTCCTCGATCCGGCGGTGTCGCGCTATCCGCTTCCGTGGCTTCCGGCCTACGGACGCCGAATGGCCGACACGTTCGGCGGCGATCCGTTTCCGTACGGTATCGAGCCGAACCGGTCGACCATCCAGCAGTTGTTGCAGTACGCGTACCAACAGGGCATCGCACATCGGCTCGCGACACCGGACGAGGTGTTTCCGGCCGGGATCATGACCAAGGTGGTGGTAGCTGAGCGAGCGTCGGGCGGCGCGCGCCGAGCGGGCCTAGCGGTGCGGGCCGTGCGCCGTCCCGTTGCGTACCGCCTCGTCCAGAAGCTTTTTGCCGTCCTCCGGCGTGAGCTGGACCGCGTGCCGCTCGATGTTGTGCAGCCGCATGGTCCGCAGCAAACCCGTGTCCTGGATGGCGAGGTAGCGCGATGTGTCCTCGCCGTCGAGGTTGAAGTGCTGGTGCCAGGCCCACCGCGGCGGTGCGAAGAGCGTGCCTTCCTGCCACTCGACGGCCTCGATCGGCTCATCCTCGTAGTTGATCAGCGAGAACCCATGACCCTTGACGACGTAGAGGTAAGCCTCGGTCGTGTGGCGGTGCCGGACCGACTTGCCGCCCGGCATGAGCTCCGAGATGTGTGCGCCGAGCACCTCATAGTCAGCGAGGTCGATGTAGTGACCGCGATTGTTTCGCCAGGGGCGGGCCGGTAGCTCCATCTTGCGCAGGTCGTCCTCGACGACCAGGCCCGTGATCGGCGGGTGCTGGCGATTGAACTCGTCGCGTGCGGCGATCTCCGACGATTCGAGGTTCTTTTTCTCGCTGGAGAGAACGCCCTTGAGGTATTCGTCGCGCATGCCGATCTCCTCCTGGCCGCCTCGATGCGACCTGCCGTCTGGCCGTCAGTGTTTGGCCTTACCAATTGTCCATTCGTAACTAAATCAATCACACCCGTCGTGTGTCAAGGTCCGTCCATCCGTTTCGCCCGTTCTCGCTCGCCCTATACGGTACGGAGGACCGCGGGCACCGGCCGACCTACGCGATCGCCGAACCCGTAGCGGAGTCGTTGGTCCGACGGACGAGATGGCGCCACATCGTGTCGACGTTGAAACCGCCACCGAGATCGGGCAAGCCGGCCAGATCGGCGTCGCTGATGGGTCGCGGCGTGCCGCCCGCGGACAGAATGGTCAGCGTCGTCCGCGCCAGAGTGTCGACTGCGACTGCTTGCAGAACTGCGCGGGCCACCGCGGTCTCGGCCGGTCCCTCCGCCACGCTCACCAGGCCATGCCCCCGGAGGATGACGACCGGACGGTCGCCGAGCGCAGTCGGCCATCGCGCCGGCGAGTTCACGGTTGGTGATCAACACAGACCGGTCCCACGTGGGGATCCCGTCGGCGGCCAGGCGTGCGCCCGGGATGTCGTATGCGCCGTAGATCGGCAGCAACGCCGTACCCGTCAACGACAGCGCAACCACCGCGGGCGGATGGGCATGAACCACCGCGGTGACCCCCGGACGTCGACGCATGATTTCGGTATGGATGGGCGCTTCGTTGGGAGCTGTCCAGTCCCCGAGATCGCGCGAGCCGGTCAGCGGCACGCGGCGAACGTCGTCCGCAGTCGTGTAGGCGAGGCCGGATTCCGCCCGGCCACGACAACGCAGCAGCACCTCGTCGTCGGATATCCGCGCACTGATGTGGCCGAGGACGTGCTCGACGAGGCCGACCCGCGCCATCACGCGACACGCCGTAGCGACGGTTTCAGCCAGTGCGGCCGTGTCGTCGGCGCGCTGGGTCACTGCGGTGGGTCGATCATTCGCCACGGTCGGGTCCTCTCCTGTGCGGCCATCGTTGTTGTGGACTCTAGTGGACTAGTCATCAGACCTTTAGACTCTAGGATCGTCTGGCGCTCTGAACAGCCAGTTGATCGGCCATCTAAGAGTCGGTCCGTGTACATATCGCGGGATTGTGAGAACATTGCGCCGTGAGTGACCCGACCAGGACAGCGGCGAAAGTCGCCCCGCGCGCCAATGGCGATCTGTATACAGCCGTGTCGTCCAACCGCATGTCCGAGGCGATCGTCGACCAGATCCGTGGACTCATTCGTAGCGAGCAACTCCGGCCGGGCGACCGGTTGCCGAGCGAGCGCGATCTGGGCGAGCGGATGGGCGTCAGCCGGGTAACCATCCGTGAGGCGATGCGCGTGCTCGAGGCCGGTGGGCTCATCGAGATCCGGGTCGGCGCTCGAGGCGGAGCGGTCGTCACGTCGCCGTCGTCGACGAAGCTCGGTTCCGGTCTCGCCGACCTGATCAGCCTGTCGCCCTTGACCGCGGGCGAGGTGACCGAGGCGCGCCAGGTGTTCGAGGTGGGCATCATCCCGTTGGTCGTCGAGCGCGCGACCGAGCAGGACCTGACCGAGCTGCGGGAAATGGTGGCACAGCACCAGGCGGCGCTGCGAACGGCGAGTACGGCATGCCGATGTCGGCCGCGTTCCACGTCCGCGTGGCCGCGTGCACGCACAACGCGGCCATCGAGATGCTCGTGCACTCGTTCCACGGACCACTGTTGATGTCGCTGCGCGAGGCGCAGGTCGCGGCGCCGTTGATGGGGCATCGTGGCACGAACGAACACCGGGACTTCGTCGAAGCCGTAGCCAAGCGCGATGTCGCGCGGGCCGAGGAGATCATGCGAACCCATCTGGGCCGGACGGCTCGGCGGGTCGCGCGCGTCCAGGCGACGCGGGCCCGCGAAGCCAAGCCGTAGCCGTTGGCCGTTTGCCGTTTCTTGCCGTTCAGCCCGGCCATAGCCGAAGCACGGCCGTAGTCCCGAGACAGCCGTCGCCGCCGGAGAATTCGGTGCGCTCGAACACGGGCCGCCCTCGCCGGATGCCCGTGCGCCGCGCCACACAGCTGTCACATTGATTGTCCCGCAAGCCTCGTGGTCTAATGGTAGGACCACTGAGGAAGCGAGGGCATAGTGGATGTCGATCTGTTGGTCGTAGGTTCTGGACCAGTCGGGCTCTATGCAACGTATTACGCCGGCTTTCGCGGCATGCGTACGGCCGTGATCGACTCCCTGCCCGAGCCCGGTGGACAGATCTCCGCGCTCTACCCAGAGAAGCTGATCTACGACATCGCGGGCCTGCCGGCGGTGCGCGGCCGGGATCTGGTCGCCGGACTGCTCGACCAGGCGAACACGTACACGCCGCATTGGCTCCTCGGTCAGTCGGCGGAGCATCTCGAGCGGTTGCCCGACGGCCGGCTACGCATCATGACCACGACGGGCACCGAGGTGACGACCTGCGCGATCGTGCTCGCCGCGGGCATCGGGACGTTCACGCCGAGGCCACTGCCCGTCGGTCGTGAGTTCGTGGGCCAGGGCGTCGACTACTTTGTCACCGATCCGTCGGCGTACGCCGGACATCACGTCCTTGTCGTCGGCGGTGGCGACAGCGCGGTCGACTGGGCGCTCACGCTCGAACCGATCGCAGCATCGGTCACGCTCGTGCATCGTCGGCCTCAGTTCACCGCGCACGCCGCGTCCGTGGCGCAACTGCACGCGTCCTCGACGAATGTGCGAACGCCGTTCGTCGTCCATGCGCTGTCCGGCGACGATCATGTCCGTCGCGCGATCCTGCGCGACACCTCCGGCGGCGACCTGCTGGAGCTCGACTGCTCGCGGATCGTCGCCGCGCTCGGATTCACCGCGGATCTCGGCCCGCTGAGCGGTTGGGGCCTGTCGATCGTCGATCGCCACATCGAGGTCGACTCGACCATGTGGACCGGCGTCGAGGGCATCTACGCCGCCGGGGACGTCACCGAATACCCGGGCAAGGTCCGCTTGATCTCGGTCGGCTTCGGCGAGGCAGCGCTCGCCGTCAACAATGCCGCGGTGGCCAACGACCCGTCCGCGCAACTCTTCCCCGGCCATTCGACCGCGACGGCCGCCTGACCCGCCCGACGCTGTCTCGGGCCCGACGCTGTCGCAGGCCCGGCCTTCCCGGGCTCCTACGCGTTCCCGGGCCCGACACTCTCCGAAGGGACGACCCATGCCGTTCTTTATCGCCAGCGACTGCCTCGATGTGCTGGACAAGTCCTGCATCGAGGAGTGCCCCGTAGACTGCATCTACGAGGGCGGCCGAAAGATGTACATCCATCCGCGCGAGTGCATCGACTGCGGTGCCTGCGAAGTTGTGTGCCCGGTCGCCGCGATCGTCTCGGATATGACGATGACCGCCGACACGCAACCGTGGAAGGACGACAACGCCGAGTTCTTTAGCGAGGTGTTGACGGGTCGCGACGCCCCGCTCGGCTCCCCTGGTGGCGCCGCGAAGATCGGCCCGATCGGTGCCGACACTCCGCTCGCTCAGCAGACGGTGGCGAGCTGACGCGTCGTCCGCGCGCGGATAGTCCGTCGTCAACCTTCCTGCCCCGACCGCCTACGACTCTGCACGCACCAACGTCAGCAAAGCCGTATGACTACGCTCGGTGCCATGACAGACGGTCTTCTCGGCGCACGCGGACGTGGAACGCTCGTGACTCTGCGACGGGACGGCCGGCCGCAGCTGTCCGTCGTCGACTACACATTCGATCCCGCCGCCGCGGTCATCCGCTTCTCCACCACCGACGACCGTGCAAAGACGCGCAACCTCCGCCGCGATCCGCGAGCCAGCTTCTACGTCCTCGCTTCCGACGGCTGGACCTACACCGTGGCCGACGGGACGGCATCAATGACGCCCGTCGCATCCGACCTCCACGACGCGACGGTCGAGGAGTTGATCGACGTGTATCGCCTCATCGCGGGCGAACACCCCGACTGGGACGACTACCGTCGCGCGATGGTGGCCGACCGCCGCCTGGTCGTACGGATCCGGGTCGACCGCGTGTACGGCACCGCCCAGTAACGATCACCGGATCAGGCAGAACTCGTTGCCCTCCGGATCGGCCAGTACGGTGAGCTATGCCGGTCATCGTGGCCGGTGTCGCGTGCGGTCGCACGCGGATTCGATGCCGAGCCGCGGGCCACAAAGTCGCCTTGCGCCAGAGAATTGACGGCGTCGCCCCGAAATTTGACCGAGGCTGCGTAGTAATCGGGCGAGCCCGCTCGTCGTACCGTCGAGCCGCTAGACGGGCGGTGCGAGAATCCGATCGGGAGGAAGCGATGAAATACCTGATGTTGGTCTGCGTCGACGGACCATTCGAGGCCGACCCGAGCGAACTCGACGTGCAACCGTGGCTCGACGAGATGCACGCACGGGGCATTCGGCTGACCGGCGACCGGCTCCGGCCGGCCACCGACGCCACTACCGTCCGTGTACGCAATGGCGACGTCCTGTTGACCGATGGGCCGTACGTCGAGACGAAGGAGCAGATCGGCGGCTTCGACATCATCGACTGCGCGAATCTCGACGAGGCGATCGAAGTCGCGTCCAAGCACCCGATCGCGAAGTTCGGCATGATCGACATCAGGCCGTACTGGGCCGAAGATTGACCGAGTTCAGGCGACCGACGACATGACCGACGCGACCGGCGAGACCGTCAACGCCGCGATCACGACCGCGTACGCCCAGGAATGGGGCCGGATCGTCGCGACGCTGATCCGGCTCACCGGCGACTGGGATCTCGCCGAGGAGTGTGCCCAGGACGCATTCACGACCGCGCTGGAGCGCTGGCCGCGGGATGGGATCCCGGACCGTCCCGGGGCATGGCTCACGACGACCGCCCGCAATCGCGCCCTCGACCGGATCCGCCGCTCGGCGACCGAAGCGAGCAAGCTTCAGGAGGTGGCCCGGATGGCGGAACTCGGCGACGACCGAGTGACCCTCGATGATTTCCCGGACGACCGGCTGCGGTTGATGTTCACCTGCTGCCACCCGGCCCTCACGCTCGACGCGCAGGTGGCGCTCACGTTGCGTACGCTGGCCGGCCTGTCCACGGCGGAGATCGCCGGTGCGTTCCTCGTCAGCGAACACACGATGGGCCAGCGCCTGTTCCGTGCCAAACACAAGATCCGGCACGCCGGCATCCCGTTCCGCGTACCGCCTGGCCATCTGTTGCCCGAGCGGACGTCGGCGGTCCTCGCGGTGCTGTACCTGCTGTTCAACGAGGGCTACGCGGCCAGTGGCGGCGCGGACCTCGTCCGGCAGCGCCTGACCGCGGAGGCGATCCGTCTGGGGCGGCTGCTCACCACGCTCATGCCGGACGAGCCGGAAGCATCCGGCCTCCTGGCGTTGATGCTGCTGCATGACGCGCGGCGGCCGGGCCGGCTCGATGCGCAGGGCGACCTCGTGCCGTTGGAAGACCAGGACCGAGCCACGTGGAATCGAGCCCAGATCGAGGAGGCCATCGCGATCCTGGAGCGGGCACTGCGTCGCCAGAATCCGGGCATCTACCAGGTGCAGGCGGCCATCGCCGCATGCCACGCGGAGGCGCCCGTCGCGGACGAGACCGATTGGCCGCAAATCGCCCTCCTGTACGGCGAGTTGGCGCGACTCGCTCCCGGACCGATCGTCGAGCTGAACCGGGCGGTGGCGGTCGCGATGGCGGACGGACCGGCGGCCGGACTCCGCCTCGTCGACGCGCTCACCCAGTCCGGACAACTCGCTGGCTATCATCTGCTGCCGGCGACGCGGGCTGATCTCCTTCGTCGGCTCGACCGGCACGCCGAGGCGGTCGACGCCTACCGCGAGGCGCTCGATCTCGCCACGGCCGAACCGCAGCGCCGCTACCTCGAACGCCGCCTCATCGACGCGACGGCGGCGGCCGACGCGACCGCAAACCCCTGATCCGACCAGCAACAGCCGAGCGCCCTCGCGAGCGAACGTGGTGGCTACCCCACGGCCGAGGCCGCCGCCGGCGCCGTAAAACTCATCGGTCGGCCGTCGGGCGGCGGAGTACGGTGGCCGGGCTGTCGGATTCTCGCGAAGGAGGCCAGATGGCGTACCCACCGATCGAGCCGTACGACACCGGCATGATCGACACCGGCGACGGCCAGCACATCTACTGGGAGACCTGCGGAAACCCAGACGGCAAGCCGGCCCTGGTGGTGCACGGCGGCCCGGGATCCGGGTGCACGCCCGGCATGCGCAAGGCGTTCGATCCGCAGCGCTACCGGATCATCCTTTTCGATCAGCGCGGCTGCGGCCGGAGCCGGCCGCACGCCAGCGATCCGGCCACCCACATGTCGAACAACACCACCGACCACCTGCTGCGCGACATGGAGCAGCTGCGCGAGCATCTCGGCGTCGACCGTTGGCTGCTGTGGGGCGGGTCGTGGGGCTCGACACTCGCCCTGGCGTACGCGGAGCAGTATCCGAGCCGCGTATCGGAGATCGTGCTGGTCAGCGTGACGATGAGTCGGCGTAGCGACATCGACTGGCTGTATCGCGGTGCCGGTCGCTTCTTCCCGAGGCGTGGGCCCGGTTCCGGGACGCTGCCGGCGCCATCACGTTCAAACGGCCGACCGACACCTATCCGCCGATCGAGGAACTGCTGTCGGTCTATGCCGAGCGCATGGCCGACCCCGACCGCGCCGTACGCGAACGCGCGGCGGCCGAGTGGTGCGCCTGGGAGGATGCGCCGATCTCGATGGAGACCAACGGCACGCCGGGCGCCTACTCGGCCCGGGTGGACGACGCTCGGCTGGCTTTCGTACGGATCTGCGCGCACTACTTTGCTCACGGCGCGTTTCTCGAGGAAGGCGCGATCCTGCGTGACGCCGGCCGTCTCGCCGGCATTCCGGGCGTGCTGATCCACGGGCGACAGGATCTCGGCGGCCCGGCCGTCGTCGCGTGGGAGCTGGCCCGGGCGTGGCCCGACGCGAAGCTCCGGATCATCGACGACTCCGGCCACACCGGCAGCGACACGATGGCGCACAAGATGTTGGCGGCATTGGACGGTTTCGCCCGCACGTGAGTCGTCGGCTCGACCCCAGACAAGGCTCAGCCCCCAACAGCTCAACCCCCAACGGCTCAGCCCCCAACGGCTCAGCCCTGGAAAGGCTCCAGGCCCATCCGCGCGCGCACCTGGGGTCGGCGCAAGGGCGGCACCGTGGTCGGCTCCTGGCGTCGCGGCGGCAGATCGGCGAGCAGCCGCGCGACAACCTCAGCAATCTCCGATTCGGCCGCACGCATCAGCTTCGCCGTCGTCTCGTTCGGCTTCGCCACGCCGGTCACCTTGCGGACGAACTGGGTCGCCGCGGCGGCGATCTCGTCGCTAGTAGCGGGTGGCTCGAGTCCCCGGAGGATCGTGATGTTTCGGCACATGCCACCAACCTACGTCGGGTCTCCGACGGCCGCCGCGCACGCCGGGCACGCGTAACGCCGGGCACGCGTAACGCGGGGCGCGCGTAACGCCGTGCCGCTAGGCCTGCGGACGCGGGCGGGCTCGTTCGTACTGCGGCGCCCAATAGACATCGCCGCCCAGCTCGTACGCCGCCCGCTGCGGCCAGGAGGGCTCGCGCAAAAGCGCCCGGGCGAGGAAGATCGCGTCGGCCGACGAGTCGGCGAGCACCGCTTCGGCCTGCGCCGGCTCGGTGATCACGCCGACCGCGCCGACCGGCAGCTCGCTGCGCTCGCGGATCGTACGAGCGAACGGCACCTGATATCCCGGCCCTAGCACAATCTGTTGATCCGGCGAGTTGCCACCGCTCGACACGTCGATGAGATCCACGCCGTGTGCCTTGAGCGTGGTCGCGACCTCGGCGACATCGTCGACCGTAAGCCCGCCCTCGACCCACTCGAACGCGCTGACCCGTACGAACAGCGGTCTGTCGTCCGGCCAGACGGCGCGTACGGCGTCGACGACCTCGATCAGCAGCCGACCCCGGCCGGCCAGGTCGCCGCCGTACCCGTCGGCGCGATGGTTCGACAGCGGGGATAGGAACTCATGCAGCAGATAGCCGTGGGCGGCGTGGATCTCGGCCACCTCGAATCCGGCCGTCACCGCTCGCTGTGCGGCGCGCGCCCACGCCTCCACCAGGTGTTGGATTTCACCGACCGTCAGCTCCTTGGGCACGGCATGGTCGCGGAATGCCACCGGCGACGGTCCGACCGGCTGCCATCCGCCATCGACGGCCGGAACCATGTCGCCGCCGACCCACGGCGGCGATACCGATGCCTTCCGGCCAGCGTGTGCGAGCTGGATTCCGGGACGGCGCCCTGCCCTTTGATGAACGCGGTGATCCGTCGGTAGTCGTGAGCCTGAGCATCGGTCCAGATGCCGGCGTCGGCCGGCGAAATCCGACCCTCCGGTGTGACCGCGGTCGCCTCGGTGAACACCAGGGCGGCGCCGCCCCGGGCGAACGCGCCGAGATGTACGAGATGCCAGTCGGTCGGATGCCCGTCCACCGACGAGTACTGGCACATCGGCGACACCCAGATCCGGTTACGGAACGTCGTGCCGCGCAGGGTCAGCGGCGAAAGGAGTCGGCTCACGATTGCATTCAACGCCTCCGTCGCATCGGTCGCCCGCACGCGGCCCGACTTCGTGGCCCACGACACGCCAACCGGCACGCCGATGTCGTCACACAATCCGACCCGCGACGCTACGCGGCATCGCGGGTCGAGGTCATGCTGCCGGTCGCTGACCGGTTGGATTCAGCCGATGGTGATGATCTTCGACAGCCGAGGCTCGGCGATGCTGTGGGCGACCGTGATCTCGTACCGACCAGTGGCCGTACGCCAGGCGCCCTCGGCCCAGATCTGGAACGACCGGTCGGAAATGTCGATGCTGGCGCTCGCCTGCCGTCCGGATCGGCGGTGACGACGGCGAACCCGGCCAGCCATCGCCGCGGACGGGACGGGTCGGCGTCGATCGGCGAGACGTAGCACTGCACGACCTCGCGGCCCGGTCGCGATCCCGTGTTGCGTAACGGTCACCGTCACCCTGCAGTCGTCCACTGCCATCGATTCGTATTCCCATGTGGTGTATCCGAGGCCATGCCCGAACGCAGTATCGGGGTGCGGCCGACCGCGGTCCCAGGCGCGATACCCAATGAACACGCCTTCGTCGTAGGCGACGATCCCGCCGACCGGAGTCGTATCGAGGATCGGGCAATCCGCTTCCCGTATCGGCCAGGTGGTCGGCATCCGGCCGCCCGGCTCCACGACGCCGAAGAGCACATCGGCCAGCGCGTGTCCGGCCTCCTGACCGGGGAACCACGTCAACAGCACGGCGGCGACGTCGTCGGCCCAGGGCAGGTCGACCGGTGAGCCAGCGTTGACGACGACAACTGTGGCCGAGTTGGCCGCCGCGACCCGGCGTACCAGTTCGTCTTGGCGACCGGGCAGGGCGAGTGACGTGCGGTCGAAGCCCTCGGACTCGACCTCGTTCGTGGTTCCCACCACGACGACGGCGACGTCGCTGGCGGCGGCTACGCGCTCCGCCTCGGCCAGTAGATCGTCGGCTTCGGCGATCGGCTCGCTGTAGCCGAGGGTCAACGACACCATGGCGAAGCCGGGCTGCAGCGTCACGCGCTGCCGCAGCGACACGTCGACGCTCTCGCCGGCCGCTAGGTCCAGACCCATGCGGTTCTCCGGCGGCGCAAGGAACAGCGTCGCGAAGTCGCTCACGTCGGGCCACACCGCCTCGTCGAAGAGCTTCCGCTCGCCGGCCATCAACGTGAGCTCACCGATGCCACGGATCCCGAGCTGATGTCGGCCGGGGGACTCGGCGGTGAGCCGGCCGCTGATCTCGACCGAGGCGAGGCGCTCGGGGTCGACGCCGTCGGGCATCTCCATCCACCAACCGGCGCCGGACGGCATCGGCGTCGTCAGCATCGTCGCTCCGTCACCGTCGCAGAACGTCGCTCTCAGACCCGACCACGCCGGGCCGCTGGCCGCCGGCAGCTTCGTGCGCGGATCAATTCCTATCGCGTACGTCACCGACGCGCGGCCGTCCAGCGCGGCGGTGAGCCCTTCCAGGGGCGAAACAACATGTTCCGGGTAGACGGTCGCGCTCCCGCCGCCGAGCACACGCGCTTCCTTGGCGCCGAGACCGATCAGGGCAACGCTCGACAACGTCGATGTGTCAAGTGGAAGCGTCTCGTCTCGATTTGCCGCCAACACGAACGAACGCGTCGCGATCTCACGCGCCAGCGCAGCGCCGTCAACGGTTGCGGGCCGGTCCTGCGGCGCCACCGCCGGCGCCACGGCGTCCCATGCGCCAACGCGTGCGGCGAGCCGAAGCACTCGCCGTACCTTGTCGTCGATTAGTTCTTGCGCGACGGCGCCGGAGCGTACGGCGGCGACCAGCTTCTCGCCCCAGGGGTTGTTGGCGGCCGGCATCGCGATATCGAGGCCGCCGTGCGCATCGCCCACCGTGTCACGGGCGGCCGTCCAGTCCGACACGATCGCGCCGTCGAAACCCCATTCCGTCTTGAGGATCCCGACCTGGAGCGGCTCGTGCTCGGTCATCGACGTGCCGTTGACCGAGTTGTACGCCGACATCACGCCCCAGGCGTCGGCGTCGCGGAGAATCGTCTCGAACGGTGCTAGGTAGAGCTCGCGCAGCGTTCGATCGTCCACATTGGAGCTTGCGGTGAAGCGTTCGGTCTCGTAGTCATTGGCCACGAAGTGCTTGACCGTCGTGCCAACGCCCTGGTCCTGGACACCTTGGACGTATCCGGTGCCGATCGCTCCGGTCAGCAGAGGATCCTCGGAGTAGCACTCGAAGTGCCGGCCACCGAGCGGGCTGCGGTGCAGGTTCACCGTCGGGGCGAGCAACACGTGGACGCCCTTGCGGCGGGCCTCCTGGCCGAGCAGCCGGCCAGCGCGCCGGGCCAGGTCCGGATCCCAGGACGCGGCCAGAGCGGTCGGGCTCGGCAGCGCGATCGACGGGTCATCCGCGCTCCATCGGGTGCCGCGCACGCCGACCGGACCGTCGGACATGACGAGTGATTGAAGCCCGATGTCCGGTACGGCCGGCAGCGTCCACATGTCCTGCCCGGCGAGCAGGGACACCTTGGTTTCGAGGTCGAGACGTTCGAGCGCGGACTCGATGGCGGTTTCGGTCGGGTCATGCAGCACGGACATGCGACGTCCTCCTCGGCCGGTGTGACGAGCACCCTCATTCTGCCTTACTTACCGATCACTCGGTAGGTAGCGGGCTTAAGATGTTCGCCATGACCTCTTCACCGCGTCGCCGAGCCCAGCCTGGGGAGCGACGCGCCGAGATCCTGACCGCTGCGCGTGACGTCTTCGCCGAGCGTGGCTATCGCGGTGCATCGCTCGCCGCCGTCGCCGAGCGCGTCGGTCTCACGCAACAAGGCGTGCTCCACTATTTTCCGAGCAAGGACGTATTGCTCATCGAGGTGCTACGGCAGCGCGACCAGGACAAGTCGACGGTGCCGCACGAGCCGGCCGGCCTACACGACGTGGAGCGCCTCGTGGCGTTCAACGCGACCCAGCCGGGGATCGTCCAATCGTTCACCGTGCTGTCGGCCGAGAGCGTCACTGACAATCATCCGGCCAAGCCGTTCTTCGTCGAACGCTATCGAGGCGTACGAGCGCGCATAGCGGAAGCGATCCGGGACGAACTCGGGGACGAACTACCGGCCGGCCTGACCGCCGAGGGAGCCGCGTCGTTACTGGTCGCGGTGATGGACGGCCTACAGGTGCAGTGGTTGCTATCCCCGGACGAACTGGACATGGCGCCGCTGGTTGGCCAGTTTGTGGCCTTGCTGCGAGGCCCGTCGCGCTGATCTGGTGCCGGCCTAGTCGCCGGTCACGCCGTCGATGCGTTCGCGGATCATGTCGGCATGGCCGTTGTGGCGGGCGTACTCCTCGATCATGTGCAGATAGATCCAGCGCAGATCCATGGTGCGGCCGGACTTCGGCAGGGTGATCGTGTCGTCCAGCGCCAACGCGGCGACGGCCGCATCGGCCGCGCTGCATTCCGCGCGGAACATCGCAAAGTCGGCCTCCGCGTCGGCATGGGCCAGGTCGTCGAACGCGGGATCGAAATCGTCGACCACGTCCGGGTAGATCGGCTCACGGTCAAGCCCCGCGGCGCGGATCTGGAACCACCAGCGCTCGTTCTCGGCCATGTGGCGGACGAGACCCAGCAGGGTGAGCCGGGATGGCTCGGACGACTTCACCGCAAGTTGTTCGGCGGTCAGCCCGGCACACTTCATCAACAGCGTCTCGCGGTGGAAGCGAAGCCAGTCCGCGAGGGCGGCCCGTTCGGGATTGCGTACGTCCGGGAAGTCCCGGTCCACGGTGGGTGCGGTAAAGGTCATGGTCTTGATCCTCGCGCCCGCCGCAACTGGTTTTCCCGTGAACACTCCAGGAACGTCATGCCACAGCGCCGATCGGCACTCGCCGCCACAAGTCCTTGTAGTCGGCGACCAGGTCGTGTTCGTCGAAGATCACGTCGGCGGCGAATGAGCCCGACGCGTAGCGATAGGTGCGAGCATCGATGCGGGTGTAGCGCTGCGACACCGCTCGGATGCTCAGCGTCGGCACGTCCACGTACCCGACCTGGATCTCGGCGCTCTGGCCGGGGTCAAGGCGCAATCGGCGGACGGGCAGGGAGTTCGTCAGCGGCGTTGTCGAGATGTCGACGTCGATGCAGTCGTCAAGCTCGGCCACGGGCTCGCCGTCGGCGTCCCACCACCGTCCGCGCCCGTCGCTCCGCAGCGCGAGCCTCGCACCGCCGACTGCCTCGGCCACGTCGAGCGCGCGGGTCGCGCCGGCCGCGTCGACCTGAAGTCGATAGGTGAGCCGGACGGCCCGGCCGTCGAAGACGGCCACCATCGAGCCGTCTGCAAGCCAGCCATCCCCCTCGTCGATGATCACGTGTTCGACCGACGACCACTCCAACGCCTGCCATGCCAGATCGACTCGCATGATCGCTTCCCCTCTCGCCCGACAAATGCGCCGCCGTGGACCTTGGCGACTGTTGTCCCCTCGGGTCCTACGTCTCTGCACGCACTGGTGCTAGCAGAGACGTAGGCGGTGGGCGGAGACCGTCGGCACGGCGCGTTAACCGCCTATTACTTTTAGAGGTAACCACAGCGCATGATGCCGATGCAACCGGTAAGCTCGAACAGTGGTTAACGTTGATGACCAGGCGGCGCCGGGCGACCTGGAACGCATCCGGACGCTGCTGAACACGTGGCTGATCCCGAACGACACTCGCGTGGCAACCGATCGCTTTCGTGGCAACGCCGTCGTGCGCGAGCTTCGTGACGACCTTCGCCGCGTCGTCGAGGGCACGGCGCCGGCCGACCACATTCTCAACACGTGGGTACGTCGCCTCGACGTCACACCGCACATCGCGAATGGCTCCGTCCACTTTCGCGGCAACGGTTCCGCGGGCCGGCTCGTGGCGATCGTGGTTGCCGCGGTGGCCGACGGCACGTGGTCGCGCCTACGGACGTGCCCCGACTGCCATTGGGCCTTCTACGACCACACCCGCAACGGGAGCAAGCGGTGGTGCCTGATGACCGCGAGCGGTCCGAGCGGCCGTTCGTGCGGATCTATCGCGAAGGTGCGCGCGCACCGCGAACGGATGCGCCAATCGACGTGACCTGGGCACGGATGCCGCGGTTTGGTTACGCCGGTGCCAGCAACTCCGGCTCGCGTTCGGAGTCGACCGCCGCCACGCCGTCATCCGGCGCGACCACGACGCCAGTCCGCGACGCACGCTCCGCGTCCGCCAGCAGCCGGTGCCCGGTCGACAGGACGACGATGGCGAGAAGCATCGCGACCGCGCCCAGCAGGAACGGCACGTGGATGTTGTAGTGCTCGGCGATCTTTCCGGCCGACGTACGGTGCGAGGCCGCCGCCGATGAACCGTACGAACCCGTACGCGGCCGAGGCGACCGGCCGCTCGACCGGCGAGACCATCATGACGGCCTGAGTGGTCAGCGTGTTGTTGATGCCGATGAACGCGCCGGACACGATGGTCGCCACGATCACCGTGTCCGGTGAGCCGGTGCCAAAGCCGATCACGGCTAGGACGATGGCGAGCATCACGAGGTTGGCGTACAGCGTGGGCGCCGTCCCGTAGCGGCGGTGCAGTCGTGGCGCGACGGCGACACTGAACAGCGCGACGAGGATGCCCCAACCGGTGAACACGAGACCGAGCTGGATCGGGCTGAGCTTCATCGGATAGGGCGCGTAGCCGAGAAGCGTGAAGAAGCCCCAGTTGTAGCACAGCGCGGTGAGGCTCATGATGAGCAAACCTCGGTGGCGCAACGCTTTCAGCGGTGCGACCAAGGACGTCTTGTGGGCCGGCTTCGGCGTCGGCGGCACCAGGACCGTGGTCGCGATGAACGCGACGGCCATCAGCGCGCTCACCCCGAAGAACGGGCCGCGCCAACTGATGTTGCCGAGGAAGCCGCCGAGGAGCGGCCCGACCGCGATGCCGAGACCGAGCGCCGTTTCGTACAGGATGATCGCGCCCTCGAAGCCGCCGCTCGCCGACGCGACGATGACCGCGAGGGAGGTCGCGATGAATAGCGCGTTGCCGAGGCCCCAGCCGGCGCGGAAGCCGACGATTCCGCTGATGCTGCCGGCCGTGCCGGCCAGCGCCGCGAACGCCACGATGAGCACGAGGCCGGCCATCAACGTGCGCTTGGCGCCGATCCGGCTCGATACCCAGTTCGTGACGAGCATCGCCACCGCCGTGACCACGAGATAGCTCGTGAACAGCAGCGAGACCTGCGCGGGCGTCGCGTCCAGTTGCTTGGACAGCGCGGGCAGGATCGGGTCGACGAGACCGATGCCCATGAACGAGATGACGCACGCGAATGCCACGGCCCAGACGGCTCGTGGCTGACGGAAGAGACTCGGCTTGGCTTCGCCCTGACTCATGGCGACGTGACTCTCCTTTGGGGGGTCGGGACTAGACGGGCTCCTGGCCGAGCGCGGCCAGCAGATTCAAAGCGGGAAGGGCGGCGAGGATCTGGGCGCGTTCGTCGGCCGGCAGTCGGTCCAGCAGGTCGTTCAGGTGGGCGGCACGCAATTCGCGGCGGTGGCGCAGGAATGCCCCGCCGGACTCGGTCAGGCTGACCAGGACGACCCGGGCATCGTGCGTGCTCCCGCCTCGCTCGACATATCCGTCGCGTTCGAGCCGTGTGACGAGCTGCGTCATGGCCGGCTGCGTGACCCCTTGAGCGGTCGCGAGTTCTGTCAAGCGAGTGGCGCCGCCCGTCTCCAGCGACCGGAGCACCGAGACCGCCGTAAGCGACATGGGCTGGCTCGGCATGAGCCGCCGCACCATGGTCACGACACGCTCCAGCGTTATCGAAAGCTGCGCGACGTCCGCATCGGGGCTGGTGACCGTCATGAACCCAGGTATATCACGCACTTATATTCGATGCTTAACTATCTGGCGGTGATCCAGGGCGCGGTGCGACATCCGGGTGGGGGAAATGTCCGGGTGCGGCCGCATTGCCCTGATCTTGCGGAGGATAGGGCAATGAGACCGCAATCATCGCGGACGTGGCGGTAAGCAAGCGGCCGACCGCCCGATCAGGCCGACCGCAAGGTCAGCCGGCGGCACGAACCGCCGCGGCGATGCCCGGACCGTCGAGCCCGGCGGCGGCGAGGATCGAGGATCGCGAGCCGTGTGGTACGAACCGCTGCGCCAGCCCAATCGTCTGCAACCGGGTCGTCGCGCCGCTGGCGCGCAGAGCGCGAGCGAATGAGTCGCCGTACCCGCCGTGCGCGCCGCTGTCTTCGACCGTGACCACCTGCCGGTAGCGAGCTGGCTGCGCGTACCAGATCGTCGGTTGATCGGCAGCAACCACCGCGGATCAGCGACGGTTGCCGCGATTCCAGCGTCAGCCAGCTTCGCCGCCGCGGCGAGGCAGGTTCCGGCCATCGCGCCGACGGCGATGATGAGCACGTCCGGGCCGGTGTGCAGCACGTCCGCGTCGCCGATGTGGTCGATGGCGCCGGGATCGGGGCCGCGACATCCGCCTTCGGGAATCGCAGCGCGCTCGGACCGCGGTCATAGTCGGCGGCCTCGCGAAGCAGCTGGCCGAGCGTGGGTGCCGTCGCGCGGCGCGGCGACCCGCATGCCGGGCACCATACCCAGCAGGGTCAGGTCCCACATGCCGTGATGCGAGGGGCCGTCGGTGCCGGTGATCCCGGCCCGATCGAGCACGAACGTCACCGGCATGCCGTGCAGCGCCACATCCATCAGCGACCTGGTCGAAGCCTCGATTGAGGAACGTCGAGTAGACGGCGACGACCGGGTGCAGGCCGCCCATCGCGAGCCCGGCCGCTGATGTGATCGCATGCTGCTCGGCGATGCCGACGTCGAAGGTACGGTCGGGATAGCGCGCGGCGAACGCGGACAACCCGGTCGGCCCGAGCATCGCGGCGACTGAGCGCGACGATGTCCGGCCCGATCGGCGCCCAACTGCGAGCATCTCGGTGCTGAACACATCGGTCCAGGTCTGCCGGCATGTGGCGCCGGCCGGCCCGATCGCGTGCATCTTCTCGGCCTCGTCGGCCTCGGCCGCCGGATGCCCGAAGCCTTTGCGGGTCACGCAGTGCACGACGGTCGGGGCGGCCAGGTCCCGCGCCTTCCGGAGCGCGGCTTCCACCGCGACGACATCGTGCCCGTCGACCGGGCCGAGGTAGGACAGCCCAAGTTGCTCGAAGAGCGACAGCATCGAGGGCCGCTCCGGCACGCAGGGACGCGAGGTGGGATTCGAGCGCGCCGGCCGTCGGCGAGTACGAGCGGCCGTTGTCGTTCAGCACGATCACCACCGGCCGATGCGGTGCGCGCGGCGATGTTGTTCAGCGCCTCCCAGCACATGCCGCCGGTGAGCGCACCATCGCCGACGACGCGCGACCGCGGCGCGGTCGGTGCGCCCGGATACCGCGAACGCCTTGGCGATGACCGTCCAGGTAGGACAGTGCCGTCGAGGCGTGCGAGTTCTCCACCAGGTCGTGCTCGCTCTCGGCTCGCTGCGGGTAGCCGGAGAGGCCACCGGCCTGCCGCAGCGAGGAGAACCGACCGGCCCGGCCGGTGAGCATCTTGTGCACGTACGCCTGGTGACCGGTGTCCCACAGGATCGCGTCCCGTGGCGACGTCGAATACCCGGTGCAGCGCGATCGTCAGCTCCACGACGCCCGAGGTTCGGGCCCGAGGTGGCCGCCGGTGCGGCGAGACCGACTCGATCAGCCGCGCGCGGATCTCCGCGGCCAGCGCCGGCAACGTCGACTCGGGCAGCGCCGCGGACATCGGCTCGGGACACGGTGACGTCATCCAGCAGCGACATGATCGACCTCACCCGCCAACGGCAGCGCGCAACGGACTCCTTGAGCGAACCGAGTGGTCGCGATGACCGCGGTTGGCTCGTAGCCGCAGTGCGCCATGCAGTTCGCGCACCGCGGGTCCTTGCCGCGGCCGAACGCGTCCCAATCGGTCGTCTTCGATCAGCTCTTTGTACGTCTTGGCGTACCCGTCATCGAGCAGGTAGCACGGCTTCTGCCAACCGAGCAGCGAGTACGACGGGATGCCCCACGCGGTGCATGCGAGGTCCCGCTTGCCTTCCAGGAAGTCGAGGAAGACCGGCGAATGATTGAGCCGCCACTTCTTGCGGCGACCGTCCGCGAACGCCTTGCGGAACAGCTCCCGCGTCTCCTCGACACCGAGCCAGTGCTCCTGGTCCGGCGCCTTCTCGTAGGCGTACCCGGGGGAGATCTGCATGTTGTCGACCTTGACCACGTCGTTCAGGTAGTCGAGGACGCCGATCACGTCGTGCGCGGTGTCGGTGTTGAAGAACGTCGTGTTCGTCATTACCTTGAACCCGGCCTTCTGAGCCAGCTTGATCGCGTCGACCGCGCCTTGGAAGCCGCCCTTCTTGTTGACCGACTCGTCGTGGCGCTCCTCGAGGCCGTCGATGTGCACCATCCACGCGAAGTTGCGGTGCGGCTTGAACTTGTGGATGTGCTTCGGCATCAGCAGCGCGTTCGTGCACAGGAACACGATCTTGCCGCTGGTCCAGCAGCTGCCGCACGATCTCGTCGATCTGCGGGTGCATCAACGGTTCACCGCCGGCGATCGACACCATCGGCGCGCCGCTCTCCTCGATCGCGCCGACCGCCTGCTCGACCGGCATGCGCTGCTTGAGCAGCGACGCCGGCTGGGCGATCTTGCCGCATCCGGAACACTTCAGGTTGCAGGCGAACAGCGGTTCAAGCTCCACCAACAGCGGGAACTTGTCCCGTTGCGCAGCAGCTTCTGCTTCATCAGATAGGTACCTAGCCGAATGGTCTGCCGTAGTGGCATGGCCATCGCTCAGCTCACCTCCTTGGGCAACGTGAAATGGAAATTCTCGGCTGGCGCGGACGCTCCGGACGGCCAGACGGACCCAGGCCGGCGAGGGTTGTCGACGAGATCGTCGACGAGATGTGACGGTGCGGACGCGCCGGCGGTGACGCCGATCCGGGTGGCACCGATGCGAGCCAGGCGAGTTCGATTTCGCCGCATCATCGACGAGCGGGCCGGCACTGCCCTCCCGCTCGGCCACCTCGACGAGGCGGAGCGAGTTGGAGGAGTTGCCGAGCCCACCACCAGCATCAGGTCGCAGTCGGCCGCGATGGACCGTACGGCCTGCTGTCGATTACTGGTTGCGTAACAGATGTCGTCGCGACGCGGTCCACGCAGCGAAGGGAACCGGTGACGCAGGACGTCGGCGATCTCGTCGGCTTCATCGACGGCGAGAGTCGTCTGCATGGCGTACGCGACCCGGGTCGCGATCCCGTACCGTGACGGTCGCTGCCTCGGCCGCGTCGCCGACGACGATGACCTGCTCGGGCGCCTCGCCGACCGTACCCTCGACCTCTTCGTGGTCGGCGTGCCCGATGAGGAAGACCGTCTCGTCTCGGCTCGCGTACCGGCGCACCTCGGTATGCACCTTCGCGACGAGCGGGCAGGTCGCGTCGATCAGCGCCAGCTCGCGCGGGCTTGCGCCTCGGCGCGGACGGTCGGTGCGACGCCGTGCGCGGCGAGCACGAGCACGCTGCCCTGTGGCACTTCGTCCACCTCGGTGACGAACACCGCACCACGCTCTGCCAACTTCGTCACGACATGCGCGTTGTGCACGATCTGCCGGCGCACGTAGACCGGCGCACCGTACCGATCGAGCGCCCGGTCCACGATGTCGATGGCGCGTTCGACGCCGGCACAGAACGACCGCGGGTTGGCCAGCATGACATCGACGCGGTCCGATCGCCGAGGTCCAGGCGTCCATCGCAGGTACGGCGACCCGCAGCGCCCGCAGCGCTCGGATGCCGCGCGCCACGTGCGCCGGGTGGACCAGCGGCGCCTACCGCCGTGTCGACGATCGACCGTAGACCGCGAACGGCTTGCCCCGGCCTGGGCGAGCCAGTCCGACTCGGTGTCGACGGCCAGCGCGCCACCGGCGGCGAGTTCGCCCGGGCGACGCCGGTGACCACCGTTCGGCCGCGATTCGATCGGTCCGACGTGGACGGTGAGCCCGAGGCGGCGCAACTCACCGGCGAGCATCGGCGCGGACGGGCTCGGCGATCGCTCGGCCGTCCGGCCCGCGGACCTCGCTCGCGACCACGACATCACCCGGCCGGACGATCGGATCGAGACCGCCGGCCACGCCGGCGACCAGCACGCCGCTCGCATCGCCCAGCGCGCGGCCGCACGCACGACCGGTCGGGGCCCATCCCGGTGTGCACGACCGGCGACGCCGGCGGTCCGGGTCGCGAGCCGTTCGACGTGCATCGGGCGCGCAGACAACCGGCCCGGTCACCGGCCTAGCCTGCCCGCGCACCCGCCGAGTGCGTCGGTTCGCCGTCATTGGTCGGTCGCGAGGCGACCTTCGGGTAGCGGCCGAGCGCGGAGATCGGGAAAGACGAGACGGTAGAGGTGGTAGTTGATGTAGAAGTCGCCGGGAAAACCCGTACCCGTGAAGCGGTCCTCGTCCCAGTTGCCGTCGGCGCGTTGAGTGTCGACCAGGAACCCGACGCCGCGCTCGACCGCGCTCGTGGCGCCGACGCCACCGGCCGCTCGGACCTGGTCGCATCGGTCGGATCCGGCGGCGAGCAGCGCGAGCAGCGCCCACGCCGTCTGCGAGGCGGTCGAGCTCGCCCCGGCCGGCCCAGGCCCGGTCGTCGTACGAGCGGAGATCCTCACCCCAGCCACCGTCCGGGTTCTGGTGGTCGACGAGCCACGCGACGGCGCGCCGGATCGGTTCGGCGCACGGGTCCACGCCGGCCGCCACGAGCGCCGGGACGACCGCGCCGGTGCCGTACACGTAGTTGGCTCCCCAGCGGCCGAACCATGATCCGTCCGGCTCCTGGTTGGCCAGCAGCCACGCGATGCCGCGCTGGGCCACCGTGTCGATCGGCCTTGCCTTCGTGCGCGAGCATCTCGACGACGTGCGCCGTGACATCGGCCGACGGCGGGTCGATGACCTCGCCGAAGTCGCAGAACGGCAGCTTGTTCGGCAGCGTACGGACGTTGTCCGCGTCGAACGCGCCCCAGCCGCCGTCGCGACGACTGCATGCCGGCCGTCCACGCGACGCCACGGTCGACCGCGGCGCGGAGTTTCGGCTGGCATCCGGGTGCGCGACCCGGCGCAGCGCGAGCACGATCTCGGCGGTGTCGTCGGTGTCCGGGTATCCGTCGTTCGCGAACTCGAACGCCCAACCGCCCGGCGCGAGGTCCGGCCGGCGAACCGACCAGTCGCCCTTGACCGCGATCTCCTCGGCCAAGCAGCCAGTCGGTCGCGGCCAGCACGGCCTGATCGTCGCTGGCGACGCCGGCGTCGAGCAGCGCGGTCAATGGCCAGCGCGGTGTCCCACACCGGCGACTGGCACGCTTCGAGCCGGCGAACCCAGCCGTCCGGCGTCTCCTCGCGGATCGTGAATCCGTCCAGGCCGGCGAGACCAACGCGCAGCGCCGGGTGCTCCAGCGGGTAGCCGAGCAGATGCAGCGCCAGGATCGAGTAGACCCACGGCGGTTGGATGCCGCCCCAGGACGCCGTCGATCTCCTGGCGCGCGAGCACCCATTCGGCGGCGCGCCGCTTGGCCAGCTCACGCAGAGGCCGGATCGGGCGCCGACCGTAGAGGTGCAGCACCCGGTCGAGCCCGTGGAAGAAGCCGTCCCAGCTCCACGGCTTGGCCGACTTGGCCGGCGTACGTCCGGTGCGCAACTCGTCGACCGTGAACGGCAACGGACGTACGGGCTTGATGCTGCCGACGATCGTCAACGGGACGATCGTCTGCCGCGCCCAGCAGCCGAAGTCGTATTTGTTGAGCGGGAACCACTTCGGCAGGAACACCATCTCCGGCGGCAGCTCGGGCAGCTCGTCCCAGGACCATTGGCCGACGAGCGCGAGCCAGATCCGGGTGAACACGCGGGTCGCTTCCAGACCCGCCGTTCGCGCGGATGAACTCGAGTGCCGTCGCCATGTGCGGCGCGTCCGGCGCATCACCGGCCAGGCGCAGAGCCACCCACGCCTCGACGGTGGTGGACAGGTCGGCCGGGCCGCCGAAGAACGTCGCCCAGGTGCCATCCACCCGCTGCTGCGAGCGGATCCAGCGGGCCGCCTCTTCGGTCTCTTGCTCGGTCCGGATGCCGAGGAACTCGCGCAGCAGCAGGTCCTCGGCGTCCATGGTCACGTTGGTGGCGAGTTCGCCCTTCCACCAGCCGCCGGGTCCTGTAGCGAGCGCAGGTGCGCGACCGCCGCCGCGAGGGCATCCGCTGCCGTCCGCGGGGACTTGTCGGTTGGTGTCTCTGGCGCGCGCGCCGTTGTGTGCTGGGTGACGTGCGATGACGGCGTGCGCGTATCCGTCGTCTGGGTCATGAGTCCCTATCCACGATGAACTGCGCGAGCGCGAACATGCCGGCCCGCGCTTGCGGGTTGATGTCGACGCTGGTCAGAGCTTCCTCGGCCAGCAGCATCCGGCGCCGCGCCTCGGCCAGCGCCCAGTCGCGCCCACCGGCCGACGCGACGAGGTCGGCGGCGTGGCGTACTGCTTCGTCGTCGGGCTGATCCGGTCGCGGCCAGCCATTCCTTCAGTTCGGCGCCGTGGTCGGCGCTGCCCAGCGCGTACGTGACCGGCAGCGACTTCTTGCGCGACCGCAGGTCGTTGTAGACGGGCTTGCCGGTCACCGACGGGTCGCCCCAGATGCCCAAGACGTCATCGACCAGCTGGAAGGCGAGGCCGAACTGGCCGCCGAACGTCGTGAGCGCCTCGACGACTTTCTCCGGTGCGCCGGCGAGGACGGCACCGATCGCGGCGCTCGCCGCGAGCAGGGCACCGGTCTTGCCACCGGCCATGTCCAGGCACTCATCGAGCGTGACGTCACTCCGCGACTCGAACGCGACGTCCTGGACCTGGCCGCGGGTGAGCTCCCGAGTGGTCGTGGCCAGCAGCAACGCCGGCCCGAGCGGCGGCCCGGGGACGGGGACTCGAGGACGACCTCGTGGGCCAACGCAAGCAGCGCGTCACCGGCCAGGATCGCGGCGGGCGCGCCCCAGATCGCCCACACGGTACGGCGATGCCGGCGCTCCAGGTCGCCGTCCATGAGATCGTCGTGCAGCAACGAGAAGTTGTGGACGAGTTCGACGCCGACCGCGCCCGGAATGCCGACCTCGGCGGTCGCACCGGCCGCCTCGGCCGACAGCAGCGCCAGCGCCGGACGGACGGCCTTACCGCCGCCGCCCTCGGTCGGCTTGCCGTCGGCATCGCACCACCCGAGGTGATACGACGCCTGCAGGCGGCTGGACGGATCGAGGCGCTGCACTGCGGCCTGTAGCGCGGGCACGATCTGATCCCGACTGCGGTGCAATGCGGTGAGCATCGCGGTCATGCCGCCACCCCCTGTCGTACGGCTTGAGCAAGTTCCGGTTCGACGTGGGCGAGCAGGGCCGCCGCGGCAGCGTTGCCGCTGCGAACCGCGCCCTCCATCGTCGCCGGCCAACCGGTGTCGGTCCACGCGCCGGCCAGGAAGAGCCCGGGTGCCCGCGTCGTTGCGGGTGGCCGGAGCGCGCCACTGCCGGGCGCCGGGCGAAACGTCGCCTCGCGTTCACGCGTGACGAAGAAATCCACGATCTCGGCGCGCGCCACCGCGGGCAGCAACGCGACGAGTTCGGGCAGCAGCCGCTCGCGCAGCGTGGCCACCGGCAGGTCGATAAAGTCGTCGGCCGCCGACACCGAAACGGCGAGGTATTGGCCGCCGCGTTGGCCGTTGTCGTGCAGGCCGGACTGGACCGTACGGTCGAAGACCCACTGGATCGGCGTGCCGACGCCGGCCACGAACGGCGTGTCGAGCACCTGCCGGTCCAGCACGACGTGCACGTTCACGATCGGAGATGTCCCGAGCTTCGCCGGCGTAGCCCGGCTCGAGCGGCACGCTGCCCGCCGGCGCCAGGCGTTCCGTGGCGGCCGGCGGCAGAGCCATCACCACGGCGTCCACCAGTTGTTCCCCGCCCTTCGCGCCCACCAGCCACCGGCGTTCGCGGGGCTCGACGACGTCCACCTTCGGCCCCAACAGACACCGTGGCGCCATTCATTTCCAAGGCGCGGACGGCGGCGTCGCCGTGTAGCCGTTGCAGCGGCACGCTCGCCCAGCCGATGTCGGCCGCCCCCGGATCGGTGAGCAGGCCGACCTGGAAGACCATCGCCGCGAGCGAGAGGGACGCATTGTCGGCCGCCGCGTTCAGGGTGGCGATGCCGACCAGGTCCCACATCGCGTCGATGGTCGCCCGGTCCTGCTTGTGCTCGGCCAGCCAGTCGCCGAAGCTGCGCGCGTCGACGGCCGGGTCGGTGCGGTCGAGCCGGCGCATCGCGAGTGCAGCCCGGACGAAGCGCAGCCGCTGGCGCGGTGTCCAGCAACGGATAGCGCAGGAGCGATCCGCCAAGGTGCATCGGGGCCGGCAGACCGTTGCGGCGCAGCCGGGCCCTGCGCGCGAGGCCGGGCGCGCGGACCGGAATGTCGAGCCGTTCCTGCAGCGTCACCTCGTCCGCGACGCCGAGTCGGCCCAACAGATCCTGGTAGGCCGTACAGCAGCGCAGGAACACGTGCTGGCCGTTGTCCACGTCGAGATCGCCTCGGCGGAACGAGTGGGTCAGACCGCCGAGCTTCGGCCGCGTCTCATACAGCGTGACCTGCGCACCGACGTCCGCCAAGCGCAGCGCGGCGCTGATGCCGGCCAGCCCACCGCCGATGACCGCGACACTGGTCACGTCGAAGCCTCCGCCGACGAGGTGACGGGTGCGCTCGCCGCGTAACCAGCGTTCGACCCGAGCAGTGCGCGTACGGCGACGCCGGCCTTCTCCCGACCGGACAGCGACAGTCGTTGCGCGTAGACGGCGGTCGGATCGGCGGAGATGCGGTCGAGCAGCCGGCGGTAGATGCCGGACATCGCGCCGGTGCTGGCCGCGCTGCGCCGGTCCAGCAGCGGCATGAGGCGCCATCCGTCGGCGTACCACCGGCGGGCCCGCTCGGCCGAGAACGCGATCAGCCGGGCGAGATTGCCCTCCTTGTCGGCCAGCGCACCGCCTTCATCCAGCGCGAGCTGCACGCCGAACTCGTCCAGCTCGCGCTGCGGCAGGTAGACGCGGCCACCCGTCAGGTCTTCGCGGATGTCGCGCAGGATGTTCGTCTGCTGCAGCGCGATGCCGAGCTGATCGGCGTAGAGCGGCGCCACCGTGTCGTCGCGCGAGCCGAACACGCCAAGGCTGAGCCGCCCGACCGAACCGGCCACGCAGCGGCAATACGTCACCAACTCCTCGAACGTCTGGTACGTCCGACCGGCCAGATCCATCTCAACACCATCGATGAGCTCGTCGAAGGCGCCCATCGGGATCGGGAAGCGTGACGCGGCGTCGGCCAGCGCGACCAGCACCGCGTCGCTCGTCGGTGCCGCTCCGCAAGGACGCCCGCAGTGACGACAACGCTGCCGTCTTCTCGACCAGCGGCAGGTCACCGTCACCGATGTCGTCGATCCGCCGGGAGATCGCGTAGACGGCGCACAGGGCGTCGCGCTTCGCCGCGGGCAGCAACCGGATGCCGTAGTAGAAGTTCCGGGCCTGCTGCTTCGTGATCGCCTCGCATTCGCTGTACGCGTCGGCGATGGTTCCGGTGGCGCTGGCTCCGGCCCCGGGTCTGGTCACAACCCCACCTGCCGATCCCGCGATACGGCGATCAGTTGACGTACCAGGTCGGTCTTGCGCGCGTGTGGCGTGCCCGACAGCACGTCCCAGTTGGCCCGACGCAGCGCGAGCAGGGCGGCGCCGCCCCCGGCGACGTACCCCCGCACGGCCAGGCGGGCCCAACCCTGCAACTGGCCGAGCAACGGCGTGCCCGAGTTCAACAGGGCGGCCGCGCGCTCGGCTTCGAACGCGACAAGGAGTCGAACGGCAGCGCTAGCGCTGGGCGCGTCGAGGTCGGTGACCGCCACGCCGAACCGCGCCAGATCCTCCAACGGGAGGTAGATGCGATCGGCCCGCCGATCCTCGGCGACGTCCTGGCAGTGCTCGATGATCTGTAGCGCGGTGCAGATCCGGTCGGAGAACTCGGCGCGCTCGGGCGTGCTCGCGTCGAACACCTCGAGCACGATCCGACCGACCGGGTTGGCCGATAGCTCGCAATATTCGACCAGGTCCTCGTACGTCGGGTAGATCGCGACCTCCTGGTCGACGAGGTTCGCCTCGATCAGGTCGTCGAACGGCTTGTGCGACATGCCCTTGGCCCGCACACTCACCGCGAGCCGCCGCAGGACCGGCGCGTCGGGCTCGGGGCCGCCATCGGCCCAGATCTTGGCGAGGTCGGCCCGGAAGTCGCGTAGCAACGCCGTACGGTCGCCGGGCGCCTGGTCGCCGAGGTCGTCGATGACGCGTGCGACATCGTAGACGGCGCTGAGATGAACCCGTACGTCCGCGGGAAGCAGTCGCAATGCGACCGGGAAATTCTCCGAGCCTTCGCGGGCGCGCAGGTAGTCGTCGGCTCCACCGCCAGCGCGGGCGGCCCAGCCGGAACCGGCGGCGCGGCCTCCAGATTCCGCCCGTGTCGACTCCATGCCCTGATGCTGCTCCGCCCCTGGCCTCTTGATCTGCACCCTAGCGAGTAATTCTTGGTCCACACAGTTGTCACACACGTACAAAATTGGCGGCAAGTGGCGACGAAGTAGCCCGCTTGCACCGGTGTGTACTCGCTACGGTAGACAGATACAAGTGGAGGACCGGGGTCGACGTTCTGAGCTGGAGGGGCTGGTGCCCGCCCTGGTCGACCGGCTGCCCACAATCATGATCGAGGTCCGGGAACTGCTCCGTGAGGAGTGGCCGGATTATGCCGAGTTCCTCGACGGCGAGCAGGACGAAGTGGTCATGGCGGCCAAGGCGTTCATGGAAGTCCTGATCGAGATCGCCGAGTCGCCGGCCGGTGCGTTCCCGCACGGCACGGAGTTCGGGCCGCAGGTCGAGTTGTTCGAGGAAATTGGCCGGATGGAGTGGCAGGAGGGCCGCGACCTCACCACCCTGCTGTCGGCCTACCAGCTCGGCGCCCGCGTCGCCTGGCACCACGTGTCCCAGACCGCGCTGGATATCGGCGTCGCTCCGGCCAGCCTGGCCGCCCTGGCCGAGGCCGTGTTCATCTTCATCGACAGGTTGTCGTCGGCGTCGGCCCGCGGCTTCGTCATCGAACAGTCCCAGTCGGTCGCGGCACGCGAACGCCTTCGCGACGAACTCGTCGAGCTGCTGCTGTCCGACCGGTCCGACTCCGCCGCCGTTCGCGCGGCCGCCAACCGCGCCGGCTGGCCGCTGCCGGAGCAGGTTGCGGTGATCTTGCTCGAAGACAATCGACTGGCGCAGAGCGTCCTGTCCCGACTGGACAATTCGTGTCTGCTGATTCGCCGGCGCACGATGCTCGGCGCGGTCGTCCCGGACCCGGCCCGCCCCGGCCGTCGGCAACGGCTGGCCGATCTCCTCCGTGGCTCTCGGGCGGTCGTCGGTCATCCGGTGCCGCTGGAGAACCTGCCGGCGAGCGTACAGATCGCCGAGGTGGCCGCGGCATTGCAGCGGGCCGGCGTGCTCACGGAGGATCCGGTCTTCGCCGACGAACACCTCGACGCGATCATCGTGCACCGGGACGCGCGCCTTCACGCGGCGCTACGCCGCAGCGTCCTGGCCCCGCTCGACGAGGTCTCGGCGCCGGTGCGCGAGCGGCTCACCGAAACGCTGGCCAGCTGGTTGCGTCACTTCGGCGACCGCCAGGCGATAGCCGCCGAGCTGCACGTGCACCCGCAAACCGTGCGCTATCGCATGGGCCAGCTCCATGATGTGTTCGGCGACGCGCTGGACGAGCCGCTCACACGCGCCCGGCTGACGCTCGCGCTGGCGTGGAGCCCGCCGCACGATCTCGCGCCGACGTCCCGTGCGGCCGGCGAACGCCGCCGGCTGGCCGCCCGGCAGCGGCCGGCCAAGAGCGAGACCCCGGACGTGGTAGATCCACTCGCCGCCGACGACGCCTGAACCCAGCGCAACCTACCGCGTGCTCACCACCCGCGGCTGCGCAATGAGCCGGTGCTAGCGCAATCGATCGCGCAGCCGTTCGAGCCGACCGTCGTCCAGACCGTACGACCGCAGATATCCCTCGGCCCGCCGAAGTCGGCATCAACCCGGTCGAGCATGGCTTGGATCGCCTCCGGAGGGCTGCCCCACTGTTCGGCGATCCGAGCCCGCTCGGCCGCGGACGGCGCTGTCTCCAGCGCGCGCTCGATGCGGTCACCGAGGCACACCGCCGTGTAGGCGTAGTCGGCGGCGATCTCGGCGTCGACAACACCGGCAACCCGCAGCGCCAAGGCGACGACCATCCCGGTCCGATCCTTGCCGCTCGCGCAGTGGAGGAAGACACCGCCGGGCGGCGCGTCCGCGATCGCGGCGAGGCCAGCCACGATGTGCGAGGCATTGCGGATCAGGCTGGCCCGATAGGTCAGCTCCAACGTGGCCTCGGCCTCGGCGTCGCGTCGAATTTCCTGACGTGGGTCGATCATCGGCCGCAACCGATAGATGGGGTCATCGGCAAACGGTCCCGCGCGCTCCGCCTCCTCGGCCGAGCGGAGATCGATCACGCAGCCGATGCCGTACCCGCGGAGGGCCATAACCCCGTCGGCGGTCAAACGATGCGGGCTGTCACCGCGCACCAGCGCGCCCACGCGAACCGCACCGCCGTCAGCGGTGCGCAGGCCACCGACGTCGCGCACATTGCGGCAATCCGGCCAGGTCAGCCGCAGGGGCGCTCTGGTCACTCGTCGCGCCAGCTGTGCTCCGGCTCATACCCGAGCAACCGCCGCGCCTTCTCGATCGATAGCAGCGTCTGGTGCTCCGCCAACTCGCCGCGCACCTCGACCTCGGGGAAGACCTCCGCCGCCAGCTCCGCCGTCGGCCGGGACATCACCGTGTCGGCGTTCGCGATGATGAATGCTTCAAACCCTTTCCCCGGGTACGTCAATGCCTTGCGTACCGCCTGCGCGCCGTCCCGGGCGTCGATGTAGCTCCAGAGGTTCCACGACCGCAGGCGGGCATCGGTGTCGTACGACGGGAAGGCGGCGTAGTCGCTCGGACGCATCACGTTGGAGAACCGAAGCCCGACGATCGTCAGCGTCGGATCCTGCCGGCACATCTGGATCGCCATCTGCTCCCCGAGATGTTTGCTGAGCGAGTAGGCGGTCTCCGGTCGGCCCGGATATTCCTCGTCAACCGGCACGTACGGCGGTGGCGTGTCGAACGGTAGCCCGAGCACGGTCTCCGATGACGCCCACACGATCTGCCGGATGCCGACCGCGCGGGCGCCGGCGAACACGTTGTACGTCGAGATGATGTTGTTCTCGAAGATCGTGGCGTTCGGCGCGGCACCGGGGCCGGGGATTGCCGCCAGATGTACGACCGCGTCCACGCCCTGATATCGCGAGTCGATCGCCGTCAGCACCTCAACCGTCTGGCCGTAGTCGGTGAGGTCAACGCGCACGAATTGCGCGCGCTCGGTCGCCGGCGGCACCAGGTCGACGTTCACCACGTCGTACCCGTGCTCCACCAGGTCGGCGACCACCGCGTCGCCGAGCTTGCCGCTGCCACCCGTGACCACGACGCGTGCCATGTCTCTCCCTATAAGCCGCGAGGCCGGCACCGGTAGTGGTGCCGACCTCGACGAGCCTACGGAAAGAGCGGACGATCAGCAGTGCCAGAGCGGCCGGGATCATGTTCTGGCCCTGCGTGACGGAACCGACGATCGTCTTGCCGTCCGGCGTGATGAACTGCGCCGCGGCTCGCGCCGTCACGGCCGGCACCGGCAGCAACTTGAACGCACCGTCGTGATAAAGGTAGCCGTCGCTGGAGGAGCCGTCGCCGCCGACAAAGTCGCCGTTGGCCGCGACCGACATGCCTTCATCGTTGTCCGGGAAAAACATTGACCTTGTCCGTACGGCTGTCCATGTCCACGGCGACCGACGGCCGGTCGAGTTCGTCACGGCCGCCGAGGACGACCCGCGACCGGCGGAGCCGTCTTTCGTCGATGAAGTCGTGGACGAGCATCCGGTGCACGTACGCGTCGAGGTTGTCGCTCGCGGCGGCGCGCCGCCAGTGACGGTAGAGCGATACGAGCGTCGACTGGACGACATCGTCGGCCCGATGCACGTCACCGCACAGCAGATAGGCGGCCTGCCGAAGGCGGGGCAACCGCGCCCGTACGTACTCGGTGAAGTCGTCCTGGACATCCGCCCGCATGTGCCGCTCCCCACGCGCCATCTCAACCCATTGACGGGTACGGACGCGGGAACGGTTGCGTCAGCGCGGTGCGGAATTCAGGTACGTCAGGACGGCGAGAACCCGGCGATTGTCGTCATCGGACGCGGCCAGATCGAGCTTGCCGAAGATGTTGGCGATGTGCTTGCCGACCGCGCTTTCGGACAGGAACAGCCGCTGCTCGATCGCCGCGTTCGAACGGCCTTCGGCCATCAACTCGAGCACGTCGCGTTCGCGGGCCGTCAGTCGGTCGACCGTACGGTTGCGGGCAAACAGTTTCGCGATCACGTCCGGATCCATGGCCGTACCACCGGCGGCGACGCGCCGTACTGCGTCGACGAACTGATCGGCGTGCAGCACGCGGTCCTTGAGCAGGTAGCCGATGCCGCCCGAACCGTCGGCCAGCAGTTCCTGCGCGTAGAGCTGCTCGACATGCTGGGAGAGCACCAGCACCGGCAGGCCGGGCATCTCACGACGAGCGGTCAACGCCGCCTGCAGGCCCTCGTCGGTGAACGTCGGCGGCAGACGTACGTCGACGACGGCTACGTCCGGCCGGTGCTCGCGGAGCGCGGCGAGGAGCTCGGGACCACTGGTAGCGGCGGCCACGATGTCGAAACCGTGCGACCGCAACAGAAGAACCAGGCCGTCCCTCAGAAGAGCGAGGTCTTCGCCGAGGACAACACGCACGGCAACTCCATCCTCACCTCGGTCGGTCCACCCAGCGGGCTGTCCAGCGAGACCGTGCCGTCGAAAGCCGCGACGCGTCGGGACAGCCCGGCCAGGCCGGTCCCCCGCGCCGGATCGGCGCCGCCCCGCCCGTCGTCGCGAACGGACATCCGGAGAACGCCGTCGGCCCAGCCTATGTCGACGCTGATCCGCGATGCGCCGGCGTGCTTCACGGCGTTCGCCAGCGCCTCGGAGACGGCGAAATAGGCGGCCGATTCGATCGGCTCGCTCGCGCGGCCCGGTATGTCGACGGTCACGTCAACCGGCAGCGGAGTGTCGAGGGCCAGCGCCCGGACCGCATCGCCCAGCCCGCGCTCGGCGAGCACCGGCGGGTGGATGCCGCGCACCAGGTTCCGCAACTCGACCAGCGCCGTCGCCGACGCGTCACGTGCCTGCGTGACGAGCCTCTTCGCCGCTTCCGGATCGGTGTCGACGAAACGTTCGGCGGCGTCCAGCGCGAGGCCGACGGCAATCAGGCGTGCCTGGGCGCCATCGTGCAGGTCGCGTTCGATGCGGCGCACCTCGGCAGCCTGATCTTCGATGGCCTCTTGGCGCGCCTCGGTCAGCTGGCTGATGCGGCGGGCCAGCCGGGCCTTCTCGGTCGGCGCAAGCAGCAGCGCCGTCCACCGACCATGCCAGCGCAGCAGCGTCGGCGGGCTGGCGACGGCGAACACGATGGCGACCGCGCCCACGACCAGCGAGGCGATGGCGCTCTCGATCGTCAGATCGCCGAACAGCGGCCGAGACGACGCTCCGGCGAGCCACAGGATTGCCGGGATGATCAGGCCCACCCACGACACGACGAGTAGACCCACCGGTACTAGGGCGATCGCGACACCGGTGACCGGCTCGACCAGTGCCCACGCGAGATCGCGCCAGCTCGCCGATTCTTTGGTCAGCCGGTTCTGCCGCTCGGACCAGCGAGCCCAACCTTCGGTCTTGAACAGCTGCTTTCCGACGCGGTAGCGCCCGTCGGGCTCGCGCTCCAGCGGACCTTCAATCCGGTACGGCGTCTCGATGGGTACGCCCGACCAGGCGCCCGCGAGCCGGCGACGGAACTCGGCGACTCGCCGGAGTTCGGTGACAGCCGGAATGACGCCGAAGACGAAACCGATGCCGGGCAGGATGACCGCCACGAGTTGGACCACGCCGGCCAGCGCCGCCAGCAACCCCAACCCAGCCAGCGCGAGCAGCCGGACCAGCGCAACGAGCCGCTCGCCGATCCAGCGCTTCCGAGCGTCGATCCGGGCCTGACGCTCCGGAGAGACCGGACCTAGGAACGCACGGCACCAGAGACCGTACGCGCGCACGAGCATCGGTGCGGCGGCACACGCGCCGAGGAAGAGCAGACCCGGCAGCCAGGCGGCCCAACCGATCGTCGCTGCGATCCAGACCGTCGCGAGCAGCAGACCCAACGGCAGTCCCGCGATCACGGTGCCCACGAGCGGGTGGAGCAACAGGAACGCAAAGTCCTTGCCAGTGGCCCGATCGCTGAACACCCAGTCGATCCGCGCCGACATTCGCGGCCACCAGGCGTGCTTGTGGAGGCTGTTGTCCTGCTCGTACCAGCCGTCCGGTCGACGTACGGGCGGGGCCGGCGCCGCCTTGTACGGCGTGTCGATCCTCACATCGCACCATCGGCCGGCCATCCGTCGAATGACGTTGGTGAACCGTCGCTCCGCCACAACGGCCGGCGGGATCAGGAACACCAGTCCGAGCCCGACGCCGGGGGTGAACGCGACCAGCACCAGGGCGAGCAGCACCACGGTCGCGAGAGCGATGCCGGCAAGGGCGACGCTGCGACCGACTGCGATGGCGACTGATCTCACCGGCCCAGTGTGGCCGATTGGCGCCGGAGCCGGAGTGCCCGCATCTCCCCGACCGAGGTGGTGCTATCCCCACCCGGATCCGGCGGGCAGGTCCACGACGCATCGGACGCCAGCCGCATTCCGGCTCGTCGATGCCCTCCATAGCGTCGTTGCCATGACAGTTATCGAGGTCAAGAACCTGACGAAGCGGTACGGCGACCGGGTCGCCGTACGGGATGTGACGTTTACGGTCGAGCGCGGCGAGATCTTCGGCATCCTCGGCCCGAACGGCGCCGGGAAGACCACCACCGTCGAGTGCATCAGCGGTCTACGTACGGCCGACGCAGGCACGGTCACCGTACTGGGCCGGCCGGCCGGCGATCCGGCACTGCGCGAGACGGTCGGCGTCCAACTCCAGCAGAGCCAGCTCCCCGACAAGGTGCGGGTCGGCGAGGCGCTGGACCTTTACGCGTCGTTCTACCCGACACCGGCCGACGCCCGTGGGCTCGCCGCCGAACTCGGACTCTCCCGGCATTGGCGCCAGCCGTACAAGAAGTTGTCCGGCGGCCAGCAGCAGCGCCTGTCGATCGCGCTCGCGCTGATCGGCAATCCACAGATCGCCGTGCTGGACGAGCTCACGACGGGCCTCGACCCGTCGGCGCGGCGCGACACGTGGGCGTTGATCGAGCAGATTCGGGACCGAGGCGTCACCGTGGTGCTCGTCTCCCACTTCATGGACGAGGCCGAACAGCTGTGCGATCGGCTCGCCGTCATCGACCACGGTCGGGTCACCGCCATCGACACGCCGGCCGCCCTCGTCGCGTCGAACGGCCGGCCGATGCGGGTGCGTTTCCGGCCGTCCGTACCGCTGGAGAACCGTGACTGGCTCGCGAACCTGGCGTCGGTCGACTCCGTCACCGACGACGGCGACGCCATCGTCGTCACCGGGCGCGGCGATGTCGTGGCCACGGTCGCGATGGCACTGGCCGAGCGCGGAATCGCGCCGCTTGACCTGACGGTGAATCAGACCAATCTCGAGGACGCTTTCATCGCCTTGACCGGGCATACCTCTGAGGAGGCGTGATCATGCGAAAGATGTTGTTGATCGAGTCCAGGCTCGTCGTCCGAGACGCGATCCTGCCGTTCTTCGGTGTCCTGCTTCCGGTGGCACTGCTCGGTTTCGGATTCATCCCGGGTACCACTCGACCCGACCCGGACCTGGGCGGCCTAGTCGGCATCGACACCGTCATCCCGTCACTGGCCATTGCGGTTGCGCTTGCGATGGTCGGCGCGATCATGTTGCCGACGTACATGGCCAGCTACCGCGAGCGCGGCATCCTTCGGCGCGTGGCGGACCACGCCGGCGACACCGCGTGATCTGCTCGGCGCGCAGATGGTCATCCACGTCGCGGTCATCCTGGTGACCGTCGTGGCCGTGTTCGGGATCGGCACCGGCGTGATGGGGATGTCGGTGCCGCGGCACGCGTTGGGATTCGTGCTCGCCCTGACGCTGTCGATCCTGGCGTTGTTCTCGATCGGCCTGGTCGTGGCCGCGGTCGCTCCGAACGCCCGCTTCGCCAATGGCATCGGCCTGATGACGTGGTTCGTGTCGGCGTTCTTCGCCGGGATATATCTGCCGAAGGAGAAGATGCCGCATGTGTTGAGCCGGATCGGCGACTTCACGCCGCTCGGCGCCGCGCGCCAGTCCATCCAGGACGCATGGGGCGGTTCCGGTCCGCAGCCGCAGCATCTCATCGTGCTAGCGGCGGTCGCGGTCATCGCCGGTACGGCCGCGATAAAGCTCTTTCGCTGGCAGTAGGTTGGTCGTCCCGCCGTTGAGATCTTGGGCATCTCCACCTCATTTCGATCGCGATAAGGTGGATGAGCCCAAGATCTCGAAGTGCGGTCGGCAACGGCGGCCGATCGCAGGGCCTTATCCGAGGCCGACAAGGTCGGCGATCTTGTGCAGCTGGTAGTCGAAGTACTCCTCGCGCGCATCGATGACATTGTTGAGCTGACCGAACAGCTCGAAGCTCACTGCGCCGAAGATATGGATCCAGGCAATCGTGGCGAGCGCGAATACCTCGGGCGGCAGGCTCGGTGCTACCGCGTCACGTGCCGCCGTCATGTCGGCGTTGAGTGCGGGCGCCAATCCGCCGCTGACGGCTTCGCCAGTCGCCAATCCGCCGGTCACGGCCGCGCTTGTTACGGCCGTGGTGGCCGCGGCTGCGTTCGTCACGGCCGCGGTGGCCGCGGTGCCGCCGGCCGTGGCGTCGAGTCGGCCCGACTCGAGACCGTCAACGAAGATCCCGAGGAGCACGTCCGGCGTCCGCTGGGCGGCGACAACCGTGTCGGCCGGCGCGGCATAGCCGGGTACCGGACTACCGAAGATCAGCGCGTACTCGGCCGGGTTCGCAAGCGCCCAGTGCCGAACGGCCCGCCCGAGGGCAAGCAGTCGGCCACGGAGATCGTCGCGCTCGGTCACGGCGGAGTCGGCATCCTCCACTGCGGCCCCGAGCGCGTTGTAAGCATCGATAATCAGAGCGGTGAGCAGGTCATCGCGGCTTGCGAAGTAGCGGTAGAGCGCGGACGACACCATGCCCATGTCGCGGGCGACCGCTCGCAGCGACAGGTTGGCTCCGTCGGTCGCCAGGTGACGGCGGGCCACGGTCTTGATCTCGGTGACCATCTCAGCACGTACGCGGGCACGGATCGATCCAGCAGGCATGTGGAGATTGTTGCACACATTCGAGAGCACTGCTCTTGCGAATCGCTCGCGCTTGTGCGAGCATTAACCACAACAGAGAGCAGTGCTCTCGCAAGAGCGAAAAGATGATTTGAGGAGAACGACAATGTCGCAGCACGTGATCGTCGGCGCCGGCCCGGTCGGCACCGCCACCGCCCTGCTTCTCGCCGAGACGTGGCGAGAAGGTCCGCCTGGTCACCCGCCGCGGCTCCGGGCCTGAGCACCCGTCGATCGAGCGGGTGGCCGCCGACGCGACCGACGCCAACCGCCTGAGCGAGCTGGCCGAGGGCGCCGTGGCGCTCTACAACTGCGCAAACCCGCCGTACCACACCTGGCTCACCGACTGGCCGCCGCTCGCGTCGGCCCTGCTCACCGCGGCCGAGCGCAGCGGAGCAACGCTGGTGATCGCGGCGCCGCTCTACGGGTACGGCCCGGTCCACGGCCCGATGACCGCGGAGACGCCGCTCGCGGCCACCCATCCGAAGCTCAAGATCCGGGCGGACATGTGGCGCGACGCACTCGCTGCCCACCGGGCGGGCCGGATCAAGGCGACCGAGGTGCGCGCCAGCGACTACATCGAGGACAATGGCCTGCTGACCTTCGCCATCGGCAAGCCGATCCTCGCCGGCAAGCGGGCCTACGCCCCCGCGCCGCTGAACGTGAAGCACAGCTGGACGTCGATCGCGGATGTCGCCCGTACGCTCGTGACGGTCGCGACCGACGAGCGCGCGTGGGGCCACGCGTGGATGGTGCCGACGAGCGAGCCGCTGACCCTGCGGGAACTCGCCGACCGGTTCGCCGCGGTGAACGGTGCCCCGAAGCCGAAGGTGAGCTCGATCCCGTACCCGGCCCTCTGGACGTACGGGCTGTTCGACAAGTTCGTCAAGGAGCTGCGCATCACGCGCTACCAGTTCACGGCGCCGTTCGTCATCGACTCCAGCGCGACGACGGCGACCTTCGGCATCGAGCCGTCACCACTCGACGATCGGCTGCGCGCGACCGGGACAGCACTCCGCAAGGCCGACGATAAGGCTTGATTGGCCTGATGATCCACTGTGCTGGACGATAAGTGCCGCTGCAACGACAGCAATCGTCCACCACAGTGGATCATGGCGTGGGTGTGGCCGTCAGAACACCCAGACGACCAGCACGATGACGACGATCGCGACGACCACGAGCACCGGGATGAGTCGCTTGAGGATCGGCCAGGCCGCGACCTTCAACAGGTTGACCTCGGCCGCCGGCGCCTCGGCCGGTTGCGCTCGAGTCGTCGAGGGTACGGACGTCGCCCCGCTACTCGCCGACGGCGCGGCCGATGAAGCCGATGGTGCGGCCGATGTCGAGCCGGCAGCGGCCGGAGCCGTCGGCGTTGCACTGGCCCCGGTTGATCCCGATGGTGCGGTTGATCCCGATGGCCCGGTTGATCCCGATGGCCCGGTGGATCCCGATGGTGGGGCGGCCGGTGCCGCGGTGCTCGACATCGCGCTCGGCGCCGACGGACCGGAACCTGGCCCGGCCGTGCCTCCACCCGGGGCAGTGCCACTCGGGGCAGTGCCGCCACCGGAGACACTGCCCGGCGAGGCCGCATCGGCCGGCGGGGCGGACGGGGGACCGCTGTCGACGGAGGCCGCGGCTACGGACGGCGCCGACGCCGCCGGAGCGCCGGCCGTCTCCGTACCCGTGGGCGGGTTTGGTTGGTCGGCCAACACCATGGTGTGGAGGTTCGTGACGAACTGGCCGAGCAGCTTCGATGACACCTCGGCAATGGCGCCCCGGCCAAATTGCGCGAGTGGTCCGGAGATCGTCAGGTCGGTGACGACCTTGACGCGGGTCTGCTCTCCTTCGGCGGCCAAATCGACGTTGACGAGCGCCGAGGCGCGGCCGCGCCCGCTCGACTCCTTGCCGGTCGCTTCGAGGATCATGTGATGAGCCGCCTCGTCGCGCTCCTTGAACTGGGCGGTCCCGCCGTATTGCGCGGTCACCGGGCCGACCTTGACCTTGACTTTGCCGTGGTACACGTCGTCGACGTGGTCAGTGAGCGTGGCACCCGGCATCGCCGGCGCAATCCGCTCGACGTCGTTCAGCACGGACCACGTCTGGTCGATCGGACGTGGAACCACGAACTCATTGACAAGTTGCACGTTCGTCTCCTTCGGTTCGTCGGCCGCGGCCGATCCGGCGTCCATGATCGGCCAGGGCCGATCCGGCGTCCATGATCGGCCAGGGCCGATGCGACGTCCCAGGATTACCGCTCCCTCTCGTCACGGTATGCCCTGGTGTGGCGGCCGGGCGCCGGGTGCGTTTGGATGGCCGGCTTCGCCGACGGTTGGTATGGCCCGCCCGCTAGCGCCGGCGGCCGGGTTCGGCCAATGCAGTTACCAGGTCGTCGAGCGCGTCCATCCGGTGCGCGCTCACGACCGCGTCACAAAACGGCCACGCGGCCGCCATTCCACCCACCAGCGGACGGTATTTCGGGCTCTGCGTCCGCGGGTTGACCCACACGATGCGGTGCGCGAGCCGCGACAGCCGCTCCATCTGTTGCCTCAGAAGCGTCGGATCGCCGGTCTCCCAGCCGTCCGAGATCACCATCACGACCGCGCCACGAGCCATGCCCGCCCGACCGTAGCGATCGAGAAACTCCTGCAGGGCCGCGCCGATCCGGGTGCCGCCCGACCAGTCGGGCGCACTCTCGCCGGCTCGGGCGAGCGCTGGTCCCGGCAGCGTACGGGCGAGGACCGGCGTGAGCCGTGTCAGCCTGGTGGCGAACGTGAACACCTCCGCATCGGTCGCGCCGGCCGCGCAGTAGAGCAACTGCAACATGGCCCGGGCGTACGGCTCCATCGAACCCGAGATGTCACACAGCACCACCAGTCGACGCGGCCGCTCGCGCCGCTTGCGGCGGACCAGCCGGACGGGGTCGCCGGCGCTGCGGTGCGCGAGGCGTAGCGACGAGCGCAGGTCGATCCGTCGACCTCCGGCTGCGCGGCGCATGCGGCGTGACGGTCGCATCGGCGTGGCCAGCCGAAGATCAGCCATCCGGTTCGCGAGCAGCATGAGTTCGTCCGGCGTCAGTTGACTGAACTCGCGATGGTGCAGGCGTTCCAGCTCGCTACCGGCACTCGGGATCTCGATTTCCTGACCCTCGTCGTCGCGCGACTTCTCCGACCGGCTACCGCTGTCATCGGTGTCCGGATCGGAGCCCGACGGCGAAGCGCCGGCCGTGGCGTTGCGATATCGCGGCGGAATCTGTGTCGACGCCCGCGCCAGGGCGTCGGTGAGCGGTGCGTTCTGATCGCCGCGGCTGTCGGCCGGGTCGAGGAAGCCGGCGAAGACGGCGTCGAAGACCCGGTCGAGCACGGCATCGTGCGCATGATGGAACGCGAGAGTCGCGTGCGCCAACGATCGCAACTCAGACACCGACTCCGGAGAGACCACGGTCACGGCCCGCGCAAAGCGTGCGGCTCGATCCGGACCCACGGGTACGCCGGCGGAGTGGAGCACGCCAGCGAAGCGGGCCGCGATCTCGGCCAGATCCCCGGTCACGTCGCGGGTTGGGTCTCGGCTGACGTCGCCGGATGGTTCAGCCATCGCCGCCGACCAGGGCCGGTAGGCCGTACGCGTGCACCACGTCGTGGTCGTCCGCGTGCTTGAGGACGACACCCAGGGTCGATTCGGCTCCCTCCACTGTGAGTTCGGTGAGCCCCAGCAGCGCGGCCGCGGCCGCCCAGTTGATCGCCTCGGCGACGCCGGGAGGCTTGGTGAGTGCGAGCGATCGCATCCGGGCGACCCCGTCCGCGACCTGCGACGCGAGGAACGTGCGACGCCTGCGGCACCCGCCGCGCGATGATCTCCGCGACGCGCTGCGCGCTCGGGTAGTCGATCCAGTGGTAGAGGCAGCGACGCCGGAGCGCGTCGTGCAGGTCGCGGGTGCGGTTCGACGTCAGCACCGCGATCGGCGGCACCGCGGCCCGGCGCGTACCCAGCTCCGGGATGGTCACGCTCGACTCGGCCAGCATCTCGAACAGGAAGGCCTCGAATTCGTCGTCCGCGCGGTCGACCTCGTCGATCAGCAGCACGGCCGGGCGTGGTCCCGGATGCTCGACCGCGGCGAGCAGCGGCCGGGCGAGCAGGTAGTCCTCGCTGAACAGGTCCTCGTCGCGCAATTCGGTGCCACGCGCCTCGGCGAGCCGGATGCCGAGCAACTGTCGCGGATAGTTCCACTCGTAGAGCGCCTCGGCCGCGGTCAGGCCCTCGTAGCACTGCAGCCGGACGAGCGGCGTGTCGAGAACGGTCGCCAGCGCCTTCGCGGCCTCGGTCTTGCCGACGCCCGGCTCGCCCTCCAGCAGGATCGGCTGACCCATCCGTACGGCGAGGAAGAGCGCCGTCGCGAGTGGCGTGCTGGCGAGGTAGCCGGTGGCGTCGAGGCGCACGGCGAGCGTGTCGATATCCGGTACGGCGGCGGAGAGGTCAGCCGGGCCGTGCGTCGAAGACTCGTCGGTCATTCGTGCGACGCACCCGTGAGGTAGCGGTGCGGGTCGGCAGTGAACGCGACCTTGCAGCCGGAGCCGCAGAAGTAGTACGTCGAGCCGCCGTGTTCGGCCTGGAGCGCGAATGGCGTGACGGCCACGTCCATGCCGCAGACCGGGTCCATCGCGACCAGTGGCTCGGATGATGTCTCGGTCGGTCGATCGGAGCCGGTGACTGTGATCATCGACGCGGCAAATCCCTGCGCCGGTGGCGGTGCCGGCCGGGTCGCGATGATCTCGGCCAGGATCGAGATCGCCACGTCCGATGCCGTGTGGGCACCGACATCGAGGCCGGCCGGCGTATGGACGCGATCGCGGTCGGCGCCGACGCCCTCCAGCACGGCGTCCCCGCGCTTGCGGCTCGCCACCAGCGCGACGTAGGACACCTTGGCCGCAAGCGCGGCGGCCAGCACCATCTCCTCGCCGTGACCATGGGATGCGACCACCAGCGCCGCCGTGTCCGCCGGCAGGTCGAATACCGTGTCCGGCGAACCGGTCGACCATGTCGTAGCCCGCGGCCGCGCCGATCCGTTGCAGCGCCCGCGCGACCGGAGCGTCGCCGTACACGTAGAGCAGTGGGGCCGGAATCATCGCCTCCAGAAAGATTTCCAGGCTGCCGCCGGACAGGCACGGGTTGTTGACGACGATCAGCCCCTCGGCCTCCGGCGCCGGCCGGTCGCCCTCGGCCAGCGGGTCGGGCGTGATCCGCAGCAGCGTCGAGGCGCCCGTCTCCAGGAGTCGCAACCCCTGGAGACGGACGGTCGACTCGGCGCAGGTGCCACCGACGAAACCGTCGAACGTGCCGTCGGCGAGGATCAGCGCGCTGTCGCCCGGCTTCGCGCTCGTCGGCCGCTGTGCGCGGACGACGGTCGCGAGGACGTACGGCGTACGCGCCAAACGCAGATCCTCGGCACGTGCCAACAGTTCGGTGCGGCGCACCGTGCGCCTCCTATTCTCGGTCGTTGCTACTTACGAGATAGCGATGTCGGTCCGGATCGGATTGCCCTGGATGGCCCGCCATACGTTCGACGGTGTCAGCGGCATGTCCGCGTGCCGCACTCCGTACGGCTTCAGCGCGTCCATCACCGAGTTCACGACGGCGGCCGGCGATCCGACGGTGGCCGACTCGCCGACGCCCTTCGCGCCGATCGGGTGGTGCGGCGACGGCGTGACCGTCTCGCCCAGCTCCCAGGACGGGCACTCCATCGACGTCGGAAGCAGATAGTCCATGAACGACCCGCCGAGGCAATTGCCCTCCTCGTCGAACGCGATGACCTGCATCAGCGCCATGCCGATGCCCTCGGCGAGGCCGCCGTGCACCTGGCCCTCGACGATCATCGGGTTGATCCGTACGCCGCAGTCGTCGACGGCGATGAACCGCCGTACCTTGACGGCACCCGTCCCGGTGTCCACGTCGGTGACGCAGATGTAGGCACCGAACGGGAACGTGAGGTTCGGCGGGTTGTAGACGGTCGTCGCGTCCAGGTGACCCTCGACGCCCTCGGGTAGCTCGAGCGACACCGTGTGAGGCGAGCGCGATCTCCTGGATCGTCTTGCCCTTTTCCGGGTCACCGGCGACAAACCAGCGTCCCTTCTCCCACTCCAGGTCGTCGACCGAGACCTCCAGCATGGCCGAGGCGACGATCTTCGCGCGGTCGCGGACCTTTCGCGCGACGACGGCCGTCGCGGCGCCGGAGACCGGTGTCGACCGCGAGCCGTACGTGCCGAGGCCGAACGGGGTCAGATCCGTGTCGCCGTGCACGACCTCGACATCGTCCGGCGAGATGCCCAACTCCTCCGCCACGATCTGCGCGAACGTGGTCTCGTGCCCCTGCCCCTGGGACTGTACGGAGATCCCCAGCACCGCCTTGCCGGTCGGGTGGACACGAAGCTCGGCACCGTCGGCCATGCCGAGACCGAGGATGTCCATGTGCTTGCGCGGGCCGGCGCCGACCGCCTCGGTGAAGAAGCTGATGCCGATGCCGGTGAGCGTCTGGGGCCTCTCTCCCGCCGCGAACTTCGCCCGCTGCTCCGCCTGCTCGGCGCGCAACTCGTCGTACCCGGCCATGTCGAGCGCGAGCTGCAGCGTCTTCGCGTAGTCGCCGGAGTCGTACTGCCAGCCGGTCGGAGCTGTCGTACGGGAACTGTTCTGGGCGCAGCAGGTTGCGCAAGCGCAACTCGGCCGGGTCCATCTGCAGCTCCTGCGCGAGCAGATCGACCATTCGCTCGATGACGTACGCCGCCTCGGTCACCCGGAACGAGCAGGCGTACGCGACGCCGCCCGGTGCCTTGTTCGTGTAGATGCCCTTGACATCGCAGTGCGCCGCCTCAAGGTCGTAGCTGCCGGAGAACACGTGAGAAGAATCCGGCCGGATACTTCGTCGGCTGGGCAGTCGCCGTTGAACGCGCCATGGTCGGCGAGCACGTCCACGCGTATCGCCTGGATCTTGCCTTCTCTGGTGGACGGCGATCTCGGCGTGCATGTGGTAATCGCGGGCGAAGCCGGTCGACATCAGGTTCTCCGACCGGTCCTCCACCCACTTCACCGGCTTGCCGGTGACGATGGATCCGACGATCGCGCACACATAGCCCGGGTAGACCGGCACCTTGTTGCCGAAGCCGCCGCCGATGTCCGGCGAGATGATCCGGATCTTGTGCTCCGGCAGGCCGGCGACGAGCGCGTACACCGTGCGGTGGGCGTGCGGCGCCTGCGTGTTGCACCACAGCGTGAGCTTGCCGGTGATCGGGTCCATGTCGGCGATCGCGCCGCACGTCTCCAGCGGCGCCGGGTGTACGCGCGGGTAGAGGATGTCCTGGCTGACCACGACATCCGCGTTCGCGAACACCTCGTCGGTCTTCGCCCTGTCGCCGGACTCCCAGTCGAAGATGAGGTTGTCGGTCTTGCCTTCCTTGTCGTCCCGGATCACCGGGGCGTCTGCGTCCATCGCCTTGCGGGCGTCGAAGACGACCGGCAGCTCTTCGTATTCGACATCGATGAGTTCGAGGGCGTCGCGGGCCGAGTAGCGGTCCTCGGCGATTACGAACGCGACCTCCTGGCCCTGGAAGCGGACCTTGTCGGTGGCGAGAACGGCCTGAGTGTCGTAGGAGAGAGTCGGCATCCAGGCAAGGCCGAGCGTCTCCAGCACGGCGCCGGTGATCACCGCCTTGACCTTCGGGTGCGCCTCGGCGGCCTTCGTGTCGATCGAGACGATCTTGGCGTGGGCGAACGGGCTACGCAGGATCGCCCCGTGCAGCATGCCCGTCAGCTGGACGTCGTCGACGTAGGTGCCGTGGCCACGGGTGAAGCGGACGTCCTCCTTGCGGGCCATCCGGCCGAACCCCATCGGGGTCGCCGGCAATGCGGTGGCGGTCACGCGGACACCTCCTGCGACGCTGCCGCCCGCTGTTCCGCCTCATGCTCGGCGGCCCAACGTACGGAACGGACAATATTCTCATATCCGGTACACCGGCACAGCTGGCCCGAGATCGCCTCCCGGATCTCCAGCTCGCTCGGATCCGGGTTGTGGTCGAGCAGCGACCGGGCGGTCATCATCATGCCCGGCGTGCAGAAGCCGCACTGCAATCCATGACAAGCAACGAAACCCTGCTGGACCGGGTCCAGCTCGGCGCCGTTGGCCAGTCCCTCAACCGTACGCACGCGGCGGCCATCCGCCATCACGGCGAGAACCGTGCACGACTTGACCGGCGTCTCATCCATCCACACCGTGCACACGCCGCAGTTGGATGTGTCGCAGCCCCAGTGCGTGCCGGTGAGGGACAGCTCGTCGCGCAGGAAGTGCACGAGCAGCATCCGCGGAGCCGACATCCCGCGGTAGTCCTGGCCGTTGACGTTCACTGTGATTTGCATGGGTTAGGCCTCCTGTCCCCGAGCGCGGGCGGCCGCACGACGCAGCGCCCGGGTGGTGAGTTCGCCGGCGAGGTGCCGCTTGTAGTCGACCGGGCCACGCTGGTCGGCGCTGGGCTCGCAGTGCTCGGCGGCGATCACGCCGGCCTGCGGCGAAATTGTCCTCGGTCGCCGGCTTGCCGCGCAGGAAGTCCTCCGCCTCGGCCGCGTGGAAGTGCTCCGCACCGACCGCGGTCAGGCCGATGCCGACGTCGGTCACCGTGTCGCCGTCGAGCCAAAGCGCGACACCGGCGGCGGCCACCGCCCAGTCACCGACGCGGCGCTCGATCTTCTCGTACGCGCTGCCGCCACCGGGCCGGACCGGGATCCGGATCTCGATCAGGAGTTCGCCCGGCTGGACCACGGTCTCGTACGGCCCGGTGTGGAACTCACGCACCGGCACCGTACGGGTGCCGTCGGCGCCGCGGATCACGCACGTGGCCGCGACCGCGGAGAACGCGGCCGACAGGTCCTCGGACGGATCGGCCTGGCACAGCGATCCGCCGATGGTTCCCCGGTTGCGGACAATGGGGTCGGCGATCACCCGCTCGGCGTCGATGAAGATCGGATAGTGCTCGCGACACGAGCGGCGACTCGAGCAGTTGGACGTGGCGTGTCATCGCCCCGATCCGCAGTTCGTCGCCCTCCAACCGGACATAGGCGAGCTCGTCGAGATCGTTGATGTCGATCAGCGCCTCGGGTCGAGCCAGTCGAAGTTTCATCATCGGGAGAAGGCTGTGGCCGCCCGCGACCACCCGCGCCTCTTCTCCCCACTGGGCGAGCAGGGCGAGTGCGTGCTCGACGCTCGTCGCCTTCTCGTACTCGAAATGTGCCGGTACCTGCATCACGCCTCCATGCCAGGGCGTCCAGGGTGGGTAGATCGGACGCGCAGTGGTGGAACATGGTCAACCTCAAGCATCCTCGCGCCGACGCTGCCATGTGGGCAACGGCGCCTTAACCGATCGGTTAGCCTGCCAGGTCACGCGATTGCGAGCGGGCTGGCCGCGCAGGGTCGAGGCGTGCGAATGTTGCAGGTGTGACGCTCACCCAACTCGGGGCCTTCGTGCTCGTGGCACGTCTCGGCTCGGTCCGGGCCGCCGCCGACGTGCTGGGTGTGAGCGAGCCGGCCGTATCGAAGGCCATCGCGTCGCTCCGGCAGCATCTCGGCGATCAGCTGATCATGAAGGACGGCGACCGGCATGACGCTGACCGAGGGCGGCAGCCGGCTGCATCGCGATCGCCTCCCAGATGGTGAGCCTGGGCGCCGAGGCGGAGGCGGCCGTACGGGCGGCCAACGGCGCGCCGGCCCAACTGCGGCTGCTGGTCAACTCGACGATCTCGGAGTTCATCGCGACGCCGCTCACCGAGGCGTTCACCCGGCACCGCAACGGCACGGTCGAGGCCTCGTCCGGCGTGGCCACCATCGCGGAGATGCGGGCGTTGCTGGCCGACCGGCTGGCCGACGTCGCGCTCGGCCCTGCCGTCCCGGTCGAGGGCGACCGCAACCTGATCACCGAGCCTGTGCTTGCGCTACCTCGTGGTGGCCGCCGCGGCGCCGCAGAAGCGGTTCACCGGACCGCCCCGCACCTGGCCCTGGCTCGTCGGGCCGTCGGGCGTCGACCCGTACGGCGACATCGGCCGGCTCCTCCGCGCGTTCCGGGTGCCGGACCAACGCATCAGCGTCTTCCCCAACGAGACCGCCGCGTGGGTCGCGGCCGCCGACGGCCACGGTGTCACGCCGGCGATCTCGACGCTGCTCCAGAGCCACGTCCGTCGCGGTGAACTCCACGTCGTCGGGACGGACGTGACGCCGGTTCAAGGCACCTGGTACGCCACGACACTGCGCACCGACCGCCGGACCACGACGTCCACATCATTCGTGAACTTCCTGTCCACACCGTTGGCCATGCAGCTCATGTGCTCGCCCGGCGCGGGCGTCCCGCCGTCGCGCTTCCGCCCGCCGGTCTACGTGACGATCTGGAGCTGACCGGCAGCGGTATGGCGGTCCCACCGCTCCCGCTGGGCGCCGCGTCGGTACGTGGCCGTTTCGACGGCGGCTGCCCGGTGTGGCACAATCTGCGACGTTGACCGGCACCGCCCGGCAGCGCTATTCGAGCCGGCCAGCACGGCATTGACCAGCCGAGACACCAGCGGAGAGTTAGGTTCCATGACCCGCGAGGCACCCGCCGAGAGCTACGACCCCAACGCCATCATCGACAAGTGGATGAAGGTGTGGGACGACCTGCACGTGTACGAGGCGGACGGGCTCATCGAGGGCGACGAGACCACCCCGCGGTCGTACGTGGTCAGCATGTATCCGTACCCGTCGGGCGACCTGCACATGGGCCACGCCGAGGTCTACTCGATCAGTGACGCGATCGCCCGCTACGTGCGGATGCAGGGTCACAACGTGCTCAATGCGATCGGCTGGGACTCCTTCGGGCTGCCGGCCGAGAACGCCGCGCTCAAGCGCGACCTCGATCCGCGCGACTGGACGTACGCGAACATCGCCGTACAGGCCGAGTCGTTCCGCCGGCTGGGTGTCTCGTTCGACTGGCGGACCCGGCTACACACCTCCGATCCGGAGTATTACCGCTGGAACCAGTGGCTGTTCCTGCGCCTGTTCGACCGCGGCCTCGCCTATCGCAAGGAGGCGGCGGTCAACTGGTGCCCGAACGACCGTACGGTGCTCGCGAACGAGCAGGTCATCGCCGGCCGTTGCGAGCGCTGCGGGACGATCGTCGTGCAACGTCCGCTCACCCAGTGGTTCTTCAAGACCACGGCGTACGCCCAGCGGTTCCTCGACGACATGGCGCAGCTCGAAGGCAAGTGGCCGCACGAGGTGCTGGCCATCCAGCGCAACTGGATCGGACGCTCCTCGGGTGCGCACATCGACTTCGCGATCACCGGCCGAGCCGAGCCGGTGCGCGTGTTCACCACCCGACCCGACACGCTGTTCGGCGCCACGTTCTTCGTCGTCGCGGTCGACTCGCCGCTGGCCGACGAGCTCTGCACCGATGAGCAGCGCGCGGCATTCGAGGCGTACCGACAGACCGCGGCGACCGCGACGGAGATCGAGCGGCTCGCGACCGACCGGCCGAAGACCGGCGTGTACCTCGGCCGGTACGCGATCAACCCGATAAATGGGGAGCAGATCCCCGTCTACGCGGCCGACTATGTGCTGGCCGAGTACGGCACCGGCGCGATCATGGCCGTACCGGCGCATGACCAGCGCGACCTGGACTTCGCGCGCGCACACGGCGTGCCCGTGCGGGTGGTCATCGCGACCGGCGAGCCGGACCCGGGCGAGACCGGCGTCGCGACGAACGGCGACGGTCGCGTGGTGAACTCGGGCGAGTTCGACGGCCTGCCAGTCGATGCGGCCAAGGAGGCGATCACCGCCAAGCTCGCCGCCAAGGGCGTGGGCGAGGCCGCGGTGACCTACCGGCTCCGCGATTGGTTGCTCTCCCGACAGCGCTACTGGGGTACGCCGATCCCGATCATCCACTGCCCGTCGTGCGGTCTCGTTCCGGTGCCGGACGAACAACTGCCGGTCGAGCTGCCGACGACCGGGTACGAGCTGCGTCCGGCCGACGGCGAGTCGCCGCTGTCCAGCGCCACCGGCTGGGTCAACGTCGAATGCCCGGCGTGCGGCGGGCCGGCCCGCCGGGACACCGACACGATGGACACGTTCGTCGACTCGTCGTGGTATTTCCTGCGCTACCCGAACCCGGACTACACCGATGGCCCGTTCGATCCGGCCGGGGTCGCGCGCTGGCTGCCGGTCGACGAATACATCGGCGGTCGCGAGCACGCCACCGGGCATCTGATGTATTCGCGGTTCATCACCAAGGTGCTCTACGACATGGGCATGGTTCCGTTCGTCGAGCCGTTCACCAAGCTCATGAACCAGGGTCAGGTGATCATGGCCGGCAAGGCCATGAGCAAGACACTCGGCAACCTCGTCAACCTTCAGGAGCAGATCGCCGCGTACGGCCCCGACGCCGTACGGGTGACGATGGTTTTCGCCGGACCGCCCGAGGACGACATCGACTGGGCCGACGTCTCGCCGACCGGTGCGATGAAGTGGCTCGCCCGAGTCTGGCGCCTGACCGGTGACATCGCGGTCCTGCCGGTGCCGTCCGAGCCGGATCTCGCCCTGCGCCGGTCGATCCACAAGCTGGTGGCCGAGGCGACGACCGCCATGGACACCCGGCGGCTCAACGTGGGCATCTCACGGCTGATGGAACTGACCAACGTGCTGCGGCGCGCCGTCGACGCCGGGGCCGGGCCGGACCACCCGACCGTACGGGAAGGGGCCGAGGCCCTCGTACGCATGCTGAGCTGCTTCGCGCCGTTCACCGCCGAGGAAGGCTGGGAGCGACTCGGTCACGAGCCGTCGGTCGCGTCCGTAGGTTGGCCGCGGGCCGACCCGGCGCTGCTGGTCGAGGACACCGTGACGTGCATCCTGCAGGTCGACGGCAAGCTGCGCGATCGCGTCGACGTGCCGGCCGACTCCGCCGACGACGCCCTCACGGCCATCGCGCTGGCGTCCGAGCGCGTACAAACGGCGCTCGCCGGCGCGAACGTCAGCCGGGTCATCGTGCGCGCGCCGAAACTGGTCAACGTAGTTACCGCCGCTGCGTAGCGCAGCCGCGAGGCGCATGTCACCGCCGGTGATCGTCGCGACTTCACCGCACTCGGGGCCTCCGCGCGAAACGAAGCACCGAGTGCGGTGAAGTCGCGTCGGCGACGTTGACGGGGTCGATGCACGCCGAGGCTGATCGTCCGGTTTGGACGATTAGGCGGCGTTCGTCAAGGACGACTCGCCGCCTGGCACGACTTTCATCACCTTGCGTATCGACAATCGCACGCACTGTGCGATCCAATCTTGCGGTGAGCAACCAGTGTCGAACTGTCCGTGATGGCGCCCGGACATCTCGCTGGCCGCGTTGATGCGAGAAGGGGTGAGGCATGACAAGTCTGTCGACGACACTGAAGGAGAGTTGGACCCTCGTCGAGGAGCAGCAGGACAAGGTCGCACAGTATTTCTACGCGCGCATCTTCCTCTCCGATCCACGGTTGCGTGATCTGTTTCCGGTGCAGCTCGACGTCCAGCGCGCCCGGTTGCTCGGCGCGATCGTGACGGCCGTCCAGACGATCGAGGATCCGGAGCGCTTCGACGAGTATCTTCGCTCACTCGGCCGCGACCATCGCAAGTTCCGCGTCGAGTCGGTCCACTTCGGAATGATCGGAGCGGCGCTCATCGACTCGTTACGGGCGTTCGCGGGCGAGCGCTGGTCGCCGGCGTACGAGCAGGCCTGGCAGGATGCGTATCGGGTGATCGCGCGCAGGATGTTGGCGGCGGCCCAGGATGATACGAGTCCGCCGTACTGGCACGCCGAGATCGTGAGCCACGAACGACGGGCCCGCGACATCGCGGTGTTTACGTGCCGCACGATGCAGCCGCTGACGTACCGTGCCGGCCAGTACGTGAGCATCGAGTCCGACCGCCAACCGCGGGTCTGGCGCGTCTACTCGATGGCGAACTCGCCGCGGACGGATAACACCATGGAGTTCCACGTCCGCGCGGTCGGCGCCGGATGGCTGTCCGGCGCGCTCGTCCGCCGCGCGCAGATCGGCGACATGATCCGTATCGCCGCGCCGATGGGCTCGATGACGGTCGACCCGACGTCAACGCGGGACATCGTGTGCGTTGCCGGTGGCACCGGCCTGGCACCGATCAAGGCCATCATCGACGAGATCGGCCAGACGAATCGTACGCGCTGGGTGCACCTGTTCTTCGGCGCCCGCGACCGCGAGGATCTCTACGACCTCGACGATCTGATGCGGCTGACCACCCGCTATCCGTGGCTCACCGTGACCCCGGTGACGAGCGAAGACCCGACCTATCCCGGCGAGCGGGGAAACGTCGGCGACGTGATGGCCGGCTACGGACCATGGAACGACCACGACGTGTACGTCTCTGGATCGCCGGCCATGGTCCGCGCGACCTTGCGGCGACTCTCCGAGATCCGAGTCCCGTCGATCCGGATCAAGTACGACCCGTTCACCGACCAATGAGCACGAGCCATCCAGTGACGAAGGAGTGGCAGCGATGCGACCGATAGTCATGACCATCAACGCATCCGACCCGACCGGGCAGACCGGGATCGCCGCCGACCTCGCGGTATTCCGTACCCATCGGCTGGCAACCCAGTGCGTGGTGACGGCCGTGCAGGGACCGTCCGAGATCTACCCGCTACCCACGACGGTCGTCGGCGGCGAGCTTGCGGTCGCGTTGCGCGAGGCGGCCCCGGCCGCGGTCAAGGTGGGTGTGCTCGGCACCGGGGAGGTCGCCAGCTCCATCGGCGCCTACATGCGCGATCGGCTGCACAACGTCGTTCTCGATCCCGAGCTGGATGCCCGGCTCGGCCATCACCAGGGTGTGGTCGCGGCCATCCTGGGCCTGTTGCCGCTTGCGACCGTCGTGACGCCGAGTGTCGAGGAGGCGTCCGCGCTGGTCGGGTGGCCGATCGTGAGCCCATCCGACATGGCCAGCGCGGCCGCTCAGCTCGCGAGTCTGGGTACGCCGCACATCGTGATCACCGGCGGTGGCCTGGGCGGGAATGAGTGCGTCGATGCCGTGTGGACACCGACCGGCACGCGCTTCATGCGATCGCCGCGCATCGACGCGCCGAACACACGCGGCGCCGGCTGCATGTTCTCCGCCATGATCACGGCGAATCTGGCTCGCGGCCGCGGGGTGATGGAGGCCATCACGCTCGCCAAGGAACACGTCACGCGCGCATTGACCGCCGCGGCAGCGCACGCTCGCGATGTCGCGCAGACGACGAGCTGGACGTCTCGCCCGGCCACGACCCAGACCGAGGCGCAAGAGCGGCCACCGGCCCACGCCGCCTGACGTCAACGCATCAAACTCGAGCAAGATCAAGATCGGGCAGGGCAGGCGGTACGGGGTAAGCCAGCGACCGCAACCGGTGACGTGCCGGTAGCCGCCGCCCGGCCGGCGAGCACCGTGGCGAGGGCAGTCATCGACGCCGCCGTCGACGAGTACGTTGCGATCCGCACCTTGGATGTCGCGTAGTGCAGCACGTACGGCGTGTCGACCGCGACGGTGACCGCAGCCCCGTTGGCCAGATGGCTGCGCCCGTCGGCATAGCCAACGATATCGATAAGGGCGCCGCCGGAGCCGACGACATGCACGCCATCCGCCTTGAGTGCAGCGGCCAACCTGGCTCGTGTTCCGGCGTATCCGGGTCGGCTCGTCACGCGGATAGCGCCGGACACCAGTGCGGCCGTGGCACGGGCCGGACAAAACGGTGATCGCGGCGGCCGCCGCCTTATCGGCCGTGGCGCGCTCGACAGCGGAGTCGACGGTTGCCGCCGGATGTGATTTGGCGTTCGCGGCCAGCCGGAACTTCAAGGTGAGGATCCGGGTGACCGCGGCAACGAGGTGCGACCGTGGCAACCGGCCCGATTGCAGCGCTGCCAGCAGCCCGCGCTGTGCCGCGGCGAGATTCGCCGGCATCAGCAGCATGTCGTCGCCGGCCAGGATCGCCCGCACGGCCGCTTCGCCCGCCGACCATCGTTCGGTCACCGGCGCCATGTTGAGCGCGTCAGTGATGACGACACCCCGGAACCCGAGTTGCGTCCGCAGCAGACCGTTGATCACCTTGGCCGAGAACGTCGCCGGCATGCCCGGGTCGATCGACCGTACGTCGAGGTGGCCGACCATGACCATGTCCGTACCGGCGGCGATGCCGGCCCGGAACGGCGCGAGGTCGACCGAGGTGAGTTTGGCCAGTGGCTGGCTCAGCACCGGCAGCGCCTTGTGGCTGTCTACATCGGTGTCGCCATGGCCCGGGAAGTGCTTGATCGCGGTGGCGAGGCCCGCGCTTCGCAGCCCGGACACGGCGGCGCCGACCTGCGCGGAAACGTCAGCCGCAATGCCGCCGAACGACCGCGACGCCGATCACCGTGTTCCCGGCGATCGGCCAGCACATCGGCGTCGGGCGCGAAATCCGCGGTCAGTCCGACCGATCCGAGATCGTTTCCGGCCGCGGCCCAGGCCGATCGGGTGAGCGACGGATCATGGGCAGCGCCCAGCGCCATCGCGCTCGGCAGTTGTACGACGCCCGATCGCAGCCGGGTCACCACGCCGTACTCCTGATCCGTGCCGATCAGCAGTGGTGCGCCGTCGGGCAGCTTCGCCGCTGCACTCTGCAGGCCGGCGTCTAGCGTACGAACCTGGGCCGCGGACGCGATGTTCGTGGTCGTGTTCGTCGCTTCGGTCGGGTCATCGGAGGTCCGGCTGGCCAGGATGACGCCGCCGAGCCGGAATTTGGTGACGATCTCGGCGGGAGTGGCGACACCGGCCATCCGTCTGTTTGCCGCTGCGGCCGCCGACGTGACCTTGGTCGCGTTCTCGCCGTACAACTCGGGCACGAGTACCTGGCCGACGAGGTCCGCATCACCGAGCGACGCCGCGACCTTGGCCGCTTTGCTTTGCGGCCGGGTCGGTCTGGTCGGACGTGGACGGCGACGGCGACACGGTCGGGAGGCCGGCAAACGGTCCGGTGGACAATCCCGTCGGTGCGTTTCGCGCCGCACTATGACACCCGACGATGCCCGGCGGCGAGCACGAGTGCGGATATGGCAAGCCTCGAAACCGGCGAGCTGGACGACGTGGCAAGGCTCGACGACGTGGCCGGGCGCCGACGCGCCACCGTGATCACCTCCGGGCCGCGACCGGGGGGCCAGCCGGGCCAATCGAACGGGCCGCCCGTCGGTGGGGGTGGGGACGGCCCGCTCACGCTAGCCCCGATCGCCGCGGTGCGCGACCGGGAACGCCACATCGATATCCGAGAAATGCCAGGTCAGCGCGCACCTATGGCGGAGCGGATCGGGTCGCCGCGCGAGCACTAGACCGGAAGCTTGAGATCGATCTCCGTCTCGGACTCGAGCGCGGTGCTGACCGTGCATGCCTTCGCGTGGACTCGCAGTGCGACATCGTGGAAGACCTGCGCGGCGTCCGGATCGCCCGGGGGCAGCTCGATGTCGTACGTCATCGTGATCGTGCCGAGCCGGTTTGGCGTGATCTTCTCCGATTCGACGGTCGCCGCGAGCCGGACGAGGCGATGGCCGCGCTGCGCGGTCAGCGGCTCCACGGTCACGATGTTGCAGCCACCGAGCGCCGCGAGCATTAGCTCCACCGGCGTGAACGAGCTGTCGTCGCCGCCGGTGCCGAAGTTCAGCTCGGCGCCACGGCCATTGCTCGCGACGAATCCGTCGGCCGTACGTTCGACCGTTACGTGGTATCCCATGCGCCCATCATGCCCGTGCGCCCGACGCCGAACGCACCGGCCGAAGTTGAGCGCTAGGTGTGACGTACGGGTAATTCACTAGCCGGGCGGCCGGCAAGCGATTAGCGTCAATGATGGACTCACCGATCGTTCAATTCCCGCTGGCGGACGCCGGTCACGGCGTACCCGTGCTTATGACCGCGACGGAGGCATCGTGACCGCGAGGGCGCCCGACCCGCCGCGGGGCCGGCGACCAGGCGGGCCGCCGACGCGTAGCGCAGCCGCGAGGCCATGACACCGCCGACGCGTAGCGCAGCCGCAAGGCGCGTGACACGGCCGACGCGTAGCGCAGCCGCAAGGCGCTTTGGTTGGCCGAGGCGTAGCGCAGCCGCAAGGCCCGTGACACCGCCGACGCATAGCGCGACCGCGAGGCGCTTTGGCTGGTCGGCGATGTGGCCAACGCTGATCGGAGTCGCGCTGCTCGCGGTCACTCTGGTCGGCCTGCGCGATCGGTTGCCGAGCGTCTCCGCCGTCGGGCACGCGCTACGGACGGGCGCTTTGTCATGGGTGCTGATCGCCGCCGCCTGCGAAGTCGTTTCGATGGACATGTTTGCCCGGCAGCAACGCAGCCTCTTGCGGGGCGTGTCGGTGCGGATGTCGCTTGCCCGTGCGCTGGGCGTGACCTACGTCCGATCCGCTATCTCGACAATCGTGCCGGCCGGCTCCGCCGTGTCGGCGGCGTATGCGTTCCAGCAGTACCGGCGCAGTGGTGCTGACCGCGAGCGGGCGACCGCCGTCACGGTGTTGTCCGGCGTTGTGTCGATCGTCGGCCTGGGCCTTCTCTACGTGATTGGCGCGGCCGTCCTCGTCGCTCGCGACCCGATCGGCCAGTGGCGGGACCACCCGGCGACACTCGCCGCCCTCGGGGCCGGGTTCGTCGCCGTGGCCGCAATCTGGTGGGCCATCAGACGCCTTGCCGCGACACCGGTCCCGGAGCCGTCGGTGGTCGCCGAGACGCGCGTGGTCTCCGAAACCGCGTCGATGGCCCTTCGCGCGGCCGACTCCTGGTACGGCCGCGTGACCGCCAGCGTCGGCGTCTTCGCCCGCGACGCGATCCGGGCCGGCCGCACGGTGTCCCTGAGCCGGATGGCGCTCGTCACCGGATTCGCCGGCGCGAACTGGCTAACCGACCTGCTCTGCTTCGCCGCCTCCGCCCGCGCCTTCGGACTGCCTGTCGGCTTCGCCACCCTTGCCACGATCTACCTCGGCGCCCAGATCATCCGCCAAATCCCGCTCACGCCCGGTGGCGTGGGGCTGATCGAGACCGGGTTGCTCGCGGGGCTCGCGTCCGCGGGGGCCGGGGCTGCCGCAGCGGCGGCAACCGTGCTGACCTATCGGGTGCTGTCGAACTGGCTCATCGTGCCGATCGGTGGCCTGGCCTGGTTTGGGCTGCGCCGACCGCCGGCCGCGCTGGGAGCGCCGGCCGCGCTGGGCACTGAGTACACGCTGGGCACGAGGACACGCTGGGCAATGGCGACACGCTGGGCGCCGTGGAGATGCTGAGCCCGGAGGACATGCTTCCGGAGGCAGCAAGCAGGTGACGTGACCGTCCGCCCTGGACACCCGGCACGACCCCACCCCGCACCCGCTGACGCACCCGTCGAGGGTACGAATTACCGAGTCGCAGCGGCTAGATTTTCGGTCATGCAGACGTATCGGGATTACCGGCCGGATCGCCGATTCCAGCCGACGGTGTCCATCTCACCCGATGGCACCCGGGTCGCCTACTCCGACAACTCCAGTGGCCAGTACAACCTCGTCGTCACGCCGATCGACGGCGGTGCCGAGCGGCATCTCACGACGTACGAGGACGCGACCGTACGCGATATCCGATGGACCGCCGACGGCGCTGCGCTGATCTTCTCGGCCGACGCGAACGGAGACGAGTTCTACCAGGTCCGCCGAATCTCGGCCGACGGCGGCCCAGTCACCGCGTTGACCGATCACCCGAAGGTCCAGTTCGTGCTCGGCGACGTCTCCCCGGACGGTCGCTGGATCTCGTACGGTGGGAATGACCGGGAGCCGACCGACCAGGACGTCCTCATCCAGGATCTGGACACCGGCGAGGTACGGCGTGTGTACGACGGCGGCGGCCCGGTCTTCGCGACCACCTGGGCGCCGGACAGCACGCGCCTACTGGGCGTGAAGCTCTACGGCAACACCGAACACGCGATCCTCCTCGTCGACATCGACGGCAAGCCGGCCGAACAGTTACTGCCGCCGGAGGGCGAGCCGCCGACGTTCGCCATGCCCGGCCCGTGGCTGCCCGACGGCTCCGGCTTCCTGCTGCGTACGGACTCCGGCCGGGACTTCGTCGGCCTGGCCATGTTCGACATCGCGGCCCGCGAGTTGCGCTGGCTCGCCACGCCGGAATGGGATGTCGAGGACGTGGCGCTGGCTTCAGACGGCCGGGTCGTCGTCTGGACGGTCAACGCGGATGGCGTGTCGCAGCTGCATTCGGCGGCGCTCGACGACGTATTGGTCGCGGCCACCGCCGACGGCACGCCGGCGACGATTACCGAACGTCGCGCGCCGGATGCGCCGGCCGGCCCGATTACCGCGCTGTCGGTCGACCGTACCGGTCAACACGCGGCCGTCTTGATCGCGACCGGCGGCCGCCCGGCGAACGTCGTGGTGGTCGACCTGGTCGCGGGCACGACGCGCTGGCTTACCGAAGCCGTGTCCTCGGTGACGTTTGACGCGGTCGAGCCGACGCTGGTGCATTTCCCGACGCACGACGGCCGAGAGATTCCGGCGTGGCTGTATCTGCCGGCCGGAGCGCAAGGCTGGCGGCCGGCACCCGGTCGTTCTGTCGATCCACGGCGGGCCCGAGGCGCAGGAGCGCCCGTCGTACAACTACGGCGGCCTCTACCAATATCTGCTGAGCCGGGGCATCGCGGTGCTGGCGCCGAACATCCGCGGTTCGAACGGTTACGGCCGGACCTATCAGCGGCTGATCCTGCGCGACTGGGGCGGCGGCGACCTCGGCGACTTCGAGGCGGCGGCGAAGTTCATCCAAGCCGCCGATTGGGCCGACCCGGGCAAGATCGGTGTGTTCGGTGGATCGTACGGCGGTTTCGCCTGTCTGACCTGCATGAGCCGGCTGCCGCAGTACTTCGCGTGCGGCGTCGACGTCGTCGGCCCGTCAAACCTCGTCACGCTCGCGAAGAGCGTGCCGCCGACCTGGCGTTCGATGATCGCCGCCTGGGTCGGCGACCCGGATACCGAGGCCGACTTCCTCCTGTCGCGGTCTCCCATCACGTACGCCGACCAGATCGTCGCACCGCTCTTCGTGATCCAGGGCGCCAATGACCCACGGGTGAACAAGGCCGAGTCGGACGGCATCGTCGAGGCACTCCGGGCCCGCGGGGTCGAGGTGCGCTACGACGTCTACGACGACGAAGGTCACGGCTTCACCCGCAAGGAGAACGAGGCCAAGGGCATCGGCGACTCCGCCGAGTTCCTGATCGAGCACCTGACGAAGTAGGCGTTCCGCCGGGCCACCGTCGCATCGGCGGCGTTGGCCCGGCTGACGCAGGTTGGCGGACGCCGTGTCCGGGCGGGCACGGGGTGGCCGGACGCCGTCGCATCCGCGGCCGGCGCGCGGCTCGGCGCTGGCAATGTGATCGGCGCCGCTCGCGTTCGTCGGCCGGCCTTCGCCATGCGTACAGTGCGTGGGACGATCCGGCCCTCGCCGGGGGTAGGCATTCGACGGAGGCGGCAGGTCGTGGATACGCAGGACGTGGTGGGTACGCCGATCCAGCGTTCCGCCGCCGCCTCGCCCGACCGGAGCGATCCGACGTCCGTACCCGGGATCGATCCGGTCCGGATGGCGATCATGCTCGAGGTGCTCGCGGAGATCGACGAGCTGCCGATCGACCACGCCGACGCCGAACGTGCCCGCCGGGCCACGGCGAAGCTGTTCAAATCGGTCAAGCAACGCCGCCGTGACGAGCGCCGGGAGCGCGTGGTCGCGGCGGACAATGCCGTGACGGCTGCGACCGCCACCGGTGCGCCCGGCCGGATCGACGACGAGACGGCAGGCGTCCCGCTGGCGACGGTCACTACCGGACCGACCGCCGGCACGTTGATCCGCCCACGCGCCTGTTACGTGTGCAAGGCGCGCTACACCGTCGTCGACGCGTTCTATCACCAACTATGTCCCGACTGCGCCACGGTCAACCGGGCCTATCGCGACGCGCGAACCGACCTGACCGGGCGTCGCGCGCTGCTGACCGGCGGCCGCGCCAAGATCGGCATGTACATCGCATTGCGCCTGCTGCGAGACGGTGCCCACCTCACGATCACGACCCGGTTCCCGAACGACGCGGTACGCCGGTTCACCGCGATGCCCGATAGCGACGAGTGGTTGCACCGTCTGCGCGTGGTCGGCATCGACCTCCGCGATCCGGCGCAGGTGATCGCGCTGGCGGACACGGTCGCTGCCGAGGCGCCGCTCGACATCTTGATCAACAACGCCGCCCAGACCGTACGGCGGTCGCCCGGTGCATACGCGCCGCTGGTCGCCGGCGAATCGGCCGCCCTACCGGCCGGACCGGTGCCCGACGTGCTGACGTTCGGGCATGTCCACGCGGCCGGCTCCGCGGCGCGGGCACTGGCCGCCGAGCACGGCCACCACCAACTCACGCCCGACGTCGTGACCGCTCTGGCGCTGTCGGCCGGGTCGGCATCGCTGTCGCGGATCGATGCAGGCTCGGCGATCGACGCTGGCGGGCTCGTCCCCGACCTCGCCGCGACGAACAGCTGGGTCGCGACCGTCGACGCAGTCGATCCCATCGAACTGCTGGAAGTACAGCTGTGCAACGCGACCGCGCCGTTCATCCTGATCAGCCGCCTCCGGCCGGCGCTGGCCGCGTCTCCGGCATTACGCAAATATGTGGTAAACGTGTCGGCAATGGAGGGTCAGTTCGGGCGGGCGTACAAGGGCGCCGGGCATCCACACACGAACATGGCGAAGGCCGCGCTGAACATGCTCACGCGCACCAGCGCGCCGGAGATGCTCGCCACGGACGGTATTCTGATGACCGCCGTCGACACCGGATGGATCACCGATGAGCGTCCACACCCGACGAAGCTGCGCCTGGCCGACGAGGGATTTCATGCGCCACTCGATCTCGTCGACGGCGCCGCACGCGTCTACCACCCCATCGTGGCGGGCGAGGCCGGCGAGGATCTGCACGGCTGCTTCCTGAAGGACTACACGCCGGCGCCCTGGTAATCGGCACCGGACGGCGCTCTAACTCTGCGCGACCCAGTCCGGGTGGGCCGCGACGAACTGACCCACCGTGTCCGTCTTCGAGCGGTCATCTCGTACGGCCGCGAGTAGCTCCATGCTCGTCGCGTTGAGCGACTGGCGGGAATCCGGCGCCGGGCCGGCGTATCGCACGAACTTTCCGTCGTTCGTCTTGATCGTGATCATCGACCCGGGCGTGACGCCCTTCAGCGCGAACAGCCAGTCCTGCAACGAGACGCCGCCACCGTCGAAGACGAACGCCTTGCCGACCGAGTTCAGGAATGAGCCCATCTCAAACGGGTCGGACAGACCTTTCTTGTACACCTCGGCCAACACGGCCTTGATGAACTGTTGCTGATGACGTTGCCGGGCATAGTCGGTGCCGACGAGTCCGTCGCGGCTGCGGACGAAGTCGAGCGCGTCCTCCGCGGTCAGGTGGCGCTGGCCCTTCTTGTAGACCACCGGCGTGACACCGGGCAGCGCACACGCGAGCGGGTCCGTGTCGAACGTGATGTTCCGGTTCGCACAGATCGGCACGCCGGTGTTCGGGTTGATGTCGTACGGCTTGGCGAACTTTCCGTTGCTGTCGGTGCCGCGGTGGATCGAGACGGTCGTCTCGTCCACGTACATGTTGACGCCGCCGAGCTTGTTGATGATGTCGGTGAATCCGCCGAAGTTGACGATGGCACCGCCGTTGAACGTGATTCCGTACGCGTTCTTGATGGTCTTCGCCAGCAGCTGGAAGCCACCGGCCTCGCCGCCGCCGTGCCAGCTGCCGAACGTGAACGCGGCATTGATCTTGTAGGACCCGCCACTGAACTGCGTCGCGCGGTCGGCCGGGATGATCGTGCTGGTGTCCCGCGGAATAGATACGAGATAGACGCGGTCATGACTGGCCGGAATGTGCGCGATGATGATCGTGTCGGAGTGTGAGCCGCTGTTCTCGGCGGCCCGCGTATCGACACCGACCAGCAGGAAGTTGATCGGACCCCGGATCGACGGGCCGGCCGCCGCCACGGCCGGCTTGGCCGCCAACTCACCCAGCAGGTTCTCCGTCGGGATGGCGTGACTGACCTGATTCAGCCCGATCTTTACGACGATGATGGCGCCGATGCCGACGATCATGATCAGTGCACCGATCGCGATGAACAGCTTCGCCCATAGCGGACTCCGGCGGCCGGTCGTCCGGACGGGTCGCGCCTGGACCCGTCGCGACTGGACCCGTCCCGGCCGCGGCCATCTCAGGGCGAGCCAACGGCGGCCGAGCCGGCGCAGGCCAAGCGATCACAGGCGGGGCCAGCGCGGCCGGATGTGCAGCGCCTGGCCCAAGAGGACGGCCCGCCACCGCTTCGGGTCGCGCCGGCTCTCTTCGATCTCGTCAGGCGCGAACGTGGCCATTGCGGCCGCGCTCCGGTAGACCGTGCCGTTGGTGATCGCCTCCGACCGGGCCCATCGTGGCCGGTCGACCGCGGGCGGGCGCCTCAGCGCTGACAGCTCGTCGGTCGGATCCGGGTCCGACTGTTCGAACAGGTCGGTGACGGTGTCTTGAGCCGCCGTGTCCTCGTCGGCCGGGATCCGGCTATGTGTGGACCGCAACACAGTGTCCGATCTGGACGCCGGCCGGGCGAGGTGGGTTGCGACGGTGAACCAGGTCTCGGTGGCCGCTCGTGTTTCGTCCCACGGATCGACCGGCGCGCTGAACCGGGCCCGGCCCGTAGAGGACGTGTCCGCCGTCGCCGTCGCCCCGCACATCGCCAACGCGACGTCCGTACGCCGGGCCCGAGCCACGGCCGCGGTAGGCCGACTCACGCTCATTACCCCGGTACGTGTTCCAAAACCGCTCCCGGCCGGCATACCCGTTGCCGATCCACGCGTCTCGGCTCGGGTGTGATGGCGCGGACTTGCCGACCGAGTTGCGTCTGTCCACCGTGTAGTCCTCCCGCGACCGGCGGTTCCTACCTTCAGTAATCGTTCGATCACGATTCTGGTTGCGGGTAGCCGACCGCTTTGACCGAATGGGGCGCCTGATCCCGATCATCGGCGTCGAACGGCCCATGTCCGACGGCTCCGCTACGGTGCGTCGATGACCGTGTTGAGTCGTGCCGCGTTGGGACGAGCGACTCTGGCTCGACAGATGTTGCTCGCGCCGGCGGAACGCGATCCGGTCGAGGCCATCGCGCATCTCGTCGCATTGCTGCCGGCCGGACCGGCTCGACCACCGCCGGCGCCGGGCTCGCGCTAGAGGCGCAGACCCGCGACGATCGCTCGGTGATCGCTGCCGGAGGTATCGACGACGCTTGACTGTGTGGTGGTCAGCCCTCGGGTCATGATGTGGTCGGGGCGGGTCAACGGGAATGCGGACGGCCAGGTGAACCCGAGGCCACGGCCGGCGGCCGCTTGCGTGTCGCGGAGCAGATGGGCTAACGGCGTCAGAACCCGGTCGGTGCTCGCCGTATTGAGATCGCCCAGCAGCACGATGCGCGGCGACGTATCGGTGCGGACCCGGTCGACCAGAGCGTCCATTGTGCTGTCTCGGGTCGCGGTCTGCCCGGCGCGAGCCGATGCCAGGTGTACGACGTAGACAGTCACGGCACCCTTCGGCGTCGCGACCTGGGCGCGCAAGGCGCGCGTCCAGCTCAGGCCGAGATCGACGCCGCTGAAGTCGCTGATCGGGTAGCGGCTCCACAACTGCACCGTCGACTCCTGGACGTGGTACGGGTACGCATCGCCGAGCGTCGTCGCGATTACCGGTGCACTCGAGGCGGTGACTTCCTCCAACCCGATGACGTCTGCGTGCGTGCCGGCGACGCTCCGCATGGTGGCGGCCGGGTTCGCGTTGTCGGCGTCTACGTTCTGGTTCGCCACCCGCAGATCGGATGATCCACCGCCGGATTGCAGCCACGCCGAACCGAACGCGACCAGCCAGACGACCAACGGCAGGACGATCGCGACGGCAGCGAGCTTCGAGCGCGCGAGGAAGGCACCGAGAGCGAGCACCGGTATGGCGAGGCCGAGCCACGGCGCGGCCGTGTCGACAAGACTGCCGAGACCTCGTACGTCCGGTACGAGTCCGTGTCCGGCGATCACCAGCGCGGTCACGATGGCGATGATGGCCAACACGCGTCCAGCGCGGCTCGTTCGTCGACCGGTCTCACCGCCGGGCACGGAGCGTGCAGCGGTCATGGTCGCCATGGGCCGAGGATAACAGCGCGTGGCGATTCCGCATGATCGACGAATGCCTTGTCCGGGCGTACCTGCGGAAGGTTTTCCTGGTCAGACCGCGGACGTGCGGCATGCGTGGTGTCGTCTACGAATGCGACACGGAGGCCGTCGACCCTGCGGACAACAGGGTATCGAGATGATCAGCGCTGTAAACGGGCGACAGGATGGCAGCGACGACCATCATCGCGGACACGGCCGCGACCGACCAACGGGGTCGTGGCGGGGCCGCAAGCAGAGCCGCGACCCGGCGGCTGACGTCGCCGGACGTCGAATGTGCCAGCACCCCCGCCGGCGCTGAAGCACCGTTTCCGGCAAGGGCCGCGCGCAGCAGGGAGCGCGCCACCAGAGTGCGGTCGCCCAGGCTTCGCGCGGCCTCCTCATCGGCCCATCGCTCGACGGCCAGGACGCCGGCCCGTACGGCCGGGCGCAGCACGGGGTGCACGGCCGCGGCCAGCCGCAAGACGCGCAGGTGCACATGGTGCCGTCGACGCAGGTGTGCCGCTTCGTGCGCGAGCACCGCGCGCCGCTCCCCGGCACCGAGCGACCGCATCAGGCCGCTCGACACGACGATGCGCGGGCGCCGACCGCCCACGGCGTAAGCGTGCGGGGTCTCGTCGTCGACAAAGACCACTCCGGACGGGCCACGGAAGCCGTCGGCCAGGCGGCGGATTCCGCGCGCCGAGGCGAGTTCTTGGCCGATCGCTCGGACGAACAGGCCAAGACAGGCGAGGAACACGATTCCGGCCGCTATCGCCGATGGCACCGCGACGGGATCGACGTGACGCCAGTACGTTGCCGAGTAGTTGACGAGGTGGGCCACGAAGGACGTGCGCTCCACCCCGGTCGACGCGATGATGCCGAGCGAGACGGTCCAGGCGATCGCGGATGCGACCGCGGCGCAGGTCAACGACCACACAGCGACCGGCGGCGGCAGCGTACGGACAAGAGCGGGCGCACTGAGCGCGAGCACGATCCCGAGCACCAGCGGCAGGTAGACCGACACGGTCACGGCTAGCGCTCCGCCGGCTCCGTGGTGTGCGCGGCCGATGGTTCATCGTGGTCGTGGGCGTTGCCAGCGTAGGCATTGCCAGCGTGGGCATTGCCGTCACCTGTGAGCTCGTCTTGCGTGATGTCCCGGAGCACGGCATGGAGCAACCGCTCCTCCTCCGCGGAGAGCTCGGAGACGAAACGGGCCAGCACCTCGGCCCGATCCCCGCGGCTGACCAACAGCGAGTGCATCCGGCTGGCGGTATGGGACGCCGCGTCCTGTGCCGGTGCGTATTCGTACGTGCGCCCGATCTGGGTACGGATGACAAGGCCCTTCGCCCGTAGGCGTCCGAGAATCGTGGTGATCGTGCCATAGGCGAGATTCCCGGCGAGCTCGGTCTGCACCGCGGTCGCGGTCACTGGACCGGGTGCCGCCCAGAGCGCGGCCAGCACCTCATCCTCGAGACCACCCCACGGTCGCCGGCCGGATCGATCCTTCGCTATCGCCATGCGTCACCAGCCTCCGTGGTCGTCATTCGCCAGTCGGTCGTCGTTCGCCGGTCGGTCGTGGTTCGCCAGTCCGAGGATGCGAAGCTACCAGCGAAACGGCGCCCGCGTCACCGTTGTGTCAGCCAGGGTGGACGTCAGCCAGGGTGGACCGCCAGCCAGGGTCGACGCCAAATCGGGCCAACCTCAGCGCTCAGCCCGGCCAGACGTCCGCGACTGCGGCGGTGGGCACGGCGATCTGCGGACCCGGGTGTTCGGTCGTACGGGGAGCGAGCGCCCGCCCGGCAAACACGATGATCGCGATCAGGATCGCCACGAAAACGAACGACCATGTCAGCGACGTCAGGCTGGCGATGCCCCCGATGACGCCCGGAGCGGCCAACCCCGCGCCGTACGCTACGGTGGCCACCCCGGCGATCGCGTTACCGGCGGCCGCCGACCCGCTCTCGGCACCGATCCGGCCGGCCGCCGCGAACGCGAGCGGCACGACGGTCGCGACGCCGATGCCGACCAAAGCGAAACCGATGATCGTGACCGGTGTCGCCAGCGCCAGGGCGACCAGCACGGCGCCGATCGTCCCGACGAGCGCTCCGACACGAACTGTGGTCGCCGCACCGAACCGCCGGACGACTCGGTCGCCGGTCAGCCGGCCGAGCGCCATCAGACCAGCGAAAACGCCGTACGTCGCCGCCGCGGTCGCGCCGCCGCTGTGCATGACCGTACGCATGTAGACCGCCGACCAATCGGACCCGGCCACTTCACCGAACACGGCACAGAATCCGACCAGAGCGATCACCAGGACGATCCCGACCGGCAGGCGGAATCGTGGCCGCTCCACCGGCTCCGCGACACCACCCGCACCGAGCGCTGGCAGTGTCCGTACGGCGAGTTGGCCCACGATCAACAGTGCCAACGCCATGACCGCGAGGTGGGCTGGCGCGCCGACGTCGAAGCGCGTGGCCACCGTCGCGATCGCGGCCGCGGCGAATCCGCCGACGCTCCACATGCCGTGCAGGCTCGACATGATCGACGTACCCAGGCGGTGTTCCAGCGCCGAGCCCTGCGCGTTCATTGCGACGTCGGACGTGCCGGCGGCCGCGCCGAACACGACCATCGTGACGCACAGCAGGGTCAACGACGGCATCAGCGGCGGCACTGCGAGCAGCACGCAGAAAGAGCCGAGGAGGACCTGCAGCGCGGCTCGGGGTCCGATTCGATGGATCGCGCGGCCGGTGAACGGCATGATCGTCATCGAGCCGACCGCGGGCATGAACAGCGCCAGGCCGAGCGTGCCCGCGCCGAGGTGCAGGTGTTCGGCCATCGACGGGATACGGGCGGCGAAAGTACCCATCACGGCGCCATGCACGGCGAACACTGTTGCGATCGCACGTCGCTGCCGGCGGAGCGTCATTTGGCAAATCCCATCCGTCGGTCGACTGGAATATGTCGGCCGAGCGTAACAGTCAAGGTTCTTTACTGATCGGGCGCGACGCTGCGCTGAGCTGCCACACGGTCGGCGGGATGATCCCGAACAAGGACAAAACGCGGTGGGGGTGGGCCGCGCCGCCCGCAACCCTGAGGGTAGATCGCCCGGCGGCACTCGGGCGAGCCGACGTAGTGTGATCTCGCGCGGGTCGCCGACATCTAGGAGGCACCATGGTCACTAAAGGGATTCTTGCCACGACCGTTGCCAAGCCCGGCAAGGAAGCGGAACTCGCCGCATTCCTGCAGAGCGCGCAACCGCTCGCCGAGCAGGAGCCGGGCACGATTGCCTGGTTCGCCATCAAAATCGATGAACAGACGTACGGCATCTTCGACGTTTTCAACGACGATGCCGGGCGGCAGGCCCACCTCGACGGCCCGATCGCGGCGGCGTTGATTGCCAACGCCGACGTACTGCTGGCCGAGCCGCCGACGCTCAAAATGATCGACGTCATCGCCGCCAAGGTGGCGAGCTGACAACTGGCCTACGACCACCGGCCCGGCCGGGCTGCGCCCCACGTTGTGAAGCGCGGACCCGGCCGGCGCCGTATTCAGCGTCGGCTCCAGGCTCCGCGCCGGCTCCGTGTTCAGCCGCTCATCTTTTTGCTCGGCCGCAGGTAGCTCGCACGTGGCCGAGCGGACCACGATCCCTGGCCGAGCGGAGAGCGCGCGATTTGCCGGCACCAGCTACGGTTGCCGCCACGGGCAACGGCGAGGGGTAGCACATGGTTCAACGGCTCCGGGCGATCGTGCGCAGCACGCCGGGCCGCCTCACCGCCATCCTGATCGTCCTGCTGTTGCTCGGCATCGCCTACGGCATCACCGCCTTCACCGGCTCGAACGAGGCGAACGCAGACGTCTCGAGCGTCCAGGATTCGAGCGGCCCGCTGACGGTCAGCGCACAATCGCTCTATCGCGCACTGTCCGACGCCGACGCGACCGCTGCTACGGCATTCCTGTCCCCCGGCGCGGAAACGGCCGCGTCGCGGCAGCGCTATGAAACCGACATCGCCGCCGCCGGAACGGCATTGGCGCAGGTCACCGCGGGCGCGTCCGGTACGTCGGCGATCTCGGCACGTCGGCTTGACGTACTCGCCACCGAGCTGCCCGTCTACACGGGGCTCGTCGAGACGGCGCGTACGAACAATCGACTCGGCTATCCGGTCGGCGCCGCCTACCTTCGCGAGGCGTCCGGCCTCATGCGCGCCACACTGTTGCCGGCCGCGCAGGACGTCTACTCGACACAGACGCAGCGGCTGCGCAGCGACCACAACGCGGGCGCCGGATACCCGTACATCGCTGTGCTGCTCGGTGTCGTCGCGCTGGCCGCACTTGGCTTCTCGCAGCGCTACCTGACTCGGCGCACGCGTCGACTCGTCAACCCCGGGCTCGCCGCGGCCACACTCGCGCTGCTGGCCGCGCTGATCTATCAGAACGTCGCCTGGTTCGGTCTGCACTCGCACCTGGATTCGGCGCAGGCCGACGGTTCCAGCCAGGTCCAAGCACTCGCCACGGCGCGCATCGATGCGCTCCAGGCGCGGGCGGACGAAGCTCTCACTCTCGTTGCCCGCGGTTCCGGCGGGGCCTTCGAGCAGGACTTTCAGAAAACCATGGCCGACCTGGTCGGTGCGAACGGCAGCGGCGGCCGGCTCGGCGACGCCGTATCAACGGCGACCGATCCGGCCGTACGGGCGGCGATCCGCAACGCGTCGAACAGCGTCGCGGCCTGGCGGAAGGTGCATACGGCGTTGCGCGCCGACGACGACGGCGGCAACTATCCGGCCGCCGTCACCGCGGCCACCGGCTCGGCATCCGATGCGTTCACCCACGTGGACGAATATCTCGCCGCGGGCATCGCCGCGAGCGACGCGACGTTCACCAAACAGGCGGCCGCAGCCGGCCGGACCATCCATGTCGTGGGTATCGTCGTGGTCATATTGACGCTGCTGGCGCTCGGCGGTGCGGCGATCGGCGTGCAGCGGCGAATTGCGGAGTACCGATGACGATCCGGCGTGCGCGAGCCCTGCGATGGATGACCGCTGCCGCCGTGGCGACCCTGCTCGGCGCGGGCGCAGCCGCCTGCTCGTCACCCGCGGCCAACGCCGGACCCGGCAACGCCAGTGTCACCGCCCGCGTGCCGGAGCCGCAGGGAGTGCAGGACCCGGCCAAGCTGCCGTCACCGGCCGCCTCCGGCTCCGGGGCAACGGCCTGCAATCCGTACGCGTCGAGCCGGCGACCGACCGGCACGCTGCCGGCGCCCGGAGGGATGCCGGCCGGCAGCACGATGGCGAGGATTCAGGCCCGCGGCACCCTGCGCGTCGGCGTCGACCAGAACACCTACAAGTTCGGATATCGAGACCCGGCCAGCGGCCAGATCGTCGGCTTCGACATCGACATCGCGCACGCGATCGCGAAGGCGATCTTCGGCGACCCGAATAAGATCCAGTTTGTGTCGATCACCGCGGCGCAGCGCATCCCGGATGTCGTCAACCACACTGTCGATCTGGTGGCCGACACAATGACGGTCACTTGTGACCGCCTCCGGCAGGTGGCTTTCTCCACGATCTATTACGACGCCGGGCAGAATGTGTTGGTGCGCAAGGACTCCGGACTCACCGGGCTGGCCGACCTCGGCGGCAAGAAGGTATGCGCCGCGGCGGGCAGCACGTCGATCGCCAACATCGCGGCCATCGCGTCCAAGCCGGTGCCGGTGGCCGTCAATGATTGGACCGACTGTCTGGTGATGCTGCAACAAGGGCAGGTGTCGGCCGTGTCGACCGACGACACGATCCTGCGTGGACTAGCGGCTCAGGATCCGAACACCAAGCTCCTGCTCACGACGAATTTCACGAAAGAGCCGTACGGCCTCGCGATGGATCTCCACGCGGCCGATCTCGTCGAGTTCGTCAACGGTGTGCTCGCGCAGCTGCGATCGGACGGCGGTTGGGCGTCGATCTACACGCGCTGGCTCAACTCGCCCGCACCCGCCCCGCCGATCGCGCAGTACGCGAACTAGGCCGCCATGGCGATCACCCGTGACGAAGCCGACCGGCTCCTCGCGACCATCGGAGCCGTCTACGACCGGCTGGCCACCGCCATGTACGCCATCGACAGCCATCCAACGCTGACGTACCTTCGCGCGGCGATGTACACCGGCCGTACCCACCAGATGCGCGAGGCGATGCTGTTCGACGTCAGCGTCATGTGGGCCCAGTTCACCACCATCGGCGACATCCTGGAGCAGTCGCGGGCGCTCCGGGCGCAGCTCCGCCCGTCCGACGCCCGGTGGGTCGACCTGGACCGGCTGCTCGCCGGGCCGATCGTCGCGGTCGACAACGCCGGCCTACCGGTGACCGTGTCTCTCGCAGCCGGACAGCGCGGTGCCAGCCCCATCGGTGCTGCGTTCATCGGATCCGTTCCGTCGGCCCCGACCGGATCGCCCGGGCCCGGCCGGATCGTTGGCACGGTACGGGTCGGCGATCTGGCGATGGGCCTGCAGACCCGATGCGCGGCCGCGAACCGACGGCTGGAGGAGACCGGCCGGGCCGCAAACGCCGCCGCCGCCACGGTCTCGAACCTCACCGCGTCGATGACCGCTGTATCCGACCTCGCCCGCGCGCTCGGCGACGACGGTGCCGTCGCACCGCTGGAACGCCGTACGACGCTGCTCCATGAACAGGTGCTGAGCGATCCGTTGACGTACGCACCGAATGGTCTGCCGGCGGCCGAGATCGAGCGAGGCGCCACGGAACTCGCCGCCGACCTCGCGACCGCGATGGCCCGCCTGCGTACGGAGGCGGGTCTGCGGGACAGCTATCCGAGCCGCATCGAAGCACTCCTCGCCGAAGTCGACGTGCTCGCCGAGGAGGAAGCGGAGACCGCGGCGGCCTTCGCCCGCGCGACCGAAAAGATCGCCGCGCCCGGGCTCCCACCGGCGCCCGCCTCGGCCGCCGTGCTACGCAACCGCATCGGTGAACTCGACGGACTCCACGCCCAGCAGCAATGGCGACGCCTCGCCGACGACGCGGCCACCGTACGCGCCGCGACCGACCGGGCCGTCGAACGCGCGCGGGAGTTGCGGGCGGCCGCCGACGGACTCGTGGCCCGGCGCGACGAGATTGCGCGGCCGGCTCGACGGCTACCGTGCGAAGGCGGCCACCTACCGCCTCGACGAGCACGACGAACTCGGCCCGTTGCACGTACACGCCCGGACCCTGCTCTACACCGCGCCGTGCGATTTGTCGGCTGCGACGAAGGCCGTGATGGCCTACCAGACGACGCTGGCCGGCCTGCTCGGCGCCGGACCGGTCACCGGCGGGAACGAGGCGACGTGATGACAGCGTGCGAACGGCCCGGATGCTCCGGCCACTACGCGGCCGATGGTTACTGCGACGAATGCGGCCGCAAGGCGCCATCCGGCATCCCGGCCCAGTCCGGCTCGACCGCGCTCCCTGGCGCACCGGCGCCGTCGGGCGTCGCGGCCTCGTCCGGCCATGCGGCGTCGCCCGGCCATGAAGCGCCCGGTAGTGCGGCGTCGCCCGGTGGTACAGCGTCGTCCGGCAGCACAGCGTCGCGCTCGGGCGCGCCGTCCGCACTCGGTGCCGCAACGCTCGCCGGGACCGTTGGCTCCGCGCAGGCCTCGGGATCGTCGGGATCGCGCTTCGGCGGCACTAGCGGCTCGACCCGTGGCGGCCGCAGTGGCAGCCGCGGCCGCGGGCGGCTCGGCGCCAACCTCGTGGCCGTTCCACCGGTGCCGCTACGCGACCCGGCGACTGCCGTGCTGCCGGACCCCGCCGTGCCGGAGGCGCACCGCTTCTGTACGGCGTGCGGCGAGCCGGTCGGCCGAAGCCGCGACGGCCAACCCGGACGTACGCAGGGATTCTGTTCCCGCGATCGGACTCCGTACTCGTTCGTACCGGCGCTGAAGCCCGGCGACGTGCTCGACAAGCGCTACGAGATTCTCGGCGCGCTCGCCCACGGCGGCCTCGGCTGGATCTATCTGGGTCGGGACCGCAACATCTCCGACGCCGGCAGTGACCGCTGGGTCGTGCTCAAGGGGCTGATCAATTCCGGCGACGCCGACGCGATGGCCGCGGCCGTCGCCGAGCGCCGATTCCTCGTCGAGGTCGACCATCCGAACATCGTGAAGATCCACGACTTCGCCAACCATCCGGATCCGGTCAGCGGCGAGCAGGTCGGCTACATCGTCATGGAGTTCGTCGGCGGACGCTCACTTCGCGATCTCGCGTTGGCCCATCGCGGTCCGGACGGTCGGCGCACACCGCTGCCGTTGTCGCAGGTCCTGGCGTACGGCCTCGAGGTGCTCCCGGCGCTCGGCTATCTACACGATCGCGACCTGCTGTTCTGCGACTTCAAGCCGGACAACGTGATCCACGCGGAGGAGCAGTTGAAGCTGATCGACCTCGGTGCCGTACGCCGGGTCGGCGACGACCAGTCCGCGTTGTACGGCACGCCGGGATATCAGGCGCCGGAGCTGGCCGCCGTCGGGCCGTCGATCGGATCCGATCTCTACACCGTCGGTCGTACGCTCGCCGTGCTGAGCTTCGACTTCGCCGGGTTCACGACACGGTTCGCCGACACGCTCCCGCCGCTGGCCGATGTGCCGCTGTTGGCGGCGGAAGAGTCGTACCACCGGCTCTTGCGGCGGGCGACCCAACGCGACCGGCGCAAGCGGTTTGCGTCGGCCGGGGACATGGCCGAGCAACTGATCGGTGTGCTCCGAGAGGTGCTGAGTGCCGCCGACCGTAAGCCCCGCCCGGCGTCATCCGGCCTGTTCACGCCCGGTCGTCGTACGTTCGGCCCGCACACGTCGTCACTCACCGGGACCGACGTGGCCGCGGCGTTGCCACTGCCGCTCGTGGACCCGACCGACCCGGGCGCCGCGTTTCTGGCCACGCTGACCGCGAGCGACACAGCGCAGACGATCCGCGCACTGGCCGGCATCGACCATCGCAGCATCGAGGTGTCGCTCGCGCTCACCCGCGCCTACCTCGAAGACGAGCATCTTGCCGAGGCCGCCGACGAACTCCGGGCCGCCGCGCGCGAGTCGCCGGGCGACTGGCGCATCGACTGGTACCGCGGCCTGATCGCTCTCGCGTCCGGGGATGTGCCGCTGGCCCGCGCCTGTTTCGAGGACGTCTATCGGCGCTGCCGGGCGAGATCGCGCCGCGTCTCGCCTTGGCCGCGAGCCTGGAACTCGCGGGCGACTGGCCGGGCGCCGCTCGGCTGTACGAACGGATCTGGTGGGTGGACCGCGAGTATGTGAGCGCGGCGTTCGGTCTTGCCCGGGCGCGGGTCGCCGCCGGCGAGCACGCGGCCGCCGTCGCTGTCCTGGACGAGGTGCCGGACACGTCGATCCAACACATCGCGGCCCAGGTCGCGGCGCTGCGTACGCGGCTGGACGACGCGCACCGACGAACATGACTTCGTCGACGCGTCCAGTCGGCTCCAGCGCCTGCGTCTCGACGCTGAACGGCAGGCCACGTTGTCGGTGGAGATGTTCCGGGCTGCGCTCGCGTGGATTGGCGTATCCGAGGACGGTCCGGAAAGCGCGTCGAGGCCACGGACCGGCCGAGTCGGGCCGGTGCCGACACAGCGGTCACCGCAGCGTGCGGTGGCGCTCAGTAGTGCCTCGCGCCTGCTCGGTCATCGGCTCAACGAGCGCGAACTGCGGCTCGGCCTCGAACGGGCCTATCGTGCGCTGGCCGCGATGCAGACCGACACGCTGGAACGTTATGCGCTCGTCGACCGGGCGAATGCGGTGCGGCCATGGACGATGGTGTAATGCGCTGCTCAGCCACCCCAGCCGTACAGGACCGGCAGTGACTACGACACCAGGCGATCCCGCGCGCTGCCCGGCCTGCGGTGCGGCGTCGATCCCGGGCGCACGCTACTGCGAGGCCTGCGGTCACGAGCTCGCCGACGCCCCTCCCGCCGAGACGGGCCCGGCCGAGGTCGGAGCGGCGAGCGAGATCGGCGGTCCGGCCGGAGCGACCGGAGCGATCGCCCCGCCCGTGTTCGGTACGTCGTCGGCGCCGCCACCAGGATGCGCCGCATGTCACCACACCGAGGTCAACCCGGACGGCTACTGCGACAACTGCGGTACGAGACGTCCGGCCGCGGCGAACCATAGCGAGGTCGACCTCGGCGGACTGGCCGGGGTGAGCGACATCGGCTCGCGCCACCATCACAATGAGGACGCCATGGGGCTGGCCGCCCTCGGCGACGTGACCGCGGCCGTCGTGTGTGACGGCGTCTCGTCGTCGGCGCGCCCGGACACCGCGTCGACCGCGGCGGCGATCGCGGCGACGCAAGTCTTCATCGCCGCGCTGCCGACGATCGCGGCACCGCCGACAAACGCCGAGCCGCCGGAAGCGCCGAACGGGCGGCCGACGCCGGGCGCGCCCGAGACAGCCGACGCCGTGGCCGAACCCGAGACGTCTGACGACGTCGGCACCCACGAGGTGACCCAGGGCGGCGCCGTCGCGGTGCTCCACGACGCGACCGCGGCGGCTCAGGCCGCCGCGGCGTCGGCGGCCGGCGAGGACGGGAACCCGAATCCGCCGAGCACCACCTTCGTGGCGGCCGTGGTGACGGCCGCCGCCATCACGGTCGGGTGGGTGGGCGATAGCCGGGCCTACTGGGTGCCCGACGTCGGCACGCCGGGCGGCCCGTCCTGCCTGACCGTCGACGACACACTCGCCGGGCAGCTGAGCGCGGCCGGCGTCGCAATGGCATCCGACGCTCCGAACGCCGGTGCGTTGATCCGCTGGCTCGGCGCCGACGCCACCGACACCGAGCCGCACACATTCACGCTCGCCCCGCCTGGCCCGGGACGCGTCATCGTATGCAGCGACGGACTCTACCGATACGTTCCCCGGCCAGATCAGCTCGCCAACGCCACTCCGGCCGGCACGCCGATCGAGGTCGCGTCCGCTCTCGTCCGGCTCGCGCTCGAAGCCGGCGGTCAGGACAACGTCACCGTTGCCGTGCTGCCCTACCCTCCGGAGTTGGAGGGGCCGCACTGACGCGGCCGACACCGAACGGCGGATCCCAGCCGACGCGGGGCGACGCGGTCGTCGCGCCCGCCACCCCCGAAGGAGCGATTCCCGTGAACCCCGATCAGCCGACGTTCCAGCTCGAGGTGTTCCAGAACCAGTACCTGCCCGCCGGTGGTCAGGTCGTGGACGCGGTGATCACGGTGACATCGTCCGGCGGTACGGTCGCGGCGGCGCCGACGGCGGCCCAGGTCATCATGATCGATTGCTCGGGCTCGATGGACAATCCCGGCACCAAGATGGCCGCCGCCAAGGCCGCCACCGCCACGGCGATTGACACGCTCCGGGATGGAGTGGAGTTCGCGGTCATCGCCGGGCGGGCCGACGCGACGATGGTCTACCCGTACGCGAACGAGCTGCGGGCGGCGTCGCCGCAGACCCGGGCCGAGGCCAAGCGGGCGGTGGCGGAGCTCGTGGCGCACGGCGGCACGGCGATCGGCACCTGGCTCACACTGGCCAACCAGCTGTTCGCACGCAGCAGCGCCGACATCCGCCACGCAATCATGCTCACCGACGGTCGCGATCAGCACGAGCCGCGGGACGTGCTGCAGCAGCGCTTGCGCGCCTGCGAGGGCCGATTCGTGTGTGACAGTCGCGGCATCGGCAATGACTGGGTCGCCGACGAGTTGCGGCTGGTGGCGTCGACCCTTCTCGGCACCGCCGATGGCCTCGAGGATCCGCGCGAGCTGCCGGCGGCATTCCAGGCGATGACGAGCGCGGCAATGGGCAAGGCGCTCGCGGACGTATCGCTGCGGCTGTGGACGCCCCTCGGATCGACCATCCGGTTTGTCAAGCAGGCGTTTCCACAGGTCGAGGATTTGACCGGCCGCCGAAGCGCAGTGAGCGAACGCATCGGGGACTACCCCACCGGAGCGTGGGGCTCGGAGAGCCGCGACTATCACGTATCCGTCGCCGTGCCGGCGGGCGCCCTCGGCGAGGAGCTGCTGGCCGCGCGCGTCAGCCTGGCCACCGGCAGTGGCGTCCAAGCGACCGTGCTCGCGCAGGCGCTCGTGCTCGCGACCTGGACCGAGGACAGCGCACTGTCCACTCAGATCAATCAGCGCGTCGCGCACTACACCGGTCAGGCCGAGCTCGCCGAGGCGATTCAGGAGGGTCTGGCGGCTCGCGACGCGGGCGATATCGAAACCGCCACCTCGAAGCTCGGTCGCGCGGTGCAACTGGCCGCCGAGTCCGGTCACGAGGGCACCGCGAAGCTGCTCGCCAAGGTCGTCGACGTCGTCGACGAGCGCACCGGCACCGTACGCTTGAAGCAGCGCGTGGCCGGCGTCGATGCCGAACTCGCCAGCGTCCGTTCGGTCCAGACGATCCGAGTGAAGAAGGCCGCCTCCTGATGCCCACCTGCGCCCGTGGCCACCAGTCACAATCGGTCGACTACTGCGACGAGTGCGGTGCACCGATCGGCGGCGTGCCGCTTGCCTCGGGTGCGGTTTCGGCCGCGTCCGGCGCCGTCGCCGCCGCGTCATCGGCTGACGCCGGATCAATCCCATCCGCGGGTACGCCGACAACCGCGCCCGAGCGAGGGCACCGGTCCGACGCCCTGTCCCGACTGCGGCACGCCGGCCAGCGGGCGATTCTGCGAGAGCTGCGGTTTCGATCTGCTGATGGCGCGGCTGGCGCCTGATGTCGTCGCGCGCGCGCTCGACACGACCGAAAGTGACGCACCACGCGATTAACGTCCCGCCCAACGGCTCGGCGGCCACGCCGTCGCCCGAATCGGTGCCGGCATCGGCGGCGCCCGCTCCGTGGCGACTCATCGTGAGCGCCGACGCGGCGTACTACGCGCGTATGCAGGACGAAGCCGAGCCCGATGCGGAACCGATCAGCTTCCCCGCGTTCTGCCCCGAACGCCGCTTCGCGCTCGACGGTGACCAGATCCTCATCGGTCGGCGCAGTCGCTCGCGCGGCATCGAGCCGCAGATCGACTTGTCCGGACCGCCGGAAGATCCCGCGGTGTCCCACGCCCATGCCCTACTCGTCCCACAAGCGGCCAGGCGGATGGGCGGTCGTAGACCTCGACTCGGCCAACGGGACGTATGTCAACGACGGGTCCGATCCAATCCGGGCGAACGAGCCGGTCGCCCTTGGCGGACGGCGACCGAGTTCATCTCGGGGCTTGGACGACGCTGACGTTGCGCCGTGACCTAGTCGGCGCGGCGATCATTGGGCGGGCGGCCGCCGGTCTTTGCGGTGGGCGCCGGGCGGGCGCGGCGCCGTTGTGCGGTCCGGGTCCGCGGGAGTGGTCGCGTCCGATCCGGGCTGGGTCGTCGCGTCTCCTGTCGCGTCTCCCGCCGCGTCTGCGGCCGGCGCCCCGGTGGCATCGCCGGCTGCGTGCCCGGTGCCGGTCCAGGGCATGTCCGCGCCCGGCTCGGTGCCCGAACTCGCCGGCATCGCCGGCGGATACTCGTAGGGCTGCGTGCTTGACGGCGCCGGATGCGCGGTCGGGTCGATATAGGTCGGCGGCGGCATACTCGGCGGTTGATCGGTGGGCGGAACGCTTCCCGGAGCCGGGTTGGCCGACGCCGCCGGACCGGACGGACCCGGCGGAGGTGGGGCGGCGGATAACCGCCGGGCGGTGGGTAACCGGTCGCGGGTGGGTAACTGCCCGGTGGCGGGTAACCGCCGGGCGGCGGGTAACCGCCGGGTGGCGGCCCGTACGGGGCCGGCTGACCGTAGCCCGGCATAGCGTCCCGGCGCTTCGCCGCAATCCCCCAGATCAACAAGCCAATGCCGAGCAGTGTCAGGATGCCGCCGCCGATCGTCGCGCCGAGCGCCGTGCCGAACAGCCCCGGGATCCGGAGCCCGAGTCGGGCATCACCGTGCACACCGGCCGACGCGTCGGCGTTCATCACCACGAGCCGGTATGCCCCGCTAGCAATCGGCCACGTCAGCGACGGCGACGGGCCACTGGCCTGTGCGACCCAGAACGACTGGTCGGCTGGGCGGGCGGGCTGGGCGTTGCCGGCCGACTGCCGGGTTTCGATCCGGAAGGGGCCGAAATTGACGTCGGTGACCGTGGCGTAGGCGGACCCGGCCAGGTAGGTCGTCACCTGTTGCGCCGGCCCGACTCCGACAAACAGGGGTTCGCCGCCGTTGCGCGCGTCGACGTGCAGGGTGGCGTGGCCGGAATTCAGCTCGAAGCCCTGGCCCCGGCGCAACTGTTCGGCGTTGGACACGAACGCGTACGTCGGCGTGCCGAGCGCGTGATATCCGCTCTGGATCGAGCCGGAGCGTCCGCCGACCGTGAGCCCGGCGACGCCGAGCGCGGTAACCGCGAGCCCGACGAGCAGGATCACGACGCCGAAGACAATCAGGACGATCTTTTTTGCCATCGCGCGTTACCCCCGTACGCAGTCGATGGACTCAGTATCGCCTGAACCGTCAAGGTGTGGTGGGAAAGATCGCCCTATTTGCGGCGATTCGGCGGCCGGACTGGCAGCGCTGCGCTCACATTCGGACGACGAGATTCTGGCTGTCGACGAATCGCCCGACGTTCGAAGACAGCATCGCGATCACGCCGGCCACATGCTCGGGCTGCATGATCGTGGTCGGGTCCTCGTCCGGCGCGAGCGTACGGCGCAGGTCGGTCGCGCATCGACCGGGCGAGATGCACACGACCCGCGTGCCGTAGATCGCGAGTTCTTCCTTCATGACCGCGCTCATACTGATCATGGCCGCCTTCGACGCCGAGTACGTGAGCCAGCCGGAGCGCGCGTTGATGCCGGCCGTGGACGCGATGTTGACGATCACGTCGAAGGTGTTTCCGCGGTGCAGCAGCGACTGGACGATGGTGAACGGTGCATAGAGGTTCACCGACATCGTCAGCTCGAAGTCGGCGAAGTCGATCTGCTGGATCGCCATCGGCGCGGTGTGTCCGGCGTTGTTGACGAGGATGTCCACCTGCCGGTGCACCCGCATGATCTCGGCCATCAAGTCGACGACGCGCTCGCGGTCGGACAGGTCGATGTAGTACGGCGTGATGGTCTTGCCGTGCGGGTTCGTGGCCGCGCAACTCCTTCACGGCGACGTCAAAATCCTCGGACGGGCGGGAAAGCACGATCACGTCGCTCACGTCGTTGTCGGCCAGGAAGAACTCGCGGACGGTCGCGAGGCCGATGCCCTTCGACGCACCGGTCACCATGATCGACTTACTCATCGCTTGCCTCGTTCCCGAGCAGGTAGCCGGCGAGTTGGATGTCGACCCGCGTGGTGACCTTGAAGTTGCGGTCGGAGCCTTCGATGAAGCGCACATCGAATCCCGCGACGGCACAGAGCGTGGCGTCCTCGGTGAACGCGACGCCCATCTGACTGGCGTACGCGTGCGCGGCCACCAGCGTCGACTTCGCGAACTTCTGCGGCAGCTGTACGTTGCGCAGCGTGTCGCGGTCCAGCGACCCGGTGACGCGGGAGGTCGCCGGGTCGACCGGCGCGACCGTGAACGGGATCTGAAGCATGAAGCTGACGTCCGGGTGCTCGTGCCGGATGATCCGCTCGAAGTCGGCGGCGGTCACGAGCGGCCGGGCCGATTCATGGATGATCACATGCTCGTTCTCGACGAGCGGAAGCATGCGGCCCACCGACTCGTGCCGAGAGCTGCCGGCTTCCACGTACGTGATCGGGGTCTTGATCGCGTAGTCGTGACGATCTTCTCCACGTCCTCCCGCCAGCCGGGCGGATAGTTCAGCACGATCTGCGAGATGCTGTCCACGCTGTCGGCCGCGACGAGCGAATACACCAGGATCGGTATCCCGTTCACGACGATGAACTGCTTCGGGCGGCCGGCCGCGACGCGCGTGCCGATGCCGCCGTTGAGAAGCGCCAGGCTGAACAACTCTCGACCCCTTTGACCACGTCCGGTACGTGCCGCAAAGACTAGCGACTGGTATCATGCGCGCGAGCCGGTGATCGGCAGCGACGCGCCGAGTGGTTGCAACGGACGAAAAGGGCATAAGCCACGCCGGTACGGCTCGATGACAGATGTCACGTCAATCTGGTGATCGACGGGTCTGCAGACCGAAGGGCGTGGCTGCCACGATCTGACGCATGACCACGAACCCGACCCCCGCGGCAGCCGGCACCCCCGCCGTCGTTCTCCGCGGCGTGACCAAGCGTTACGGTCCCGTGACCGCCGTCGACGATCTGACGCTCGCCATCGAGCCGGGCGAGATCGTTGCCTTCCTCGGCCCGAACGGCGCCGGCAAGACCACCACCGTCGACATGATGCTGGGCCTGTCCCGGCCGGACGCCGGATCGGTCGCGGTCTACGGACGCAAGCCGGCCGATGCGATCGCCCGGGGCGAGGTCGCGGCCGTGATGCAGACCGGCGGGCTGTTGAAGGACCTGACGGTCGCCGAGACCGTACGCCTGACGGCGACGCTCTTCCCGCACGCCCGACCGGCGGGCGAGGTGCTCGAGCGGGCCGGCATCGCCGATATCGGTGACCGGCTCGTCGGCAAGTGCTCGGGCGGCCAGCAGCAACGGCTGCGCTTTGCGCTGGCGTTGCTCTCCGACCCGCTCCTGATGGTGCTGGACGAGCCGACCACCGGCATGGACGTGGAGGGCCGCCGCGACTTCTGGTCCGCCATCCGCGAGGACGCGTCGCGTGGCCGTACCGTCCTGTTCGCGACGCACTACCTCGACGAAGCGGATGCCTACGCGGACCGGATCGTGTTGATCCGTCAGGGACGCATCGTGGCCGACGGCACCACCGCCGAGATCAAGGCGATGGCGAGCGGGCGGACCGTCCGGGCGACGCTCGCCGGCGTGAACCGCGTCGCATCGGCGAGCCTGCCCGGCGTCGAAGACGTCGAGGTGCGCGGCGACACCGTCCTGGTGCGGGCCAAGGACTCCGATTCCGTGGCCCGATTCCTGCTGACCGAGACGGCCGCGCGCGACCTGGAGATCACCGCGCACAACCTCGAAGACGCGTTCCTCGCGCTGACCGGCGACGAAGACGACAACCTCGAACGGAGCACCCGATGAGCGCCGCCACGCTGCCCACGTCCGACGCCGAGCGTCGCGTTCCTCCGCTCGGCGGGTTCAACCTCACGTTCCTCGCGCTCGAGTTGCGACGCATGCTCCGCAACCGTCGCACGTTGGTCTTCGTGCTCGTCATGCCGATCGTCATCTACGCGTTGTTCGGCAACGCCACGGCGACGATCACCGGGACGTCGATCACGTATCAAGCAGTTCGAGATGGTGAGCCTCGCGCTCTACGGCGCGATGACCGCGTGCACGAGTGGTGGCTCGATGGTCGCCGTCGAGCGGGCTCTGGGTTGGAGCCGCCAACTCCGGCTGACCCCGCTGCGGCCGGCGGCGTACATCTCGATCAAAATCCTGACGGCAATGGTGCTCGGCCTGATTCCGATCGTCGTGCTGTTCACCTTCGGCGCGATCCGCGGTGTACGGATGCCGGCCCACGATTGGGTGCTGTGCGGCCTCGCGGTGTGCGTCGGGCTCGCTGGTGTTCGCCACGCTCGGCCTGTTCATGGGCTATCTGCTGCCGTCGGAGAACGTGATGCAGATCCTCGGCCCGATCCTCGGCATCCTGGCCTTCCTCGGCGGCGTGTTCGTCCCGGTCAACGTGCTCTCCGGATCACTGTCCACGGTGGCCAAGTTCATGCCGGTGTACGGCGTCAACCAGCTCGCGCATGCGCCGCTCGGCCACGGGACCGAGTTCGGCTGGGCGGCGTTCGCCAACATCGTGGCCTGGCTCGCGGTGTTTGTGGTCGGCTCGGCCCTGCTGTTCCGCCGAGACACGAAGCGGGTGTGACGAGGCGTTGTGAGCCTTTCTCGGGGGAGACGCTGCGCAGGCCCATACAGCGGGCTTGCGCAGCGTCGCGTTCGTCAGGCGCGTTTCGGCGGGCGCGGGAAGAAGCCGCTCGTCCGCTCGACATAGTCGGCGTAGCCCGGCCGGTCCGACATGTGCTTCTCCATCAAGGGCTTGCCGGTCTTGTTCATCAGGAAGTACGTCATCGCCAGCGCGGACGGGATGGTGACCAGCCCCCACCAGCTGCGGCAGGCGAGCAAGGCGAGGCCCCACCACACGGCCGCGTCGCCGAAGTAGTTCGGATGCCGGGTCCAGGCCCAGAGCCCCGTGTTCAACACCGTGCCCTTATTCGCCGGGTCGCGACGGAACGCCGCGAGCTGCGCATCACCGATCGACTCGAACCCGAAGCCGACCAGCCACACGAACACGCCGGGAATGATCCAGGCGGACAGCCGATCCGGGTCGTACGCGGCCACCTGGACCGGCCACGACACGAACCACATGACGGCGGCCTGGGTGAGGTAGACCCGGGTCAGCGCGTACACGTTCGGATTGCCGGGCGCGGCGGCGAGCATCTGGGCGTAGCGCGGATCCTCCGGCGCGCCGCGGCCACGGATAAAGATGTGCGTCGCCAGACGTACCCCCCAGATGACTGTGAGGCCCGGCGCGAGCGCGCGGCTGCCGACGGAGCCGTGTCCCGCGGCGAGCAGGGACGATGCAAGAGCGATCGCCGCGAATCCCAGCCCCCACGCGACGTCGATGACTCGGTGTTTGCCGATCGCGACACCGCAGGCGAACGCGACAGCACCACGACGAGCGCCACACCGAGCGAGACCGCGAGGTTGACGCCGACGGCGGCGATTTCAGGCATCCGCACTCCCGACCGAGTAACGCCGCACCGCCGGGAGGCCGCTGACGCCATCGACCGTCGGCCGCACCGCGAGGATCTGATCGACGCCCATCCGGCCTTCGGCGAACGTCAAGCCGCCGCCGACGAGGTAGCGCCGCCACACGCGGGCGGTGGGCTCGCCGACGATCGCGGCGATCCCGGCCCAACGCCGTTCGAGCGTCGCCAGCCAGAAGGCGACGGTCTGGACGTAGTGGATCACGAACGCCGGAGCATCCTCGGGCCCGGCCTCCGAGCCGTCCCAGGCCCGTAGACGCACGGGCAGTTGCACGCCGATGACGGCGGTCACGAGGATCGCCAATCGCGCCGCAACGCTCGTATCGGTCGGTGCGGTCACCGTGACCATCACTGCCACCTTCCCTGTAGGACGAGTTTGAGTTAGTGCTTTCCCGACCACCGATGCGTTCATCCGGCGCGGGCCAGGGCGAGCTGGCACACGTCGAGGTATCCGGTGCGGAAACCCGCCTCCGAGTAGGCGAGGTAGAGCCGCCACGTGCGGCGGAACGTCTCGTCGAAGCCGAGCCGGCCGACCTCGGCGGCGCGTTCGGCGAACCGTTCCCGCCACAGGCGCAGCGTCTGTGCATAGTGCTGGCCGAAATCGAGGCGCTCGGTCACGCGCAGCGACGTGTGTCGGGCCAGGTTCGATTCGATGGCACGTACGGACGGGATCAGGCCGCCGGGAAACACGTACTTGTGCATCCACGTGTACGAGCGCCGAGCGGCGACCATCCGGTCGTGGCGCATCGTTATCGCCTGCAGGCCGATGCGCCCGCCGTTGGCAAGCAGCCGATCCAGCGTCCGGAAGTAGGTCGGCCAGTACCTTTCGCCGACCGCTTCGATCATCTCGACGCTCAGCACGGCGTCGTAGCCCGCCTCGCCCCGCTCGATCTGCCGGTAGTCGCACAGCTGCACGTCGATGCGATCGGCCACGCCGGCGGCCGCGGACCGCTCGCGCGCGAGTGCCGCCTGCTCCTGCGAGACCGTCACCGTGTGTACGTGTGCTCCGCGCTCAGCGGCCCGGATGGCCAGCTCGCCCCAGCCCGTACCGATCTCGAGGACGCGCGACCCGCTGCGTACGCCCGCGAGGTCCAGCAGTCGATCCACCTTGCGGTGTTGCGCTCCGGTGAGGTCGGCGAGCACCGGGCGACCCGGATCGCCGGTGACCATCGCCGGGCCGGCCGGCGCGAACAACGCCGACGAGTAAAGCATCGACGGGTCGAGGAACAGCGCGAACAGCTCGTTGGACAGGTCGTAGTGGCGGTGGATATTTCGGCGCGAACCGGCGACCGTGTTGTCGTCACTTCGCGGAAAGCGCGGCCCGTGTACGTGACGAAGCCAGTGGAATCCGCGCGGGACAATCGATCTCCACGCCGTCGGCGAACGCGGAGATCAGGCCGACGAGGTCGGCGCAGTCCCAGTCGCCGGCCTGGTAGGCCTCGCCGAATCCGATGAGGCCACCGGCCGCCACCCGCCGGTAGAACGCGTCCGGCCGATGGAGGACGAGGACGGGCTCGCCATCGACGTCGGTGCGACCACACGACATTCGGCTGCCGTCGGGAAGCTGGACCTGGATCGGCAGACGCCGGGTTACCCGGCCGATCACAGCCCGGGCCAGGCCGGCACGCCCCAATGATCGGGGCACCCGAGCCACGTCCGGCCAGCGCTCGGCGTCGATGCCGGTCGAGTGCATCGCGCCGCGGGGTGCAGGCGTCGGCCGTACGACAAGTTGGCTCACCGCACGCGCTCCTGGGGCTGGTGTATGGGGCGTGGCACAACGGGCAGCCCACGAAGGTAGAGGCGGATGCCGTGCCATCGGATCCGCAGGCTCACCACCGCGGTCGCCCATGGATACCGTAGGGCGGCGAGCAGGACCGTGGCTGGCGATGCCGGGGTCCGGTGTCCGGTCACGGTCGCGACGAACCGGGCGCCGCCGGGCGGGGTCAACTCGATCGCCAGCGCGAGCTCGTCGGCTGGCTCCGGCAGCCGCATCCGATAGACGCCGGCGACTCATAGAACGGCGAAACATAGAACTCCTTGTCGATCCGGTACGGCCGGGCCGGTCGCGGTCGGGCCGGTCGCCGTCGGGCGAGCCATTCGGCCGCAGCAGGTAGCAGTGCCGCTCGCCGTACGTGTTGTGCACCTCGGCGATGACGGACGCGAGCGAACCGTCGGCACGGTGACACCAGAACACCGACAGCGGATTGAACACGTAGCCGAGCACGCGCGCGTTGGTGAGCAGCCGGATCGGACCGCCGCCGAGATCGATGGCGTGCAACGCAAGGAACGCATCAACGTTGGCGCGGATCGTCGCGGCCGGGTCGCCGAGGTGGTCGCGCGCCTCGAACCGCGCCAGCGGTCGCAACGGCAACGGCAACCGCGGCAACTCATCGATGTCGACAAACCATTGGTACGTCCGATGGGCGAAACAATGCCGCACCGGCCCGGTCCGGGCATGCCGCACAACGCATCGGAACAGCGCCGCCCTCATGGGCCCGACCACCCGGAGTCGGCGCTCGACCAACCGGAACCGAGGCTTTCCGCGGCCGCGACGCCCGACCGGCAACCGTCCTCGTGGAATCCCCATCCGTGGTAGGCGCCGGCGAACGCGAAGCACACCGTCGTTGAGCTCGGGCAGCCGTCGTTGCGCCTCGAGCGCGGTCGGTGTGTAGATGGGATGCTCGTAGACCATCCGGTCGATCGTTCGGTCGGCCGGGATCGCTCCGTCGTCGTTCAACGTCACGAGGAAGCGGTCCGGCGTGTCCAGGCGCTGCAGGCGGTTCATGTCGTAACTCACCCGTACCCGTCCGGCGTCCGGCGTGCACGCGGACATCCGGTAATTCCACGAAGCGTGCGCGGCGCGGGCCCGGGGCAGCACCGACGTATCGGCGTGCAGCACGGTCGCGTTGCGCGAATAGCCGAACGCTCCGAGCACCTGGCGTTGCGCCGTCGTGGGCGAACCCAGCAGCCCCAGCGCCTGGTCCGCGTGGGTGGCGATCACCGCCGCGTCGAACGCTTCCGCACCGCCGTCCGCGTCATAAACTTCAAGCCCTGCACTGGTACGGCGAACCGACCGCACCGGCGTCGCGACGCGGACGGCGGTGAGCTCCTTGGCGGCGCGCTCGACATAGGCGTTCGAGCCACCGACTACGGTCCGCCACTGCGGCGATCCGGAAAAGCTCAGCATTCCGTGATGCCGCAGGAACGTGAACAGGTACGCGGCCGGATAGTCGACGACGAGCTCCGGCCCGCAGGACCACACGGCCGACACCAGCGGCACGACGAAATGGCGCGACGAAGTAGGCCGAGAAGTGGCCGGCGTGGAGGAAGTCGCCCAGCGTGACGGGTGCCGGCGCCGGCGCTGCGCCGTCCGCGCGGGCTTCCCGATCGAGCAGCCGGCTCGAGGCCCGGTGAAACCGGCGGACCTGGGCCAGCAGGCCGATGAACCGAGGGTCGGCCGCCCGGCGCGGCTGCGCGAAGACGCCGGCCAAGCCCTTCGCGCCGGCATATTCGAGCCCACAACCGTCGCAGCGGATCGACATGCTCATCTCCGACTCTTGGGTCGCTACTCCGAGTTCATCGAAGAGACGGAGCAGGTGCGGGTACGTCCGCCGGTTGTGCACGATGAACCCCGAGTCCACCCCGACCGTACGACCGTCCGAGGTCGGCAAGGCGTGCGTGTGCGCATGCCCGCCGAGTCGCGGGTCGGCCTCGTACAAGGTCACCTGCGACGTTCGCCGCAGCAGGTAGGCGGCCGTCAACCCGGACACTCCAGCGCCCACTACTGCTATCCGGCGTACAGTCACCCGCGTGTCCCTTCCCGTCGAGACGGCCGATCACCGGCCGCGATCCGGTCTCGCCAGGGATTCGACGGCGAACGCCGCGCGGATGGGTCGAACCTCGATTCATGGAGCCTCGCGGCTGCCGCTACGCATCGGCTCGATTCATGGAGCCTCGCGGCTGCCGCTACGCATCGGCTCGATAGTCGGCAGATGATCTCGCCAGCCGACGAGCTGCGGCCGCGGGTGGCCGTCCGTTCGCCGGCCGCCGGCCAGGACGTGCGCGGAGTCGTCCTCGTCCTGCCCGGTGGCCGGGCCCGGAGTACCGCACCGGCCAGCCGGCGCCACCTCGCCTACCAGCGGATGCGGCCGTTTGCCGCCGCCGTACACGCAGGTCTCGGCAGTCACGGCGTTGCAGTTTGGCAACTGCGCTACCGGGTACGGGGGTGGAACGGCGACCGTCGCGATCCGGTACAGGATGCGCGCTGGGCCATCGAGCGAGCCAGCGCCCACCATCGCGGTGCGCCGGTGTTCGTCCTCGGCCACTCGATGGGCGGTCGGACGGCTTTATACGTCGCCGGCGACGACGGCGTGCTCGGAGCGTGCGCGCTGGCACCGTGGATCGAGCCAGATGATCCGATCGCACAGTTGGCGGGACGTCTCGTCGTCATCGCGCACGGCGACGGCGACCGGATGACCGATCCGCGGCGTTCGCGGGCGTACGCGATGGCCGCCGCCGTCGCCGGAGCGCGAGTGGCGGATTTCACCGTGGTCGGCGATCGGCACGCGATGCTCCGGCGTGCGGCCGACTGGCATGCGCTTGGCCTGTGCGGCGGCCGGCCTCGCCTTCGGCTTCGACACGCCGTCGACGGACGCGGGGTGCCGTAGCTGGTCAGCTCGCGCGCGTGCTGGCCGAGCCGGCGGGGCAACGGTTTGCGGTGCCCCTGGCCGGCGGTGCCTGAGACCGCGCTCCCGCCTAAGTCGCGGTAGCCGTAGCCGATTCTTCGTGACCTTGCGGGGAAATGGCGGCGTCGGCCGCTAGATTCACGACCATTTCCCCGCAAGGTCATGCCGCGCCGCGGGCCACCGGATGCCAGCCCGCCAGGTTGGTCGCGGGCGCGGGCACGAGCGGCATCCGATATCAGCTGTCGGCGGGTGGCAGCGCGGTGAGAGCAGCCGCGGTGGCCGCCGCAAGCTGTTGGATGTGTTGCTTGGACAGCGCATTGCGGGACACCGCGACGTGCCAATAGAGCGGGCCGACGATCAGGTCGATCGCGAGATCGGGGTCGACCTCGGCCTTGAGCTCTCCGCGCGCGACCGCACGCGAGACGAGCTGACCGCTCATCGCGCGCTGGTTCGCGGTCAGCAGGCCGTGCAGTGTCTCGGAGATCCCCGGGTTTCGCGCCGCCTCGGCCAGCAGATCAGGAATGATCTTCCACGCGAGCGGATGCCGCAGCGCCTTGCCGGCCACGGTCAGCATGATCCCGATGTCGGCTTCGAGCGAACCCATGTCGGGCAGGTCGAGACGCTGCCCGGCGATCGACGAAACCATTTCGACGACCATGTCCAGCTTGGAACTCCACCGGCGGTAGACGGCCGTCTTGCCGACACCGGCCCGGCGGGCAACACCCTCGATCGACATTCGCCCGTATCCGAGCGCGGCCAGTTCCTCGAACACGGCGACGCGGATGGCCTCGGTGATGTCCTCGCGCAAGACCGCGGCACCGGCCGGGATCCGTCGTCTGTCCGTCTGCATGGGCGGCAGTCTACCGAAACGTTGATACGGATGCGTTTCGTCCGAGCCCGCGTGCGACGTACGTTTGATCGCATGAGCGTGGCGAGCCGGTATATCGGCCGGTATCTCGACCTACCGCCGGGGGTCACGAACGACGTCACCGTCCGGCACGACATCGACGTTCGAGCCCGGGACGGCGTCGTGCTCCGGACCGATCACTACGCACCAAGGATCGACGGCGCGCCGACGATCTTGATCCGGACGCCGTACGGTCGGCGCGGTGTGATCGGCCTCGTCACCGGTCGGGTGCTGGCCGAGCGCGGCTTCCACGTCGTGCTGCAGAGCTGCCGGGGCACCTTCGACTCCGGCGGCACGTTCGCTCCGATGCGCCACGAACGCGACGACGGCCTCGACACGCTCGCCTGGCTGCAGCGCGAGCCATGGTTCGACGGAAACTTGTTCACCTGGGGCGCGAGCTACGTGGGATTCACCCAATGGGCGATCGCCAGCCAGGCCGGCCCGGCGCTCAAGGGGATGCTGACCGCGGTCACCGCATCGTCGTTCCGTGCACCGACCTACGCCGGCGGTGCGTTCTCGCTCGATACGGTCCTGAACTGGGCCACGCTACTCAACAACCAGGGTGGCTCGTTGCTGTCCTTCCTGGTCAAGCAGACGCGCAGCCGGTCGACGCTGCGGCGGGCGTGGACCCATCTGCCGCTGGCCGAGGCCGACGCCATTGCCGCCGGCCGAGAAATCGCGTTCTTTCAGGAGTGGCTTACCCGTGCCGGCGACGAGGCCTACTGGCGGGATCGCGGGGACGCCGGTCGGGTCGAGGACACCGAGGCCGCGGTGTGCATGATCGGCGGCTGGTACGACATCTTCCTGCCGTGGCAGCTCGCCGACTACGCCCGGCTGCGGGCCGCCGGCAGGCCGCCGCGGCTCGTCATCGGACCGTGGACCCACTCGTCGCGAGAGTTGTTCGCGCACACGATGCGGGAAGGCATCAGGTTCTTCCGCGCTCACCTCGATGACGAGCCGAGCACAGTTCCGCCACCGGTGGAGATCTACGTGGGCGGCGCGAATGAATGGCGCACGCTCGACCAGTGGCCGCCAGCCGGCCGTACCCGTGAATGGTTTGGCAGCGCCGCCGCCGGACTCGCCGCGGACGCGCCGACCACCGCGGACGCCGCGATCGGTCGATTCCGCTATGACCCGGCCCATCCGACGCCGTCACCCGGCGGACCGCTGCTCACCGTCGGCGCCGGCCGGGTGCGCAACAACGCGGTCGAGGCTCGTGACGACACGCTTGTCTACAGCTCACCGGTGTTGTCCGCACCGGTCGAGGCGATCGGACCGGTCACCGTATCGGTCCGATTGCGCAGCAGCTCACCGTACTTCGACGTGTTCGCGAGGGTATGCGACGTGGCGCCGGACGGGCGCTCGGAGAACGTCTGCGACGGCCTGACCCGGGTCGACAGACCACGCCCACCGGCGCCGACGGCAGCCGCACGGTCGATGTCACGCTGTGGCCGACCGCATATCGCTGGCTGGCCGGCCACCGGATCCGGCTACAAATCGCCGGTGGGGCGCATCCGCGTTACTCACGAAACCCGGGCACCGGCGAGCCGCTGGGCAGCGCGACCCGGTTGGTCGCGGTCGAGCACGAAGTGTTCGAAGTGACTCTGCGTATGGTGGACAGCGATTCCATGGTGGAGATCGCCTAATCTGCTGATGCCCAAGTGTCGGCGCCGGCGTCGATTTCAGCACGCCTCGGGCGGGGGCGGTGCGACGCCGACGGCTACGCCAGAATGCTGGCCTTTCTACGCGTCAGAGCGGCTGGGCGGCGTCGGAAGCGACGGTTGCCGGGCGCGCCTGCACCAGTGCGGCAATCGTGGTCGTGATGTGCGCGTCGGGATGCCACTCGTCATCGAGCGTCCAGTGGGCGTCCCAGAAGACACCGTCCTCAACATCAACAAGGGCGGCAACTCCAGAGCGGGTGTCCTTTGTTGGGCCGTTCATACGCTTATTGTTCCCGAAGATGCGGATGTCCGAACATGCCACTTTTCACGGATGCCGGTCGACCGGGTCACACGGCGCCCGCCGAGCGAGCATGGAGCCGCGGAAAACCCGCACGCTCATCTGCAAGATTGCCTGTCCGCGGACCGGCTTGTCGGCATAATGCCCGGGAAAAGGCGGGCGAGCCGTCGCGATTTTCGGCGTCGTACCCCTCTGTTGCCCGGGTCGGGACCGCAAAGCTTCTCCCCCGACCGGGCCGGCGACCGTGGCTACGCGGGGCCAAGAATGGCACACCTGCGGTCACCCGAACCGGTCACCCGGCGTCGTGGAGGTCGGCGTCGTGGTGGTCGGCGTCGTGGAGGTCGGCGTCGGGATCGGCGAGACTGGCAGGCGTGAACAACGGCTCGCACTATCTCGCCGCGATCGACCAGGGCACCACGTCGTCCCGATGCATCGTGTTCGACGGCGACGGACATGTTGTGGCATCAGATCAGCGGGAGCACCAGCAGATCTTTCCCCGGCCGGGCTGGGTGGAGCACGACGCCACGGAGATCTGGCACAACGTGCAGGCGGTCGTCCGCGGCGCCCTCGACCATGCCGGCCTGGCCCGCGCCGACCTGGCCGCGGTCGGGATCACAAACCAGCGCGAGACGACCCTGCTTGTGGGACGCCCGGACCGGCGAACCGGTGCACAACGCAATCGTCTGGCAGGACACCCGGACCGACCGGCTGATCCGGGAACTGGCCGGCGACGCCGGGCCGGACCGATTCCGCGACCGCTGCGGAACGCCGCTCGCGACGTACTTTTCGGCGCCGAAGATCCGCTGGCTGTTGGATCGCGATCCCGAGCTGCGACGCCGCGCGGCCGACGGCGAGGTCCTGTTCGGAACGATCGACACGTGGCTCATCTGGCAGCTGACCGGTGAACACGCGACGGACGTCACGAACGCCAGCCGGACGATGCTGATGAACCTCGCAACGCTCGACTGGGACGACGAGCTGCTGGCCGCGTTCGACGTCCCGCGTGCGATGTTGCCCACGATCCGGCCGAGTGCGTACGCCTATGGCGAGGGCCGCGGCGCGCTGGCCGGCGTACCGGTCGCGAGCGCGCTCGGCGACCAGCAGGCGGCGCTTGTTCGGTCAGGCCTGCTTCAGCCCGGGCGAGGTCAAATGCACCTACGGTACGGGCTCCTTCGTGCTGCTCAATACGGGTACGACGCCGGTGCAGAGCGAACGAAGCCTCGTCACCACGGTCGCGTACCAGGTCGGCGACGAGCCGCCCGTGTACGCGCTGGAAGGATCGATCGCCGTCACGGGCGCGCTCGTGCAGTGGCTGCGCGACAACCTCGGGCTGATCCCGGACGCCGACGCGATCAATACGCTGGCCGAGACGGTCGACGACAACGGCGGCTGCTACATCGTGCCGGCGTTCGTCGGGCTGTTCGCCCCGTACTGGCGCCCGGACGCCCGCGGCATCATCGCCGGGCTGACCAGCTTCGTGACCAAGGGCCATCTCGCACGGGCGGCGCTGGAGTCAACGGCCTGGCAGGTGCGCGACGTCGTCGAGGTGATGGCGGCCGAGTCCGGTGTCGACATCGCCGTACTCAAAGTCGACGGCGGCATGACCCGCAGCGAGCTACTCATGGGCTTCCAGTCCGACATGCTCGGCGTGCCGGTGGTCCGGCCGACCGTGGCCGAGACGACGTGCCTCGGTGCCGCGTACGCGGCCGGTCTCACGGTCGGGTTCTGGCCCGATCTGGATGCGCTCCGCGCTCAATGGACGCCGGACCGCACGTGGAAGCCGTCGATGCCGGCCGACGTACGCGATCGGGAGGCGCACATGTGGGCCAAGGCGGTCGAACGCAGCTTGGCCTGGATCGAGGAGGACTAAGGCGTGACGGCGTGCTGCCCGCACCTGGCCCCGGACGACGTCGACGCACTCGTCGCGCATATTCGAGCCGAACCGTGGCTCGTGCGTGCCCTGGACGCCGTGGCGACCAGCGGATTGCCGCACGCGTGGATCGGCGCAGGCATCCTGCGTGACCTTGTCTGGGGGCGTCGTCACGGTAGCTTCGACCCGGGGGCGGTCCGCGACGTCGACGTCGCGTTCTTCGATCCGGAGGACCTCAGCCGGCGTCGGGACGAGGCGGCCCAGCGATGCCTGGGCTCGATGGCGGATCTGCCATGGGAGGCGACCAATCAGGCAGCGGTCCATACCTGGTACGCCGAGCATTTCCACGAGGCTCCCGTCCCGCCGCTGGCCAGCGTGCATGACGCGCGTCGCGACTTGGCCGGAGACGGCCACCTGCGTCGCGATCCGGTGTGCAGCGCCGATGCGTAGCGTCAGTGCGAGGTGCCGTGCGGCATCGGGCTCGCTACGGCCTCGACGACCTACTGGGCGGCGTCTGGCGTCGAAACCCGGCGCGGATCAGCGCCGCGGCGTCGGCAGCCCGACTCGCGCGTCATCGGGTGCCGCAACGATGGCCATCCGTCGTCGTCCACGATCCGGGCCGGCCATAACCGTGCCACGCCGCGATCTAGGAACATTTGACCGGCGATAGCCGGGCGCGGATTCCTAGATCCACGAGCAACGGCCGGCACGAGGTGTCGGTCTCGTGCCGGCCGTTGCCGGAGGAGGTGCTCGTAAAGCCGGTGCGCTTACTTCGACTCGCCCAGTGTCACCTTGACCTGCGAGCTGGAACCGCTGCGCTGGACGGTCAGTGTGACCTGGTCGTTGACGTTGCCACCCTGTACGTCGTTGATCAGGTCGTCCGACGTGTGCACCGGCTGGCCGTTGTAGGCGGTGATGACGTCGTTGACCTTGAGGCCGGCGGTCGCGGCCGGGCTGCCGGACGTGACCTGCTGGACCTCGGCGCCGCCGTTGCCGTCAGCGGTGACCACACCGATGCCGAGGAACGGGTGCTGCACCGCGACGCCCTTGATGATGTCCTGCGACACGGTGTTGGCCCGGTTCGACGGGATGGCGAAGCCGACGCCGATGTTGCCGTTGGAGCCGTTCGTCGCGATCGCCGTGTTGATGCCGACGACCTCGCCGTTCGTGTTGACCAGCGCGCCACCCGAGTTGCCCGGGTTGATCGCGGCGTCGGTCTGGATCGCACCGGCGATCGTCGCGCCCGGCGTCGCGTTCTGGCTCTGCTGCCCCTGCTGGCCGAACGGGTCCTGCGGCTGCGAGTCGCTGCTCTCGTCGATCGTGCGGTTGAGCGCACTCACGATTCCGGAGGTGACCGAGCCGTCGAGGCCGAGTGGGCTGCCGATGGCGAGGACGGTGTCACCGACCCGCAGCGCGTTGCTGTCGCCGAACTTCGCCGGCGTGAGCTTCTTGGTCGGGTTCTGGGCCTGGAAGACCGCGAGGTCCGTCTTCGGGTCCGTACCGATCAGCTTGCCTTTGAGATTCGTACCGTCGGAGAGCGTGATGTCCACATTGGAGCCGTTCGCGGTCGCCGCCACGTGGTTGTTGGTGAGGATGTAACCGTCGGCAGAGATGATCACGCCGGATCCGGTCGCGTTCGACGTTGTGATCGACACGACGCTGGGCCGGACCGCGGCGGCGATGCTCGCGAGCGACGAGCGGTCGATGATCGGCGCCGTATCCGGCGCGCCCCCGGCGCCGGCGGTGGCGGTCGTCGTCGTGTTGTTGCTGTCGAGTTCGTGCATCCAGGCGGCGCCGGCGACCCCGCCACCGACCGCGAGGAGGACACCGAGCACGCCGGCTGCGACCTTCGTTCCGGTCCGTCCGCGCCGAGAGCCATCGGGGTTCGGTGAGTTCTGCTGGTACGGACCCGGATAGCCGGCGCCGGTCGTCGGACCGCCGGGGTAGCCGCCACCGGTGGTGGGTTGCGCACCGGGCTGGTAGCCGGGCTGCTGGTACTGCGCGGTCGGGTATCCGCCGACCGGATAGCTGCCCGGGTGGTAGCCCGCCGGCTGGTAACCACCCGACTGCGCGGCCTGCTGCCATCCGCTAGGCGAACCGCTGGCGGCGCCCGAGGTCGGCCCGGCGCCCGACGTAGGAGAGGCACCCGATGTCGGCGTCGCGCCGGGCATCGGGGTGGCGCCGTAGGTCGGCGCGGCCGCGCCCGACGTCGGCGCCGTGCCGTACTGCTGCTGACCGTAGGCCGGCGGCGGCCACGTCGCGCCCGAGTACGGCTGCGGTGTCGTGGTCTGGTCGGCGGGCTGGCCGGCGTGCGGACCGGTCGGGCCAGCCGAAACCGCGCCCGGCGTCGATGCCGCGTCACCCGTCGGCGCCGGTGGCTGTTCGGCCGGCGCAGCCGCGCTCGGCGCATCGGTGGCGTCGGAGCGCGGGTCGTCCGCGGACGGGCGCCAGCCGCGGGCCGCGTCGTTGGTATCGGCAACGCCGCCCTGGTGACCTGCGCCGGATGTCGGCTCGGCCGGCCCGGTCGGGCGCTCGTCGTTCCTGTCGTTGTCGCTCATGACACCTAGATTTCCTCATCGGTCTTCGTCGAACCTGACGTTCGACTGCAAGTTGGCTGGGAATCATGCCGGCAGGCGCGCATTTACCGGCTATTGAGCAACTACATATGATTTGCCGCTATTTTTTGGGCAAAGCAATGGGCTCGTCGGCGACGTTTGTGCTTGGTTCGCCACGATCGTCACCACCGTCGGCCGGATGATCTCCCGGCTCATCGCCGCGACGATCGACGGCGTGCTCGATGTGGCGACCGTTGGCATGATTCCCGCGTCGGCCGTCGCTCTCGTCGGCGCCTTCAATTTCGTCGCCGGTGTGCGGCTGCTCCAGCGGCAGGCGAACCCGGAAGGTCGCACCGCCGCCCGGCGTACGCCTCACCTCCACCGTACCGCCGTGGGCCTTGACCAGGGCCGCGACGATCGCGAGCCCGAGGCCCGTGCCGCTGGAGTGACCACCCTCGGCCCGGCGCGTACGGGCGGTGTCGCCCCGGTAGAACCGCTCGAAGGCGTGCGCCATGTGATCGTCGTCGAGGCCCGGGCCGGAGTCGACGACATCGATCTGGGCGAGCCGGCCGGCGCTGCCGACGTCGGCCGAGAGGCGGAGCACGACCGGCGTCTCGGCCGGCGTGTACGTCAGCGCGTTGGTCATCAGATTCGACACGACCTGGCGAATGCGAAGCTCATCACCGGTCACGATGAGCGGGCCCGTCCCAGTGACAACGTCGAGCGACACCGGCCGCGCCGGCGCGACGACGTGGGCGGCCGCGACGGCGTCCGCCGCCACCACGCGAAGATCGACCGGGATCTGCTCCAACGGCCGCTCCTGATCGAGCCGGGCGAGCAGCAGCAGGTCGTCGACGAGCAGGCCCATCCGCTGGGCCTCGTCCTCAATCCGACGCATCAGCCGAGCGACCTCGGCCGGGTCGCGGGCGGCGCCCTGCCGATAGAGCTCGGCAAAGCCACGGATCGTCGTCAATGGCGTCCGCAGTTCGTGCGACGCGTCGGCAGCGAACTGGCGCATACGCGTTTCGGAGCGGCGCGCCCGCAGCTCCGATTGGTGGGCGGCATGCGCCGCGTCGCGGGCAGTGACCGCGGCCGACTGGGCGCGCGCCTCCGACTCGGCCCGCGCCTGAAACGCCTGCTCGATAGCGTCGAGCATGGTATTCAGTGTCCGGCCGAGCGTGCCGACCTCGGTTTGCGGCACCTCCGCCGTCGGTTCGTACTCGGGCACCCGCTGCGTAAGGTCACCAGCGGTGATCGCGGCTGCTTTCGATTCGATCTCGGTGAGAGGGCGAAGGCTTCCGGCGGATCACGCCGGCACCAATGGCGCCGATGACGAGCAGCGTGGCGCCGCCGATGATCAGATCCAGAACGATGAGGCGGCTGGTCGCGCCCTCGACCTCCGTGAGCGACTGGCCGACGAAGAACAGCTCGCCGTTCGGCTCCCGGATCGCGAGCAGGCGCCAGTCCGTGCCGTCCGGCGCCCGGGCTGTGTACGGCTTGGTGGGCAGCGCGGCGGCCTGGGTGTACGACGTCGGCCACTTCGGCTGGCTCGACGGACTGATGTTCGGGATGACCTGGCCTACCCCGGTGTCGCTCTTGCGCGTGACGAGCCAGTTCGTCGGCGGGACGTACCCGTTGGACTGGGTGTTCGGCAACGCGAGCACGGTGGAGCCGCGTGAGAAGCTGACGAGCTGGTCGTCGATGCGTCCCACGAGGTATTGGCGCAGCGCCATGTAGCTGATCGCGCCGATCACGATCAGAGCCGCGGCGACCAGCGCGAGGACCGCGGCGACCAGACGCGTCCGCAGCGGCCAGGGCCGTGCCATCGTCGCCTCCGCCTCAGACGGGCATGCGCAGCACGTACCCGACGCCGCGCAACGTGTGTATCAGTCGCGGTTCGACGATGTCGACCTTGCGCCGCAGGTACGAGATGTACGACTCGACGATCGAATCATCGCCACGGAAGTCGTAATGCCACACATGATCGAGGATCTGCGCCTTGGAGAGCACGCGGCCGGCGTTGGCCATCAGATAGCGCAGCAGCTTGAACTCGGTCGGCGACAGCGACACCCGGCGGCCGTCCCGCCATACCTCGTGCGACTCCTCGTCCAACTCGAGGTCGGCAAATTTAAGTCGGGCCGGCGGCTCTTCGCCCGCCGTACGCCGGAGCACGGCGCGGATCCGCGCGGTCAACTCCTCGAGACTGAACGGCTTGGTCACGTAGTCGTCGCCGCCGAGCGTCAGGCCGCGGATCTTGTCCTCGGTCGCGTCCCGGGCGGTCAGGAACACCACGGGCGTACGGACGCCCTCGGCCCGCATGCGCTTGACGACCTCGAAGCCGTCCAGGTCGGGGAGCATGACGTCGAGTACGACAAGATCGGGGCGGGACTCGCGAGCAGCGTCGACGGCGGCAACCCCGCTGGCCGCGGTCTGCACGGTAAAGCCGGCGAAGCGCAGGCTAGCCGAAAGGAGCTCGACGATGTTCGGGTCGTCCTCAACCACGAGCAGTCGTGCTTCTGCCTGCGCTCCGCCGGCCAACGTCGCACCCCCGGATTGTGCGACGCTGCCACGTTCCCCCATGCGATCGATTCTGGACCCCATCCCTGAAGCATGCCTGGGGTCTAGCTGAAAGTTGCCTGAAAGTCCCCGTCATATCGAGTTCGGCTTCGGAATCGGCACGGAAACGAGCTGGGGAAGGGCCGGGCGGCGGGCCCAGCCACCGGCCATAGCGAACACGCTAGCGCCGAAGAAGCCGGCGAAGCTCGGTGATGGCGCCGACGACGACCGCCGTTGCCGACCTGATCTCGTTGGCGCCCACACCCGCCTGCCGGGCAGCGCGGTGCACCTCTCCGGCCAGATCGGTCAGCGCCGTCGCGAGATCGGCAAGATCCGCGTCGGAGGCGTAGTCGTCGTCCGGCTGGCCGTTGTCCGTACGCCCGCGGGCGCGGTCGGACTCGCGGGCCCGGCCGGCGCCCCGCCCCTCTCCCCGACCGGCATGTCGGCCGCGATCCCGCTCCGGACCATCCCCCGGCTCCGGCTGATCCCGAGCCCAGTCGCGAGCGGACCAGTCGCGATCGGTCCAGTCGCGATTGGTCCAGTCCCGGGCCCGGCCACCCGAGCGCCACTGGCCCGGCGGCGTACGAGCCTGCCGGGTCGCTTCGCGCAGCTCGCGCTTGATATCGCGGACGGAACCACTGACCTCGCGCTCGATGTTGTTAGCCAGCGTTGACAGGTCGGCCACCGACGACTGGATCTCCGACTCCAGCTCCGCCAGCTCGCCCTGGCGAGCGGTGAGCTCGGCGCGGCCGGCGTCGGTGATGTCATAAACCTTCCGACCTCCGACCGCGGTATGGGTCACCTGACCTTCGTTCTCGAGTCGGGCCAGGCGCGGGTAGATGGTGCCGGCGGACGGTGCGTAGAGCCCGAGGAAGCGGTTTTCCAACAGCCGGATCAGCTCGTACCCGTGCTTTGGCCCTTCGGCCAGCAGCTTGAGCAGGTAGAGCCGCAACCGGCCGTGGCTGAAGACGGCGGTCATCGGTCCGCACCCGCGCCGGCATCGGTCGAGGCGCTGCCGCGGTCATCGTGGTCGATGTCGTCACCGGTGGCGTCGTCGAAGGTGGCGTCGAAGTCGGCGTCGATGGGACGGCGTAGCAGCGCGATATTTCCGCCGACCGCCGTGGCGACCAGCCGGCCAGTCCCACCGGCGGCGGCGCCGATGACGCCGCTGGACGACGAACCCCACGTGCCCTTACCGGTGAGGCCGGGAAACTCGCTCGTCACGCGACCGTGCGCCGCGTTCAAGGTGACCGACAGGTCGCTGTCCTCCCGTACGCGGATGGTGATCTCTCCCGAGATCGTCTCGAGCTTGATGTCGCATCGATCCGGCGGGTTGTCCAGATCCGCGGTCACCGATCCGGACACCGTCTTCGCGTGCACGTCGCCCGAGGCGGTGTCGGCGAGGACGATCTCGCCGCTCACCGTCTCCAACTTCACCGCGCCGGCGCAACCGAGCACCTCGATCGGGCCGGACACGACCTTCGCGCGCAACGCGCCGGCGATGCCGAACAGAGTCACGCGGCCACTCACGCAATCCGCCGTCACATCGGCGTGCAGACCCGAGGCGGTCACCGAGCCAGACCCCAGCCAGAGCCGGGTGAGCGTCTCGTACGGGACGGCGACCGACACGTCACATTCGTAACGCCGCCCGAAGGCGAACCACCACAACGGGACGAGGATCCCGGGCCAGGTCTTTGCGTCCTCGTGGATCACCGACATCACGCCGTCTTCGAGGGTTACCTTGATCGTCGCGCCGGCCATCTTGCTGATCTCCACGCGGGGCGGTCCGTCGGTGCCGACGACCGTGACGCGACCGGCGTTGAGTCGCACCCGGAGCTGCCGGATCTCAGTGGCGGCGTCCACGCCGACGTCGAAACCCATGTCGACTCGCTGTGGCTCGGTGATCGTCCAGGCGGTCATCGGAATCTCCTCATGCATCCCCGGGGTTCGACGAGCGCCCGGGTAGTCGGCTAACGCGCGTCGTATATCGCGATGTATCGTATCGCAAACACGATACATCGCGATAGCCCATTGCCGGTATCAGGGGAGCTAGGAGCCTTGTTCCGCGATCGAGACGCGAAATCGTCCGGCGCCCCACCGGGGGATGGGGGCGCCGGACGATCGTCGGTGCGAACACTTATCGGGTTGGAGTGTTCGCTATGGGGTCACTTGCCGGGTGCGACGGAGCCGGCGGCGTGGGCGGCGGCGTTGGCGGCGTGTGAGGCATCGGCGGCGTAGGCGCCGGCGACCAGGCTGGCGGCGAACTTCTCCCACTTGGCGTAGGCCTGCGGGAACGCGGAGACCTGGACCTTTTGGACGGCCTGGGTCAGCGGCATGTGCTGCCAGTTGTGGATCTTCACCAGGCGCTTGAGGAACGACTGCGTGGCGTGGTGCGGGTCGGTTACCTGGGCCGGGGTAGCCCCAGCCGGATGACGGGCGCTGCTGGAAGAGGCCCAGCGAGTCGTGGTCGTTGTGGCTGCCGAGGTTGCCGTAGTTGTGCAGTGAGGATTCCTGCAGTGAGCAGGCTACGGCCATGACCATGGCGCGGGGTGGCAGTTTCATGTCCTTGGCGGCCTTGACGATCGCCGCGGCGTTGCGCTTTTGGGTGGAGTTGGGCTTGAACGATGCCTGCGGGCCATGGATGGCCTTGGGCAGCAGCGCCTTGGTGCAGGGCACCTTCACGGCCGCGGCGTGCGGGGCCGGCGCGTGCTTGGCCGGGGCTTGGGTGGCCGAGCCACAGAGGCTTGACAGCCGGGGCATGGGTGGCCGGGGTGGTTGCCGCCGCGTGCGTTGCGGGCACGGAGTTGGCGAACGTGCCGGTGGTCGAGGCCACCGATGCGGCCTTGTCGGCCGGGGCCGCGGTGTGGGAACCGGCCGCAGGTCCTGACCGCGATACCGGCGATCGCCGCCGTGGCGACGCCGAGCATGCCGACGCGTCGAGCGATGGGGCTGCGCAAGAACGCAGTTGCGGTCTCGGTGCGGTGGCGGAACTTCACGGTGTTGGTTTCCTTCCGTCGGGGGGTTACGTGACCGTTCAACCGAAGGTACAAGTCCGTTCTTTCCGAATAATCGCTTTTGTGGAGTAGGTAACTCAAGCAGTTTCTAATTGCGTTAAGGACGGGATCAATGCTCCGTGCAAGACCGATTACGCGGCGTCGACATTCGCCTCCGCGGGCCGTCGCAGTCGTCGACAGAACTCGCTAAAACCACAGGGGGCGCTTGCGTTATCAATTGACGTGAACCAACGTGAACGACGGCAGACTTGCGCACCGCCGACTGGCCGGCGTTGACAGCACGAACCGGACGTACACGTGCATGCCTCGCAGAACACGTCTTCACCGACGCGTCCCCATCGAGACGGACTCGAAAATGGATCACCCGGATCCGCCGGCTTCGTCTTGCCAGCGCGTTGTTCCGCCCGTCCAGCGCCACCGACCGACGCGGCCGGACTCCTACCTGGGAGCGCCGAGACGGACCGAAGCGCCGAGCGGCGGGATCCCTGCCGTAGCCGGCCACCGGCGCCGTCGGCCTGCCCTAGTGCGGCTCGCCGTCATCGTTTCTGTCGGTGTGCTGATCGATACTCTGTTCACCCGTACGCCGCTGGTTCGGCGCTGTCGATCGATGCCGGTCGTCGCATCTGGTGGCCCGGGCCGACTTGGCGCAGCGAGTGTCGGGCGCCACGAGGCGGCGCCGGCGATGTCCGGCAGCCGTCCCTAGCTGCCGCGGACGATCCCTGGGGGGTGGTCGACCGCGGCCGATGGCGAGGCGTCGTCGACGTGTTCAAGCACGTCGGCGGCGCCTCGTCCCTGCCTGACTCCCGACCATCGTGGGCGGAGGTCGGTGCACATCGAGATCGTCGCCCGCGTATGGCAGGGTGTCGGCATGGCTGGCTATTCGCCCACGCCGCTCGCGGGCAAGCTTGGCATCAAGGCCGGCCACCACGTGCTGCTCGACGGTGCTCCGCCGGATCTGGACCTCGGCGATCTGCCCGCCGGCGTCGTCGTGCACCGGCGGGCGGTTCCGTTGGCCCGGCCGTACCAAGTAATCGTCTGTTTCTGCGGTGACCGCGCCCGGCTCGAGGCCCGCTGGCCGCCGCTGCACACCGCGACGACGACGGACGGGGCGCTCTGGATCGCCTGGCCCAAGCGTGCCTCGGGCGTCGCTACCGACCTCGGCGAAAGCGACGTGCGCGACTACGTGCTCACGCACGGTCGGGTCGACGTCAAGGTGTGCGCGATCGACGCGGTGTGGTCCGGTCTCTGCAACGTCATCCGGGTCGCGGACAGGAGCTGACGATGGTGATGATCGAGCGGCGTTACAACGGACCGCCGGACTCCGGCAATGGCGGCTGGTCGGCCGGAACGTTCGCGGCGCTGGTGGACCGGCCGGCCGGCACCGTGGTCACGCTGCGCCAGCCACCACCGCTGGACACGCCGTTTTCGGTGGTACGGGTGGGGGTCAGCGTCCGCGTCTACACGCCGGACGGCGCACTCGTGGCCGAGGCGGAGCCGACCGAATTCGACTCTGACCTCGTCGAGCCGGTGGACTTCGCCACCGCGAGCATCGCCGCGAAGCGCTATCCGGGGCTTGGTGGATCATCCGTTCCCGACATGCTTCGTCTGCGGGCCGGCGCGCTCGGTCGGCGACGGGCTCCGGCTATCCCCCGGGCATGTCGAACCCGGCCGGACCGCGACGCCATGGATCGTGCCGGCCGACGTGTCTCCGACGATGGTGTGGGCGGCACTGGACTGTCCCGGCGGCTGGTCGGTCGACATGGAGACCAGGCCGTACGTACTCGGGCGCATGGCACTCCGCCTCGACGGCGTGCCACGACCGGGCGACGAGTGCGTCATCATGGGCCAGCGCCTGACGTCCGAAGGGCGCAAGGCCACCGTCGCCACGACGCTGTACGGCCCGTCCGGTGACGCATTGGCCCGCTCGCTCGCGACCTGGATCGCGATCGCCTGAGCGATCGCGCGGCGGGTCAGTCGCACGGGCGGCGCTGGGCCGGCTGCACGCCGCGGCGCGCCGAGGCGCGACCGTTTGGGCAGTCTGGCTCATCGCGAGGTCGTACCGACCGTTCCGCGCTCTTGACCGGCGGCGCCGGCTTCCGACACTCTGATCGGACTTACCGGAGGAGCCGCATGTCCGAGGGGCAGATCGTCGTCGCCAGGCTCACCAAGCAATACAAGAAGCTTCGCGCCGTGGACGACCTGTCGTTCACCGTCGAGCCGGGCCGGGTCACCGGCTTCCTCGGCCCGAACGGCGCGGGCAAAACGACCACACTTCGCATGGTGTTGAACCTCGTCACGCCGACCGCGGGGTTGGCGACGATCGGTGGCCACCGCTACGCCGACATCGTCGATCCGCTGCGGCAGGTCGGCGCCGTACTCGAGGCGTCCAGCGCGCACAAGGGCCGCAACGGACGCAATCACCTGCGGACCATCGCCGCCGCGGCCGGCCTACCGGATTCGCGAGTCGAGGACGTCCTGACGCTGACCGGGCTCACCCCGGCGGCGAAGCGCAAATTCCGGGGCTACTCGCTCGGCATGCGCCAGCGGCTCGGGATCGCCGCCGCGATGCTGGGCGACCCACGCGTACTGATTCTCGACGAACCGGCCAACGGACTCGACCCGGAGGGTATCCGCTGGATGCGCGAGTTCCTCGGCGGTCTCGCCGCGCAGGGGCGCACCGTGCTGGTCTCCAGCCATCTGCTGTCCGAAATGCAGCTGCTCGCCGACGACATCGTGATCATCGCAGCCGGGCGCCTCGTCCGGCAGGGTACGGTCGCCGAGATCGTCGCGTCGTCGCACAGCGCGGCGATCGTCTACGTACGCACGCCGCGACCCGAGACCGTGGTCACGAGCGTCACCGAACGCGGCGGGTCGGCCACGTCCACGCCGGACGGCCGGATCGCGATCACCGGACTCGATGCACCGACGGTCGGCAACATCGCGTTCGTCAACGGCGTCGAACTGCACGAGCTCACCACCGAGCGCCCGGATCTGGAAGGCGTATTCCTGGAACTCACGCGATCCGAGGCGGCGATCAGATGACGATGACCGATACCGGCCGCGAATGCGGCGCCGCCACTGCACCTCGGCCACCTGCTGCGCAGCGAACGCATCAAGATGCTGAGCACCAACACGTGGTGGCTGTTTTCGATTGGCGTACTCGTGACGACCGGACTCGCGATCCTCGTGAACATCGGCATGGCCGACAGCGACCTCACGAATCCGCACACTGGTCGCCACGCCGCACGCGGTGGCCGCCGAAGCCGCGAACATCTTCACGTCCGGCCAGTACTTCGGCGGCCTGTTCGTGATGCTGCTCGGCATCCTGTTGATCACGAACGAGTACTACCACCAGACCGCGACCATGACATTCCTAGCCACGCCGCGGCGCACGTACGTGATCGTCGGCAAGTTCGTCACCGCGGTGTTGGTGGCCGCCATCGTGTGGGTCGTCACAACCGCGCTCGATCTCGGGTTCGGCAGCCTCTTTTTCTCCGCCACCGGATTCGACAGCCATCTCGGCGACTGGAGCGTGCAACGCGCGATCGCCATCAACTTGTTGATGTTCGCGCTGTGGGGCGTCTTCGGTATCGGCGTCGGTGCACTTCTGCGCAGCCAGATCGGTGCGACGGTAACGGCGACCCTGCTGTACACGATCGGCACGTACGCCGCGCTGGTCGTGTTCGCGGTGATCCGGAGATTCGTATTCGAGACCGACGCCGTCTTCCGTGGCATGGTCATCGTTCCTTCGATCGCGGCCCAGGTCGCGGAGGGATCGAAGGATATCACCATGCCAAGCGATCAGATCCCCGCCTGGTGGGTCGGCGTTTTGGTGATGCTCTCCTACGGCACGGTAATGGCCGTGATCGGTACGCTGATCTTGCGGCGGCGCGACGTTTCATGACGCGGTCGTATGTCCGACCGGCGGGTCGGTAATCCGGCCGACTTGGCTGTCGTGCCGGCCGGAAACATGGTTGTTTCAGGGCGATTTGTCTACCCTGTGACCCGAGACACCGCGCATGGCCGATGTCCGTGAACAATGCTTGACCGCGTAGCCTGAATTGGCACTCAGGGCCGCACGTACGACACGTCGGCCAACTAGCAAATTCGCGTGGAAAGAGCGGCTGTGTCGACTCAGCAGACATCTCCGGACAACCCGCTAGCCGACTTCGGTCCCAACGAGTGGATCGTCGACGACATGTATCAGCGTTACCTGGCCGACCCGACCAGCGTCGACGCGGCATGGCACGATTTTTTCGCCGATTACAAGCCCGCTGACGCGTTGGCCGGCGGCCCCGCGGCGAGCGGCGCGAGCTCGGGTGGCGCGGCGCCGAACGGCGCGGCGCCGACGGCGTCCGGCGGCACGGCAACGGCCGTAACGGCTCCGGCTCCGGAGTCGCCGCGCCCGGCCGCGAGCGCGGCCACCGCCGCCACGACCGCATCGAGCACGACGGCGGCGAAGCCCGGTGCCCCGGCCGAGCCGACCACGACCCCGTCCGCAACGGCGACCCCGTCCACAACGGCGACACCAACCGCGCCGTCGGCCCCGGCCAAGGCGGCAGCCGGCACCGGCACCAGGCCGAACCAACCGCGGCGCCGGCCAAGGCGACGAAGGCAACCCTCGCCGGAGTCAGCACGAGCCCGATCCGCGGCGTCGCCGCCCGCATCGTGCAGAACATGGACGCGTCACTGACCGTCCCGACGGCGACCAGTGTGCGAGCGGTGCCGGCGAAGCTGATCGCCGACAACCGCATCGTGATCAACAATCACCTCGCCCGCGGCCGCGGCGGCAAGGTCAGCTTCACCCACTTGATCGGGTACGCACTCGTCCGCGCGCTCGCCGAGCATCCGGAGATGAACAACTCGTTCGCCGAGGCTCCCGCCGCCGACGCCGGTCAAGCGACGACGGACGGCGGACGCGGCCAGCACGGCAAACCGATTTTGGTGACGCCGGAGCACGTGAACCTCGGCATCGCGATCGACCTCGCCAAGCCGGACGGGTCGCGCAGCCTCGTCGTGCCGAGCATCAAGGCCTGCGAGGACATGGATTTCCGTACGTTCTGGGTCGCCTACGAGGATCTGGTGCGCCGGGCCCGCCGCGGCGAGCTGACGATGGACGACTACGCAGGTACGACGATCTCGCTCACGAACCCGGGCGGCATCGGCACCGTACACTCGCAGCCGCGACTGATGGCCGGCCAGGGCACGATCATCGGCGTCGGTGCGATGGAGTATCCGGCGCCCTTCTCCGGGATGAGCGAGTCGCAGCTCGCCGACCTCGCGGTTAGCAAGATCATCACGCTGACGTCGACCTACGACCACCGCATCATCCAGGGCGCGCAGTCGGGTGAATACCTGAAGGTGATGCACGAGCTGCTGCTCGGCGAGCACGCCTTCTACGACGAGATCTTCACATCGCTGCGGATTCCGTACGAGCCGGTGCGCTGGGTCCGCGACGTGTCGCTCGACTCCGAGGGGCAGATCAACAAGACCGCCCGGGTGATCGAGCTCATCCACGCGTACCGGGTGCGTGGCCACCTGATGGCCGACACCGACCCGCTGGAGTTCCACATCCGCCGGCACCCCGATCTCGACGTCCTCGAGCACGGCCTCACGCTGTGGGATCTCGACCGGACGTTCCCGATCGGCGGATTCGCCGGCAAGCAGAAGATGAAGCTGCGTGACGTGCTCGGTGTGCTGCGCGACTCGTACTGCCGCCGGGTCGGCATCGAATACATGCACATCCAGGACCCCGAGGAGCGCCGCTGGATCGCCGACCGGGTCGAACGTAAATATGAGAAGCCCTCGGTCGAGGAGCAGCGCCACATCCTCGGCCGGCTAAACGCCGCCGAAGCGTTCGAGACGTTCCTCCAGACGAAGTACGTCGGCCAGCGACGCTTCTCGCTGGAGGGCGGCGAGTCGCTCATCCCGTTGCTCGACGAGGTGCTGGCCGAGTCGGCCCGGCACGAGCTCGACGAGGTCGTCATCGGGATGGCCCACCGCGGCCGTCTCAACGTGCTCGCGAACATCGTCGGCAAGCCGTACGAGAAGATCTTCAACGAGTTCGAGGGTCATCTCGACCCGAAGATGGCGCAGGGCTCCGGCGACATCAAGTACCACCTGGGCATGGACGGCAAGTTCACGACGGCCGACGACCAGCACACGATCGAGGTCTCGGTGGTGGCGAACCCGTCACACCTGGAGGCGGTCGACCCGGTTCTCGAGGGCATCGTACGAGCCAAGGAGGACCGGATCGACCGAGGGCTCGAGGGTTACACGGTCCTCGCCGTCGCGATCCACGGCGACGCGGCCATGGCCGGTCAGGGCGTGGTGGCCGAGACGCTGAACCTGTCCCAGTTGCGCGGATACCGCACCGGCGGCACCGTCCACGTGGTGGTGAACAACCAGGTCGGCTTCACCACCGCGCCGGAATACTCGCGCTCGTCGCTCTACTCCACCGACGTCGCCCGCATGATCCAGGCACCGATCTTCCACGTGAACGGCGACGATCCCGAGGCCGTGGTGCGCGTGGCCCGGCTCGCGTTCGAATACCGGATGGCGTTCAACAAGGACGTCGTGATCGACATGCTGTGCTACCGGCGTCGCGGCCACAACGAGGGCGACGACCCGTCGATGACGAACCCGCAGATGTACGCGATCATCGACAACAAGCGATCGGTCCGCAAGCTCTACACCGAGGAGCTGATCGGTCGGGGCGACATCTCGCTCGACATGGCCGAGGAATCGCTGCGCGACTTCCAGCAGCAGCTGGAGACGGTCTTCAAGGCGACCCGGGACGCGTCGACGACCGTACGTCCGAGTCGCGGCCGCGCGAGCGACCCTGAGCCGAAGATCGCCACCGCGATCCCGGCCGCGCTCGTCAAGCGCATCGGTGACGCCCACATCGAACTGCCGCCCGGCTTCACGCCGCACAAGCGCATCGCCCAACTTCTGGAACGACGCGCCAAGATGTCGGTCGAGGGCAGCATCGACTGGGGTTTCGCCGAGATCATCGCGTTCGGCTCGCTCGTTTCCCAAGGCCTAACCGTCCGGCTGTCCGGTCAGGACTCCCGCCGAGGCACGTTCGTCCAGCGGCACGCCGCGATCGTCGACGCCGTCAACGGGACCGACTACATGCCGGCGGCCGCCGTCGCCGCCGACGGCGGCCGGTTCTTCGTGTTCGACTCGTTGCTGTCGGAGTACGCGGCGATGGGCTTCGAGTACGGCTACTCGCTGGAGAACCTGGACGCGCTCGTGCTGTGGGAGGCGCAGTTCGGCGACTTCGCCAACGGCGCGCAGACCGTCATCGATGAGTTCGTGACGGCCGGCGAGATCAAGTGGGGCCAGCGCAACGCTCTGACGCTGCTGTTGCCGCACGGCCACGAGGGGCAGGGGCCGGACCACACGACCGGCCGGCCCGAGCGCTTCCTGCAACAGGCCGCCGAGGACAACATGCGCGTCGCCATCCCGTCCACCCCGGCGAACTACTTCCACCTGCTGCGCCGCCAGGCGCTGACATCCAAGCGCAAGCCGCTGGTCGTGTTCACCCCTAAGTCGCTCTTGCGGCACCGCCTGGCGGTCTCAGCGGTTGACGACTTCACCACGGGTACGTTCGCGCCGGTCCTGTTCGACGACGGGATCGACGGCACTCCGCTCGTCCCGGACAAGGTCAAGCGAGTGCTGTTGTGCAGCGGCAAGATCTACTACGACCTGCTGACCGCTCGCGCCGAGCGTGGCCTGGCGGACGTCGCGATCGTACGGCTCGAACAGCTCTACCCGCTGCCGGTCGACGAGGTGAAGGCTGCGCTGGCGACGTTCCCGAACGCGACCGATGTCGCGTGGGTGCAGGAGGAGCCGGCCAACCAGGGCGCCTGGACCTTTATCGCGCTCAACCTGACCGAGCAACTCGACGGCGTACCGCTGCGGCGCATCTCCCGACCGGCGGCGGCGGCGCCGTCGGTCGGATCGGCCAAGCTGCACGAGGTCGAGCAGGCCGCGGTCGTCGCAGCGGCACTGCCGCGCGGCTGAGTCACCGACGGGTGGGGTGTTCACCGCCGATGCGTAGCGCCGCCGCAAGGCGCATATAACCGCGCAGCACGTGTGGTGACGCCCGCGGCAGGGGCGTGGAGGAACGATGTACTTCACTGATCGCGGGATCGAAGAACTGACGGATCGGCGCGGCGAAGAGACCGTGACACTCGAGTGGGTCGCGACGTGCCTGCGTGACTTCGTCGACCAGAACCCGGAGTTCGAGACGCCGATCGAGCGGTTCGCGACCTGGCTAGCTCGCCTCGACGATCCGGACGACCTCGACTGATCGACCGAGGTTCCGGCGGGCCCGGCGCGCGCCCGTGGCGGCGGCCTGAATCGCGCAGGCTGGGTCAGGTCACCACGAGGACGACGGCGATCGCAAGCAGGAAGACGGTCATCGCACCGAGGCCGAGCGCGACCGCCCTCAGTCGACGTGGACCGACGGCCGCCGCGTCGCTGCCCGCACCCGGATCGATGGGCGCGGGGCTGGGCAGACTCTCCGATTCGGACATGCGCTGACGATAGCGACGTTCCCGTACGTTCGCCGGCAAAATCCTAGATCAGCCGCCGGTCGGACCGCCTCAACCCATGTGCGGGTACGTGTGCTCCGTCGGCGGTACGAACGTCTCCTTGATCGTGCGCGGCGACACCCAGCGCATGAGGTTGAGCGGCGAACCCGCCTTGTCGTTCGTGCCCGACGCCCGTGCCCCACCGAACGGCTGCTGCCCAACGACGGCACCGGTCGGCTTGTCGTTGATGTAGAAGTTGCCGGCCGCGTAGCGCAGCGCCTCCGACCCCCACTCGATGACCCGGCGATCCGTGGCGAACAGCGAGCCGGTCAGCGCGTACGGCGTGACCGACTCGGCCTGCCGTACGGTCTGCTCGAAGTCGGCGTCGTCGAACACGTACACGGCGAGGATCGGCCCGAAGAACTCGGTCGTGAACACCTCATGGTCTGGATCGGCGCACTCGACGACGGTCGGGCGCACGAAGTATCCCTCCGAGTCGTCGGCGGTCCCACCGGCGATGACAGTGCACGAGTCGGAGTTGCGGATCATCTCCAGCGCGGCGGAGTGCTTCGCGAACGCCCGGTCGTCGATCACCGCGCCGCCGTAGTTCGAGAAGTCGGCGACATCGCCGTAGGACAAGCCGTCGGCGGTGGCCGCCAACCGGTCCCGGAGGCCGCTGTCCCAGATCGACCGCGGGATGTACGCCCGCGACGCCGCCGAGCACTTCTGGCCCTGGTAGTCGAACGCGCCGCGGATCAGCGCCGTGTGCAGCGCGTCGGTATCGGCCGACGGGTGGGCGATGACGAAGTCCTTGCCGCCGGTCTCCCCCACGAGTCGCGGGTAGCTGCGGTAGCGGGTCAGGTTCGCCCCGACGGTCTGCCACAGGTGCTGGAAGGTTTTGGTCGAGCCGGTGAAATGGATGCCGGCGAGATCGGGGTCGGCCAGGGCTACGTCGCTCACCGCGATGCCGTCGCCAGTCAGCATGTTGATGACGCCAGGCGGCAGACCGGCCGCCTCGAACAGCCGCATGGTGAAGTGCGCCGCCAGTTGCTGCGTCGGCGACGGCTTCCAGACCACGGTGTTGCCCATCAGCGCGGGCGACGCGGGCAAGTTCCCGGCGATCGCGGTGAAGTTGAAGGGCGTGATCGCGTACACGAACCCTTCGAGCGGCCGGTGGTCGAACTGGTTCCAGACACCCGGCGACGAGATCGGCTGCTCGCCCAGCAGCTGAGCTCCGAACGTGACATTGAACCGGAGGAAGTCGATCAGCTCGCACGCCGAGTCGATCTCGGCCTGGTAGACCGTCTTGGATTGACCGAGCATCGTCGCCGCGTTCAACGTGTCCCGCCATGGTCCGGCGAGCAGGTCCGCGGCCCGGAGGAACACGGCCGCCCGATCTCCGTACGACATCGATCGCCAGGTCGGCGCGGCCGCCTTAGCCGCGGCGATGGCGGCCTCGGCGTCGGCGTGCGTCGAATGACGTCCGACCCCCAGCACGTGGGCGCGCTTGTGCGGCTGCACGACGGTGAATTCCTCGCCACCGGCCGGGCGCTGCACGCCATCGATGGTGTTCGTGAGGTCGAGGCGCGATCCCGCAAGGTCGGCTAGGCGCTTCTGCAGGCTGGTGACCTGCGCACTGGCGGGCGCATAGTCGCGCACGGTTTCGTTGCGGGGCTCCGGCACAGCGAGCTGGGCATCCATCGCGAGGCTCCTCGACTCCATCGGCGAGCTGACGATTTATCCTCCCACGTGGTCCGGCGCGCCGACCAAATCGCGCCGGGTGGTGTCAGCAGAGACACACCGGCCGCCGCGTAGCGCAGCCGCAAGGCCGCCGACTCACAGCCGCTGCGTAGCGCAGCCGCAAGGCCGCCGACTCACGCCGCTGCCTAGCGCAGCCGCAAGGCCGCCGACTCACAGCCGCTGCCTAGCGCAGCCGCAAGGCCGCAAATCGTGACGCGTAGGCTGGGCCGCGCCAGCAGGGCCACGAACGTGATGGGAGCCGGTGATGACCGAGCGGAGCGTCGGGGCACGCCGAACGGCCGCTCACCCGGACGCGTCGGCCTCCGACGGCGTAGCCTCGTCGGCTCGATCCCGCTCGAAGGCGTCACGGGCCGGCGGCGCGTGGCTGCCCTGGACCGTTGCCGGCCTTGGCATCGTCTGGCTGGTCGCCAAGCTCTGGTCGGCCTACGAGCAGATCCACGCGAACGCCGGAGACACTGTCGCCGTCGCCACGGCGGCATTGGCCATCCCCGCGGTCGTCCAGGCCACCGCTCTGGGCGGGCTGGGCGGTGGGCTCGCGGTCCGGATGGCCACGGACGCCTGGCGGGTACGGCGAACCGGAACAACACCAGTCACGTGGCTCAGGTATGTCGCCAGCGCGGCCGGTGGCCTCGTGATCGGGCTCGCCGCGATGGGCGCCATCCTCGGCGCCTACGGTGACGTCCCGTCGATCGGCGGGGTCGCAATCGCGGTCGCGCTCACCGGGCTCATCGCGGGCGCTCTGGCCGGGCTCGGCCGGCGTCCGGCCGTCGTCGCCGCGTCGCTGGCCGCCGCGCTCGGGTCGTTCGTCGTCGACACGATCCTGAACAGCGGCACGGTTCTCGGACACATGATGGCCGCGTTGGGTGCCGGGTCGGACGCGATCACCGACTGCGACCAGGGCACGGCCGCGGCCGCCTGCGCGAAGGTGGTCAACGCGAATTCGCTCGTGTCACACATCGACTCGGTGGTCGCCGGTCTCGCCGCCGGTCTCGTGGCGTACTGGTATTTGCGGCGGCGGGGCGGCGGCGCGCGCTTCCCGGCCTATCTGGTGGCCGGCGGCGCGACCGGCATACTGCTGCTCGCCACCGAGGTGCTGACCCATGTCGGCGGCGGCGGTCTGCTCCACGTTGCCCGGGCGATCAGCGCCGACGACCGTACGGTCATCGACCTGCTAGCCGGCAACCGGGTCATCCACGGGCTACTCGTCATGTTCATCGGCGCGCTGACGGCGTTGATCGCATTCGGGCGGACGCTCGGGCCGAGCCGCGCCACTCCAGCGGCCAGCCGGGTCGCGGCCAACCGCGCTGCTCCGACGACAACGGCGAGGCCGCCCCGGGAATCGCGACGAGCCCGGCGACGATGCATCAGCGTCCGGCCAGTAGCTGATCGATTTCGGTCACGTCGTACCACTCGAGTTCGTGATCCTCGGCGCTATCGACGATGAATTGCGCATCCGGATCACCGGCCACGGCATTTAGCACGACCTCGGCTGCCGCACGTACGTCGGCCTCGGCGCTGGCGCCGTCAACATGGATCGCCGCGACGGCGCGGAACTCGAGCGGAACCGTGAGTTCGACGAGGCTCGAGCCGAGATCCGATGATGCGCTCGCGAGCGTGCTGCCCACGACATCGGCCGAAATGACAACTCGACGGCGCGGTGCACCCGGATCGGCCTGGAGGAGTTGCAGCGCGTCCTGGGCCGCGCGAGTGAATGCCACGTATTCCAGCTCTTCCTCGTCCGCCTCCGCATACCACTCGCGCAGGTGAGGAGTCACCGCGTGCGCGGCGAGCCCGGTCCGGGGGTCCGGGGCCAATAGCGCGCCCCGATTGCCCAGCGGCGACAGCGTGACCAGGGTCGACGGGACGTAGATGCGCGTCATGTGGTCACTCACTGGCACCTCTGCTCCGATCGGTTCTCGCCGCCATGCCTTGATACGCCGCCGTGCCTTGACACGCCGCCGTGCCTTGACACGCATCGGTCGATGCGTGCCATCCCTCGACGCGTCCATGCCAGTGTGACCGCGGCGAGGCGAGCCCGCCGTGCGGGGGCCAAATAAAGGCAATCAATGGCAAACTAAAGCAATGACAGCTCGATTCCTCCAACTCGCTGACGTCGCCGAGGAGCTTTCGGTCACCGTGTCGCAGGTCTACCACATGGTCCGAAGTGGTGAATTGCCGGCGATCAAGGTCGGCGGGCGCGGTCAATGGCGGGTTGAGCGGGACCGGCTCGAGGCCTATATCCAGCAGAAATACTCCGAGACGGCGGATTGGGTCAAGGACAATCCCCTCATCGCCCGCGATGACGACATGGAGGACTAAGGCCTTCGAGGGTTGACCGTAGGATGTCGGAGGCTGTAGAACCAACTGGAGGCAAACGAAAGCAAACGCAAGATCATATGGCACATCGGAGGGAGCAGTCGTGACCGTGACGCTCATCGCCGAAGCCGAAGCCGACCAGTCCGCACCGATGGCGATCGGACGCCCAGATCGACGGCCATGAGCAAGGCCAAGCCAGCCACAATGCCCGTTCGGCTCCGCCGCCCACCGGCAAGCGAGCCGCCATACGACCTCGGCTTCTCCGGCCCATCAGCGCCAGCCCGGCTGACCGCCGCGCCGGTCGGTGTCCGACCTGAGCGTGATCCCGCCACCGTTGCCGTGCGTGCCCCCGGGATCGCCCCGGCCGGGGTCGTTCCGCCGGTGGCCGCGAGCGCACAGCGCTACGTTCGCATCTGCCTGGAGGTCCTCAACGGCTTCCGCCCCGCCAGTCACCTGCGCACTCTCGGTGGACCGGTCGAGTTCAGCACGGTGGTGAGCCAATTGAGCCGGCGGCGCAATGGTCGCGGCCACTTCGCCCAGGCCGCCGACTCTGACACTGGCCCCCAGCTGGCGCGTCCGCCGGTCGTCGTGCTGGTCAACCAACCGTGAGCGGACCACGCAATGCCGGCGCGCTGGCGACCGCACAATCCTCGGCGAGCCATGGCTGGGGTCGTCCGCTACGTCGCGCCGCCATCAACGGTTCGCCGCAACGCGCCCGGTGCGGCTCAACCGTTCCGGCTGTTGCGCCTGCGTCTGAGCGAGCCTCGTGATGGCGTCGCCGAGATCGTGGCCGTGCTGTCCTATGCGGGGTCAAGCCTCGCGATGGCGCTGCGGCTGGAGCGCCATGGCGATCAGTGGTTATGCGCCCTTGTTCAGGTCATTTAGTTCAGGTGATTCAGTTCGTCAACGATTGATCCCGATCCCCCGGAGCGCACAACGCGCGGGATGAGGCGGTGCGCGCTCCGGGCCGGGCACGCGCTTGCAGCACTCGCGTCTTAATAGCGCTGTGGGCCGCAGGCGACATGCCCGCGGCCCACAGTCGTTGTCACTGTGCCGTTTCGTCGACGGACCGGTGGTTTACGCGCCCGTCGGCGCGCCGTGGCACCGCTTGTACTTCTTGCCGGATCCGCAGGGGCAGGGAGCGTTGCGTGACGGACCGCCGGAGCCGACGACCTGGCCGGGCGCGGGCATCTTTTCGCCGGCCGAGCGGGCCGATTGCGGTCCGCTGGGCCGGGCCGGAGGCGCCGACGAACGCCCTAAGCCGAGTGCCGGTGCCTGCTCAAAGGCGACCGCGCCGCTTCCCGCCGCACCGTCGATCGTCGGCGACGAATACGACAGTGCCTGCGACTGGCGCGAATCGCCCAGACCCTTGGCCGAGATCGCGATTGGCTTCGCCTCCGGCAGCAGCCGGGCCGCCTGCGTGTCGATCACCGGCGGCGCTGGCGGTGCCTCCTCGACCTTCACCTCCATGTTGAACAGGAAGCCGACGACCTCCTCCTTGATGCCGTCGAGCATCTGAGAGAACATGTCGAAGCCCTCGCGCTGGTATTCGACCAGCGGGTCGCGCTGCGCATGGGCGCGCAGGCCAATGCCCTCTTGGAGGTAATCCATCTCGTAGAGGTGCTCGCGCCACTTGCGGTCGATCACCTGCAGCAACACCAGGCGCTCGAACTCGCGCATCGCGTCCGATGTCAGTTCCTCCTCGCGGGCCGCGTACGCCGACCGGGCATCCTCGAGCAGCCTGGCCTCAAGGAACTCGCTGTCGATCATGTCGCGGGAGCCGCCGGCCTCTTCCTCGATGTCCTCGATGGTGAAGCCGACCGGGTAAAGCTGCTTGAGACTCGTCCACAGCTGCTCGAGATCCCAATCCTCGGCATACCCCTCGGCCGTGGCGCCCTTGACGTACGCGCTGATGACATCGTCGAGCATGTTCGAGGTCTGGCCGGAGAGGTCCTCACCGGCGAGCACGCGGCTCCGTTCGGTGTAGATGACCGTACGTTGACGGTTCAGCACCTCGTCGTACTTCAGCACGTTCTTGCGGATCTCGGCGTTCTGGCCCTCGATCTGGGTCTGCGCGCTCTTGATCTGGCGGCTCACCATCTTGTTCTCGATCGGTACGTCGTCCGGGAATGCGCAACCGCTCCATGACGGCTTCCACCGCACCGGCCCGGAATCGCTGCATCAATTCGTCCTGCAACGACAGGTAGAACCGCGACTCGCCCGGGTCACCCTGGCGACCGGACCGACCACGCAGCTGGTTGTCGATGCGGCGCGATTCGTGGCGCTCGGTGCCGAGCACGTAGAGACCGCCGGCGTCGACGACCTCCTCACCCTCGTCGTCACAGAGCTTGGTCCACCGCTCGAGCGAGTCGTCCCAGGCCGCCGCATACTCCTCCGGCGACTCCTCCGGGTCGAGGCCGCGCTGGCGTAGTTCAGCGGCGGCGAGGAACTCGGGATTGCCGCCGAGCACGATGTCGGTGCCACGGCCGGCCATGTTCGTCGCGACCGTCACGGCGCCTTTGCGGCCAGCCTGCGCGACGATCTCCGCCTCACGCGCGTGGTATTTCGCGTTGAGTACGGAGTGGGCGATGCCCCGGCGCCGCAGCATCTGGCTCAGCACCTCGGAGTTCTCCACCGAGACCGTACCCACGAGGACGGGCTGGCCGATCGCGTGCCGTTCCGCGATGTCCTCGACGACAGCGTTGAACTTCGCCTTCTCGGTCCGGTAGATCACGTCGGACTGGTCGGCGCGGATCATCGGCCGGTTCGTCGGGATCGTCACGACGCCGACGTTGTAGACCTTGTTGAATTCGGCCGCCTCGGTCTGCGCCGTGCCGGTCATGCCGGAGAGCTTCTCGTACAGGCGGAAGTAGTTCTGCAGTGTGATCGTGGCGAGCGTCTGGTTCTCCTGCTTGATCTCGACGCCTTCCTTCGCCTCGATGGCCTGGTGCATGCCCTCGTTGTAGCGCCGGCCGTGCAGGATGCGGCCGGTGAACTCGTCGACGATCAGCACCTCGTCGTCTTCGGTGACGATGTAATCCTTGTCGCGCTTGTAGAGCTCCTTGGCCTTGAGCGCGTTGTTGAGGTAACCGACGAGCGGGGTGTTCGCCGACTCGTAGAGGTTCTCGACGCCGAGACGATCCTCGACCCGGGCCACGCCGCGCTCGGTGATGGCGACCGTCCGCTTCGACAGGTCGACCTCGTAGTCGCCCTCGCCGCTCTCCTCGTCGCCCGCTCCAGGCGGGAGACGATCTTGGCGAACTCGACGTACCACCGGGCCGACTGCTCGGCCGGTCCGGAGATGATCAAGGGCGTACGAGCCTCGTCGATGAGGATCGAGTCGACCTCGTCGACGATCGCGAAGTGGTGTCCGCGCTGGACGAGATCCTCGGCCGACATCGCCATGTTGTCACGCAGGTAGTCGAAGCCGAACTCGTTGTTCGTGCCGTACGTGATGTCGCACGCGTACGCCGTCTTGTGCTGGCCACCGAACTCGTTCGGCAGGATCACGCCGACGGTCAGTCCGAGGAAACGGTGGATCTGGCCCATCCACTCGGCGTCGCGCTGGGCGAGATAGTCGTTGACGGTGATGATGTGCACGCCCTTGCCGGACAGCGCGTTGAGGTAGGCCGGCAGGGTCCCGGCGAGCGTCTTGCCCTCACCGGTCTTCATCTCCGCGATGTTGCCGAAGTGCATCGCCGCGCCGCCCATGATCTGCACGTCGAACGGCCGCTTGTCGAGCACGCGCTTTGCCGCCTCGCGGACCGTGGCGAACGCCTCCGGCATCAGGTCGTCGAGCGACTCGCCGTCGGCGTAACGCTGCTTGTAATCCTCAGTGCACTCGCGCAGCTCGTCATCGCTCAGGTCGGCGTAGTGCTCCTCGAGCGAGTTGACCGCGTTGGCGATCGCCTCGAGGCGGCGAAGCAGGCGCCCCTCACCCGCGCGGAGAAGCTTCTCAAACATGGCCACGGAAATGCGCTCCCTCAATTTATCTGCCGACCCATCGTAGGCGGAGCGGGGCGGTATCTGTCAGCCGTGGCGACCACAGCGCAGGCGATCGTGATGAAACGGACATCGGGCGTCGGTCGCGTGTGAATCTGCCGGTTTTCCAGTGTTTCACGCGCGCCGCCCTACCTCCACATCGCGAGCGGCCGAATCGGTGGCCGTGGCTCACCGGATGCCCGGTTTGCCCGCTGCCTCGCCCGCAGATCGCCGCGGCCAAATCGGGTCGCCGCCGTCACCGGATATCCGGCAGCATGCCGGCATGGATCCGTTCGAGATCAACGTCGACGAACTGCTACTGCGCCCGTGGCAGGCCGGCGACGCCGAAGCGGTGTACCGCGCCTGCCAAGATCCGGACATCCAGCGATGGACGACCGTGCCCCGGCCGTACGAGCGGCATCATGCGGTCGATTTCGTGACCGACTACACGGACCGGGCCTGGTCGAAGGGCACCGGCGCGCCGATGGGCGTCTTCGAGGCCGCAACCGGCATGCTCCTCGGCTCGATGGGCCTGAGGCTGGACCTGCTGGCCGGCGAGGCGGAGATCGGTTACTGGACCGTGCCCGCCGCGCGCGGCCGCGGCATCGCGACCCGCGCCGGCCGGGCACTGGCGCGATGGGCGCTGGACGGGCTCGGCATTCGTCGACTGGTCTGGCGGGCCACCATCGGCAACCACGCGTCGCGGCTGGCGGCCCTGCGCATCGGCGTACAGATCGAGGGCGTGCAACGTGCGCGCCTGGCCGCGCCGGGCGGCGGCTTCATCGACGGCTGGGTCGGCGCATTGTTGTCGCGGCGATGTGCTCAACTCCACTCCGGCCTGGCTCGCAACCGGATCACCGGCGGCCCGGCAGGCCGCGACGTTCGCCGCAAGCCAGCCACGACTCGCACTGCCGGCCGGTAGCACCTCCGGCAGCCTGCGTCCGGTGTCACCCCGCGACGCCGACACCCGGCTCGCCATCTTTCAAGATCCGCAGACGGTACGGTGGACAAGCGTGCCCGTCGCCGGGTACACGCGCGAACAGTTGGTCGCGGGCGACCGTGAAGCCGAACGACTCTGGCTCCTCGGCGAGGGTGCCGTGTTCACTATCGCCGACGCTGACGACGAATGCGTCGGCCTCGCGAACCTCGGGATCTACCCGACCCGACAACTGCCGGACACGGCCGAAGTCGGGTTCAGCATGGCGCCGTACGCCCGCAACCACGGCTACGCGACGGCGGCCCTCCGTACGCTCGCTGACTGGGGCATCGACGCGCTCGGGCTGTCCCGGATCGTGTGGCGCGCCCAGGTCGGCAACGAGGCATCGCGCCGTGTCGCGGCAAAGGCCGGCTTCACCGTACGAGGGAATCGCCCGTACGGCCTGGAAACAGCGCGACGAACACCGCGACGTCTGGGTGGCGTCGCTGGTGCCGACCGACCGCCGCTGAGGGTTCGGGTCCCGAGCTCGGCTGCCGGCTCGGGTCCCGGGCTCAGCCCCACCAGAACAACGTGGCGATGATCGCGTAGAGCGCGATGAGGATTGCGCCCTCCAGCCAGTTCGACTCGCCGTCGAAGATGATGAATGCCGTGATGATCACCGCAACCACCACGGACACGACAAGCAGCGGCGCGAAGACGAGCGTGAGCGTCGTGGCGGTGAGGAAGCTCAACAGAACGAGGGCCGGGGCCAGGACGAGAGCGATCTGGATTGGACTGTTGACGATCACCGACACGGCGTAGTCGGCCTGATTCCGCGCGGCCAGCTGGATCCCGACGACGTTCTCCACGGCGTTGCCGGCGATCGCGACGATCACCAGACCGGCGAACGCCGGTGAGATGTGCAGGGCATTGATCGCTGGCTGCAACGCGTCGACGAACCAGTCGGAGACGAGCCCGGCGGCCACCCCGGCCAAGGCAAGCAGGGCGGTGGCGAGCCAGAATGGCCAGTGGCCCTCCGTGTGGCCCTCCACGCGTCCCTCCACGCGTCCCTTGCCATGGCTCGCCGGTCGCCTCGTAGGGCGGCGGGCCATCGGCGCTCGATTGCTGGGCGCTGCCGCCGTCCGTACCCAGGGGCGAAGGATGTTGCTCGACGGCGAGTGAGCGTCCCATCACCGGTTCCGCTTGGCGTCGCAGCGACGCGGGCAACGACAGCGCGAAGATCGCCAGCAGGATGATCGCGACGGCCACCGACAACTGAGTCTCGTGACCACCCGCAGGCGAGTGGAGCTGCGCGGCCAGGCTGGGCAGCACGAGCGCCGCGGTCGCGAGTGCGAGCAGGACGGCGGTCGTTCGCGCCCGGCCGTGATCGAAGCGCTGGTTGCCGTGCTTCAGACCGCCGACGAGGAACGCCGCGCCCAGAACCAACAGCAGGTTGGCGAGGATCGAGCCGATCAGCGCCGACTGGACCACCGTCAGGAGGCCGGCGCGCAGCGCGAAGAACGAGATGAACAGCTCCGGCAGGTTGCCGAGCGCGCTCTGCAACACGCCGGTCGCGCCGGCCCCGAGCCGGTCGCCGAGCCGTTCGACGCAGCGGCCGACCAGAGCGGCGAGCAATGCGATGGCCACGCCGGAGCAGACGAACGACAAAACCTCGTTCAGGTGGGCATAGAACGCGATCGCGGCGAGCGCCATCGCGGCCAGGCTGCCGCCAATGATCACCAGGTCGGAGCGGCTGAACGTGAGCGGTCGGGCGCCCTTAGGCACGTTTTTTGCCGGTGGGTACGAGACGGCTGTCTGGGACATCGCTAGATCATCGCAACCGTGCGACCGATGCGAAAGTTGAGACCATCGTGCCGTCGTGAGATCTGGCCGACATCGCCGCTCGGCCCGAGCACTCTCGGCCCGAGCACTCTCGGCCCGAGCACTCTCGGCCCGAGCAATGCAGCGGGGTCGTTTGACGGTCGACGCCTTGGACGCGTGCATCAACCGCACGCGTCCAGGCGGCCGCATCAGATCTCGACGTCCGGTCTGCTCACCGGCATCGTTAGTTTTTCGGCGTCGTCAGCCTCGGCGTCGCCAGGTTTCCGTCTCGGTGGCGTCAGCTCGCAAGCGCGATGACCCCGTAGTCGTAGGCGCGCCGGCGATAGACGACGCTCGGTCGGCCGGATTCCTTGTCCATGAAGAGGAAGAAGTCATGACCGACCATCTCCATCTGGAACAGGGCATCGTCGACGGTCATGGGCTCGGTGGCGTGTTCCTTCAGGCGCACGATGTGCCAGGGCTGGTCGGCCTCGTCGTACGGCTGGTCGAGGAGTCCAGCGTCGTCTTCGTCGTACGCCGTGTAGCCGGTCGTCGTACGACCATCGGGCGATCCACCGTTGCGGGCGGCGCTGGTGGCAGTGCGCTCCGCTTCGGCGTTCTGCGCGGCGATGGTGGCCGACACGAGGTCTTCGCGGGCGACCTCGAGGCCCGAGGTCGCGGCGGCGACCGAAACCGGTGCGCGTCGCCCGCGATGTACGCGGCGACGATCGGCACACCGGCGTAGACGAGCGTCGAGCTTGGTAATCGCGAGGTCAAGCGCGCTGTAGAAATCACCCGAGCAGGCCTCGGCCCGCACCACTGGGCCGCGCGACACGCAGGTGATCTCTACGCGTTGGCAGTTGCCGGACTGGCGGGGATTCTTCTCGTGGGAAAGCTCGACATCGACTCGAATGATCTTTCCGTCATAACGCTCGACCTTGTGCAACTTCTCCGCAACGTGCTGCCGGTAGTGGTCCGGCACCTCCACATTGCGGCCCTTCACGACGATGTCCACGCGTGACCTCCCCCAGTTTCAGGTCTGGGCGCGGCTACCAGACATTGATAACAGTCAGTAGCCACCCGGTTCATCAATGCGATCAACTACCGGCCCGGCACGCCCGCGGTGGTCCGTGGCGTTCGCCGGCCGCTCCATGGCCGATCCTCCTATCAAAAGCTGATCACAGGCGGCGCCATCAGGATGTCCATTCCAGCATCATGGGCCGGATAGGTGGCGCGCTGTGCTCCGGGGCGAATGTGCTCGTGGCTTTCGACGGTAGCGGCATCCAGGGCCTGAGTCACGCCGGGTAGCGAATAACGTCAGAACGGGATTGCCCCAGCCGCGCCGCACCGCCTCGATGCGGAGCAAATCGCCACGCCGCTCCGAATTCCTGCGCTCGGCCTGGACTCCGGTCGATCCCATGAGCCGGAATGGACCGGCCCACGGATTGGTCACACGGCGTTGCGGCGGCGGGTCGCGGCCAGCGTGACCGCGCCGTGCACGCGGACCCCGTCGATCGTGAGTCGCGTGGTCAATGAGGCCAGCGTTGCCCCGGTGGTCAGCACGTCGTCCACGGCGACAACGCAGGCGCCCGCCGCGCTCGCCGCGGCAATCCGTCGAGCCGGGCCGGGCCGCGTCCGAAATGCATCTCGAGCCGCCGCCGCTCGGTCCGCCGCGGTGAGGTGGGCCGAGTCAACCCGCGGCCGAGCCGCGGCCGCGACGACCATCGCGGCGGGCCAGCCGAGACCATTGAGGGTACGGACGGTCCGACGCGCGAGCCGACGCATGTGATCACCGTGCCGTTGCCGGGCCGCGGCGGCCGTGCTCGGCACCGGGATGAGGACCACCGGCGAACCCGGCGGATTGCCCAGTCGAACGGCACACGCGGCCACTCCGCGCGCAAGCTGTGCGGCCAGTGGCCCGGCCAGCCGATGCCGGCCCCGATCCTTGTACGCCAGCACCAGCTCGCGCAGCACCCCGTCGTACGGACCGAGAGCAACGCAGATCGGAAGGCCCTCCGGAGTCGGAGTCGGTGCGGTCTCGTACGGCATGAGGCGCCCTAGCTCCCTCATGCAGTCGGGACAGACGCCGGCCTTGGCTCCGAGCGCCGATGTGCCGCACCCCGCGCAGTCGGCCGGCAGCACCAGGTCGGTCAGCGCGCCCAGGGTTGCGCCGACACTCCCGGCCACGATCGTCCGTCAGTCCTGGAAGAACGGCGCGGTCATGGAGACCTTCTTGCCGTCCGTCCGGCCAGCGATGACCCCTTGTTTTGATGCCTGCTCCGTCTGCACCATGACCTCGTCGAATCCGGGTCGCAGCGGATCGTACGAATAGGCCGCGACCTGGACGATCTTGGCCGAGGGATACTCGCGGGTGAACGGGTTCGGGTCGAGCGAGCCGTCGATGTTCAACTCGGCGATCTTTCCTGTGGTCCCGTCCTGGCCACCCACAATGAGCTGGTACGTCGAACTCCACGCGACGGATGTCGCGGTCGCGAGGTTCGGGCCGATCACGATCGGCTGGGCCGTCGTCATGGTCGGTGAGCCACCCACCGTGATGGCTGAGAAGTAAAGCCGGCCGCCAGAGATGAGGGCAACCCGGTGGGCGTCCGGCGCGATCGAGAAAGCGGAGATGTTCGAGATGCCGCTGGGCGACTGGATCGGGTGCACACGGTTCTGAGCGTCGACGAGTTTGAGTTGGCCGTCGACGGCGACCACGACCGCACCGGCCGGCTGCGTCACGAATTGAGGACGGCTCATGCTTGTCCCGGCCAAACCCTTGACCTGAACGAAATCACTGGCCGCGTTGCCGGTGTGCCGGATCCACAACGTCTCGCCGTTGCCAACCGCTCGGACCAGGGCGGCGGCGGACGCAGAACCGTCGACGGCGGCACTGACCACCTTGGTGTTGTATGTCGGGCTATTGAGGATCCGTGGCTGCCCGGACGTCGCGATGGTCGTGATCGCCTCGGTAGCGGAGTTGATCGTTACCTGAACGGCCTTGCCGTCTGGGCTGACCGCGTACGCGCTGGCCTCGACGGACGAACGCGGCGGGGCCAGATTGGGCACGAGCGCGCGGAAGTTGTTGTCAGACGAGATGACCTGCGACTGTCCGTCGATTTGAACGTCCACCGGCATCGGGACCTGGCTGCCGTTACCGACGATCTGCGTGCCGAGCGACCAACGCAACTGGTAAGCGAGCGGGGCAAACTGCTCGAGCGCATGCGCGGTCGTGCCGAGGTTCACCACGTACGTCCCGTTATTGGTCACGGAGATCGACGTCGGGTCGACGAGGCCCGCACTGACCGTCTGCGCTGTCGCCTGGTTGATCCAGTCGGACGGAGTGCCGAGCGTCCAGATCACAATCTGGGTGGCCTGCGCGATCCCGGAGAGCACCGTTGGCACATATCGGATATCGGGGATCAAGGCCTCATGGCTCGGATCCCAGAAATAGATCGGATGTGGTGCGAACCATCGCTGCAGAGCCTGCTCCGACATGTATAACCCGGGTGGCACGCTGTCGGTGAGCCGGAAGCGGCCCGACCCGGTGTCGCTGTCGCCGACCGAGAATTTGAGCTTGCGGCGGTCCGCACCGTCCGAGACACGGTTCGCCGCCGGTGGCGGCTCCAACACTCCGGTAGCGACAACGAACTCGCCAACGATCTCAAAGGTCGCGGTCACGTCGATGGCGGTGGAGCCGTTCCTTGCCGTCCCGGTCATGTCGGACCAGGGATCGACTTGGCGGAGCACGTTGATCTGGCCGGGCGCGCTCGGCTTGACCCACGCGCTAGCAGCACTGGTGGTCATATACGCACGGGCCGCTGCGACCTGTCCGGCCAGATTCGTCGCGCCAGCCGCCGCCTGTAGGTAGTCGTTGACGAAGGCGTCCGCGGTGCTGGTTTCCGCGTTCGGTCCCGGGGGCGGCGGGAGGCCGCCGTTGGCGGAGCCGCCACCGGCCGGTGGCGGACCGTCCGAGACTGGCGGTCCGGACGTCGGGACGCCGCACGCAGCCAACGCCAGCACGATCACCGTGCTGAGTGCGATGGCCCATCGGGTACGCCCTCGGCGGTGCCGCCGTATGTCACGGGCGGCGACTCCTCGGCCTACTCATGGCTCCCCCGAGGTAGTCCGGAGCGGTCGGTCGCGCCGGCCGCGGCCGGACGATCGTCATCGAGTCGGCGTTGGCCGTCGGGCACTGAGCCCGAAATCGCCGACATGTCGATCGGGTACGCAATGACGTCGTCATCGGTGGCCGTGCCCGCTTCGGTGGCGCCCTCGGCGACGACGCCAGCGACGTCCTCGAAGCTCGCTTCATCGATCGCCGTGAATTCGTACGCGCCCCTCGTCTGGTCGTCGCCGACGACGGTGGGTGGATGGGCCGTGGGCACGACATCGGCATCGGCCGGCACGAGCGGCAGCGGCGCACTGGTGAGCTTGGAGCCGGCACGAACCGGCAATGTCAGGCGGAACTGCGCACCTTGTCCCGGGCGCCCCCCACGCTTCGAGCCAGCCACCGTGCAGTCGCGCGTCCTCGAGACTGATCGACAGGCCGAGGCCGGTCCCGCCGGTCTGCCGCGCACGCGACGGATCGGCCCGCCAGAATCGGTTGAAGACGAGCTTCTCCTCGCCCGGCTTCAGGCCGATGCCATGGTCCCGCACAGTGACGGCGACGGCCCGGTCATCGACGGCGAGCGTCACCACCACCGGTTGGCCTTCGCCGTGCTCGATCGCGTTTCCAACCAGGTTGCGCAGCACACGTTCGGCGCGGCGCGGATCCACCTCGGCGATCACCGGCGTCTCCGGAACGTGCACCTCGATCCGCACGCCGACACTGTCGGCCACCGCCGACAGCCCTCGAGCGACCCGGCGGACCGCCGGCACCAGATCGGTCGGCTCCGCGTCGAGCACCGCGAACCCGGCGTCGAAGCGACTGATCTCCAGCAGGTCAGTCATGAGTTCGTCGAACCGGTCGAGCTCGGCGTGCAGCAGTTCGGCACTGCGAGCCATCACCGGGTCCAGCTCTTCGCGGCTGCCGTAGAGCAGGTCGGCCGCCATTCGTACGGTCGTCAGTGGCGTACGCAACTCGTGCGAGACGTCGGAGGTGAACCGGCGTTGCAGCCGGGACATGTCTTCCAACCGTACGATCTGGCGCTGCAGATTCACCGCCATCTGGTTGAACGCCGCGCCGAGCAGGGCCAGGTCGTCCTCGCCGTGCACCTCCATGCGCTGGTCGAGCAGCCCCGCCGACAGCCGTTGAGCGGTCCGGGCGGCCAGCCGCACCGGCCGAACGACCATCTGCGTGACCAGCCACGCCATCAGCGCAAGCATGACGACCAGAGCCACGCCGATGATGATCACTGTATTGCGGGTCACGCTGGCCGCCGTCTGTTCGGCGTCCAGTGGGAACAGGTAGTAGAGCTGGAAAACGCCGGCTCGAGAACTCTTCACCGGCAGACCGATGGCGAGGCACGGTTGGCTGCCCGTCTTGTCGACCTGGCACGTCACGTATTGATGAGCTTGGTGATTCGAAGTTACCAGCGGCACGACGCCTTGCACGGGCTGGATCAGCACGCTGGCCGGCAGGGTCGACGATCTCGCCACCGGGACCCCGCTCGTGCTCGGCGGGAAGAGAAGGACGACCGGCACCGGTCCGCCGGCGTCGCCCTGCGAGAGCGTGTTGACGATAGTCGACATCGTCAGCACGGCCGTCGATTCGTCGTGTTGGCCGAGCTGGTCGAGAGAGGTCTTGGCGGTGTTGTGGCCGTTTCGGATCTGCTCCTTTGCCGACACCAACTGGGCGTGAAGGAGACCTTGCGTGGTCCGCGTCACCACGAGCACGCCGAACAGCGCCACCAAGATCGAGGAGGCCACCACGGTGTACGTGACCATCCGCAGCTGCAGTGAACGGCGCCAGCGTCCGCGGGCGGCCACACCGATTGTCCGGGCCCGCCGGGGGACACGACTGAGCGGGCCGCGACGAGGGCCGGTCGAGGCACCGTCGCGCGGCCTGGTCAACGGCGGTGGCACCCCTACCTTCGGCATCGCTGCCGCCGAGCCTAGCTCGTTCCGGCCTTGTACCCGACCCCACGAACCGTCAAGATGATCTCCGGCCGCTCCGGATCTGCTTCGATCTTGGCGCGGAGGCGTTGGACGTGGACGTTGACGAGGCGCGTGTCGGCGGCGTGCCGATATCCCCAGACCTGCTCCAGCAGCACTTCCCGGGTGAATACCTGGCGCGGCTTGCGGGCTAGCGCGACCAACAGGTCGAATTCGAGCGGGGTGAGCTTCACCTCGTCGCCGTTGCGCGACACCAGGTGCGCCGGCACGTCGATGGTGAGCTGGGTGCCGTACGGACCGATGGTCAGAAGCTCGGGCGCGGCATCCTCGCCACGGCGCAGGCGCGCTCGCATCCGGGCGATCAGTTCCTTGGGCTTGAACGGTTTGACGACGTAGTCATCCGCCCCGGACTCAAGCCCGAGGACGATGTCGACGGTGTCCGTCTTGGCGGTCAGCATCACGATCGGAACACCCGACTCCGTACGGATGGCCCGGCAGATGTCGATCCCGCTCATTCCCGGCAGCATGAGGTCGAGGAGCACGATGTCCGGCCGCACCTCACGGAACGCGGCGAGGGCTCGCTCGCCGTCGGACACGAACGCCGGCACGAAGCCCTCCGTCCGCAGCACGATGCCGAGCATCTCGGCAAGGGCGGGGTCGTCGTCGACCACCAGCACGCGGGCTCTCATGGACTCCAATATTCCATCTCCTGTCCGGATCATGGGAACCCGGCGATTGTCTGAACTCGATTGTCCGGCAGCCGTGCCGGATCGCCCACCCGACGCGCCTGTCAAAGCGCGACCACGCATCCTTACACCCGTCGGCATCGCAGCGTCAATGACCAGCGTCCGTCCGAGCCGATTGACGCGGCCACGCCAGGCTAGCCGCCGGTAAGGCCGAAGGGCGGAGCCGGCCGGCTCCGCCCTTCGGATGATTTCTTTCCGCTCGACGATCAGACGAGCTGCAGCGCCTCCGCGTAATGGCAGGCAACCGGGTGTCCGGCACCACGGTCGACCAACGGTGGCAACTCGTTGATGCACTTCTCCTGCTCGCTGCTGCTGAGCTGGTTGGCGAATTTCGGGCACCGCGTACGGAATCGGCAGCCCGATGGCGGGTTGACCGGGCTCGGCACCTCACCGGTGACGAGGACGCGCTGGCGTGCGCGCTCCTTGTGCGGGTCCGGCAGCGGGATCGCCGAGATCAGCGCCTGCGTGTACGGGTGGGATGCCCGCCGGAACAGGTCCTCCACTGGCGCGGTCTCCACGATCCGGCCGAGATACATCACGGCGATCCGGTCGGCGATGTGCCGGACCACCGAGAGGTCGTGCGAGATGAAGAGGAATGACAGGCCGAGGTCCTCCTGCAGGTCCTCGAGCAGGTTGATCACGCCGGCCTGGATGGAGACGTCCAGCGCCGACACCGGCTCGTCCAGCACGAGAACCTTCGGCTGCAACGCGAGCGCGCGGGCGACGCCGATGCGCTGGCGCTGACCGCCGGAGAACTCGTGGGCGTAGCGGTTGCCGTGCTCGGGGTTCAGGCCGACCTGACGGAGCAGGTCACGGACCTTGGCCCGGCCCGAGCCCTCGCCCTTGTAGAGCCCGTGGATGCGCAACGGCTCGGCGATGATCTCGTTGATCGTCATGCGAGGGTCGAGCGAGGCGAACGGGTCCTGGAAGACGATCTGCAGGTCGCGGCGGAGCGGGCGCATCGACCCATGGCTGATCTTCGTGATGTCCCGGCCGCCGTACGTCACGGAGCCCGACGTCGCCGTGACCAGGTTGAGCATCAGCCGGCCGGTGGTCGTCTTGCCGCAGCCGGACTCGCCGACCAGGCTCAACGTCTCGTTGTAGTTCAGGTCGAACGAGATGTCGCAGACCGCGTGCACCTCGCCGACCTGGCGCCGGATGAGGCCCTTCGACCGGACTGGGAAGTGCTTGACGAGGTTGCGTACCTCGACGACCGGGATGGTGGTCGGTCGACGCTGTGCGTCCACGCGGCTCGTGTCGGTCACCTGAGTCATCCTTCGCTCGCCTCGCCATCCGCTGCGTGCCGGCCGGACCCGGTCGTGTTGTCGTCGGTCTGGTCGCGATCGAGGTGGACCGCGATCGAGCAGGCCGGGGTCGGGCAGGTCCGCGATCGTCATGTCCTCGGTGTCGCGCGACGTCGGCTGGTAGAGCTGCGACGGGTCGGCACCGATGAGACTCTCGTGGAAGTGGCAGGCCGAGAGGTGGTCGGGCCGGTCGGTCGACACCAGAGTCCGGCTCGACCGTGTCGCAGATGTCCTGGGCGAGCGGGCAGCGCGGCGTGAAAGGGCAGCCGGGCGGCAGGTTGACCAGCGACGGCGGCGAACCGATGATCGGGGTGAGCCGCTGCTGCCGGCCCTCGTCGACGCGCGGCAGGCTGCCGATCAGGCCGAGCGTGTACGGCATCCGCGGCCGGTAGAACACGTCCTCGACGGTGCCCTGCTCGACGAGCTTTCCTGCGTACATCACGCAGACCCGATCCGCGTGGCCGGCGATCACACCGAGGTCGTGGGTGATCAGGACGAGAGCGGCACCGGTCGCCTTGCGCGCGGCCTGCAGCGCCTCCAGCACCTGGGCCTGCACCGTCACGTCGAGCGCCGTCGTCGGCTCGTCCGCGATGATCACATCCGGGTTGTTCGCCATCGCGATCGCGATGACGACGCGTTGGCGCATGCCGCCGGACAGCTCATGGGGCAGGTTGTCGATCCGCTGCTTGGGATTCGGGATGCCGACCAGTTCGAGCAGCTCGATCGCCCGATCGCGCGCGGCGGCCTTGGAGACGTCGTTGTGCGCCAGCACCGCCTCCCCGATCTGGAAACCGACCGAGTAGACCGGGTTCAACGAGGTCAGCGGATCCTGGAAGATCATCGAGATCTTGTTGCCGCGAAGGCTCGTGTACTCCTTCTCCGACTTGCCGACCAGCTCCATGCCACGAAACTTGGCCGAGCCGCTGATCCGGGCGGTCTTCGGAAGCAGGCCGAGCAACGCCATCGACGACACCGACTTGCCGGAGCCCGATTCACCGACGATGCCGAGCGATTCACCGGCTCGGAGTTGGTAGCTGACGCCCCGGACGGCTTTGACCAGGCCGTCGTCGGTGGGAAATCCGACGGTCAGGTCGTGGATGTCGAGCAGCAGGTCGGTATCGGCCATGCTCTCGCTGAGTTCTATGGGAGTTGCGGTCATGGATGACTTCTTTCACACACACGAGCTTCGTGGGCCCGCGAGACGATGGGCACGTGAACGGTGGCGCGGCACATCGGTCGGCGGCCGGGTCCGAAGGCCCGGCCGCCGCTACCGCGTTCCACCGTCATCGGCGCTGCCGCGTCTGCCGCGGGTCGAGCGCGTCCCGCAGTCCATCACCAATGAAGTTGATGGACAGGCAGATGACCACAATCATGACGCAGGGGAAGTAGAACAGCCACGGCCGCGTTTCGATCGCGTTCTGGGTCTGCTGCGCCAGCAGTCCGAGCGACGTGTCGGGCGCGTGGATGCCGAGCCCGATGAACGACAAACCGGCTTCGGCCAGGATCGCCGTCGCGATGTCGAGCGTCGCCTGCACGATCAGCGTGCCGGTCACGTTCGGGATCAGATGCCGGAAGATGATCCGGGTGTCGGATGCGCCAAGTGCGCGGGCCGCCTCGACGAACTCCTGATTGCGCACCGAGAGCACGACGCCGCGCGTGACACGGGCGTTGATCACCCAACCGGTCACCCCGAGCAGGAGCGCCACCGTGTACCACGTGCCGCTGAAGTGCTCGGCGAGGGCGCCGACCACGACCAGGAACGGCAGCGTGAGGATCACGTCGACGATACGCATCATGATCGCGTCGGTCTTGCCACCGTAGTACGCGGCGATGGCGCCGTACGGCGCGCCGAACGCCGACGACACGATCGCGACGATGAACGCGATATTCAGCGACTGGTGCGCGCCACGCATGACGAGCGCGACGTAGTTGTGCCCCAGCTCGTCCGTACCCATGGGGTATCTGAACGACGGTGACAGCGACGCCGGGTCGGCGAATCGTCGTGTAGCTGAGGTTGAAAGATCACCGGCGCCAGGTAAACGACGAGCACCAGCAGGACGAAGAAGATCAGCGAGCCGATGGCCAGGCGGTGCCGGAAGAACCGCGTCAGCACCATCGACGTCTGGGTGCGCTCCTTGACGGTGAACTCGCGTTCCACCTTCCGGGCGGCGGCGGTGCCAAGCCGACCGCTGACGGCCCGCGCCGCGCCTTCGGATTCTGCCGCGCTCGGGCGGCTGGTCGTTTCACTCATAACGGATCCTCGGGTCGAGCACGGCGTAGAGCAGGTCGGCGACGATGTTTCCGACGACGACGATCAGGCCGACCACCAGTAGCCAGCCCATGATGACGTAGCGGTCGCGGTCGCCGATCGCGTTGATGATCAGCGTGCCCATGCCGCGCCATTGGAACACCCGCTCGGTGATGATGGCGCCGCCGAAGAGGGCGGCGATCGTCAGCGCGGTGACGGTGGTCATCGGGATGAGCGCGGTGCGCAGCGCGTGGCGGAACATCACCCGTCGTGGTGTCAGGCCCTTCGCGCGGGCCAGCCGCACGTAGTCGCTGTTGAGTACCTCCAGCAGCGAGCCGCGTACGAAGCGGCTCCAGGCGGCGTAGGTGATCAACGCGAGTGAGATCGTCGGCAGGATCAGGTGGGTGCCGTAGTCGCCCATCCGGCCGAAGAAGTCGGCGGGTGGCACGATCGACTGCTGGCCGACCGTCTGGATCGGGCGGGTGCCAAACGAGCTCTGCCAGCTGTTGTTGAACTGGATCGCGCCCTCTTTGAGCAGTGCGGCGATCCAGAACGTCGGCATGGCCAGGAACACGAAACCGACGAAGGTGAACGAGTAGTCAACCTTCGAGTACTGCCGATAGGCGCTGATGATCCCGCTGGCCATGGCGAGAACGAGCGCGACGATCATGGCGCCCAGGATCAGCCGCAGCGTGACGCGCCAGCGCCGTACCCAGGGCCGAACCGATCTGCAGGCCGTCGATCGACGGGCCCCAGTCGCCTCGCGAGACCAGACCCCACAGCCAGTCCCAGTATTGGGCCAGCCAGGGGCGGTCCAGACGCATGTTGTGACGGGTCAACGCGATGACCGCCGGCGACGGCGGGGGGTTGCGCAGCAGGAACTTGTTGCGGACCGGGTCGCCCGAGACCGTCGCGAGCCAGAACGAGGCGAAGCTCGAGACGAGGAGGATGGGGATTGCCTGGAACAATCTCCGTAGGGTGAATACCAGCATGTAGGTGCACCTTCCGTGATCACGGACTGCCGTTCTGCTCCCTGGCCCCGGGCGCCTAACGGCGCCCGGGGCCAGAGATCGAACTCAGCCTTGATGCGTTATGAAGCCGACGCGTTCAGGCCCCACTGCTGGGTGTTGTACGTGAAGTACGAGCCCGCGTTGTCGTCACGGATGTTGATGTACTGGTTCGTTGCGACCTGCAGGTTGGGCTTCTGGTAGAGCGGCAGGTCGACGAACGCCTTGGTGAGGATGGCGTCCTGCTGGTTGAGCAGGGCCGCCTGCTTGTTGATGTCGAGTTCGTTCGACATCTGGTCGAGCAGCGCGTCCGACTGCGGGTCGCTCCAGTGGGTGAAGTTGTTGCCCGCGTTCTTGTACCAGATGTCGTGGTTCTGGGAGAGCAACGGGGAACCAGCGAAACCGAACTGGATGATGTCGAAGTCGAAGTTGCCGAGCGAACCACCGAGGTCGGCGGTCACCTTGTCGTTGACCTTGATGCCGATCTGCGACAGGTACTGCGTCACGAGCTGCGCCGACTGGTCACGGACCGCGTGTCGGTGTGCACGAAGTTGATCGTCACCGGCTCGCCACTGGGGCGTCATGAGCGTCGTGCCGTTCAGCTTGTAACCGGCCTGCTGCAGGATCTGCTTGGCCTTGTCGACGTTGCCGGTGCCCTCGTCGGGTGCGTTGACCTTCGTCACGTCCGTGAAGCCGGGCTCGCCCGGGAACAGGTTGTGGCTGTAGCAGACGCTTCGCAGCCGGGAAGAACGGCTTGACCGTCTTGTCGATCATGTCCTGGGCGTTGATCGCGTCGAACACGGCCTCACGCAGCGCCGGGTCCTTCAGGAACTTGGTGGTGCTGTTGACCGTCGAGGTGCTCCCACGACAAGCCGGCCGAGACCTCGTAGTTGACGCCCGGGGTCTGGCTGAGCTGCTGCACGGTGTCCTGGTCGGGCTGGATGTTCAGAGCCTGGATTTCCTGGTTCTGCAGCGCCGGGACGTCCTGCGTCTGGTCGGTGATGTACTTGAAGGTGATCGTCTTCAGCGACGGCTTGTCCTTGCCGTACCACGCGGTGTTCGGGATGAACGTCGCGGACTGCTGCGACTGGTAGTTCGACAGGATGTACGGGCCGGCCGGACCACGCGGTCGGCGGAGCGTCCCAGACCTTGAACGCGGCCTCGAGCTGAGCGTCGGTGTCCAGACCGCCCACCTTCTGCTTCGCGTACCACGCCGGGTAAAGGCCGCCAGAACAGGCCCCTCCAGTCCGAGTACGTCTTGGAGAACGTCACCGTGACGGTCTCGCCGTTGTCCGAGCCGACGACGTTCGAAATCGGCGTCGTAGCCGGTGGTGCCGACGACGGGGATGTTCTTGTCGTGGCCGTTCTGGGTCTTCCACGCGTAGATGAAGTCGTCCGCGCTGATCGGCGTGCCGTTGTTCCACTTGGCGGTCGGCTTGAGCTTGTAGACGACCGTCTGCGGGCTGGTGCTCGTCACCTGCGGCTCAGAAGCCAGCAGATCCTGGTTCCACTGGATCTTGGCGCTCGGCAGGAACATGAACGGCGAAGGAACGATCAGGTTCTCCTGCTCGACCGTCTCGACGATGTTCCCGTCCGAGCTCAGGTCGTTCCAGGTGGACGGGTATTTGCCGAGGGCCACGACGATGTCGCCGCCAGCCTTGCGGGGACCGCTGTTGCAGGTGTCCGGGCTCGTGGCACAGGCCGAGTAGCCGGGAGACGCTGGGTCTGATTGTTGCTGCTGCCTTTGCTACTGGTGCCACACGCCGCGACACCGAGCAGACCGACAGCGGAAAGAGCGATGAGGCCGGTAAGCCTCTTCGTCCCTGTGCGCATGTCTCCTCCAGAGTTCTACCGCAGCCGCCAAGGGGGAACACACCGCCGCACGAACGGACAGAATGAGGGCTGCGCGTAGTGGTTAAAGGAAACGACGTGGCCGCGCTACGGCCAAGAGCGCATGTGGATTCGTGACTGTCCTGTTATCGCAACGGCGCAGCGCAGCAACATTAGGTGTTCCTTTGGACACTTTCGGCTGGCCGAACGGCTAGAACTTGGGTAGCCGTAATGCTGATCGCATGCTGTGGGGGCTGGTCCGACCCATCAATGCCGCCGGGCCGGCCCGAGACGCCGGACCGGCCCGTCACGCTGCGCGGACGTACAGGTTGATCAGTAGCGGTAGTGGTCCGACTTGTACGGACCCTCGACGTGTACGCCCAGGTAATCCGCTTGCGCCTTCGACAACTGCGTGAGTCGCACTCCGAGCGCGTCCAGGTGCAGGCGGGCGACCTTCTCGTCGAGGTGCTTCGGCAGCGTGTAGACGCCGATCGGGTACTGCTCGATCTTCGTGAACAGCTCGATCTGGGCAATCGTCTGGTTCGAGAACGAGTTGGACATGACGAAGCTGGGGTGGCCGGTCGCGTTGCCGAGATTCAGCAGCCGCCCCTCGGACAGCACGATGATCGCGTGGCCGTCGGCGAAGACCCACTCGTCGACCTGCGGCTTGATGTTGTTGCGCTGGACGCCGGGCGTCTTCGCCAAGCCGGCCATGTCGATCTCGTTATCGAAGTGTCCGATATTTCCGACTATCGCTTGGTGCTTCATCCGCGCCATCTGGGCCGCCGTGATCACGTCGAAGCATCCGGTCGCGGTGACGAAGATGTCCGCCGTGGCCACGACGTCGTCCAGTGTCGCGACCTGATATCCGTCCATCGCCGCCTGCAGGGCGCAGATGGGGTCGACCTCGGTCACGATCACCCGAGCGCCCTGGCCGCGCAACGACTCCGCGCAGCCCTTGCCAACATCGCCGTAGCCGCAGACCACGGCCACCTTTCCACCGATGAGCACGTCAGTGGCCCGGTTGATGCCGTCGATGAGTGAGTGGCGGCAGCCGTACTTGTTGTCGAACTTGCTCTTCGTCACGGAATCGTTGACATTGATCGCCGGGAATTGGAGCGTGCCTGCCTGCTGCATCTCGTAGAGCCGGTGGACGCCGGTGGTCGTCTCCTCCGTCACGCCCTTGATGCCGGCCGCGATGGTGCTCCAACGCTTCGGGTCCGCGGCGAGCGACCGACGCAGCACGTCGAGGATGACCGCATACTCTTCGCTGTCCGTCTCCGCGGTCGCCGGGACGGCACCCGCGGCCTCGAACTCCGCACCCTTGTGAACGAGCAGCGTCGCGTCGCCGCCGTCATCGAGGATCATGTTCGGCCCATTGCCGTCCGGCCAGTTCAGCACCTGCTCGGTGCACCACCAGTACTCGGGCAGCGACTCACCCTTCCAGGCGTACACCGGCACGCCGGCGGGGGCCTCGGGCGTTCCGTTCGGTCCGACCGCGACGGCCGCGGCGGCGTGGTCCTGCGTCGAGAAGATGTTGCAGCTCGCCCATCGGACCTGCGCGCCGAGCGAAACCAGCGTCTCGATCAGCACCGCGGTCTGAATGGTCATGTGGAGCGAACCAGTGATGCGCGCACCGCGCAGCGGCTGGGCGTCGGCATATTCCGCACGCAAGGCCATCAGGCCGGGCATCTCGTGCTCCGCGAGCTGGATTTCCTTGCGGCCGAAGGCCGCGAGCGACAGGTCGGCGACCTTGAAGTCCTGGCCGGCGGCCCGCGTCGTGCTCGACGGCAACGTGCTTGTCATCAACAATCCCCTGTTCGGTACGGCGGTGGCCCACCCGTGCGCGGCGATCGTGGCCGGGCTGGTGGCGCCCGATCGGCACCCTGACATTGGCCGCGTCGCGGCTCGTCCCACCTTATCGGCGCCTCCGGCGTCCGATGCGTCAGGCAGCCGACGATTGCGTCACCGATATCCGAGCGACGCGGATGTGCAGGTCAGAAGCTGCGGCGGGATGGGGACACCCGGGGCAAACTGATTTGTCACGGCGCCCGCTTGTGCGGCGAGGCGGGCGGCGACCATCGAAAGTTCTTGGACAGCGTGCGGGGCGGGACCAGCTAGCCGGGACACTCCCGCCAGCGGTCACCGCCCCGCACTTCCCCCCGGTTTGGTTTCCCCCGCGCGGCTCGGACCGAAGTCTCAAACACGCTGCGTGGTTAAAGAGTCACACTCCGCTGCCACAGTGTCAAGTCATTCCCGATATTTTCTGAATTCGGACGTTATGTGGCAATTGCGCTCGCCGATCTCACCGGCACGGTCCACCCCACCGGCATCACAGCGTGACCTTGCGGGGAAATGGTCGCGGAACTGCCGCCCGGGACCGCCATTTCCCAGCAAGGTCACGAAACCGGTCGCGGCGACTCGGCGATCATGGGGTTGTTGTGCCTAAACCCCGGCGGATAACAGCGACAACCCCATGATCGGGCGCCGCAGCACACAGGCGGCGATCACCCGCCGGCCGACTGGCGGCCATCACGCGCCGGCGGACCCGTCCGGGCTCAGACCCCGGTCGATGTCGGGTTCGAGGTAGATCACCCGAGCAATCGGCACGTTGGCCCGGATCCGCGCCTCGGCGTCGTCGATCGCGGTCGCGATGTCCCGGGCGGAGCTGCCCGGTGCCGTCGCGATCTTCGCGGCGACAAGCAGCTCATCCGGCCCCAGGTGCATGGTCCGCAGGTGGATGACGCGCTCGAGCCCGGGCGCCGCGTCCAGCGCCGCCCTGATCGCAGCGACCTGCTCCGGCCGGGCCGCTTCGCCGATGACCAGGCTCTTCGTCTCGATCGCCAGCACGACGGCGATGCACACCAGCAACGCACCGATACCGAGCGTGCCGACACCGTCCCAGACACCGTTGTCGGTCATCAAGGTCAGACCGACCCCGAACAGCGCGAACACCAAGCCGATGAGCGCGCCGAAGTCTTCGAGAAGGATGACCGGAAGCTCCGGCGCCCGGGCGTGCCGGATAAACGCGACCCAGCCCACCCCGCTGCGCAGATGGTTGGCCTCGCCGATCGCCGTACGAAACGACAGCGACTCGAGTGTGAGGCCGATCGCGAGTACCACCAGCGGCACCCACTGCCATTTGTCGATCGGCTCGGGATGCTGCACCTTGTGCACGCCCTCGTACAACGCGAACAGACCGCCGACGCTGAACAGCACGATCGACACGATGAACGCGTAGATGTAGCGCTCGCGACCGTAGCCGAACGGATGCTGCGGGGTCGGGGCACGCCTCGATCGCTTGCCACCGACCAGAAGCAGCACCTGGTTGCCGGAGTCGGCGACCGAGTGGATGCCCTCGGCCAGCATCGACGACGAGCCGGTGAGGGCGAACGCCACGAACTTGGTCACCGCGATGCCGAGGTTCGCGAGAAGTGCCGCAATGACGGCCCTGGTCCCGCCGGATGCGCTCATACCTGCCCTCGCGCCGGGGGGACGTCCGTTCGGCGGCGCTCGCTCATACTCCCGAACGCTCCTTCAACTCCTCGACGGCCGGGACCGCCATCGGGTCGAGACCATGCGCCATCGCGAGGTAGACGGAGGTGAAGTCGGGCACCGCCACCAGCGACGCGAGCCGTTCCAGGGCCGAACCGCCCTCGGCCGTCACCACGCTGATCCGGATCCCGCGCTGCTCGGCCACCGACAACAGTGCCTCGGCGCGACGCTCCTCCACCGCGGCCGGCTCGTTGTCGTCGCGCAGATCGTCGGCCAGACCGCCGTCCCGCAGCAGCACGATCCGCAGTCGCGTCGCCGCCGTATCGTCGCGCTCGTCCGGGTCGGCGAAAATGTCGCGTTCGGTCTCGGCCAGCGCGCCGAAGACGCCGTCGAGCATGCCGACCCGGCCGCGGCCGGCATCGCCCAGGCTGCCGCCCACCGCCGGGTAGCGCGCGTTGGACGACAACGTGTCGGCGAACCGGTGCGCGGCCACGGTGGCCAGCGGCGAGGATCCCCAGACGATCGGGATCGAGCCAGCCAGATCGAGCGCGAGCGACTTCGCCGGGTTCACAAAGGATTCAGCCGTCGGTCGACACCGCTCGGCGTCGGCGTCCAGCCGCGCCGCGGTCTCCGCGAGGTCCGCCTCATTGACCTTGACCAATCCGAGGGTACGGGCGACCAGCAGCACCGGCACCGTGAGCGACCAGATGCTGGCGCGCGCCGGAGCACGCCGTGGCACCGGAATGAACGGCGCGCGGGCTCCTTCGGCGACGGACTGCAGCAGCGTGTCCGGCGGCCCGACGGCGACGAGACGGGCGCCGCGACGGGCCGCCGCCTCGGCCGCGCCCAGCGCCTCCGGGCTGCGACCCGACGCGCTCACCGCGATGACAAAGTCGCCGGCGTTGACCCACCCGGGTACGCCGACGCTGCGATGCACGATGACCGGGACCGGGCAGCGGACGCCGGCGACGGTCGCGAGCAGCTCGCCCGTTCGGGCGGCGGTGCCCTGCCCGGCGACGACGACCGCACGAGGCCGCCCTTCGTCGGCGATCGAGCTGAGATTCGCCTCGGCCGCGAGGGCCGCCGTCTCCCGCACCTGCGCACCGGCCGAGGCGGTGGCCCACAGCATCTGGCCCGGATCCGCACGCTCCAGTGCAGCGACGTCGTCGAGCAACCGATCGTCGACGGTACGAGATCCCCGCACGCCGGCCGAACCGTCCAGCGGCGACGCCATCAGGCGGCCCCGCCCGGTGTCGGCACCGGTGGGGTGGCCTCGTCGAGCAGCAACACCGGGATGCCGTCCCGGATCGGAAAGACCCGTCCGCACTCGGTGCAGGTCAACGTCTGCGCCGCGTCGTCGTAGTCCAGCGGGGCGTGATGCGCGTCGGGGCAGGCCAACAGTGACAGCAATTGCGGATCAAGGGACATGGGAAGCTCCTTTACAGCGTGGACGGCAGACCGGACCCAGCGACTCCGGCGGTCAGCGTGCCCGGATGACCTCGAGCGCGGCATCCCGCAGTTGAGTCATGCGGTCGGCGTTCGGCGCCTCGACATTGAGTCGCAGCAACGGTTCCGTGTTCGACGGCCGCAAGTTGAGCCAGCCTCCGTCCGGATAGCGCACGGTCAGGCCGTCCAGGTGATCGGCTTGCACGCCGCCTGGCGCCTCGGGACCGGTGAGCGCGGCCTCGACCTCGGCCAGTTTCCCGGTCGGGTCGGCGACCGTCGTGTTGATCTCGCCCGACGCCACGTAGCGCTCGAACTTCGCGGCAAATTCCGACAGCGGCGACGGTTGCCCACCCAACGCGGCCAGCATGTGCATCGCGGCGAGCATGCCCGTATCGGCGCCCCAGAAGTCCTTGAAGTAGTAGTGAGCCGAGTGCTCGCCGCCGAACACCGCGCCCGTACGCGCCATCTCGGCCTTGATGAACGAGTGCCCGACCCGGGTACGGACGGGTGCGCCACCGTTTTCCGTCACGATCTCGGGCACAGCGGTCGACGTAATCAGATTGTGGATGATCGTGGCGCCGGGGTGCTTCGCCAGTTCGCGGGTCGCGACCAGCGCGGTGACCGCGCTCGGTGACACCGGTTGGCCGAGTTCGTCGACGACGAAACAGCGGTCCGCGTCTCCGTCGAAGGCTAGCCCGATGTCGGCGCCGTGTTCGACGACCGCGGCCTGCAGGTCGACAATGTTCGCCGGCTCCAGCGGGTTCGCTTCGTGGTTGGGGAACGTGCCGTCGAGTTCGAAGTAGAGCGGCACGATATCGAGCGGCAGCGCGGCGAGCGTCTGGTCGCCGAGCACGGCCGGCACCGTGTATCCGGCCATGCCGTTGCCGGCGTCGACGACAACCGCCAGACGCCGGATTCCGGACAGGTCGACCAGGCCGCGCAGATACTCGGCGTACGGGCGGAGGAGGTCGCGCTCGCTCACGGTGCCTCGAACGTCGGCGCGAGCGGCGTCGGCGCCGTCCAGGATGGCCTGGGCCAGGTCCCGAATGTCGGCGAGGCCGGTTTCCAACCCGACCGGCAGGGCGCCGGCGCGGCACATCTTGATGCCGTTGTATTTGGCCGGATTGTGGCTCGCGGTGAACATCGCACCGGGCATGTCCAGGCTGCCGGCGGCGAAGTACGCCATATCGGTCGAGCCGAGGCCGGCGAGGATCACATCGGCACCCTCCGCCGACGCGCCGTCGGCAAAGGCGGCGGCCAGGTCGGGCGAGGACGGACGCATGTCATAGCGCGATCACGATCGACGGCACGGCACGCTCGCGGCGCATGACCCGGACGAACGCCGTGCCGAACGCGCGCGCCACCTCGTCGCTCAGTTGGTCCGGGACCGTTCCTCGGACGTCGTACGCCTTCACGAAGTCGCTGAGCTGGACCTTGGACACGGGACGACTCCAAGCGTGCGGACGAGCGCGGTTGATGGTTGACCTTCAGCCTACCGATCACGATTGCCCGCACCGTGGGCTGTCCCAAACCCAATCCGGGTTGTCCGGCGCAAACCCGAGCCAACCGGCGGCCGCGGCTGGCCTAAAGGTCCAGACCGGTCAGCACCATCACTCGGACATCGGTGTAGTCGTCCATCGCGCTGCGCAGACCCTCACGACCGACGCCCGAGTTCTTCCGGCCCCCGTACGGCATCTGATCGGCGCGGTAGCTCGGGGCGTCGCCGATGATCACGCCGCCGACGTCGAGTGTCCGGTGGGCGGTGAACGCCGTCTGCACGTTGTGCGTGAACACGCCGGCCTGCAGGCCGAATTGGGAGTCGTTGACCGCGGCGAAGGCGTCGGCATCGGATGCCGCCCGCGACACGACCATCACCGGCCCGAATACCTCCTCGGTGCACACCAACGCATCTGCGGGCGCATCGGCGAGCACCACCGGCGCGATCGAGCGTCCATCACGGGTGAAGTCGCCGATCAGGTTGCGCGCGCCGGCCGCTTCCGCTTGACGTACCCATGCTTCGATCCGGTCCGCGGCGGCGTCGTTGATGACCGGCCCGACCTCGGTGGTCTCGTCCTCGACCTCGCCGTTCGGCAGCGCCTTCACCTTGTCGACCAGGTGCGCGACGAACGCGTCATAAAGATCGTCGTGCACGATCACGCGCTGCACCGCGATGCACGATCTGCCCAGCCTGGTAGTTGCCGAACGTCGCGATCCGCGACGCGGCCCAGTCCAGGTCGGCCTCCGACGACCAATCGCCGCACACCACGGCCGCCGCGTTTCCGCCCAGCTCCAACGTCACATGCTTATCCGGTACGGCCGACCGGATCTGCGCCCCGACCGGGCCCGATCCGGTGAACGACACGACCGGCAGGCGCGGATCGGCGACGAGGGCGGCCGCCCGCTCGTTCGGGATCGGCAGCACCGAGAACATCCCGGCCGGCAGGCCGGTCCCGACACCGTCCGGCTCGGTGACCTCGGCCAGCAATTCGCCGAGCAGCAGGGCGGACAGCGGTGTCGCGGGCGCCGGTTTGAGCACGATCGGCGCGCCGACGGCGATCGCCGGCGCAATCTTGTGGGCGACGAGATTGAGTGGGAAGTTGAACGGCGAGATGCCGAGCACCGGGCCGCGCGGCGCCCGTCGCACCAGCGCCATCCGGCCGGTCGCGGCCGGGTCGGTGTCGAGTCGCTGTAGTTCACCCGAGTCGCGCCGCGCCTCTTCGGCGGCCCACCGAAACGTCGAGACGGCCCGGGCGACTTCGGCGCGAGCCCATTTGATCGGCTTGCCGTTCTCCGCCGTGATCAGGCGGGCGACCTCGTCGGCGCGTTCGGCGAGGCGGCCGCTCACGTGGTCGAGGGCTCCAGCTCGGACGTGGGCCGGCAGCGCGGCGGCGGTCGGCGCGACGGCAGCGGCGGCCGCCACGGCGCGCTCGACCTGATCCTCGGTCGCGAGTACGGTGCGAGCCACCAGCCGACCGTCCACCGGACTGCGTACGTCGAGCAGGTCATCCCCGGTTTCCGGGCGGCTCGCCACGTAGCAGGCAATGATGTTCACTCGGGGGACCTCCACGGAAGCACGGCGCCGACCCGCCCAGCCTACGATGGCGGTAGGGAACGGAAACAGTCGGCTCTCCCCTTGTCCGCAACGGAATCGGTTGCCAGGATGGCAAGTGGGATGGGTTTTCGGACCCAAGACCCGGCAGCCGGACACATATCGACGTGCAGGAGTGCGACATGAGCGATTCGCGCAGGCTACGAAACTTCGTCGATGGGGCGTACGTCGACACGAAGGACGGCTCGTACGCCGACGTGATCGATCCGACGACCGGTGCGGCGTTCGCCAGCGCGCCCGTGTCCGGGCCGGTGGACGTGGACGTGGCGATGAGTGCCGCCGCGACCGCGTTCGAGTCATGGCGCGATACGACCCCGTCGGAGCGCCAGCGCGCACTTCTCAAGATCGCCGACGCGATCGAGTCGCGTGCCGCCGAGTTCGTGGCCGTGGAGAGCCAGAACACCGGCAAGCCGATCGGCCTCACGATGAGCGAGGAGATCCCGCCGGCGGTCGACCAGATCCGGTTCTTCGCCGGCGCGGCGCGGGTGCTCGAAGGGCAAATCGGCCGGCGAATACATGAAGGGCCACACGTCGTACGTCCGGCGTGAACCGGTCGGCGTCTGCGCCCAGGTGACGCCGTGGAACTACCCGCTGATGATGGCGATCTGGAAGATCGCACCCGCACTCGCCGCCGGCAACACGGTGGTGCTCAAGCCGAGCGACACGACGCCGGCGTCAACGCTGCTGCTGGCCGAGGTGGCCGCCGAGTTCCTGCCGCCCGGCGTGCTCAACGTGATCTGCGGCGATCGCGAGACCGGCCGCGCCCTCGTGTCGCACCCGACGCCGCAGATGGTGTCGATCACCGGCTCGGTCCGCGCCGGCATGGAGGTCGCCAGCGCCGCCGTACCCGACCTGAAGCGCACGCACCTGGAACTCGGCGGCAAGGCGCCGGTGATCGTCTTCGACGACGCCGATCTCGAATCGGTCGCCGAGGGCATCGCGATGGCCGGCTACTTCAACGCCGGCCAGGACTGCACGGCGGCGACCCGCGTGCTGGCCGGCCCGGGCATCCACGACGAATTCGTCGCCGCCCTGACCGAGCAGGCCCGGAACACGAAGACCGGCCAGCCCGACGACGAAGACGTGCTCTACGGCCCGCTCAACAACGCGAACCAGCTCGCTCGCGTCGGCGGCTACATCGAACGGCTGCCGGACCACGCCGCACTCGCCGCCGGCGGTGCCCGGGTCGGTGACCGGGGCTACTTCTACGCGCCGACCGTGGTGTCCGGGCTCCAGCAGGCCGACGAGATCATCCAGGACGAGGTGTTCGGTCCGGTCATCACCGTGCAGCGCTTCACCGACGAGGACGAGGCGGTCCGCTGGGCCAACGGCGTGCAGTACGGCCTCGCGTCGTCGGTCTGGACGCGCGACCACGGCCGCGCGATGCGAGTGTCCAGCCGGCTCGACTTCGGCTGCGTCTGGGTCAACACCCACATCCCGCTCGTCGCCGAGATGCCGCACGGCGGCTTCAAGCACTCCGGCTACGGCAAGGACCTGTCCATGTACGGCCTCGAGGACTACACCCGGGTCAAGCACGTCATGCACTACATCGAGTCCTGACCAGCTCCGACCAGTTCCGAGTCGTGACCAGAGGAAGGTTGCCGCCCATGAGTGCGTCCGAGGATCTGCACAAGCGCCGGACCGCGGCCGTCGCTCGGGGCGTGAGCTCGACCATCACGTCGTACGTCGACCATGCCAGCGGCGGCACGCTCACCGACGTCGACGGTCGCGAGTGGATCGACTTCGCCGCCGGCATCGCGGTCACGAGCGTCGGCAACTCGGCGCCGCGCGTGGTCGAGGCGGTGCGGCGACAGGCCGAGCTGTTCACCCACACGTGTTTCATGGTCGCGCCGTACGAGGCGTACGTCGCCGTGTGCGAGCAGCTCAACACGCTGACCCCCGGCCTGTTCGACAAGCGGTCGGCGCTGTTCAACTCGGGCGCCGAGGCGGTTGAGAACGCGGTAAAGGTCGCGCGGAAGGCGACCGGGCGGCAGGCGATCGTGGTGTTCGACCACGCCTATCACGGCCGCACCAACCTCACGATGGCGTTGACCGCGAAGAACCTGCCGTACAAGGACGGGTTCGGGCCGTTCGCCGGCGAGATCTACCGGGCGCCGATGTCCTATCCGTTCTACGACGGCCGGTCCGGCCCGCAGGCCGCCGCGCGGGCCATCGACCTGATCGAGAAGCAGGTCGGCGGGGCCAACGTCGCCGCGCTGTTGATCGAGCCGATCCAGGGCGAGGGCGGCTTCGTCGTGCCCGCGCCCGGGTTTCCTGGCCGAGCTGTCCGAGTGGGCGCACACGAACGGCGCGGTATTCATCGCCGACGAGATCCAGACCGGCTTCTGCCGGACCGGCGACTGGTTCGCGAGCTCCTACGAGGGCATCGAGCCGGATCTCGTCACCACGGCCAAGGGCATCGCCGGCGGCCTGCCGCTGGCCGGCGTCACGGGACGGGCCGAGCTGATGGACGCGGTGCACGTCGGCGGCCTCGGCGGCACGTACGGCGGAAACCCGATCGCATGCGCGGCGGCCCTCGCGGCCATCGAGACGATGCGGGACCTCAATCTCGCCGCGGAAGCGCTGCGCATCGGCGAGACCATGAAGCCGGCCCTGCGCAGCCTCGCGGACCGCTATCCGATGATCGGTGACGTCCGTGGTCGCGGCGCGATGATCGCGGTCGAGATCGTCGAGCCCGGTGGCATCGGGCCGAACGGGCCGGCACCGGACGCCGCGACGGCCGCCGCCGTGTCGAAGGCGTGCCACGCCGCCGGACTGCTCACGCTGACCTGCGGCACGTACGGCAACGTGCTGCGCTTCCTGCCGCCGCTCGTCATGCCGCACGACACGCTGCACCGTGGCCTCGACATCTTCGCCGACGCGTTCGCGAGCGTCTGCACCTGACGAGCGGGCGATCGTCCGACGTCACGGAGCCGATCGTCCGAGGTTAGGGGTGCGTCGTCGGATCGCGCTCAGGTCGGCCCGGCGCGCCGGCCAGCCGTCCGTCGGCACGATGGCCGACGACCGGCGGCGCGGCAACAGGACGAACGACAGGACCGCGCCGAACGCGAACAGCGCCGCACAGATCATCATCGCGATCCGGTACGAGCCGGTGAACGCGGCCGGGTCGCCGTACTCATCACCGGACAAACCGGCCACCAGTGGCAGCGCGGCCACCGCGAGCAGGCTGCCGGATCGCGCGACCGCGTTGTTGATGCCGCTCGCGACGCCGGCGAGCCGGTCGGGAGCGGCCGCGAGCACCGTCGCGGTCAGCGGGGCCACCAGCAAGGTCATGCCGATGCCCATCAGGACGACCGGGCCGAACACGTCGCGCCAATAGCTCGCGCCCGCGTCGACACCGACCAGCAGCAATGCACCGGCCGCGGTCACCGCGGCGCCAATGGACAACGGCAGGCGCGCACCGATCCGCTTACCGAGCGCGCCCGACCATGACGATCCGGCCAGCAGGATCAGCGTCATGGGGATCAACGCCGCGCCGGCCCGCAGCGCACTGAGCCCGACGACCTGCTGGAGCTGCAGCACGACGAAGAAGGTCATGCCGCCGAGCGCGCCGTAGACAACAAGCGTGACCGCGTTGATCACCGTAAATTCGACCGACCGAAACAGGCCGGTCGGCATCATCGGTGCTCGGCTCCGGCGCTCGAACGCGATGAATGCGGCGAGGACGATCCCGCCCGGTATACCGGGCCACGAGCAGAGTCGTTGACCAGGCCGAATGTGATGCCGCCCAGCCCGAGCGCGCCGAGTGCGGCCCCGGGGAGATCGAAGCCGCCGCCGGCGGCATCCACATCGCGGCTCTCCGGTGCGTAGCGCAGGACAACAAGGATCGTCACCACGGCGATCGGCAGGTTGATGAAGAAGATCCAGCGCCAGTCGAGCGCGTCGATCAGGTAGCCCCCGATCAGCGGCGCGGCGGCGCTGGCGACACCACCGAGTCCGGCCCAGAGCCCGATCGCGGGCGCGCGGTCGGCCGGCCGGATCGACGACTGGATCAGTGCGAGCGAGCCCGGGGTAAGCAGCGCCGAGCCGACACCCTGCAGCGCCCGCGCGGCAACCAACCAGCCGATGCCCGGTGCGAGACCGCACAACGCGGACGCGACGGCGAACCAGGCGACGCCAATCAGAAAGACGCGGCGCCGGCCGAACCGGTCACCGAGCGAGCCGCCGAGCAGGACGAGCGCGGCCAGCGGCAATAAGTAGGCGTTGACGGTCCATTGCAGGCCCCAGACCGGTGCGCCGAGGTCGCGACCGATGTGCGGCAGCGCGACGTTGACGATCGAACCGTCGAGCAGCGCCATCGACGAACCGAGGATGGTCCCGAGAAGGAGGCCCCGGCCGGCGGCCGTACCGAGGCGGATCTCCATGCCGCCAGCCTGTCACGCAACCGGGCGTCCGCCGGATGGTCGGCGACGTCTCGCTGGTCACATCGCCGTGTTACTGCTCCCGCATCCCCCACGGAGAGCCGTACGCGGTGAGCAGATCCAGGAACGGTCCGGCGTCGAACGCCTCCGGCCCGAGCACCCCGGCGCCGGCCCACGTGCCGGACGCGAGCAGTTCCAGGGCGATCACCGGGTTGATGGCGGTCTGCCACACGACGGCCTGGTGACCGTACTCGGCCATCGACCATTCGTTGTCGACGACGTGGTAGAGGTAGACCTCACGCGGTGCCCCGTCCTTACCGGTGCCCTTCACCCACGTACCGGCGCAGGTTTTTCCGGTCATGCGATCGCCGAGCGTCGCCGGATCGGGCAGGCATGCGGCGACCACGTCGCGCGGCGCGACGCTCACCCCGCCGACCGGCACCGGCCGCGTCGAGTCGAGCCCGAGTTTGTGCAGGGTCTTCAGCACCTCGATGAACTCGTTGCCGAGGCCGTATTTGAACGTAACTCGCCCGGCATCGACCCAGCGCGGAATGAGCAGCACTTCTTCGTGCTCGACATTCACGCATTCCACTTCGCCAATGCCGTCCGGAAAATCGAACGTCTCCGGCTCGCTGAACGGGGCGGTGGTGAACCAGCCACGGTCACGCTCGAAGACGACCGGCGGGTTCAGGCACTCTTCGATCGTCGTCCAGATGGAAAACGACGGCGCGAAGTCGTAGCCGGCCACGGTGAGGTTGGCGCCGTCGCGAACGCCGCACTCATCGATCGAGGTGAACAGGCGATCGGCCGCGTAGCGGGCGAAGACGTCCGACAGACCCGGCTCGACACCGATACCGACCAGCGCGAGCCGCCCGGTCCGCTCCCATTTGTCGGCCACCGCGAACTGCTCGTCGCCGAGCTTGACGCCCGGCTGTTCGTACGGCCGTTCTTCGTGCGGGTGCGACAAGGACATCGCCATATCGAGGTAGTTGGCGCCGGCACCAAAGGCACCGTGAAAGATCGGCATCACGAAGCGCGGATCGACCGCGTTGAGCACGTGGGTGATCCGGTGTTCTCGGCACAGGTTGAGGACGTCCTGGGCGACGGACGCGTCGACCCGCGCCGCGGTGAAGCGCTCGTCGGACAGCGTGGCCACGGCGCGCTTCGACCGGTCGAGGTCGTAGTCGGCGACGACGAAGCACTCGAAGAAGTCGCGGCGGTGGGCGATGGCCGCCGCCGCAGATCCGACGCCACCGGCGCCGACACAGAGGATGCGCAAGGGTAGCCCCTTCGAGAAAGTTCACAATTCGGTCAGAGACACCCTACGCTGGGCGCGTCGACCCAGGGCGACTGTCGGCGACCCGCTTGGAATGCCCACCTGCGGCGCCCGGCACGCCGGCACCGACTGCCCCGCGACGGTCACTCATCGAAATCCAGCGCCGATAAGATCGCGTCCGTGCGACGGATTCCATAGAATCGAAGGAATTCCACAACTGAATTAGTTGCCAACTGCCGATCGCTGGACGAGAATCCTTGCCGTGACCGAGCCACCGTTCCTCGACGACGTCAACAAACACATCATCGACCAGCTCCAACAGGACGGACGGATGTCCTACGCGGCGCTGGCCAAGAAGATCGGGCTCTCCGAGGCGGCTGCCCGACAACGGGTCCAACGGATGCTCGACGCTGGGATGATGCAGATTGTCGCCGTCACCGATCCGCTGACCTTGGGCTTCCGTCGCCAGGTGATGGTCGGCATGAAGGTCGAGGGCGACATGCGGGCGGTTGCCGAGAAGATCGCGCAGATACCTGAGGTCGACTACGTCGTCGTCTGCGCGGGGAGCTACGACATCCTCGCTGAGCTCGTCTGCACCGATGACGAGCATCTGCTCGGCCTTCTCAACGACAAGATCCGCACGATCGACGGCGTCCAGTCCACGGAGACGCACGTCTATCTGAAGCTTGCGAAACAGACCTATGCCTGGGGGACCCCATGAGCCACGACCACAATCAGGTCGGCAGCCACACGCTCGACAACGACAAACTAGAGGCGGCCGCCCGCGACCACCTGTGGATGCACTTCACCCGGTTATCGGCGTACGCCGACTCGCCGGTGCCGATGATCGCGCGCGGCGACGGGCCATACCTCTGGGACACCAACGGCAAGCGCTACATCGACGGTCTGGCCGGGCTGTTCGTCGTGCAGGCCGGGCACGGCCGCCACGAGCTGGCCGACGCCGCGGCGAAGCAGGCGGCCGAACTAGCTTTTTTCCCCATCTGGTCGTACGCGCATCCGAAGGCCGTCGAACTCGCCGACCGCCTGGCCGACCTCGCGCCCGGTGACCTGAACCGCGTCTTCTTCACCACCAGCGGCTCCGAGGGCGTCGAGTCGGCCTGGAAGCTCGCCCGCAGCTACTTCAAGCGTGTCGGCAAGCCGGGCAAGGTGAAGGCGATCTCCCGTCACATCGCCTACCACGGCACCTCGATGGGCGCACTGTCGATCACCGGGCTGCCCGGCATCAAGGCCGAATTCGAGCCGCTGGTGCCGTCTACGATCCGGGTGCCGAACACGAACTTCTACCGCGCCGGGGAAGCCTCATCACGGTTCTCGATGTCGTCGTCCAGCGCATCGGTCGGCACCGCCGGGCCGGACGTCACCGACGTCGAGGCGTTCGGCCGGTGGGCCGCGGATCGCATCGCCGAGGCCATCGAGTTCGAGGGTCCGGACACGGTCGCGTGCGTCTTCCTCGAGCCCGTACAGAACTCCGGAGGCTGCTTCCCGCCGCCACCCGGATACTTCGAGCGCGTCCGCGAGATCTGCGATGAGTACGACGTGTTACTGATCTCCGACGAGGTGATCTGCGCGTTCGGGCGACTGGGCGAATACTTTGGCGCCCAGCGATACGGCTACCAGCCCGACATCATCACCTGCGCGAAGGGCATGACGTCGGGTTACATCCCGGCCGGCGCGATGATCGTGAGCGACCGCCTGGCCGAGCCGTTCCTGCGTGACACGAACTGGTTTGCGCACGGCATCACGTTCGGCGGCCACCCGGTCGCGGCCGCGGTTGCGATGGCCAACCTCGACATCTTCGAGCGCGAGGATCTGAACGGGCACGTACGCAAGAACTCGCCGGTATTCCGTTCGCACCTCGAGAAGCTGCTCGATCTGCCGATCGTGGGCGACGTACGCGGCGACGGCTACTTCTTCGGCATCGAGTTGGTCAAGGACAAGGTGACCAAGGAGACGTTCAACGACGAGGAATCCGAGCGCCTTCTGCGTGGCTTCCTGTCCAAGGCGCTGTTCGACGCCGGTCTCTACTGTCGCGCCGACGATCGCGGCGACCCGGTCGTCCAGCTCGCACCGCCGTTGATCTGCGACGAATCGATCTTCATCGACATCGAGCAGATCTTGCGGGACGTGCTGACCGAAGCGTGGACGCATATCTGATTCCCCCGTATCGGACGTGCGCCACACTGGTGTCCTCTGACCGCGACGTGTCGCGGTCAGAGGACACCGACCTCGGTCGCTCCCGGCATCGAAACGCGGCGTATCGAGTCGCCACGTGGCCGGCGCACCCGTAGCTCGGAATGGACCCGGCAGCTCGGAATGGACCCAACAGTTCGGGACGGAAGCGAGAGTGACATGACGCTGCCCGACTATCGCCGGTTGTCGCACTGGATGGCCGCGGTCGACGACGACCTGACGCCGCGCCCGTCGCTCGCCGGCGATACCGACGTCGACGTGGCGATCGTGGGCGCCGGCTTCACCGGATTGTGGACCGCGTATTACCTCGCCACGGCCGATCCAACGCTGCGGATCGCAGTGCTGGAGAAAGAGATCGCCGGATTCGGCGCGTCCGGGCGCAACGGCGGCTGGTGCTCGGCGCTCTTCCCCCAGTCGATCGGCACTCTCGCCCGGCGGCATGGTCGGGGACCGGCGATCGCGATGCACCGGGCGATGGTCGGATCGGTCGACGAAGTCGGCCGAGCGGCCGCCGCCGAGGGCATCGAGTGTGACTTCGTCAAGGGCGGTACGGTCGTGCTTGCCCGCTCCGAGCTGCAACTCGGTCGCGCCCGAGACGAGGTCGTCGAGTCGGACGACTATGGCCTCGGTCTCGAACTCCTCTCTCGTGATGAGGCTCGGGCGCGACTCGACGCGACGAACGTTCTCGGCGGCACGTACACCCCGGATTGTGCGCGGATCCACCCGGCCAAACTCGCTCGTGGACTCGCCGCCGCCGTCGTACGCAAGGGCGTTGCCGTTTACGAGCGATCCCCAGTCGTACGCCTGGAGCCGAGTCGGGTAGCGACGCCGTACGCGTCCGTGCGGGCCGAGATCGTCGTACGCGCGACCGAGGGCTACACGTCACAGCTGCCGGGCTATAAGCGCGCGGTGGCGCCGGTCTACTCGTTGATGGTCGCGACCGACCCGTTGCCCGCGTCGTTCTGGGACGCGGTCGGACTCGGCGCGCGCGAGACCTTCGGCGACTTTCGTAACTTGATCATCTATGGTCAGCGCACCGCCGACGACCGGCTCGCGTTCGGTGGCCGTGGCGCGCCGTACCACTTCGGGTCGAAGATCAAGCCAGGCTTCGATCGCGACGCGCGCGTCTTCGCCGAACTGCGCCGAGTGCTCGCGGATCTCTTCCCGGAACTGGTCGCGATCGGCGACGGTGAGGTGCCGATCGCCGCTTCGTGGGGCGGCCCGCTGGGTGTTCCGCGGGACTGGTACGCCTCGGTCGGCCTCGACCGCAAGACCGGCCTGGCCTCGGCCGGCGGCTACGTCGGCGACGGGGTAAGCACCACGAACCTGGCCGGGCGAACCCTGGCCGACCTCATTCGCGGCGAAGCCACCGATCGCACGAACCTGCCCTGGGTCGGCCACGACTCGGGCAACTGGGAGCCGGAGCCGCTGCGATGGCTCGGGGTGAGCGCGGCACTCTGGGCGATGGGCGGAGCCGACCGTACGGAGGCACGGCACGGTCGGCGGTCGCGGCGCGCGGCAATGATCAACCGCCTGACCGGACATTGACCCCAAACCGCATGTTGCAGATATCGGCTGGTTTGCCACCTAAGCCGGTCTTGCCCACTACATACTGAGGCCGTGCATCGTTGCATACGAGTGCGGGTGTTCCAGAGATCCGCCCGCACCCGCCTCTCGCGAGCGCGAGGGCGCCACCGGTAGAAGTCTGCGCGGCGCGGTCGTTTCGGCCGCCCGCGAGGCTACGGCGGAGGTTGGCAGCATGACCGCACAGCTCACGATCGCGAACCTCTACCCCTTGTGTTCGGCCGCACAGGGCGACGAGGGCAATGCGCGAGCCCTGCGGCATCGCGCATCGCTGCGCGGTATGACCGCGAGCATCATCACGACATATGCCGGCAAGTTGCCGCGCGCGGACATCTATCTGCTGGGTGGAGCCTGGCACCCGGAGCAGCCGCGCCTGGTTGAGCTTCTCGGCGGACCGGACGGCCTGGCCCGTGCGGTCGACGACGGCGCCGTCGTGCTTGGCGTGAACTCCGGCTTCCAGGTTTTGGGCGAATGGTTCGACACACCGGACGGCACCCGCCACGCCGGGCTCGGCCTTATCGGTGCGCGGACGACCCACGCACCGCTGGTCGAAGGGCCCGTCGGGACGTTGCCCAACGTCGCCCTCGGTCTTCCGGCGATGACCGGGTACGAGTGCCACGAGGCACGCACGGAGCTCGACGCTAATGTCGAACCGTTGACCCGCCTCGAATTCGGCGTCGGCAACGGCCTGCCGTCACGTTCGCACGGATCGCACGGGTCGCACGGCAATGGAGTCGCGGCGATGACGCGCAGCGCCGCTCGCAGCAATTCGGGCTTCGGCACCGCTCGGATCGCGAACGACCCCGACCCGGCCGCCGTACGCCGGGCCCAGGCCGCGGCGAACGCACACCGTCGTGCGCACGCGACCGACCGAGCTCCGGTCAACACTCAACCTGCGGGCGCCGTATCACCGGTCGCCACGGCCGTCGCGTCGCCGAATCACGGTTCCGGGTCGTACGGTGCCGGCGGTCACGGGCTCGGCCCGCACGACGCCGGTCACCTGGCGCGCGGCGGCGGGCACGCATCTCACGCCGGCACGCATGCCACGATCGCCGCCGATGGCGCGGTGCACGGCCACGTGATCGGCACGTACCTGCACGGTCCGGTTCTCGCTCGCAACCCGGAGTTGGCGGACCTGCTGCTCGGATGGGCCCTCGGCCGGCCGCTCGAACCTGTCGACGACACCGGCGCCGTCGGGCGGCAACGCCTCGGCCACGATCCGCTGGGGCGTTACGGCTGGGCCAGCCGCCGCTAGCGCCGGCCACAGGACGCCCGGGTCGCCGCCCGGGTGGGTAACGTCAGGGTCGTTATCGGTCGGCCATAACGTCACTGGCGTTCCCAGATCGTGGATCTTCCAACGCCGATGGCGGCGGCCCCGATCCCAGGCCAGCGTTAGGCGTCTGGATTGACCGCTTACGCTCGACCCGTGACGATTTCCCGCGGCTGGGCCGCCTTCCTGATCGGCGTCGGCGTCTGGAACTGGGTCATCTGGCCGCGGTTCGCACTCGCGATCTGGGACGACTCTCGCGCGTGGTCCACGGGCACGGTCGGACACGGCGCTCCGACGTCATTCCTGTTGGTGCACGCCGGCCTGATCGTGGCCTCGCTAGCGATCGGCACGACCGCCGGGGTCCTCGGCATTCGCGCGTGGCGGGCGGCCTCGCGTCGCCGGGCCGAGCCGGATGCCCGACGAGACCGGATCGGAAGTGCCTCCCCAAAGTAAGTCCGGCGTCAGCTTACCCAGGTTCGCGATCTTTGAGGTCTTGGGCTTGTCCACCGTAAATCGGCGGCGGATAGGTGGAAATCCCCAAGATCACGGATGGCCAGCCGCGCTGCCTCACCGCGGGGGCGGGATCACTCTCAGGTGGCCGCGGCGGCCGACCTGTGCGTCTATCGCGGCGAGGTCCTCCCGACCCGGCACCGGGCGGCCGGCCTCCCGTACGGCTTCGGCGAGCGCGACAAGATCGTCCACGCTGTGCGGCGGCGGGTCGAACTCGCCCTCATGGCGGACAAGATCCCAACCGCGCGGCGCGGTCAAGCCCCGAGCGTGCTGTTCACAGAGGTCGTACGAGTGAGGTTCGGCGAAGGCGGCGAGCGGGCCGACGACGGCGGTCGAATCGGCGTACACATAGGTCAGCGTCGCGACGGCAAGCCGGGGGCAGCCGTTGCGGGAGCAACGCCGTGGAGACCTCACCGCCGCACGCTATCGCCGCGAGCCGCGGACCGGTGGCTTCGACACGCCGCGATTCGCCGCGGTCGACGCGTGCCAGCACTGTGCCTCCGCGACAGCGTGCCGCGCGGGCGGCGGCGCGCCTGCTCCTCGGCGGCGCTACGCTCACACCGTGAGCAGCCCTGACCGCGCCCGACGGCGTCCCGGTTCGCCGTCGCACCGCGACCGGCGGGACCGGCACGGGCGCGGCTTGCGCGGCCGGCTGGTGCCGGCGAACGTGCCGCTGTTCCGGACGAAGTCGGAGATCTTCGACGATCTGGTGCTCGACGCGATCGAGGGACTCGAACGGACATACAGCCGCGAGCTGGCCGGTGTCGAGTTCGCGGTCGAGGACGTGCCGCCGGATCTCAACGTCTACGACTCGGACGTACTGGAGGACGGAGAGGTGCCACTCGCACGGCTGCTGCCGGGTGCACCCGGACGGCCGAACACACCGGCGCGCATCGTCCTCTACCGCCGGCCGCTGGAATTCCGCGCGATCGACAATGAGGATCTCGCTGACCTCGTTCACGACGTGATCATCGAGCAGGTCGCGAACCTGCTCGGCATCGATCCCGAGGAAATGGACTGAGTTATCTGAAGCGCCTGGACTCAGCTATCTGAAGCGCCTGGACCTAACCGGTCGGCGCACCCGGCGTGCGAGTGGTGCGGAGAGTTGGTCGAAGCGGCCGGATCTGCGTCGAGTGCTGAGGCTGGAGATGACGCCGTGACGTAGGTGCGCCGCGGCCGGATGACCCGGCCGCGGCGCCGTGCACGTCAGGCTGCGCGCCGCTTCAGCTTGCGGCGCTCGCGCTCCGACAGGCCGCCCCAGATGCCGAAGCGTTCATCGTGGCCGAGCGCGTACTCAAGGCATTCGTCTTTCACTTCACACCGCGAGCAGATCCGCTTCGCTTCGCGCGTGGACCCGCCCTTCTCGGGGAAGAACGCTTCCGGATCGGTCTGCGAGCACAGTGAGCGCTCCTGCCATTCCGGAGCGTCACCGAGCAGGTCGGCTCCGGCGACACGGCCTTCCATCAGTAGTGCCTCCTTCTTGCGCGCCGGCACGCCGACGCAACCCCCACAAGACGTACGGCCTTCCGATGCCATCGGTTATCCGCACGGCGTTGCGCATTAGTCCGAACAGTGACGGTTTGATATATCCCGTTCGAACAACCCCATCCGAATTACACGCGTGTAAGACGTGCGCCGTCAAGCGGAACCTGATAAATGGGGCCGTACGGTGGACATGCGATCACTGACCGTACTCATCGATCGAATACAGGTCCGGGATCGGCTGACCCGGGAGGCATCTCTGCCCGCCGTTGTCCTATCGATCCAACGGGCAACAGGTAACGCCTTACCGGCGAGTCGGGCCGAATTTGCTCCGTGTCGTGACCATCCGCATCAGTCCCGACCGTCAAGCGCGAATCCGTTTCGTACCAACGAATTAGTGGTTCAGACCGTCGCGTAGGTCGTCGTCCGCTGACGGGCCGGCCGGCCGGCGGCCGCGGCGACCGCCTGCAACTGCTCGATCGTGCGGGCCGAGCCGTGCTGCGAGCCGGCCATCCGCGAGATCGTCTCCTCCATCAGCGTGCCGCCCAGATCATTGGCACCGCCCCGCAACATCGCGACGGTCCCGTCGTCGCCGAGTTTCACCCACGAGCATTGGATGTTGTCGATCCGGCCGTGCAGCGCGAGACGGGCCATCGCGTGCACGACACGGTTCTCGCGCCAGGTCGCGCCGGCACGCGCGATGCCGGCCAGGTAGATCGGTGCGTTCGTGTGGATGAACGGCAATGCGACGAACTCGGTGAACCCGCCGGTACGGTCCTGCAGATCGGCCAGCACCCGCAGATGGCCCAGCCAGTGCCGAGGATGGTCGACGTGGCCGTACATCATGGTGGCGCTCGACCGCAGGCCGACCTCGTGCGCCGTGGTGACGACGTCGATCCAGGCGGCCGCCGGCAGCTTGCCCTTCGTGAGCACCCATCGCACGTCATCGTCGAGGATCTCGGCCGCCGTACCGGGAATCGTGTCCAGGCCCGCTTCGCGCAGCTCGACCAGCCAGTCGCGGACGGACACGCCGGCCTTGGACGCGGCGGTCACGATCTCCATCGGCGAGAACGCGTGCACATGCATGCCGGGCACGCGCAACTTGATCGCGCGTACGAGTTCCGCGTAACCGGACTTCGGCATCTTCGGATCGATGCCGCCCTGCATGCAAACCTCGGTCGCACCGAGTTTCCAGGCTTCTTCAGCCCGATCGGCGACCTGCTCGACCGACAGCCGATATGCGTCGGCGTCGCGTTCTCGTTGGGCGAACGCGCAGAAGCGGCAGCCGACGTAGCAGACATTGGTGAAGTTGATGTTCCTGTTGACCACGTACGTCACGTCGTCGCCGACCACGTCGGCGCGCAGTTCGTCGGCGAGCCGCGCCACCTGGTCGAGCGGTGCGCCGTCGCATTCGAACAGCGCCATCGCGGCCGCCTCGTGTTCCGGACGCAGCAATGCAGCCGGATCATCGGCGGCGAGTCGCAGCCCGACCGCGAGGTCGTCGCTGCCCAGGACGGCCGGCGATGCGGGAACCGGGAAAGCCGGCGATGCGGGAACCGGGAAGGCCGGCGCGATGCCGGGTTGAGCGGTGGTCAAGGCGTGCGACGCGACCTCGGACCAGTCGCCGTAGACCGAGTCGAAGTCGCTGCGCCGATCGTCGGTCCGGCCCACCGTATCCACCTCGGCGAACAACTCCGTACGGCCACCGGCCACGTACGCGTCGTCCGGCTCCTGCCACGGCCGGCCGACCGGAATTGCCGCCTCCACGGCCAACCCCGTGACCGGGTCGGACAACGCCGCCACGTGTGCCGCGAGGCGCGGATCGAGCCACGGGACGCCACGGCGCACGTACTCCGGGTAGATCGTCAGTCGCTCGGCCAGCCGGAAGCTGGCGTCGGCCGTGCGGGCCGCGAGCTCGTCAATGGCCGGCCAGGGCCGCTCCGGGTTGACGTGGTCCGGGGTCAGGGGCGAAACGCCGCCCCAGTCGTCGATCCCGGCGCGCAGCATGAGCAAGTATTCGTCGCCGATCAGATTCGGCGGCGCCTGGATGCGCATCCGCGGGCCGAGCACGATCCGCGCCACCGCGATCGTCGCGGCAAGGTCGTCCAGCTCGGCATCCGGCATGCCGCGCATGGCCGTGTCCGGCTTGGCGCGGAAGTTCTGGACGATGGTCTCCTGCAGGTGGCCGTATTCGCGGGCGCTCGACCGGATCGCGAAAAGCGACTCGGCCCGTTCGGTCACGGTCTCGCCAATGCCGATCAGGATGCCGGTCGTGAACGGCACGCCGACCCGGCCGGCGTCGGCCAGCACCCGGAGGCGAACGGCCGGCTCCTTGTCCGGCGATCCGAAATGTGGATTGCCCGGTTCGCTCCACAGCCGCGTCGACGTGGTCTCGAGCATCATGCCCATGCTGGGCGCGACCGGCTTCAGCCGCTGGAGGTCAGCCCAGCTCAGCACGCCCGGGTTCAGGTGCGGCAGCAGACCGGTTTCCTCCAGGACGGCGATCGCACACGCCCGCAGGTAATCCAGCGTGGACTCATATCCGGCCGCGCCCAGCCACTCGCGGGCCGCCGACCAGCGCTCCTCCGGCCGGTCGCCCAGCGTGAAGAGCGCCTCCTTGCAGCCGAGCGCGGCGCCCTGCGCGGCGATGGCCACAACCTCGTCCCGGCTGAGGAACGGCGCTTCCAGCCGATGCGGGACGGTCGCGAACGTGCAGTAGTGGCAGCGGTCGCGGCAGAGCCGGGTGAGCGGGATGAAGACCTTCTTCGAGTACGTGACGACTCCCGGCCGGCCGGCATCGACCAGGCCGGCGTCACGGATGCCGCCCGCGATCCGTACGAGTTCGTCGAGGGCGGGGCCACGGGCGCTCAGGAGCACCGCTGCCTCGTCGACGTCGAGCACCCGGCCGTCGGCGGCCCGATGCAGCGCCCGTCGCGTGGCCGAGTCGATCAGGTCATGCCCGCGCTTGCCGTCGCCGCTATCTGATCCCACATGCGCAGCCTAGATCGTGCCGGTGACGGCCGAGACCGCCGTGCCGTGCAATCGCCGTCACACCGCCGCTGCGTAGCGCAGCCGCGAGGCGCATGACACCGCCGCTGCGTAGCGCAGCCGCGAGGCGGCATGGACACCGCCGCTGCGTAGCGCAGCCGCGAGGCGCATGACACCGGGCCTCGTGTCCACGCGCCGGGATCGGCCGGCAAGATGGGCGTATGCACATCGTGGTCCTCGCCGGCGGCATCGGCGGCGCGCGCTTCCTCACCGGCGTACGGGCGGTCGCCGAGCAACGCACTGCGGCCGGCGACCCGACAACTGTCACCGCCATCGTCAACGTCGGCGACGACGTCACCATGCACGGCCTGCGGATCTGCCCCGATCTGGACAGCGTGATGTACACCCTGGCCGGCGCCGCCGACACCGAGCGTGGCTGGGGTCGCGAGGGCGAGACGTGGGTCATCAAGACCGAACTCGCGGCGTACGGTGCCGAACCGACCTGGTTCGGCCTGGGCGACAAGGACGTGGCCACGCACCTCGTCCGGACCCGCCTGCTGGCCGCCGGCCACCCGTTGTCGACCGCGACCGCGACATTGTGCGAACGCTGGCATACCGGCATCACACTGTTGCCCGCCTCCGACGACCGGCTGGAAACTCATGTCGTGGTCGGCGGTGAGGCACTCGCCCCGAGCGGCGACGTGCCGGCCGGCGACGGCGAGATCGAGCCGGAGCGGGCGATCCACTTCCAGGAATGGTGGGTGCGGCACCGGGCCGGCCTGGCGGCGCGACGCTTCGTCTTCGTCGGCGCCGAGTCGGCTAAGCCGGCCGCCGGCGTGCTGGACGCCGTCTCGACCGCTGACGTCATCCTGATCGCGCCGAGTAATCCGGTCGTCTCGATCGCACCGATCCTTGCGGTGGGCGGCCTCCGCGACGCGCTCGTCGGTGCGCCGGCAAAGATCGTCGGCTACTCGCCCATCATCGGCGGCTCACCCGTACGGGGCATGGCCGACAAATGCCTCGCCGCGATCTCGGTGGCGGTGAGCGCGGAGGGCGTAGGCGGGCTCTACGGCGCTCGCTCAGACGGTGGGCTCCTCGATGCGTGGCTGGTGGACGACTCCGACGCGGGAACTTCGGTGCCCGGCGTCGCCATACACGTGGGACCGTTGTGGATGACGGACGTCGATACGACCGCCGACATGGTCCGGCGCGGACTTGACTCGGTGTCGGCATGACCGACGTACCAGATGGGCTCGCGATCCTGCCGATCACCGGACTCGGCGATGTCCGGCCGGGCGACGACCTCGCCGACTTGATCGCCCGAGCCGCGCCGTGGCTCGTTGACGGCGATGTGCTCGTCGTGACGAGCAAAATTGTCTCGAAGGCGGAGGGCGCGCTGGCGGCCGTACCGCCGGACGAGGGCCCGGACCGCGACGAGGCCCGAGCGGGCGCACTCGCCGCCGAGACGGCCCGGGTGGTCGCTCGGCGCGGCCCGACGAGCATCGTGGCGACACGGCACGGCTTCGTCATGGCCGCGGCTGGCATAGATGCGTCCAATGTGGACCCCGATCATCTGGTGCTGCTGCCCAAGGATCCGGACGCGTCCGCGCGCGCACTGCGATCGCAGTTGCGCGACCGGCACGGACTCGACGTCGTGGTGATCGTCTCGGACACGATGGGCCGGCCGTGGCGCAACGGCCTCACGGACGTGGCGCTCGGCGTCGCGGGCATCGATGCGATCCGCGACTATCGAGGCGAACGCGACGCCTACGGCAACGAGTTGCAGATCACCCAGATGTCGCCGGTCGACGAACTCGCCGGCGCAGCCGAGCTGGTCAAAGGCAAATACGACCAGGTGCCGGTCGCCGTCGTGCGCGGCCTGCGGATCATAGGCACGCCGGACGGCGAGGGCGCGGCGATCCTTGTCCGGTCCGCCGACACAGACATGTTTTCCCTGGGTACGGCCGAAGCCAGGGCCGACGGCCTCCGGCTCGCAACGCGGCTCGACGACGCCGATGTGCTCGCCCACGCGTGGCCGGTCGCGTCCGTCGCGGCGATCGCCGGTTCGCCTACCCCGGTGTCCGAGGACATAGCGCGAGCGGTCGCTGCGGCGGCCGAGGCCTGCCCCGAGATCGAGTTCGCCCCGGCCTATCCCGGATCGCCGGAAATCCCCGCCCCGGCCGGGCTAGCCGGACCGGGCGGGCCGGCAGCGCTATCCGGGCCAGCAGGGGCGTCCGGGCCGATCGGGGCGTCCGGGCTGATCAAGGCGTCCGGGCCGGCCGAGGCGTCCGGGCCGATCGGGGCGTCCGGCCCGGCCGAGGCGTCCGGGCCGATCGGGGCGTCGCGGCCGCCCGGCGCGGTGGCGCGATTGACTGTCACCCTGCCGCCCGGCTCGACGGTCGTCGCCGGAGCGCAAGCCGGAGCCGCCATCCATATCCTGCGCGCCTCGCTCGCCTCCGCCGGTTATCTCACGACCTGGCTCCGGCCCGAGGGCGACGAGACCCCGGCCGCCGAAAACGCCCCGATCGCCCTCGGCACTATCACCGTGCGGCCGCGCCCGAACCCCTGAGCCGCTGGCCGAACCAATCCCGGCCGCCCAGGCGACCCACCCACCGGGTCGTAGCCCGCCACTCGCGATCTTGGGGATATCCACGTATCCGCGACCGATTTAAGGTGGACAACCCCAAGATCCCCGGATCCAAGCGTCCACAACCGACCCACCCAAGATGATGTTGGGCATGTGCACGTATCACCGCCCCCGGATAGGTGCACTTGCCCAAGATCATGCATGACGGGCCACGGCGGCCGAGTAGGTCGCGGCGTTGAACCGCATCTCAGATGAAGCGCGAGTCCCCGCGTTCCTTGAGTTCGTCGACGAGCTTCTTGACCTCTTGCGCCCGCTCGCGTTTACAGACCAGGACGACGTCCGGCGTGTCCACCACCACGAGATCCTGGACACCGAGGATCGCGACCAGGCGATCGGAGTGCGGAACGATGATCGACCCCGCGGTGTCGTACAGAAGGATGTCCGGCTTGTCGCCGCTGGCCGCGACCACCACATTGCCGGCGTCATCGGGCGGTAGCACGTTGCCGAGCGAATCGAAGTCGCCGATGTCGTTCCAGCCGAAGTCACCGGGGACGGTCGCGACCAGACCGGCCGACGACGCTCCCTCCATCACGGCGTAGTCGACCGAGATCTTTGTGAGTGTCGGCCACACCTCGCCGAGCACTTCGTCGCGGTCCGGGGTGTCCCAGGCCTCGGCAATGCGTACGACACCGTCGAGCAGCGCCGGCTGCTGTCGAGCCAACTCACCAAGGAACACGCCGACCCGCCAGACGAACATGCCGGCGTTCCAGTAGTAGTCGCCCGAGGCGACGTACGCCGTCGCGACCTCGCGCGATGGCTTTTCGCGGAACTGCTCGACCCGTCGGACCGGACCGCCCTCGACCAGGCCGCCGCACTGGAGGTATCCGTACCCAGTTTCGGGATGGGTCGGCGTGATACCGATAGTCATCAAAAAGCCCTGGTCGGCGCCGGCGATGGCGGAGCGTACGACGCTGGCGAAGCGGGCCGAGTCGTGGATGAGATGGTCGGCCGCAAACGCACCCATCACGGCGTCCGGGTCGCGGCGATCGATCAGCGCGGCGGCCAGTGCGATCGCCGCACACGAGTCCCGCGGCGACGGCTCGATCAGGATATTGTCCGCCGGCACGTGGGCCAGTTGGCGGGCCACACCGGCTGCGTGGGCGGCTCCGGTCACTACGTACGTGTCCTCGGGGGCGGCTAGCGGAGCGAGGCGGTCAACGGTGGCCTCCAGCAGCGTCGCGGCGGTGCCGGTCAACGCATGCAGGAATTTCGGGTGGCCGACCCGCGAGAGTGGCCACAGTCGGGTGCCACCGCCGCCGGCCGGAATGACCGCGTAGAACATCCGCCCATCATGCCGAGTCGGTTCCAGCCCCGTCGCCCCAGGTTCAGTGTCGGTGGGCAATTGTCCGCCAATTCACGGTAAAGACCCATTTAAGGGTGTGGTCAGATTGTCCCGGAGTCGCAGCCGCGCCGCGGCTATCGGCGGAAGCGCGCGCATCATCGGGCCGGTCAGCCCGCGGCACGCGTCCACGCAGCCAGGTGGACCTCAGCGCTGGACTCCCAGGTGAACTCGTGGGCTCGAGCGGCTCCGGCGGCGGACAGGTGCGCACGTCGCGGCGCGTCGGCGAGCAGCGCACCGAGATCGCGGCCGATCTCTTCGGGCGACTCCCCCGTGTACGCCACCGCGTCACCACCGACCTCGGGCAGCGACAGCCGGGGCGTCGTGAGCACCGGAGCGCCGCAGGCCATGGCTTCCAGGATCGGCAGGCCGAAACCCTCACCGTGCGACGGATAGGCCGCGACCAACGCGCCACCGAGGTAGCCGGGCAGGTCGGCGAACCGGAGATATCCCGGCCGCAGCAGGCGCAGGTTTCCCGGCACCTCGGCGATCGACTCGTCGATGTCCTCGTCATGGCCCGAACCGCCGGCGATCACCAGGGCCGGTGGAGCCGGCAGGTCGGCGCAGGCGATCACCCAGCCACGGATCAGGTTGGGCACGTTCTTGCGCGGCTCCTTCACACCCAGGAACGCGACGTACGGCGTCGTACCCAGACCCAGCCGGGCCCGTACGCGTGCCTTGTCGTCCTCGCTTGGCGCGTGGAAGGAGGCCGGGTCAACACCGTGGTAGGCCACGTCGATGCGGGTCGGATCGGCGTCCAGCAGCCGGATCAGCTCGTCCCGGGTGGCCTTGCTCGGCACGATAACGCGCGCGGCCCGGCGCAGCGACGTCTTGATCGCGGAGCGGAAGAACGTCCGGCGAGACTTCTCGTAGTGCTCGGGCTCGGTGAAAAACGTCGCGTCATGCACCGTGACGGTGACCGGACACGGGGCGCGCATCGGGCAGGTGTAGAACGGCGAGTGGATCACCTTCGCCCCGACCTGTGTCGCCAGCAGCGGCAGGCCGGTCTGCTCCCAAGCGAGCCGGGCCGGGCGGTGGGCGATGGCCGACGGGCCTCCGACGACGACCGCCGCCGGCAGCATGCGCGTGTAGCGCTCGAGATCGGAGCGCTGCGCCACCACCACGAGGTTCGAGTCCATCTCGTTGAGCGCGCCGAGCAGACCGTCCACATACCGCCCGACGCCTCCGCGGTCTGCTGGGACGCTCGTGGCGTCGAACAGAACGAGAGGCGGACGACCGTCGCTCACGACCGCGATTCCTTTCCCCTACCAAGTCGCTGTCAGGCTCACCGCTGCCCGGGCGCGCCGTTGTCGAAGGCCTGCCAACATTCTCGACCAACCGCACGCGGACCCGCCCGGTGGGCCGCCACGGCAAGCCTACGCCGGAAGCGAGGCGTGCATACCCCTGCAACACGGCACGGCAACCGTCACATGGTCACCGGCTTTCGACCGCACCGCCCCTTGCATACCCGGGCGACTCACCACACGCCCTCGGGCGGCGCTCGCGACCGGTGATCACGGGGAGCCGAGCGGCGACTCCGGCCGACACGTTAACGTCGGCGCGTCGGCAGCCGCGTACGGTGAATCAGGGAGATACACATGAACGAGCTGTACACCGTCAGTGGCCTGTTCCAGACGCTCGTCGCGCCGGATCCCGCCCGGCCGCTGCTCACGTTCTACGACGACGCGACCGGCGAACGCACCGAGCTGTCCGGCGCGACGCTCGGCAATTGGGTCGCGAAGACCGCCAACACGCTCGTCGACGACCTCGACCTCGAGCCCGGTCAATGGGCCGCGGTGGGCCTGCCGCCGCATTGGCAAACCGCGGCCGTGTTGCTCGCTTGCTGGACGGTCGGCTTGGCCGTGACGACCGCACCTGACCCGGCCGAGGTCGCATTCCTCACCGTCGCTGCAGCCTGCGCCGAATGGCCCGCGATGGAGCGCTACGTGGTCGGGCTCCACCCGTTCGGCTTGCCGCTACCGAGTGTTCCCGACGGCTGCCTCGACTTCTCGTCGGAAATCCGTACCCATGGCGATCATTTCTCGGCGCGCACGCCAGGTCACCGCCGCAACGCCCGCACTGCGCTGGACCGACGCAAACGCCGTCACCCACGAACAAACCCAGGCCGACCTGTGTACGCGTGCGGCCGAGCGCGCGGCGGTGCTCAAGGTGCCGAGCGGAGGGCGCGTGCTGATCGACACGGACACCCATCCCGACCCGGTCGACTGGCTCGTGGCGCCGCTCGCGGCCGGGGCGACGATCGTGCTGTGCCGCAACACCGACGCGGCCAAGCTCGGCGCCCGCGTCGGCGCCGAGCTGGTCACGCACGCTGTCCGGTGACCGCCCGACTCAGGCGGTGAGCACCTCGGGTTCGGTCGCCGCACGGACGTCGTCGGCCGACACCCCGGGCGCCGTCTCGACCAGACGAAGCCCGTCCGGCGTCACGTCGAGCACGGCGAGATCGGTGATGATCCGCTGAACGACGCTGCGCCCGGTGTACGGGAGCGAGCACTCGTTGACGATCTTCGGCCCACCGTCCTTGGCAACGTGCTCCATCAGAACGATGACCCGGCGGGCGCCGTGAACGAGATCCATCGCGCCGCCCATACCCTTGATCATCTTTCCGGGCACCGTCCAGTTCGCCAGGTCACCGGCCGCCGACACCTGCATCGCGCCGAGAACGGCGACGTCGATGTGGCCACCGCGGATCATCCCGAACGACAGCGCCGAGTCGAAGTAGGCCGCGCCGGGGTTGACCGTCACCGTTTCCTTGCCGGCGTTGATGAGGTCGGGATCGACATCGTCCTCGTACGGGTACGGGCCGGTGCCGAGAATCCCGTTCTCCGAGTGGAGCACGACGTGGATTCCGGACGGTAGGAAATTCGGGATCAGGGTCGGCAACCCGATGCCGAGATTGACGTACTGGCCATCCTCGAGTTCCGCGGCGGCGCGCGCGGCCATCTCGTCGCGTGTGAGTCCCACGGTGCTCAGCCCCTCTGCCGGACGGTACGGCGTTCGATGCGCTTGCTGCCGGCGTCCGACCGCGACGACGCGCTGGACGAAGATGCCCGGCAGATGGACCCGATCGGGATCGAGCTCGCCCGGCGCGACGAGCTCCTCGACCTCGGCGATGGTGATCGTGCCCGCCATGGCGCATAGCGGGTTGAAGTTCCGCGCGCTCTCGTGGAAGACGAGGTTGCCGTGCGTGTCGCCGATCGCGGCACGCACCAGCGCGAAGTCGCAGACGATGCCCTCTTCCAGGACGTACGTCTGGCCACCGAACTCTCGCGTCTCCTTCGCCGGCGACGCGACCGCGACCGATCCGTCGGCGTCATAGCGCCACGGCAACCCGCCGTCGGCGATCTGCGTGCCGACGCCGGCCGGTGTGTAGAACGCCGGGATGCCGCAGCCACCGGCCCGTAGCCGCTCCGCCAGCGTGCCCTGCGGCACCAACTCGACCTCGAGCTCGCCGGACAGGTACTGCCGGGCAAACTCCTTGTTCTCCCCGACGTACGAGCCGGTGGTGCGGGCGATGCGGTGCGCCGACAACAGGATGCCGAGACCCCAGTCGTCGACGCCGCAGTTGTTCGACACCGTCCGCAGCCCGCTGACCCCTCGATCATGCAGCGCCGCGATCAGCTCGCTCGGGATGCCACACAACCCGAAACCGCCGACCGCGAGCGATGCCCCGTCCGGGACGTCGGCAACGGCCTGCGCCGGAGTGGCGACAGTCTTGTCCATGGTGCGAAATCTCCTCGGGCCGGCGGTCATCGTTGACTTGGACGCCCACGTTACCGCCGGGCCGGCCGGCCGCGGCACGGCCATCTCATCCATGACCGCCGCGACGACACTGTCGGCCGGCCATATGTCGACACGGTCGTCGCCGGGCGGCCGGCTCCGGGCCCAGGCGACCGGCTCCGGGCCCAAGCGACCGGCTCCCGACCGAGGCGACCGGCTCGGGGCCGAGGCGACCGGCTCGGGGCCGAGGCGACCGGTCCGGCGCACACGTCGCGGCCACCGGAGACTCCCGGTGGCCGCGACGGTGTGGTTGTGGCTGGTCTCTAGAACCCGCCGGTCCCGTTGGGGGTGCCGAGACCGGTCGGACCGTCCCAGCCAACCCGCGCGTGGCACAGCTGCGTGGGCGAGCAGGTCCCGTTCGAGCCGGACGTCACGTCGTTGAACGTCGACGACGAGTCGTGGGTGTAGGGGAAATTGTTGGTTGCGGATGCCGCATTGCCGGCCAGCGCGTACACCGACGCGATGATCGGCGACGACACGCTCGTGCCGCCGAACACGAGCCAGCCGGAGAAGCCCTGGTAGGCGAAGCTGTCGTAGACGGCGACGCCGGTGTTCGGGTCGGCCACGGCCGACACATCGGCAACCGCCCGGTTGGCGCAGCCGGTGTTGAACGTTGCCTGACCGGACAGCGCCGGGTTCCTCGTCGAGCAGCCGCTGCCGGCGCCGGACCACGCGGTCTCGGCCCATCCGCGCGCGTTGGTTGACCGAGTGAGCGACGTACCGCCGACCGCCGTGACATACCGCGACGACGCCGGGAACTCGACACCGAAACCACCGTCACCGGAGCTGGCCGTGATCATGATGCCCGGGTGGTTGTAGTACGGCGCCGACGTGTCGCGCCGTATCGCCGCCGCCATAGCTGTTGCTGATCTCGCGTGGCGCCGAGCGCGGCCGCCTCGTTGACCGCCGTGCCGAGATTCGTCGTTGTCGCCGACGACGCCTCGACCAGCAGGATGTGGCACTTCGGACAGATCGCGGAGACCATGTCGAGGTCGAGCGAGATCTCCTCGGCCCATCCGCCGTTCTTGCGCGGGTAGGACGTCGTGCCGGTCTGGCTGACCTTGCGGAAGCAGCCGTTGGCCGTAGTGCACGCGGGCAGACCGAACTGGGCGCGATAGACGCCGAGGTCGGCTTCGGCCGACGGGTCGTCGAACGCGTCGACGATCGCCACCGTCTGACCGGTGCCCGCGGTCGACGACGGCAGCTTGTACGCGGACTGCAGATCGGCCGGGAAGTAACCGGACGGCGTGGCGGCGTTGGGCTTCACGCCGTCGGCCGAGACACTTCCGCCGCTGATGCGGATCGCGTCACAGTGGATCTGCCGTGCGACGTGGGCGCAGGCGTCGGTGCGGACCTTCGCTGTGGTCACGGCGGTTGCCGGTGTTGCCGCTTTCGACGGTGCCGCCGCCCGTGCCGTACCGGTGAATGCGATCGCACCCACCACGGCGATGGCCGCGATGCCGACGGCTGCGATGCGCCGGGGTGTACGCATCGATCCTCCTTGGGGGTAGAGGGACGTCGATGAATGGTGGGGTCAGCTTCCGCTTCGGAATCTCGAAGTTCAACCGTTGACATCTGCAGTGTGTTTCAGATAAAGGCGTGCTTCACCATCGGCCGAACGTACCGTCCAAAGCAGACTCACAGACTACGTGCGGCGATCGATCGAGCAGCCAATGTGTCGCGCTCTCATCAGGACATTTGCCCATCCCGGCCGGTCGCGATCGCAGAGTTATCGCACGAGTCGGGCCGGCCATCCGTGCGCGCAGATCGGCACGTGAAGACCATTCTCATGACGCCATTCGCGCGATCCGGCAAACTTTGTGCCATACACAAGCGTCCGGCCCCGCCGTGACTGGGCGGGGCCGGACGTGATCGCGTGGGTGGCTATCGCGACGGATCGAGCTCCGGCCGGCGGCCGTTGGCCGATTGCTCGCTCGGGTCGGCCGGCGCCGCGCTCACCATGTTCTTGCGTACCGCCTCGAAGATCGCCAGACCCTGGCTCACCAGGCCGGCGGCGACATCGCCCAGGCCGTCGGCGCCGTTGAGCACGGTCACGTTCGCGTTGGCGAGGCCCTGCGCGGCCTCCTTGACGATGGCCGGCAACTGGTCAATGAGCATTCGGTCCAGCGCGACCCGTCCGTACGACGCGGCCGCCTCGGCCTGGATCTTCATCTTGGCCGCATCGGCCTCCGCGATCAGGCGGACGCGCTCGGCCTCGGCCTCGGCCGGCCGGACGATCTCCGCGACCAGTTGCTGCTGACGCAGCTCGGCTTCGCGTTGCGCCAATTCGGTCTGCGCGGCGATGACCTGTTGCTGCGCCTTCGCCTCGGCGAGCGGTCCGGCCTGTGCCGCCTCGGCCTGCGCCTTGTCGACTTCGGCCTTGTACTGCGCACGAACGATCGCCGTTTGCCGGGCATACTCGGCCTGTGCCCGCTGCGACTGCTGTGCGGCCTCGGCGGACGCCTGGTCGGCCTGCGCCTGCGCGATCTGCGCCTGCCGCTGGATCGCGGCATTGTGCGGGGCCGACATGGCCGCGATATAGCCGATCTTCATGTCGTCGATCGACTGGATCTGCAGGGAGTCAACGTGCAGCCCGATCCGGGCCATCTCTTCCTTTGATCCTTCGAGCACCTCGGTCGCGAGACGCTGTCGTTCGGTGACGATCTCCTCGACGGTCATCGAGCCGACGATCGAGCGCAGGTGACCGGCGAAGATGCGACCGGTCAGCACCGACATCTGATCCTGGTCGGACAGGAACCGCTGCGCGGCATTGACGATGCTCTCGGGGTCGTTGCCGACCTTGAACGCGATCACCGCCCGTACGTTCAGCGATATTCCCTGCTTCGTTACGCAGACCTCGTTGACCTCGGCCTCGCACATCGACAGTGTCATGAATCGGGCCCGCCGGAACACCGGCATGACGAACGTGCCGTGCCCGGTGACAACCCGAAATGGCGTGTTGTCGCTCCTCGACTTGCGGCCGGAGATGAGCATGGCCTCGTCGGGGTCGGGCACGCGATAGCCGAACATCGATCCTCCTCGTGGATCTGACGCGAAACGGTAGGCCGGATGCCCGGCCGACCGGTGATGACTCAGTTGCCACCGGAGAGCGGCATGACCGAGACCGTCCGACCACCGAGGTTGCCGATCACCAGGACGGTCGTGCCCTTTTCGATCGGTTCCTCGGAAAGCGCAAGATAGGTCTGGCTGCCGCCACCATGACGCAGCAGCACCTCGCCCGCACCGGCCGCGCCCCGAGTGGCGACGATGACGACTCCGGTGCTGCCCACGATCTCGACGTCCACCGACGACCACGCTCCTATTCGGCCGTCAATCTATCCGTCTACGTCAACGCGAGACAGTCCCGTTAACGGTCACGACTTCGTCACCGCAGCGTACGACCGCTAGCCCCCCGCTCGCGGGCCGGGTTTCAGGTCCGCGACCTGCGCTTGGATTAATCCTTGGTACGACGGGGAATCACGCGTGGCGGAAGCGTCCACCCCATCGGACGGCGTGCAGGACAGGAGGACCCCCGTGCGAACCGCCGGCGTAATCGTCGTCATCTGGCTCATCATCGGAACCATCGCTGCGTGGCAGCGTGGTTACTTCGGCTCCAACAGCGAAACGTGTGCGCACTTCGGCACGACGGCCATCACCATCGTGGCCGGACCGCTGAACTACGTCGGGCTGAACCCGAAGCTCAAGTGCGAGTTGCCGCAGCCGTCCAAGTAACCGGCCCCGATCAACCGCAGACGAACAGACAGGGCATGGCCGAGGAGGCCATGCCCTGTCTTGCGTTGAGCGGCTGGTGACTAACCAGGCTCGCCCACCGGCGACCTACTCCTCGACGAGGAGACGGGCACGCAGATCGGCCAGCGTACGGGTGAGCAATCGCGACACGTGCATTTGCGACACGCCGACCCGCTCGGCGATCTCGCTCTGCGTCAGGTTCGCGAAGAAGCGGAGCATCAGGATCTGACGCTCGCGCAACGGAACGTCGGCCAGCGCCTCGTGCAGGGCCTGACGGTCCGCGACCGACTCCAGACGCTCGTCGGGAGCGCCCAGTACGTCGGACAGCACCGCGCCGTCGTCCTCGCCTACCGGCGTGGACAGCGAGCGGGCCGTGTGCGCCTGGCCGCAGTCGATGCCGGCCAGCACCTCGGACTCGGGGATACCGAGCCGCTCGGCGAGGTCGGACACGGACGGCGACCGGCCCAGTTCCTGCGCCATCGTCGGGATCAGCCGACTGATCTCCAGGTAAAGCTCCTGGCGCGCGCGGGAAACTCGTACGCTCCAGCTCTTGTCCCGGAAGTGCCGCTTGATTTCGCCGACGATGGTCGGCATCGCGTAGTTGACGAACGGCGTTTCACGGCTGGCGTCGAAGCGGTCGACCGCCTTGATCAGACCGACCGTCGCGACCTGGATCAGGTCGTCGAGACCCTCGCCGCGACCGGCGAAGCGGGCCGCCGCCCGCCGGACCATCGGCAAGCAGGCACAGATCACGTCGCTGCGGGTGCGGTCTCGATCGGGATCGTCGATGTCCAATGTGGACATCAGTTCAAGCTTCGCGGCGACGAACGCGTCCACGTCCTCGTGCGAGCTACTGGCAGGTGCGGACATGCGGGTAACCGATGCCGCCGGACGGGTGATGATGGAAACCATGAGGGAAACTCCACGTGCTGTGGCGTCTGTCAGGTCGATTGCGGGTGCGTGGCCGCCTAAGAAGCGGAATCACGCATGAACCAGCCGACCATTCGGCGACACCCCTGAGCACGACCTGGCGGCCGTTTTCTCGAACGCCAGCGCGACTGAGCGCGTACGTCCACCATATCTGGCGGGCCGCGAGTGTCAAGAAGCTGTCAGTCCAGCCAGCCTCAGACGTCACTTCGCCCGCTGGGATTACGCGGTGGTTTGACGGAAATTGTGGCCCAGACCACTTTGCCATCCGCCGTCGGATGGGTGCCCCACTCATCCGCCATCGCGTCAAGAATGAGCAGGCCACGGCCATGATCGCCGTCATGAGCGCCGGTCAGTCCGGGATCCGGCCGAAACATCGGCCGCGGGTCGTTGTCACGAACCGACACATGCAGCGTGTCGTTCGCCAACCGAAGCGCCATCACGGACGGTGTCCGGGCGTGGACGACCGCGTTCGTGACAAGCTCGGACGCGACCAACGACGCGAGCTTTGCCACGCGGGAGATCCCCCAGTCCGTACACGTGTCCACGACGTACTGGCGAGCTAGGGCTGGTGCCTCCGCGTCGGGGCGCAACGCGAGCGAGGTCCGGGTCGCGACCGGCACGTCGAGGGCGGCCGCGACGCCGGCATCGACGTCCGAATACACCGAGGGGCGGTCGACCGGCTCGTACTCGGCCAGCAACGCGTTGGTCTCGGACGTGTTCCCGCAGAACCCGATCCGCGCATCTGGCCACGCCCGCGCTTCGGCGACGAGCGAGACGACGCGGCGCAGCGCGGCCGCGGACGCCACCACCAGGTGGGACACGTCCACGAGCAGCACGGTCGGCGCCTCGGCCAGGCAGTCGCGCATCGTGACGACGGCTCGGGCAACGGACGACTGGTCGAGCGTGCCGTAGAGGGCCACCACCGCAATGGGCAGGCGGCGCTGAACGCGGCACACCAGGGTGGTGCTCACGCTCCACACCCCTCGTGCCGGCCACGAACAGCCATCATGACGACAGCCCCCTCCGCTTGGCACGTGTCGTTGAGTGTCTACTACCCAGCGACTGCACGGCCACACCTGCGGGACGCAACCGTGCGCGGTGCGCTATAACGGTGCGGTGACCGATGCGAGATCGCAGCTGACCGTAGTCGATGTTCACCCCGGCACCTCCGGGGTCACCGTACTGGCCCTGGCCGGAGAACTCGACCTCGGTTCGATCGGAGCGCTCAAGGAGGCCGTGAGCCACCGGCTCGCGTGCGGACGCACACGTCGTGCTCGACCTCGCCGGCTTGACGTTTTGCGACTCGACCGGACTCGGTGCATTCGTGGCCCTGCACCGCCAGGCGCGCTCGACCGGGGCGCGGTTCGCCCTGGCCGCCCCACGTCGGCGCATCGCCGACCTGTTCACGTTGTCCGGCATTGACCAGGTCATATCGGTCTACGACTCGGTCGAAGCGGCGGCGTCGGCACCACCCGAGGCCACCGCCTGATCCGGCGTCTGATCCGCCGACTCATCGGACGTTTGATCGGACGTTTGATCGGGCGCGCACCCGGGCGACGTACATCGAGCGTGGGCTCGCGCATTGCGTGCGCGGGAGCCGGCGGCGGCGTCCAACCCACCGCCATGCGAGTCGAGCACGAGCACACACGCCTCGTCGCCAGCCGCGTCGGTGCGGCAGAGAGCCAGGACGTCGCTCAGCCCGCCGGCGCGCCGCGCGCCCGCGAGCGCTCGCCGCAGGCCCGGCCACGGGTCGGAGTCCGGGCGGGAGCGGTCGAAGACCATTCCGTCGGTCATCCACACGATCATGTCGCCGTCCCGTACGGGCAGACGGGCCTGTTCGAACGTGGGCGCCGGGAGCAGGCCGAGCGCCGGACCGGCCGGCCGCTCGATCATCGCGGTGCCCCGGTCTCGAAGCCGTACGGGTGGCAGGTGGCCGGCCTGGGCCCAGATCACCGTACGGTCGACCGGGCAGTATCGGCCGACCACCGTGCTGGCCAGCGGCGGCACCTCGTCGCGGTTGAGGTCGGCGTTCAGAATGCGCAGCACGGCGGCCGGAGACATGCCGGCGTTGCCGAGCGCCCGGGCCGGGTAGAGCAGCCGGGCCAGCACCTCACCGGCGCGTACCCCGCTGCCGAAGCTGTCGCCGATGGCGAACAGAATGTGGCCGTCGTCGAGCAGCGTCGCGTCACAGAAATCGCCTCGCAGGTGCAGATCGTCGCCGGGCGCGGCGTGCCGGCCGGCGACCCGGACGCCGCTGGAGCGGACATCGATCTCGACGCCCGGGTAGAGCACGCGTCGCAGCTCCCGCGTCACCTCCCGCTGGGCGGCGAGGTTGAGCCGCTGCTCGGCCAGTTGCGCCTGCACGCGGAGCATGCGCTCGTCGGCCGTACGGGCCTCGGTCAGGTCCTGCGCCACCGCGAGCACGCCGATGACCCGACCGTCGCCGGCCGGCAGCGGCTCGGCGATCACCCGAACGTGGCGACTGACGCCGTCGTGCTGCAACTTGAACTCGGCCCCGGCAGCCTGTCCGCGACTGACCGCGTTGACCATGGCGGTGACGGCGTCCTGCTCGGTGTCGCTGACGGCGTCCGCTAGCGACTTGAACGGCAGCGGTCCCCGGGACGGATCCCGGCCGAAGATCCGGAACATGCCCGGCGACCAGTACGTCTGGCGGCCGAGGAGATCCCAGTCGGCCCAGCCGAAGTGGCCGAGCGCCTCCATCCGCTGCAACTGCCGCTCCCGCCGCACCCGGTCGTCGTCGCGATGCCAGGTGACGAGCAGCCCCGCGTCGGAATGCGTGCCGGCCCGGACGGCCCGGCGGCGGACGGTGATAACGGTCGGCGCGCCGTCCAGCACGACGGTTTCCTGTTGTGCACCCCGCGTCCACGGCTCGCCGGTTGCCAGGACTCGCCGGTACGCCTCGAACACGCCGGACTGGCCAAGGTGTGGGTACGTATCGAGCAAACGCCGACCGACCTGCTCGGCTCGGGACAGGCCCGCCATGTCAGGGACGTTGGCGCTCGCGTACTCGATGAGGAAGTCGACCACCTGGCCGCCGTCGTCGTGTACGGGTTGGAGGAGGAAGCCGGGGTCGTAGCCCAGATCGAGGGCGGTCGCGACCGGATGCGCGCGGCCGCCCCACATGCCGGCCGCGGCGCGCTGGGCGACCGGCGCCAACGCGCCGAGGTAGCCGCGTTCGGTCGTCGTGAAGCCGCGAGGCCCATCGGGCCCGTCCAGCCAGCCAAAGGCGAGCACGCCGAGCACGCCGTCGGTCCCGCGTAACAGATGCGCGGCCATTCGCGCAGCAAGTCCCGCCCCGCCATGGCGCCACATCGGGTGGCCCGCGGACAGCGTGGCGAGGGCTAGATCGCCGGTGTCGTCGGTTTCGGTGCCATCGAACCCGGCCGCGACGGCGTCTTGACTGATCGACATGCCACGCGGTTTGCCCAGATCTTCGGCGTCATAGATGGCGACGAGATCCGGCGCGAGGCCGCATCCCCGCGAGAGCCTCGGCCAATTCGCCGAGATCGCGGGCCGCGGCGACCGCCAGCCCGACCGCGCGGTAGGCCGCGGCGAACTCGAGATCCGTGACGCCGCCGGGAACATCGACACCGTCGGCCATCCCGGCGCGGCTGGGATCCGTACCCGTGGTGGTTGTCGGCTCGACGAACGCCGCGCCGCCCAGCGGCCTATCGCTTGCCGGCACGGCGTCTGGACGTCCGGGTACGGTCGGGGGCCCGGCCGCAGCGGCCGTGCCCATGGATGCGAGCAGACTGGCCGCGACATCCGCGAGCCGCACGTTCGAGCGCTGCGACATGGTCGACAGATGCTGAACGCATCCTCGGGCGGGCACCCGAGGCGCTCGGCGAGCACACCCTTAGCCTGTTCGATCACGCCACGGCTGGCCATCGCTCGCCGTAATCCGGCGACCTCGGCCTCCAGACGCTGGACGCGCACCGCCCAATCGAGGTCGGCCCTGGCACGGCAGGCTGGTCATCGCCGCTCATGCGACGAGCGTGCCACAAATGCGTGGCGATGCACCGGGCCGGAGGCTCAGGTGAAGATGCTCACCCCACCGGGCCCGACGAGAAGGCCCACGACGATGAGCACGATGCCCCAGAGGATCGAGCCGCGGAACAGCGACACAATCCCGGCGATGACGAGAATGGCTGCGATGAGCCAGAGGATGAAGTCCATGACGCGGCGTTACCCTCGCGACCCACGTCAAACCGACCGCATGTGCCGCCTCGTCCCAATCCCCGGCCGTGATCGCGACGAAGCCGGCCGGTGCCGGATCGCTGCAATCGAGGCGTGGATCGGCATTATTGTCGAATCGACTGTCGAATCGAGCTACCAGCAGGTCGGTGCCCAGATTAGGCAACGCCACGTCCGGGTGTACCGGTTTACTAGACTACCGATCCGGGCAGACGATGAGATACGCGGCCACAACGGTCGCCTGATCTCGCGATGGGAGTCGTACCGTGTCTAGGCAAAAAGCCACGCAGACGGCGCTACAGAATCTCACCGAAGTGGGGCGCGCCGCCGAACGCACCGCGGTCGCTGGTTGGCAGGAGTTGGCCGAAGCATTCGACACGGCGGCCGGTCGCACCCAGGACATCGCCGGGGACGCGCGTTCGCGCGTTTCCGAGATGCGAAAGCAGGCCAGCAAGCGCAGTAAGCAAGCTCGTAAGCGCGCCGATGAGGCCCGCAAGCGCGGGTTGGACGCCAAGGACGAGGCATACCGCCGCAGCACAGCGGCCCGTGATGCTCTCGCCGGCAAGCAGACCCACACATGGCGCTGGGTGATCGTGGCCGCCGCCGCTGGCATCGGGGCGGGCGCGGCCGTCGCGCAATTCGGCCGCAAACTCATCCGGTCACGCGAGCAGGCGCAACTCGAGAAGATCGAGCAGACGGTCGCGGACTCCACGGCCGCCGAGAACGGCGCCTACGTCAACGGCTATCCCGTTGCGACCGGAACGGCCAGCACCGGCCCGGCGACCACCAGCACGGGCTCCGGCACCACCGGCGCCACGACGGGTACCGCCGCGACCACGCCGACCAAGGCCAATACGCCGCAACCGGCAGCGCACCAGCGGCCGGCACCGCTCCGGCGCCCCGGACCGACAACACGACCTCGACCGGCAAGACCACCTCGACCGACTGAGGTCGCTCCCACACGCTGCGGGATCCCCGACGCCGGCTGCCAGACCATCGGCTGCCGGCTTCGGTGTCTAGATCAATCGGTCGTCGATGCGCGCGCCGGTCGCCGTCGATGCGCCGCGCGATTCCGTTCGCCGCCGGTCGGGCCGACCGGTCGGCGGTTTTCCGTTGGCCGTGGCGGGCCGCCGTCCAACGAAGTTGCCACTCGCTATTTCGCGGTGGCAACGATGTCTGGGCTATCAAGCGGCGGTCAGGCGACGGTCGTCTCAAACGGCGCGACGAGGCAGCTTGACCAGATCGATGAAGAAGTCGTCGATTTGCTTCACCGCCGAGATGAAACGCTCGAAATCGACCGGCTTGGTGACGTACGCGTTCGCGTGCAACTGGTAGCTCGCCAGAACATCCGACTCGGCCGCCGACGTCGTTAGCACCACGATCGGGATCTCGCGAAGGTCAGGGTCGGTCTTCAGCTCCTTGAGCACCTCACGGCCATCGCGCTTGGGAAGGTTCAGGTCCAGGAGGATCAGATCCGGGCGAGCGGCATCGGCGAATTCGCCCTCGCGGCGCACGTACGCCAGAGCATCGGCACCGTCGGACACCACGTTGAGATGATTGCGAACCTTGTGCTCTTCGAATGCCTCGCGCGTCATCAACACGTCGCCGGGATCGTCCTCGACGAGCAGAACCTCGATCGGCACGCCTTCGTCGCAACGGAGGTCATCGCGGTAACTCCTTCAGTGGGCGGTGTTGAGGGCGTCAACCGCCTGCGCTACCGGCTGTTCCACCGCGGCGCGTTGCTCGACGGTCGGCGGCGCGGCCCGCACAGTGAAGCAGATCGCTGCGCCCGTCGTCCACGTTGGTATCTACCCAGATTCGGCCGCCGTGATACTCCACGATCCGTTTCGCTACCGCGAGTCCGATTCCGGTTCCCGGATAGGCATCGCGCGCGTGCAGGCGTTGAAAAATCACGAAAACCTTGTCGGCGTAATCGGGGTCGATGCCGATGCCGTTGTCGCGGAATGTGATCTGCCACTCGTCGTCGCGCTCGTCGGCGCTCACCTGGATGCGCACCGGGGTATCGACCCGATGGAACTTGATCGAGTTGCTGATGAGGTTGGCGAACAACCCGATCAGGAGCCCCTCGTCGCCCCGGACCGTCGGCAGGTCGAGCGCCTCGACCGTGCCGTCTACTCGGGCTAGCGCGTCATCGTTGGAGTCGGCCGCCGCCGCGACGATCGCACCGAGATCGACGTCGGTGAAGTCACTCGTGACGCGTCCGATGCGGGAGAACTTGAGCAGGTCGTTGATGAGCCGCTGCATCCGGTGGGCGCCGTCGACCGCGAACGAGATGTATTGGTCGGCGCGCTCGTCGAGCTGGCCGGCGTAGCGCCGCTGAAGTAGCTGGCAGAAGCTCGCCACTTTGCGCAGGGGCTCTTGCAGATCATGCGACGCGACATAAGCGAACTGTTCGAGGTCCTGATTCGATCGCTGCAGATCGACGGCCTGGCTCTCCAGTTGGGCGTTCGCGCTGGCGAGGTCGGCGTTAGCGCGCTCGACCGCGTCGTTGGCCGCCTGTACGACACGCAGGTCGGCCACGATCCGGTGCCGCATCTCTTCGACATCGGCGCCGAGACTCGCTACCTCCGGCGGGCCGGCGACATCGACGGTATGGTTGTAGTCGCCCGCGGCGACCTGCCGTACGCTTTCGGCCAGCCGCGCTACCGGGTTGCGGACCATCAGGCGCAGCAGCACGGCGAGGATGAAGCCGGCGATCACGATGACGATGCCGGACGCGATCAGCGCCCATACAATGGCGTGACTCAACCGCTGGACATCGGACACGCCACTGTTGCGCAACGCCGTCACATCGTTGGCCATCGTGTCCAGCCGGTCCCGTACGGTGTCGAATTGGCCGCGTGAGTCCGGATCGATCAACGAGAGAGCCGTTGCGTGATCGCCGGCCTGGACCGCGTCGATCACGGGCTGGGCGACCTTCGCCTGCCAATCGGCGATCGCTGCCTCGGCCGCCGCAAGATCCGCGCGGACCTTCGGTCGATGGGCGGCCAAGCCGCGCAATTGGCTTACGAGCGCCGTTTGCTGAGTCCGGCCATCGGTGTAGGGCTGCAATGCCGCCTGGCTCGACTCGATGGCGTACCCGCGGATGCCGGTCTCCTGATTGAGCATCTGCACTTCGAGCTGTTGCGTGTTGGTTCGCAGCGGACCGATCTGGTTCAGCAACACGCTGAGCTGATGACTGTTCTCATTGGCGGTGATCGCCGCGCCGACGGCGAGCAGTGTCAGCAACACCACAGCTGTCAGGCAAAGCGCGGCGATACGGGCGCTCAGGGACCAGTCGGACGGACGCTTCATGCATGGCTTCCGGGAGTGGGAGTGATGGCGGCTGCCCCGGCCGCCGGCGGCCGGCTGCCGGTGAGCCGCTCGGTGGTGAGCCGCTCGGTAGTGAGCCGGCCGCGGGTGAACCGCTCGCCGGTGAGCCGGTCGCCGGCGCAATTGGCAGTTCGGTCGTGATCGGCATCGTCGCTGTGAACGGGGTCGTGGTCGCGTTCGCGTTGACGACAGTCGCGTCGATGGGCGTCTTCGCGGAACTGTCCCTTGACGTTGCGGTGGTCGCGCCGACCACGACCGGTGAATCCGCTCCCGAGCCGGTCGCCGGCTGACGTTGTTGAGGCATATCGCTCGCCGACACGGCCAGCGGCGCGGTGCTGTCGCCGGTGAGAAGCAGCATCGCGACATCGTCGGCGAGCGGGCCGCCGTTGCGGCGCTCCGCCTCCGCGACCAGCCACTCGGGCAAGGCGGTAGCCTGACCGCCGGCGCCGACGAAATCCTCGATCAGCTGGCACAGGCCGTCCGTCCCGAGCCAGTCGCCGTCGTCTCGGGCTTCGATCAGCCCGTCCGTGTAGACGAGGATCCCCCACCGACCATCCGGCAGCTCGACGTCCGTAGGTTCGTTGGTCCGGCCCGGAAGCAGACCCAGGACAAGCGACGGCGCGAGCTGTAACGGCGTGACCGAACCACCGTCGATGAGTAGCGGCGGCGGATGACCCGCGGTCCGGACGGCCGCGCGCCGAGTCTCTGACATCAACGGTGACCATCGCGAGCGTCGCGAAGATCTCGTCCGCACGTCGCTCACTGACGAGGATCCGTTCCAACGTCGCCAGTAGGTCGTCATCACCGACGCCAGCGAGGGTGAGCGCGCGCCAGGCCACCCTGAGCTCAACGCCGAGCGCAGCCTCCTCCGCGGCGTGCCCACAGACGTCTCCGACGAGTACGGAGATCCGGTTCGGTCCGGTCTGTACGGCGTCGTAGAAGTCTCCGCCGAGCACGCCGAGCTGACGTCCGGCCCGATAGAAGCCCCGCAGCTCGATGGCGACCTCGTCGACCAGCGGATGGGGCAGCAGACCGCGCTCGAGACGGGACGACTCGGCCTGGCGCAGCTCCGACTCCCGCAGGCGCAACGCTGCGTCTTCGGCTCGCCGCCGTTCCACGGCATATCGGATCGCGCGCTCCAGCAGGACTCCGTCAACCCGGCTCTTGATCAGGTAGTCCTGGGCTCCGTGGGCGAGAGCCTCCTCGCCGAGGCGCTCCTCCGAGAGCCCGGTGAGGACGCAGACCGCGACCTGCGGGCGGGTGATCAACAGCAATTGCAACGCGCGCAGCCCGGATGCGTCCGGCAGGTCGAGGTCGAGCAGGACGCAGTCGACCGTGTCGACGACGGCCGTGGCCTCGGCGACGGTGGAGACAACGGACAGGTCGACGGGCGCTTGCACCTCGGCCAACAACTCGCGCACCAGAAACGCATCTCCGGCGTCGTCCTCGACGAGGAGAACGCGGATGCGCCGCCGCTGCACAACGTCCACGCGTGAAATCCTGCCGCAGGTGCCGCCGCCCTGTACAGCCGGGCGGCGGTGATGGGTCGAGCGTGCTGTTTTATGGTCGGTGTGTCCGGGTACGCCCAGTGCTGACGAACCCTCAGACCTGCGCGAAAGTGAGCCGATGACGCGGCACCGCAAGGCGACCAAGGCCGACAAGAAGTCGCGGAAGAAGGCCACGTCGGCCCAACCACGCGACGCACCGTCGGATCTTCACGAGGACCGGGACGCGCTCGCGGTAGGCGATGCCGACCAGCCGCTGCGCCGGCCGCCGAGAAGGCGGGCGGCGCCGATCGGTCCGCCGCTGGGCGACCATGTCGAGGCGACCGCCGACTAGACCTCGTCGGCGTAGCAGTAGTTCTTCAGCTGTCGGATCTTCGCGAACTGATCGTTGATCATCGCGTGCGATGCCTCGTAGACGCGCGTCGCGAACTCGTGTTCGTCGAGCTCGCGGATGATGCCGTCGGCGACCCGCACCGCCCACGTACGCATGCCCTGTACGCCGACGTACACGAGACCGTCGGCCGAGCGGCCCTCGGCTACGAGTTCCTCGCGGGCCGCCCGGTAGTAGCGATCGCGCTCGCTGATCGCCGGCGACTCTCCCGTGATCGTCTCGCCGAAGGCTTCACTCAGAGCGACGTAATACTCCCGGGTCCGGCCGGCCCAGAGCAGCCGTGCGAGCGCGCCGAGTTGGTCGGCGAGGACCGACTCCGAATACCGGCCGTAACTGCCGGGCCGGAATGCGATCAGCACCTCGGTGCGGTTGCGCAGAACGCCCGCGATCTGGCCATCCGGCGAGGTGGATGTCACCTGCATGCTGTCCAGCCGATCGGCTAGCACGCCCATGGCCGGCTCCCCTCGCTGCTGATCCGGTGCACGGTGGTCACGACGCGTACCCCAGGCCCTGATCGCCCTTCACGTTGCCGGCATTAGCGTCGGCCAGCAGCGGCCGGTTGGACACGAACGACGTCCGGCCGGCTGTCACGGTGCGGTACGTGTCGTTCATGGCCTTCGCGATCTTCGCCTCCTGTGACGCGATGTCGTCGGCGAGCAACGTGATCGCCGTACGCATCTGAGCGATTACCGCCCCGGCGCTCTCGCCGCTGAACCGCCGCTTCTCGTCACCACTTGGCGCGACGGCGCTGGCCACCGACGCCGCCGAGCCGACCGCGGCCAAGGCGAAAAGGGATGCGCCGTCGGTCACCGGCACCGCGGCGATGGCGACCACGGCGCCGAGCACCGTGAAGGCGAGCGACCAGTCATTCGAACCGCAGTCGTCCATGTGGTCGAGCGCCGAGATGGTCGCGGTAGCGATGTTGTCGATGTCGCTTCGCGCGCGCTTCCACATTTCCTGGTGCGCCTCCAGGGCCGCCTTCAGCACCGCGGAAAGCAGGAACTGGTTGCGGACCACGGCCGGAAACGGATCGATGAAGTTGCGCTTGAAGTCTTCCGCGGCCCGGCCGGTCCAGTTCTCGATGTAGCTCTCCGTGCCGGTCAGCTTGTCCAGGGTCGGATTGGCCGGATAGATCGGGCCGTCGATCGGGTCGCTGTTGCCCTGGCCGGAGGACAGCGTGTGCATCGCATTCTCGAGATCCCGGATCATCGGTTGATACGACGCCGGGTCGGGCATCAGGGAGAAAGGCTCGTAGAGCCCGGGAATGTCGGCAAAATCGCTCTGCGCCTTCGCGGTGATCTGTTTCTCGGCGTAGGCCGCGCCCCTGCCGGCCGAGGCCATCGAATTGGAAACCTGGTGCCCGATAGCGCTCTTCTGGATCTCGGCCGCCTCGGCCATGAGGTTCTCGAAGCTCACGACGACACCCCATCGATATTGATCAAGCGCTTCATCTCCGCCGCCGCCACGCTGTCGGTCTTGGCATATTCGGTCGCCGCGAGGCAGAGCGCTTCGCCGGTCAAGGTGAGGTTCTGCGTGGTGTCGCTCAACATCGACGCGAGCTCGTCGCGCAAGGTCGTCCAGCTGTAGAAGACCGGGCCGTAAGAGTCTCCGCCGAATCGCGTCGGCCGCCACATAGCGGAGTAGATGTCGTTGTCGGTCGCCGAGACATTCCCGGCCGCCGAACTGTAGGCGCCGGCCACGGCGGGCAGATCGGCCTTGCCGGCCAGCCACAAGTGATAGAGGTCGGCGCCGAGGTCCTTGCCGTGATCGGGCATCTCGTCACGCTCCGCGGGTTGAAGGTCCACATTGGTCAATCCGGCCGCGATGGGCGACAACTCAGCGCGATGCCCGGCTCGGCTTCGGTGGCAGTCTTCTACAGCGCCGCGACGGCGGACAACCACGGAACTGACGCCTGTGGATAACTTGCGGCATCCCGACCCGTTGCCGCGCCGCGCGAACAAACCTGCGTCGGACGCCATGTGGACACGCGCGTCGAGTTCAGATCACCATCCGCCGGTACGGGACGCCGATGCGTAGCGCAGCCGCGAGGCGCATTGTCACGCGAGCCGGGGTCGAAGTCGTCAAGCGGCGCGCTACATGGTGGGCGCGGGCGTCGCCGTCGTCGGTTCGGTCAACTCGACCCGGGGTGCCCGCGCCGGCGCACCGGTCCGGCCGAGCCCGACGGCGAAGAACACCTCGACGAACAGCGCGAAGATGAACGCCTCGGTGATGCGTACGAGGAAGCGGACGGTCGTGCCGAGAACGCCGGTGGTGCCGGCCCCCCAGTGGTATTCGGCCAGCGAGAAGATGACCGGCGCGACGATCAGCAGGGCGTACCAGCACCACCGCGGCATCGGCGACGTCTTCGCGGCCGGGTCGAGGATGCCGCGGTCGACGACGTCGAGTCCAACGATCCCCAGGATGATCATCCCGAACGTCTCGGCCATATCGGTGGTCTCGGCCGACTTGTTCGTCACGATGGTCACCGCGACGATGACGAGCACGGCGACGGCGGCAACGAGCCGGGGCAGCGGCCGCCGGAGCTGGACGTACGGGATGAGCAAAGCGGCGGCCAGTGTGCCTTCGTTCAGCGTCTTGAAGCGGCTGGCAACGCCGTGTCCGGCGAGCAGATAGATCGTCAGCCCGACGAAGGCGAGCGCGGCGATTGCGGTGATGATCCACTCAGCGCGTGACCCGGCGATCCTCGGCCGCACGAACTGGATCCAAGCGGCAATGGCGAGGGCCAGGATGTAGCCCTCGGTGTTGTGTCCGATTCGTACGGACAGGGCATTCGGCAGCACGTCCGACCACAGCTCGAACAGCACGCCGAGAAGCAGGGCCCCGACCGCTAGGTAGAAGATCGCCGACAGCGCGATCACACGGGTTCGCATCCGGGCAGCCTAGACACTGCCGACCCGGATCAGAAAGGCATCCTCAGCTCTTTATGCCAGAAACCATCCGCCGGAACGGCTTGGTCAGCTCATGCTCGCAAGCAGCTGTCGGGCCATCACGATGCGCTGCACCTGATTCGTACCCTCGTAGATCTGGGTGATCTTGGCATCGCGCATCATCCGCTCGACCGGGTAGTCCTTGGTGTAGCCATAGCCGCCGAGCAGTTGGACGGCATCGGTGGTGATCGCCATGGCCGCGTCCGACGCAAAGCACTTCGCCGCCGCGCCGAAGTAGGTCAGATCGGCGTCCGACCGTTGCGACTTGCTCGCGGCCACGTACGTGAGTTGGCGGGCCGCCTCCAGCTTCATGCCCATGTCCGCGAGCATGAATTGAATGCCCTGGAATTCGGCGACCGGCTGGCCGAACTGCATCCGTTCGCTCACGTAGCGCTTCGCGAAGTCGAGCGCGCCCTGCGCGATCCCGACCGCCTGCGCCGCGATCGTCACGCGGGTGTGGTCGAGCGTACGCATCGCAGTGCTGAAGCCGCTTCCCTCGGCACCGATCAGCCGGTCGGCCGGGATGCGTACGTTGTCGAGGTAGACCTCGCGCGTCGGTGAGCCCTTGATGCCGAGCTTGCGTTCGGGTGCGCCGAAGCTCACACCGGCATCGCCCTTCTCGACGACGAAGGCCGAAATGCCGCGAGAGCGCGCGACCGGGTCGGTGACCGCGAAGACGGTGTAGAACTCGGAGACTCCGGCGTTGGTGATCCACCGCTTCGCGCCGTTGAGCACGAAGTGATCGCCGTCATGGATGGCCCGCGTGGTCATGGACGCGGCGTCGCTTCCGGCACCGGACTCGGACAGGCAGTAGGAGAACATGGCGTCGCCCCGAGCTACCGACGGCAGGTAGCGGCGCTTCAGATCGTCGGAGCCGGCCAGCAACAGCGGCATAGTGCCGAGCTTGTTCACGGCTGGGATCAGCGACGAGGCCGCACAGGCCCGAGCCACCTCCTCGATCACGATCGCGGTCGCCAGTGCGTCGGCACCGGCCCCGCCGTACTCGACCGGCACGTGCGGCGCGTGGAAGTCCGACGCGCGCAGCGCTTCGTACGACGCCTGCGGGAACTCGCTGCGCTCGTCGGCGGTAGCGGCGTTCGGCGCCACCTTCGCGTCGCACACCTCGCGCACAGCCGCCCGGATCGCGTCGTACTCCTCGGTGAGTTGATAGATATCGAAGTCGGCCACCGCCGCCACCCGTCCCTTACAGCCACCCGTGCGCGGTGGCGGCGGGGGACGCCGGCCGACCTGCGACAGGTCGTCGAACGACCGGCAACCCGCCGGCCGAACCCGAAGCTTACTCATCGGTAATGTGAGTTGACGACGGCCTGGCCGTGGCCCGGACAATCCCGGGCGGAGCTTCGGCGTACTATTCTCGCGGTTCACGGGATCCCCCCGGACCTCGCGAGTCTCATCCGAGTCGAGGTCGACCGCACGCCTCACCGGTGCATGAGGCGTAGTTCAACGCGTCGAGCTTCACCAACTCGGCCGGTAATCCGCCCAAAGTCGGTAATATTCCCCTGTGACCGGAGGCTTTGCGTGACCATCGCGTTCTCCAGCAACCCACTGCAGACGCCCGCCACGCCGCCGTCCGGCGCGCGCCGACCCCGGCTGACCTTCCTCGGCACCGGGTATCTCGGTTCCACCTACGCCATCTGCTTCGCCGAACTCGGCTACGAGGTGCTCGGCGTCGATGTGGAGCCGGACAAGATCGCCAGGCTCGCCGGCGGCGATGTGCCGATCCATGAGCCGAACCTCGACGATCTTCTGCGCAAGAACCTGGCCAGTGGCCGGCTGCGCTTCTCCACCGACTTCGCCGAGGCGGCCGCGTTCGGCGACGTGCACTTCATCTGTGTCGGCACCCCGCAACGGGCCGACGGCGTGGCGGCCGACCTAAGCTACGTCGAGAACGCGGTCACCATGCTCGCCCCGCACCTGACTCGCAAGGCCCTCATCGTCGGCAAATCGACCGTCCCGGTGGGCACCGCGGAGTGGGTCGAGCAGCTGGTCGCCCGCCACACGCGCCCGGACCTCGGGGTCGAGGTGGCCTGGAACCCCGAGTTCCTGCAGGAGGGCCTCGCCGTCGAGGACGTGCTACGGCCGAACCGGGTGATCTTCGGTGTCAAGACCGAGTGGGCGTACGAGATGCTCTACGCCGCCCACAAGGGCACGTTCGACCTCGCCGTCACCGAAGATCGGGAGATCCCGGTCGTCATTACCGACTTCGCCACCGCGGAGTTGGTGAAGGTCGCCGCGAACGCCTTCTTGGCCACGAAGATCTCCTTCATCAACGCGATGGCCGAAGTCTGCGAGGCCGCGGGCGGCGACGTGACGCAACTTGCCCGTGCGATCGGCTATGACGGCCGGATCGGCACCAAGTTCCTTCGGGCCGGCATCGGCTTCGGCGGCGGATGTCTACCCAAGGACATCCGCGCCTTCCAGGCCCGGGCACAGGAGCTGGGCGTCGGCGAATCGCTTCGCTTCCTGCACGAGGTTGATCTGATCAACCAGCGCCGCCGCCAGAAGGTCGTCGAGATCGCCGCCGATCTGCTGAGCCGACCGTACGGGCCGGCCGGCCCCGACCTGTCCGGGATCAAGATCGCCGCACTCGGAGCGGCGTTCAAGCCCAACACCGACGACGTACGTGACTCGCCCGCCCTGTCGGTCGTTCGCCGGCTGTCCCGGGCCGGTGCCGATGTCGCCGTGTACGACCCGGAGGCGATGTTCAACGCGGAGCGCGAGCTGCCCGAGGTGGAGTACACCAAGACGCTGGCCGACGCCGTCACCGGGGCCGACCTCGTCTGTGTGCTGACCGCGTGGGACGAGTTCCGCTATCTCGACCCAATCGAGCTCGGCGACCTCGTCGCGTCGCCACGGATCATCGACGCAATGAACTGCCTCGATGCGCCGCAATGGGTCAGTGGCGGCTGGGAGTATCGCGGCATGGGTCGCTCGGTGACACCGCCGCTCGGTGCCACTGACTAAGCCACCTCGCAGCACGACAACCCATAGCCGCCGCGTACGGCATCGACCGAACACAGATCTGTGCATCTGTATCGGCGTGGCGAATCGTTCGCACTAGCGGCCAAGGGCGGAGGATCGGCATCCTTCGGTGTAGAAACCGACAGGAGGCCGAGTGGGAACGTACCCGTGCTCGACGTGTGGCGCGACCGCGGAGACCGCGACCGGCTGCCCGAGCTGTGGCGCGCCCATCGAGGCGGAGCTGGCAACGCTGGATCGCACGATCTCGTCGATGCAACGGCGCAGCCGGGCGATGGTCGACGAACGCGGCGCGCTCATGGCCCGGCTGCAGGGCGCCATCGCGATCCGGACGATGCTCCAGCGATCCGCCGAGGCAGGTCGGGGCGGTCGGAGTATCCGTCGCGGACGTGGCGTCCAATCAGGACCGGCCGATCCCGCGGTAGCCAGCGGCGCCGGTCGGATCCCGCCGGCCGCGCGCGCCGCGACGGCCTCGGCTCGCCCGGACGCCCAGGCATCCCGGACGGCCGGCACGACCACCGCGACGTCGCCGCGTACTCCGGCCGGCGGCCCGGCGGCTCAGTCTCGCGTCCCGGACACCCGCGCCCCAGGTAGTCGTACGACCACGGGCGCCGGCGGAGCACCGCCGCGCGTGCCGCCCCGACAGGGCGCACCGGTCGGGGCGTCGGCACCTCGTACTCCGCCCGCGGCCGGCGCGACCGCGCATCACCCGCACCCTCCCGAGACAACCGTCCGCTCGGTGCAGAACCTGGTGCTGGGCCTGGGAGCAGCGGTCATGGCGGTGGCCGTCGCGCTGACGCCGTTTATCTACACCTCATTGGCCGGCGAACTCCGCGCGCTGATCCTCGCCGTCCTGACCGTCGTCGCGCTCCTGCTGCCGATCGCGTTCGCCCGCCGAGGACTCATCACGACGGCCGAATGGGTCGCTCCGCTCGGCATGCTGCTGATCCTGCTCGACGCGCAGGAGGCCTGGGTCGGCGGCCTGCATCGATTGGGCCTGCGCGCGACCGTCTACGCCGGCGTTGTCGCGCTCATCGCCGCCGGGTTCGCATTTGGATCGCATGAACTCAGCAAGCTCGCGATGCTGCGCTTCACGTCCATCTTGCTCGTGCAGCCGGTGCTTCCGCTCTTGTTGTATCCGTGGCTTCGGGACACCGCGTCCTGGGCGTCGGTTCTCGCCGCGGTGGCCGCCATCGATCTCGTGATCGCGATGCGGACCCACCGCCGCTATCCGCACGGACCGTATCTGCGTACGGCCGTTCGATCGTTGCAGGAGACGGTGGCCGGCGCCGCCGTCGTGGCCGCGGCAATCGCGCTGACCCGCGCGACCAGCGCGGACTCTTCCGTCCGCGCCGGCGCGGCATTGGTGACCGCCGCGGTCGTCGGCCTCGCCGCCGGCTTGCTGTTCCGGCACTGGCCGATGTGCGAGATCTGGGCCGGTGTCGCGACCGCGGCCGCCGTCGCCGGTTTCGGCCGGATCGGCGCGATGACGCTGCCCGGCTGGGGGTTGATCGCGACGTCGGTCGCACTGGTCGCCACGGCGTTCCTGGTACGTCTGCTGCCGATGTACGCGCGGCGCGGCGCCCAAATTGCCGGCGCGATCGCGACCGGACTGACCGCCCTCGTCATCGTGATCCGTGGCTGGGGCGCGTTCGCCGGCCCCCTCGCCGCGACCACGCCGGCCTGGAACGCCGACATCGGCCGTTACGCCGCCACGGTCGCGAGCCATCTGCACCATCACTCCGGCCAGTTGCCGGTCGCGACGCTGCTCACGATGATCGCTGCGATGGTCATGGCGCCGTTGCCATGGCGCCGGATGAGCCTCGTCGGTGGCGTGACGCTGGCCTCCGTGCTGGCGCCCGGGGCCTGGCAGCTGCCGTGGGCCACCGGCATCGCCGCCGCCGCCATTCCGGCGCTCGCGATCGGCGTGCTGAATCTCACCGCCGCGACCGAGCGGGAAAGCTGGACGGGCGTCATCGCGGCGCTCGTCACCGGCGGCTACGCGGCCGCCATCGCGGCCGGTCGGCCGGGTGGTCAGGCCGTGCTCCTGCTGGCTTTCACTATCGCGGGTGCCGTCATCGGTCTGGCCGTGTTCGACCCACCGCGGCTGCGACCGCGTGAAGGTCGAGCCGACGGCACGCCGCCGGTCGCGCCCAAGGCCAGCGCCGTCGGTGAACCCGCACTGGTCGACACGGGTGCCCACGACACCGTCGGCACCGAAGGGCTGGTCGAGGTCATCGGCGTCGGGGAGGACACCGTCGCGGTCAACCCGGAGACCACCTGGCTGCGTACGAGGCCGTGGCTGCGCGCCGTCGGCGTGGTCTGGACGGGCGTGTTCGACGTGCGAGCGGCCGATGCCGGCTGGGGTGCGGCCGCGTTCGCCTTGCCCGGTGGGATCGCCGCCGCCACGGCCGCCCTCGCGCCGCCCGGCACGGTCAATGTCACCGCGATTCTGGCGGCGAGCTTCGTGACCGTCGCCGCCGTACTCACCGCGACAGCGGTCAGCCAGGTCGCCCGCCGCCGCAACGCCCCGCTGACAGTAGCCGGGGCAACGCTTTCCGCGTTCGCCGTCACGCTGGCCGCTGTCCGTACGTCGGCGGCCGAGCCGCTCGATGTCGGCGTCGCGTTCATCCTGCTAGCCAGTGCACTCGTGCTCTGTATCGCACCGTCGCTGAAGGGCGGCATGCGTCTGCCGCGGGGACTTGGCGGCACCCGGGAGACGCTCTTCGGCCTGGACGGCGACGAGACCGCCGCGGCCGCCGTGACGGCCGCGGCGATCGTGGCCGTGGGACGCGTCGCATCGCTCGCCGCGCCTGGGCTCGCGATCGTCGTGATCGCGTTTCTGGTGCTGTGCGTGGCCGCCGGCACCCGAGCCATGCCGGAACAGTGGCGAGCCGGTCCGACGGCGGGCGCCACGATCGTCGGCCTCGGCGTGGCGGTCGGGGCGTCGGTCGATGCCGTACGGGCCGCGATCGCCGTGTTCCGGGTCAACCAGCCGGTCTGGCAGGTCATGCCGGCCGGTTGGGGTGGCCGCGTCTCGGCGGCGGCCGGTGACATCGGTCAAGCACCCCAAGCGTTGTTGCTCCTGGCCGCCGCGGCCGTGATCGTGCTCCCCCGGGCGTACGCCAAGATGGGCGTCGCCGTGACCATCGGGCTGGCGGCGCTGGCCGCGCCGGCGGCGCTCGGCACCGGGCTCTGGGGTCCGGTGCTGTTCAGCGGCGTCGTAGCGACCGCGACGGGCCTGGTCGCGGCCCGGTCGGTCGATCGCGCGACGAGCACAGTGTGCGGCGCGGTGGCATCCGTCCTCTTCGCCGACACGATCGGTGCGAGCCTGACCAGCCCCGCAAGCACCGCCGCGGCACTCATCGGATCGACGGCAGTCAACGTCACCGTCGCGTTCACCGCGAGCGCAACGTTCCGGCGAGCGCTCGCACAGGCCGCCGCGGCGCGCCGGGCGCTGGTCGTACGAAGGGCGCTGCCCGGCCGGACAACGGTCGTGCCGGTCCGGGCGAACACGATGCCCGAACTCGCACACACCGGCCCCGACAACGCGAACCGCGTCATCGCGAACGTCGATCACCTCGTCATGCTCGGCGGCGGCGCGCTGGCCGGCGGCATCCTCACGTTCACCGGGGCCGCCGGCGTGTTCGCGGCCGCGCTCCACCGACCGTGGACCGGTGTCCTCGTGGCTGCGCTGGCCGGGCTCAGCCTGTCGCTCGCGCTGCTCGCGACCACCGCCCGACGCGTCGCGCCGCTGCTCGCGTACGCCACCGGCGCGATCGCGATCGGTGGACTCACCATCGCGATCATGGCGGCCCGCATCGACTTCACCACGACCGGCGTCTTCGCTGCCGCCGGCGCGGTACTCGCTGTCGTTGCCGAGATGCTGCGATCGGCCATCGTCCGGGCACGGCCGCGGCGGATCATCGACCTACGCCGCCGCGTCACGTGGCTCCCCAGTCCGCGGCGGGCGGCGGTTCTGTTGGCTGCCGGTCCCGCGACCGCGCTGGCGCTCGCCTCGATCGCGCCGACGATTCTGGCCGCGCTGGTCGGCCCGTACCGCTGGATCGTGCCGTCGATGGTCTGGCACGGGCCGCCGACACCCCCCGATTCGTTGCACGAGCTCGGCTCGGCGGCGAACCTGGTCGGGCACCCGTCCGGGATCGCGACGGCGGTCCTGTTGACCCTCGCCGGTGTGCTGGCCGCGGTCGGGTTCGGCGGCTCGCGTGCGGTCATGGTCGGTCGAGCCGTCGCCGTCGTCGTTCCCGCCGTCGCCGTCACTGTGTTGATCGCGCCCTACTTGGAGAATTCGCCCTGGCCGGACGGCCCGGTCACCGCGGTGAGCGTGGCGACCATGTGTCACCTCGCGCTCGCATTGACCCGGGAGCTCCCGGACAACGACGCGGCCTCCGCACTGCGCGCCGCCCGCCAAATGGTGATCGCCATCGCGATCACGAGCGGCGCGGCCGGCATCATCGGCGGCCTCGCGACGCCGGCCGCGACGATCGGGACGGTGGCGACGGCGACCGGCGCCGGCATCATCGCGGCGATCTGGGGACGCATTCCGGTCAGCCGCATCGCCGGTTGGATTCTCGCCTCCGCTGGTGCTCAGGCGCTCGCACTCGTCATCTGCCTGCACCTCAAGGTGCAGCCGTACAACGCGGCGTTCGTCGTCGGCGGCGTGGCGGCGGCGTTGCTGGTCACGGCGGCTGTTCTTCCGCAGCTCCGCCGCCCGGAGGCGGTGAACGAGACGCTCACGGTCGAGGTCAGTGCGTACGCCGGTGCCGTTCTTGCGCTCGTGCTCGCCGCCCAGTCACTTCGGCATGTCGCCGTCTTCCTCGGGGCGTGGGGTGCGGTGCTCGGCATCGCGGCCGCGCGCCAGCGCCGCTCGAAGCTCTATCGCAGCCTGCTGATGTGGACCGCGTCCGCCCACGAACTTGTCGCGTGGTGTCTGTTGATGGCCGTGACGTCGGTCGCCGTGCCGGAGGCGTACACGCTCGGGATCGCGGTCGTCGCGCTGGTCACCGGCTGGATCGAATTGCGCTGGCACCCGCAGCTGACGAGCTGGGTGACCTACGGTGTCGCGCTGACGGCCGCCCTCGGGCCGAGTCTCGCGATCACGATCGCGACCGGCGAGACACCGTTGCGGCGGACCCTCCTGCTAGTCGCGGCGGCCGCCATGACGATCTTCGGCGCTATCCGCCGTCAGCAGGCACCGGTCATTATCGGCGGTGTCACATTGCTCGGCGAGACCATTAACGAGATCGCCCGCTATTCGACGACCGCGCTGATCCTCGTGCTGATGGCGATCATCGCGGCGGTGCTGATCGGCGTCGGCGCGAATTACGAAAAGCGACGGCGCAACTTACAGCGCGTCTGGACGGTCTTCAACCGGATGCAGTAATCGATCGCGCCGCCCCGATTCGTGGCCGGTGGCGCGTCCGCGTTCAGCGCCAGCCGACGTCGATCCGCTCGCCTTGCTCGTCGAAGAAGTATGCCTGGTCCATGTCGACCGTTACGGCCATCGCCCGCCCGGGCGCGCCGGACGGATAGGGCGCGAGCCGGACGACGAAGTCGGCCGGCCGGCGATGCCGGCGCGACGGAGAATCGTCGGCGGCGGGCGCCCCGCCGAGGTCGTCGATCTGCACCCGCCATCAATGTTGCCATCGGGTGAACGTTCGTAAGTCGTGCCGGCTCCCGCAAGCGATGCGCGGGCCTGACCTGCGAGTTTGGCCCGCGCTCATGCCGTCCGCGCGCAACGGCCGGTTTCGATCAGCCGAGGCGCGCGCGGAGCGTGGTTTCCTTGTCGGCGACCATGTCGGCGAGTCCACGTTGGAACTCGGCGATGCGCTTGGCGAGATCGGCGTCGAACGCGCCGAGAATGCGCACCGCGAGCAGGCCGGCGTTACGCGCACCGCCAATCGACACCGTCGCGACCGGAATGCCGGCCGGCATCTGGACGATCGACAACAGCGAATCCATGCCGTCGAGAAACTGCAACGGCACGGGTACGCCGATCACCGGCACCGTGGTCGCCGACGCCACCATGCCGGGTAGGTGCGCCGCGCCACCGGCGCCGGCAATGATCACCTTGAGGCCGCGGCCGGCCGCCTGCTCCGCGTACGTGAGCATCTTGTGCGGCGTACGGTGAGCCGATACGACGCCGACCTCGTAGGCGACACCGAACTCGTCGAGCGCGTCGGCGGCCGCCCGCATCGTCGGCCAGTCGGAGTCGCTGCCCATGATCAGGCCGACGGCCGGAGTCTCGCTCACCGGGCTCATGTTGCTGCCTCGCTCACACCCGAACCTCGTCCCGCTCGCGGTCCCGATCGGTGCTGGTCCCCGGCGCTGTATCCGGGTCGACACCGTTGTGCAGCCAAGCGGCGGCGCGCCCGGCCGACGCTCGTACGGCTTCGAGGTTGCTTCCGAGTGCCGTGACGTGGCCAAGTTTGCGGCCCGGCCGCGGCTGCTTGCCGTAGAGATGGAGCTTCACCGCCGGCTCGGCCGCCATCATGTGGTGGATGCGCTCGTCCAGCTTCATGCCGCCCTCCGGACCGCCCAGGACGTTTACCATCACGACCCATGGCGCGGTGCTTGCGGTGTCGCCAAGCGGATAGTCGAGCACGGCGCGTAGATGTTGCTCGAATTGCGAGGTCCGGGCGCCGTCGATCGTCCAGTGGCCGGAGTTGTGCGGGCGCATCGCCAGTTCGTTGACCAACAGGCGTTCTCCGTCGTCGAACAACTCGACCGCGAGGACGCCGACGACGCCAAGTTCGGTCGCGATGCGGATGGCGAGCTCCTGCGCGTCTACGGCGAGATCGGGATCGAGGTCCGGTGCCGGCGCGATGACCTCGACACAGATGCCGTCGCGCTGGACGGTCTCGACGACCGGATAGGTGGCGACCTGACCAAATGGTGAACGGGCCACCATCACCGCGACCTCGCGCCGGAGACGTACGCGCTCCTCGACGATGAGTGGTGTGCCGCGCTCGACGACGGCGGCCGCCTCGCCCGCCGAGCCGACCACCCAGACGCCGCGGCCGTCGTACCCGCCGGTGGTCGCCTTGAGCACGACCGGCCACGATGTCTGCGCGGCGAAGGCCTCGACGTCGGCGACCGTCGTTACCGGCGCCCACCGCGGCATCGGCGCGCCGAGCTCGGCGAGTCGCTCGCGCATGGCCGCCTTGTCCTGTGCGAATCGCAACGCCGCGGCTCTCGGGGCGACATTGACGCCGTCTTCTTCCAGTGCGCGGATCATCGCCGGTGGAACGTGCTCATGGTCGAACGTGACGACGTCGCAGCCCTGAGCGAATCGCCGTAGTGCGTCGAGATCGTTGTGCGCGCCGATCTGTACGTCCGCCGCCACGAGGGCAGCACCATCGTCGGGAGCAGCGGCGAGCACGCGCAGTGATTGTCCGAGCGCGATCGCGGCCTGGTGCGTCATGCGGGCGAGTTGCCCACCGCCGACCATGCCGACAACGGGCAGTCCGGTCCTCGTATCCATCGTTTCGCCAGCGTACCTGGACCGGCCGCGCGATCCGCTCGGGCTCAGCCGCTCGGGCTCAGCCGCTCGGGCTCAGCTGTTCGGCCAGTGCGGCCGGGTCGGTCGCCGGCCGATCGCAGACGAAGCCCCGGCAGACGTACGCCGACGCCGCCCCGCCGATCATCGGACGGTGGGCCAGCAACGGAGCACCGGGATCGTCCGGCTCGCCGGCCACGACCACCGCCCCGGGCGGAGCCAGGGCCACGGCCGTACGCCGGAGCGCGGCTCGCTCATCGGCCGTCGCGCCCACGACGGCGACCTCGACCGGCCCGGACAGCAACGCCTCGCCGACCGCGGCCGCGAGACCGGCGAACCGGGCCCGGGTCGAGATGATCGGCTCGACCCGAGCGAGCGCCGTCTCGGCCGCCTCCCGGTAGCGGGTCTCGCCGGTCAGCGCCGTGTACGTCACCAGAGCCTCGCTGATCGCGGAGCTGCCCGACGGCGTGGCGCCATCGGTCGGGTCGGCCGGACGGGCGACGAGGATCTCGGCATCCGACGCCGTGTCGTGGAAACCACCCGAGCCGTCGGAGAACTGGTCCAACGCCGTGTCGAGCAGACCGCCGGCCGCGGTGAGCCACCGTACGTCCCCGGTGGCCTGGTGGAGCTCCGTGAACGCGGTGGCGACGCAGCCGTAGTCGGCGAGCACGCCAACCGGATCACCGACGACGCCGTCCCGGGACACGCGGCGCAGCCGGCCGTCGACGAGGTGCGTGCCGAGCAACAGTTCCCCGGCCCGTACGGCCGCGTCGAGCACCTCGGCCGGACTCCGCGTCGTCGCGGCGTCGAGCACATCGACGCCGTCATCGGCGGTGCCATCGGTGAGGTCCTCGGCGGCCAGCGCGTCGGCGACCGAGGCGAAGTGGGCGAGCGCGGTTATCGCGAGGCCGTTCCACTCGGCGACGACCTTGTCGTCGCGGCCCGGCTGCGGCCGGCGCTCGCGTGCTTCCCGCAGCGTGTCTCGCGTCGCACGCCATCGCTCGCGTAACTCGGCCGAGCCGTCGTCGACATCCCGGGCCAGCCGCAGCACCGATGAGCCGTGCTCGAACGTGCCGGCCTCGGTCACGCCGAACACGTCGGCCGCGAACTCAGCTCCGGTCTCGCCCAGTACGTCGTGCAACTCGGCCGGTGTCCAGACGTACGTTGACCCTTCAACTCCGGCGGTGTCCGCGTCGAGGGCCGAGGCGAAGCCGCCCTCCGGTGTGCCGAGACCGTCGATGACGAATCCGGCCGTCTCAGCGGCCACGCGGGCTGCCATCGGGTCGCCGGTCAGGCGCCAGATCTCGGTGTAGACCCGTAGCAGCAGCGCGTTGTCGTACAACATCTTCTCGAAATGGGGCACGGTCCAGGTGCCGTCTACCGCATAGCGGGCGAACCCGCCGGCGAGTTGGTCGTAGATGCCGCCGCGAGCCATCTGCTCGCCGGTGGACCGCGCCATCTCCAGCGAGCGGGCATCACCCGTCCGCTGATAGTGGCGCAGCAAGAACAGCATCACGAGATGGGGCGGGAACTTCGGTGCGCCGCCGAATCCGCCGTACACGTCGTCGAATTCCTCGGCCAGCGACGCTGCCGCGGCGTCGAACGCAGCCGGGCCGAGGTGTCCGCCCTCGGCCGCAATGTGCTGAGCGGCCGCGATCGCCGTGACCACCTGCGTGCTCTGCTTCGTCACGGCATCGCGCTGGTCACGCCAGGCGGTGCCGACCGCGTCGAGCAGCCGGGTGAAGACGTCACGCGGGTAGTACGTCCCGGCGAAGAAGGGCTGTCCCGCCGGCGTCGCGAAGACCGTCATGGGCCAGCCGCCCTGTCCAGTGAGGGCCTGGGTCGCGGTCATGTAGACGGCGTCGACGTCGGGCCGCTCCTCGCGGTCGACCTTGATCGCCACAAATTTCGCGTTGATTTCGTCCGCGATCGCGGCGTCCTCGAACGACTCATGCGCCATCACATGGCACCAATGGCAGGCCGCGTAGCCCACCGAGATCAATACGGGTACGTCGCGCTGCTTCGCCTCCGCGAACGCCTCGGGCGACCAGGGCCACCAGTCGACCGGGTTGTCGGCATGCTGCAGCAGATAGGGCGATGTGGCGCTGGCAAGGCGGTTCACAAGACCCACTCTTGCACATCCCGCGGGAGGCGCCGGTCGATATCCGTCGGCGGCGACCGGCGCCGGCGGGCCGGCCATCTATGTGCGTTTCCACAGGCCGACGTTCGGATCCCAAGCGCCCGTGGCCGTGCCGTCGAGAAGCGGGTCGAGGAAGGGGCGGACCGCGGCCAGCGCCTCGGACAGACTACGAGCGATCGGGACAAAGGCGCGTCGTGCCTCAGCCGCATAGCCCGGTTCCCACAGCGTCGAGTCCGGCACCTCGAAGTGTGCGGGAAGTTGGAGGCCGCGTCGCTGTGCCTCCGATGCGAGAGCACGGTATTGATCATTGGCAGCCGGCCGAGCGTGCGCCACAAGGGTAACGAGATCGACGAGGTCCTTGAAACGTGTCGATGGTCGGCGCGCCACTCCCCGTCGCTCCAAAATTGCGCAGGTCTTGTCCGCCACGTGGTCAAGAAGCGGATAAGCGCGAAAGGTCGGCTGGGGTAGACCGGGCATGGCAATCGTCGTCAGCGCTGGCACGTCGTCCGGTTCGCCGGTCATGACAACGCCGTCCGCGACGATATCCACATGAAACTTCGTCCATGTCGCGGTACCGATCCGGGCGTTGATCGGGACACGTGTGCCGCTAGCCCCGTCGGCTATGGGCCGCCCCGGTCCGGCGTCAAAAGTGAACCAGTCGCCGCCGTCGAGAAGAAGGGCATGGCGAAGATCGCGTTCGGCTTCCATTCGGTTGACGGCACGATATACGTCGACGTCGATCGTGTGGCGGACGGCGATGTGGCGAGCGAGCAGCGCGGTCGAGCCCTTGAGGATCCAGCCATCGTCCAGAAGGTAAAGGCGAACCAGAAGCCGGTCGTAAGCGAATTGGCGCTGGAGGTCCGACAACATCCACCGTTCGTCCACAGAGGCAATCGCACGCAGACTGTCAGTCAGGGCCCGCCGAAATGCGGCGGGTGTGTTGTACGGAACTCCATCTTGGTACGTCATGGGCTGGTCCGGTCACGGTTCGCGGCGTGGCGGTCGTATGTCTCGCGCGCTTCAGCGAGCCAAAGATTGCGTTGAGGATCTTGTAGGAGATCGAGAAGCCAGTCGAGAAGCGCAAGACCATCGCCGGTCCGCAATCCCAAGGTCGACGCGTATGGTGCGATCGCGCGTGCCACGGTGCCCGGGTTGTCCTTGCTCGCACGCAGTGCATCAGCGATGACGTGAGCGACAGCCCCCGGATCCTCACGAGTACGAAGTAGATCCCCGGCTATGCGGGCCGGCCTGGTTACGAGCAACCCGTCGAGCTTGTTCCACTCATCGTCGGCCAACGCGGCCTTGTAGAGACGTACGTCCGAGCGCCTTGTCTGTCGCCGAACCGGAAGGGTGAACTGATGGATGTCGGCGGGCAGCTCGCCCAGGTCGTACATCGCCGCCGCCGATCTGTGGGACACCACACCTTGGTCGGGTTCTCTTTCCCATACCTTGGTGTCGGGTGCAAGTTGCAGCCAGGCCGCGCGCACCGCAAGATGATCATCTGCGGACGTCCCCCGCAGGCGATACACCCCGTGGGCGATCCGCTCGGCTGCACCGGATGTAGCCAGACGGGCGACCGTTGTCCACGCCAGTCCCGTCGCTTCGGCCTGCCGACGGGTGAACAGACCCCACTGGTCCTCGGCCAGATCTGCTACGGATTCAAAGGTGGCAGCGTGCGGCATAGCTGCATCTTATAGCGATATCGCCATACTTTGCAGCGACGATTCCATGCCAAGGCGACGGATGTTGAGCCAGCTCGCCTGCGGCCTCTGCGGAGCCAACGAGTTCAGCACGGATACGTCGCATTGCTTGACAGGGCGTCCGAGACGAGGGTGGTCTGCCGCCGGGGGCGGCGCGAGCACGTGATTTCATCAGGTCATGAGCGATTCCTTGAGTGCAACCACGGTGCGGATCACCGGCGCAAACGGTGACCAGATCGAGGCCTACGTTGCCCGTCCCGATGGCGATGGACCACGCGGCGGCGTCGTCGTCATTCACCACATGCCCGGCTACGACCGCGCCACAAAAGAGATCACCCGGCGGTTCGCCGAGCTCGGCTACGACGCGATCTGCCCGAATCTGTACTTCCGCGAGGCTCCGGGAGCGTCGCCCGATGATGCCGCCGCGACCGCGCGGGCCCAAGGTGGCGTGCCGGACGAGCGACTGGTCGGCGACGTCGGCGGCGCCGCCGACTACCTGCGTACCCTGCCGTCCTCGAACGGCAAGGTCGGCGTCATCGGATACTGCTCCGGCGGTCGCCAGTCGGTGCTCGCGGCGTGCCACCTTGATCTGGACGCGGCCGTCGACTGCTACGGCGCATTCGTCACCGGTACACCGCCCGAGGGCATGCCGATGCGCAAGAACATCGTCGACCAGCTGCCCAACCTGCGAGCGCCGCTGCTCGGGCTGTTCGGCGCCGATGACAAGTACCCCAGCCCCGAACAGGTCGCCGAACTCCGCCAGATCCTGACCGATAACGGCAAGACCTTCGAGTTCCACGCGTACGAAGATGCCGGCCACGCGTTCTTCGCGGTGGATCGTCCGTCCTACCGGGTTGCCGCGGCCAACGACGGCTGGGAGCGCATCGAGGCCTTCTACGGCCAATATTTGAAGGGCTGAGGCATGTGTACGTACACGACCGTGGCCGTCGCAGTGAACGGGAGCGGCAAGGGGCCGAACGGCAATTGGCTGCATGTGAGTGACGCGACGGTCTATTTCGACCACCCGGTGCACGCGATGGCCGGCCACACCCTGAATATCGACCTCACCGATCCGTCGAAGGGACCGTCGGCCCGGATCGCACTGGAACTGACCGCCGAGTCCGCTCGTCAACTCGTCGCTGCGATCCAAGAGGCGCTCGCCGCCGTACCCGCCGAATTGACGGTCTGAGCGCAACCATCGCGAGCGACGGCCGACGGGTCCCGCGTCGGCCGACCTGGTCCGGTCATGGACACGATCCGTGGGAGTGTGGCACCGTAGCCGAACGTGAGCGACTGCGACATTTGCGAGATCATCGACCTGCGTCGTTACCCGGTGAAATCGATGCTCGGCGAGTCGTTGACCACCAGCGAGGTCGGTTCGCGGGGTCTCGCCGGCGACCGCACACATGCGCTCGTCCACACGCGGACCGGCAAGGTCGCCAGTGCGAAGCACCCGCGGCTGTGGCGTGACCTGCTAACGCTCGCGGCGACGGTGACCCAAGACGGCGTACGGGTGGCCGCGCCGGACGGCACGGTGGTGGAGTCGACCGACCCGGCCGCCGACGACGTCCTCTCCCGCCTCGTCGGGCAGCCGGTCGCGCTGACAAGCACACCTCCAGCGGTCGCGACGGTCGATCGCGCCAAGCCGGACGCCGTGCTGCGCGACGGAGTGGACGCCGACGTTCCGGTCGACGTCAGTCGCCTCGCCACCGAGGCGCCGGCCGGCACGTTCTTCGACTTCGCGCCGATCCACCTCGTCACCACGGCAACGCTGCGCCGGATCGAGGAGCAGGGCCGCATCGAGGAGCAGGGCCGCATCGATCCGGACGATGGCTCAGCGCATCGGTCAGCTGGCGCGGACGCGGCAGCCGGCGGCTCGCTCGCCATCCGCTACCGGCCAAACATAGTCGTCGGCTGGCCCGACGAAGCGGGTGCGGAGAGCGCGACCGACGGTGGAGCGTTCGTTGAGGATGCCTGGGTCGGGCGGCTGATCGGCCTCGGTGACGAGGTGGTTCTCCGCGTCATCGCCGCCACCCCGCGCTGTGCGATTCCGACGCTGGCCCACGGCCGCCTGCCACGTGACGTACGGGCCCTGCGAGTGCTGGCCGACCACCACCGGATCGTGCCGCTGCCCGGCCTCGGCGAGCAGCCGTGTGCCGGCGTTTACGCCCAACCGGTCCGCGCCGGCCGCGTACGGCTCGGCGACCGGGTGCGCCTCATCGACGCGTAGTGCCGGTGGTCAGTCCTCGCCGCCGCCGGCCGCCTCGCCGCCGCCGGCCGCGTCGGCCAAATCGTGCAGGACGTCCAAAGCCTGCTCGGCCCGGACCGGCGGGGTGATGTGCCAGCCCTGTGCCGCAAAGCAACCGAGCTCCTCCAGCGCCGATCGCTGCGCCGGAGTCTCGACTCCCTCCGCGACGACCCGCACACCGAGTCGACGACCGAGATCGACGGTGGTACGGACGATCGCGGCCGCCTCGGCCGACTCGGTCATCGCGGCGACGAACGTCGAGTCGACTTTGACCTCATCGACCTGGACCCGGGCCAGGAACGTGAGTGACGAGAATCCACTGCCAAAGTCGTCCACGGCAAGCTGCACGCCGTGTGCTCGCAGCGCGGCCAGCACCTCGGCCACGATGGGCTGACCGGTGACGACCGCAGATTCGGTGATCTCCAGGGTCAGCATGTTCGGCGCGAGTCCGTACCGCTTGAGCAGATCACTCACATCGCCCGGCAGGTTCGGATCGGCCAGGCTCCGCGGTGACAGGTTCACCGCCACGCGCATCGGCAGGCCCGCGCGACACCACTCGTCGGCGAGTCGCAACGCCCGATCGAGGACGTATCGGGTGAACGGCATGACCAGGTCGCTCTGGTCGACGAGGTCGACGAAGTCACGCGGCACGAGAGGCCCGCGGCGCGGATGGTTCCACCGGATCAGCGTCTCGGCGGCGATCGGCAGTCCGGTCGCGAGCGCAACCGCCGGCTGCACGGCGAGCACCAACTGATCGTCGTGCTCCATGGCTTCCCGCAGATCGACCAGGACGGAGAGCCGGTCGACACTTCCGGCCGGCGTGTCGGACGCGTCGAAGACGGCGATGGCCCCGGCGCCACGCTTCGCCCGTCGCATCGCGATGCCAGAGCGCCGGACCAGCTCGGCGATGTCGAATTCGTCGGCGCGCCCGACCGCGACCCCGACCGACACCTCGACCGCCACCTGCAGCCCGGCCAGGTCGGTCGCGACCGTGAGCTCCGCGGCCAGGCCACGCGCGTGCGCGGTGGCGTACGCCAGCGGATCGGCGGCGCCTTCCAACTCGCTGAGGATCGCAAACTCATCGCCACCGACGCGCGCAACCAGATCGGTCGGCCCCGCGAACGCGGCCAGCCGCCCGGCCGTGATCCGCAGCAAGGTCGTCACCCGCGGTCGGCCCGAGCGTGTCGTTGACCTCCTTGAACCGGTTGATGCCGACGACGTACAGCACGACCGGCGTACGGCCGCCGTTCCGCAGCTTCTCCGCGCCCTCGGTCAGCAAGCTCGACCGGTTGGCAACGCCGGTCAAGACGTCCTGGTAGGAGTCATGGAGGCTCCGCGCGGCGAGCTTCGTCAACGCGTTGTGAGCGAGGGCATCGTGGAGCGCCGAGGCCAGCGCGTCGGCGACGGCCGACAACGCCATGTGGTCCCGGCTGTCCAGGCTCGACCCCACCGGCATCCAGACGCGCAGCTCACCGACGCGAAGTCCGCCAATGGTCAGCGCCCGAGTTGCGCTGGCCGGGCTCGATGTCGGCGCGGTCGCGCCGGTCAGGTGTGCGATATCGACACCACTGAGTTCCGCGCGGCCGCGATAGCCGCGCGCCTCCCCCGGGCTCCGGTCGACCCAGATCTCGGCCGACTCGGCCCTGAAGAGCCGTAGCGTGCCGGTCAGCGCGGCGACGGCGACCGATCGCTCGTCGAGCTGGTTGAGCGAGCCCGCGATGTCGGCGAAGTCTCGCCATAGGCGCCGCTCGTCGGCGATCCGCGAACGGTAGACGTACGCCTGATGCATCAGTACGGCGACCGGCGGCACCAGGAGCAGCCACATGCGGTCCCGGGCGAGCAGGACGACGACGAGGATGCCCACGCTGACGTTGCCGGCGACCATGGGCAGCTTGTCGACGGCGGTCCGGGCGATCGCGCTGCGCAGCGGCGTGGACAGAATGCCGAGCGCCTGGCTGTTCACATTTACGCCGATTGACGAGACCAGGAAATAGACGACGCCGCCGAGGATCAGCGCGACGATCAGGCGCGGCGTGATCTCGTCTCGATTGCCGGTGCGAACGGCGTGGACAGCTACTGCGCCGGCCGCCCCGCAGATGGCGAGCGTCGCGATGTTCACGGTCTTCGAGACGGTCCATCGGGCGTTTGTCCGGAGCAGGAACAGGCCATGTCCGACGGCGAATCCCACCCCGATGACCAGCGGAACCCAGCCCGCCGGCACAAGATAGACCACGATGATGAGCGACGCTTCGCCCCAGGCGAAGTAGACAGTCCGGGTGCCTTGCCGGACCCGGAGCGCGGCGAATTGCGCCACGATAGCGACGGCGGTGGCGGCGGCGACCGCCGGCCAACGGATCGGAGAAATCGCCGCGAACGGGCCACCGATCATGACGACGAGTCCGACCGCGCACGTCGCGAACGGCGCGACGAAGCTTCGTCGGCTCACCGCCACGCTGTCCGTCACCGCCGGCCCCTTTCGGCAGCGCAGAGGACGCAGCGTCGTTCGGTGAGCGAAAGACGCATGCCTCCGGTTCGTGAGGACTGACGGTTCCACTCAGCTTCGCGAGGGCTGTAATCGGTCCTCCGATGCGGAACGGTAGGCCACAACCCGGCGTACGCAAAACTAGGTCACTACATAGACGTGCTGATTAAAGGGACACGTCGGACATCCCCATCCGGGATCCGAGCAAGCGCCTACCACAACACACCGCGCTTTTAGCCTTCGAAGCCGTTCTAAACAGCGTTTCCCGTACCCGGAACCGGTGCCGGACGACGTGTTCCTTCTGGTGGCGGCCGTGCAGAAATATGTCAGAAAGTTATCAGAGGCTTCCGTGCGAATGGCGCGACCAAGCGCGATAAACGACGCGACCGCCGCGAATTCGGCCCACTCCCCGAAGGTCTCGCCTAATGCGGAACGGGTAAACAATGCGGACACGCAAAGCGACCGAACGCCGACCGATTCGCATACGAAGCGACGACCTCGCTTGCCGAGTCCGCCTTACGACAACCGGCGTGCCATCACGGATCGGCGTCAGGGCGCGCCGGCGCCTGGGTCGCCGCCGGCGCCGGTGTTGCCGTTCGCTTCCTGGACTCTGGTGTCGCTCGGGACGACGCCGTCTACCCGCGTGGCCGCGGTCGCGGTCCGAGGTGCCCGACCGCGGCTGCGCTCTGACAGCGCGTCCGCTCGCATCCGTGCGACGGTCTCGTCGTCCGGGAAATCGTCCCGGACCCGGCGCAGATGCTTGTTCATGCTGCGAATCAGGAAGACCAGGGCGACCACCAGCAACACGATGATCAGCAGGCCGACCGGCCCGGCGACACCGTCGCCGAGATTGTCGCCGAAGTCATTCGCGGCCAATACCGTGATCATGGTTCCTCCGCAGGTCAGATCCGTTTGAGCGTACGCCTACGCGCGGGCACGCTCACGGACCCCGGCGAACAGGTCATCCTCGGGCAGCGGGCTGTCGACGAGCGAGCGGGCGAGCTCGAAATCCTCGGTCGGCCAGACCTCCTGCTGGATCGCGAGCGGCACCTTGAACCACCAGCCGTCCGGGTCGACCTGCGTCGCGTGCGCTCGCAAGGCATCGTCGCGCGCCTGGAAGTAGTCACCGGCGGGCACTCGCGTCGTGACCCGGTCGCTGTGGTCCTCGCGCTCGTCCCACTTCTCTAGCCATTCGCCATACGGCGACTCGATGCCGGCGGCCAGCATGCCCTCGTGCAGCGCGATCATCCGCGCCTTGTTGAAGCCCATGTTGTAGTAGAGCTTCAACGGCTGCCACGGCTCGCCGAACTCGACATAACGGTCCGGATCGCCGGCGGCGTCGAAGGCGGCCACCGAGATCTTGTGACACATGACGTGGTCCGGGTGCGGGTAGCCACCGTTCTCGTCGTACGTCGTCATGACCTGCGGCCGGAACTCGCGAATCTGCGCCACGAGCGCACCGACCGCCTCGTCGAAGTCGGCCAGCCCGAAGCAGCCTTCCGGCAGCGGCGGCAACGGATCACCTTCCGGCAGACCGGAATCGACATAACCGAGCCAGCTCTGCCGCACGCCCAGGATCTCGCGCGCCCGATCCATCTCGGCCCGGCGGATCTCTGCGATGTTGGCCCAGATCTCCGGACGGTCCAACTTCTTGTTCAACACGCTGCCGCGCTCGCCGCCGGTGCACGTGACGACCAGGACGTCGACTCCGTCGGAAACATACTTCGCCATCGCCGCCGCGCCCTTGCTGGACTCGTCGTCGGGGTGGGCGTGCACCGCCATCAGCCGGAGCTGATCGTCAACCTGCCCACCGTCGGTGCTCATCGTCACAGTCCGTCCATCCCTGCTCGCGATCGTTGCCTGCTTGCCGTCGTTGCCCGCTTGCCGTCGTCCACCCGCTTACCAGCATTGCCCGCTGGCTATCTTTGCCCGAGCGGCCACGCTGACCTGCTCGCGGGCCGATCGGGCCAGCGGCATACCATTCTGTCCGACACGTACGACGGAAGAATCAGGGACCAGCCGACGTGACCCAGACCTCAGCAGTCCCCGGGGGCGCAACGCCGGGCGCCGGTCCGGTGTTCCCGCCCGGTCGCTACGGCCGGCGGCGCGAGCCGAAGCGACGGCGATGGGTGCTCCCGCTGGTACTGGTCGCGGTCGTCGCGGTCACGGCTTTGCTCGCGCTGAAGCTCTTTACGCAGTACGGCAGCCCGCAGTATTCGCCAACAGTGCTTTCCCTCACAAACGTGACGAAAACGTCGATAACCGTTAAGTTTCGCGTCCAGAAGGCGTCCCCGGCGGCCGTGTGCACGGTGGACGCGGAGGCCCGCGACGGCAGCGTGCTCGGAACGGCGAACGTCCGGGTGCCGGCGGGCACGGACGTCACGGTCAGCTACACGATCACCACGACCGACCGGCCGTATATCGCCGAGGTGCCGTCCTGCCACGCCGCAAGCTGATTTCGCCACACCGTACGCCGCGGCAAGGCCTCACTACTGACGCGTAGCACTTCGACCCGAAAACCCGACCGCAGGCCACGAAACGGACCCGCCATCGCTGGTACGTTGGACGTTCATGTAACGGCAATGCCCCGCCGACCGGCCGGGCATTGAGTCGTAATGGCCATGAATGTCAGCAACGCAAGGAGATCGCCGTGTCCACCACCGATCGCGACGCGCAACCCACCTGGCTATCCCAGGAAGCGCATGACCGCCTCGCCGCGGAGTTGGACGAACTGATCGCGAACCGGACGGCCATGGCCGCCGAAATCAACGCCCGACGGGAAGAGGGCGACCTTCGCGAGAACGGCGGATATCACGCCGCCCGCGAGGAGCAGGGCAAGCAGGAGGGTCGCATCCGCTACCTGCAGGAGTTCTTGCGCACCGCCCAGGTCGGCGAGGCGCCCAGGGCCGACGTGGTCGCCGCCGGCACGGTCGTCACGATCTACTTCGACGACGACAAGAACGACACCGAGACATTCCTTCTCGGTTCGCGCGAGATCGCGTCCACCACCGATTTGACGGTCTACAGCCCGGAATCGGCGATGGGCCATGCGATCGTCGGCGCCCACACGGGCGACACCGTGTCGTATACGGCGCCCAGCGGCGCCGAGATCAACGTGACCGTCGTCAACTTCAAGCCGTTCGGCGGCTGATGCCGCGGCGCTCGCCAACCCGTCCACGGTCGGCCTGCCTGACCTCGGGGCTGAGCCTGATCCAGGTCAGTGTGGTCCGACGGCGATCGGATATCCGGCGTCGCGCAATGCGGTGACCAGCCGGTCGGCGTGTTCGGCGCCGCGGGTCTCGACCGACATCGCCACCTCGACCTCGCCGAGGCCGAGGCGCGGGTCGTGGCGCTGATGGGATACATCGACGACGTTTGCGCCCTGCGCGGCCACGAGTGTCAGCAGCGCGGCGAGCGACCCTGGGCGATCGCTGCATTGCACGGTGAATCGCTGATAGCGACCGGCGACATTCAGGCCGTGCTCGATCAGCTTCACCATCAGCAACGGATCGATGTTGCCACCGGACAGTACGGCGACGACCGGCGTCTCGACGTGTACGGCCTCCGCCAACAGCGCCGCCACGCCGACGCCGCCGGCCGGCTCCACCACGAGCTTCCCGCGTTCCAGCAGCATCAGTAGCGCCCGCGAGATGTCCTCGTCGGTAACCGTGACCATGTCATCCACGAGCGCGCTCACGTGTTCGAAGGTCAGTTCGCCCGGGCAACCGACCGCGATGCCATCGGCGACCGTCGAGATGGAGTCGATGCGGATCGGCTTGCCGGCCGCCAGTGACAGGGGCATCGCGGCCGCGCCGGCGGCCTGAACGCCGATTACGCGTACGTCCGGACGCAACGCCTTGACGGCCACGGCGATCCCGGAGATCAGCCCGCCACCGCCGACGCCGGTGATGATGGTCTTCACGTCCGGGCACTGTTCGAGGATCTCCAGAGCGACCGTGCCCTGGCCGGCGATCACGTCCGGATGGTCGAACGGGTGGATGAACACCGCGCCGGTCCGCTCGGCATACTCCGCCGCCGCGACCAGCGCGTCGTCGACGGTCGTGCCGACCAGCCGCACCTTGGCGCCGTAGCCCTTCGTGGCGGCCACCTTCGGCAGCGGTGCGCCGAGCGGCATGAACACCGTCGCCTCGGTGTGCAGCAGGCCGGCCGCGACGGCAACGCCCTGGGCATGGTTGCCCGCGCTCGCCGCGACCACGCCCCGCGCGCGCTCGTCGGGCGTCAGCCGGGAGATGCGCACCAACGCACCGCGCACTTTGTACGAGCCGGCGCGCTGCAGGTTTTCGCACTTCAGCCACGCCGGGCCGCCGAGCTTGCCATGGAGCGGCCGGCACGGCTCGATGGGCGTGCGCCGGATCGCGTCGCCGAGGACCGATCGGGCCGCTTCGACATCGGCGAGGGTGACCAACTTCGTCTGCACCCGCCCATCGTCGCAGGCCGTTGCGGCGCGGTTGGCGTCGGCCATCGGCACCCGGCCGATCAGGCCGGTTCGGTGTTGCGCAGCGGCCAGCCCGGCGCATGGCGCAGCCACGGCGACGCCTCTTCCAGTTGTCCCGCCACCGCGAGCAGCCGCAACTCCGAGCCGGGCGGCCCGACGAGTTGTACGGCGACGGGCAGACCGTCGGTTCGTACCCCCATCGGCACCACCATCGCCGGGAACCCGGCCACGTTCCACGGCGCGGCGTACGGCGCAAATCGCATGCTGGCCAGCATGTTCGCCGACCACGACTTCGTGTGAAACTCCTCGGCCGCTGGCGGCGACGTTGCGAGCGCCGGGGTCAGCAGGACGTCGACTTTGTTGTCACCGAACCATGCCTCGCAGTCACGGCGCCATTTGGCCCGGTGTTCGGCCTGTACGAAGCCGTGGCGGGACGCCCACCGCCCGATCTCGATGTGTCGCCGAGTCCGGGGCTGCAACTCCCGCCGATCCAGTCCATTGGCGGTCGCGTCGTCGTAGACGGCCGCGCACCACGTCGCGATCGTGCGCAAGCCGAGCCGCGTCGGATAGCTCGGGCTGCGATCGATCGCGTCGTGGCCGGCGCCGATCAGTAGCTTCGTCGCCGAGGAGACAGCGGCCTTTGCAGCCGCGTCCGGGAACACGCCGACGATCGGGCTCCGAGTCGATACCGCGACGCGCAGCCGCCCGGGGCGGCGACAGCTGCGGCGGCGCCCAGCCGGCCAGCACGGCCAGACCGACGGCGGCGTCGGCGACCGTGGTGGTGAGCAGTCCGTGCTCGGCGAGCCCGTACCAGTCGTTCGCCCCCATCGCGGCGGGCACGACACCGCGCCCCGGCTTGACTCCGACGAGACCGCAGGCGGCTGCCGGAATCCGTATCGGATCCGAGACCGTCGTTGCCGTGCGCCATCGGGACCATGCCCGAGGCGACCGCGGCCGCCGCGCCACCGGACGAACCGCCCGGGGTCCGGTCGGTGCGCCACGGGTTGCGGGTCACCGCGTCCGCAGTCGTCGGTGAATGGCCAGATGCACAGTTCCGGTGCTCGGGTCGTGCCGACGACCACGGCTCCCGCGCCGCGCAGCCTCCGTACCACTTCATGGTCTTCCGCGGCGACGGCGGTCCGCGCATGGGCGGACCCGTTCCAGGTCGGCAGGCCGGCGATCGCCGTGTTCTCCTTCACCGCGACCGGCACGCCGGCCAGCGGCAGGTTGATCAGCTCTTCCTGGGCGTCGACCGCGTCGGCCTCGGCCAACGCCTCACCGCCGCGCAGCAGACGGAAGGCTCGCACGACGTCACCGCGGGCGGTGATGTGGGCCAGATGGTCGGACACGACTTCGGTCGCCGATGCGTCCCCGCGTCGCACCGCGCGGGCGATCTGCTTCGCGGTCGCCCCCACCCAGGTCTGTGTCTCGTCCAGGGCCTCGAGGGCCATCGGTGCCTCCGACGGGAAATACCACGCATGGCCCTGTGGCCACGCGTCGACCAAGTCGTATGAGTCAGGCCAATGCCTGCTCCAAGTCCGCGAGGAGATCATCCACCGTCTCGATACCGACAGACAAGCGGACCAGGTCGCCGGGCACCTCCAACGGAGAACCGGCCGCACTTGCATGTGTCATCCGGCCCGGGTGCTCTATTAACGACTCGACGCCACCGAGTGATTCGCCGAGTACGAACAGTTTTGCCCGATTACAGACCTCGATCGCCGCCGCCTCCCCGCCGGCCGCCCGGAAGCTCACCATGCCGCCGAACCGGCGCATCTGCTTCGCCGCGATCTCGTGGCCGGGGTGGTCGGCCAGGCCCGGATAGGCCACCGTGGCCACCTTCGGGTGGTGACTCAGGAAGGCCGCGACCCGCTCGGCGTTGTCGCAGTGCCGGTCCATCCGTACACCAAGGGTCTTGATCCCACGCAGGGTCAGCCATGCGTCGAACGGTCCGGGCACCGCGCCCATGGCGTTCTGGTGGTACGCCAACCGCTGGCCCAGCTCCTCGTCGACGACGATCAGCGCGCCACCGACGACGTCGGAGTGCCCGCCGATGTATTTGGTCGTCGAGTGCACGACGACGTCGGCGCCCAGTGTCAGCGGCTGTTGGAGGTACGGCGACGCAAACGTGTTGTCGACCACGAGCAGCGCGCCATCGTCGTGGGCGACGTGGGCCAACGCCGCGATATCGGCGATCGCAGAGCAGCGGATTCGTCGGCGTCTCGACCCAGACAACGCGGGTGTTCGGCCGGATCGCGGCGCGGACGGCGTCCGGATCGCTCACCGGCGCCGCCGTCCACTGCAGACCCCAGCGCTCGGCCACCTTTGAGAACAGGCGGAACGTGCCGCCGTACGCATCGTTCGGGATGACCACGTGGTCGCCAGGCTGGCAGACCGTACGCAACAGCGTGTCCTCGGCCGCGAGACCGCTGGCGAAGGCAAGCGCGCGGCGACCCGACTCGAGCGCCGCCAGGCACTCGTGCAGCGCGTCTCGGGTCGGGTTGGCGGTGCGGCTGTATTCGTACCCGAGGCGGGGGGCGCCGACCGCGTCCTGGGCGTACGTCGACGTCTGGAAGATCGGCGTCACCACCGCCCCCGTACGCGGATCGGGCTCCTGACCTGCATGGATGGCGAGTGTTTCGAAGCCGTGAGCGGCTGGGCTGTTCGTCACCGGCACAGCGTAGCGCCGACGGTTGCGCGCGTTCGCCCGCGCCGCTCGCCCGCTGCTCTCGTGGGCGCCGCGCGTCCGCGCCGCCCCAAGATCGCCGCGGAATCTGTGGCGGCGGCGGGCGGGCGCGGGCGTCGGGGACGGCCGATAGGGTCGGGTGCTGTGAACCCGTGCGTCTTCTCCGCCATCATCGCCGGCGACATACCCGCGAACATCGTCGCCGACACGCCGGACGGTGTCGCCTTCCTCGACAAACGACCGGTCTTTCCGGGCCACACGCTGGTGGTGCCGCGCGAGCACATTGAGACCCTCAGCGATATGCCGGCGGCGTTGCTGCCGGGCTACTTCGCGCTGGTCCAACGCATCGCCCGCGCCGTCGAGATCGGGCTGGAAGCCGACGGTACGTTCGTCGCCATCAACAACAAAGTCAGCCAGAGCGTGCCGCACCTACACACCCACGTCGTCCCGCGCCGACGTAGGGACGGATTGCGTGGTTTCTTCTGGCCCCGGAATCCGTACCCGTCGGATGAAGCGGCGGCCGAGGTGGCGGCGCGGATCCGCGCGGCGGTTAACTCTTGAGCGGGCTCGCTCGACAGGTCAGCGACGTGAGCCGGGTACGGGGCGATTTCGTCCTGCGATCCGGGCGAACGGCGACGGAGTATTTCGACAAGTACCAGTTCGAGGCGGACCCGTCGTTGCTCGACACCATCGCCGGTCGGATGGCCGCCCTGGTGCCGCCCGGCACCGAGGTGCTCGCCGGTCTGGAGATGGGCGGGATCGCCGTGGTGACCGCGCTCGGCCGGCACACCGGTCTGCCCTGTGCGTTCGTACGCAAGCGGGCCAAACCGTACGGCACCGCTCGGCTGGCCGAGGGAGCCGAGGTGTCGGGTCGAGCGGTGCTCGTGGTCGAGGATGTAGTCACATCGGGCGGCCAGATCGTCATCTCGACTGGACACCTTCGTGAACTCGGGGCGAAGGTCGACGCGGCGGTCTGCGTCATCGATCGCGAGGAAGGCGGCGCCCCGGCTCTGGCCGCGGCCGGGGTCGTTCTGCACGCGCTGTTCACGCGGGCCGACCTCGACGCCGCCTAGCGCTGTCCGGTCGCCACTGGACGACGCGGGCCACGACGGGCAGTGCCAACCGTCGTGTGTGCGTTCGACAAGGAACGGCACGTGACCGTCCTCGCCGTGGGCGACCCGCTGGTCGAGATCGCCGTCGACCACCCACGACCGCAGCACCTCGGCCGTCCGGGCTCGGGTCGGCGCATCGGTTGCGCCCTCTAGCTCGCCGATGTCGACCTCGGCCAGATCCGCCATGATCGTCATGTGGATACCGCACGCGGCCGCGATGATCTCGGCCGTCTCGCGCGCTCGTCGGGCGCAGCTGGCATAGATGGCCGCCGGCCGTCCACCCGGCAGCAACGTCGTTTGCCAGGTCGACTGCGCGGCATTGTCGGCGCCGACCAGGGCCGCGGCGGCCGCTGATGCTTGATCGCGGCCGCGAGCCGTCAGCGGAGCGGTAGGCAGTACGCCGGCGGCGCCGGCGACCACGTTCGCTGATTCGCCGTGCCGGAGGCAGACGAGGCGGCTGGGCGTGATCATGCCATGACCCTATCGGTATAGTGGATCATGGTACGCGACGATTCGGCGTCGACCGCGAGCCTTGATCCACTACGGTGGACGATTGACGTCGCTGCAGTGACACGAATCGTCCAGGGCGGTGGATCATGAGCGGTCGGGACCTCCCTTAAGAAGTCTTACGACGCTCAGTCGACGCCCGCCGACGGAACACGGCGCGGGCCACGATGGTTGAGTCAGACGCCGGGCTGAACAGCCCAGCCAAGTGACAGATATGAGGGAGCGCACCGTGTTTCTGCGCCGTACCGCACCTGCTATGCCGACCGCCGACCAGGCGTTGCCGGGCCGGACGACCCCGCTGAACGTGCCACCGAAGCACGCCGTGCTCGGGACGCCGCAGCAGGGTCCGTGGCCGGCCGGATCAGAGATCGCCGTGTTCGGGATGGGCTGCTTCTGGGGCGCCGAGCGAATGTTCTGGCAGATCCCCGGCGTCTACTCGACCGCGGTCGGGTATGCCGGCGGCTTCACCGCCAATCCGACCTACGAGGAGACGTGCACCGGCATGACCGGGCACACCGAGGTCGTCCAGGTCGTCTACGACCCCGCCGTCGTCTCCTACGAGCAGTTGCTCAAGGTGTTCTGGGAGAACCACGACCCGACTCAGGGCAACCGCCAGGGCAACGACGTCGGTACGCAGTACCGCTCGGCAATCTTCACCACCTCGCCGTCGCAGGCGGCCACCGCCGAGACGTCGCGGGCCGCGTTCGCGCCGGTCGTCGAGAAGTCCGGGTACGGCGAGATCACCACCGAGATCGCGCCGCTCCGCGACTTCTACTACGCCGAGGGATATCACCAGCAGTACCTGCACAAGAACCCGGGCGGCTACTGCAACATCGGCCCCAACGGGATGAGTTGCCCGGTCGGTGTCGCCAAGGCCGACAACGCCTGATCGGATCAACAAGCGGGCTCGAGGCTCTGGCCTCGGGCCCGTTTTCCGTCACTGGACCGGCTCGCCCGACTTTCGCCGACGTTCGGCCCGCGTTCGTAACGTCAGGGTCGTGCCTCGCCGACATTCCCCGATCTTGTAACGCTGAGCGACCTCATCCGGCTGTGGAGACCTGCTGAGCGTTACAAGATCGCTGAGATCCACCAAGGCCGAGCCGTGGCCCAGACCGGTGCCGTGGATATTGGTGGCATTAACGTCACTGGTGTTCCGTACCAGCGTCAAAGAAAGTGTCCAGGTACGGCTGCGGCAGAAGATCACTATCGCGCATCAGTGAGTAGACCTCGGCGCCATGACGTGGCTCGCCCTCCATGACGTAGGCCTGAGCTAGCCCCAGGTACCGACAGCCGACGGTCTCCGCGTACTCCTCGGCCTCCGCCTCGGCCAACGCGATCGCCGCGTCGAAACTGTCGGCCTGCCAGATGGTGACCCGCTCCTCGTACGTCCTCGGATCCGTAGCCTCGTGACGTCCGGGACCGGCCTCGAACAGGCAGCGCACCGAGTGCGACGTCTGCGGATCTTGCTGGATCGCGCGCTCGATATCGCCTCGACCTCCGCGACAATGCGGCGCCCAGACGGCCTACTCGTAGCAGTCCTCGTCGTCGAGCTGGATCGCGAGTTCAATCACGTGGCCGTTAGACACCGCGATCCGGTATTCGGTCGTCGTGCTCCCCGACGCCGCGACATAGCCGACACCCTCGTCGCCCTGCAGGCCACGCCACGAGGGGTAGGCCTGTTGGAGCGCGGCAAGCGTGCTGCCGACTTGATGCCGGCCGGGAGTGGTGATTCCGGGGTACGCATAGATCGCCACGAGGCCGAGTGACGGCGAAAAGAACAGCGACGGCGCCCCGCCGCTCGGCGCCGCAAGCAGACGGCCGGTCGGGCACGTCTCGCCCGGCGCGAGTGACGCCGTACCGACCAGGTGCGTCGCCTGCGCCTCGGTCACCGTCATACCGAGCCTCAGGGCACCGAAACCATTCGACCCGAGCACCACGGTCGACAGCGTCGGCGCAGCCGTCGGGGTCGCGGGCGAGGTGATCGGCGGCAACAGGGACGGGACCGCCGGAGGCACGGCAATAGTCGGCACGATCGGCAGCCCTGGCGCGGTCAGCGTTGGGCCAAGCGATGGCACGTGTGTCGGCGTCCCCACTGCTGGGGCGCGCGCTGGCTGTCGCCGTACCCGTGGATGGGCTGGAGCAAGCGGCGCTGACGCCGGCGAGTGCCACCGTCACCACGGCGGTGATGGCGACCCGCACGACACGCACAGCGGACACCTCCGAGCCCTCGTCGACCCCGCGTCCCGTCCTCGCACAGACCGGCAGCAGGATCGTAGCGACGGCCGCTGACGGGCGTCCAGATGTCGGGTACGGCACCTACGTCGTCCGGCGACTACCTCGCACGACGTAGGTGATCGGCGCGAGGACAATGAGGCAGACACCGACGATCATGATGTCGTTGGCGTGCTTGATCGCCCCGTCGTGCAGGTGGGCGTACCCGAGCACGAACAGCACGATCCCGGCCAGAAAGATAAGGAAAAGCGCTGGTCCGAGCGCTCCGGACCGGCTGCGCGTCGTTCGCCTGCTGCGGCGGCGTTTCCAACCCGCCATGACATGAACCGCCCTCCCATTAGCAACGTGACGGACGTTCATGTTGATGCCCAACCGGGCTTGTGGTTACACCTGCGGCGCGCGGCCGCGCGCGCGGCCGGGCGCGCGCGCGGCGAGGCGCGCGGCCGGAGCGCTGGGCCGGATGCGGTGCCGATGGGAAGTTCCGGGCACCACAGACGGCCCGCCGCGCGCCGTGGAAGACTACCGATCACGGTCGGATGGGACGTCGCTCGCGGTGATCGGCCGCCGGATATGTCGCGGGAGGGAACGTGAGCAGTCAGAGCGTGCTGCCCCGCCGCGCCCGGCCCGGTCCGGCTTCGCGCGTCAGCGTGCCGCTGCCCTACCTGCCGGTGACGCTGCGGCAATTCCTCGCCAACGAGGCCGGCGGCGCCGTGCTGCTGCTGGTCGCGGCCGTCGCCGCGCTCATCTGGGCCAACATCTCGAGCACTGGGTACGAGAATTTCTGGACCACGAGTACGACGCTGAGCGTGGGCGATTGGTCCTGGTCATTCGACGTCCGCGATTGGGTCAACGACGGCGCGATGGCGATTTTCTTTCTCGTCGTCGGGCTCGAGATCAGCCGCGAGGCGACCGTCGGAGATCTCCGCGATATGCGCCGCGTGGCTGTGCCGGCGTGTGGGGCGATCGGCGGACTCGTGCTGCCGGCGTTGATCTACTTCGCGTTCGATCACCACGGCCTGGCCGCGCGCGGCTGGGGCATTCCGATGTCCACGGACACGGCGTTCCTGATCGGAATCCTCGCGTTGTTCGGCCCGCGCTGCCCCGACCAGCTGCGACTATTCCTGCTGACGTTGGCGATCGTCGACGACATCGGTGCCATCACGGTCATGGCGCTGTTCTACACGCCGCACGTACACATGGGTGCGCTCATCGCCGCCGCGGTCTTCGTGCTCGTGGTCGCCGGGCTGCGATGGGCGCGCGTCTGGCGACTATGGCCGTACGTACTGGTCGGAATCGCGTTGTGGATCGCCGTGACCGCGTCCGGCGTACATCCGACACTCGCGGGCGTGCTCGTCGGCCTCCTGGTGCCGGCCGCACTCGTGGAGACGGAGCAGAGCGACCGGTTCCGGCAGTTTGGCCGGGCCGTGATCGAACGAGCCGACCCCAGGCGGGCGAGGCTGGCCGCGTCGGCCGCTCGCGCCACCGTGCCGACGAACGACCGGCTCCAAGACGCACTGCACCCGGTCAGCGCCTTCTTTGTCGTTCCGGTGTTCGGATTGGCGAACGCGGGTGTGCCTCTCGACGGCCCGACCTTGCGGCACGCGTTCAGTTCGAGCGTGACGATCGGCATCATCGTCGCGCTTCTGGTCGGCAACGCCATCGGAATATCCGTGGCGGCCGGCCTCGCACTGCGTACGGGCCTTGGCGATCTACCCGGGCGAGTGCGCTACGGACATCTGATCGGTGGCGCGGTGCTGGCCGGGATCGGATTCACGATTTCGCTGTTCATCACCGATCTCGCGTTCGACGATGTGCTTCTGCGCAGCGAGGCGAAGATCGGCGTACTCGCCGGATCGTTGCTCGCCGCCATCCTCGGCTCGCTTCTGCTGCGCTACCTGGGTGAACGTCTCCCGTTGTGCACGATCGACGACACCAGCCCGCCGCCGCCCCTTCCGACCGGCGACTGGCGCGATCCCAGCCTCGGCGACGCATCGGCCTGATCGGCGCGGCTAGACCTCCAGCGTCCGCCGCATCATCCCCAACTCCACTTTGCCGGTGTAGAGCCGGCCGTCGATGAACAACGTTGGCGTACCGCGAACGCCGGCCTCCGTACCCGCTTCGTAGTCGGCGTGAATCGCCGGCTTGAACGCCTGCGCGGCCGGTCCGGTGACCGGGCCGACCCCGAGCTGGGCAGCGTACATTTCGAGGTCCTGATCGGTGAGGCGATCCTGGTTGGCGAGAAGTGTGTCGTGCATGTCCCAGAAACGTGGACCCGACGCTTCGGCCGCAAGCGCGGCCGTCAGCGCGAACGCGTGCACCTGGAAGAGCGGGAAGTGCCGCCAGACGAGGCGGACCTGGCCCTCGGAGCCGTCGATCAGGCTCCGCAGCACGGGCGCGGCCGCCTTGCAGTACGGGCACTCGAGGTCCCCGTACTCCACGATCGTCACGGGCGCCTCGGGATTGCCGTAGACGTGGCGGTTGAGGTCCACCGCGGTACTTTGCGTCATGATTCGACGGTAGCCCGACCGGCCCCGGATCGGCGTCGGCCGGTTCAGTTTCGGTGCGAAGCCGTCGATGCCGGGAGGATGTCGATGCCGGGAGGATGTGGACGCGCCGGGCGAGCTTGCCGATCATGGCTTGCCGCCATCGATAACGGTGGGCCAAACGGTTACCGGCGGCGAACGTATCCTCGCGTGTCCCACGTTGAGCCTTTGACCCGGCGTTGTCGGTCCTCGGACGGGTCACGGACAAAACCGGCACGCTCGGCGACCGCTGCGGAGCCGACGTTGTCGGAATGCGTCCATAGCCGCAACTCGTCCGCGTGGAGAGCGTTAAGGGCATAGTCAGCCAACAGCCGTACGGCGCGGGTCGCTACACCACGGCCGCGTGCCGGCGCCGCGACCCAATACGACAATTCGGCTCCGCGTCCGGCGAACGCGACGTTGCCGAGTCGTTCGCCGGTAATCGCGTCGCAGATCAGGAGGCCTACGTCCGGAAGCGACCCATCGTTCGGCGGCTCGGCCGATCGAAGGGCGATGATCGCCGTACGGACCTCGTCGGCGGTCAGGGTCGGCGGGTCGGTCGTGAACCGTTGTATGTCGGGGTCCTGGACGCAGTCGACGTACCACTGCGCGTCCTCGGGCTCCCACTCTCTGAGCGCGACTACGCCGTCGGTGCACACCGTCTCGTTCGTCAAGCCCACCCGTTCAGCGTCGCGACGTCGTGGCCGCCCGGCAAGCTGATTTCGATCAGTCGAGTATGCCGGCATCGATCGCGGCCCCAGGACCAACAATACGCACGATTGGGACTATGGCGTCATGTCCGACTTGGACCCCAGGCCGGTCGGCGACCGGACGTACGTCACGCTCCGTTGATATCGCCCGAGTCAACGAGGCGACTTTCGATCGCTGCCCGGAGTGGGCATCACGGCCACTTGACGGTAAGGTCCGGTGGGTCCATGTGCCGTACGCTGCGGTGCAAGCCTCACGCAAAGGGCCAACCGATGAAGAAAACGATCCGGTCATGCACCATCGCGCTCGCTAGCGCGTCGCTACTCACCGTCGTCAGTGGATGCTGGACGGGACAAACCACCTCCGCGCATGGTGGTGGCACGGGGCCGGGCACGCACTCGCCGTCGCCCGTACCGAGCAGCTCCGCCGCGCCAAGCCAGTCGACTCCACCCCCGACACCGACGTCCAGCCCGACGGCGAGCGCTTCCCCCACGAACTCCCCCATTCCGGTCCCGACCAAGTCCTCCACGTCGGCGCCAACCGCCACGCCGACGCCCACCGCCACATCGACGCCGGCAACGGGCAAGCCGGGTGCGGGTAATACCGGTGTCGTGGCTGGTACGCAGTTGACGGTCGTTTCCGGCAATCAGACGTTCTCGGCGACTGGTCAGGTCATCAGCGGTAAAGACTTCCACGGCTACGTCAAGGTCACCGGCAGCAACATCACCTTCAAGGACTGCATCTTCCGCGGCGGCACCCCCACCGGAAACAACGCCCTACTCGACACCGAAGCCGCCACCAACACCGTGGTCGAAGACTCCGAATTCGTGCCCCTGCACCCCGCCGCCACCATCGACGGCATCTGGACCAAAAACACCAGCCTCTACCGCGTCAACATCCACGGCACCGTCGACGGCATGAAAGCCGGCTCCAACACCCTGCTACAAGACTCCTACATCCACGACACCTCATGGTTTGCCAGCGACCCCAACCAAGGCGGCGGCTCCACCCACAACGACGGAGTCCAAGCCTTCGACGGCGTCAACGGCATCACCCTGCGCCACAACACCATCGACCTATCCACCTCCAAAGACCCCAACGCCGCCCTGCAAGACTCCGCCTCCAACGTCACCGTCGATGACAACTGGCTCGACGGCGGCGGCTGCATCCTCAACTTCGCCGACCACGGCCACAGCCTGCCCGGCCTATCGGTCACCAACAACCGATTCGGACGACACTCCGCCTACCAATGCCCGATCCTGCTCAGCAACCTTCTCAGCCTCGCCCACAACTCGGGCAACGTCTGGGCCGACACCGGCACACCCATCCCCGCACCCCAACAACACGACTAATCCGTTAGGCCCAAACCCATGGGGGTGTGCCGTTGGCACACCCCCATGGGCGTGTCTCGGCAAACGGTCGTCCGGCTGATCGTGTGCCTGCCCACCAACACGCCGTAGGCCTCGGCGACGTGCGCTGGTGACTTCGCCGTCGTCAACCCGTCACATACAACGAAGGGGCGGCCATCGTCCGCGCCCGACAGCCGACGCTGTCGCTTTCGCGCGATCTGCGAGGTGAAGGTGGCCGGATCTCAAGGCACGGCTTCTCCAACGCCAAGGCCAAACGCGAACTCGGCTGGTAACTGCGCTACCCCTCATGGCGCCAGGGTTTCAACGAAGGGCTGGCCTGACGCCGGCTGAGCGGGTCAGCCTTCCCACCAGTCGAGCACCCGCAGCGCGCGGAGGGTGTTCCAGCGGCTTGGCTGCCCCACCCCGCCCTCGAGGGCGAAATGGACCCGACCCGGATGGATGCGGTCGAGCAACCAGCGACCGTTGGGCTGCCGCTTCGAGCGCACGACCTCCACGGCCTCCGCCATCCGGGGCTCCGGCTCAGCTCCGGACCACCGGAAATAGTCGAGCGCGCGCAGCACGTCGTAGTGCCAGTAGTACGGGAAGGCGAAGTCGAGATACGCCGAATCGGCGACCTCGCCGGTGCTCTTGCGGCGGAACAGGCCGCGCTCGAGCAGGTACTCCTCCCCGCTGCGTCGCGCCTCGCGCACCGCGGTGGACCCGCCGGTCGCGCGCTCGAATTCGAGCAGCCCGTCGAGCACGTTAATCGTCGTGTCGAACGAGGAGCGCACGGACCCGTTCTCGACCTCGCAGTTCCACCCGCCATCGGCGAGCCGCTCGCCGAGGATCCGCTCGACGATCGCCGAGACGTCGACCCCGAAGTGGGCGCCGGTCTCGATCGTCCGGCCGTTGATGCACGGCTCGACCTCGCCGTCGAAGTACCGCTGGCCTGCGTGCTCCCATCGCCCGCGCTCGGCAATGAGCGCGATCGCGCGGCGCGCCGCCTCGCCCGCCGGGTCGAGCCCGAAGATCTGCAGAGTCTGCAGGGTATGCATCGTCGGCGTCCAGGGTTGCCCCGGTTCACCACCGGTGTACGACGCCGGGAAGCAGGCGCCGCCGTCCCACAACCCGTCGGCGCCCTCGAGCGCCAGGAGTCGGGCTCCCCAGCCCTCGTGCGCCACACGCGCTCGCTCCGCGGCGACCTCGTCTGGCGAGGCGTCCGTGAGATCGCGCAACACCTGCCAGCGGATCGCGGGATCGGAGTCGGAGTCGAGCAGCCAATCGATCGATGGCTCGCGAATCGCGGTATCCAGCAGTGTCGCGGTGTCCGGCACGGCCGGCGTCGTGGGACTTGTGTCTTCGGTCATACCCCGCACGTTAGGCTTCATTCCGGACGTTCTGCTTCCGGTTGGGCGATGATTTGTGAAGCCCCCACGCGAGCCCCCGTACGGGCTACGGCGACAGCGCGAGCTTAACTCCGGCTGCGCTCAGACGTTGAAGCGGAACTCCACCACGTCGCCGTCCTGCATGACGTAGTCCTTGCCTTCCATGCGTACCTGGCCGGCACTCTTGGCGGCGGCCTTGGATCCGGCCGTCATCAGATCGCCGTACGAGACGATCTCGGCCTTGATGAAGCCGCGCTGGAAGTCAGAGTGGATCACCCCGGCGGCCTCGGGAGCGGTCGCGCCGACCGGGATCGTCCAGGCCCGTGACTCCTTCGGACCGGCCGTGAGGTACGTCTGCAGCCCGAGCGTACGGAATCCGACCCGGATCAACTGATACAGACCCGGCTCCGGCTGACCAATCGAGGCAAGCAGCTCGCGTGCTTCGTCATCGGCCAGGTCAATGAGTTCCGACTCGATCTTCGCGTCCATGAAGACGGCCTCGGCCGGCGCCACCAGGGCGCGGAGCGACTCGAGGAACGACTCGTCGGCCAACTCGGCTTCGTCGACGTTGAACACGTAGAGGAATGGCTTCGCCGTGAGGAGATGCAGTTCGTCGAGTTCAGCCATGTCGATCTTCGCTGCGGATGCGCCGGCGTAGAGCGTCGTACCCGAATCGAGCAGGTCGCGAGCTGCCTTCGCGGCAGCGAGCGTCGCACCGCGCTCCTTCCGCAGCCGCGACTCCTTCTCCAGCCGCGGAATGGCCTTATCGATCGTCTGGAGGTCGGCCAGCATCAGCTCGGTGTTGATCGTCTCGATGTCGTCACCGGGCGACACCTTGCCGTCGACATGGACGACATTCGGATCGGAGAACGCGCGGACGACCTGGCAGATGGCCGACGCCTCACGAATGTTGGCCAGGAACGCGTTACCTCGTCCCTGCCCGGTCGATGCGCCCTTGACCAGGCCGGCGATGTCGACAAACGACACCGGCGCCGGCACCACCTTGACCGATTCGAACATCTCGGCCAGCTTGTCCAGCCTCGGGTCGGGCAGGCCGACCACACCGACATTCGGCTCGATCGTCGCAAACGGGTAGTTCGCCGCCAGCACCTGGTTCTTCGTCAGCGCGTTGAACAGCGTGGACTTGCCGACGTTGGGCAGGCCGACGATCCCGATCGTGAGACTCACGACGTACGAGCTTACGCACGGTCCGTGGCGGTGACGAAACCGACACCGATCCGGCGCTCCGGGCGCCGAGCGTCGCCGGCCCGCTCCGCAATCGGGCCGGCTCGGGCATCGGGCCGGCTCAGCAATTGGGCCGGCTCAGCAATCGGGCCGGCTCAGCAATCGGGCCGGCTCAACAATCGGGCCGGCTCAGCAATCGGGGCCAGCAATCGGGCCGGCTCAGCAATCGGGCCGGCTCAGCAATCGGGCCGGCTCAGCAATCGGGCCGGCTCAGCGATCGGATTGGATCAGGCGCTCGGCCGAGTCCAGATGGGCGCGGCCTTCGTCGTGATGGCCGCAGGTCAGCAGAAACAAGCCCGACGAGACCCGCTCGACGAAGGCCCATTCCCAGATTGCCTCGGCATCGACTCCGGTACGGCGGGCGAGCCGGGCGCACCAACCGCGAAGCATGGCAACCGGATCGTGCGCGGCCAGCACCTCGTCGGTGAACGAGCGTACGGTCACGCCGAGGTCGTACGCGGGCTCGCAGACGAACCCGTCCGGATCGACGAAGACGTAGCCGGACTCGGCGCCCGGCCGTGGCCTCGGCACCGCGAGCGCGTTGGCCGGATGGGGATCCCCATGGCACAACACCGCCGCCGTGCGGTCCTCGCGCCGGCTCCGGGCGTACGCGATCGCGGTGTCCCGCAGTTCGACCGGGCACGGACGGTCGAGCCGGGCCCAGTCCGCGGTGATGTCGTCGATCAGGGCCGCGGCCTTGTGCCAGGAGGTGGCCGGCGGCTTGGGCGCCTTCCACGCCTCGACCAGTGTCGCGGCCAGGATGTCGAGCTTCTCCTCGACCGCCAACGAACGGGTGAGAAGCATCTCGCCGAGCGGCTCCAGCAGCGCCGCATTGACGTCGAGATCGTGCGCAACGAGCCGGACGTACCCATGTCCGGCCGCGGCTTCGATCGTCGCGATCTCGCTCGCGAACTCGCTGTCCGGCGGCGCGATCTTCAGGACGGCGTCGTCGCCGGCGTGTGTCACACGGAGAACGAGGGAGCCCTTGCCGCCCCCGAGAACCGGACCGACCGTGAGCGACCACCTGTCGCAGAGCTGCTCCACGATGGCCGGCAGGGCCGCGACCCAAGCACGGCCCTGCTCGCCTCCACGACTCTCAATCCCGCGGCGTACGTCGTCGGTGAGCACCGCGGCAGAATGACATCCGTTCGGCGTTGCGGACCAGCGAATTGCGGCGGCGGGTCAGCGACGCGTCATCAGGACTTCCCACTGGCCCGGCGAGGCGTCATTGCCCTTCTGCAGGCCGCTCAGTGTGGTGACCGATCGCCCGTCCAGGCTCGTCAGCACGAGGCGGCTGTGGAACTCACCGGAACCGGCACAGTTCGTACCGCAGCCCCAGGCCACCAACGCGCCGTTGTTTGCCCAGGCCAGCAGCTGCTGGACCGGCTGGTTGTAGGTCTTGGTGCCATCGAGGCTCTTGACGCTGGTCTGCGTGGCACTGCCTTGGCCGGTGAATCCGGCATTCGCCTTCGTGCCGTCCGGCGAAATCGTGGCGGACAGCCCCCATTCGAAGGTGAGGTCGGCGGCGTGGTCCGGATGCGCCGGACTGCCGTTCGGCTCGAAGAACTGCACGTCGAGTCCCATGTCGTACTTGAAATAGATGTACTTTCCATCCGCGCCGCCGTCCACAACGGACGGCGGCGCGGCTTGGCTCCGTACCAGCGAACTTTTTAGAAGTTGATCATGTGACCGGCCAGACCGTGGATGGCCTCCTTGACCGCCTCACTCAGCGTCGGGTGTGAGTGGATGTTACGAGCGACCTCGACGTCACGCAGCTCCCAATGCTGGGCCAGAGTCAGCTCCGGCAGCAGCTCGGTGACGTCCGGACCAATCATGTGCGCGCCGAGGAGTTCCCCGGTCGTCGCGTCGCTCAGGATCTTCACGAAGCCGACCGGGTCAGCGATGCCCTGTGCCTTGCCGTTCGCGGTGAACGGAAACTTCGCGACCTTGACTGCGTACCCTTCTTCGACCGCCTGCGTCTCGGTCCAGCCGAAGCTTGCGATCTGCGGCTGGCAGAACGTCGCCCGCGGCACCATAACGAAGTCGATCTCCATCGTTTCGGCGTCGGCGATCGTCTCGGCGGCGACGATGCCCATGGCCTCGGCCGCGTGAGCGAGCATCAGCTTGGCCGTGACGTCGCCGATCGCATAGATGTGCGACACGTTCGTGCGGCCACGGCGGTCGATCGCGATCTCCCGTCGCGCGCCGAGGTCAACTCCGGTCTTCTCGATCCCGTATCCGTCGACGTTCGGCGCGAATCCGATCGCCTGCAACACCTTTTCCGCCTGCCGCGTCTCGGTCTTCCCATCCCGCACGAACGTCACCGACACGGAGTCGGTCGACTCGTCGATCGCTTTCACCTGCGCACCGGTCAGGACATCCACGCCGAGCCGCCGATAGCGCCGGGCCAATTCGGCCGAGACCTCCTCATCCTCGAGCGGCATCATCCGGTCGAGGTATTCCAAGATGGTCACCTCGACACCGTAGTTGCGCAGCACGTACGCGAACTCGACGCCGATCGCGCCGGCGCCCACGATGATGACGCTCGACGGCAACGACTCGGACAGGATCTGCTCGGTGTAGGTCACCACACGGGGGCCGAGCGACGTGCCCGGCAGCAATCGCGCGCTCGCACCGGTCGCGATGATGCAGTTATCGAACTCGACCGTCTGGCGGCCGCCGCCGTTCAACGCGACCTCGATCGTGTGCGGGCCGGTGAATGTGCCGTACCCCTCGAACTCGGTGATGTTGTTCTTCTTCATCAGGAACCGCACGCCGCGAGCGCGACCGTCGGCGACCTTACGGCTGCGGCTGTAGGCGGCGCCGTAATCCATCTTGATCTCGCCATCCGATGAGATCCCGAATGTCTTGGCCTCGTTGCGGAGGATGTACGCCAGCTCAGCGTTACGGAGCAGCGCCTTCGACGGTATGCAGCCGATGTTCAGGCACACGCCGCCCCAGTAACGCGGTTCGATGATCGCGACTCGCTGGCCGAGCTGCGCGGCCCGGATAGCGGCCACGTACCCGCCTGGTCCGGCGCCCAGCACCACAACCTCAAAGCGCTCACTCACCGAGGTCAGCCTCCTCATTCATCCGAACTACCACCATGAATCTACGCAGCCGCGAATCGGGCCGCCGGTGAGTTCCAACACCGCTGAGTTATGACGCCTCGCGGCTGCGCTACGCATCGGCTGAGTGCATGGCGCCTCGCGGCTGCGCTACGCATCGGCAGAGTGCCCGACGCCTCGCGGCTGCGCTACGCATCGGCAGAGTGCCCGGCGCCTCGCGGCTGCGCTACGCATCGGCGGGTGGCCGGCAAATTTGCCCGGGTACATTGCCGAGCATGACGCTGGCCGAACGCGCGTGCGACATCGCCGACAACGTCCTGTTTCCGGCCGCGCTCGAGGTCGACGCGGCGGCACGCGTACCGGCTGAACACCTGGACCTCCTCGCGGCCGAGGGTTTCTACGGAGCCGCCGCCGACCCGGACATGGAGTTCGCCGACCTGGCCGCGACGGTGGAAGCGCTCGCGAGCGGCGACCTGGCCACCACGCTGGTCTGGATCCAGCATCTGACGCCGGTCATGGCGCTCCTGGGCGGGGGGTCGCCGCTCGCCGATGCGTGGCTCCCGGCGCTCGTCGCGGGCCAGCGCCGCGGCGGCATCGCGCTCGCGGGCATCCGGCCGCCGAAGAACTTCCTACGGGTACGGCATTCCGGTAGCGATTTCGTCCTGGACGGCACCGTGCCATGGGTCACGGGCTGGGGGATGATCGACGTCGTGTACGTCGCCGCCCGCGACGCCGACGACGTTGTGCACTTCCTGCTTATGGACGCACCAGACGTGCCGGCCAGCGGCGACACGGTGGCGCCGACTCTCCGGACGGAGACGCAGCGGCTGGTCGCGCTCCAGGCCAGCAACACGGTCAACGTCACATTCGACGGCCATCTCGTCCCGGGCGATCGGTTGGTGTCGAGGACGCCGTTCAACGAGTGGAAGTCGGGTGACAGCGGCGGCTCGGCGCTCAACGGGTTTTTGGCGCTCGGCGTCGTACGGCGCTGCGCGGCGCTCCTGCGGGGCGGGCCGGGTGAGAACGACGGCATCGCGCTCGCCGCGTCGGCCGACGCGTGCCGTTCGGGACTTCTCGCCGCCGACGCCGCTGGGACACCCGTGGCGCGCGCGGCCGCTTCGGAGCTCGCCTGGCGCGCCGCCGCGACCTTGACGATATGGCAGGGTGCACGGTCGGTATTGCGGACCAACCAGGCCCAGCGGCTCGTTCGTGAGGCAACGTTCACCATGGTGTTCGGATCGCGTCCGGCGATCCGCGATGTGCTGCTCGACCGGCTCGGGCACCCGGCCTGACTCGGCCGGTCGCGTTGCGGCGGCGTGTCGCGATCAAGGGGTTGATGCGGTTAACCGCTCGTCGATAACAGCATCAACCCTTGATCACGCGGACCCGTCATGACCTTGCGGGGAAATGGCTGCCTCAACTCGATTTGATCATGCAAATTCCCGCAAGGTCACGTCGAGGCGCCTCCGTCAGCCGCACGCCTCGCCATCCGCGCGGCGGTGCACCGCCTTGCGCTCACAAGCAGGGCCTCCACAACGGAAGTGCCGCCCGATCGGTGCGACCCCCCTGAGCTCGCCGGCAGCCGTCCACACCGACGCATCGCCCCGATCGGCGCGCCCCCTGAGCTCCAGCAGGGCCTCCACAAGGACGTGCCGCCCGATCGGCGCGTCCCCTGAGCTCGCCGGCAGCCGTCCACACCGACGTACCGCCCCGATCGGCGCGCCGCCGTGCCCTCCGATCAGGGCCTCTACGAGGACGTACCTCTCGATCGGCGCTGCGCGCCCTGCGCTCGAGCAGCGGCCTCCACAAGGACGTGCCGCTCGGACGCCGGCGCCGCGCCCCCGAGATCGGCGGCAGCCCTACGGGACACACCCCGGTCGGCGCAGCGCGCCGCCTCACGCTCCACACGCGCCGCCCATCGCGGGACGCAAGTAGAAATTGTCATGTCCGAAACCCGCCAGCGATTGTCGTACCCACGACGCAGGATTGACGACATGGAACTCGACTTCGAGCGGTGTTATCGGGCCGTCGACAGCCGGGACCAGCGGTTCGACGGCTGGTTCGTAACGGCGGTCTCGTCGACCGGCATCTACTGCCGGCCGTCGTGCCCGGCGATCACGCCGCGCCGGAAGAACGTCGCGTTCTATCCGACCGCCGCGGCCGCACACCGCCTTGGATATCGCGCCTGCCGGCGCTGCCGTCCCGACGCCGCTCCCGGCTCCCCCGAGTGGGATGTCCGGGCCGACGTGGTGGGTCGCGCCATGCGACTCATCGGCGACGGAGTCGTCGATCGCGACGGCGTCGACGGGCTCGCCAACCGGCTGGGTTACACAACGCGACACCTCAACCGGATGCTCGTGGCCGAGGTCGGCGCCGGCCCGTTGGCACTGGCGCGGGCCCAGCGGGCGCAGACCGCTCGTACGTTGATCGAGACGACCGACCTCGGGCTGGCGGAGATCGCGTTCGCCGCCGGGTTCGGTTCGGTCCGACAGTTCAACGACACGGTCCGCGAGGTCTACTCGATCGCGCCGTCCGAGCTGCGTACCGCCGCGCGACAACGGACGCCGGTCGGCCGTGGCACCCTCACCGTTCGGCTGGCCTACCGGCCGCCGTTGCACGCCGCGTCGACACTCGAGTTTCTCCGCATGCGCGCGATTCCCGGAGTCGAGATCGTGACCGATCACGACTACACGCGCGCGATCCGGTTGCCGTACGGCACGGCGTACGTCCAGCTCACGCCGGCCGAGGACCACGTCTCGGCCACGTTGCGACTGGCGGACGTGCGGGATCTGTCTCCGGCGGTCGCCCGGTGCCGGCGACTGTTCGATCTGGACGCCGATCCGGCCGCGATCGACGGCGTACTGGCGGCCGATCCGGCACTCGCGGCGCCAGGTCGCCGCGGAGCCGGGCGTCCGCGTGCCCCGCGCGGTCGACGGCTTCGAGATTGCCGTACGGGCCATCGTCGGCCAGCAGATCTCCGTCGCGGGAGCGATCACGATTCTCGGCCGGCTCATTGCCGCCGCACCCGACCCCGACGAGCTCGACCCCAACGAACTCGACCTCGTCGTCGCGGAGCCAGACGGAGCGGCGGGAGATCCAGACGGATTCGAAAGCCGGGCCACCGGCGCGGGATCGTCGACGTCGGACGCGGAGCGGTTCGGCGTGGGGCTGCGACCGTTCCCCGATCCGGCAACCGTGGCCAAACTGCCGGACAGCGCGTTCGCAATGCCGAAGGCGCGCATCGCGACAATTCGGGCCCTCGCCGAGGCAATCAACGCCGATGAGGTCGTCCTCGACGGAAGCGTCGACCGGGACGAGACGCGAGCCGCGCTCGAGGCCATCCCGGGCATCGGCCCGTGGACGGCCAACTACGTCGCGATGCGAGCCCTCGGTGACCCGGATGTGTTCCTGCCGACCGACATCGCCGTCCGCCGAGCCGCACGCTCGGCCGGGCTGCCCGAGCAGCCGATTCCCCTGGCCCGGCACGCCGAACGTTGGGCGCCCTGGCGCTCGTACGCAGTGATCAGACTCTGGAGGATGTGACATGCACAGCACGACCATCGAGACGCCGGTCGGCCCGTTCACCATCGTCGGGCGCGGAAAGGCGGTCCTCGCCTCCGGCTTCACGACCGATGAAGCGGAGCTCACCGCGCTTATTCCACGCAAGACACTTGAGGCGGGCCCGGCCGAGGATGGCGGCACCGACCTGCGGCCGGCGGTCGACGCGGCACAGGCCTATTTCGACGGGGATCTCGCGGCAATCGACACCGTCGAGGTCGAACAGCACGGCGCCGGCGCGTTCCTCGATCACGCCTGGGATGTGCTCCGCACGGTGCCGGCCGGCGACATCATGACGTACCGCGAGTTCGCCGAACGCGCCGGCCGCCCGGCCGCGATTCGGGCCGCGGCCAGCGCATGCGCGAGAAATGCCGCGGCGCTGTTCGTCCCGTGCCACCGGATCGTACGGACCGATGGCGGCCTCGGTGGTTACCGTTACGGCTTGGAGATCAAGCGCTGGCTGCGCGCCCATGAAGGCGTCGCACGTGTGTGAGCCGACAGAAACTCGGTCGTGATCTGCCCCTGTGTCCGGCTACTTTCGACAAGTGGCGGCGCAGACAGGACATAAATCCAAACCCCCGAAGCATCGACAATTGGACAATTTGCTGCGGACCCGGGTTTACCTGCGGCCCTATATACCGCACATGATCTGGATGCTGGTCGCGGCGGCCGGAGCCACTGGGGCCAGCATCGTCGTCCCGCTGGTTGTCCAGAATGTCGTCGATGGACCGGTGCGCCATCATCGACCGGGCGCGCTGCTGACGCTCGGCGCGCTCGCACTGGTGCTCGGCCTGGTCGAGGCACTGTTGATCTTCATTCGGCGCTGGACGCAGACGGTCTGCGCGCTCGGCATGGAGACCAAACAGCGCAACGATCTCTACCGGCATCTGCAGCGACTCCCGGTCGCGTTCCACGACAAATGGCAGTCGGGTCAGCTGTTGTCCCGCGCCATCAGCGACCTGTCGGTGATCCGACGATTCATGTCATTCGGATTGATCTTCCTGATCGTCAACATCGGCACGTACGTGACGGTGGTGATCCTGCTCTTCCACTTGTACTGGCCACTGGCGGTCGTCGTGACGGCTGGCTCGGTGCCGCTGTTCTGGATCAGCCGCGACTTCACGAAGCAATACTTCGCGGCCGCCCGGCTGATGCAGGACCAGCAGGGTGACCTCGCCACCATCGCCGAAGAGTCGGCCCAGGGCGTCCGGACCGTGAAGGCGTACGGTCGCCGCCGCGAGGTCGCGAGAAAGTACGGCGCGGCGGCGAAGCTCGTCCACGACACCGGTGTCCGCAAGGCGGTCATGGTCGCTCGGACGTGGTCGCGCTTCGACGTAGTGCCCAACGTCACACTCGCGATCGTCCTCGTCGGCGGCGCCTATGCGGTCTCGAAGAACGAGATGACGATCGGCGGCCTGGTCGCCTTCGTCACGCTCGAACTCATGCTGATCTGGCCGGTCGATGCGCTGGGCTGGATCATCTCGAACCTGCAAGAGGCGATGACCGCGGCCGACCGGATCTACGAGGTGTTCGACAGCGAGGTCACGATCACCGATCGGCCCGACGCGGTCGCGCTCGAGGCCGACGCGGTCAGCGGCGACGTACGTTTCGAAAACGTCCAGTTCACGTTCCCGGACGCGACCGAGCCGGTGCTGCGCGGCATCGACCTCGACATTCGCCCGGGCGAAACGATGGCACTGGTCGGCGTGACCGGCAGCGGCAAGTCAGCGCTCATCTCCCTGGTGCCGCGGCTCTACGACGTCACGGCCGGCCGCATCACCATCGACGGCCACGACATTCGCGACCTGCCGTTGGACAATCTGCGCGATCTGATCGGCGTCGCGTTCGAGGAGCCGACGCTCTTCTCGATGTCGGTCCGGGAAAACCTCACGTTGGGCCGGCCGGACGCGACCGACGAGCAGGTCGCCGAGGCGATCGACGTGGCACAGGCCGGCTTCGTCTACGAGTTGCCGTGGGGTCTCAACACCCGAGTCGGTGAGCAGGGCCTGTCCCTGTCGGGTGGTCAGCGCCAGCGGCTCGCCCTGGCGCGAGCGGTGCTCGGCCGGCCGCGCGTGCTCGTACTCGACGACCCGCTGTCCGCCCTCGACGTGCACACCGAGGCACTCGTCGAGGCGGCGCTCGCCCGTGTGCTGGCCCGGAGCACCGCGCTGATCGTCGTGCACCGGCCTTCGACGGTTGCCCTGGCCGACCGGGTTGCGCTGCTTCAGGGCGGCGTGATCACCCACGTCGGCACGCATTCAGGGCTGCTGGCGACCGTACCGGCGTATCGGGCCGTGCTGTCGGCGGAGGCCGAGCACGACGACTCGCCGGCGCTCGACGACGCCGGCGACCTGGCCCGGCGTGCCCGGCGCGGCACCGATACCGACAGCGAAGACCACATGCTGGCGGCGAGCGGCAGACGCATGCGCCACGCGGCCGCTCACGCTACCACCGACCCGACCGCAGACTTCGACGTAACGGATGCACTCCATGTCCACTGATCAACAGACGGCGCCGATTGCCCCGGACGCGAGCGAAGACCGCATTGCGAACGCGCCGGTCATCGATGTGCACGCGTGGCGTGGGGTCGCACCCGAGGACGACGCCGAGCTGACCGCGGCCGAGTTCGGCGGCGCGAAGGCAGCGCTGCGGTTGCGCGCCGAGAGCCGGGCGCTTCTCGGCTCACTCCTGCGGCCGCATCGCAAGGCGCTCGTTGGGCTCCTCGTCCTGCTGTTGCTGCAGGCCGGGGCCGAGATGGCCGGTCCGTATCTGGTCATGCTCGGCATCGATGACGGCATCGGCCCGCTGGTACGGGACGGCAACGGCACCGTGATGATCGAGATTGCGATCGCGTTCGCGGTGTCGATCGTGGTGGCATACCTGGCCAAGCGCGGATTCCTGTCGCTGAGCGGCCGGATCGGCCAGGCGGTGTTGCTCGAGTTGCGCAAGCGCGTGTTCGACCACTTCCAGCGGTTGTCGGTGAGCTTCCACGAGCGCTACACGTCGGGCCGTGTGGTCTCTCGCATGACTTCCGACATGGACTCCATCTCCGAGCTGGTCGACGGCGGCGTCGAGGAGGTCGTGCTCGCGCTCATCTCGGTCGTGTCGGTCGCGGTCATCCTGCTCGTGCTCAACGTCCAGCTGGCGCTCGTCACGCTGCTGTCGTTCCCGTTCCTCATCTGGGTGTCGCGCTGGTTCCAGCACGCCTCGGCCCGCGCCTACCGCCGCACTCGCGAGACGGTCGCACTGGTCATCGTCCAGTTCGTCGAGTCGATGGGTGGCATCCGGGCCGTGCAGACGTTCCGCCGCGAACGCCGCAACCAGGAGATCTTCGAACGCGTCAACGAGGACTATCGCGGCGCGAACACCGTCGCCATGCAGCTGATCGCGAAGATATTCGCCGGCGATCAAGGTGATTGGCAACGTGACGATCGCGGTCGTGCTGACCTTCGGCGGCTACCTGGTCATCAACGGCCACGCGGAGGTCGGCGTGCTGGCCGCGTTCCTGCTCTATCTGCGTCGGTTCTTCGAGCCGATGCAGGACCTGTCGATGTTCTACAACACGCTGCAGTCGGCCAGTGCCGCGCTGGAGAAGCTGTCCGGCGTGCTGTCGGAACCGCCGGCCGTGCCCGAGCCGACGACGCCGGTCGCGGTCGCGGCCAGTCGCGGTGAGATCACCTTCACGGGTACGCATTTCAGCTACCGCGACGATCGACAGGTGCTTGACGCGTTCGACCTGGAGATCCCGGCCGGCCAGACGGTAGCGCTGGTCGGTGCGACCGGCGCCGGCAAGTCCACGATCGCGAAGTTGGTCGCCCGCTTCTACGACCCGACCGGCGGCACCGTCCGCATCGACGGCGTCGACGTTCGCGACATGAGCGACGACGACCTGCGTCGGACCGTGGTCATGGTGGCCCAGGAGAATTTCCTGTTCGCCGGCACGATCGCCGACAACATCAAGTTCGGTCGGCCGGACGCGACGGACGAGCAGGTGCACGCGGCGGCCCGGGCGATCGGCGCCGACACGTTCATCGAGGCACTGCCGGACGGCTACGACACCGACGTACGCAAGCGCGGCGGTCGCCTCTCTGCCGGGCAACGTCAGTTGGTGGCGTTCGCCCGCGCATTCCTGGCCGACCCGCAGGTCCTGATCCTGGACGAGGCGACGTCGTCGCTCGACATCCCGTCCGAGCGGCTGGTTCAGCGCGCGCTGCGGACGATCCTGCGGGACCGTACGGCGATCGTGATCGCGCACCGGCTGTCGACCGTCGAGATCGCCGACCGGGTGCTGGTGCTCGACGCCGGACGGATCGTCGAGGATGGCACGCCGCAGGATCTGATCACCTCGGGCGGCCGCTACGCGAGCCTGCACGAGCAATGGCGGGACAGCCTGGTGTAGCGATCTGGGGATCGGCGGTCGGTTTACGGCCGCCGATCCAGCGCCATCAGCTTGGTGCGGCGATCTAGAAGCCGAAGTCGCCGCCGCCACCGCCGTCGAAACCACCACCGCCATCGAAACCACCACCGCCGTCGTAGCCGCCACCCCGTCGTAGCCGCCACCCTGGTCGTAACCGCCACCCTGGTCGTAGCCGCCACCCTGGTCGTAGCCGCCTTGGTCGTAGTTACCCTGGTCGCCTTGCCCGTCCCCTTGCTGTTGGCCCTGGTCATAGCCCTGGTCGTAGCCCTGCTGATCACCGGCCGCGAACCCAGCGTCGTAGCCCTGGCCGTAGCCGTAGTCGCCGAATCCCGGCGACAGCAGCGCATCGAACACGAGCACGCTGCCGATGCCCCAGGCGCCGGCGGTAAGCGCCGTGCGCCACCACGGCTCCGAATACCAGCCCGCCGGCACCGGACGGCCGGAAACCCGCCCGCCCGGGTAGTAGTACGGCGTCGAGGCGTCGCCGTTCGCGGACGCGCGATAGTTGCGGCCCTGGACCTCGACCTCGCGGTCCTGCCGGATAGCGCCGGCCTCGCGTTGCCCGGCGAGCATCGGCAGCGGCGGTCCCGGATCGAGTTGCATCGCGACGCGGGCGGCGCGCACGTAGGCCAGCCCTTCCAGGGCGGTCTCCCGTGCGCCCAGGAACTGCGCGACTGTCGTCGCCTGTTCGAGCTGACTGCCGGCCGCGTTGTAGCGCTCCCCCGCGTCGACGAGCGCCTGCTTCGTGGCCGGTTCGTCGCCGGGCGGCAGGTTCATCACCTGACCACCGAGGCGCTCGTGCCAGCGCTGCGCGTCGGCCCGCGCGTCCGCCAACTCCCGTTCCCGACGCCTACGCCCGAACCCGAACATGTCGCTCTCCCTTGCCGCCGCAGCCGCGCCTGTGGGGTTGCTTTGAACACTCGACGGTACCCGACCCGCGCGAACCGGGCCCTAGGAAGACGGCCGGTCGGAATGCCCGATGTCGTACGGGTCGTGCATGATCCGGTCATGTCGGTTGTGCTGTTGATCGTCGGGTTGGCGGTCGGCGCCGCGCTCGGCCTGCTCTACGCAAAATCCCGGTCGGCGGCCGAGATAGCGCGGCTCGACGCGACCCTGCGGGCGGCCCGCGACGGCGAGGAACGGCTTGGACAGTCGCTTCGGATGCTGTCGGCCGACGCCGCTCGGGATCAGCAGATCGCGCTCGGGCACCTGATCGCGCCGCTGGCCGACACGTTGTCACGCTACGAGCGCCGGGTGTTGGAAATGGAGCGCGACCGGGTCGATGCCTATGCCGAGTTACGCACCGAGTTGCGTACGGTGGCCGGCGTCTCCGGCGAGCTCCGGAGCCAGACGAGCCACCTGGTCGCCGCTCTGCGTGCCCCGCAGGTCCGCGGCCGATGGGGCGAGCACCACCTCCGCCGCATCGTCGAGGCGGCCGGCATGCTCGAACACTGCGACTTCATCGAGCAGGCCACATCACGCACCGATGCCGGCGGGATCCGCCCTGACCTGGTGGTCCGACTGTCCGGCGGCCGGCATGTCGTCGTCGACGCGAAGGCGCCGTTCGACGCTTACCTGGCCGCCATGGAGGCTCGCGACGAACGGACCCGCGACGCGCACCTGGCAATGCACGCCAAGGCGCTTCGGGCGCATGTGGACGCGTTGGCGGCGAAGGCATATTGGACCGGGTTCGCCTCGACGCCGGAGTTCGTCGTGCTGTTCATGCCGGCCGATCCGTTCCTCGACGCGGCCTTGCAGCAGGATCCGACGCTCCTCGAATACGCGTTCAGCCACGACGTCGTCCTGGCCACCCCGGCGACCCTGGTCGCGCTGCTTCGCACGGTGGCGTACGCGTGGCGTCAGGAGGCGCTCGCCGCGAATGCGCTGGCGGTGCATACGCTGGGTCGGGATCTCTATAGCCGACTGTCCACCATGGGCGAGCACCTGGCCAAACTCGGCTCGTCACTCGGTGGCGCTGTCACCGCCTACAACCGCGCCATCGGTTCGCTCGAGTCACGGGTGCTCGTGAGCGCACGCAAGCTGGCCGACCTTGGGGTTTCCGCCGATGCCCTCGACGAGCCGGAGCAGCTCGAGGTCGCACCCCGCCGGCTGCAGGCGCCCGAATTCGATGAGCTGTTGCCGATCGACGAGCTGCGCTGACGGCGGCGTTGCACGCGCGGCGCGACGACCGCGTCGAAGGACTCGGCGATCTACTCGTCGGCGACCGACGCTGCGAGCGCCGCGGCATCCGCGGAGCGCTCCGACGCCGATGCCTTCATGTCCCGTCGCAGCTCCCGCGGCAGCGCGAACGTCAGCTTCTCGGTCGCCGTGGTGACCTCGGCCACCTCCCCGAAGCCGCGCTCGGCCAGCCAGTCGATGACCTCCATCACGAGGTCGTCCGGGACGCTCGCCCCCGAGGTCAGGCCGACCGTGCCTGCGCCCTCCAGCCACGCCTCGTCGATCTCGCTGGCGAAGTCGACGAGATAGGCGGCCTTCGCCCCGGCATCGAGGGCGACCTCACGAAGCCGTACGGAGTTCGACGAGTTCGTCGACCCGACCACGATCACGACGTCGCACTGCGGCGCGATTTCCTTGACCACGTACTGGCGGTTCGAGGTCGCGTAGCAGATGTCATCGCTCGGTGGCGACATGAGCAGCGGCAGCTTCGTACGCAGCCGTTCGACCGTCTCCATCGTCTCGTCGACCGACAGCGTCGTCTGCGACAGCCACACGACCTTGGCCGGATCGCGTACCTGGACCTTGTCCACGCCCTCCGGCCCGTCCACGAGCTGGATGTGGGCGGGCGCCTCGCCGGCCGTCCCGATGACCTCCTCGTGGCCGTCATGGCCGATCAGCAGGATGTCGTAGTCGTCGGCGGCGAACCGCCGGGCCTCGTTGTGCACCTTCGTGACGAGTGGGCAGGTCGCGTCGATAGCCCGCAGGTTGCGTTCGCGAGCCTGGTCATAGACCTCGGGCGCGACGCCGTGCGCGGAGAACACGACGGTAGCGCCCTCGGGCACCTCTTCGTTCTCGTCGACGAAGATCGCGCCCTTCGCCTCCAACGTCGCGACGACGTGCTTGTTGTGGACGATCTGCTTGCGTACGTAGATCGGCGCGTCGTAGAGCTTCAGCGCTTCTTCGACCGTCTGCACCGCCCGATCGACTCCAGCGCAGTAGCCCCGCGGCTTCGCCAGCAACACCCGCTTCGCCGAATCACCCATGACCCCCATGGTACGGGCGCCCGACCGGCCCGGGTCACGGCGCGGAGCGCAACGGCGTCGGTGGCCCCACCTAAGCTGGGCCTAGGTGAGCGGAGACCGTGCCCGATGACCGAGGAGACACCGCGGTCCAGCCCGGAAAGTCCGTGGCCGGTGCGCGTCGTCAGCCAAAAGATCGGCGGTTGGATCGCTCGACTCGGGTGGATCTGGGTGGACGGGCAGGTGGCCCAGATCACCCGGCGTCCGGGATCAAATGTCGTGTTCATCACCCTTCGTGATCCTTCGGCGGATTTGAGCTTATCGGTCACGACGAATCGCGACGTTCTCGATCTCGGTGCTCCCGCGCTGGCCGACGGCGCCCGCATTCTCGTGCACGCAAAGCCGGAGTTCTATCCGGCTCGGGGCAGCCTGTCGTTGCGTGCCGATGAGGTGCGCCAGGTCGGGCTGGGTGAGCTGCTCGCCCGGCTCGAACAACTGAAGAAGCTACTGGCCGCCGAGGGTCTGTTCGACCCGCGCCGCAAGCGCCGGCTGCCGTTCCTGCCCGGCCGGATCGGCCTGATCACCGGCCGCGCCAGCGCCGCCGAGCGGGATGTGCTGATGAATACGGGCCGGCGCTGGCCCGCCGTCGACTTTCGGGTGATCAACGTGGCCGTCCAGGGCACGTCGGCCGTGCCCCAGATGATCGACGCCATCTCGGTGCTCGACCGGGACCCGACGATCGACGTCATCGTGCTCGCCCGTGGCGGCGGCTCGACCGAAGACCTGTTGCCGTTCTCCGACGAGGCGCTGTGCCGCGCGGTGTTCGCGTGCACCACCCCCATCGTCAGCGCGATCGGGCACGAGACCGACGCGCCCTTAGTGGACTATGTGGCGGATGTCCGCGCGTCCACGCCGACCGACGTGGCCAAACGGATCGTGCCGGATCTGGCCGAGGAGATCCGGATCATCGGGCAGGCTCGGGCTCGCATGTGGCGCACGGTCAACGTCCTCGTCGACCGCGAGCAGCATCGGCTGGATGCGCTGCGCAGCCGGCCCGTCCTGGCCCGACCGGAGGTGATTGTCGACACGCGGGCCGCTGATGTCACATCGCTCATCGCACGGGCCGGGCGGGTGTTCACGCACCGTCTGGACGATGCCGACCGGGATATCGCCCACACGACGGCCCGCCTGCGGGCGCTGTCGCCTAAGGCGACGCTCGACCGGGGCTACGCGATCGTCCACCGGACCGCGGACGGCCAGATCGTGCGGGCGCCCGGCGCCGTCGCGATGGGCGATGCGTTGCGCATCCGCGTCGCCGGCGGCCAGATCGCCGCCAGCGTCACGCAGCCGGCCGCCACTGAGTCGCCCGCAAGCGAACCGCCCGCCAGCGAGTCGCCGACGAACCAACCGCCCGCCACCGAGCGGGCCCGAACCAAACCGACCCGGCGCCGGGCTGGCCCGGCCGGCCCGGCCCGGGCGGAGCCCGACACGGCGGCTAAACCAGAAGACGCGACAGCCGAGAACACACCCGCGAACGGCCGGCCCCGCCGACCCGCGGCCCGATCGAAGAGGTGACCGCGGTGGCGGAGACCGAACTGAGCTACGAAGATGCCCGAGGCGAACTGGCGACGGTCGTCGAGCGGCTGGAGGCGGGTGGGACGTCGCTCGAGGAGTCACTCGCGCTATGGGAGCGCGGCGAGGAACTCGCGGCCACGTGCCAACGGTGGCTGGACGGCGCACGTACCCGCCTGGATAAGGCTCGCGAACGCCGCGCCGCCGAGGCCGGCGGCTGAGCACCGCGGGCCGGCGCGTCAGTGCAACGCGGCCGCGAACGTACGCAGGTCAGTATCCGACGCCTGGCCCTTCACGATGATCGTGTAGCCGTTGCCAGTGTCGATCAACGCTTGCTGGTTGTTCTTGCTGGTGGCGACCTTTCCCCAGGTCCGACCGCCGATATCGACGCTCGCGCCGACCGGATTCACCGTGCCGACCTCATCCGAGATCACCGTCGCGGCCGCACCGTCGCTCTCCACGAGTTGGAGGCCGGCGCCGTCCGGCGCGATGTAGCCCACTCGCAGCACGTGGCGCCCGTTTTCGAGGCCGTAGGCCGAACTCACCGACTTCCACCCGCTCGGCAACGCCTGCGGCTGCACGACAGGGAATGCGCCGGCCGCGCGCGCGTCACCGTACGAGCCACTCGGGTCGATCACGATCGGGCTGCTGCCGCCGAAGAAGAACACGTAGACGCCCACCGCGATCACGACCGGTACGAGGAGGATCAGCACTGCCTTGGCCATGTCCAAGGGCGTCCGGGACAACCGCAGCGCCGCCGAGTTGACCTGGCCCGGCGGTGTTGTCGCAGCGTGCGGCGTGGCGGCGTCCGGTTCCTGGCCGCGCCCCGGGCCCTCGGTGGATCGGTCATGGTCACCCGTCTATCCTCGCCGATCGTTTCCGATCACCCATTGGCAGGGCCCTGAGTGTCGGCCGGTGACGTGACGTACACATCCCAGGATGTCGCCCGTGACGTTGCCGTGTCAGGATCCTTTCATCGAGTTCGGCAATCGAGCCGGCAACCGAGTCGGCAACCGAGTCCGGCGTGATCTCGTCATTAGCGTGACCTGGCCGCAAGGAGGCGCCCCATGACCGACGCCCGCATGCGCGAACCGCAAGGACTCGACCGAAACCTCGCACTCGACCTCGTACGGGTCACCGAGGCCGCGGCGATGGCGGCGGGACGTTGGGTCGGCCGCGGCGACAAAGAGGGCGGCGACGGCGCCGCGGTGGACGCCATGCGCCGGCTGATCAACTCGCTCCCGATGCGCGGCGTGGTGGTCATCGGCGAGGGCGAGAAGGACAACGCGCCGATGCTCTACAACGGCGAGGAGGTCGGCGACGGCACCGGACCCGAGGTGGACGTGGCCGTCGATCCGATCGACGGCACGACACTGATGAGCAAGGGCATGCCGAATGCGCTGGCCGTGCTGGCCGTGGCCGAACGTGGCGCGATGTTCGACCCGAGCGCCGTGTTCTACATGGACAAACTCGTCGTCGGCCCGGAGTGCGCCGATGTGATCGATATCAACGCTGGCGCGACCGAGAATCTGCGGCGCATCGCGCGGGTGAAGCGGACCAGCGTCTCCGACGTCACGGTGTGCATCCTGGATCGGCCCCGACACGCCGACCTCATCAAGGAGGTCCGCGAAGCCGGCGCCCGCGTCCGATTCATCAGCGACGGCGACATCGCCGGGGCGATCAGTGCCGCCCGCGACAACTTCGACACGGATGTGTTGATGGGCATCGGCGGAACGCCGGAAGGCATTACCGGCGGCATGCGCGCTCAAGTGCACCGGCGGTGCGATCCAGGCGAAGCTGTGGCCACGCGACGACCAGGAACGCGAGAAGGCGCTGGCCGGCGGTCACGACCTCGATCGCGTGCTCTACACCGACGATCTCGTCACCGGGGACAACTGCTTCTTCGTGGCGACCGGGGTCACCTCGGGCGAGCTGCTACGCGGCGTGCACTACCGATCCGGTACGGCGTACACCCAATCGATCGTGATGCGGTCGAAGTCGGGCACGATCCGAGTCATCGACTCGTATCACAAGCTGGAAAAGCTCGGGCTCTACTCGCTCGTGGACTTCGAGGGAGCACCGACGGCTCCCGACGCCGGACCACTCGGCGGGACAAACCGGTAGCTGATGCGTGATCGCCTACGCGCCGTCGGTATCGCAGCGGCGGTGATCGGCGGCGGCGGTGTCGCGGCTCAGTCGAAGATCAACGGGGCACTGGGCGGCCAACTCCATGACGGATTCGCGGCCGCGTTGATCTCATTCGGCAGCGGCCTCATCCTCGTCGCCTTCATCAGTGCGGCGCGCGCTGCATCCCGGGACGGCCTGCGTGCGCTGTCCGCGTCACTGCGCAACGGCGCGTTGCGCTGGTGGGAGTGCCTCGGTGGCGTGTGCGGCGCGGCGCTCGTGGCGAGTCAAGGGCTCACCGTCACCGCGCTCGGCGTGGCGATCTTCACCGTCGCGGTCGTCGCCGGGCAGACGTTCGCGAGCCTGGTCGTTGACCGATTCGGTGTCGGTCCGGCCGGTCCGCAGCCCCTGACCGCACCGCGCGTCGTCGGCGCCGTTCTCACGGTCGGCGCGGTCCTCGTGGCGGTCGCGGACCACTTCGGCTCGCCCAGGACCCTGGCGTACGCGCTGCTGCCGCTGATCGCGGGCGCGGCCACCGCGTGGCAACAGGCAGTCAACGGCCGCGTGCGGGCGGCCTCGGGTAGCGTGCCGGCCGCGACGCTGGTCAACTTCACCACGGGTACGGCAGCACTGGCGATCGCGTACGGACTCGACGTCGCGTTCCGAGGCACTCCGACTGGCGATCTGCCGACGGCGCCCTGGTATTACCTCGGTGGCGTGGTCGGCGCCGTATTCATCGCGATCTTTGCCGCCGTCGTACGCCACACCGGCGTGCTGCTGCTCGGCCTCGGCATAGTCGCCGGCCAGCTCATCGCCGCTGTGCTCATCGACATCATCGATCCCACCGCCGACGGCCCGCCGAGCGCCCTGACGTTCGCGGGCGTCGCGCTGACCCTCGTCGCCGTCGGCATCGCGGCGGCGCCGAATCCGCTGCGGCGCCGCGGCCGGGCGGCCGAGCAGGGCAACGAACTCGTGGGAGCAGACCGATGATCATCGTCGTCGGCGAGAACGTCGCTGACCTCATTCCGGCCGGAGACGGTCTGCTCCGGGTGGCACTCGGCGGCGGACCGGCCAACACGGCGGTCGCGGCCGCGCGTCTCGGTGGTGCGGTCGGATACGCCGCCCGGTTCGGCGCGGACTCCTTCGCCGAACAGTTCCGCACGCGTCTGGCGAATGCCGGCGTCGACCTGTCCGCCGCTCGTACGGTCGACGCCCCATCGTCGGTCGCCGTCGCCGCGATCGACGCCGCCGGCGTGGCCCGTTACGACTTCTGGCTCAACGGCGCGGCCGACTTCGGCGCCGCCGATGTGGAAAGCGATCTGCCCGAGCCGTCGCCCGGCGACATCCTGCACGTGGGATCGCTCGCCGCCTATTGGCCACCCGGCGCCGATGCGATCGAGGCCTGGCTGGCCCGGTGGCGCGACGAGTGCACGGTGACCTTCGATGTCAATCTGCGGCCGGTCGTCCTCGAGCGGCAGCCGGACGCGCTCGACCGGCTCGAACGATTGATCCGGCTCGCGCATGTTGTGAAAGCCAGTGACGAGGACATCGCGCACGCGTACCCGGGCTCGGAATTCGTGCAGGTCGCCGGCGCCTGGCTGGCGCACGGGCCCGAGCTGGTGATGCTCACACACGGCGGCGACGGCGCGAGCGCGCACATCGTCGGGCCGGCCACCGGTGCTGGTCGGCGCTCCACGGATCGTGGTCGCCGACACGATTGGCGCCGGCGATGCCGCGATGGCCGCCCTCCTCGTCCAACTCGATGCCCGCGGGCGACATGCGGTCCGCGATGACCTAGGCAACGCCCTGCGGTACGTGTGTGCCACCGCGGCTGTCGCCTGTACGCGGCCGGGTGCCTACGCCCCAGGGCCGGACGAAGTCACGGCCATGCTCGCAACGAACTGAAGGCTAGACGTCCGAGGAGTGCCCCGGGAAGAGGTGCGCCTCCGGGTTGATCACGATCGCTGCGTTGTTCACGGCCGTGGCGGCCTCGCCGAAACCGGTCGCGATCAAGCGCACCTTGCCCGGATATTCGCAGATGTCACCGGCGGCAAAGATGCGCGGCCGGCTGGTGCGCATGCGGCTATCCACGAGGATGTGCCGCTTGTCCAGGTCGAGTCCCCAGCCAGCGATCGGGCCGAGGTCCGCGGTGAACCCGAGCGCGGCGACGACCGCGTCGGCCGACAGCAGGCGCGGCTGCTCGCCCCGGACGGTGACCTCGACCCCAGTCACGAACCCGTCGCCGTGCAGCCGATTCACCTCGGCATTGACCAAGATCTCGACCGGCAGCGTCTGCACATGCGCGACCGTCGACGCGTGGGCCCGGAACCGGTCCCGTCGGTGCACCATCGTCACCGACTTCGCGATGTTGGCCAGCGACTGCGCCCAGTCGAACGCCGAGTCACCGCCGCCGACGATCACGACGTCTCGACCGGCGTACTCGTCGAGGTGGGGCACGAAATAGACGACACCCTCACCGGTGAACGCGTCGGCCGCAGGCAGCGGACGTGCAGTGAACTTGCCGAGCCCGGCGGTGATGATGAGTGACCCGCAGCGCCACGTCTCGCCGTTCGAGAGCGCCAGCACCGGCCGATCGTCGTCGAACGTGAGCACGTCGGCCAGGACCCCGAGCCGGTACGTCGGCCGGAACGCCGCCGCCTGCTCGACCAGTTGATCAACGAGGTCACGACCGCGGATGGCCGGGAAACCGGCGACGTCAAAGATCATCTTCTCCGGGTACATCGCCGTCACCTGGCCGCCGGCCTCCGGCAACACGTCGACGACCAGCACCGACAGTGCGCGGAAGCCCGCGTAATATGCCCCGAACAGCCCGGCCGGGCCGGCGCCGATGATCGCCACGTCCACATCAAGGATCGGGCCGCCCGCGCCGGTGCCAGCGGAGGCCGCCGCGATCGCGGCAGCCCGTGCGCTATCGGGATCGGGCTCCGTCGTGTCCATATCTCAGCCCACCGTCGGGATCGTAATGGTCGATGGAAGCTCATCGGCCGGTTGAGTCGGCCGCCGCCGACGCTGTCGGAACACTACCGCGGCGACGAGACCGCCGAGGAGGCCACCGAGGTGGGCCTGCCACGAGATGTGTGGATCACCGGGCACGACGCCGGACAAAGCGACGCCGAAGAGCAGGCCCACCAAGAGCGCCACGGCGATCGTCCACCAGGAGTGCTCGACCAGGCCGCGCATGAACAGGAAGCCGAGATAGCCGAAGATGATGCCGCTGGCCCCAACGGTGTCGCCGCCGGTCGGCCCGAAGAGCCAGACCGCCAGCCCACTGGTCACCGCGACGAGCAGCGTGACGCCCAGGAAACGCCTGGCGCCGGTGGCCAGGACGAACGTTCCGGTAAGCAGCAGCGGAATGCTGTTTCCGTAGAGGTGCGCCCAGCTGAAGTGCAGGAACGGCGCGAAAACGATGCCGTCCAGCCCGGACGCGCGGCGGGTCAGGATGCCGGCGTGACGATCCAGATCGTGACCGGTCGCCTGATCGATCAACTCGATGGCGAACAGCGCCGGAACGACCGCGCACATCACCACGAAGGCCCGGCCCAGCGCGGCGTAGAACGCCACGGTGCCGAACTGCTCGCGGTTGTCTCGCCCCGGCGGCGTCACACTCATATCTACGTTCGTAGCAGGTCCAGGCGACAGCCGCCAAAACGGTCCGGGAATGCGGGCGGCGGCCGAGTGGATGATCCACCCGACCGCCGATGCGTAGCGCCAGCCGCGAGGCGGCAGTATCACCGCCGATGCGTAGCGCCAGCCGCGAGGCGGCAGTATCACCGCCGATGCGTAGCGCCAGCCGCGAGGCGGCAGTATCACCGCCGATGCGTAGCGCCAGCCGCGAGGCGGCAATATCACCGCCGTCCCAGGCAAAGCTGTGGCGCCGGCGACTAGTACCAGCCGTGCGCCTGCCAGAATGACCACGCGCCGCACGGCGTGCTGTAGCGGCCCTTGATGTAGTTCAGGCCCCACTTGATCTGCGGCACCGGGTTCGTCCGGTAATCCGCGCCGTACACCGACATCTTGCTCGCCGGCAACGCCTGCGGAATGCCGTACGCACCGGAACTCGCGTTCTCGGCGGTCGTCCGCCAGCCGCTCTCTCTCGACCACATCTTGTCGAGGCACGGCATCTCCGACAGCCCGAACCCCTCTTGGAGGAGCAGCGTGCAGCCGGTCGCCTTGTTGCCGGTGTAGGCACCGCATGACGCGGGAACCGGCCCGGCACTCGGCGTCTTCGGTGGCGTACGTGTCTGCGAGCGACTGGCCTGGGACGCGTGCGCCTGGCGGGCCGCCTCCTCGGCCTTGTGCGCGGCGGCGGCGGCAGCCGCGGCGGCGGCGGCGGCACTGTGCTGCGCGTCGGCCTTGGCCTTGGCCTGCGCGGCGATCAGCGGCGCGTTGGCCGCCTGTTGCGCCGCTTTTTGAAGACTCAACTGCGTGCTGTTGGGTGCGTCGAAACCAACGGCGGCCGTCGTCGCGTCATCGGACGCTTGCGACTGCCGGGCCTGATGAAGATAGACGCCGCCCACCAGGGCGAATACCAAGGTCAGTACGGATAACACACGCAGACCGGAACGGCTCCAGAGCCGACTCACGAAGTGCGTCCCTTCGTTGGGGGCAGATACGCACCACGTCGCCCGAGGGGGTTTCGGCGTACGCGGTGCGAGCGTCGACCGACCGGCCACAGTGTCGTGTCCGGGCGTACGGCGCTCTCGCAACACCCTGACCTAGGTGCGCCCCGATATCAAACGCAGCGTTCACTTGCCGTCGAACGTGTCGAATGACAAGTCGCGACAAATGCGGATTAAGTCGGTGCCTAGCCTGGCAGATCCTCTAACAGATCTGTGACTACCTCGGCGATGGGCGACCGCTCCGAACGGGTCAATGTGACATGTGCGAAAAGGGGATGGCCCTTCAGCGCTTCGATCACCGCGACCACACCGTCATGCCGACCAACGCGCAGATTGTCCCGTTGTGCGACGTCGTGGGTCAGCACCACGCGCGAGCCCGTACCGATGCGGGACAGCACGGTGAGCAGAACGCCTCGCTCCAACGACTGCGCCTCGTCGACGACCACGAACGCGTCGTGCAGGCTGCGTCCGCGAATGTGCGTGAGCGGCAGGACTTCGAGCATCCCGCGAGCGATGACTTCCTCGATGACGTTGTCGTTGGCGATCGAGCCGAGCGTGTCGAACACGGCCTGGCTCCATGGCGACATCTTCTCCGACTCGCTGCCGGGCAGATAGCCGAGCTCCTGACCGCCCACCGCGAACAGCGGGCGGAACACGATGACCTTCTTGTGCCGCCGCCGTTCCAGCACCTGCTCGAGACCGGCGCACAGGGCCAGCGCGGACTTGCCGGTGCCGGCCCGGCCGCCGAGCGAAACGATGCCTACGGACTCGTCGAGCAACAGATCCAGCGCGATGCGCTGTTCGGCCGAACGACCCCGCAACCCGAGTGCTTCGCGGTCGCCTCGTACCAATGCAATGGTCTTGTCCGTGGTGACGCGGCCCAGCGCGGACCCGCGCGGTGAATGCAGCACCAGCCCGGTGTGCACCGGCAACGCGGCGGCCTCATCCACGTCGAGTGTCTCGCCGCCATACAGAGCGGAGATCTGACCCTCGTCGAGGTCGAGCTCGGCCATGCCCGTCCACGTTGGATCGCTGGCCTGTCCGTAGCGGTATTCGTCGGACGGCATGCCCGACCGCGGCCGCCTTCACCCGCAGCGGCATGTCCTTGGTGACGAGCGTGACGTCGGCGCCCTCCGCCGCCAGGGCGAGCGCGACCGACAGGATCCGCGTGTCGTTGCCGTCGGTCCGGAATCCCGGCGGCAACACCGAATGGTCGGCGTGGTTCAGCTCGACGCGTACGGTGCCGCCGGCGTCGTTGACCGCGATCGGCGTGTCGAGCCGACCGTTCGTGACTCGCAGTTCGTCGAGCCGGCGGAGCGCGGCGCGGGCGAAATAGCCGAGCTCCGGATGATTCCGCTTGGCCTCCAGCTCGGAAATGACCACGAGCGGCAGCACGACATCGTGCTCGGCGAAGCGAGTGAACGCGGCCGGATCGGCCAGAAGTACCGATGTGTCCACCACGTACGTCCGACCGGCCGTCGCAACGGCGGCCGGTCGGGATGGGCGGGTCCGGGTGCGGCGAACGGGGGTGACCTGCGGTGCGGGGGAAGATGCCTGGGAGGCCGACGATTCAGGGCCGGTAGAACGGCGATTGGTCACGGGGCTGCTCCGGCAGGCGCGCACCTCGCGCCCGGCTCGCGATCTGGCACCACCGAAAGCCCGGGATACGGGGTCGGGTGCGGGCCCCGCAGCTGGGTAGCGGTTCCGGGCCGGCCGGTTGACGCGGGAAGCCCCCGCGCCATGCTGTCACGCTAGCGGCCCCGAGCCACACAGGGCTAGTACCGTCACTCACGTTTCGCCGGAGGCGTCGCCGCAGGTCACGACGGCAGGTCACGACCGCGACATGCGCTGTTCACACAGGAATGGCGAGGCGGGGGAGCCTGCGCTAGCTCGGCGCCGAACGACGCAGCGCAAGGTCGGCGCCGAACCAGGCTGTGCTAACTAGGCGCCGTGCCGGCTAGGCGCCGAACCGGCGCTCCCGGTTCGCGTAGGCCCGCAACGCCCGCAGGAAGTCGACCCGGCGGAAATCCGGCCAGTTGGCATCGCAGAAGTAGAACTCCGAGTGCGCCGACTGCCACAGCAGGAAGCCGGACAGCCGTTGCTCCCCACTCGTACGGATAACCAGGTCCGGATCGGGCTGGCCCTTGGTGTAGAGGTGGCCGGCGATGTGGTCGACGTCCAGGACCTCGGCCAACTCCTCGATGGTTCCGCCGGCGCGGGCGTGCTCCTGCAACAGGGCTCGGAACGCGTCGGTGATTTCGCGGCGGCCACCGTAGCCGACCGCCATGTTCACGATCATGCCGCCGGCCCGATCGGCGGTCGCCGTTTCCGCCGCCTTCAACGCGGCGGCTGTGGTCGCTGGCAGGACGTCCAGCGCGCCGACCGCTCGCAGCTCCCACGGGCTCGTGTCGGTGAGGTCGCCGGCGAGGTCCTCGATGATCTGCAACAGCGGATCGAGCTCGGCGGCCGGCCGGCGCAGGTTCTCCGTACCCAGCAAATAGAGCGTTACATGCTTAATGCCGGCGCGATCGCACCAGCTGAGCACGTCCTTGATCTTCGCGGCGCCGACGCGGTGGCCGTCGTTGGGGTCGACATATCCCATCTCCCGAGCCCACCGGCGATTGCCGTCGCACATGATCCCGACGTGGTGCGGATGCGGTTTTCCCGCCAGCGCGGTGGCGAGCCGGCGCTCGTAGATCGAATAGATGAGATTCCGCACGTCCGCAAGACTATCGATCGCGTGCCCGCGATTGGGGGGCACCATGAGTTCTGCGGGGACAGCCGCGCACCGCCCGCACGTCGGACCGAGTCGTCGTGGCGTCGGCAAGGAGACGTCCGGCGCACCCACGGGCGGGGCGCGCCGGACGTCTTTGGTGTCAGCCGGGTCAGTCAGTGACGCCGAGGCGGGCCTTCAGCGCATCGAGCTCGGCCCACAGCACGCCCGGGAGCTTGTCCCCGAACTTTTCGAACCATTCGACGACCTGCGGGATCTCCGCGCGCCATTCGTCGGCGTCGACCCGCAGCACCGCCTCGACGTCGGCCGGCGACAGGTCGAGACCGCTCACGTCCAGCGCGTCGACCGTCGGGACGGCGCCGATCGGCGTTTCCACGGCCGCCGCTTTGCCCTCCAGCCGCTCGATGATCCACTTGAGCACGCGCGAGTTCTCGCCGAAGCCGGGCCACAGGAACTGGCCCTCGTCGCCGCGGCGGAACCAGTTGACGTAGTAGATCGCCGGAAGCTTCGTGGCGTCGCCGGCATGCTCGCCGCCGCCCTTGCCCATCTCGATCCAGTGGTTGAAGTAGTCACCGGCGTGGTAACCGATGAACGGCAGCATCGCCATCGGGTCGCGGCGGACGACGCCGACCTGACCGACCGCGGCGGCGGTCGTCTCGGACGAGAGCGTGGCGCCCATGTAGACGCCGTGCACCCAGTCGCGCGCCTCGGTGACCAGCGGGATCGTCGTCTTGCGCCGGCCGCCGAACAGGATCGCGTCGATCGGCACGCCCTGCGGGTCCTCGTACTCGTCGGCGAGGATCGGGCACTGCGTGATCGGCGTACAGAACCGGCTGTTCGGGTGGCTGGACAGTTCACCGGACTCGGGTGTCCAGTCGTTGCCGTGCCAGTCGATGAGGTGCGCGGGCGGCTCGCCCATGCCTTCCCACCAGATGTCACCGTCGTCGGTGCGGGCGACGTTCGTGAACAGCGAGTTGCCCTTCGCGATCGTGCGCATCGCGTTCGGGTTCGTCTTGTAGTCAGTCCCGGGCGCGACGCCGAACAGGCCGTACTCCGGGTTGACCGCGTACAGCCGGCCGTCGCGGCCGAAGCGCATCCACGCGATGTCGTCGCCGAGCGTCTCGACCTTCCAGCCCGGGATCGTCGGCTCCAGCATGGCCAGGTTGGTCTTGCCGCAGGCGGACGGGAACGCGCCGGCGATGTGGTAGACCTTCCCCTCCGGCGATGTGAGCTTCAAGATCAGCATGTGCTCGGCCAGCCATCCCTCGTCGCGGCCCATCACCGAGGCGATCCGCAGGGAGTAGCACTTCTTGCCGAGCAGCGAGTTGCCGCCGTATCCCGAGCCGTACGACCAGATCTCCCGCGTCTCCGGGAAGTGCGAGATGAACTTCGTGTCGCTGCACGGCCACGGCACGTCGGTCTCGCCGGCCTTCAGGGGTGCACCAACCGAGTGGAGGGCCGGCACGAACTCCGCGCTGTCGGCCATCTTGTCGAGCACGGCCGCTACCCATACGCGTCATGATCTTCATCGACGCGACCACGTACGCGCTGTCGGTGATCTCGACGCCGTACATCGGGCTCTTCGCCGTGAGCGGGCCCATGCAGAACGGGATGACGTACATCGTCCGGCCGCGCATGCAGCCGCGGTAGAGCGCCGTCATCTGCCGTTTCATCTCCGACGGCGCCATCCAGTTGTTCGTCGGTCCGGCGTCGGCCTCATCGGCCGAGCAGATGAACGTGCGCTCCTCGACGCGCGCCACGTCGGTGGGGTCGGTGCGGGCCCAGAACGAGTTCGGCTTGGTCTGGTCGTTGAGCCGGACGAGCGTGCCCGCCTCGACCAGTCCATCGGTCAGCCGCCGCCACTCGGCGTCGGAGCCATCGACCCAGACGATCTCATCGGGCGTGGTCAGTTCGGCGACCTCGCGGACCCATGCAAGGAGTCTCGGATGATTGGTTGGCGCGTTGTCCAGCCCGAGCGGTGAGGTGGACGTAGCAGTCATGAGGCTCGATCTCCTTGGGTCGTCGTTGACACCGGCGAACGCTCTTGCATTCCTTACCCAGCGCGAGTGCGTCAATGCGTCGGCGATGTGAGCCGAAGGGGTAACGGAGTTGTCCTCAGGGTAAACCGACGGCCCCCGAACAGCACTAACGCCAGATTGTGAAACATTGCACAAGCGCGCAGGATTTGTATGCAGATGATTAGGCGAGCGCGGTAGTGCACCCAACGAATCACGTTTGAGCAACGGCCGTGCCGTTTTGATCATCGATTTGCCGCCTCTGGTCACGCCCATCCGAAGCCGTCTCGTCGCCGATCGATCCGGCCGGGTTACGGCGGGGTCGTCGTAAGAACCGCGATTTCAGCGCAGATAACAGGATTCAAGGGTCTATCGACGCGGGCACCGCGGGCCGCCACGCGTCCGGAAGGCCGTTGCCACCGGCCGAATTGCCGCGGCGGCAGCGGGAAGAAACCGCACCGCGCATTTCCGCGTAGTCCAACATTTCCGCAGCTGGATAACGCATTCTTGGATGAGCTCAGCGCGCATTAACGGCGGGCGACCGCGGGTCGGATCGCGGTGCGCCGGCTATTGCCGGCCGGAGAGGTGTTAGGCGCATGCCAAATACGTGGGTACGGCCCGATGCCGAACCGGATTCGCCGACGAGAACCTCACGGAGCGTGAGCTAGGCCCCAAAGAGCCGGGCATTGATGCAGTTGTGAGCAAGCTCCCGTAAGGTGGCCGAGTGCGTCTTCTCCGCGCCCTACCGGACCGCTACCAGCGATTAGCCCGCGAGTTGCTCGCGTTCGGCTTTGCCGGTGTGGTCAATACGGCCTTCGGGTTCCTGCTGTTCAACCTGCTGTTCAGCAGCATGGGCTCACTCTGGGCGAATGCTGTCTCGACGGCCGGCGGCACGGCGACGTCGTTTGTGCTGAACCGCTACATCACCTACCGTCACCGGCCGCGCCGGTCGCTGCGGCAGGAGTTGCCGCTGTTCGGCGTGGTCAACCTGATCGGTCTCGGCATCCAACAGGGCATCATGGCGCTGGCGAAGGTGACCTTCAATCTGCAGAGCACCGACCGCCTCGAGTACAACCTCGTACGCGTCGTATCAGTCGCAATCGGTACGGTCTTCCTGCTGCTCTGCTACCGCTACCTGGTCTTCCGCAAGGACAAGACCGGCGTTGCCGAGGATCTCGCGATCGAGATCGGCATGCCGCTCCCGCCGATCGCCCCAGCGCCGGACGCCGCTCGCGGCGTGGCTCAGCCAGGGCCGGTTGCACCGGTCAACGGCGCGACGGTCAACGGCGCTACGCCGGTCAAGGCCGCGTTCGTCAACGGCAGCACGACGGCCAACGAGGCAGCGCGCCACAGTGCCGAGGCGACGGCCTCGTCGAACGGCGCCCGCAACCGGACTGTGCCGCCCGGCACGTTCCACGAGCTCACCACGCACCTTGAGATCGGGCAGCCGCTGGAGATCGGGCGGCCGCTCGAGATCGGGCGGCCGGCCGAGGTGGCATTATCGCCCGAGCTCGAGCTGGACGAGCTCCTGCCGATCGAGTCCGCACCGGATGCGTCGGGCCACTTCCGGCCGTGATCCGGTCCGGCACCGGCCAGCCCGCCGAACTGTTCTTCGACGACATATCGCCCGGCACGATCTTCGACCTCGGCATCGCTGAGGTCGATCGAGACGAGATGCTCGCGTTCGCCCGCCGCTTCGACCCGCAGTGGTATCACGTGGATGTCGACGCCGCGCGGGCCAGCGCGTACGGCGACGTGATCGCGAGCGGCTTCTACACGGTGAGCCTGTTCATGCGGGCGTACGCGGACAACCTTCTGTCGCGAGCGGCCGCCGATGCGTCACCCGGGCTCGAGGAGCTGCGGTGGACGGCTCCGGTGTACGGCGGCGACCGGCTCGCGATCCGGCTGGAGGTCCTGGGCGCCGCGCCATCGTCGGTGAAGCCGAGCGTCGGCACGCTAACCTTGGCCGCCACGATGACACGCCTGGCGACGGATCAACGGCCGGAGGCGGTCGCGGCCCGCATCCGCTTCCGCGGCTGGTTCGCCCGGCGGCCATCCGACCTGGATCTTGGCATCACAGACGGCGCTGTAGCCCCGCCGAGGCACCAAGATCTGATGCGGCCGCGATGCGATCGCTTACGTGTTGAGCTGCTGCGTGGTGCCGTCCTGCGATACGCGCTGCTGCGGCTGCACCGGCACGTGTGTCCGGGTGGATCAGGTCATGCATCGTCGCGACCACGTGCTTGATGTGCGGGATGTTGGTTGAGCACATCCGGGCCGTGCTCGCCAGGGGACGCGAGCGTCAACGTGCCGCAGCCGAGAATGCGCTGGAAGAGCGACTGGTCGAACTTCACGTCACTGACGCGGTCGATCGGGATGTTCTCGGTGTGCTGGCGCAGCACGCCGACCCGGGTAATGACGCGCTCGTTCGTCACTACATAGTGCGTCGTCCGCCACTTGATGAACGGGATCGCGGTCAGCCACACCACGAGAATCAGGCCGATCACGCCGACGACCAGCATCCATACGCTGCCCAGGCCGCCGACGAGTGCCGCGATGAGGCCGGCGACCACGACGACGAGCACCGCCCACGGCCCGACCATCTGCTTCCAATGCGGGTGAAGATCTAGGACCACGTGTTCGTTGCTGGTCAGCTCGTCGTCGGGGAAACCCACGCCGACCTCCTCACTATCGAAGACCCTCGCGGCCAGAGTTGTCCGTGTCTATTTCGCCTCGCGGCTGCCGCTACGCTCGGCGCGATGACGGTAGCGGGTCGGGGAAAGTTCCGGCGTCCACTGTTCGTGGCGAATTTGCGAACAGGTGACGGCGGTCCGGATGAGCTGCGGCGTCAGGAAGCGCGTACGTGGACGACGTCGCCGGCCGCCACGCGCCGCCCGTCGACGACCAGAGCGCCATCGTCATCCACCCCGGTCGCGACGTCCAGAAGCTCGCCGCCGCCGGGCAATTCGACGCGTACCGTCGCGCCGATCGTGCCGCAGTGGAACCGATAACTATCGATCAATCCGGACGCCACCGGGTCGCCGTCGGCGTCGCGCCAGCGGACGTACCAGTCGGCCAGACGCGCGCAGAAACGCGCGCAGCAACGGATCACGGTCCACACAGGCCGATCCGGCCAGCTGCAGGGACGTGGCGTCGGCTCGCGGCAGCTCGGCCTCGCGGAGCGTGACGTTGAGACCGATGCCGACGACGACGGCCGGCCCCTCGCCGGTCCGCCGTCGGGCACGCTCTCGGCGAGGATGCCGGCGCATTTACGCCCGTCGATCACCAGGTCGTTCGGCCACTTGAGCACCGCGTCCAGATCACTGAGCCGGCGTACGGCCTCGACCAGCGCCACGCCGGCGAGCAGCGGCAGCAGTCCGTACCCGGGGATCGGGAACGGGTGACCAGCCGCGGGCGGCGACGCGTCGCACCGGGCCGCAGCAGGACGCTGGTCGCGATCCCGGCGCGCGGCGGCGACTGCCACACGCGTTCCAGGCGGCCCCGGCCGGCCGTCTGCTCGTCGGCGACGACGACGTAACCCTCGGCGGCGCCGGCCCGCGCGGCAGCGACGACGTCGGCGTTGGTGGAGCCGGTGCGGGGCGGTAGTCCACCTCCGTCCACAGGCCGCCGTCGACGACGAGCGCGCGACGGAGCGCAACCTGCGAGAGCGGTGGCCGCTCCAGGTCGGTGTACGGCGACCAGCCCATCCGTCCAGCCTAGCCGGGTCGAGATTACGATCGGCCCGTGACCGGGTCGCAGACAGAGATCAACATCCACACCACCGCCGGCAAGCTCGAAGACCACCGGCGGCGGGTCGACGAGGCCGTGCACGCCGGCTCCGAGCGCGCGGTGGAGAAGCAGCACGCGCGTGGCAAGAAGACCGCCCGCGAGCGGATCGACATGCTGCTCGACGAGGGTTCGTTCGTCGAGCTGGACGAGTTCGCCCGGCACCGGTCGACGAACTTCGGCATGTCCGAGACGCCGCCCGTACGGCGACGGGGTGGTCACCGGCTACGGCACCGTCGACGGCCGCGCCGATATGCGTGTTCGCCCAGGACTTCACGGTCTTCGGCGGGTCGCTCGGCGAGGTGTTCGGCGAGAAGATCGTCAAGGTCATGGACATGGCCATGAAGACCGGCTGCCCGATCATCGGCATCAACGACTCCGGCGGCGCTCGCATCCAGGAGGGCGTCGTCTCGCTCGGGCTGTACGGCGAGATCTTCTTCCGCAACGTCCGGGCGTCCGGCGTCATCCCGCAGATCTCGCTGGTCGTCGGCCCGTGCGCCGGCGGTGCCGTCTACTCCCCCGCGGTCACCGACTTCACGATCATGGTGGACAAGACGTCGCACATGTTCATCACCGGGCCGGACGTGATCAAGACGGTCACCGGCGAGGACGTGGCGATGGAGGACCTGGGCGGCGCGCGGACCCACAACACGAAGTCCGGCAACGCGCACTACCTCGCCACCGACGAGCAGGACGCGATCGACTACGTGAAGGCGCTGCTCGCCTACCTGCCGTCGAACAATCTGGACGAGCCGGTGGTCTACCCGGTTGCCGCGTCGCTCGAGGTCATCGACGACGACCTCGCACTGGACACGCTGATTCCCGACTCGCCGAACCAGCCGTACGACATGCACACGGTCATCGAGTCGGTGCTCGACGACGGCGAATTCCTCGAGGTGCATCCGCTGTTCGCGCAGAACATCGTGGTCGGCTTCGGCCGCGTCGAGGGCCACCCGGTCGGCATCGTCGCGAACCAGCCCCTACATCTGGCCGGCTGTCTGGACATCAACGCCTCCGAGAAGGCGGCGCGCTTCGTGCGCACCTGCGACGCGTTCAACATCCCGGTCCTGACGTTCGTCGACGTGCCGGGCTTCCTGCCCGGCACCGACCAGGAATGGGACGGCATCATCCGGCGCGGCGCCAAGCTCATTTACGCGTACGCCGAAGCCACGGTGCCGAAGATCACGGTGATCACGCGGAAGTCGTACGGCGGGGCGTACGACGTGATGGGCTCCAAGCACATGGGCGCCGACCTGAACTTCGCGTGGCCGACGGCCCAGATCGCCGTGATGGGTGCCCAGGGCGCGGTGAACATCCTCTACCGCTCCGAGATTCGAGAGGCGACCGAGGCCGGCGGGGCCGAGGCGGCGACGGCGAAGCGCGCCGAGCTGATCGAGGAGTACGAGGACGCGTTCGCCAACCCGTACGTGGCGGCCGAGCGTGGTTACGTGGACTCGGTGATCCCGCCGTCGGAGACGCGCTCACAGATCGTTCGGGGGCTGCGACTCTTGCGCAACAAGCGGGACACCCTCCCGCCGAAGAAGCACGGCAACATTCCGCTGTAGCCTCTTGTCCGTCGTGATCTTGGGGTTATCGACGTATTACGGGGCAACATAAGGTTGTTAACCCCAAGATCAGTGAAGACCGACGGAGGTGCCGTGTCGGAGGAACCAGTGTTCCGGGTGGTTCGCGGCGCACCGACGCCCGACGAGCTGGCCGCCATCGTCGGTGTCCTTTGGTCACGTCGCCAGGCTGCCGTCGCTGCCGCGGCCGCGGCGAACTCGGCCCTGGGACCGCTACCGTCGCGCTGGCGCGCGAGCGCGGCGCCCCGCCATGGCCGCCTCCCGAGACCCGGCCGCGGTGCCTGGTCCTCGACCCACTGAAGCGGCCGGCGTCCGCGCCCGCCCGGCGGGGCGTAGATGACCGCCGGCCGGGCATGGCGGCGCAGATAGACTGCCCGGCGTGACCGCAGCACGGCTCGTTCTCGCCTCCGCTAGTCCGGCTCGGCGAAAGCTTCTTGAAGCCGCCGGTATCGATTGTGAGGTGCTGGTTAGCGGCGTCGACGAGTCGACCGTCGATGCGAGCCGCCCCGAGACCTTGAGCACCACGCTGGCCCGGCTGAAGGCTCTGTCTGTCGCGCAGCGCCTCGTTGACACGGGTCGGGCTCCGGCCGCCGACAAGGGTGCATCCGACGGCGCCCACGACCCGCGGTTACTGGTGCTCGGCTGCGATTCGGTGCTGCATTTTGATGGCCACATCCTGGGCAAGCCGGTCGACGCGGCCGACGCCACGCGTCGTTGGCGGGCGATGCGGGGCCGCAAGGGAGTGCTCCACACGGGTCAATGCTTGATCGACGTCGGCTCCGGAAAGCAGGTCGAGGCGGGTGCGGCGACGACCGTACATTTTGCCGACATCGACGACGAGGAGATCGATGCGTACGTCGCCACGGGCGAGCCGCTAGCGGTGGCCGGAGCGTTCACGGTCGACGGGCTGGGCGCGCCGTTCATTTCCGGCGTCGAGGGCGATCCGGGTACGGTCATCGGCCTCTCGCTACCTCTGGTGCGTACGATGCTGGCCGAACTCGGCATACGCATCACCGACCTCTGGCGTCCCACTCTCCCCTAGCGCGGCGCATGCCAGCCCAACCATGGGGGCCTCGCGGCTGCCGCCACGCGTGGGCTGAGCTATTGGAGCCTCGCGGCTGCCGCTACGCGTCGGCTGAGCCAACGGAGCCTCGCGGCTGCCGCTACGCGTCGGCTGAGCCAACGGAGCCTCGCGGCTGCCGCTACGCGTCGGCTCGGCCGGACCGACTACCGTGGCACCCATGAGCAAGAGGACGATCGGGCTCTCCGACGAACTCCACGCCTACGTCGTTGCGCACAGCGCGGCGCCGGATCCGCTCGTTGCCGAGCTGATGGCCGAGACACAGGAGCAGGTGCCCGACTTCGCACACTTCCAGATCGCGCCGGAGCAGGCGCCGTTCATGACGCTGATGACACAGATCATCGGCGTCCGGCAGGCCGTCGAGATCGGCACGTTCACCGGTCTGTCCGCGCTCGCGATCGCCCGCGGGCTGGCCGACGGCGGCAAGCTCGTCTGCTGCGACATCTCCGAGGACTACACGAACATCGCCCAGCGCTACTGGGCTCGAGCCGGCGTCGCCGATCGCATCGAGCTCCGGCTCGGGCCGGCCATCGAGACACTGCGGGCGATGCCTGACGATCCGCATATCGACCTCGCGTTCATCGACGCCGACAAGACCGGCTATCCCGACTACTGGGCGGAGATTGTGCCGCGGATACGACCGGGCGGTGTCATCCTCATCGACAACGTGTTGCGTGGCGGCCGGATCGTGCTGCCACCGACGAATGCCGACGATGCCACGATGGCCGAATTCAACGACATCGTCGTGGCGGACAAGCGCGTCACGTCGATGATCGTGCCCATCGCGGACGGCGTCACGCTCGCCCGCAAGAACTAAGACCACCAACAACCGTGGGTACGGGCTGAGCTTGGCTCAACCCGTACCCACGTTGTTTGTCGTTAACGCACGCTCTTGGCGAACGACCGCGCGGCCCAGACCACCGACAACACCGTCAGCACGCTCAGGATGACGAGTGATTTCCACACATTCGGATCGCCGGGATTGCCGTTGAACAAAGCCCGGGCGCCGTCCACCGCCCACGAGAACGGGTTGAACTTCGCCGTGTTCTGCAGCCAATGCGGCGCGTACGTCAGCGGCAGCAGGATGCCCGACAGTAACAGGATCGGCACGCCGACCGTGTTGAGCAGCGGTGCCAGGGCGTCCTCGCTGCGGAGCTTGAGCGCAACGGCGTAGGACAGCGACGACAGCATCAACGCGATCAGTGCCAGCAGCGCGAACGCGAGCAGGATGTCGCCGAGTTGGCCGGTCAGGCCCAACGGGATCGACAGTACGGTGATGAGTGCACATTGGAACAACAGCGTCACGACATCCCGCAGCGATCGGCCAAGCAGCATCGCGAGCCGGCTCACCGGGGTCACCCGGGTGCGCTCGATGACGCCGGCGCGCAACTCGCTGATCAATGCGAAGCCGACGAAGAACGTCGCGAAGATGGCCAGTTGCACCAGCACACCGGGCACGAAGAACCGGTACGCGTCGCCGGACGAGAGCTGCCCATTCGACTGCGCCTGCAGCGCCTTCTTGAGCAACGGCCCGAACAGGAATAGGTAATACAGCGGTTGGATGATGCCGACGACAATCCAGACCGGGTTGCGTAAGACGAGCGAGAACTGTCGCTGGAAGAGCAACCACGTGTCACGGGCGAGTTTCATGATCTCTCCTTTACGGGCGTCGCGGCCGGTGAAGATGTCGCCGCCTAGCCGAGCTTCGGGCCGCTACGACTCGCGCAGCGATCGGCCGGTCTTGGCCAGGAAGACATCGTCGAGGCTCGGCCGGTGCAGCTCGATCGACGTCGGTTCGATGCCCGCCGCGTCGAGCGAGCGGAGCATGTGCGGGATCGATGTGTTGCCGGCCTCGACGTAGAGGCGGACGCCGGCTTCGACGGTCTCGCTCCGGCGCGTGTACGACTCGCGGTCGAGCAGTTCGCGCGCCTTCTCGACGATGCCGCCGGCAACGCCGAGTGTTACGACGTCGCCGGAGATCTCCCGTTTGAGGTTCTCCGGCGTACCGTCCGCGACGATCTCGCCACCGTCCATGATGGAGATCCGGTCGCACAGCGCATCGGCCTCGTCGAGATAATGCGTCGTCAGGAAGATCGTCACGCCCTCGTCGCGGAGGCGGCGCACCTCGTCCCACATGTGCGCCCGCGACTGCGGGTCGAGCCCAGTGGTCGGCTCGTCCAGAAAGACGATCTTGGGTTCGTGGATGATGCCGAGTGCCACGTCGACCCGCCGGCGCTGGCCGCCCGAGTAAGTCTTGCATTTACGATCGGCGAACTCGGTCAGCTGGAAGGCGTCCAGCGCCCGCTCGGTCAGGCGCTGCGCCTCGGCCTTGGCGATGCCGTAGAGCCGAGCTTGCAGGACCAGCTCCTCGCGCGCGCTCACCTCATCCCAGGTGCTGCCGCCCTGGGCGACGTACCCGATCCGGCGGCGAACTTCGCCGGGGTTCTTGCGCAGATCGGCCCCGGCCACGGTCGCGTCGCCGCCGTCCGGTTCGATCAGTGTCGCGAGCATGCGCAGCGTCGTTGTCTTGCCGGCTCCGTTGGGACCCAGGAACCCGAAGATCTCCCCGTCGGCGACGGCGAGATCGACTCCCCGCACCGCGTCCACGGTGCCGCCCCGAGTCTTGAACGACTTCCGCAGGGCCGTTGTCTCGATCATCATCGCGTTACCTCCGACGAGAGGCTAACGCGATATGTCGCGAGCGGTCAAGTTTGAATATGTCGCGTCTACGTTTGTGTCTGTGGTGTCGGCCCACCGATTTGCGTGGCTGCGGCTTGATGGCTGTGATCTTGGGTTGCCCGGGGTCGTCGGACCGCACTCGCACAAATCGGCATTCGCTTTTGGCGCGCCTGGCGGCCTGGCGCGTTTGACGCGCTTGATCCGGCCGCGTCGTCGCCCGGGCCGGCCAGCTCGCCCTCCCCTCGATCATTGATCGTCGTGCGACCAGGGCTGCATCGTGTCCGGAAAGTAGGGCGCACCCGAGTCGACGAGTTCGGCGACCCGCTCGCACCACGGGATCTCCGCCTCCATGAGCGCGATGGCGCGTTCAAGCATCCAGCCCACGTGCACCGGCTTTGACGTACGCATCCAGTCGCTATCCAACGACGCCCGCAGTCGCTCGACCGCCGTACGCAGCATCCGCGCCCGATTCCGGAGCGCGGCCGCGCCCTCGTCACGCGGCAGAGAGGGCAGGAATCCCATGGCTGACAGGAACGGGTCGACCGGCTGATCGAGCTCCCACCAGTATTGGCGAAGCAACTCCTCGAATTCGGCGTCGCCCTTGGCCGTCGTTCGATACGTCGTCCGCGCTGGTCGGGTGCCGACCCGCTCGGTCGCGACTTCGACCAACATGCCCTCTTCGGCCAGCTTCTTGAGGGCGTGGTAGATCGATCCGGGCGCCACGTTGGCCCATTCGTCGGCGTTCCAACTGAGCAGCTCACGACGTACGTCGTACCCGTGCACGGGCTGCATCTCTTTGACGAGGCCGAGGATCATCATGCGTGTTGTCGACACGAGGCAAGCGTAATAGCCAAATTTGACTAGTGCTCGCCGCCGGAGCCTCGCGGCTGCCGCTACGCGTCGGCTCTGCCGATGGAGCCTCGCGGCTGCCGCTACGCGTCGGCTCTGCCGATGGAGCCTCGCGGCTGCCGCTACGCGTCGGCTCTGACAAACTACTGGCGGGTACCCGTCGGGAGGTCGTAATGCGCAAGGTTCTGATCGCCAACCGCGGCGAGATCGCCGTCCGGGTCGTACGTGCATGTCGCGACGCCGGTCTGGCGAGCGTGGCGGTCTACGCTGACTCGGACCGGGACGCGCCGCACGCGAAGCTGGCCGACGAGGCGTACGCCCTGGTCGGCGACACCGCGGCCGACACGTACCTGCGCATCGACAAGCTCATCGACATCGCGGAGCGGGCCGGCGCGGATGCCGTACACCCGGGGTATGGGTTTCTCTCCGAGAATGCGCATTTCGCGCAGGCCGTGATCGATTCGGGTTTGATCTGGATCGGGCCAACGCCGCAGTCGATCCGCGACCTCGGCGACAAGGTCACGGCCCGGCATATCGCGGCATCGGTCGGCGCGCCGCTCGTGCCCGGTACGGCCGAGCCGGTGAAGGACGCCGACGAGATCATGGCGTTCGCGGAGGAGTACGGCCTGCCCATCGCGATCAAGGCCGCGTTCGGCGGTGGTGGGCGCGGGCTCAAGGTCGCCCGGACGATGGCCGAGATCCCGGAGCTGTTCGCCTCCGCTGTCCGCGAGGCGGTCGCGGCGTTCGGCCGGGGCGAATGCTTCGTCGAGCGCTACCTCGACAAGCCGCGACACGTCGAGGCACAAGTGCTCGCCGATCAGCACGGCAATGTGATCGTCGTCGGCACACGCGACTGTTCGCTGCAGCGACGACACCAGAAGCTCGTCGAGGAGGCGCCGGCACCATTCCTCACCGCCGAACAGCGCGCCACGATCCATGCGTCGGCGAAGGCGATTTGTCGCGGTGCCGGCTATCACGGCGCCGGCACGGTCGAATACCTCGTCGGCGCGGACGGCTTCGTCTCGTTTCTCGAAGTCAATACGCGTCTGCAGGTCGAACACCCGGTGACGGAGGAGACGGCCGGCATCGACCTCGTCCGCGAGCAGTTCCGGATCGCGTCCGGGCTGCGGTTGACCCGTACGGAAGATCCTCCGCCGCGCGGCCACGCGTTCGAGTTCCGCATCAATGGCGAGGATCCGGGCCGCAACTTCCTGCCGGCACCCGGATTCGTGTCAACCCTGGTGCTGCCGTCCGGGCCGGGGGTCAGGGTAGATGCCGGCATCGAGTCGGGCAGCGTGATCGGCGGCAACTTCGATTCGTTGCTGGCCAAGGTGATCGTGAGCGGCGAGACCCGGGCGGAGGCGCTGGAGCGGTCCCGTCGCGTGCTAGACGAGATGGTCGTCGACGGGATGGCGACCGTGTTGCCGTTCCACCGATCGATCGTGCGAGATCCGGCCTTCACGTCCGAGCCGTTCAGTGTGCACACGCGGTGGATCGAGACGGAGTGGGCAGGTGGAGTGCCGCCGTTCTCGCCGCCGACCGCTCCCTCCGCCGATGAACCGGTCGAACGCGAGACCGTCGTGGTCGAGGTCGGCGGCAAACGCGTCGAGGTCACACTGCCGGCTTTCACGGGTACGGCGGTTGCCACGCCCAGCGGTCGGCCAGCGACGGCGGCGAGGCGCGGGCCCGGGAAAAAGGCGGCCGCGGCGACGAGCGGTGACTCGCTCACATCCCCCATGCAGGGCACGATTGTCAAGGTCGCGGTGTCGGATGGCGACGAGGTGGCGGCCGGCGATCTGATCGTGGTGCTCGAAGCGATGAAGATGGAGCAGCCGCTCAACGCGCACAGGGCCGGTGTGGTGTCCGGTCTGGAAGCGAAGGTCGGCGACGCGGTGGCGTCGGGTGCCGCGATCTGCGAGATCAAGTAGGCGCGCCGAACCGGCGGACTTGGGCCGGCCCGGATCAGCTCATCCGACCGATCATCGTACGGAGGCGGGCCAGGTCTCGCCGGCGGCGCTCGTACGTGACCGCGCACGCAAGCACCACCAGACCGGCGACGGTCAGCGGCATCCAGGTCGGCAGGACGCGCCAGAGGAACACCAACTCCGGCAGTGGAAGGACCACCAGAGTTCCGCCGGCGACGATGACCGGAGCCTGCAACCGCGCGTGCGCGCCGATCAGCACGACCACGAGCGCCGCGGCACCGACGGCCACCCGTCGGACGACGGATGCGTCCAGTGCGAGCGCTGGCGCGAGGCTCGGCAGGAACGCGGCGAGAAGCGCTGGCCCGTAAGCGATCCAGCTCCCGGTCGGTCGAGCGCGAGCGGCGAGCCATCCACAGAAGAGCGCGACAGCGGCGAACGGCAGCGTGTAGGCCTCGACGACATGGACGCCGTACGCCGCGGCCAACAGCCACCACGCAACCAGCTCCAAGCCCGCGGCCACACCCGCGTAGACCCGTCGGGGCCGCGCGGGCAGACCGGACCACAGCGCCCGCACGCCGACCAGGGCCCCCCAGGCCGCCGCGATGACCGCACCGCGCGCAGTCGAACCGCAGAGCACAAAGGCCACGAACGCGCTCGCATGAGCCGCGGCCGCTAACGCCGCCGACTCCGACCGCGACTCCGGCCGCGACTCCGGTCGCGACTGCGGTCGTGACGGCGACCGTGACGTGCGAAGGGCGCCGACGAACAACGCGATCGCGGCAACGGACACGATGCCGTACGACGTGGTGCCGACACTCGCACCAGCGGCCCGCGCGGATGCGAACGTGAGCCAGTCGCCGACGGCGATGGCGGCCGTCCAGGCAACGGTGCGCCGAGCGACCGTACGGCCGGTCACGGCGACGACGGATGCGACGACGACCAGACCGCCCAGCGCACACAGTGACGACACCTTCGTTGGAGCCAGGGCAGCCGCACCCGAGCCCATGGTGACTAGACCGATCACGCCGGCTTCCCAGCCGTGTCCGCGCCGGGCGATGCCCGCGAGGCCGGTGGCCGCGGCGCCGGCGAGGAACAACACAATGGGTACGGTCGGCCACGGCACCCGGACCACGACCAGCAACGTGAACGTCACCGGTATCACCGAGTGGACAGCGCACCGGACCGCCACCCGCCGACCCGCCGCTACCATGCCGGCAACGATCGCGACGGCCGCGGCGAGGAGTACGGCGCCCAGGTCGTAAACGGTCAGCGACGGCGATGACGGCGCGAGACCGATGCCCGGCGGCCGGCCCGACCAGACATGGCCAAGCCACGCGTACGGCATCACAAACGCGTCGGCCACAATCGGGAGCAACGATCCGGCCGCGACAAACGCAAGCGGCACACCGGCCGCCGAGGCCAGCAAACCGGTCCGTCCCCGTAAGCCCGCGACCGCGGGCGCGAGGACGATCAGCAACAGGCTCACGAGGGCGTAGATCGGCGCCGCGTCGACGCTCGCGACGGCCAGCGCGGCGAAGCCGACAACCAGGGCCGGCGCGATTGCAGCCGGTACGGCGTACCACCGGAGGTGTTTGCGTCGACGGACGGCAAGGAGTGCGGCGAGGGTGACCACGATGCCGGCAAATGCCCATCGAAGAGTCACGATGGGATCCGCGCCGCCGGAGCCAGCGATTGCCGCGGCGAATCCAGGCAGGGCGACGAGTGCGGTCGCGACGGACACGCCCCGTACAACGCGCACGGTTGACCGGTTGCCGATCCCTCGACATCCGAACACAAGGACGGTGGCACACACGACGAGACCACCCTGGACTGCGGCCGTGCTGACCGGTCGGGCGAGGCCGAACCACGACGCGTGCAGCGCCAGGACCGCCGCGGCCACGGTGGCGGCCTGTGCGGCCGTGTCACGCTTCGTTCGCACCGTCGGTACGGCGATGCCGAGCAGCACGACGAGGCCGCCGCCATCGGCGACGAGCATCGTCCACCACGGCGCACCGCCAATCATGCCGACGGACAAGGCGACCGCGGCCACGCCGAGCACGCCGGCCGTCGCGCGGTAACGGTGCGGCGCGCGTACGACGACGGCCGCGACCAGGGCCAGCACGGCGATGGTGTGTCCATCCGCATCAACCGGTGAGACAAGCGCGCTGAGATCGGCGTGCCACAACACTTCCAGCCCGGTCACCCGGATCAGGACATTCGCGGCGAGTGGCACCAGTGTGGCGGTGGCTAGGACGGCCGTCACGACATAGCCACCGGATGTCGAGCCACCCCACAGCCACCAGCGCTGCGGCACGGCCCGGGAGGAGGAGGCAATCGCGAGCGTCACGACGGCCGCGACGACGAGCGGATAGAACGGCGTCGCAACGATTCCCACTCGGAACACCGCGACGGAGAATTCGGTGACGGCGGCCGCGACCGCTGCGACACGGAGGTAGTCGGGCCGTGCAAACCAGCCCGTCCAGGCCAGCACGAGAGCCGCAATGGCGACCGCGGTCGCCGCGCCGATGACCGATCCGACGTGAGTCGCGCTCGCCAGGCCCGCGAGCGCCGTCACGGTCGCGATTGCCAGTGCCAGGAGCGCAAAGACCCAGGTGAGTACGTCTTCGGCCGAGCGCACCCGGCCGGCGGTCCTTGTCTGGTCGGCACGACGGCGCCACGCGATGACCGTGACATTGGCCGAGGCGACCGCGGCGAAGCAGATCGCGGTCGGGCCGGCCGACGTACGGTGGCTGGCGAGCAACAGCGGCAATACCGGCTGCGCCACAACGAGCGCCACGAACCTCGGCCCGGTCAGTCGCATGAGCCGCCCGAAGCCGGCCGCGACCGCCGCCACGACGGCCGCGACCCCGCCCGCGTACGTCGTCCCGGCCAGCCGGTCCGCGGCACCGGCGACGTCGAGCGCCCAGATACCGTACCCGTCAAGGATCAGGAGCAGCAGTGCGATGGCGGTGATCGTCTCGGCGGTCGCGGTGAGCCCACGGCGGACCGCGATGACCGGGATCGCGAACGCGATGAGCGTGGCGCCGCCGAGGATCGCGGCACGTCCCCCAACGCCGTAGCTCGTCCACGCCACCGCGGTGAACACGATCGCGGCGACACCGAGCAGTACGGCGCCGAGGATGAACAACAGATTCTGTACGGTGCGCGGCGACGCGTCGGGGTTGCCGAGTGGTCCCGGCCGGTGGGCGAGCGGCGGTACGCCACCCGCCCCCGTCCCACTCGCCCGGGCGTCACCTTCCGCTGTCGCGCCGTCGGCCGTTGTCGCGCCGTTGCCCGTTGTCCCGCCGTTGGCCGGTGACAATCCGATCGGCGCGGTTTGGCTCGCCAAAATCGCCTCAACCAGCATGTCGCGTGTTGCCTTCGCGGACTGCCAGGTGACCAGCGCCCGCTCAAAGGCGAGCCGAGAGCGGTGCACGTGCTCGGCCAATTCGAGCAGCGAAGCGTCCATGGCCGGCAGGGCAGACGCACGGGCGTCCGGCGTACGGCCGCAGCGGGGACAGGCTGCGGCGATAGTGGCGGTTGCGCCGCAGACCGGACAGCGATACGTGATCGCGGCTGCCCTCGGCGGGTCGCGGAATGCGCTCATGGGCAGAGCTTGCTCGTCCGGTGAGCCGAGCACATCCGCTTCCGCACCCAGATTGCGCGACCGTCTACTTACGACCGATCTGAGTACGAATACTCACTCCGGCACCATTTCGCGAGAACGGGACGCCACGATGCCAGCGATCAGCGAGATTGCATCTGCCACCGGCATCGGGTCGAGTTGGCGGCCGTCGCGCAGCCGGAGTGCCACCCGACCGTCGGCCGCTTCCCGGGCGCCGATCACGGCAACGTACGGGACCTTTCGCAGTGCGGCCGCACGTACCCGCGCTCCCATCGAACCCTCGACCGCGACCTCGACGCGGAGCCCGGCCACAACCGCGGCTCGTTCGAACTCTGCCGCCGCGCCGGCCTGCGCATCCGAGACAGGCACGATGACGGCATGCACGGGCGAGTACCAGACGGGAAACGCTCCACCATGCGCCTCGATGAGGTGCGCGAACAGTCGCTCCATCGAGCCGACGAGACTTCGATGGATCATCACCGGGCGCGAACGACCGCCCGAAGCGTCCGCATAGGACAGGTCGAACTGCGCCGGCTGGTGGAAGTCGAGCTGGATGGTCGACATGGTCGACTCGCGCTCGATCGGATCGATGACCTGTACGTCGATCTTCGGGCCGTAGAACGCCGCCTCACCCGGCGCCTCGACATAGTCGACACCGGACTGGTCGAGCGCGTGACGCAGCATCGACTCGGCCTGGTGCCACATCTCCGGGGAGCCGGCATACTTGCCGGCCTCGTCACGCCGAGACAATCGGAAGCCCGCACCGGCAATGCCGATGGTCGCGTAAGCCTCACGGATAAGCGCCAGGACCGCCGCGATCTCGTCGCCGACGCTGTCGAGCGCGCAGAAGTTGTGGGCGTCGTTCAACGACATCGCCGCGTACCCGGCCGAGGCCGCCGAGCACACCCGAGCGCTCGGCGCGATACTGGCCGCCGATCTCTGCGATGCGGACCGGCAGATCGCGATACGACCGCGGCCGCGACGCGAAGATCAGCGCGTGATGGGGGCACATGGTGGGTCGCATGACGAGCTCGTCGTCGGCCGACATCGCCATCGGCGGAAACATGTCGTCGGCAAAGTGCGACCAGTGCCCCGACCGTTCGTACAGTGCGCGTTTGCCGATCACGGGCGAATAGACGTACTGGTAGCCGGCGCGCCGCTCCAGCTCCCGCAGGTAGCTCTCGATTTCGTAACGTGCGGCGGCGCCGGCCGGCAGCCAGAACGGCAAGCCAGCGCCGATCAGCGGGTGCGAGTCGAAGATGTCGAGCTGCCGGCCGAGCCGCCGGTGATCGGGGCCGGGGTGGTCGGAGCTGTGTTGGTCGATCATGGTGGTCCTCCTGGGAATGACCGGCGACCACCAGACGCACAACGGCCCCGAGCGGTCGCCCGGGGCCGTTGGTGATGACGTCAGATCAGGTCAGCACGGTGCACGCCGGGAGTGCCGGCGTCGTCGTGCCAAGACCAAAGATCATGCGCCAAGGGTACGGTCGACCGCGCGGCCGCCGCAAACACATTTGATGCGGCGGACCCTGCGACTCCGCACGCACCAGAGCCTATGAGTAGCGGCAGTCGCGAGGCTCCATGGATAACGCCAGCCGAGTCGTAGGCGGGTGACCCGACATGGTCGCGATCAACGGGCCGATGGGCAGATCAGCTACCCCAACTCGTGCAGCATCAGCTGGCGGGCGGCCTCGGCGATCGAGCCGGAGATCGATGGGTAAATCGTGATCGTGTGCGCCAGTTGGTCGACGGTCAGCTGGTTCTCGACCGCCATCGCGATGGGCATGATCAGCTCGCTGGCCCTCGGCGCGACGACGACCCCGCCGACGACCTGACCGGAGGCGGGCCGGCAGAACAGCTTCACGAATCCGTCATGGATTCCGGCCATCTTCGCTCGCGCGTTCCCATCCAGCGACAACATGATCTCGCGCGCCGGCACCCGACCGCTGTCCACATCGGCCTGCGAGACGCCAACGTTCGCGAGTTCCGGGTCGGTGAACACATTGGCCGCCACGGTCTTCAAGCGCAGCGGCGTGACGGCCTCACCCAGTGCGTGCCACATCGCGATCCGGCCCTGCATCGCCGCGACGCTGGCCAGCGGACAGCACGCCCGTGCAGTCGCCGGCGGCGTAGATCCCCGGCACGTTCGTCCGGGAGACGCGGTCGACGTGCAGGTAGCCACCGGGATCGATGGTGACGCCGTACTCGGCCAGACCCAGATCGGTCGTATTCGGGATCGAGCCGACGGCGATCAGCGCGTGCGAGCCGCTGACCGTCCGACCGTCGGCCAACGTGACCTCGACACCGTCGCCGGTCCGGCGTACGCCCGCGGCCCGCGAGTTGTTGAGGATCTCCATGCCGCGCGCGCGGAACACCCGCTCGATAGCCGTCGCGGCGTCCGCGTCCTCGTGCGGCATGACGCGATCTCGACTGGACACGAGCGTGACCGGCCACGCCCATGGCGAGGTATGCCGACGCGAACTCGGCGCCGGTGACGCCGGAGCCGATCACGATCAGGTGCGACGGCAGATCGGGCAGATCGTAGATCTGGCGCCACGTAAGGATCCGTTCGCCGTCGGGCATCGCGTCCGGCAGCAGCCGAGGCGTGGCCCCGGTGGCGATCAGCACGGCGGTTGCGTCGATCTCGTACGGCGAGCGCTCGTCGGCGGGCACGATCTCGACGCGATGCGTGTGCCCGATCGTGTCTTCGCCCAGCCGAGCGGTGCCGGCCACGTACGTGACCCCGGCCTTGACGAGCTTCGCGTGGATGTCGGCGGACTGCGCGAGCGCGAGGCGCTTGACCCGGCCGTACACGGCGGACGCGTGGACTGTCACCGCGTCGAGCCCGCCGGCCTCCACGCCGAACTCCTCGGTATCCCGGTAGCCGGTCACGACGTCCGAACTCGCGATGAAGGTCTTCGACGGTACGCAGTCGGACAGCACGCACGCGCCGCCGGCGCCGTCCGGGTCGACGATCGTCACGTCGGCGTCCAACTGTGCGGCGACCAGGGCCGCCTCGTATCCGGCCGGCCCCGCCCCGATGATCACAATGCGCTCCACGTCCGCTTCCCCTCATCAACGCGCACGTACGGCGCTGCCACGCGTACGCACTGTTACCAGCGCATCTCCGGCGTTCATGATCGACATCACGACACGCTCCTCGTATTCTCTCTCACCGTCGGAACGGACTATCGTCATCGCCGTGCGTAACTACGCCGCGTATGGCTCCAACCTCGATCCGGGTCGGATGCGCGCCTACTGCCCGCAGTCACCGATGGTCGGCACCGGGTGGCTGGAGGGCTGGCGGCTGACCTTCGCCGGCGAGGAAGAGCTGGGCTGGGAGGGCGCGGTCACCACGATCGTCGAATCCCCTGGCGATCGCGTCTTCGTCGCCCTCTACGACGTGCACGAATGGGACGCGAGCCAACTCGACGAACTCGAGGGCGTGACCTCGGGGATGTACCAGAAGCTGACCGTACGGGTGGCGACGCTCGAAGGCGACGTGACGGCCTGGGTGTACGTGTTCGACGGCTACGAGGGCGGCCTGCCCACGTCGTGGTATCTCAGCGAGATCGTGACGGCCGCCGAACGCGCCGGTGCGCCCGAGGACTACCTGAAGGAACTCCGGTCGCGTCCGACGAGGACAAGTTCGATCTAGCCAGCCGTGCCGTGGAACCGGCTGTGACACTCGACACGTCACAGCGGCATGACAATTCATCCGTTGCACCGTCGGCGCCTTTACGCCGCCGCCGTCGGTCTCGCGCTGCTCGCCGCCGTTAGCGTCGCCGGCTGCTCCGGCAGCGGCAGCAAGAACGCTAGTTCGAGCACTGCGCGCAGTGGCCTCAGCCGATCCGACGCTCAGGCCGGCACGAACGGCGCCGTACCGAACGAGGCAGCGCCTGCTCCCGGCAAGGGCTCCGGCCAAGACGAAGGTCTGCCCGGCGCCGACGCGGCCGCGCCCCCGGCCAGCGGAACGAATCCCGGCAAAGTGCCAGTGCTGCCGGCCGTCGTTCAGCGCTCGATCATCCACACCGGCGACATCACCGTACGGGTCCCGGACGTCAATCAGGCCGCCACGCAAGCCGAGGCGCTCGCTGACGCGGCGGGCGGCTACCTCGGCGGCGACGACCGGCAGATCGATGCCGGGCAGTCGACCGCGACGCTGACGCTACGGGTTTCGGCCGACCGCTTCGACGCAACGATGGCGGCGATTGCCCGGCTGGGCAAGGAGCAGAATCGCACCGTCTCGACGCAGGACGTGACGAGCCAGGTCATCGACATTGCGGCGCGGCTTCGCACCCAGCAGGCGAGCGTCGACCGGATCCGAGCCTTGCTCGCGAAGGCCACCACCATTGGCGAGATCGTGTCGATCGAGAGCGAGCTGACGCAGCGTGAGGCCGATCTCGAATCACTCGAGGCGCAGCAGGCCAAGCTCGGTGACCTGACGACACTGTCGACGATCACCGTGACCCTGCTCGGACCGCAGGCGCACCTCGTCGTGGCGAAGAAGACCGAGCACAAGTCCGGCTTCGTCGCCGGTCTCAGCCGCGGTTGGCATGCGTTCCTTGCCTCGATGGCGTGGCTGCTCACCGTCCTCGGCGCCGTCCTGCCCTTTGCCATCGGGATTGCGCTGGTGGCATGGCTGGCGCGGCTGCTGGTTCGGCGCCTGCCGTCACGGCGACCACCAGAGGGCGCCCGGGCCGTCGAACCGACGCCGCCGGCGGCGTCGGGAAGCTAGGACCGGGCCTAGAAGCCGGGCGAGGCGAGGCCGGCCAGCGCCGTGTGCACCAGCACTCGGACACCGTGCGCGATCGATCGCTCGTCGGCGTCGAAGCTCGGTTGATGGATGTCCGACTTCGTGGTGGCACCGGGCGTGCCACAGCCGAGCCGGATCATCGAGCCGGGAACCTGCTCCAGGTAGAACGCGAAGTCTTCGCCGCCCATGCTGAGCTCGGCCTCGACGACGCTGTCCTGGCCTAGCGCGGCGGCCGCGGCGCCGGCGATGACGGCGGTCGCGAGTCGGTCGTTGACGACCGGCGGGACGCCGCGGCGGTAGGCGACGTCGGCCTGTGCTCCCGTGGCGGCGACAACATCCTGGACCAGGTTCGTCACCAGATCGGGCATGTCGCGCCACGCCTCGCGGCCCAGCACCCGCACCGTCGCCCGAGCGAAACCTTCGCTCGGGATGGCGTTGGCCGCCTCGCCGGCCCGGATCGCGCCGAACACCATCGAAACGCCGCAGCGTGCGTCGATACGGCGATCCAAGAGCGCCGGGACGTCCACGACGACTCGCCCGAGCGCGTGCACCAGGTCGGTGGTGAGATGCGCCCGGGCGGTGTGGCCGCCGGGACCCTTGAGCCGGACCTCGACGATGTCCGTCGCGGCGGTGAACGGTCCAGACCGTACGCCGACGAGGCCGACCGGCATCTGCGGGGCGCAGTGCAGTCCGAAGATGGCCGAAACGTCCTTCAGGGCGCCGGCCGCGATCATCTCCGGCGCACCGTTCGGCGGGTTTTCCTCGGCCGGCTGGAACAGCAGCCGAACTGTTCCGGGCAACTCACCGCGGCGGGCCAGTTTCGCGAGCGCGAGGCCGGCGCCGAGCAGGACGGTGGTGTGGATGTCGTGCCCGCACGCGTGGCAGACGCCCTCGACAGTTGACCTATACGGCACGTCCTTGGCGTCCTGCAACGGCAGCGCGTCGAGATCGGCCCGCAGCGCGATGACCGAGCTCGTCGTGCCGTTGCCGGGCACGTCGCAGATGACGCCGTTGCGCTTGGGCAGCAGGCGTGGCGACAGGCCGGCCGCGGTCAGTTGCCGGAAGACGAGCTTGGAAGTCTCGAACTCGCGCCCGGACAGCTCCGGGTGAGCGTGCAAGTGACGCCGTACGGCGACGAGCTCGGCGCCCCGAGCCGACAGCCACCGGTCGAGCTGACCGGGCAACGGGTCGGCACCGGGCGGCGTCTCGGGCCACCCTGAACTCACGTCATCACTCTGCGGCATCGTCAGCGCACTGGTCACGGCTTCTTCTTGATCTCGTTTGGTCGGGAACAACGTCGTCAGCCTAGTCCGGCACTGGTGACGCTGCGCAATGCGTTTCCCGTGCGTACCCTGTTGCGCAGTGTCACTGTCTTCGGATTTTCCCAGGTGACGGTGATCTCTGCTGGCAACATCGTTACCCCTCGTATTGTGGACCGTCGACGCGAGGCATATGCCTCATACAACGGGTCACCACGGTCGGGGGACACGACCGGCCCGGCGAAATGGCCGGTCGCCCCGCAATGCCCCGTCATTGCGGTGCTGACCTTGCACCGAGAGTGATAGTCACCGCGTCGCCGGCAGGTGCGTCGCACCCGTTGTGCGCCGCCGAGCCGGGATCCACCGCTGCTATTACCCGGACCGCCGACCTTCAAGCACCGGGCAAGCACCGGGCGAGCATCGGCACACACCGAGCGCCGGCTCCGAACGACTGGCCGACGGCCGGGCACGCGGGATCCGTACCGGTCAGAAGCGATCGTTGGGTTGATACCGACCCCACGCCTCGCGCAGCGCGCCGCAGACCTCGCCCACGGTGGCGCGGGCGGCCAGCGCCGCCTTCATGGGACGAAGGACGTTCTCCGTGCCATCGGCTGCGGCCGTAAGCGCCACGAGCGCGCGGTCGACGGCGTCGCCATCGCGGTCGGCACGCAGCTTCGCCAGCCGCGCGACCTGCTCGGCCTCGATCGCCGGATCGACGCGGAGCGGTTCGTACGGCTCCTCCTCGTCGATCGTGTACCGGTTGACGCCGACGACGGTTCGAGCCCCCGAGTCGATCTCCTGCGAGATCCGGTACGCGGACGATTCGATCTCCCGCTTCTGGAAGCCAGCTTCGATCGCCTCCACCGCCGACCCGTAACCAGCTATGCGGCCCATCAAGGCAAAGGTCGCCGCCTCGATCTCGTCGGTCATCGCCTCGACGACGTACGAGCCGGCGAACGGGTCGACGGTGGCGGTCAGGTCGGTCTCGTACGCGAGGACCTGCTGGGTCCGCAGCGCGAGGCGGGCCGCCTTCTCGGTCGGCAGCGCGATCGCCTCGTCGAACGAGTTCGTGTGCAGCGACTGCGTGCCGCCGAGCACCGCGGCCAGGGCCCTGGACGGCGACCCGGACGAGGTTCACTTCGGGCTGCTGCGCGGTCAGCTGCACGCCCGCGGTCTGCGTGTGGAAGCGCAGCATCCAGGACTTCGGGTTCGTCGCCCCGAACTCGTCGCGCATGATGTGTGCCCAGATCCGCCGGGCGGCCCGGAATTTCGCCACCTCCTCCAACAGCGTCGTCCGCGCGACGAAGAAGAACGACAGCCGTGGCGCGAAGTCGTCGACGTCGAGGCCGGCGGCGATCGCGGCCCGGACATATTCGGCGCCGTTGGCGAGCGTGAACGCGATCTCCTGAACGGGCGTCGCGCCGGCCTCGGCCATGTGGTAGCCGGAGATCGAGATCGTGTTCCACTTCGGCAGCTCGGCCGCACAGTAGGCGAACGTGTCCGCGACCAGGCGCAGCGACGGCTTCGGCGGGAAGATGTACGTGCCCCGCGCGATGTACTCCTTGAGGATGTCGTTCTGGATCGTGCCGGTGAGCTGGTCTCCGGCGATCCCGAACTCCTCCGCGACCAGCTGGTAGAGCAGCAGCAGCACGCTACCCGGCGCGTTGATCGTCATCGACGTGGAGACCTTGTCGAGCGGGATGTCGTGGAACAGCCGGCGCATGTCGTCGATCGAGTCGATCGCCACACCGACCTTGCCTACCTCGCCGTGCGCGACCGGGTCGTCGGAGTCGTACCCCATCTGGGTGGGCAAGTCGAACGCGACCGACAGTCCCATCGTCCCGGCTGCGAGCAGCTGCCGGTAGCGCGCATTGGACTCGGCCGCCGTACCGAAGCCGGCATACTGGCGCATGGTCCACGGGCGGGAGGTGTACATCGTCGGGTAGACGCCCCGGGTGTACGGATAGTGGCCCGGCTCGCCCGTGCGCTCGGCCAGATCCGCCGGCAGGTCACCAGCCGTCGTACGTCGGCTTGATGGGAAAGCCCGACTCACTGGACCGGCCGGTTGACTCCGTTGTCATACCCGCCGATGGTAGAGGCCGCCGTGGACGGCGGTGCCGGCGCGTAGGTGAGGGCTTGACCACACGGTCTTCAACCGACTCGTGATCGCCGCAGGTCGCTGGCGCTGGACGACGGCGGGCCAGTTTATTTTCCACAAATGCCACAGGTCGGTGGAAGTCGTACAGCTCGGCTTTCGCTTCGGCCGGATAGCCCGCAAAATAGACTCCGCGCCACCCATCGCGCGGCATCTGACTCCAGACGACGGTAAGAGGCAGTGACAACACAGACTTCGACCTGGCACGGTGAGCCACCGGTCCCATCGAACCAGCGCGCCGTGCCTGGGACGATCGTCGGCGGTCGCTACCAGTTGCGCGCCGCGATCGGCAACGGCGGCATGGGTACGGTCTGGCAAGCGGTCGACACCGTGCTGCGCCGCGACGTCGCGGTCAAGGAAGTGCTGCTGCCGCCGGGAATGCCGCCGGCCGAGCGGACCGCGATGTACGAGCGGACGTTCCGGGAGGGTCGGGCCGCCGCGGCCCTGTCGCATCCCTCGGTCGTCCAGGTCTATGACGTCGTGACCGAGAACGGCCGGCCGTGGATCGTCATGGAGCTGCTGCAGGCTCGGAGCCTCTCCGAGATCATCATCTCGGACGGCCCGCTGGCCGCTCGGGCCGTGGCCAAGATCGGCATCGCACTGCTCGGCGCGCTGGAGGTCGCGCACGCCGCCGGCGTTCTGCACCGGGACGTGAAGCCGGCCAACGTCCTGATCTGCGCGGACGGCCGCTGCGTGCTGACCGACTTCGGCGTGGCCCGGATGCCGAGCGAGAGCAACCTGACCCAGCCGGGGATGGTGCTCGGGTCGCCGCACTTCATCTCGCCCGAACGGGCGATCGGCGCCGCCGTTCGGACCGCCGTCCGACCTGTTCTCGCTGGGCGTCACGCTCTACACGGCGGTCGAGGGCCGACCACCGTTCGACCGCGGCGACCCGTTCGAGACGATGCGGGCGATCGTCGAGGACCAACCCGCGCCGGCGTCCCGGGCCGGTGTGCTCACGCCGGTGCTGATGGGCCTGCTCGAGAAGGATCCGGAGAAGCGGTGGACGGTCACCGAGGCGCGCAAGGCACTGCGTGACCTGACCAACGGCGCACTGACCAACCGTGCGGCGACACAGCCGACCGATCCGCAGGCGATCATGCCGACGTCGGGCCGGGCGCACTCCGCGCTCCACGAGACTCCGGCAACGTACGCGTTGCCCGCCACGGCCGAGCAAACAGATCCGTCACGGCTCGGCGGTCGCGCGATGCTCGCCCCGGGCGAGACGGTCAACGACCGCGTTACGGCCGCCCCCGACACGGCGCCGCCCGTCGCAGCGACGCCGAGGGTCGATCCGGCAACGCTCGACGCGACCGCTGATGCCATGTCATACACGCCCGGCGCCGGCCGTTGGGTGGCTCGACGGATCGGCACGGCCGGAGGATCCGACCGCCTGGCCGGCCCAGCCGCCGGACGCGACGTCCTCGGCTCCCTGGGGGGAGTGGTTGCGACGGCCGTGGTCGGCCGGTACGTGGCTGGCCCCGCGCCGTACGGTTCGGCGCTCTGGCCGCCGTGGTCGCATTGGCCGTCAGTGTGTGGCCTTGTCTCCATGGGCGGCGGTCGGCGGCAAACGGCCCTCGGCGTCCACCGGCCCGACGACGACCCCGACACAAGGCCCGTCGTTCCCGGTCCAGGCGTTCGACAACGGTCGCGGCATCGTGGTCAATGTCCCGCAGAACTGGAAAGGGGCGAAGCCGAAGTCCGGGTCGTACGTCGACTTCCTGGACGGCAACACCACCCGCAAGATCCGGATCAACGTCGAGGCAGCGGCAACGATCCCCAGCAATTCCTGCGGGTGGCCGAGCACGGTCTCGAGACCGCGGTCGACGTGCAAGGCCTACCAGCGAGTCGCCCTGACGGCCACGACGCTCGGCGGCCACGACGGTGCCATCCTCGAATACACGTGCGGCTGCGGGCTCCGAACGGCATGGCATCTGGGCCGCAACGACGGTGAGCGGCAACGCCTATGACTTCTTCCTGACCGTGCCGGACAGCGAGTTCGCGGCGAGCAAGCCGATCTACGAAGAGATGTGTCGGTCGTTCCAGCTGACGCCGTCGCACCTGAGCGGTCTGGGCGGCCAAGCGGGTGATCCGGACGTGGGCGGGCACGGAGCTGCGCGTGCTATGAAAAGTGGATGCCGCCGCGAGGAGTGGTGCTCATGCCGGGGGATCAGACGCCGATCGACGATCTGCGGGACGGTCGCTAGCCTGGGTAGCCGACGATCCGGATCCGGCCACCCGGGACGAGTTGACGGCCGTGATGGACGGCGCGACCGGGACGACACTGACCTGCGCGACCGGTTCGCGGGCACGCTGCCGTTCGGCACCGCGGGCCTGCGCGGCCCGGTGCGGGCCGGGCCGAACGGGATGAACCGCGCGGTCGTACGTGGTGCCGCCGCCGGGCTCTGTCGCGATGGCTTGCGGGCCGCGATGACGGACCTATGGTCATCGGGTACGACGCCCGAAACGGCTCGGCGGATTTCGTCGACGAGACCGCGCGGGTCGTGACCGGCGCCGGACGGGTCGCGCTGGTGCTGCCGCGGCCGCTGCCGACACCCGTACTCGTTCGTCACGCCGTGCGACGGCTTCGACACCGCCGGCCGGCGTGATGGTCACGGCCAGCCACAATCCGCCGCAGGACAACGGCTACAAGGTCTACCTCGGGCCGGCGCTCGGCGGCGAGCTCGGCGGCGGCGCGCAGATCGTCCCGCCGGTCGACGCGGAGATCGAGTCCGCGATCCGTGCCGTCGGACCGCTGGCCAAGGTGCCGCTCGGCTCCCGGGCGAGCGCGGTCGGCGACGAGGTCGTCGCGTCCTACGTCCGCGAGGCCGCCGCGCTGCGTCGACCCGGCCGCGTCGCGCGAACTCACGATCGCCTACACGCCGATGCACGGCGTCGGCGCCGAGGTCGCGATGGCCGCGTTTGCTGCCGCTGGCTTCCGGCCACCGGCCGTCGTCGCCGCGCAGGCCGAGCCGGACCCGGCATTCCCGACGGTGTCATTCCCGAATCCGGAGGAGCCCGGCGCCATGGACCTCGTCGTCGCACTCGCCCAGGAGACCGGCGCGGACATCGCCATCGCGAATGACCCGGACGCTGACCGATGTGCGGTGGCGGTGCCCGACTGCTCGGGCGGCGGTGGCTGGCGCATGCTGCGCGGCGACGAAGTCGGCATCCTGCTGGCCGACCATTTGATGCGGCGCGGTCGGACCGGCCGTTATGCCACGACGATCGTGTCGTCGTCGCTGCTGGGTGCCGTCTGCGCGAAGCGCGGGCATCCGTACGCCGAGACGCTGACCGGCTTCAAGTGGATCATGCGAGCCGGCGACGACGACACGCCGTTGGCGTTCGGCTACGAGGAAGCGCTCGGCTACTGCGTCGCGCCCGGTCACGTACGGGACAAGGACGGCATCACGGCCGCGCTGCTGATCGCCGAACTGGCCGCCGGGTTGAAGGCCGAGTCACGCACACTGACCGATCGGCTCGACGAGATCGCGGCCGAGTTCGGCGTCTACGCGACGGATCAGGCTCCGTCCGGGTCGACGACCTCGGCCGAGATCGCCGAGTTGATGCGGCGCATTCCGCGAACCCGCCGAAGCAACTGCTCGATGCGGACGTCACGCGAAATCGTCGATCTGCTGCCGGACAACGACGTGCTCATCCTTCCGGACCGACGGCCCGCATGGTCGTCCGGCCCAGTGGCACGGAGCCGAAACTCAAGGCGTACCTGCAGATCGTCGAACCGGTCTCGAACGGTGACGTGGCGACGGCGCGGGATCGCGCCGCGGCTGCCCTCTCCGTGCTTCGCACGGAGACCACCGCCGCTCTCGGCCGCTGACCCGCGGCACGCGTCGCGCCGGCACGATCTTGCGAGTGCTACCGGCGACTTCGCGGCACCGCGGCCCGGCCGACCGCGCGGGCCGCGTCGTGTCGCGGTGCTTCGGTCGGCGCCCACATCGCCGGCCTTGCGCCCGGGTGGGACGCGACGTCGGCATATGGCGCATGGTCGACGGCAGGCAGGTCGAGCGATGGATGCTGACCGAAGGACTCGACGGGTTCGCTGAGCCTAGGCAACGGGACGTGAGCCAGCATGCGTGCCGATTCGCGGCGATCGCGTCGGTTCGATTGGAGCACGCGGAGCAGGAACGTGGGGTTGCCGATCACATATCGTTTGAATAGTCGTCGGGGCTCCTGGGCCAGCCGGTACGCCCACTCGAGCCCGAATCGGTAGATCCACTCTGGACAGGGCTTGCGCACGCCGGCCGTCCAGTCGAGCCAACCGCCGCAGGTGAGCGCGACCGGCTTCAACTCGTCGCGGTGCGCGTCCAGCCAGATCTCTTGTTTCGGGCTGCCGAGCCCGATGAAGAGAATATGCGCGCCGCTCGCGTTGATCTCGGCGACGATGTCCTGATCGGTGCCCTCGGTATATCCATCACGGACGCCGACGATGTCGAGGCCGAACTCGGTGCGCAACCGATGGGCGGCCTGAGCGGCGACGCCGGGTCGGCTCCCCCACAAAAAGACACGGAGACCGGCGGCGACCCACGACGCGGCCATGTCGGCGTGCATGTGTGTGATCGCGACGCGGCCCTGGTGCGCGTATCCGTTGAGACCGGCCGCAAGCACCACCGAATGGCCATCCGGAAGCAGGAGATCCGCGCGCGCAACCGCCGCGGCCATGGCCGGGTCCTTGGCACAAAGATTCACCACATACGCGTTGACGCCGATGATGGAGGCGCGCTCGCCATGGGTCGCCCATTCGGTGGCCATGTCGACAAACTCGTTGGGGCTGACGAGGTCAACGGGAACCCGCCCGATCATGACGCGATCGGCCAATGCAGACCTCCGTCCCCGCAATCCGCGTCCGGCGCTCGCCGAGCCGGCGTGTATGCCGGCCGTTCACCCGATCGTGGGACGACAGACGAAACACACCCTCACACATGCGCGGGCGTTCCTCAAGCGACACGGCGCCGGGAAAGGGTGATGTAACAACAATCGACGTCAAAGCAAACAGCGGGTAGTTGCACGCTTCCCCACGGTCGCCGATTGTGGGGTCGGCGGCGGGACGCGCGAGGGTCGTGCGCAGGCCTTTCGGTCGCTCCCTCATATCGATCGCGATGCGACGCGCGGTTACGGACCGGGCACATCGGACAGGTACGGATTCTGCGCAAGTGAGCGAAACGCAGAGAAGTCCTTCGATGTGTCGTGAGCAGTGAAGACGAGATCGCCGGAGCTGAAATAGACGACCGCCTTGATCTGCGGCTGTGCCTGGAGATCCTGTGCCATCGCGTTGTACCAGTCCGCCCGCTCGTCGCCCGACGCCGGTTCGATCCCGAATTCGCCGATGATGACCGGTCGAGGATGCTTCGCAGCGAATTGCATGACCGGCGCGATCATCGACGCGAACGTCGGTGCCGGCGTACGCGGGTACACGTCGGCACAGATCCAGTCGACCTGGTCGTCACCCGGGTAGTACTGCTGCGCCGTCCCGTTCGCGAATCCGGTCGCCAGCGGGCACCAGACGAACCCGGCGTTGGTCGCGCCCTCCTCGGTGAAGATCGCACGGACGTGTTTCCAGGCCGCTATGTACGCGGCCGGCGAATGCACCGTACTGGCCAGATTCGGCCTGTCCATCTCCCACCGGAACCTCAGCAGGATAGGGGCACCGAGGTTCTTGATGGCCAACGCGGTGTGCTCGATCAGATTGTCGTACGCGCCGGACGCGATCGACAGCGTGTCGGTGCCGGCCCAGGACAGCAGATCGATCTGACCGTTCTGGATGATCTGGGTATCAAATGCCGAGGGCACGACGTCCGACCACGGATGGAACGAGTGGACGATCGCCACCTTCCGTCCGACCACCGTCTGGAACGCGTTCAGCGCCCTGATCTTCTCGGCCGACGTGTGGTTGTCGGGGGCCGCGTACACACCGAACCACGCACCACTCGTCGGCGGCACGGGACCGCGGCCGGTCGTCTTGAACGGACCGGCCGTCCCTGGCGCGAGCGTGCCGGTAAGCGTGGGCGTCGGGGCCGGGGTTCGAGCCGGACCATCACCCGGCAGCCGCAAGGAATGCGGCCCGCAGGCGGCCAGGCCAAGCGCGACCGTCGCGAATGCGGCAACCGCCGCAACGCGGCACCGAAACCGCGGCCACCGTCCGACTACGGGCGACCGCGTCGATCGGTTGTCACCGTCGCGCGCTTCCACCCGTACCCCCGTTACCTTCGACGCCCGCGCCGCACAATCGTGCGCAGCTCGGCCAGGTCGAGTGCCTCGCGTCGCTGCCAGACGACCATCGCATACGCGGCCAGGCCGACCACGAAGCCGATGGCATCGGCGACCGGACGGTCACCGAACATCGCCCGACCGAGCAACGGCACGCCCGCGAAACAGACGACGGCGACGACCATCGCCGTCGCGCCGGCTCGTGAAATCGGATAAAGCCGATAGCGACGGTACAGGGTGGCCAGCGGCACCAGATTGTTGAACAGGAGCGCGCCGGCCCAACCGATCGCGGCGCCGAGCGGCCCGAGGTGCGGGACGAGCAGCACGTCGAGGACGATGTCAATGACCAGCGCGGCACCGGTCTGCAACAGCGTCACGCCGGTGTTGCCGGCCATCTCGAGCACCATCGAAACCATGCCGCACGCGGTCGCCACGAGCATGGTGAGCGCAAGCACGACACCAACCGTCTGCGCACTCGCGTAGCCGCCGCCGAAGATCGCCATCAGTCGCCCGGCGAACACCGCCCAGGTCAAGTAGAAGGGCCAGATCATCAAGATGAGCCACGTGGTCGTGAGCTGGTAGAGGCGGTTCGCGTCGGCCGTACGGCCAACCGATAGCAGCGCACCGAACCGATGCTGGACGGCGACCGACAGCGCGTTGGCGGCGGTCTGTCCGACCACGAGGAACCTGGTCGCCGCCGTATACAGCGCGGCGTCCGACGCGCCCCGGATCGCGGCCACGATGATCACATCGAGGCGCTGCAGGGCCAGGCTGATGAGCGTCGTGCCGGCTCGTGGTGCACTGAAGCGCCAGAAGCCGGACCAGTCGGCCGCCGACGTCGCCCGGGGGGCCTGGCCGTCGCTCCGCTCGGCCCGTCGGCGCAGCGCCGCGAGCCAGGGCACCATGAGGATGGCGGTCAGCGCGAACGGCGCCGCGTACGTTGCCGCGAGGCCGACCCACGCCGTCTCGCCGAGCAGCAGAACAACCGCTACGGCACCGATCATCTGCAGGAGCGGCCGGAGCATCCGGTCGAAGAGGATGTACGGCCGGCTCCGGCCGAGCCCTCGTGCCGCCGCCTCGGCCACCGTGGTCAGTACGGCGAATGGAAGGCACAGCCCGAAGATGCGAATGGCAGCGACGGTGGCCGATGTCTCGGCGGAGAACAGTTCCCGCGCCAACCATGGGGCCGCGAACCACGTGACCACCAGGAGCAGCCCACTAATGGCGAGCGTAGGCGTGTACGCCACGCGCGTGGCCGCACGCACGCGACTCGTCTCGTGCCGAGCGCGCAGCGACGCGATCGTATAGACCGCACCGGTGTCGGCGCCGAGTCGAGCGGCCGCACACAGGATCAGGAAGATTGACGTCAGCGTGAAGTACGCGCCCGCGACGTCTTTGTCGGCATTCCGGGTGACGACGATGGTCAGGCCGACCGTGGTCACGACCGACACTGCCGCGCCAACGAGGTTCAGCGCACCAGCACGGGCAATCTTGCCGACATCGAGCGTCCCGGTCGATTCGTCGGTGGTTCGGTCGCGCCCGGCGACCGCGCCATCGGGAGCGGCCACGGCAGCACCGTCTCCCGGCACGGCCGCCGGACCATTGGACGGCGCCGTGCCGCGGCCGGACGGCGCTCGGACCTCGGGTGCGGCGTGGCGTCCCGTGACTGCCGTTGGATGCTGTGCCGTTGGGTGCTGTGCCGCGCCGTGCTGTGCCGTGCCGGCCGCGGCGTGCCGTCCCGTGCGGGCCGCGGCGGGCGGTGCCGTGGCAGCAGCGTCGGGTGCATCGCGGGCGTCGAGTGACACGTCAGGCGTGCCCCTCCTGTGGCAGCCGATCCGCCGCCGGCTGGTGGCTGGACGGCCTCGGCGACGGCACGTCCGATGCCTGCACCGCCCTATGCGACGCTGACTGCGACCCGGTCCGACACCAGCTCGGCGTCCAGCCGAGCCAGTCGACGAGCCGTCTGTCGTACGGCGCGTAATGCTCCCGCAACCGAGCTTCGACCTCGGGCGCCATCGTCGAGCGTGGCCGGGCGTTGTGCCGGTCGTGCATCACGTCGGGCGCATCCGGAATGCCGAGGAACGCACACAACTGCGCGAATACCGGCTTCGGATCGGCGAAGTAGTCGGCGCTGTCGAGGACCATCAAGCGGTCACGGCCGACCGCGGCCTCGAGCGTGAGCAGCTGGTCCACGTACTCACCCCGACCCGCGTGCGCGAGATGCTGCATCGCGTGGCTGCCGTACGCCGGGTCGGACAGCAGTTTCTCGCGCTCGCCGGCGAGACGCGACGGTTCGAGCTCGAGCGCCCGCTCGAACGGCTCGGTCTCGAAGCCGCGGGCGAATTCATGCGCGTGACCGGAGTATGCCCGCTCGACCGGATCGCGCAGCAGGACGACGAGCTTGACGCCCGGTACGTCGGCGGCGATCCGGCCCGGCACGGCGGGATGCCACATGTAATACGGGCTCGCCTCGCCGGTGATGACCGGCGCGCCGATCCGGCGGGACCGCTGCTCGAGCTGCGTACGCCGGGGAAAGTGGCCGAGGTACCAGCTCTGGCCGTTGCCGTACTTCACGTCGAAGTAATGCACGCCCTTGCGCAGCCGGGGCGGCATGAACGACGGATGCTGCAGCATGGCCTTGAAAAGCGAGGTCGTGCCGCCCCGCTGCGCCCCGACGATCAGGAACGACGGCATGGCGCGCTGATCCGCGGTCAATGAGCCGACCAGCCGGGCTGCCCGGCCCGCGTTGTACGACACCATCGTCCGTACCGCACTACGACTCATCGCTGCCTCTCTTGCGGCGTTGGCTCGCCGTTTCCCGTTGTCGCTCCGGTGACGTCGAGCGGCGACACCCGCGGCACGACGATGTCCGCGGCCAGCGCGGGCTCCAACCACTCGGAGACCCGGCCGAGCTTAGACGTAGTGCGGTCGAGCCCGTCGGTCAGGAAGCGCGTCGCGATCTCGGCCGCGTAGAGCATCCAGACCGCGGGCGCTGTCGCCAACGGAACGCCGAACGGCGCGAGCAGCTCGCCGCTGCGGTCACGAACGACCGCGGCCGCTTCGGCTGCGCTATGGCTCGGTACGCCCATCGCCTGGTTGAAGTGGAAGTGGAGTGCGTCGAAGCCGACCGGTACGCCGTCGGCGAATCGCTCCCAGTCCCACAACAGCACCTCGTCGTCGCGGACGGCCATATTGCCGTCGTTCCAATCGCCGTGCCACGCACCGACCGAGATCGCGAGGCCGCTGTGGCCGACCCGGTCCAGCGCGGCGAGCAGCGGCCGGACGTACGGGCTCGAATCGAGTGCCCGTACACGTCCCGCCAGATCGGCGAGGTAAGAGTCGAGCGCGCCGGCATCGGTCCGTACGCCAACGCAGCCGGCCACTGCCCGCATGGCGGCGATCCGCGCCTCCTCGACCGCGCCGGAGCGGACGGGTTCGGGTCGCCACACCGGCAGTGCGTCCACGACCATCAACTCCGCGTCGGCGTGCCACTCGCCGGCGTACCGTACACGCGGCGCCCGTACCGGTCCCAGGTCTTGGTCTTCAAGCCGCGTCAACGCCGCGACCTCGCGGCGGACCAATTCCCGGGTCAGCGTGTTCACGCCGACCTTGGCGAAGGCGACACAAGTCCCGGACGCGTCGAGCAGCTGCAGCACGGGTTTCCGGTTCGCCCGGTCCGGGCCGAAGCGCACGGATATGCGCACGTCGGTGCCCAGGACGGCGGCCATGTGGTCGGACAGGCGCCCGCGGCCGTCGACCGTGACATTGTCGCGGAAGACCAGGTCACCCACGCTGCGCCGGCCGATGCCAACCGAGAACAAGCCGGCCAGTACCGCTTGTCGCAGCCGTGCCCGTCGAGACGTCGCCACGATCGCGTGCCGTACGGCGACGGCCGCGACCCGCCGGTCGCCCCGCGGGACAAGCAGGCGCGGCGAGCGTGCCGACGGAATGACGGTGTAGTGCTCGGGCGCGACGCGCTGGCGCGGAGTCGTCGACGATTGGTCCGTTCCGCCGAGCACCCGAGCCGCCATGACGAGGTCGGGATGACTCATACGGGCCGCTGCTCCACCCCGGGCAACCGCGTCCGCCGGCGATCCAGGTCGCGCCAACCGGCGCCGGGCGGACCGCCGGCCGCCCGACCGGTGCCGGCCTGGTCGGCGCCCACAGGCCGACGGGCCGGATCCCCCGGTCCACCGCGGCGAGGTCCGCGACCGATAGGCGCTGTTCGAGGCTGTTGCGCCACCAGAGTCCCATGCCGACGAACATGATCACCAACGGCAGGTCGGTGGCCGGATAGACCGTCATGAACCACAGTGCCAGCGGCACCATCATCAGTCCGGCCGTGCCGACCGGCGTGATGTCACGTCTATATCGCCAGGCAAAGCGCGTAAAGAACAGCACGTACAGGCCGGCTCCGGCGAATCCCTCGGTGATCAGCAACAGCCACATCTGGCCGTCACCGCCGATCGTCAAGTTGCCGCATTGCGGACAGTTCGGCGTCGGACCGATCGCAATCGAGCGCCGGCTGCCGATCACGCCGGCCTGCCCGCCGAAGCCGATGAGCGGCGATGCCTTCGCCGCGTTCACCGCCGCGACGTTGATGTTGGCGCGGCCGTCATTGGAATGCGGATGACTGATCCGGTCGGTAATGACCGTGGACAGCGGCGTCGTCAGGAAGATAATCGCGGCCACCGCGCCAACCCCGACGATGATCGCCACCTGCGGGCCACGACCGGTCTGAGCCAAGCGGATAAGCAGGAAAACGAAGACCACGCCGAGCCCAATCCACATGCCTCGGTTCAGCGAGTAGACGGTCGGAATGATGGCGATCACGAGGATCGCGATGCCGGTCGCCCGCCGGCTCAGGGTGCGCTTGCCGCGCATGATCGCCAGAACGAACCATGGGACGAGCAGGACCATGCACTCGCCCCACGTGTTTGTGTAGGTCAACGGGAACTCCGGCCGCGGCGCGGTCGCGCCGATGATGTCCTGATTCTGCGCGAGGTTCAACGTGACGATATTGCTGATAAAGCCGTTGGACCGCAGGCTACCCGGCAGCAGGTGGCCGACCGGCGTCAAGATATCTACGCCGCCGAAGAGCATGCCGGCCACGCCGCCGAGCGTGCAGGTGACGAACAGCGCGCCGAGCATTTTGATGACGCGCGAGGTGGGCAGCTCACGCTCGGTCAGGTTGCCGACGTAGAGCAGGATGATGCCGGCAGCGACGTAGTCGGCGATTCGCAGGCCCCAGGCGAGATATCGATTGATGCTCGGGACCGGCGGGACGGCACCGGGCGGTGTCGCATTGATCATGATGACGCTGAACAGCCCGATGATGATCAGCAGCACCCACAGGCTCGCGCCGGCCGGGAAACGCAGGCGCCGCCGGCGGTAGAGCTCGAGCGCCATCGGGATGGCCAGCAGCGGCACGATGACCAGCACCACACCGAGCACACGCCACACCGGATAGCCGACCAGCAACGCGAACAACGCCCAATCCCGCGCCGGGCGGTGCTGCTGCGGATCGATATGGCGAAAGACCGGACCGACCATGGGTACGGCGGCGACCGCGGACTCGGGCGGCCGCGCAACCGCTCGTACGGTAGCGGCGCCGGAACGCCGCTCCGGCCAGCGGCGCGGCCGCCGAGTGGTGCCCAGTTGCGTCGGCATGTCCGGCCACCGAGGTGGGGCGTCGCTGGTCAGGCCGGAGCGGCTGGCGGGATCCGTCACCGCGACACCCTCGGGTGCCCGATCACGAATCGCTGGAACGCCATGTCATCCTCTCGGCCCGTCGCCATGTTCCCCACCGATGCGTAACGCGAGCCGCGGCGACAAGCACGTTTGACGGACGCTACCGACCGCGACCGTGCCGTCGGCGCAGCCACGACGGACATGCGACAGGATCGTGCAGACTCTAGCCGTCAGCCGTTCGCTGCGCTACCGCCCGATTTCACGCCACCTCGACGATCGGACGCTGTCACCAAGCACGCCGCGTCGCTATGACGGCGGACCATGGCCTAGCTATACTCGCGCGTCGGGCCGTTCGTGACCGACCACGCGCAACCATCTGTCCGGCTCAGGTCAGTCACTCAACCGACCCTGGTCGGTCACGTGATGATCGTGCCCGAGGAGAACGAGGTGACCGTGTCACGAGCGCGCCGCGCCGATGCGTCGGCAACCGACACGACTCCGGTTCGCGTGCTCTTCATCGGCGGTTGGGGGCGCAGCGGCTCGACATTGGTCGAACGGCTGTTGGCAGAGATGCCGGACGTGGTCGGTGCCGGTGAGGTCACCCATCTTTGGCGGCGTGCCCTCGCCGATAACCAGCCCTGTGCGTGCGGCGCCGCCTTCGACGCGTGCCCCTTCTGGATCTCGGTCGGCAAGGCCGCCTTCGACGGGTGGGAGCACGTCGACGCCGAGGAAGTCCTCGCCCTCGCCCGGCGGGTCGACCGGACGCGCTACGTCCCCCGCCTCGCGCTTCCGACGCGCCTCACGCGCCGTCGCCAGGACTTACTCCGGTACGGCGAGCTCTACCGCCGCATCTACGCCGGCATCGCCGAGGTAACCGGCGCACGCGTGATCGTTGACTCGGGCAAGCACGCATCCCAGGCCTTCGCGTTGCGGCACCACCCGGGCATAGACCTGCGGGTGCTGCACCTTGTCCGAGATGGCCGAGGCGTGGCCTATTCGTGGAGCAAGGAATCCTCGTACGGCTCGCCCGACGGCACGAAGTCATCGGACTCGTACATGCCCCAATACTCGCCTCTCACGTCGAGCGCGCTGTGGACCGCGCACAACGCATTGTTCGACCTCCTGGCGGCCACCGGAGCACGCCGGCTTCGGTTGCAATATGAGCGTTTCGTCGCGGATCCGGTCGGCCACCTCGCGGCCGTACGGGCGTGGCTCGGACTGCCGCCGGATCGGCCGGACTTCATCAGGCCGAACGGCAACGCCATGGTCGCCGAACTCGGCCCGATCCACTCGGTCGCCGGCAACCCGATGCGCTTCCAATCCGGTGCGGTCCGGCTTCGTATCGATTCCGCCTGGCGGACGTCGATGCCGGCCGGGCGGCGCCGTCTCGTCACGTTACTGACCTGGCCGGGGCGCGCCCGCCACGGCTACCTCGATCGCCCCTCAAGGAGCCGGACATGAAGCCGTCGGTGTCGGCGGTCGTTCCCACCCGGGATCGGCCCGAGTTGCTGCGCCTCGCGATCGACGCGATCCGATCGCAGGAGTACGACGGTGTCGTCGAGGTCATCGTCGTCTACGACCAGAGCGAGCCGAACATGGCGCTCGAATCGGACGACCCGATGCGGCCGGTCCGGGTCATTCGGAACACGCGCACACCGGGCCTTGCCGGCACGCGCAACTCCGGCGCGCTCGCTTCCCGTAGCGATTTCGTCGGCAACTGCGACGACGACGACCAATGGCTGCCGGGCAAGCTCGCCGCACAGATCGCCGCGTTCGATCGGGCGCCTGAGGCCGAGCTGTGCGGCACCGGTGTCCGCCTGGTCTACGAGGGTCACCCGACCGACCGGGTGTTCGCCGGCGAGCAGGTCGTGCTCGCAAACCTGCTGCGAAGTCGCCTGCAAGAGTTGCACCCGTCGTCGTTCCTGTTCCGGCGCGACGCATTGGTGGGCGGCATCGGGCTGGTGAGCGAGGACTCGTGCGGCGAGTCCGAGGACTACGACATGCTGCTGCGGGTTGCCCGCCGCGGGCCGATCCTGAACGTACCGGCGGTGTACGTGTCGGCGCTGCGCCACCGCGGTTCGTATTTCAGCGCGAAGTGGTCATCGAAGATCCAGGATTCGCAGATGATCCTGGCGAAGTTCCCGGAGTTCGATGAGGACCCACGCGGAAAGGCCCGGATCACGGGCCAGATCGCGTTCGCGCACGCCGCACTGGGCGAACGCAGGGCCGCCCTCCGCTGGGCCGGCCAGACAATCCGGTTGAGCCCGGTCGAGGCCCGCGGCTATCTCGCGATGCTGGTCGCCAGCCGGCTCGTGCCGCCGGCGGCCCTGCACACCGGCCTGAACCGGTTCGGTCGGGGCATCTGATCGGCGATCCCCGACGGCGCCGGGGCACCTGATGGGCGAGCGCGAACGACGCCGGGGCGGCGATCGCCGGATCCGTGGCCGCGGGTCTCGTATCGGCTATAGAGCCGGGCGTATTCCCGGTCAGCGCTTGCACATGGCGCGCCACGCGGCCTGGCTCGGTGCGTCGGAGAGCACGAAGTTGTTGTTTGCGTCGCCGCCGACGTCGTAGTACTCGACCCACAGGGCGTCCGAGTTGTGCAGCACCGAGGCCACTCCAGCGATCCACTGGGCGCGACCGGTGCCGCCCGGATCGGCAGTCGTCCGTACGGCGCCGAGCTCGGCGATGCCCCACGGCTTGCCGATCTGCTTCGATACCGAGATCACCGGGTCGATCAGGCCGGCCGGGTCGTCGTACTTCTTGACGCCGCTCAGGCTGTAGACGTCCCAGCCCATGACGTCGATGACGTCGTCGCCCGGGTAGTAGTCGCGCCAGTTGCGGTTCGCCTGCGGGTTGAGCGTCCACTGCATGAGGATCAGCGTCGAATACAGCCGGGGGTTGTGAGCCTGGTCGGCGAGCGATTTGAGGTGGCGCCAGGCGGCCCGGTAGTCGGCCGCGCTGAAGTCACCGCTCGCGATCTGGTCCTCGGGCTCGTGATAGTAGGACCAGTAGACGTCGCGATTCCGAGGCGCGTCCGCGAACCACGTCTTCATGCGGGAATCTTCGGCGCCGGAGAGGATGTCGCTCGGATTGAACTTGAACGACACGATCACCGTACGGTTGACGGCGCCAGCGTTACCCGGCCACGCGGCCGGCGCGCCGGGATTGAAATAGCGCACCGAGTCGAGAGGCCCGAGCCGAGCCTGTTCGGTGGCGAAGTCGGCGAGGTAGGGCTGACCGTTGGGCGGCCAGTACGCACCGCAGAGAGCACCACCGGCCGGCACGGCCGGCGCGTTGCCGCCACCACCCGCGCGCGGACGGGGACCGGTGGAGGCGCCGGCCGACGGGCTCGCGCTCGGCGCCGGCGACCGCGTGGCGGATACGGTCGGAAGGGCCGACTGGACCGCCTGGGCGTACGTGTGCGCGGCGGCCGCGTCGACGGTCTCGTACGCCACGCTCAAGCTTGGGCTCTTGTCGCCTTGCGATAGTCCGAAGGCGGCGAACGCCGCGTTGGTGCTCGAACTCGTCACGCCGAACGAATAGGTGCCCGGTCCGGACACCGCCGGCGTGAGGTCGAACGAAACCCGCTGGCCGATGGTCGACGGGCCGGCCGCGGTCGCCACCGTGCCACCCATCTGCGGTCGGTGCGCGTACGACGTCGTGGCGGCCGACCAGCCATTGCTCGAGACCCGGTGGACGGCGAGCGTTCCGCTGGACGCGGCCGCGGTCACCAAGGTGAGCCGCACCGACGTGACGTGCGTGGCGAACGGCGGCACGACGAACTTGAGATAGGCCGTGGCGTGCTCGTCGTCGAGCGTGGCCGCCTGCACTGTTTGCTCGTTCGCGTAGGTCGTGTTCGGAGCTTCTTGGACGACGTACGTGCCGTCGCTGACCGGTATTTGCACGGTCTGCCGTACCGCCGTCGATCGGGTGAGGTAGACGGCGCCAGCGGCGGCCAGCAGGGCGCACAACACGACGATCCCCGCCAATATCGGCCAACCGCCGCGTCCGCGAGGCCGCGGCGTCGGCCTTGGCGGGGCGACCGGCGGTAGGTCCGCGGTCGACACGACGGATCCGGCGGTAACCGCGATCGTCGGTCGGGGATCCGATCTGCTGCCGGAAATCGCTGCGATGCGGCTCATTCTGCGTCGTCGCCGAACGAGCCGGCGGACCGGGCCGCGGACGCGACTGGCCTGGCGAGTTCGTCGGTCCCCCAGAGGTCGATTCGGACGGACACGCTGACGCTACGCATCGGCGGGACTCATAGCGTCGCCTGACCGTAGGCCGGTGTCAAACCACGGCGCCCGATCGCCCCGACCGCTTAGCCAATCGAGCGACCACTGTGACCGAACGTTACGACGCGCTTACGGTCGATCCCGTCGGCACCATGACGATCCAGGTGCGGCCGGGAGCGAGCGTCGGGACATGCCCGTCGGCGGACAGCAGGTTAAGTGCCGAGTTGAAGTTCCGCTTCGACCACGTACCCGCCACGCTCTGGTCGTCCGCGACGATCCGGGTCGCGCCGTCTCCGAGCGGGTTGGCGAACGTCACGGTCCGATGCAGCGCGGAAACCGCCTTAGTCGTGTACGGAACGGTCAGGACAACCAGGTTGGTCGCGCTCACCGGAGTGCCGAACAGCGTCGTCGTCCAGAGCCGATCCGTGGCTTGGTACGTCCAGGTGACCGGCGTGTGCCCGGCCACCCGTACGTCGAGCCTCGTCACGGTGGTGACGCCGGACGTGGCCACCGACTGGCCGCCGGCCGCGTACTGGAACATCGACGTCGACAGCACCTTCGAACTCGAGGCGGCTACTCGCGCGGTATTCACGTAGTAGTCGTTGCCGCTCGCCGTGAAGCCGGAACGCCCGCGCTTGGCCGAGACCAACGAGAGGCGGTCGGACGTGATGGTCGTGACGAATCCGGCCGGACTGCCCGTCTCCGTGAACACCGGATTCGTCTGCGAGAAGATCTTGGCGTCGGACGGCCGGACCATCGTGAGCGGGCCGGCCTTGGCCGACGATGCCGAGGCAAAGACGCCGGCGAGACGCAGCGCACCGGCTTCGGAGAACTCCATCGACACGATGTCCGCGTCGCCGAGTCCGACCGCTCGCCGGGCACCGGCGGCGACCCGGATCGGCACGACGACGGCCGGCCGCGACGTCATGCCGGGCAATCCGGTGAGCAGCGAGACATCGGCCGGCGCCGCCGAGACGGTGGGTGTCGGTGACGGCGGCGGGGTGTTCAGAGTCGGCGTCGGACCGAGCAGCGAGCCGGGCGGCTCACCGGTCGACGTACACCCGGCAAGTGCGCTCACGACGAGCGCGGCCGTGACCCACCCGAACCGCCGCACCGCACGGCGCCGGGTCATGGCTGGTCGGCGCGTTTCGTGTCCCGCAACGAATACATGTCGAGAGACGGCGAACCCGCCCACTCCTCGACCGGCGGATCCTCGACGTCGACCACCTTCGGGAACACCACGGTCGCGTCACCGGTGCGCCCCCGCCAACCACGCGGCTCGGACGGATCCGCCGACAGTCCGGCCTGGCCCGGCACGGCCGTCGACGGGGTGGCATTGCCGGTGACCGGAGCCGACGGCTTGCTCGTCGGCCGGCTCATGATCGTGGTCGTTTCCGCCTCGGCGGCCACCGGCCGGACGGATGGTCGTGCGGCAACGGGCGGCAACGGCACTGGCTGGGACGCGCCGGCCTTCCACTTGGCGTCGACGACAACCATGCCTGCAACCGGCGCGAACACCTGAGAGAACTGGTCGAGGGCCGTGTCTACCTGCGGGACATGCGACTGACGCGTCTCGACGACGAGGACGACGGCCGCCGCGATCTCGCTAAGGGCCTGTGCGTCCACCGCGCTGCTCGGTGCCGACGCCGCGATGAGCACTCGATCGGTCGTCCCCTGGATGCGCTGCAACAGTTCCGATACGGCGACGATCGGCAGCTCTAGGCGTGCGTCGATCTGTCCAGACGTCATCACCGTCACGCCGGGAATGCCGCGGGCCGGCTGGAGCGCCGCGCCGAACTCGATCTCGCCCGCGAGGACCTCGCCCAGTCCATAACGCGCCGAGACGCCGAGGATCGACGGAACGGTGGACGCCGGGTCGGTGCAGACGATCGTGACCCGCTCACCCGACCGCGTGAACGCCGCGGCCACGTTCGCGGCGACAAACCCCGCCGCCGGACCGGGCACCGCGCCGCAGATGAGCAGCGTGTCCGTCATCGCCGGCCGGCCGCCGCGGCTAGAGCCGGCGGCGAAGCGCAGCACGTTACGGAGCAGGCTGAAATCGCGGCCCTGCGGTGAGGCGGCGTCGGCCACCTGGGGCCGCGAACCGCCCGGTCGGATCTCGATCAGGACCGGCACGCCGGGCCGCTCGGGCACGTCGCTGGCTCCATAGATCCGGGTATCCAGCCGTCCGATGAGCAGTGCGCCGGACAGACCGAGCAGCAGACCGAGCGCGAGGCCGCTCACGACATAAAGCACCACGTTGGGCTTGGTCGGATGCAGCGGGAAGCTCGCCGGCGACAGGATCGAACCGGGCTTGATCACAATGCCCTGGAGTGGCTGGAGGCGCTGATTTGCCTGCTGGATCTGGTTCTGCAGGATCTGTGCTTCCTGTGTCGCCTGCTGCCGCGACACGGAATTCGGTGCGTCCGATGCGATCTGTCCGCTGACCGTTCTCAACTGTCGCGTCAGCGTGTCGATATTGTCCTGGATGTTGGCAATCTGCAGTTGCAACTGCTTCTGGGCCGCGGCATTCCGCTGGTCGAGATACGCCTGGGCGAACGCCTGCGAGCCCCGCTGGGCCTCGGACCGGGTCGGCGCTTCAAAGGTGATGTCCAGAATGGCCGTGTTGGCCGGCACGGAAACCTTGACCATCTTGATCAGATCCGTGAGCTCCTCGGACGTGCCGAGCAGTGTCTGCGCGCCGCTCGCCACCGCGGCCGTGGGCACGATCTGTGCCTCGGTGTCGAGGTCGACCTTGCTGCCGTCGCCCTCGGGCGCGAGCACGAGGACCGGAGTCATCGAGTCGTACGCCTTCGGCTGCAGGAGTGCATACCCGAATCCCAGCGAACCGCCGAGCAGGACGGCGATTACGACAACCCACCATCGACGCAGCAACCAGCCGAGGTGGTCGGAGACTCCGGCTGTCGAGCCGGATCCGTTGAATTCCATGAAGACCCCTGTCTCACCAAAACTCCCCTGGCGGTCATCAAAACGACGCCAGCGGAGGGCCTGTACTTTACGGCAGCCCGCACTACCCCGGTAGTCGCGACTCGGCCGGCGTAGGGGATTCGAAACGCGATTGTGGCCGGCGAACGCGGCCGGTACCAGGGCTCCGCCCCGCGGCTGTTGTCCAAACGCGAACAGAGTACGGGTTCGCTGTACGCGGCCGCGGGCGACCACCGTTCTCGATAGATGCCCGTACGCGACCGACCGGCGATCGCCGTTGGCCGATGGTCCCCGAACGCGGTTCGCCGGCCACCCGTTGGTGGGTGGCCGGCGAACCGTCAGTACTGATGGATCACGGGGTCAGGATGATCGTCCAGGCGGCGCCGACTCCGAACGTCCCATCCGTCGTGGCGGTCAGACCGCCGACGGTTCCCACCGTCGCGGCCGTCGCGCCGTCTGTCAGCAGAGAGTTGATGCGGCCACTCCCGCTGCCGTTCTCGGCATCGCGCACGGTCTGGCCGGACGGCGCCGTCCACGCATTCACTGCCGACGACTTGGCCGACCAGTACGACACGACCCAACTACCGGAGATCGCGTCGGAGACGGCGGGCGTCTTGATCGACGTACCGCTGCCCACCGCGACGGTCGCCGACGCCACCGGGTTCGAGGTGTTCGTGCCGCGATAGACCAGCATCTGTACCGTCGCGTGATCCACCTCGCCCCACGCCACGCTGACGGCGGCGCCCGCATCGGAGGCAGTGGCGGCCCGGCGGAATACGTCGGTCACCATCGTGGTCGTCGAACTCGGCGACGAGGCGACGAGGGTCCAGCCGGACGGTGTGGTGACCGTAGGCTTGTTCGCCACCGTGACGGCGAGCAGCAGCCCGTCGCCGGCCTGAACGGAGTTCGGCGTGACCACGTGCAACGACGACGCGTTGCCGTTCGCGCTCGCGGTGCCGACGAAGGAGATGCCGCCGGCCGGTGGCGGCGGCGGCGGGGCCGTCACCGTCACCTGCTGGCTGCTCGCCGCCGAACCACCGAGCGACGACGTGATCGTCAACGTGACCGTGTACTTGGCCCCCGCCGCGAACGTGTGACCGACCGAAACGCCGGTGCCGGTCTTCCCGTCGCCAAAGTTCCAGGCGTACGAGGTGATCGTGCCACCCGGAGCCGACGAGTTGCCGGCGTTGAACGAGCAGGTGAGGCCCGTGCAGCTCTCGGTGAACCCGGCGGTCGGCGCGACCGCCTGGAGGGCGAACAGGCCACGGGCTCGCCAGTCGGTGTCGCTCGACACAACCGTGTCGGTCGACGCATCCGGCGCACCCGAGTTCCAGGCGACGCCATGCAGGTCGCCGGTCGCCTTGTCCGCGTAGTAGAGCGTGCTCCCGGCGAGGAACATGCCGGCGATGTTGGAGAAGTTGACGTTGCCGCCGGCGATGAACTCGGCGCCCAGTGCTCCGTCATCCGGCTCGAAGTAGCGGTAACGAAGGCCGGTCTGCCCGGCGAGCGAGTAGTAGAGCCGCCCGTTGGACAGTGCCATGCCGGTCACGCTCTGCATCTCCGAGCCGTAGAGCGTGGGAACCGTGCCGCGGTAGGTCTGGCCCGAGCCGGTCTGTACGTCCGACCAGACCGGGTCGTCGTACGGGTCGACCAGGCTCGGCGTGCCGATCGACGATCCGTTGAACGTGGCCCGGTAGAGCTTGCCGTCGGCGTCGCCGTAGAACAACGTGTTGCCGGCCATGAAGGCGCCGCGCACCTGCGACCACGGGATCGTGCCGGAGTCCACGGTGCTCACCGACCCGACCGTGTGGCCGTCGAACGAACGCGACTGCAACGTGTCCAGCGCGCTCGCCGGCGGCGGCGCCATGTCCGTACGCACGATCTCGATGCCGTCGATCAGCGGGTTCTCGACCTCGTGGCCGAGGCCGATGGTGACCTGACCGCTGGCCGGTGCCGTGACGTCGAATTTCTTCATTTCGCCGGTCTGCGTGCCGGCGTCGGCCACGATGTCGTAGTTGCTGAGCACGGTCGAGCCGTCCAGGGACACGTCGAAGACGCGCTGGCCGGCGTTGTCCGTGCCGGTGTAGCGATTGGCGAAGTAGAGGCGGACCTCGATCGGCGTACCGCTCGGGACCGGGAAGCTCCACTGCAGTTCCTGGCCGTCGCCCTTGGTACCCGGATCCCAGCGCTCAGAATTGAAGATGCCGCTGGGCGTCGACGCCGGAACCGAGCTGGCGATGTTCGCCACCTGGCCGTAGGCGGCGGTACTGCTGCCCGAATTGCGGTACGGGCTCGGATCGCTGGTGTCGGCGGCCCAGTCCGGACCGTTGTCGATCGCCGGGATCTGCGGGCCGCCGGCGTCCACGCGATAGAGGACGTTGCTGTTGGACCCGCCCGGCAGCTGGCCGGCGGAATAGATCGTGGCCGGCAACACCGGCAGCGTGTACTGGGGCACGCTCTCGCCGCCCGTCAGCGGGAAGAACGCCACACGGCCGCGGGTGACGAAGGTGCTACCCGTACCGATGCTCGCCGTGTCGCTGCCCATGTACAGGCCGTTCGCGGTGGCGAGCAACGCACCGGCGCCGACACCACGCGGGTTACGCCCCGGGTTCCAGCTGAACGGCATGCCGTTGACCGGGTCGAGAGCGACGATGCCGGGGCGCGGGATCGCACCCGGGCCGGGCGCGTCCGAGCTCGCGTCGTTGTTCACCCAGCGCTGGTGGCCGCCGAGATAGATCGCCGTGCCGGTGGTGACGACCGAGAGGAACGTGTCGTTGCCGGTGTAGTCGATCCACGTCGGCTGCACGTTCCCGCCGGTCGAGCTGGTCTCCCAGCGGGTCGCGGTGTCGCACAGCGACCGCGTGCCGTCCGTGTTCTGGCTGAACGTGCCGCCACCGGTCGCGGCGACCGCGAAGTAGCTGCCGTCCGGCGCGAATGAGACGTCACGCATGTACGTGTCGTACGCCGAGGAGATACAGGTGGCCGTATAGCCGGACGTGTTCCACGACGTGTTGAGCGTGCCCGCGGTGGCGCCCAGGTTGATCTCGATGATCTGGTCATGGGTCACGGGGGTGTCGGTCGGGGACGCCGCGGCCATCTTGAAGTTGCCGATGACGATGGCGAGCGTGCCGTCCGGGCTGATGTCCAGCGCACGAGGGCCGACGCCACCGTTGGAGCCGGTGCCGTTGAAGTTGTGGTGGCCGGTCAGCTGCACGTTGACGTACGGGTCGAGCGCGCCCGTGGTGGCATTCAGCGTTCCGATGCCATCGTGCGTTGAACCGTTGAGCGAGGTGAACGTGCCGCCGATCAACAGCCGATTGCCGAACCGCGCCATCGAGAAGACGACGCCGTTCATCGGGGCCGGAGCGAACCCGGGCACCATCTGGCCGTTCGAGATCTGCAGGAGGGCCACGCCCTTGGCCTTGACGCCATTGACGTTGTTGAAGTCACCGCCGACGTAGACCGTGCCGGCCGTCGGACCGGGCTTGAGCGTCTCCACCGCACCGTCGAGGGTCGGCACGAACGTCGTCGACACCACGCCGGTGTTCTCGTCGAACGAGAGGATGAAGTGCCGGGTGACGGCATTCGTACCGTTGAGGTTGCCGGGCGGGCTCACGCTGGAGAACGTGCCACCGGCGACGATCTGCGTCCCGACTTCAGTGATCGCGTTGACGGTGCCGTCGTTGATGTTCGGCGTGAACTTCGACGGCGCGGCGTTGACCAGACTCGACTGGTTCGTGCCGGATGCCGCGGCAACGCTGATCGTCGTGGTAACAGCCGCGACGGTCAACAGGGCCAGACCGATGCTGGCCGCCCTCTTCCGCATGTTCGGGGCCCCCCTCAAGGGAGAATTAAATTGCAACAAGAAACCGGGGACGCGTGAGACGCCAACGCAGACTAAATGGTCGGACTGCAAACGTCACTGTCGACACAATGACTTTGCCCATTTGGCCGATGTGTACGGCCGGGGATGCGGTTGCGGGCGTCCACATTATCGGACGTACCGGGCCCGCCGCGAGCACGAATGCGATGTCGCTGAAGTGCGGCGACGCGGATCCGGATCGCGTCGCTGGTGGGCCGCGACGCCGGGCGCACTCTGTCCAGTAACGACGGTGCCGTCACTGGCCGCCGACTGTCCATCACGCGCGGTCCGCCGACCGTTGGGCCTGCGCAAATGCCCAGGCGTCGGAGACGATGCCGGTGAGATCGGTCCGCGTCGGCTTCCACCCGAGCACCTCGCGCGCGCGTTCCGCCGATGCGACGAGCATCGCGGGATCGCCCGGTCGTCGCGGCGCGATCGTTGTCGGAATCGGATGACCCGTCACTTTGCGTACGGCATCGATTACTTCCAGCACCGAAAAGCCGTTTCCATTGCCGAGATTGCAGATGACATGTTCACCGTCGCGAGCGGCATCCAAGGCAAGCAGATGAGCTTCGGCGAGATCGGATACGTGAATGTAGTCGCGCACACACGTTCCGTCCGGGGTGGGATAGTCGTCGCCGTTAATTGCGGCCGAGTCTCTCCGTCCGAATGCGACCTCGAAGATCAGCGGAATCAGGTGTGACTCCGGATCGTGCCGTTCGCCGTATCGTCCGGCCGCGCCGGCGACGTTGAAGTAGCGGACCGACACGGCACCGAGACCGTACGCGCCGCACTCGCCCGCGATCATGTGGTCGACTGTCAGCTTCGAGGCGCCGTACGGGTTGATCGGCGCGGTCGGAGTCGCCTCGCTGATGACGCCGGTCGGCGGCTGGCCGTACACCGCGCAGCTCGACGAGAACACCAGCTTCCGTACGCCCGCCTCGCGCATCGCGCGCAACAGCGCGAACGAACCGAGCACATTGTTCTGCCAATACTTGTCCGGGTCGGCGACCGACTCGGCGACCTCCGCCTTCGCCGCGAAGTGCAGCACGGCCGCGTACGACGAGTCGAGCACCCGGGCGGCATTGGCGATGTCGTCGACCACGAGATCGGCACCGTCGGCAACGGCGTCTGCGAAGCCGGTCGACAGATCGTCGAGGACGGTGACCCGATAGCCGGCGGCAACGAGTCGGGCCGTGGTCACCGAGCCGACGTAACCGGCTCCACCGGTCACGAGCACTCGCTTTGGGTCGCCCACTGCCGCGCGGCCTGCCTCTCTGCCCGAAGCCCGCCGGCGCAGGAGGGGACGCCCTCGTCGTGGCAGGTGATCGCGGCATGTTAGCAGGCGGATTTGACGCGCGGTGATACCCGAACGCCAGCCGATCGGCTCGGGTATCGCGACCACCAGCCGGTTCTTGCCCGTTCGCGGCGACTCAACCAACCAGTCTCGCGGCTGCGCTACGCATCGGCTCCCGCCGCTAGAACCTCGGCATGCCGCCGAACTGCCGGTCACCCGCGTCGCCCAGGCCCGGCACGATGAACATCTTGTCGTTGAGCCCTCCGTCGATCGCGGCGGTGACAAGACGCATCGGCAAGCCGGATCGGCTCAGCCGTTCGATGCCGTCCGGTGCGGCCAAGCACGCAGCACACGGTGATGTCGACGCATCCGCGTTCGGCGAGCAGCCGGCAGCAGTGTTCGAGTGATCCGCCGGTGGCGAGCATCGGGTCCAGGACGAGGACCGGCAGCCCCGTCAGGTCGGTCGGCAGGGACTCCATATATGCCCGCGGCTGGAATGTGTGCTCGTCGCGGGCCAGGCCGACGAATCCCATCGACGACTCGGGCAACAGCGCCAGCGCCGCGTCGGCCATCCCGAGACCGGCCCGCAACACCGGCACGATGAGGGGCGGATTGGCCAGGCGCGTGCCGACCGCCTGGGCCACCGGCGTGGTGATCGGATAGGTCGCCACCGGGAAGGCGCGGGCCGCCTCGTAGACGACCATGGTGGTGAGTTCGGTCAACGCGGCGCGAAATGTCGCCGAATCGGTGCCGATGTCACGCATCGCGGTGAGTCGCGACTGCGCGAGCGGGTGGTCCACGACGAGTACGTCCACGCCACACAACGTACCGGTTAGCGGGTTTCGTTTCGCGCGCCGATGCGTAGCGCAGCCGCGAGCGCATTGACACCGCCGATGCGTAGCAGCCGCGAGGCGCTGACACCGCCGCATTCATCCCGTATCAAGATCACTAGTCCCGTACCAAGATCACTAATCGCCGGCACGCGTAGACTCGTACGCATGAGCACCACGGCCACAGGTCCCGCCACGACGCGGGAGCCGACCACGGCGACAGCCGCCGCGACGAGCCTCGGCGACGTCGCCCGCAGCGCCGCGTCCCTTCGAACCTTCCTCCACGGACTGCCCGGCGTCGACGCGGTCGGCGTCGAGGCCCGGGCCGCCATGCTCGGCACCCGGTCGATCAAGACAACCGCAAAGGCATATGCGATCGATCTCGCGATCCGCATGGTCGACTTGACCACGCTGGAAGGCGCCGACACGCCCGGCAAGGTTCGGGCGCTCTGCGCGAAGGGGCGTCATCCGGACGCGCAGATGGGCACCGACAACCCGTGCCCACCGGTCGCCGCCATCTGCATCTACCCGTCGATGGTGCCGGTCGCGGTAGCCGAACTCGCTGGCTCCGGCATTCACGTGGCGAGCGTCGCGACCGCGTTCCCGTCCGGCCAGGCACCGCTCGCCGTGAAACTCGCCGACACGACCGCCGCGGTCGACGCGGGCGCGGACGAGATCGACATGGTGATCAACCGGGGCGCGTTTCTGTCCGGCGACTACCTCTACGTGTACGACGAGATCGTCGCGGTCAAGCAGGCCTGCCGGCACGCTCACCTGAAGGTGATTCTGGAGACCGGCGAGCTCGCGACGTACGACAACGTGCGGCGTGCGTCCTGGCTCGCGATGGCGGCCGGCGCCGACTTCATCAAGACCTCGACCGGCAAGGTCCAGCCGGCCGCGACGCTGCCGGTCACGCTCGTGATGCTGGAGGCGGTCCGCGACTTCGACACGCTCACCGGTCATCAGATCGGGGTCAAGCCGGCCGGCGGCATCCGCACCAGCAAGGATGCGATCAAATACCTGGTCACCGTCAACGAGACGTGCGGCGACCGACTGGCTCGATCCGGCGTATTTCCGATTCGGCGCGTCGACCCTGCTGAATGACCTGCTGATGCAGCGGCAGAAGCTCGCCACCGGCCGCTACGCCGGCCCCGACTATGTCACCCTGGATTGATATGTCGATCTTCGAATACGCACCGGCCCCCGAATCGACGGCAATCGTCGATATCCGCCCGTCCTACGGCCTGTTCATCGGCGGCGAGTTCGTCGACGCGGCCGGCGACAGCGGCCGGTTCAAAACCGTCAACCCGGCCACCGAGGAACTGCTGGCCGAGATCGTGGACGCCGGACCGAGCGACGTCGACCGGGCCGTCGCGGCCGCACGCAGCGCGTACGACCGCGTATGGTCGCGCATGCCCGGCAAGGACCGCGCCAAGTACCTGTTCCGGATCGCCCGGCTCATCCAAGAGCGCGGCCGCGAACTGGCCGTGCTCGAGTCGATCGACAACGGCAAGCCCATCCGGGAATCACGCGACGTCGACATCCCGCTCGTCGCCGCGCACTTCTTTTACTACGCGGGCTGGGCCGACAAGCTGGGCTACGCCGGCTTCGGCGCGAATCCGCGGCCGATCGGCGTGGCCGGCCAGGTCATTCCGTGGAACTTTCCGCTGCTGATGCTCGCTTGGAAGATCGCGCCGGCGCTCGCGTGCGGCAACACGGTCGTCCTCAAGCCGGCCGAGACGACGCCGCTGACGGCCCTCGCCTTCGCCGAGATCTGCCAGCAAGCGGATCTTCCGCCGGGCGTGGTCAACATCGTGACCGGCGCCGGCGAGACCGGCCGTGCGCTCGTCGAGCACGCCGGCATCGACAAGGTCGCCTTCACCGGCTCGACCGAGGTCGGCCGGGCGATCGCAAAATCGGTCGCCGGCACCGACCAAGCGGGTCACGCTCGAACTCGGCGGCAAGGCGGCGAACATCGTTTTCGACGACGCGCCGATCGACCAGGCGGTCGAGGGCATCGTCAACGGCATCTTCTTCAACCAGGGTCACGTCTGCTGCGCCGGGTCGCGGCTGCTGGTGCAGGAGTCGATCGCCGACGAGCTGCTCGACTCGCTCAAGCGGCGGATGGCCCAACTGCGGCGTCGGCGATCCGCTCGACAAGAACACCGACATCGGCGCGATCAACTCGGCCGCTCAACTCGCTCGCATCCGTGAGCTGTCCGAGGTCGGCGCGGACGAGGGTGCGCGAGTCCTGGTCGCCGCCGTGCGACCTGCCGACCACGCGGCTTCTGGTTCGCCCCGACCATCTTTACCGGCGTGTCGCAGGCCCACCGCATCGCGCGGGAGGAGATCTTCGGGCCGGTGCTGTGCGGTGCTGACGTTCCGTACGCCGGCCGAAGCGGTCGAGAAGGCCAACAACACGCCCTACGGCCTGTCCGCCGGGGTCTGGACCGACAAGGGCTCGCGCATCCTGGCCATCGCCGACAAGTTGCGCGCCGGCGTCGTCTGGGCGAATACGTTCAACAAGTTCGACCCGACGTCACCGTTCGGTGGCTACAAGGAATCCGGGTACGGCCGAGAAGGTGGCCGCCACGGTCTGGAGGCATACCTTGCCAGCTAACACGCCTGGACCGACGGTCGGAGCACCACGAAAGTCGACGTCAAGGTCAAAAGCGTCCGTGGGTATGGGAGCCGGAACGGCTGCCGGGTCTGCGGCGCCGCGGCTGGCCGTACGCAAGACGTACAAGCTCTACATCGGCGGTGCGTTCCCACGCAGCGAGTCCGGTCGGAGTTATGTGGTGTCGTCGCACGACGGCGCGTTCCTGGCCAACGCCGCGCTCGCGTCCCGCAAGGATGTGCGCGATGCGGTCGTCGCGGCGCGCAAGGCGTTTGCCGGGTGGTCGGGCGCCACCGCCTACAACCGTGGTCAGGTGCTCTACCGGGTGGCCGAGATGCTCGACGGTCGTCGCGACCAGTTCATCGAGGAAATCCGCGCGGCCGACGGGGCGACCGCGGCGGTCGCGGCCGGAGCCGTGGACGCCGCTATCGACCGCTGGGTCTGGTACGCCGGCTGGACCGACAAGATCGCGTCCGGTGTACGGCAATGCCAATCCGGTCGCCGGGCCGTACTTCAACCTGAGCGCGCCCGAGCCGACCGGCGTGGTCGGCATCGTGGCACCTGGCGCGGCTCCGCTGCTCGGCCTCGTCAGCGTCGTGGCGCCGGCGATCGCCACCGGCAATACCGCGGTCGTGCTCGCCAGCGAGGCGTACCCGTTGCCGGCGATCACTCTCTCCGAGGTCTTGGCCACGAGCGACCTGCCCGGCGGTGTGGTCAACGTGCTCACCGGCCGGGTGGCCGAGACGGCGCCGCACCTCGCGGCGCACATGGACGTCAACGCCATCGACCTGACCGGGGTCGATGACCCGGCACTCGCCACCGAACTGGAGGTGGCCGCGGCGGAGAACCTCAAACGGGTGATTCGGCCCGACGGGCGCACGAATTGGGCCGATGACCCGGGCACTCGACGACTGACCGCGCTGCTCGAGACGAAGACCGTCTGGCACCCCAAAGGCATCTAATTCGGGACGCTTCTGGTCCACGTTCGGTGGTTCCGACTGACTGTCGCGATCGACGCTGGCGGACGTTGGCGGGAAGACGTACCACTGAATCCAGCTATAAGGTATTTGCCGGAATCGACAAACCCGCAGGTCAGGGGCGTAATCTGCGCCCTGAAGTCGATACGACTAGGGTGTGCGCAGAGTCACCGCCCAGGTCCCTAGTACGGAGGTCTTCGTGGCGCGTCCGCCCGCTGGTCGGCCCAATGCCGACGAGCCAGTTCAGCCCGACGACGAGGAGTCGATCCCGTTCACGGAGGACCCAGTGGACGACGACGACGTCGGCGACGCGGACGACCTCGGCGACGAGGAGCCCGACGGCGTCGACGGCCTCGGCGGCGCACCCGGACGCACGCAGGCCGTGGATCGGTTCTGGAAGCGCGTCCGCGTTGACCCGTTGGAGATTGCGCTGCCCGGCGGCGCCGGCTACACCTTGCGGGCATATCGCCAGAACACCGACATCACCCCAGCCGATGTGTCCGAGCGCGAGGACGAGGTGCCGATGCCACGGCGTCGCGCCAGCGCCGTCGAACTCGACGAGGACGGTGATCTGCTGGACGAGGCCGAGATCAGCGACGATCTCGCCGACGAGGACGTGGACGAGAGAGTTCGACGAGGCGTCGATGATCTCGACGAGGAGACCGTCGACGACGATGGTGGACCCGACGGCGAGGTGGTCGAGGAAGTCCCGCTCTTCCTCAGCCAGGGCGGGCACCTGCTGGTGTTCCGATCGGCCGATTCATTGGTCGAATTCGTCCTGTCCGACGCCGAGCACGATCTGCAACAGCTTGATACATGGGATTCGGTGACGCGGGGTATCCAGCCCGAGTACGTGGTGTCGCTGCCCGACGACACGTACGAGCTGGACCTGGTCGTCAAGAACCTGCGAGGGGGCCACGATGCGTGGGATCCGGAGTTGCTGGTCCGATCTGGGCAGCTCGCGCGTGACCTTGGCCACGCACTGCGAATCGAGCCCGTGGTGTTAGCGCTCGCGCCCGGCTCGCCGTTGGACGACCTCGACGATGCGCTGCGAGCCGCGGCCGATGGCGGTCTTGGGTCATTCTTCGCTCGTCGCCGGCTCAAAAAGATCGGCGCGGAGACCGCAAGTCTCGGCTGGCGGACCGTTATCGGAAAAATCTCCGCCGTCGTGGACTGGCGCGACTGACCCCGCTCCAGGGACCATCAGTCCTGGCACAGCTGCAGGCAGCGTCGGCGCTGACGCGACCCATCGGCTGTAAAAGGAAGCCTCGGGGCTGATGCGACCCACCGGCCGAAATGGAAGCCTCGGGGCTGATACAACCCATCGGCTGTAATACATCGGCTACGACCAGTCTCGAAGGAGGACGACGCGGTGGCGCTCATGCGTGTGTACTGCGGACTGGCCACGACCGAGTCGCCTGTGCGCTCGACCGGTGACCGCGGCTGGCTGACCGCGGCCGTCGTCGACGATGCCGGGCGACTGCTCGACCTGTGCGATATCACTGACGATGCATGCGGGTACGCGGAGCTGGGCGGTCTCCTCGCCGAGCGGTCCGGCGGCACGACCGGCGTCGCGGTCGCGGCCGACACCGATGAGCACGAGGTCACGATGCTGCTCATGGCGGCCGGGCGTCCGCTCGCCATCGCCGACGACGAGACCGTCGGTGACTATGCGGAGCGCTTCGCCGACGACGAGTCCGTCGACGAGATTTCGGCCGGCACGGCGGAGCGCAACGCCGTCGGGCTCGCCCGCGCACTGCAGGCCGGCGCGCTCGCCGCGGCCAGCCGCGGGGCGCCGCGCGAGCTGATGGCGCTCGGTCCAGTGTTGGCCGCACACGCTGCCGTCGCGGTCAGTCGGCACGGCTCGGCGGTGGCTCTTCGTGAGGTCCTCCGCGAGCTGTATCCAGCGGCTCTCCGCGCCTACCCCGACCCGGCCGCACCGATCCCGCTGGCCATTCTCGACGCTCTGCCCGAGCCCGGGCTACTCGGCATCAGCAACCGCGGCCGGGACGCCGCCGTCGCCGCCGAACTGTCGACGACGGGTATCGCGGAGACGGCGACGATTGCGGACGCCATCACCGCATTGCGTATAGCGGCATCCGAAACACCGCGCCGTACCGGGATCGGCAAGGGTCCGACATCGGCCGTCGCCGAGACGATCCGGCAGGCGGTCGCCGCGGTTCGTGCCTGCGACGCCGCCGTTGCCGCGCTCGTCGGGCTGCTCGCGGCGCAGGACCTCGCGCCCCGGCGTACGGAACCGACCCGCCTTCGAGCGGTGGCTCCGCGCGCAATCGAGGCGGCCCGGTTCGAGCCGGCGCAGCGCGAGGACAAGCCGTACGGTTCTGCCCGGCACGCCGCCTCCCGCGTGGAGGCAACGCACTCCGGAGCGCTGCCTCCGGAGCCGGCCCGATACGAACCAGGGCGTGAATCGGCCCGCCCGGAGCCGGTTCGAGCCGATGCCGCCCGGTTCGATCCGGCGTGGCAGGAGTCGGCCCGCTACGACGCGGCCCGAGCCAGTCGACGGAGCCGGTCGGCGGGCGCCACGAGCGGGCCGCCGGCGCGCCCGGGCGCGATGCCCTCCGCTCCGACGTTCTCCGACGGTGGGCCGATCGCCCAGCCGGGTATCCGTCCGGTGGCCGCCCAGGCGCCGTCCGCCGCGGCAGAGGCGCCATCACGACCGAACCGTACGCCGCCGCAGCGTTCGGCCCGCTCGAGTTCTCGGTCGGCTCCAGTCCGCGTCGATGATGACTTCTCCACCCCGCTCGCACCCGGTCCGGTGCCGACCGCGGACGTCGACCTGTTCGCGATGCCCGAGATGCCGGCCAGCTCGACCGGCGGCGGCCTTCGGTCGTCCTGGCATGACGAGACCGAGTCAGCGGCGTCTTCGTCGCACGGCGCGCCACCAACGACCGGGCCGAGTTCCGCACCGACTGATTCGCCCGGCACCGCGCTCGTGCCGAGCGACTACGACAGGATCTATCGCGACCGGGCGCGGCCCACCGTGGCCTATCCGGCCGCCGGCCGCCCGGCGACGCCGGTCAGCAATTACCCCGTCGAGCCGCGCTATCTGGGCGACGCGGGCGCGCTCGCTCCGGACACGGCGACACGGGGCTACGACGCCGACTCATCCCGTACGAATGGACACCGCGCGGCCGAAGACCGGCAACGGGGCGGCCACCGCGACGATCCCTGGATCGCCACGCGTGAACCGTCGCATGGCCGCCGCGCGCCGTTCGACGAGTCCAGCTTCGTCGACGAGCCCAGCTTCGCCGGCGAGCCCATGAACGGCCGGTCGGTGGCGAACGATTCGCCGGCGTACGAAGCACCGCCGGCCGGCGCCTACCCGACTCCAGGCGTGCCCGCACCGGGATCGCGAAACAACTGGCCGATCGCTGCCCCGGATCTGGCCGACGACATGGCACGGACGCGCTCCGACTCCCACGCGGCCGAGACCACGCGGCGCGCGACGCAGTCCGCCGCGTACGAGCCCGAGCACCCATATGACTCCGGGATCCCGCGGCAACGCGACGGTAGGGTCGCGCCGCCCTGGCAGGCCGACGATCTGGCGCCGCCGGCGCTTCCCCTCGTCGAGCCGCCGGTGTTGCGTCTGGTCGGCCGCGGCGACGAACGCGATACCCCATCGCGCCGGCCGAGCTACTCCGACGATCAGCTGCCGCCGCTCCCGCCACTCCCGGTCGCTGACGAGCCCGACGACGATCTGCTGATCTTCGCTCAGGCCCGGTCGGCCTGGTTCGTGGACCCGCACGATGACGAAGAGGCCGCACCATCGTGGTCAGTGGCGGCCGATCAGGGTTGGTCGGCGGCCGAACGTGCCGCCCACCCGAGCATCGACGGCGAGACCGAGGTCGGGCTGCCGCGACGTGTCCCGAAGGCAAATCTCGTGCCGGGCTCGCCATTGCCGCCGGTGGCCGACGAAGGCCTGCGTATCGTGCGCGATCCGGCCGCGATGGCTGAGCACACGACCGGTTACTTCCGCGGCTCGCGCCGCGGCGAGGAGGTCCGGGGCTACGCGGTCGGCGGTCGGCCAGGCCGTGAGTCCGGCGAGGGTTGGGACTTCAGCCGCGACGGCTGGGAGATCGATCGGGAGCCCGAATACCGCTCGGCTGCGCACCGCTAGCCAACCGGCTACGGCCGGACCACAGCGCCGACCGTACCGGCCGATCGGATCCGAGCGGCGGGACTCCGTGCAATGCCTCGCCGGATCGTCCGCCAATGCACACAAAGCTGGCTGCCACTCTAGAGTGGCAGCCAGCTTTTTCGGTTGGCGCTCTAGGCCGGCGTCGCCGCGCGTTGCCGGCGCATGGTCAGCACGTATTCGACGAGCGAGATCAGCACCTGCTTGGTCGACTCCCGGCTGCGCGCGTCACACGCCACGACCGGCACGTCCGACGGGATGGCCAGCGCATCGCGGACGTCCTGCGCGGAGTGGTACTGGTTGCCGTCGAAGCAGTTGATCGCGATCAGGTACGGCAGGCGCCGGTGCTCGAAGAAGTCGATCGCGGCAAAGCAGTCCGCCAGGCGCCGCGTATCGACCATGACGACCGCACCGATCGCGCCCTTGACGAGTTCGTCCCACATGAACCAGAAGCGCGTCTGGCCCGGCGTGCCGAACAGGTAAAGGATCAGGTCACGGTCGATCGAGATACGCCCGAAGTCCATCGCGACGGTCGTCGTCGTCTTGCCGGGCACCTGCCGGTTGTCATCGACACCCACGCCGGCCGAGGTCATGATCGCCTCGGTGGTCAACGGTGTGATCTCCGAAACCGATCCCACCAGCGTCGTCTTGCCGACGCCGAAACCACCGGCGATCACAATCTTCGCCGACGTGACCCGGCCTGACGGCATCCGGGCCATGTCAGAGCCTCCGAAGTCCACTCAGCACCCTTTCCAGCAGTTCCGTTCCGACCGAGTCATTGCTGTCGCCGTCGAACGATGTGGGCTCGTAAACCGCGACGAGTCCGTCGGCCGCCATGTCGGCGATGATCACTCGGGCAACGCCGAGTGGCAATTGCATTCGAGCCGCTATCTCGGCGAGCGACTGTAGCCGCCCGTCACACAACGACGCGATGTACTGGTGTTCCCGTACGTGGGCCGTGCCCGACCGGAGGTCGTTGTTGCGGCCCCGCACGGTGGTCTCCACCAGTGCCTCGATCGCGATGTCCAATCGGGGACGGGTCCGTCCCCGGGTGACGGCATAGGGGCGTACGAGCGCGCCGGTTGGTTCGTCCATCTCAGCCAACGTCGCTCACCTCCTCGGTCGCCCGTTTACCGTCGCTCACCGCTGATCCGTCCGCCTCAGCCCATCATTCCGGCGGCGGCCCGGGGCGATGGAGTGAGAGCGTCGCCGACCCGGTCGACGAGCAGCGCCATCTCGTAGCCGACCTGGCCGACGTCGCAGGTGCGCGCGGCCAGCACGGCAAACGACGAGCCATCCGAGATCGACATCAGGAAAAGGAACCCGTTGTCCATCTCGACGACGGTCTGCAACACCGCGCCGCCGTCGAAACACCGCGACGCGCCGACGGTGAGGCTCACCAGACCGGACGCGATCGCCGACAACTGATCGGCACGGTCGCGCGGAAGGTCGCGGGACGAGGCGAGCAGCAGGCCGTCGGCCGACACCGCGACTGCGTGCGCGACACCCGGCACGCGGTCGGCGAAGTTGGCCAACAGCCAGCTGAGATCCTGCGTTGTTGTCATCTGTCCTGCTCCTTGCCGCCGGGCGCTGGGCGCCCGCTGGTCGTCGACTCCGGTGATCCGTTGCTGTCGTCGCTCATCTGCTGGCGGCCACGCTGCACGCCTCGGTGGTAGGCGGACAGTAGGCCGCGGACGGCATCCGGCGACCGACGGTTGCTGCCCGTGGCTGCGCGCTCCACGCTGCCGGGCACGAGTTGCGCCAGCGGTACGCGTCGCGGCAGGCCGCCCGCCGTCGTGCCGCCGTCGACCGGCTCGGCCGCGGCGGCCGCGGCGGACCAGCCGGTGTCGGCCGAGCTGTGCCAACTGTTCTCCGCGCCACCGCGCCCCGATGCGGTCGCGGACCCCGCCATCTGGTTGCCACCTGCCGTGTCTTGGTAATAGTCCGACCGGGCTCCGGCGGAGACCGGCGCATTCGACCGCGACGCCGTCGAGCGGACGTCCGACTCACGGTAATCCGTCGGCCGACCGCCCGTGGCAGCCCGCGGTTGCGGAACCTCGCGCGCGGCCGGTGCCCGCGGCGACGGGTCAGCCGTGGCGACGTCGGACTGCCGAGGCGCGGTCAGGCTCCGGCCACTCGACCCGGAGGCGGCAAACCACGCCGACTCCAGTGCACGGAAGATCGGCAGTTCCATCGTCTCGTCCGTGAATGGCATGACCTGTGGCTGACCCTGACCGGACCGCGACGGCTCCCGAACCGCTCCAGCGGCACGTTCAACCGCCGTGGGAGAGGCGCCCCGGCCGGCCGGGGCATCGTCGGATGCAAAGTCGTCCGGCGCGGAGCCACGGTCGGCGCGGACCGCGCTGGCCAGATCGAGATCACGGAACCGCGGAATCTCAGCGGTCATGTCGAGAGCGTCGACGCGTGCGGAGTTCCGGAATTGCCGGCCGTCCTCGGCCTCGGCGGCGGCCGGCTGTGCACTAACCGGCGGCCAGGCCGGCGGTGCACTCGTCGGCGGTTGACGTTCGTCGAATCGCGTCACGACGGCGTCGTCAGCATCGACGGCCGGTGCCGGAGCGTGGTGCTCGTCGATGAGCTCGGCTTCGGGCAGGTCTTCCACCGACCGCGCGTCGCCGGGCTCGAACGAATGTGGTCGTTGCCGGGGCACCCGCGGCGCCTGCGCATCGCTCGATGGCGCATCGAACGGTCGACGCTCGAACGCGCGCCCGTCATCCGTGGGGCGACGGTCTTCGAACGGTCGGGGCTCGTCGAACGGCCGCGAGCCGCCGAACGGCCGGCCATCGTCGAACGACCGTGGCTCGAACGGCGGGGGCGCGTCGAACGGTCGACGCTCGAACGGCGGCGCGTCGAAGTTGCGCGGTCCGTCGAGCCCGCGCGGGTCCTCGAAGTCACGCTGGTCGTCGTAGCCGCGGAGGTCGTCGAAGCCATGCGGGTCATCCGCTGGCGACGCCCGCCGGGGCAGCGGCGAGGTCGGCATGCCCGGGTGATCGGACGAGCCCGAGTGCCCGTTGTTGCCATTCGCTCCGTTGTGGCCACCGTAGCCACGATCGCCGGTGTGGTTCCGGGCGCCGTTGTAGCCACCATTGTCGGCCGCTCCAGCACCGGCACCGACCGCTCCGGTCAGATCCGACCAGCTGGGCAGCGCCCGGCTCGAGACGCCCGGACCGAGGAGCGTCGGCCGGTTCGTGCCGAAGCGCTCGGCCGCCGCGGCGAAGCCGCCGAACTCGGCCGATCCGTTGTATCCGTTCGCCGAGCTGCCGGCGTAGCCGCTCGACGTGCCCGCACCGGCCGGCGTCCGCTCGGTCGCCGACGGTCCACTCTCCAGCGCCAACGGTGCCCCGAACGGCGACCGAGCCGCGGGCCGTGGTGGCTCGCTCGGATTCAGTGCCACGCGCTCGGCCCCGGCGACCGGCGGCGCGCCCCGGAACGCCGTGCTCGTGTTGATCAGGACGGACGGCGGCAGCAAGCACGTCGGCCACGGTGCCGCGATCGGCGGCCGGTCGCAGCTTGACCTCGACCCCGTGCCGCGCCGCGAGGCGGGCGACCACGACCAGGCCCATCATGCGGGACACGGCGACGTCGACCAGCGGCGGCTTCGCCAGCCGGTCGTTGAGGTCGGCGAGCTGATCGGCGGAGATGCCGATGCCACGGTCCTCCACGTAGAGCACGGCGCGGTCGCCGAACCGCCGAGCCTCGACCAGCACCGGCGAGTCCGGCGGGGAGAACGCGGTCGCGTTGTCGAGCAGCTCGGCGACGAGGTGCACCAGGTCGTTGACGGCGTGCGACGCGATCTCGAGATCACGGTCGATGCTGCCGAACTCGATTCGGGTGTAGTGCTCAACCTCGGACTGGGCGGCGCGCAGCACGTCGACCAGCGGTGCCGGCTCACGCTGCACGCGGGTCGAGTCGGCGCCGGCGAGGACAAGGAGGTTTTCGTCGTTGCGGCGCATCCGGGTGGCCAGGTGGTCGAGCTGGAACAGCTCGGCCAGGCGATCCGGGTCCTCTTCGCCCCGTTCCAACCGGTCCAGGTGACCGATCAGGCGGTCGACCAGGATCTGCGAGCGGCGGGCGAGGTTGACGAACATCGTCGCGACGGAGGACCGCAGCACGGCCTGCTCCGCTGCGGTGCGGACCGCCTCGATGTGTACGGCGTTGAACGCCTCGGTCACCTCACCGAACTCGTCCCTGCTGCGCACCGGCAGCGGCTCTGCGATCTGCAGCGCGATCTGTTGCGGGCTGAGCTGCGTCGCGAGCGTCGGGTCGCGCAGGCGTGCGACCGCTTGTGGCAGACCTTGCCGAGCCACGGTGAGCGCGCCGTGCTTCAACTCGCGCAGCGCCCGGTTCATCGACCGGGCGACGAGCCAGGCGATCAGCATGGCGATCAACACGATCGCGAACAGCAGGCCGACGTCGATGATGATCTGGCGTTCCACGCGGTCGCGCGCCGCCGAGGCGTCGGCGACGATCTCGCGGTCGAGCGTCGACTCGACGGCTCCGAAACAGCGACGCACGCGAGGCTGACGTCGCGTTCCACTGGTCGACCGTCAGCCCAGTCACCTTGCCGCTGGTCTTCGCGACGAAAAAGACCCGCGCATCTGTGGACGGTTGGCGGGCGTCACCGGTGACGATCTGGCGATACGTGTTCTGCTCGCTCGGCGTGGCGACCGCGTGCGAACGCGTTGATCTGCCTGCGTCTGCCCGGTGGTCGCGCCGATGAAGCTCTGGTAGAGCGACGGGGTCATACCGTCCGGGTTGATCAGCGCTTCGAGCCCGGTCTCGCGCTCCTGGCTGATGTATTCCTTGTCCTGCGCGATCGCGCCGGCCGCGCGGATCTCGAAGGACAGGGTCGGATCGCCGGCAAGCTGAGCCGATGCGTCGCGGATTGCCAGCAGCTCTGCTATCAACGCGCTCGTAGGTACTCGCCGAGCTGGCTCATCGGATCGCCAGTTGCGGCGAATTCATCGCAAGGCTGATTTGTGGGCGCGAATTGGGTCAGCGTGGCGGAAGCCTTCGTGACATCGTCAAGCGTCTGGCGAAGTGTGGCCGGCACATCCGATTCGACCGCCGCCTGCTGGTTATAGTCGGCCGTGAGCCGATCGCTCGTATTCTTCTGCTGTTGGAAGCTCTTGTAAGCGGCGGCCGCCAAGGTCTTGTATTCGGCGGCGGTCGCTCGAGAGATCGTCTGGTTGCGTGCGTAGCCGACGGTCATCGTCGCGTAGGACCGCTCGTCTTGCAGCGAATTCACCAGCGCGCCAGCGTCAGCTCGAAAGCGTCGCGAGCGAATGCGCGCGATCGGCGGTGTTTGCGTTGGAGATCTGCGACACCAGGCCGTTGGCACCGACGATGACCGTGGCAAGCGTGGGCACAAACATGATGAACCCGAGCTTGATGCCGATACGCCGGTCGCGGAGCCAACCGGCCAGGGACTCAAACCCCATCGGCCGGCTAGGCCCCGTCTTCGGTCGTTTGGTCACCTGACGCACCTCCGTACCGTGCCGGCCACGCATCGACGGGCACCCATAATCGACCGTGCCTGCAAAACAGGCCGGACCCCCGAGATTCCACCATGTCTAGGGCGAAAGAGAAAGCCCAGCCCTGACGCCATCGATCGCCCGAAGGACAGGACGGAGCAATAACTACCTTCCGTCGCCGTACAACTACTAAAAGTCCACAAGGGATGTAGGGGATTTATCCGGATTTTGTGAGGTCGCAGCCTCACCGTTCACCTCGACCTGATCCGACCCCGCCCAAGCTCCGCCGAACGGCTAGTTTTCGGTCAGCTTTCCGTACGCCGGCTTGATCACTTCGTTGATCAGCCGCAGCCGCTCGTCGAACGGGATGAACGAGCTCTTCATCGCGTTGATGGTCAACCACTGCAGTTCCGGCCAACCGTAGCCGAACACGTCGCACAACAACGCCATCTCGCGCGACATGGACGGTACCGCTCATCAAGCCGATTGTCGGTGTTGACCGTGACCCGGAACCGCAGGTCCCGCAGCAGCCCGATCGGGTGCTCGGCGATCGACGCGGCCGCGCCGGTCTGCACGTTGGAGGACGGGCAGAGCTCCAGCGGGATGCGCTTGTCCCGGACGTAGGCGGCGAGCCGGCCGAGCCGGCCGTCCCCGGATGATGTCGTCGACGATCCGGACACCGTGGCCGAGCCGGTCGGCGCCGCACCACTGGATCGCCTGCCAGATGCACGGCAGCCCGAACGCCTCACCGGCATGGATGGTGAAGTGGAAGTTCTCCCGCTGCAGGTACTCGAACGCGTCCAGGTGCCGGGTCGGCGGATAGCCCGCCTCGGCGCCGGCGATGTCGAAGCCGACCACCCCGCTGTCGCGGTACCGCACCGCCAACTCCGCGATCTCCATCGACCGGGCGGCGTGCCGCATCGCGGTGAGCAGGGTGCCGATCCGGATCGAGTGCCCGGCTCGCGCGGCCGCGCGCGCAGCCGTCGGCGAACCCGGCCAGCACCGCGTCGACCACCTCGGGCAGCGCGCAGGCCGCGCGTCCAGATGCTGCTCCGGGGCGAACCGCGACCTCGGCATAGACGACGCCGTCGGCGGCCAGGTCGACGCGCGCACTCGTCGGCCACCCGATGCAGCGCCTCGGGCGTCTGCATGACCGCCGACCGTGTGCGCGAACGTCTCCAGATAGCGCTCCAGCGAGCCGGAGTTGGCCGCCGCGACGAACCAGGCGCCAGCGCGGCCGCGTCGTTCGCGGGCAGCTCGTGGCCGATCTCGGCGGCCAACTCGATGATCGTCGCCGGCCGCAGCCCACCGTCGAGGTGGTCGTGCAGCAACGCCTTCGGGGCCTTGACGATCTCGTCGTAGGCTCGGTGCGACCATGGGGCTGACCCTATCGGGGTCGACCAGCTCTCGGCGGAGGTACATCCTGCACAGCGAGGTAATCCGGCACCTGCGCTGCCCGATCTGTCGGCTCGGGCTCGCCCAGGCCACGATCGACGCTGCGGTGCGCTGCCCGTCCGGGCACAGCTTCGATCCCGCCCGCCAGGGATATGTCCAGCTCACCGCCGCTCCCCTGACGCACACCGGCGACAGCGCCGCGATGGTCGCGGCTCGCGCCACGTTCCTCGCCGCCGGTCATTTCGGCACGATCACCGCGGCGGTACGGGACACGGCCGCCGGCCGCGTGGTCCGCCGGTCTCGTGCTGGACGTCGGTGCCGGCACCGGCCACCACCTCGCCGGCGTCCTCGACGGTCTGCCGGCGGCGTACGGGCTCGCGGTCGACTCGTCGAAGGCGGCCGCGCGGCGGGCCGCGCACTCCCACGCCCGAGCCGACGCGATCGTGGCCGACGTCTGGCGGCCGCTGCCGGTCGCCGACTCGTCGGTCGGGGTGCTGACCGACATCTTCGCGCCCCGCAACGCTCCGGAGTTCGCGCGGGTCCTTCGACCGGACGGTGTGCTCGTCGTCGTCACCCCGGCCGTCGACCACCTTGTCGAGCTGGTTGACACGCTCGACCTGTTGCGGGTGGATCCGGTGAAGTCGGAACGGTTGGCCGGCACCTTCGACGCGTTGTTCTGGCGGGCGGCATCCCGGCCGTACCAGTGGATCATGGAGCTGGACCACGACGATGTCGGCGCGTTGGTCGCGATGGGCCCGAGCGCCTGGCATACGGAGCCGGCGGCACTGTCGGAACGGATCGCCGCGCTGCCGGTGCCGGTGCGCGTGACGGCCTCAGTAGTGGTCACCGCCTACCGGCAGCGCGGATGACCGTCACGTCGAGAGGTCAACCTCTTCCCAGCCCGCTGGCTCGTCGTGGTGCGGGCCGTGCAACACCACCGCCCATTCCAGCGCCCACCGGCGCTGGCCGATCGCGTTGGAGTCGATCAGGCCGGGCAACGGCTGCCCGCGGCGCTCCGCGTCGAGATAGGCCCAGTCCAGGCAGTAATAGAGGTCGAGCATCGACGGCCGCGGTCACCGGGTCGCGTGGCGCGATGAGGCTGCGCGACCGCCATTGCGGAAACGACTCACCCTCGCGCAGATTCGGGAGCAACGACATGAGGCCGTCCGCGACCGGCGCAGCGGCGTCGAGTTGCCCGATCAGGCCCAGCAGCCACGCGAGCGCGGTCAGCGCCTCGAGGTGGAGCGCAAACGAATGATCATCGCCCTGGCCGGACGCGACATAATGCCACTCCGGTTGGGTCACTCGCTCCATCAGGTGCGCGTCGAGCAGCCAGGTCATCGCGAGGCGGCTCGGCATGCCGAACGCCCGAGCCAGCACGACGTTGAGAATTGCCGTCCGTGCTTCCATCTCCGGCACGGCCCGCAACTCGACGGCGTCGCCCATATCCCAGACCATCGGGAAGGTCGACGGTGGCAACGGCAGCCGGAGCCGATACAGCTCATCGATGCTGCGCGCCCGGACGGCTGCCGGGTCCGGCGCCGAGAGGATCATGCAACCTCGCTTGCGGTTCGGCCTTGGGTGAGCCGAGCGTAGTGATGAGACATCGGCTGATACATCCGACGGTTGGCCCCTTAACGCGATCGTGATGCACCAGGCGGTTCACCACGGTCCTGGGTCGCGGTCGGCGTCGCTGTGATCGTCGCTTTCATCGTCGCGATGGGCCAGATCCGGCGCGAATGCCGGTCGGCAGATGGCGACGTACTCCGCACCCTGCGCGTCCGGTACGGAATACTGGATGCGCTCGCCGGCCCGGGTGACGATCGCACTGCCGGCCGGCACGTCGAACACGCCGCTCGGGGTCTCGACCCGTACGGATCCGCGCAGGACGAGCGTGTACTCGTCGAATTCCGGCGTCTGGGCCGGCTCGGTCCAGCCGGCCGGAGCGACCATGTGGGCCACGGACACTTCCGACTCGCCGCTGTTGACCCGGCCGACGTACTCGTCGATGACCTTCCCGCCAGGCACCGGGATGCGGGTCGCCTTCTCGATCAGTTCCGCCAGTCACGCTCCTCGTCTGGCCAGAGTTGGATATCTGAGCCCGGGTTGGCATCGGTGTCCTCATGCCGGCCCGATCCGATCCAGGATCAGCGGCCCGGGCGTCGACGGCTCGGCCGTGATCGTTACCGCCTCGGCCGCCGCCGTACGTGCGGCCGGGATCCGCGCCGGATCCTCGGCCCGCAACTCGTAGAGGACATCCCCGGCGCGTACGGCGTCGCCGGGGCGTTTGCGCAGCACCACGCCGGCCGGCGCGGACACCGGATCCTCCTTGCGCGCTCGCCCGGCCCCGAGCCGCCACGCCGCCACGCCCATACCGAGCGCGTCGATCGCCGACACGTACCCGTCCGTCGTTGCTCGCACCGGTTCGACCTCGGGCGCGGTCGGCAAGTCGGGCGTCCGGGTCGCCGCCCTGCGCGCGGATCATCGCTCGCCACGAGTCCATCGCCCGGCCGTCGGTCAGCGCCTTGGCCGGGTCGACGTCCGCACGGCCGGCCCGCCGCAGCATCTCCCGCGCCAGCGCCAACGTCAGTTCGACCACGTCGGCCGGGCCACCACCGGCGAGGACCTCCACCGACTCGGCCACCTCGACCGCGTTGCCGATCGCGTATCCGAGCGGGGTCGACATGTCGGTGAGCAGCGCGACCGTGGCCACGCCGTGCGCGGCGCCGAGGTCGACCATGGTGGTCGGCCAGCTCGCGTGCCTTCTCGACCGACTTCATGAACGCGCCGGAGCCGACCTTGACGTCGAGCACCAGCGCCGCCGTACCCTCGGCGATCTTCTTGCTCATGATCGAGCTGGCGATCAGCGGGATGGACTCGACGGTCGCCGGTCACGTCGCGCAGCGCGTAGAGCTTGCGGTCGGCTGGGGCGAGGCCGGCGCCGGCCGCGCAAATCGCGGCGCCGACGTCCGCGCAGTTGGCCGAGGAACTCGTCGTTGGACAGCGTCGCGCGCCAACCCGGTATCGACTCCAGCTTGTCCAGCGTGCCGCCGGTGTGCCCGAGCCCGCGGCCGGACAGCTGCGGCACCGCGGCGCCACACGCCGCGACGAGCGGCGTCAGCGGCAGCGTGATCTTGTCACCGACGCCGCCGGTCGAGTGCTTGTCGACGGTCGGCCGACCGACGCTCGGACAGGTCGAGGCGCTCGCCGCTTGCGATCATGGCGGCGGTCCAGCGGGCGATCTCGGCCGCGGTCATGCCGCGCAGCAGGATCGCCATGGCCAGCGCCGACATCTGCTCGTCGGCCACCACGCCGCGGGTGTACGCGTCGAGCACCCAGTCGATCTGCCGGTCGTCGAGCACGCCGCCGTCGCGTTTGACCGCGATCACGTCGACCGCCGCGTACGGCTCGCTCACGATTGGTCCACGGTGGCGAGATTCCATCGGCGCGGTACCTCGGCCGGCGGCGGGCCCTCACCGGCCCAGAACAGCTCGCCGTCGGCGTCGACGACGATGACCCGTCGCGTCCGGGCCAGACCCCACGCGATGACGTCGGCCGCGGCGGTCCGAGTCGGCGCCTCGTCCAGGATCGACCCCTGTCCACGCTCGGAATCGACCTCGGCGCCGGTCGCGCCGTCCCAGTAGGCGGTCCAGACGCGGTGCCCGGCGACGTGTCCGGATGCACGAAGACCGTGCCGCGCCCGATCATGTCGCGCAGATGCGGGGCCGGTTCGGCCGTGGCGCTCGGCCGGGACGGCATTGGCATCGGTTCGACGGTCAGATCCGATCGGCCAAGATCGCGCACATCGAACGCGTACGGCAGCAGCTCGCTCATGCGCAGCGGGCCGGTGCTCGCGTCGACAAACATCCGCGGCCCGCCGTGCTCCCACAGCAGCTGCCGGCAGCGCCCGCACGGCATCAGCGGCTCGCCGGTCGCGTCGACACACGACATCGCGACCAGCCGGCCGCCACCGCTCGCGTGCAGGGCCGAGACGATGCCGCACTCCGCGCACAGCGTCACGCCGTAGGACGCGTTCTCGACGTTGCAGCCGCGAACGATCCGGCCGTCGTCGACCAGCGCGGCCGCGCCGACCGGAAAGCGCGAGTACGGCGCGTACGCGCCGCCGCATCGCGTCGGTGGCGGCGGCCTCGCAGCGATGCCCAGTCGATCTCCGATGGCCATCACCCGCATTCGGTCCAGGTCCCCGTGCCATCGTCAGCTCGTCCATGGCGTGATTTGCCACCCGACATCAGCCCTTAATGTACGGCTTGCCGTCGGCCGCCGGTGCTCGGACCCGTCCGACAAGCCGGCGACCGCGAGGATCGTCGCCGCGTACGGCAGCATGGCCAGGAACTGCGACGGCACCGACGACCCGGTCAGCGCCAGGTAGCTGCCGCAACTGGTCGGTGAAGCCGAACAACAGCGCGGCGAGCATGGCGCCGATCGGCGACCACCGGCCGAAGATCAGCGCGGCGAGCGCGATGAAGCCCTTGCCGACCGTCATGTTCTTGCTGAAGTCGAGGTGCTGCCGACGGTGAAGAACGCGCCGCCGAAGCCGGCGATCATGCCGCCCACGATCACGTTGCGATACCGACACGGCCAGCACACGAATGCCCGACCGTGTCGGCCGCGGTCGGGTGCTCGCCGACCGACCGCGTCCGCAGGCCCCACCGGGTGTGGAAGAGGCGCGAGATGGACGGCGATCACCAGCACGATCGTGAGGTAGACGATCACGTTCTGCTCGAACAGCGCCGGCCCGATCATCGGGATCCGCCAGAGCACCGGGATCTTCCACGTCGCGAAGCCGCGGCGCGGCTGTTGAACTGACGCCGCGTCTGGCTGCATCACCTGCTGGTAGAGGAAGCTCGGTGAGCCCGAGCGCCAGCAGGTTGATCACCACGCCGAGCACGACCTGGTCGACCAGGTAGCGGATGGCGAGCACGGCCAGCAGCGTCGGCGACGAGCCCACCACCGATGATCGCGGCGACCAGGCCGATCCAGGCCGACATGCGCGACCGTGCCGAAGAACGCGCCGAGGAACGCGCCGGTCAGGAACTGGCCCTCGATCGCGACGTTGATGACGCCGCTGCGTTCGCACAGCACGCCGGCCAGGGCGACCGAAGATCAGCGGCAGCGCGGCCTGCACGGTGAGGCCACGCGCTCGACCCAGCGGCAGCGTGTTGCCGGACACCTGCCAGCACAGGAACGCGAGCACGAAGCGGCGAGCGCGATGCCGGACCACAGCGCGAACCGGCGGCCGAGGCGGGCCGTCAAGAGCGCGGCGCCGCCGGCCACCACGATGAGCCAGCCGAGCGACGATCGCGCCGACCTCGACGGGATCGGCAGCGGACCGGCCGGACGGCTCTTCGCTCAGCGGTGAACCGGGCGTCCGCGCCGTGCTCGGCAGCACGCCCCAGAACACGATCGCGGCGAGCAGTCCGAGCACCAGGTAGATCACGCCGGCCTTGCGGGCGCGGGTCCAGTACGTCGTCGGTGCGAGCGACCACGACCTCGGGCTCCGCCGTTGTCGACACTCATGGGCATCTCACCAGCCCTTCGCGAGGTTGGCTTGACAGGCGCGCGGAGCCGGGCCTCGCGCAGCCGGTAGATCGCCTTGATCAGGGCCGGCGCGGCGATGAAGATGACGATCAGGCCTGCAGCACGGCCACCAGATCGACGACGACGCCGGCGTTCGACTGCATCTGGTTGCCGCCGGCATAGAGCGCGCCGAACAGCAGCGCCGACGAGCACCACGCCCCACGGCTTGGCCCGGCCGAGCAGAGCGACCGTGATGCCGTCGAAGCCGATGTTGCGCGACGACGCCGGCCGGTCAACGCTGACCGGCGGTGCCGAGCAGCTGGACTCGCGCCGCCGAGGCCGGCGAGCGCACCGGCGACGACCATCGACGAGCGATGTACGTCTTGGCGACGCTCATACCGGCGGTCCGGGCGGCGTTCGGGTTGGCACCGACCGCCCGCAGCTCGAAGCCGAACGTCGACCGGTTGAGCAGCCAGCCGACCACGACGCCGGCGAGCAGACCGAGCAGCAGGCCGAAATTCGCCGGTGGGCTGGGAGCCGAGTAGGTGCGGCAGCGTCGCCGACGAGTGCACCGGCTTGCTGATCGCATGGGTACTGCGTCGGGTCCTGCACACCGCTCCTGCGGTGATGATCCAGCCCAGGAACAGCAGGGCGATGTAGTTCAGCATGATCGTCACGATGACTTCGTGTGCGCCGGTGCGCGCCTTCAGGAAGCCCGGGATGAAGCCCCAGAACACCGCCGGCCACCCGCCATCGCGCCGACCAGCGCGAGGATCAGGTGCAGCACGGTCGGCAGCTTCAACTCGAAACCGACCAGCCCGGCACCGATCGCGCCGAAGATCGCCTGGCCCTGCGCGCCGATGTTGAACAGGCCACCCCGGAACGCGAACGCGACGGCGAGGCCGGTGAAGATCAGCGGCGCCGCGTATTTGAGCGTCTCGGAGATCGGGCATAGCGCCGCCGCCCAACTGTTGACGTGCCGTTGAGACGCACCGCCACGTCGACGGGTCGAAGATCGCACCCTTGAACAGGGCGCCGTAGGCGGAGCGAGACGGCCGACCAGGCGCCGGACAGCGCGGCGCCCGGCTGGGCGAAGAAGTAGCCGAACTGCTCCAACACCGCGTTGTTCGAGATGACGATCAGGATCGCGCCGACCACCAGCGCGGAGAAGATCGACAAGACCGTCACTGATGACTGGGTTGGCGCTGGTGAGCCACCGTACGACGCGCAGGAAGCGGCCAGGCGGTCGACCGCGCGGTCCCGGCGCCGGCGCCACCGGCACGTCCGCACCCTCGCCAGCGAGCTGGGGAGTGACGTCTGTTCCGCTGTCGATCGCCTCGTCAACCGACTCCCCGCCGGCGCGGCGTGCCGCCCGACGTCCTCGCCACCGGTCGGCGCCTCCGAGCGGATGGCTCGGGCGCATTGCCCTCGGCCGCATTGCCCTCGGCCGATGCCTCGGCCGCATTGCCCTCGGGCGCACTGCTGTCGGCATCGGGCCAGGGCGTTCCTCGGCGCGCGCCGCTGCTTCGGGCTCGGCTCCGGGCGTGCCTTGGGTTCCCGGTCGTTGGGTTCCCGGTCCTCGCCGGTGGTCCGGTCACGCCGCCGCTCCGCTCGTGCCTCGGTCACGCCGGCCATCAGCAGGCCGAGATGTTCGCGCGGCGTATCGGCGGGCACGATCGCCAGCACCTGGCCGCGGTACATGACCGCGATCCGGTCGGCCAGCGCGACGATCTCGTCGAGTTCGCTGGAGACGAGCAGCACGGCACTGCCGGCATCGCGCTCGTGGATGACCCGGCAGTGGATGAACTCGGTCGAACCGACGTCGACGCCACGGGTCGGCTGGGCCGCGATCAACAGCTTCAGCGGCCGGGACAGCTCCCGCGCCACGATGACCTTCTGCTGGTTGCCGCCGGACAGCGTACTGACCGGCGCCGCGAGCGACGACGTACGGATGTCGAACTCGCGCGACGCGCTTACTCGGCCGATCTCCGCGATCGCGTCGTGGTGCAGGGCCAGCCCGGACGCGTACGGACGCTGATGGTAGATGTCGAGCACCAGATTCTCGGCCACGGTGAACTCCTGGACCAGCCCATCGACGCTGCGGTCTTCCGGGATGTAACCGACGCCGGCCGCGAGGACTCTGCGCGGTCGTCCGCCCGGCCAGCGACTTGCCGGCCACCGCCACGTCGCCGCGGGCGGCCGGCCGAAGTGCCATGATCGCCTCGACCAGTTCGGTCTGGCCGTTGCCCTGGACGCCGGCGAGGCCGAGCACCTCGCCCGCCCGGACCTCAAGATCGACATCGTCGACCGCGAGGTGCCCGCGCTCATCGGCGACGGTCAACACCGGCGAACGTGAGCACCGGTGTCGCCCGGCGTCGCCGGCTGCTTGACGCACCGAGCTGCACGGTCCGGCCGACCATCATGGTGGCCAGCTCGTCCTCGCTCGCGTCCGGCCGTCGCGGTACCAACCACGCGACCGCGGCGGATCACCGTGATCCGGTCGGCGATGGCCTTGACCTCACGGAGCTTGTGGGTGATGAACACGATCGACTTGCCGTCTCCTTGAGCGCGCCGCATGACGTCGAGCAGTTCATCGGTCTCCTGCGGCGTCAGCACGGCGGTCGGCTCGTCGAGGATGAGCAGGTCGACATCCCGAGTCAGTGCCTTGACGATCTCGACTCGCTGCTGGACGCCGACGGGCAGGTCCTCGACCACCGCGTCCGGGTCGACCGGCAGCCCGTAGCGGCGCGACACCTCGAGGACGAGTTTGCGGGCGGCACCGTGGTCCAGGAAGCGCAGGAATCCACGCGGACGTTCTCGACGCCGAGCATCACGTTTTCGGCCACGGTGAACACCGGCACGAGCATGAAGTGCTGGTGGACCATGCCGATGCCGGCGGCGATCGCGTCGCTGGGCCGGTGGATCTTCGGTGGCGACGCCGTCAACGAGGATCTCGCCCTCATCCGGCTGGAGCAGCCCGTAGAGGACGTTCATCAGCGTCGACTTGCCCGCGCCGTTCTCGCCGAGCAGGGCGTGGATCTCGCCCGGTTCGACGGTCAGGTCGATGTGGTCGTTGGCGACGAGAGCGCCGAAGCGCTTGGTGATGCCGCGCAATTCGAGTCTCAGCGCACACCTCCACGGCCATAGGTCGTCGTACGACCCGTTTGCGCGCGACGCGAGGGCGACCGGACCGCCAGACGATCCGATGCCCTCGCGTCGCGCCGTGCCTGTATGTCCGCCGCCGGGCTTACGATGGGTCAGCCCGGCGGCCGGTTACGAGCAGCTACTTCGGTGGCGGCCGGCGAGGTGACGGTGACCTTGCCCGCGATGATGTCCTGCTTGAGCTGGGTGACCTCGGTCTGCAGCGCCTGCGGGACCTTGCTGGCGAAATCGTGGTACGGAGCGATCTGCACGCCGTTGTTGGCCAGCGTGCCGATCGTGCCACCGGCTCAGCGGTGCCCGCCGATGCCTTCTGCGCCGCGCCTCTGCACCGCGTCCGCGATGTTCTTCTGGACGGTGGTACAGGAAGACCGAGCAGTACTGGGCGGCGCTGATGCAGCCGTCCTGGTCGACCCAGATCACGCTGAACTTGCCACCGGACGCCTGGGCGTCGGACGCGGTGCCGAGGCCGGTGCCGCCGGCGACCGGCATGACGACGTCGGCGCCCTGGCTGACCAGCTGCTGGCCAGCTGCTTGCCCTTGGCCTGGTCGGTGAAGCTGTTGGCGAACAGGCCGTTCTGCGTGGCCTTGTTCCAGCCCAGCGCGGCCACGTTCGTGCTGTGCACCTGGTTGTAGTGCGCGACGCCGTCGACGAAGCCGTCCATGAAGATCGTGACTGGCGGGATCTTGAGACCGCCGTACGTGCCGACCTTGCCGCTCTTGCTCATGCCCGCCGCCAGGTAACCGGCCAGGTAGCCGGCCTGCGCGGTGTCGAACTGCATCGAGTAGACGTTGGCAGTTCGCGCTCTTGTAGTCGACGATCGCGAACTGCTTGTTCGGGTTGGCCTTGGACGACCTTGTCCGTCGCCGCGCCCATCAGGCCGCCGACCGCGAGGATCATGTCGCAGGGCGGCGTGTGGTTGATGAAGCCCTGCAGGTTCGGCTGGTAATCGGTCTCCGCGGTGGAGGCCACATATGTCGGCGTGATGTTCGAGTTGGCCTTCTGGGCCGCCTGCAGGCCCGCCCACGCGGACTGGTTGAACGACTTGTCGTCGATACCGCCGGTGTCAGTCACCATGCAGGCCTCGATCTTCTTGCCGGAGGCGGCCGAGGCGCCCGCCGACGACGACTTCGCCGGAGCCGAGCCGCAGGCGGCCAGCGAGACCGCGAGAGTGGCGACCGCGACCCCACCCAACAATCGGATGCCACGCTGTGCGAGCACGTTCATACCCTTTCGTTTCACATCGCGACCCGCGCGATGTGCCGGAAACGGCGATCGCGCGTCGACCTCTTCGTCGCGCGACATCCCACCGCGATGCCGGCGTTCTTCGTATGACGGCAACCTACGGCGTGATCGGGACGATGATACGCCCGGAGATGATTTCCTTTCGGTAAACTTCAATCCGGCTGGTGAGGTCCGCGATTTGCCCGCCGGACGTGGCGTAACCGACCCCACCGTCGGCGAGATCGTAGCGGCGGACGCCCCGGGTGAACGAGCCGGTTGCGACCGACTGGATGAAGCCGAAGACGGCCAGGTCGACCCGCTTGATCTCGGACGTGATGATCACGTGTCGGAGCGTCGGGCCGACGGTCTCGTACTGGTCCGAGTCCACCCCGATCGCCATCGCGCCGTGCGCGTTCGCGGCCTGGAAAACCCCGATCCCGGCGCCACCGGCGACCTGGAACACGACGTCGGCGCCTTCGTCGTATAAGCTGGTTCGCGGCCTTCTCGGCGGCGGCGACATCGGTGAAGTCGCAACGCTTCGGGTCCTCGCGAGACGTACCCGGTCTCGACCAGGAGTGCGAGCGCTGAGCGGTTGCGCCGGCCTGATATCCCGCCTGGAAGCGCCCGATCAGCGAGTTCGGGCAGGCGCCGACCATGCCGATCGTGCCGGTCCTCGACTTGGCCGCCGCGGCCACGCCCATCAGGTAGGCGCCCTGTTCATCGGCGAAGACGAGATTCGCGACGTTGGGTGCGGTGACCGCGTCGCTGTCGATGATCGCGAAGCGGGTCTTCGGGCATGCCTTGGCCGCCCGGGCCAGCGGTCCGTTGGCCGGATCGGCGCCGGCGTACGTATACCCGACCGCGATGACCGGGTCGTAACCGGCATTGCAGAGCAGCGTAAGCCGGTCGAACTGGTCGTCCTCGGACTCGTTGGCCCGAGCCGACAACGCCCGGACCTCGCGCACCGACCCGCGCAACTCACGCTGCGCCATGGTGAGGCCGGCCAGCGCCTCGTCGTTGAAGCCGTGGTCGCCGGGGCCACCGACGCCGTACGCCAAGCCGACCTTCAGGCCGGAACCGTGTCCACACGACGCCAACCCGCCGGCCGCGACGACGGTCAGGGCCGCGACGACGGCGAGAAGTCGCGGGCGGCTGATCCGCCCGGCACGGAATGGTCGGTGCATCGGTCAGTCGGCCAGCTGCCGTACGACACGGGCCATACCGGCCCGGATTTCGGCCGGCGTCGGCAGCGCGACGCCTTCGGCCACGCCGATGTCAGCGCCGCCGGCTAGACCTCGCTCGGGCACCGACGGCGCCGCCTCGAGGCCGTCCTCGCCGAGCTCGGCTCGTGCTCGACCAGCGCGCGCTCATCCAGCGCGTCTTCATCCGCACCGCCACCGTTCGCGTCGTCCGATTGGGCGATCGCCCGCGCCACACCGATCTCGTCGCGGATCTCGTCGGGCGCCGCGTAGCCCAGCAACGGCTCGACGACGGCCATCAACTCCTCGTCGGCCACGACCTCCTCGGCCAGCGCCAGCGCGTGTGGTCGCTCGTACGGTCCGCACACCACCGGCTCCCAGTCCTCGGCCTCGGTGAGCGGCCCGAACGTGATGATCCACGGCAGCTCCCGGATCGGGGAGTCCGTCGGCAGTTGCAGAGTCACGAGCGCGCCCACATATCCATCATCGTCGCGTGCGGGCGATCAGCGTGCAGTATCGCCGCGCGGAAAGTGAGCAAACGTCGCTTTCGGTCGTTTAGCGACGATGATCCGTGGAGCGCCGGACTGACGGTGGCGGGTCGGGCGGTCGGCCGCAGCCGCACCGGATCCGTCATCCGCTGACTCGTCGGCGGGCTCGCGCTCGGCCGCCGCCGGCATCGACGCGGCATCGGTTCGCCGATCCGAGATCCTTCCGAGGCGCCCTCCGAGGCACCGTTCATCGACCGGTCGTCGGCCCGAGCCGTCCCGATCGGCGGCGGCGTGTCGCTGTCGGCGCGCGCCTCAGGCGCCGTCAGTGTCGCTGGGCTCGCGGTCGTCCGTACCGTCGGATTCGTCGGCGTCGGCCGCCGGCGGGGGCCCCGCGGCCAGATCCACGACGTCGCCCCGCGTGCTGGTCGCGGCGAGCGCGGCGCCGAAGAGCAGCAACTGGTTGAACAGGTACAGGAAGAGCAGCAACGCGACCGTGCCACCGACGAGCTGGTAGGCGGGGCGGTGCGAGCTGAAGTCGATGTAGAGCCGGCCGACCGTGCTACAGCGCGCTCAGCCCCACCGCGACCAGCAGCGTCGACGGGAGGAGTCGGCGCAACGACATCCGCAGCCGGCTGACGCCGGACAGCAGGCTGCGGCGAGCAGCGCGTTGACCATGAGGCCGAGCACGATGCCGACGACGCGGGCCGATCGCGTTGATCGTCTCCTGGATGCCGACCCTCACGTCGCGCGGCGACAGCCACAGCAGCACCGGCTTGACCGCGTCGTTGATGCTCGCCTGCACCCACAGCGACAGCGCCAGCAGCAGCCCGATGCCGAACATGATCGCGAGGTCGAGCGGCCGCCGGATGAACACGTTGCCCGGCTGCTGTTCGTATCCCCAGATCGCCCGCTGGGACGACCGCAGCGATTCGATCCAGCCGACGCCGGTGAAGACGAGACCGATGAGACCGACGATGGCGACCGTGTTGCGGGCCTCGGCGATCTGCGTCGCGTCGAGGAACGGGATGTTCTGCTGCAGGAACCGGTTGACGGTGTCGACCGCCGCCGCGTTGTTAGCGAGCACGAAGCCGACGATCGAGTAGGCGAGCAGGGCGAGCGCGAAGACGGCGAAGAATCCGTAGTAGGCGATTGCCGCGGCGAGCCGGCCGCCGAGCACTTCGCTGTATCGCTCCCGGGCCGCCAGAAGTGGTCGAAGAACTTGGACCGGCGGCGAGACCGCGTGATGAGGGTCGTCCCAGCCCCATCTCAAGGGCGGTCGAAGGGGTTCATGGCGTGGGCGGCGGCGACCGCCGTCGGTCTCCTTCGACGCCGCGGGTCCGCCGATCCGGTCGGGCCCGACGCCGGCTCCGTCGCCGGCCGTCGGCGCGTCGGCCGGGGTCGGCGGGTTCGCCGGCCAGTTTGAAGTCGCGAAGCGGCCGCCAGCGACCGTCCGAGCCGTGCACGTAGAGCGTGAAGTGATCGGCGGTGAACAGCGCCTCGAACTCGGCGAGCTCGGCATAGACCCGGTCGAGCGCGCTCGGTCGGCACGTCGTGCGCGACCGTCACGTGCGGGTGGTACGGGATAGTGCAGGTCGCGCCGCAGCGGACCCTGGCGGACGTCGGTCGGCGAGCCGCTCGCACTCGCCGATCCCGGCCGCGACCGCGACGAACACGACCTCGGTCACCGGCCGGAACGTGCCGGTGCCCCGCAGATGGACGCAAACGGGCGATGCGCTGCCGCGACGCGGCGAGACAGCGCCTCGGCCTCGCCGATCCGGTCGGGGTCGATGTCGGTCGGTCCGAGCAGCGTGACGTGCGCCGGGATGAACGCGGCCAGCGGGTCACCCGATCGACGCGCGCACGGCGTCGAGGATCTCCGCCCACGGCTGCGGGATGCTGATCGCGACGCCGACCGTCATCGGGGTGTCCGGCTCGACGGCGTCGCCGGCCGGGCCCATCGACCCGACTGCCGATCGGTTGCCGGTCGCGTCCACGTCGTTGCTCCTCGCCGCGCTCATGCCGGTCGGGTCAGTTGCTCGCGGGCGCGAGGAATCCGACCCGATCGTACACGGTCTTCAGCGTCTCGCGACGCTACTGCGCGCGCCTTCTCCGCGCCGATCGCGAGCAGCTTGTCCAGCTGAGCCGGATCGTCGAGGATAGGTGCGGGTGCGCTCCTGGATCGGTCGGACCCAGTCGGTGAGCACCTCGGCGAGATCCTTCTTGAGGTCGCCGTAGCCCTTGCCGGCGTACGCCGCCGACGAGATCCTCGATGCTCCGGCCGGTGAGCGCCGAGTAGATCGTGAGCAGGTTGGACACGCCGGGCTTCGTCTCCGGATCGAAGATGATCTCACGGCCGGTGTCGGTCACCGCGGAACGGATCTTCTTCGCCGACTTCGCCGGATCGTCGAGCAGATCGACCACTCCGGCCGGCGACGACGCCGACTTCGACATCTTCGCCGTCGGCTGCTGCAGATCGGTGATCTTGGCCGTCTCCCGCAGGATGTACGGCTGCGGGACAACGAACGTCGGCGCCGAACGTGGTGTTGAAGCGCTGTGCGAGATCCCGGGTGAGCTCCAGGTGCTGGCGCTGGTCTTCGCCCACCGGCACCGCGTCGGCCTGGTAAAGCAGGATGTCGGCCGCCTGCAGGATCGGGTAGGTGAACAGGCCGACGCTGGACCGATCGGCGCCCTGCTTGCTCGACTTGTCCTTGAACTGCGTCATCCGGCTCGCCTCGCCGAAGCCGGTGATGCAGCTCAGCACCCAGGCCAGCTGCGCATGCTCGGGCACCTGCGACTGCACGAAGAGCGTGCAGCGCTCCGGGTCGAGCCCGCTGGCCAATAGCTGGGCCGCGCTGACCCGGGTACGCTGCCGCAACAACGCCGGTTCGTGACCAGCCGTGATCGCGTGCAGGTCGACGACGCAATAGAACGCGTCGTACGTGTCCTGCATAGTCACCCAATTGCGCACCGCGCCCAGGTAATTGCCCAGGTGGAACGAGTCGGCGGTGGGTTGGATGCCGGACAGCACCCGGGGCCGGGCGGCGGTCGGTGCGGCGGACTCGCGAGACATGCGCCTCATTCTTCCAGGTGCATTCGCGGGCAGCGTATCCGCCAGCGAAAGCAACTCGGCCGGCCATGCAACCGATGGGCCGACCCACGGGTCTTCCATCCGGGGCGACGTTTGTGCCCGCTCGAGGAGGGTGGCCGATGAGTCCAGCCCGGCCGAGGAGGGTCAGTGGCCGACGATGAGGCCCAGGAAGCCATCCGCGAGGCCTACCAGGCGTATTACCGCCGTCTGGTGGCCACGCTCTACGGGCTGACCGCCGACTACGCGGAGGCACAGGACCTTGTCCAGGAGGCGTACGCCCGGGCCCTCGCCCGGCCGAAGACATTCCTGGACGTGGCCGACCCGGAGGCGTGGCTGCGAACGGTCGCGGTGAACCTCGCCCGGACCCGGTGGCGCCGCCGCCGGCTCCTGGACACGATGATCCGGACCGGGCGGGTCACGCCGACACCGGAATCGGTGCCCGGCGCCGACCCCACCCGAGTGCTGCTCGTCGCCGCACTCGCCAAACTGTCCCGGCCGACCCGAGAGACCATCGTGTTGCACCATATGGCCGACATGTCCGTCCAGGAAGTTGCCGAGCAGCTCGGCGTACCGGTGGGCACGGTCAAGGCGCGGCTGTCCCGTGGCCGGGCCCTGCTCGCCGAACTCCTGCACGACGGCGCGCCGACCCTCGCGACCGGTCGGTCCCCACAGACCTCGGCAAGCAATGGGCGGCGGCCGGGCCGAGCCGTGCCCGCCCGGGGTGCCGGCATCCTCCCGGTCGAGGCCGACGGCGTGCCGGTCGGCCCGGCCGGCCAGCGCGTCGACGATCTCGTCGCGCCCGCCGGTGACCTCAACATCGACTCCTGGTCCGCCGACGTACCGGTCGCGATGGGCCGGTGCGACGACCTGCCGCACCAGCGCGCGGCGGCCGACCGGATCGGCGCCGACCGGTCCGAGGGGACCGGCACCGCCGACGGCCTGGACGGGCTCCTCGACGACGCGGCCCGGCCGGCCGAGAGCCTCGTTACCGCGCGGGGGCGTCGGCGATGAGCGAGCCGGACTTCGCGGCGTTGCGCTCCGGCGTGGAGCAGCACACGCGGCTGCCCGATTTCGACGAGGTCGCCGCGCGCGGTCGCCGGCGAGTTCGACGCCGTCGCCTGGCTACAACGCTGTGGTCGCTCGGTGCATTGATCGTGTGCCTGCCCGGTCTTGCCTACATCGGCCTCGTGCTCGCGTCGAACTCCGACCGGCCGGGCGTCATGCGGATCGCCATTGCGAACGGCGGCAACGACGACCCGACGAACACCACCATCACCTTGCCGGCGCCGAGCGGGACGGTCACGGCCCGCCTGGTCGCGGCCGGTGGTGTCGACCTAGCCCACGCGTACGGTCTGATCGACGCGTGCCGGGGGAGTTCCTGCAGCCTGCAACTGATCTCGCTCAGCGGCGAATGTGTCGACCAAGCGGATCGGCTTGCTCCGGAGCAACCCGTCCGACACGCTGGCCGGTGCCCGGATCGTCGGGCTCGACCGGACCGACGTCATGATCAGCGCCGAGGTCGGCAATAGCATCGGGCCGGTCGCCCAGACACTGAACCTCGGCTCGATCTTCGCCACAAAGCGAGCAACGAGCGCGGTCGAGCCACTCCAGATGGCCGTGCTTGGCAAGATCGAGGAGGTGAACGGCGGCGACGGCAAGGTCCACCCCATTGCGCGCCAGCCGAAGCTCTCCTCGATCAACCTCGCCAGCATCAACCACGGCTGGTGGGTGACCGGCGCCGACCCCAGCACCGGCGAGTTGGCCGTGTCGCTGAGCCACGACCAGGGCGCGACCTGGCACACGACCAAGCTCGGCGTGATCGCCGGAGACCGGCGAGCAGCCGGTCCTCGCCACCGCCGACGGGACCAACGTCTACGTGCTCGTCCGCAGCGGCGGCCAGATGTTGCTCATCCGCTCGAGCGACGGCGGTCAGACGTGGGCGGCCGCGATCCCAGAGGCGAGCTGGACCGCCACCGACGACTTCGGCTTGATACGCCAAGCGACGGATCGGTCGGAGTGTGGCTCAGTGTCGGAGCGGACGCCGTGTCATATCGTCGAAGCATCGACCATGGCGCGACGTTCGCGTCGGTGACGGGCAGTGCCGCGCCGGCCGGTCGCGTCGTCACCATCTCCGGCGGGTACGTCACCCTCGGCGACGCATCCGACCACCTCGGTCGACGGAAGCACGTGGCGCCGGATCATCATTCCGGTCGTGCCACCGAACTGACGCTCGATGGCGGCGGTCAGCCGGCGGTCGAGCGCACCGAGACCCGGCTGACGCGCCGGCCCTCGCATTCGGTAACCACGAGCCGCCACGCACCGACGATGACCTCATCGCCTGGGTGGGGCAGCCGGCCCAGGCGCGCCATCACAAAGCCGCCAACCGTCTCGTACGGTCCGGGTGGCAGCACGAACCCGCAGCGCTCGGCGAAGTCGTTGAGGTTTGTCCGGCCGTCGATGCCGGTGAGCGCGCCGGCCGCCGTCACGTCCGCATCGTCCTCGATTCCGTCGGTGTGCACCTCGCCGACGAGTTCCTCGACGAGATCCTCGAGCGTGACGATGCCGGCCGTGCCGCCGTACTCATCGACGACGACCGCCAAGATGATGACCCTCGCGCCGCATGTCGGACAGCGCTGCGAGGACCCGCTTCGAGCCGGGATGTGGTGGACCGGCCGCGCCAGCGCCCCGACCGTCAGACCATCGGCCGCGTCGGCGAGCAGAAGATCCCACACCTGTACCACGCCGATGACGTCGTCATGGGTGCCGTCGATGACCGGAAAGCGAGAGTGTCGCGACGTCAACACCCGATCCAGCGCGACCGCGTATCGCGATCGCCGGCGGCGACGAAGATCGCGTCGGTACGCGGCACCATCACCTCCCGGACATGGCGCGACGCCGGCGGCGAGTACCTCGGCGATGATCTGCCGCTGGCCGCCGTCGATGACGACGTTCGCGGCGACGAGCTCACGCAACTCGGATTCGCTGATCCGTGGGCCCGGCCCTATCCCGGCGGCCGGGGTCGTCCCGAATCGGTCGGCGGAATCGGACGCTCGAACGCCGAGGCGGCGGGCGCCGAACCGACTCGCGGCATCCGCAGCGCGCACCGCGAAGCGGCCGAGCAGCCTCGAGATCCGGCCCGGTTGTCGCACCACCACTCCCCTGCGTATGCCCCGCCTCGGTGCCGGGACGAATGGGCGGCGCCACGGGGCGAGGGCGACCGTGTCGGTGACTACACCGGTGCGGTCGGCCCGGTCGGTCGTCGCATTGGCGATGGCGGCACCTCGCGTTGCCGACCGACCGCGAGTCACAGTGGTCGAACTCGGCCGGCCGCCGGGTCACGGTGCCGCCATTGCCGGCTATGCGGCCCTGCGGCCGTTCCGCGGTCGGTCGTGTCGCCGCGCGTCGCGCTTAGGGTCGCACGCATCGGACGGTACGGGGGCACGAATCGGCGCCGGCCGGCTCGCGACCTCCGGCCGGCCCGGTGCGGTTCAGCGCCGCCGGGCATGTTCGGCTCACCGCCGTCGGACATCTTCGGCTCACCGCCGTCGAACATCGGGCTGGCTCAGGCCGCCTCCACGATCATGCCGGCGCCGACCGTGCGGTTCGTACGTCTCGTCGATGACGATGAAGCCGCCGGTCGTACGGTTGCGGCGGTACTCGTCGGCCAGCAGCGGCACGGTCGTCCGCAGCCGGACCCGGCCGATCTCGTTCAGGCGGAGTTCGGTGGCGGCCTCGTCCCGGTGCAGCGTGTTGACGTCGAGCCGGTAGTTCAGGTCGCGTACGACGGCGCGGGCCGACCGGGTCGTGTGCTTGATCGCGTACTTGCCGCCGATCGACATCGGTCGGGTCTCGTCCATCCAGCAGATCATCGCTTCGATGTCCTGCGCGACGGCCGGCGCGTTGTTCGGGCGGCAGATCATGTCGCCGCGGGAGATGTCGATCTCGTCGGCCAGCCGTACGGTGACCGACATCGGCGGGAACGCCTCGCTCACCGGGCCGTCGGCGGTGTCGATCGCCGCGATCCGGCTGGTGAACCCGGACGGCAGCACCATCACCTCGTCGCCCGGCTTGAGCACGCCGGACGCCACCTGACCGGCGTAGCCGCGGTAGTCGGTGATCTTGGATGACTGCGGCCGGATCACATACTGCACCGGGAACCGTACGTCGACGAGGTTGCGGTCCGAGCCAATGTGTACGTGTTCGAGGTGGTGCAGCAGGGACGGTCCCTGGTACCACGGCATCGGGTCGGACGCGGGTGACGATGTTGTCGCCGTGCAGTGCGGAGATCGGAATGACGGCCAGGTCCGGGCGCCTCGAGTTTCGCGGCGAAGTCGGTGAACTCGGCGGCGATATCCTCGAACACCTGCTGGGAGTAGTCAACGAGATCCATCTTGTTGACGCACAGCACGAGATGCGGCACGCGCAGCAGCGAGCACAGGAACGCATGCCGCCGCGACTGCTCGACCAGGCCCTTGCGCGCGTCGACCAGGATCAGCGCCAGGTCCGCCGTGGACGCGCCGGTGACCATGTTCCGCGTGTACTGGATGTGCCCCGGCGTGTCGGCGATGATGAACTTCCGCCGAGGGGTGGCGAAGTAGCGATAGGCAACGTCGATGGTGATGCCCTGCTCCCGCTCGGCGCGCAGGCCGTCGGTGAGCAGAGCGAGGTTCGTGTATTCGTCGCCGCGCGACGCGAGACACGGCTTCGACCGCGGCGAGCTGATCCTCGAAGATCGTCTTCGTGTCGTAGAGCAGCCGGCCGATCAGCGTCGACTTGCCGTCGTCGACCGAGCCGGCGGTGGCGAATCGCAGCAGGTCCATGCCGCGCGGCGGATCGACGGGCGCGACGGTGCCGCCCAACACGTTCGTGTCGGACATTTAGAAGTAGCCCTCCCGCTTGCGGTCTTCCATGGCGGCCTCGCTGACCTTGTCGTCGCCGCGGGTAGCGCCGCGCTCGGTGATCCGGGTGGCGGCGACCTCGGCGATGACCTTGTCGATCGTGTCCGCATCGGAGCGGACGGCGGCCGTGCACGACGCATCGCCGACCGTGCGATACCGCACCTGCTCGGTGAACGACTGCTCGCCGGCGCGCATCGGAAGGAACTCGTTGATCGCGTAGAGCATTCCGGTCCGGTCGACGACCTCGCGCTTGTGCGCGAAGTAGATCGACGGCAGCTCGATGCGCTCGCGACCGATGTAGTGCCAGACATCCAGCTCGGTCCAGTTGGACAGCGGGAAGACGCGGATCGACTCGCCGGCGTGTACCCGGCCGTTGTAAAGCGACCACAACTCGGGTCGCTGGTTCTTCGGATCCCACTGGCCGAATTCGTCGCGGAAGGAGAACACCCGCTCCTTCGCGCGCGCCTTCTCCTCATCGCGCCGGGCGCCGCCGAAGAGCGCGTCGAAGCGGCCCTTCTCGACCGCGTCCAACAGCACCGGCGTCTGGATGCGGTTGCGGGTGCCGTCGGCCGACTCGCGGACCGTACCGGCGTCGATCGCATCCTGGACCGATGCCACGTGCAGCGTCACCCCGAGCTGGTCGACCCGGCGGTCGCGATACTCGAGAACCTCGGGAAAGTTGTGGCCGGTGTCGACGTGCAACACCGCGAACGGTATGCGCCCCGGCGCGAACGCCTTCTCGGCCAGCCGCAGCATGACGATCGAGTCCTTGCCACCGGAGAACAGCAGGACGGGCCGTTCGAATTCGGCAACGACCTCACGCATAACGAAGACGCTCTCAGCTTCGAGAGCGTCCAGTTGGGAGACCCGGTAGTGGGCCGGCTGGTCCATCGCTGCACCCTATCTCATTGACATGCTGGGACTACGGCACCGCCGCAGCCCCTCAACCGAGCCCGTGAGATGGCTTCCAAGTAGCCGGTTGGCCAGGTCCTTCCGGCAGACGATGAGGTCGGGCAGCAGCGGATCGGGGCGGTTGTATTCCAATGGTGAGCCATCGATCCGCGATGCGTGCAGTCCTGTGGCCAGCGCCACGCCGACCGGTGCCGCCGAGTCCCACTCGTACTGACCGCCGGCGTGGATGTAGGCGTCGACGTCGCCGGAGATGACCGCTGCGATCTTGGCACCGGCCGAGCCCATCGGCACGAGCTCGGCGCCGAGATCGTCCGCGACGGCGTGCAGCAGCGCGGGCGGGCGCGTACGGCTCGCGACGAAACGTAGCGGTCCGCCCGCCGCGGCCGCCGGCGACAACGGCGGGTACGACGGCGGGAAGTCGGTCCCCAGGATGCGCTGCTGTGCCGGCAGGCCGATGGCCGCCGCGGCGATCTGGGACGGTGCCGTCGACGACCGCACCCACAGCCCGATGTGCACCGCCCAGTCGGTGCGCCCCGGTTCTCCGTACTCCCGTGTGCCGTCGAGCGGATCGACGATCCAGACGCGTTCGGCGTCGAGCCGTACGGGGTCGTCGTGCTCGGCCTCCTCGGACAGCACCGCGTCGCCGTGGCGCCACTTGGCGAGCTGTGTCGTGATGTAGTCGTGCGACTCCTTGTCGCCGGCGTGTCGAAGCGCGGCCGGATCGTCGAAGCCAGTGTCCTCGCGAATCCTCCGGAGCAGCTCACCGGCGCCGTCGGCGAGCCAGCGCGCGAACGCTCCGTCAACCGCGGGTGCCATCAGTACGCCCCCGAACTCCGGCACACCGCCGAAAGGGTGCGCAACAGGATCACCAGGTCCAATGAGAAAGACCAGTTTTCCACATAGCGCAGGTCAAGGCGAACCGTCTCCTCCCAGGAAAGGTCCGAACGTCCGGATACCTGCCACAGGCCGGTCAGACCGGGACTCACGGCGAGCCGGCGCCGCATATCCGACGGGTAGGCGGCAACCTCCTCGGGCAGCGGCGGGCGCGGACCGACCAGCGACATCTCGCCCCGGACCACGTTGATCAATTGCGGCAGCTCATCGATCGACAGGCGTCGCATCCAACGACCCACCCGGGTCACGCGCGGATCGCTAGGCATCTTGAACAGCACGCCGTCGCCGTGGTTGAGATCTACCAACTCGTGCCTGCGCGACTCGGCGTCGACGACCATGGTCCGGAACTTGTACATCACGAAGCGGCGGCCGGCCTTGCCGATGCGTACCTGGCGGAACAGCACCGGACCGGGCGAGCCGGCCCGGATCGCGATCGCGGCCACCGCGAACAAGGGTGCCAGCAGCACGAGCCCCGCCGTGGCGCTGACCCGATCGAAGATCGATTTAAGGGCTCGACCGGCGCCGGACAGGCGCGGGTGCTCCACGTGCAGCATCGGCAGCCCGTCGACCGGCCGTACGGTGGCCCGGGAGCCGGCCACGTCCACCAGTGAACTCGCGACGATCAGGTCGATGTCGTCGCGCTCCAACCGCCAGGCCAGCCGGCGCAGCGTATGACCGTCGAGCTCCGGGCAGGACAGCACGAGTACGGTGTCGGCCCCGGCGGCTCGGACCGCGGCGGCCACGTCGTCGAACGTTCCGTAGACCGGCATCCCGACGTCGTCGTCATGCGCCGGCGGCAGGCAGCAGCCGACCACCTCCAGTCCGTGATACAGCTCCCGGCCGAGCTGGCGGGCGATCGCGACGACGGCGAGCTCATGACCGACCACGATCACCCGGCGCAGGCACTCGCCCCGGGCCCGCCGCCGGTGCAGCCATTGGCGCAGCACGAATCGCGAGCCGAGGCAGAGCAGCGTCGCGACCGGTAGGGCCAGCACGACGTAGCCGCGGGCGAGGTTGGCCACGAAGGCGTACGACAACGTGGCGGTCAGCGCGGTCATAAACACGCCGGCCCGCAGTACCCGTTGGTACTCGTCGGTGCCGACGAACAGGAACCGGCGCTCGTACGCCCGGCTCAGCCACAACGACAGCAGAAACAGCCCGGGAAGGACGGCGGAGACGAACACGTACGCCCGATTGATGTCGTTCACCTGGTCGCCGAACCGGGCCGCGAAACGCGACCGCACCGCCGACGAGGCCGGCCACCAGGTCGGCGACGAGCGCCATCACGACGTACCCGACCTCCCAGGTCGCCCGCACCCGGCCGCCGGCCGCGTGCCGCCCCAGGCCCGGCCGGTGATCCGGATCGGTCCACTCCGAGTTCCGCGAGTGGGCCGAGCAATCGTCGTCAGCGTCGTCCGCCGCGACGTCGATGACCGGCTCGGTCAATGACGGACCGTCGCTGTCGTACGGCTCGGCCAGGCTCGGGTCCGTAGTCGACCCGTCGCGGGAGGGCACATCGACTATGGGCGCGGCGGTCGATCGATGGAGTGTCCAGCGTGGCAAGGATCGCGTCCACGGTCGCGGCCGCGCCGAGGGCCGAGCGCAGCACGACCGTTGGCGCCGAATCAATCGGCAGACCGGCGACATCGCCTTCCTCGTCGGCTACCTGGTCAGGCGCGTCGTCGAGCGGCGTGCGTCGTCCGGACAGGGCATCCACATCGGGCGGCGGGTCGTCGGCGCGATCGATCTCGACCGTCAGGTCGTTCGAGTTGCCCAGGGGCCACACCGCTCGCCAGCGTCCTCCGGTGGTGTCGGCGATCCGCCCGCGCCCCAGCGCCTCGGTCATGACGCGGCGAATACGCAGGACAGCCGCGTCGGCCGGGTCGCCCATGATCAAGCGAGCCTGGTCGCCCGAGTCGGTCACCAGTTTGCCGGCGGTGTCGACTGGCCACCTCGCATACTCGGCGGTGTCGTCGGAGTGCGTGGCGTCCGCTGTGCTGATGGGTGCCGGGCTGACCGGAGCGTCGTCCGGGTCCGCCAGTGTCTCAAGCGACTCGGTGGTCACGACCGCTGGAAGCTGCCACGTGGTCGCCGCATCCGCAGGCGGACGTGACAGTTCGGCGAACTGGCCTTCGCCAGTCCCCGCCAGCTCCGCCACGGTGCCCCCTCGCCGTGCCTCGCCACGATCCGTGTTCCAGCCGTACAACGCGCAACTCAGTGCGACCGTCACGGGTCACGGCAAGGCCGCGGGTCGAATCTCGGTGACCATCTGCAGCGCGGTAGCGGCGATCAGAGTGCGTGATAGCGGTTCTGTGTCGGTTCCACGCCGTACTCAACGACCGATTCGACCATGTCTGCGGCGCGATCGACCAGGAAATCCAGTTCTTTTCGTTCGCTAGGGGAGAAATCAGACAGAACGTAGTCGGCCGGGTCCATTCGGCCCGGTGGACGACCGATGCCGAACCGTACGCGGGCATAGTCCTTCGTCCCCAGCGACTTCGACATCGACCGAAGGCCGTTGTGTCCGCCTTCGCCTCCGCCGATCTTCGCCCGAACCGTACCGAAGTCGAGATCCAACTCGTCGTGTACGGCGACGATGCGCTCCGGCGGGATCTTGTAGAAGGCGGCGAGCGAGGCGGTCGGCGTGCCCAGCAAGTTCATGTACGTCGTCGGCTTCGCAATGATGATCTTCGGGCCGCCCGGACGAAGGAAGCCCTCGGCGACCTCGGTCGCCGCCCGGCGGGCTCGACCGAACTTCGCACCGACGCGCCGAGCGAGCAGGTCGGCAACCAGAAACCCGGCGTTGTGGCGATGGCGGGCGTACTCGGCGCCGGGATTGCCGAGCCCGACCACGAGCCAGGGTCCGGCGTCGGTCATGGATCTATCCTCCGGGATTCGCGGTCGCGCGTGCCACCGACATACCGACGGCGAGCGTGACGCGGGGCGCTATCGACCGGGGGAATCCCCGATCAAAGACGACACCGCACAGTGCACGTCAACGGCACGGAAAGCACATCGGCGGCCGACCCGAAGATCGACCGCCGACGGCGCGTACGGCTCAGGACTCGTCGGCCTCGGCCGGAGCCTCGGCGACCGGTGCAACCTCGGCGGCCTCTTCGCCCTCGACGACCTCCGGCTCGCCCAGATCGGCGACGGCCGCGACCTGGATGACGACGATGAGCGACTCGGGGTCGGCGGCGAGTTCGGTGCCTTCGGGCAGCTCGACCTGGCCGGCGGTGATGTGCGAACCGGCCTGCAGACCCTGGATCGACACCTCGAAACGATCGGGCAGCTGGGTCGCGTCGGCGATGACCGACAGCGTCTGCTGCTCGACCGTGACGATCGTCTCCGGCGCCGCGGTGCCGGTGATCTGCACCGGCACGTCGACGGTGACCTTCTCGCCGCGGCGGACGATCAGCAGGTCGATGTGGTCGAACGAATCGCGCACCGGGTCACGCTGGATGGCCTTCGGCAGTGCCAGCGTCTCGGTGCCGTCCGCTCCCTCGATCGTGAAGAGCTGGTTGATGCCGCCGTGGCGGATCGCGGCGGCGAACTCCCGAGCCGGCAGTGCGATGTGCTGCGGGTCGGTGCCGTGCCCGTAGAGCACGGCGGGGACGTTGCCGGCACGACGCGTGCGGCGCGCACCGCCCTTGCCGAACTCGGTACGCGTTTCGGCCTTGATACGGACCTCGGACACGACAGACTCACCTTTCACAGTTTCTGAAGACAAACGTTGCTGCGATGCCCAGGCGAGGGGCGCGAGCGCGCCGGACCATCGCCCGGAACACCGCGTCGATAACGGCACCCCACCCGATCGCTCGGGGGCGCCCTCGCCTCGGCAACCTCATCACTCTACCTGGGTCCGTTTGTGGTGGCGCTTCGGGGCTTGGGGCGACCATGCCCGACCCGCACTCGACTTGACGAGGAGCCTTTTAGGTCTTCGTGGGGTCGCGCCGCCGCCAAGCCCGACGGTGGTCACCGTGGGAGCGTCCGATCAGCTTTAAAGATCTTTCGCCGTGTACGTGATACCGACAGAGCCACCCTGACCGGCGGGTCAAGGGCGTGACCGTGACGGGGGTTGGCGCTAGCGAGGCGGGTTCGTCACGATGAGGGCTGTATAAGTGCTCGGATAACAGCACTCAGGTGACGAACTCGCGAGCACCCCTCGGCCCGCCGTATGGGGCGGCTCTGTCGGTACTCACGTTCACTGCGAGAGCTCGAAAGCCCGAGTCCGCGGACGGAACTTAGCCACGCCGGGCGTTTTGGGCGGGCTTTGCCCGCGAAGACCTAAAGCGCTCTGCCCAGTCGAGTGGGCAAAGTCCGGCCACCACGCCCCAAAGCCCTAAAGCGTTACGAAAGCCCGCCGAACAGACGTCGTGACGGACCCGTCGTCGAACACCTCGCGGATCGCCCTCGCAATCAGAGGCGCGATCGACAGTACGGTGATCTTGTCGAGCTGCTTTTCCGGCGGCAACGGCAGTGTGTTCGTGACGACGATCTCGCTGATCCGGCTGTTCTTCAGACGCTCGGTCGCCGGGTCGGAGAGCACCGCGTGCGTCGCGGCCACCACCACGTCGGCCGCACCCGAGTCGAAGAGAATGTCGGACGCCTTGCAGATCGTGCCACCGGTGTCGATCATGTCGTCGACGATCAGGCATACTCGGCCCTCGACGTCACCGACGACCCGGTTGGCCACCACCTGGTTCGGCTTCAACGGATCGCGGGTCTTGTGGATGAACGCCAGCGGGCAGCCGCCGAGACGGTCGGTCCAGCGCTCGGCCACCCGTACCCGACCCGAGTCCGGCGCGACCACGGCCATCGGACGGCCGGCATAGTGCTTCTCGACGTAGCCGGCGAGGATGTCCATCGCGAACAGGTGATCCACCGGGCCGTCGAAGAAGCCCTGGATCTGCGCGGTGTGCAGGTCAACGGTGAGGATCCGGTTCGCGCCCGCGGTCTTGTAGAGGTCGGCCACCATGCGCGCGGAGATCGGCTCCCGGCCGCGGTGCTTCTTGTCCTGGCGGGCGTACGGATAGAACGGCAGCACGACGGTGATCCGCTTGGCCGAGCCCCGCTTCAGCGCGTCGACCATGATCAGCGACTCGACGAACCACTTGTTCAGCGGGGCCGACATCGACTGCACCACGAACGCGTCCGAGCCACGCACAGACTCCCGATAGCGTACGAAGATCTCGCCGTTGGCGAACTCGTACGCATCGGTGTCGGTCGGTGCGACGCCGAGTTCGCTACCGATCTGCGCGGTCAACTCGGGATAGGCGCGCCCCGAGAACAACATCAGTGTTTTGCGATTCTCCGTAGAGATGCTGCCCATGGACGCCGCCGCTTCCCGTCTGAACTCTCGGATCCCGTACCAGAAGTATCCCGCCCGGCGCGGACCGGCGCACCGCGACCGCCTCGACGGTGGCCGCGATCACGCGAACCGGCCGCCGCACGCTCGGCCAACCCGCCTACGAGCAGTGCTCCGAGCCGTCCCGTTCAGCCAACTCGGTCGCGGCGATGGCCTCCCCGGCCGCGTTGTCCACGGCCAGATCCGCCGTTGCCAGGCTGGCCGCGGCAAGCTCGGCCGCGCGCTCGTCGGCCGCCGCGGCCGCCGCCTTCGCCGCCTTGGTGCCCGGCCGTTTGCGTTCGACCCATCCTTCGATGTTGCGTTGCCGCGCCCGCGCGATACCCAGCGAGCCGGACGGCACGTCCTCGTTGATCGAGCTGCCGGCGGCAATGTAGGCGCCGGCACGCACCGTGACCGGCGCGACCAGAGTCGTGTCGCAGCCGACGAACACGCCGTCCTCGACGGTCGTGTGGTGCTTGTGCATGCCGTCGTAGTTCACGAAGATCGTCGCCGCACCGATGTTGACGCCTCGGCCGATCGTGGCGTCGCCGACATAGCTGAGGTGCGGCACCTTGCTGCCTTCGCCGATCCGCGCGTTCTTCGTTTCGACGAACGTCCCGATCTTGCCCGAATCGGCCAATTCGGTGTCCGGCCGAAGGTACGCGAAAGGTCCGACGCTGGCGCCGGCACCGATCACCGAATCGGATCCGTGGGTACGGATGACCTGAGCGCCGCCGCCGACGACGACGTTCTTCAGCGTGGTGTCCGGGCCGACCACCGCACCGGCGGCGACCGAGGTGGCCCCTCGTAACTGCGTGTTCGGCTCGATGGTCGCGTCCGGTTCGACGCGGACGGTCACGTCGATCCAGGTCGTGGCCGGATCGAGCATGGTGACGCCCGACCGCATCAGGTCGGTGTTAATCCGGTCGCGCAGCCGGGCCGCCAGCGCCGCCAGCTGAGCCCGATCGTTCGCGCCGAGGCCCTCCTCGGGATCGCTCACCGGGTGCGCCGCGACCGGGCGGCCGGTGGACACCAGCAGATCTAGAACGTCGGTGAGGTATTCCTCGCCCTGGTCGTTCCCGGCGGTCAACTTCCCGAGCGCGTCGCGTAGCGCTGCGGCGTCGAACGCAAACACGCCGGTATTCACCTCGTTGATCGCCAGCTGCTCGGCCGTCGCGTCCCGATGCTCGACGATGCCGGCGACCCGGCCCTGGTCGTCCCGGACGATGCGACCGAGCCCGGAGGCGTCGTCTACACGCGCGGTGAGCACGGTGGCGATCGCCCCCAGCCGCTCGTGGGCGTCAAGCATCGCGGTAAGGGTCGCCGATCGCAACATCGGCGTATCGCCGTTCACCACGACGACGGTGCCGGTCACGTCCGGCGCGGCATCGAGCGCGGTGCGTACGGCATGACCGGTCCCCCGCTGTTCGGCCTGCAACACCGGTTCGGCGTCGGGGGCAATCTTGGCCAGATAGGCCGTAACCTGCTCGGCCCCATGGCCGACGACGACCATGTGGCGCTGCGCGCCGAGCGGCTCGATGGTGTTCAGCACGTGCCCGAGCAGGGTGCGCCCGAGCAGTGGATGCAACACCTTCGGCAGTGACGACCGCATGCGCTTGCCTTCACCGGCGGCGAGTACGACGACCGTACGTGGCTCGCTCATCTGGGGCTCCCTTCACCGGCGCGGCGGGCCGTCGATGGACGTGCTCGAGCGGCTGCCGCCTGACGGCCCATGGTAGCCAGACGACGCGCGGGCGAGTCGTCGATGCCCCCGATAGCGCCGATGTCCGCACTCGCGATCGGGTCGCGCCGCTGCGTCGTCGCGGACAGCGGGCCGGGCGCCCGTCCGTTATCTTGACCGGCATGCCGACACGTCGCCAGGCGCTGCTCGGAGCGGCGGCATCGATCACCGCGATCGCCGGCGCGAGCGTCGGGCTGATCCAACTCGCCGAGGCTGGCCTGGTGCCCGGCAAGTCCGCCGTCGACGAGCAGCTTGGGTATTGCGACGTCGCGGTTCCGCCGGCCCGGCATCCGGCGGGCGCAATCACGAGGGACAGCTTCGCCTCCGCCCGGCGACGCCGGACGGTTGAGTACGCGATCGCATATCCGCCGGGTGTCCCAGCCGGAACGGGGTTGCCCGTGTGTCTCGTCCTGCACGGGTACGGCGCCGACGCCTTAGGCGCCTTGGCCGCTGGCAACTATCCGGGTTACCTCGCCGACGCGGTGGCCGCGGGCACGCCGCCTTTTGCGCTTGCTGCCGCGTCCGGCGGCAACGGTTACTGGCACCCGCATCCGGACGACGACCCGCTCGGCATGCTGCTGTACGAGTTCCTGCCACTCCTCGCGCAGCACCGACTGCATGTCGACCGACCGGCGGTGCTCGGTTACTCGATGGGCGGCTTCGGCGCACTGCTCTGCGGGTTGGCGGCGCCCGGCCGGTTCGCATCGATCATCGCGAGTTCGCCGGCGTTCTGGCGCTCGTACGACGAGGCGCGAGCACGTCAATCCCGAAGCGTTCGCGTCGGCGTCCGACTGGGACCGCTACGGCGACCTGCTGTCGCAGGCGGCGGCCATCAGTCGACTGCCAGCACAGATCTACGTCGGAGCGGCGGATTCGTTCACACCGGCAATTCGTACGCTCCGGGACCGTCTCGCCGACCCGGATGTCGTACACATCTCGAAGGGCTGTCACGACAATCCGTACTGGCGGTCGCAGGCGCCGGCGCAACTTCGCCTTGTCGGCGCCGCGTTGGCTTCGATCTGACGAGCACAATGGCTCCCGGGAGAGGACTCGAACCCCTACAACTAGGACCAAAACCTAGCGTCCTGCCATTAGACGACCCGGGATGGCATAAAGCGGACACGACGTCCTGCTGCGGCCAGCTAAGCGTAGCGGTTGAGCGAGCCCTCAACCGAAACGGATTCCGAGGACGTCGGCAACGCCAGTCATCACGCCCTCGATCCGCCAGTAGAGCTCACGACCACGCAGACCGACACCACCAAGCAACCGTGATTAGTCAGCCTCCACGTTGTGCCGAACGGTCTTTGGGTGTGTGCCGCTTGATGCCTGGCGCATAGAACCGCGACGGATCCAGCCCGAGTCGAGCCACCCACCACGCAGCCGCTGCGCTTACGTCGGCCGTTTGATGGATAGTCACGCGATATCTGATTCGATCTTCTCTGACGCCATTCGCGTCCAGGAAACGAAGGAAAAGCACTACGAGCGCAGGTTCGCTGTTGATGAATCTGATCTTGTAGTCCGGCCGCCACGGCGTCGACTTCGTGCCCTCACACCAGTAAATTGCATCGCCGAGCAGCAGGATGTCGCGGTCGCTCAGCCTGCCGACATCAACGCGAGCAGCAGTCATCACGGCCTTCTTCGCGGCGTCCCGTTCGAGACGGTGTCGCGCCCATCGGGCCTCGGTCATGACCTTTGAGTGCTCGCGCTTCCGTCGAGCGCGATCGCTGTCCGGATCGAGCGGCAGATGCCGGACCCACTGCCAAGCGGTCGACCGCGCGACGCCGAGCTCGGCGGCGATGTCGTTGACCGACCAGCCGTCGCCACGAAGAACCGTCGCGCGAGCGCGGAGATCGTCCTTCGCGTTCGGGCGCACCGTCCAGTCCGGCGGTGGCGTGCCGCGCAGCCACTCGGTCAGGCGGTGCTTCGAAACGCCCAGGCGCAGCTGGATCTGCGCCACCGACAATCCCTCGTCGCTGCGAAGGCGACGCGCCTCGGCCTCAGTCACGAAAGCAGATTAGAACACGCGTTCGACATCTCGAAATAGCCAGAAATCGGTCGCCGAAGCACTGACCGGACAACGGATCAAGGGGGCATCGTGGCAGCTAGTGGCCATCGTTTCGCTACCCAAGTTACGCAACCGTAGGTTACGGTTGCGTAGGTGCAGGTACGCCGTCCCATCTCCGACGAACGTCACTACGAAGACCTTCTGATACCGCGAAAGCGCTACGAAAGCGCGTGCAGCGCGTTGCCAGCGGTCGGAAAACGCCCAGGAACGCCCAAATCCCGGAACATCGACACCCCGCGAGGTAACCATGACATCTGGGGTCATCCAGAAGCCCGACGTTCGTGACGCCGAAGCTGCCGAGGTCGCAACCCGCGGACCGAAGCCGCTGACCGAGGGTCGCCAACCGGTCGGCATCCTGATCGGCCTGTGGGCGTTCGTGGTCGTCCCGTTCGTGGCCTTGCTCGTAGCCGTCCCGATGGCCTGGGGCGGCGCACTGACGTGGACCGACGTCGATCATCGGCGCGGTCTTCTACGTGGTCTCCGGCCTCGGCATCACCGTCGGCTTCCACCGCTACTTCACGCACGGCTCGTTCAAGGCGAAGCGCTGGTTGCGGTCACCCTCGCCGTCGCCGGCGCGATGGCGATCCAGGGCGCTCCGACCCAGTGGGTGGCCGACCATCGCCGGCACCACACGTTCTCCGACGTGGAGGGCGACCCGCATTCGCCGTGGCGTTTCGGAGCCACGTTCTGGGGCCTGACCAAGGGCCTCTGGTACGCCCACATGGGCTGGCTGTTCCACCGCGAAATGTCCAACCGCGAGCGCTTCGCGCCCGATCTGCTCGCCGACCGGGACATCCAGCGGGTCGACAAGCTCTTCCCGCTGATCGTGGCCGGGTCGATTCTGGCACCGGCGGCCGTCGGCGGCCTGCGTGACCTGGTCCTGGCAGGGCGCGCTGTGGGCGTTCTTCTGGGCCGGCCTGGTCCGCATCTCGCTGCTGCACCACGTCACCTGGTCGATCAACTCGATCTGTCACGTCGTCGGCGAGCGCCCGTTCGAGGTCCGCAAGGGCGACAAGGCGGCCAACTTCTGGCCGCTCGCGATCCTGTCCTTCGGCGAAAGCTGGCACAACCTGCATCACGCCGACCCGACCTGCGCCCGGCACGGCGTGCTCCGCGGCCAGGTCGACATCTCGGCCCGGACGATCTGGTTCTTCGAGAAGTTCCGGTGGGCCCACGACGTACGGTGGCCAAGCGCCGATCGACTCGCCGCCAAACGCATCGCCCCCGGCGCCTCGCTGATTGCACGCCATTGCAGTCGCTCCTGACACGATGGCGTCGGTGACCGCACACGCCCGCCGCGATACCGCCGAAAAACGGCGCCCGGATCCGCATGTCGTCGGCGCAGCGTCGCGAGCAACTCATCGCGATCGGGCGATCTCTTTCGCCGAGCGTGGCTTCGACGCGACCTCGATCGAGGAGGTGGCGGCCCGGGCGAAGGTATCCAAGCCCGTGGTCTACGAGCACTTCGGCGGCAAGGAAGGCCTCTACGCGGTCGTGGTCGACCGGGAGGTGCGCGCGCTGCTGGATCGCGATCACCAACGCGCTCGACCGCCGGGCATCCGCGCGAGCTGTTGGAGCAGGCGGCGCTTGGCCCTGCTCGACTACATCGAGGGCGAGACGGACGGGTTTCGCGTGCTGGTCCGCGAGTCGCCGGTCGGTTCGGCGTCCGGCAACTTCTCCAGCGTGCTGAATGACGTCGCGCACCAGGTCGAGCACATCCTCGGCGCCGAGTTCAAGTCCCGGGGGTTCGACCCGAAGCTCGCCGAGCTCTATTCGCAGGCGCTGGTCGGCATGGTCGCGCTGACCGGTCGGTGGTGGCTGGAGGTGCGCAAGCCGCGCAAGGAGATGGTCGCGGCCCACCTGGTGAACCTCGCCTGGAACGGCCTGTCGAACCTGGAGGCCAAGCCGGAGCTGGGCACGCGACGCCGCTCGAGATAGCCGCAGCGGGAGGTCAGGCGAACCGGTGTACGTCGGGGTCGTTCTCGACCGGCCGTGGCGGAGACGCGGCGATCTTCCAGTGGTGGCCGTCCGGGTCGGGTTCGTAATGCGTACGGAAATGTTCCTCGACATGTTCCACAAAGTGGCTTCCGGAACGGCAATACAGTCCGGCCGTGAACAGCACAGTCCCGATCACGAACGATACGATGCATGTCGCCACCTGGAAGTTCAGAAAGTTCGCGTTGGTTTCCAGCAGCGCCAACATGAGCATCCCTGCGACCAGGAATACGATGCCGCCGACGAGATTGACGAAGTAGGCGATGTTGCCGCCGAGCAGCGCGGCGCCGAGCACCACCACGCCCACGATGATCGATATGATCGCGAACGCAAGATTGGAGCGCAGGCCAAACACCGAGGCGTCGGCGTGCTGGTCGAAGAGCGGGTGCCCGCCTGTGCGGGTCACGCCGACGATGCCGAAAACCAGCACGTACACACCGCCGAGCGCGGCGAGGAGCCGGTAGAACGACTGCAGCCGATGGTTGACCGGGATGTGCGAGCCATGGATTCCCCCTCACGAAGATCAACAGGACCGCGCGGCATCGGATCGACATCGCAATTGTCCGGCCCCGGGCCGGCTTGACCCAGGAAAGCCGACTTTGTCGCCCCGCCGGGCAGCGGACACAAAACCGCCCCTGGAACACGGAGCGTTCCAGGGGCGGCGACGGTTGGGGTCAGTGGCCGTGGCGAGCGGCCTCCTCGGCGTACGCGACGTGCGCCGGACCGGTCTTGCCATAGAGGCCCGCGGTGAACAGCACGGTGCCGATGATGAAGGACACGATGCAGTTGACCATCGAGAAGCCGAGGAAGTTCGCGTCGGTGACCATCAACGCCATCATCAGCATGCCCATCAGCATGAACGCGAGGCCGCCGACGACATTGATGAAGCGGTCAACGTTGCGGCCGACGAGCGCGGCGAGCACGACGACGATCCCGGCGACGATCGAGATGATCGAAAATGCGAGGTTTGCGTGCAGGCCGAAGACCCACGGGAGGCTGTTCTGCTGGAAGGCGGGGGTGCCCTTCGTCTTGACGAACGCAACGATGCCGAAGATCAGGATGTAGAGCCCGGCCAGCGTGGCCAGGAAGCGGTAGAACGTCCGCAGTGGATGATTGACCGGAATGTGTGACATCGCACCCTCTTGACCTCGTCCAGCGCCCGCGCGCCGCGTTCGACGAGGCATTGTCGCGCACCGCTTGACGGCCTCGCCGCCGGCCCCGTACCAGCGTGATCTCAGCCGTCACCGGCGCGTTCGGCCGCGGCCAGCCAGGCGTCCTCGACCGCGGCTTTCTCCGAATCGATCACGCGAAGCTGGGCGTCCAGCTCGGTGATCCGCGCGTAGTCGGTGGCGTGTTCGACCATCTCCGCGTGCACCTTCTCGGACCGTTCGGTCAGGCGGTCGAGAGTGCGTTCAAGGCGGGCGACCTCCTTGCGCGCCGTCCGCGCCTCGGCCGCCGTCGGTCCGCTTTCCGAGCCACGGGTACGCGCGCCGGACGGGCGCTCCACGACAATCGCGCTGGTCGCGGGCGTCGCGGCCGCTTCCCCCGGCGCCCCCCGGAGTGCGGCGCGGGCCAGATACTCGTCCACGCCACCGGGGAGGTGGACGAGCCGTCCATCGCCGAACATGCCGTACACGTGATCGGTCACGCGCTCGACCAGGTAGCGGTCGTGGCTCGCGATGACCATCGTTCCCGGCCAGGTGTCGAGCAGATCCTCGAGCGCGGCGAGCGTGTCGGTGTCGAGGTCGTTCGTCGGCTCGTCGAGCAGCAGGACGTTCGGCTCGCCGGCCAGCAGCCGCAGCATCTGCAGTCGGCGCCGCTCGCCGCCGGACAGGTCGGCGACCGGCGTCCAGACCCGGCGGTCGGTGAACCCGAACACCTCGGCCAACTGGGACGCGGACAGCTCCCGGTCGCCGAGCTCGACCCGCTTGGCGACCTCCTCGACCGCCTCCAGCAGGCGCAGCTCGCCAGGCAGCTCGGTCAGTTCCTGGGACAGGAACGCGGGCCGTACGGTCTGGCCGCGGGTGATCCGGCCGCCGTCCGGCTCCCGTACGCCGGCGAGCAGCCGCAGCAGCGTGGACTTGCCGGCGCCGTTGGCGCCGACGATCGCGATCCGGTCGCCCGGGCCGACGTGCCAGGTGAGGTTCGGACAGCAGCGTCCTTCGGTCGCCGGCAGCAAGGTGACGTCGTCCAGGTCGTACACCTGCCGTCCGAGCCGCGCGGTCGCGAGCCGCGCAGCGACACGGTGTCGCGGGGCGGCGGCACGTCGGCGATCAGCGCGTTGGCCGCGTCGATCCGGAACCGGGCTTGCGACGTCCGGGCCGGCGGACCGCGGCGGAGCCAGGCGATCTCCTTGCGCAGCAGGTTCTGCCGCCGCGCCTCGGTCTCGGTCGCGACCCGCTTCCGCTCCGCTCGGGCCAGCATCCAGGCGGCGAAGCCGCCCTCGTACGCGCGGACGGTCTGTCGGCGACCTCCCAGGTGAGTGTCGTAGACCGCGTCGAGGAACCACCGGTCGTGGGTGACGACGACGAGCGCGCCGCGCCGGCCTCAGCAGGTGGTGGGCCAGCCAGGCGACGCCGGCCACGTCGAGGTGGTTCGTCGGCTCGTCGAGGACGAGCAGGTCGCAGCCGCGGACCAGCAGCGCGGCGAGCGCGACCCGCCGGCGCTCGCCCCCGGACATCGGCCCGACCGGCGTGTCCAGTCCGAGGTACGGCATGCCCAGCCCAGTCGAGGACCGTACGGACGCCGGCGTCTCCGGCCCACTCGTGCTCGGCGGCGAACTCGGCCGGCTGCCAGGCGTCGCCGAGGACGACGTCCCGTACGGTCAGTTCGGGCGCGAGATCGAGTTGCTGCGGCAGCGACAGCACCCGCAGGTCGCGGCGGTGCGTGACCCGGCCGGAGTCCGGCTCCTCCGCCTTCGTGAGCAGCCGCAGCAGCGTCGACTTGCCGGCGCCGTTAAGCCCGACGACGCCGACCCGGTCACGAGTCGTCCAGCCCGATCGAGACGTCGGTCGAGCAGCGGCCCGGCCGTGCCGTACGCCTTGGACACCCGGTCGAGGTTGACGATATTGGCCATCAGACGGTCCCCCGTCGCGGCCGACGGTGACGCGGTCACAGCACCCGTGCTCCCGCCACCGGGCCGGTGACGGCCAGGGCGGCTCGGCACACCGGCGAGTCGGTCAACTCGCTGACCACGGCGGCCGCCTGGGCCGCGTCGCGCGCGAGGAACAGACATGTCGGCCCGGATCCGGAGACCATGCGCGGCGAGCGCACCGGCCGCCATGCCGGCGTCCGAGCGTGTCGGCGAGTTCCGGGCGGAACGTGCAGCGCGCCACCTGCATGTCGTTGCCGAGCGCCGCGGCCAGGACCGCCGGGTCGCGCTGGCGCAGCGCGGCCATGAGATCGTCGGGTGGCCCGAGCGGCTCGGCGGCGCGAGCAGCGCGGCCCGCTGCCGGTCGAGTTCCCGATAGACGGCCGGGGTGGACAGGCCCTCGGACGCAGTCGCGACCACCCAGTGCCAGGTGGCCGGACGGGCGAGGACCGGGCTGATGGTTTCGCCGCGGCCGGTGCCGAGCGCCGTGCCGCCGAGCACGAGGAACGGCACGTCCGATCCGACCTCGGCGGCCAGATCCGCGAGCTCGTCCCGGCTCATGCCGGTGCCCCAGAGGGCGTCGCAGGCGACGAGCGCGGCGGCCGCGTCGGCGCTGCCGCCGGCCAGGCCGCCGGCGATCGGGATCTGCTTGCGCAGGTGCAGCCGGGCCAGGGCCGGCACGCCGGCCGCCTTGGCCAGGACATGCGCCGCCCGGATCACCAGGTTCGTGTCGTCGAGCGCCAACTCGCCGGCGCCCTCGCCTTCCATCGTCAGCGTCAGCTGGTCGCCCCGCCGCGCGCTGACCTCGTCGTAGAGCGAGATGGCGTGATAGACGGTGGTCAGCTCGTGATAGCCGTCATGGCCGGATCGGGCCGACGCCGAGATGCAGGTTGATCTTCGCGGGCACGCGTACCCGGACCGGCCCGGACGCACCCAGCCGCGGGCGGCCGGTCTCCTCGGCGTTGAGCGGCTCGGTCACCAGGTCAACCTTCCATCGGCTCGGGTCATTCGGCGTCGCATTGCTCGGGTCCTGCCCCAGTTGAATCATGATGCTGTCGCATCATGACGCGGTCGAATCATGACGCGGTCGAGTCGCGGGGCGGCGCCGGAGCGGCCATGTGGGGCTCGTGCCGTTTGAGCGCTCGCGCCGCCCGCGGCCGGATCGTCGGCTCGGGCGGCGGCGCGATCACCCGGCGGGTCACACCGGCGGCGGCAATCGCCGCGAACTCGTCCACCGTCAGCGTCTCACCCCGGCTGACCGGGTCGACACCGGCCGCCACGAGGATGTCGGCCGCCACCGACGCGCCACCGGCCCATCCGGCCAGCGCGGCCCGCAACGTCTTGCGTCGCTGCGCGAACGCGGCGTCGACGACCTCGAACGTGGGCAGCCGATCCGCGTCCGGCCGGCGGGTCGTGGCGGTCGAACGCGACAAGTCCGGAGTCGACGTTCGGCACCGGCCAGAACACGCTCGGCGGCACCCGGCCGGCCTGCCGGGCGCGTGGCGTACCAGGCGAGCTTCACGCTCGGGATGCCGTACGATCTTCGACCCCGGCGCCGCGGCCAGCCGGTCGGCGACCTCTCGCTGGACCATGACGAGCCCGTGCCGCAGGCTCGGCAGCTCGGCCAGCAGGTGCAGCACGACCGGCACGGCGACGTTGTAGGGCAGGTTCGCGACGAGTGCCGTCGGTGCGCCGGCGGCGAACTCGCTGCGCCGACCTTCATCGCGTCGCGCTGCAGCACGGTCAACCGGTCGGCGACGGCCGGGTGCGCGCGTCGGCGACCGTCGTCCGGCAAGCGCACCGGCCAGCACCGGATCGATCTCGACCGCGTACACGTGCCGACGCCGCCGGCAGCAGCGCGAGCGTCAGCGATCCGAGGCCGGGACCGACCTCGACCACGACGTCGTCGGGCGCGAGGTCGGCGGTGGCGACGATGCGGCGCACGGTGTTCGGGTCGTGGACGAAGTTCTGCCCGAGCGTCTTCGTCGGGCGGATGCCCAACTCCGTGGCGAACCGCCGCACGTCGGCCGGGCCAAGCAGGGACGGCGAGCCGCTCATTGCCAGGGGCCGAAGACCCGCTCGCCGGTGGCCGAGATGCCCGGCGCACAGCTCGTCGACGTCCCGGCCGGTCGCTTCGGCCAGCCCGCGAATCGTGAGCGGGATCAGGTAGGGCGCGTTCGGCCGTCCCCGGTACGGCATCGGCGTCAGATACGGCGCATCCGTCTCGACCAGCAGCTGATCGAGCGGCGTGATCCGAGCCGCGTCCCGCAGCGCGGCGGCATTCTTGAACGTCACCGTGCCGGCGAAGCTCAGCACGTAGCCACGGCGTACGCACTCGGTCGCGAACGCAGCGTCGCCGGAGAAGCAGTGCAGCACGACGACGTCCGGCGCGCCTTCCTCGTCCAGGACGCGCAACACATCCGCGTGCGCGTCCCGATCGTGGATCATGAGCGGCTTGCCGAACCGCTTCGCCATGGCGATGTGCGCCCGGAAGCTGGTCTCCTGCGCCGCTCGACCGTCGTCGCCGGTCCGGAACATGTCCAGCCCGGTCTCGCCGATCGCCGCGTACCCGCGGCTCGGCGGCCAGACCCTCGATAACCCGCAGCGCCTCGTCCAGCTCGGCCGGCGAGGACGCCGCGAGCCGGGGCGCCTCGTTCGGGTGCAGCGCGACCGTGGCGACCACCGACGCGATGGTCGGCTCGGCGAGCGCGACGCTCCAACGCGAGGACGGCACGTCACAGCCGACCTGGACCAGCCGCGTCCACGCCGACGGCGCGGGCCGCTGCGATGCCGGTGCGGCGCGCTCGGCTGAGTCGCCGCCGACGATGTCGAGGTGCGTGTGGCTGTCCAGCGCCGGCACCGGCGAGCGGCTCGGGCGCCGGTGGGAACTCGCCCGCGCGACGATGGGCCGCGCGGACCGCACGGGAATCGGTGTCCGGTCATCGCTCCATCGATCATTGCGGTGCGCCAGCGAGGCGGGCCAGCTCCTCGTCGACGATGGACGGGTCGAGCTTGCGGAATACCGGCTTGGGCGCCGACAGCGGCGTACCCGGCCACGATCGCGACCGGCTCCCAGCGCGCGCCGCTGCGTGTAGTCGCCGGTGAGGATCGGGTACGCCGGCCCGCCGTCGAGGTCGTCGACGTCCACGATGGATGCGGCATCGGCGCGTGTACGCCGGTCGCCGCCGAGCAGCTCGTGGATCTGCTGCGCGGAGTGCGGCAGGAACGGCGTCAGCAGCGTGTTGCAGTCGCTTGATCGCCTGCAGCGCCACGTGCAGGATCGTGCCCATCCGCTCCGGATCGTCCTTGAGCTTCCACGGCGCCTGGTCGGACAGGTACTTGTTCGCCTCGCCGACGATCCGCATCGCCTCGTTGATCGCGGCCTTCTGCCGGTGCCGCGCGATCAGGCCGCCGACCGTCGGTCGAACCCGCCGCGTACGGAGTCGAGCAGCGCTGTCGTCCTCGGCCGTCAGCGGGCCGGCCGGCGGGACCGCGCCGAAGTTCTTGGCCGCGATCGAGATCGTACGGTTGACCAGGTTGCCCCAGCCGGCGACCAGCTCGTCGTTGTTGCGCCGGAGGAACTCGGCCCAGGTGAAGTCGGTGTCCGTCGTCTCCGGGCCGGCGACCGCGATGAAGTAGCGCAGCGCGTCGGCGTCGTAGCGCGCCAGGAAGTCGCGGACGTAGATCACGACCGACCGGGACGACGAGAACTTCCGGCCCTCCATCGTCAGGAACTCGCTCGACACCACCTCGGTCGGCAGCGCCAGCTCGCCGAGCGCACCCGGCTCGCCGCCCTTGGCGCCCTCGCCGTTGTAGGCGAGCAGCTCGGCCGGCCAGATCTGCGAGTGGAAGGTGATGTTGTCCTTGCCCATGAAGTAGTAGGACCGGGCGCCATGCTTGTCGTCGGCGGTGCCGGTCTCGATCGGGGTCTCGCCACCGGACACCTCGGGCGACCACCACCGCTTCCACGCGTCGTCGTCACCCGTAGCGCCGGGCCCACTCGATCGACGCCGACAGGTAGCCGATGACCGCGTCGAACCAGACGTAGAGCCGCTTGGCCGGGTTGTCTTCCCAGCCGGGCAGCGGCACCGGGATGCCCCAGTCGATGTCGCGGGTCATCGCCCGCGGCCGGATGTCGTCGAGCAGGTTGAGCGAGAACTTGAGGACGTTCGGGCGCCAGTCCGTGCGCGTACGCAGCCAGGCGCCCAGCGCGTCGGCCAGCGCCGGCAGGTCGAGGAAGAAGTGCTCGGTCTCGATGAACTCCGGCGTCTCGCCGTTGATCCGGCTGTGCGGGTTGATCAGGTCGATCGGGTCGAGCTGGTTGCCGCAGTTGTCGCACTGGTCGCCGCGCGCGCTGTCGTAGCCGCAGATCGGGCAGGTGCCCTCGATGTAGCGGTCGGGCAGCGTACGCCCGGTCGACGGCGAGATCGCGCCCTGCGTCGTCTCGGCGATCATGTAGCCGTTCGCGTACACGCCCTTGAACAGCTCCTGCGCGACGGCGTAGTGGTTGCGGGTCGTCGTCCGGGTGAACAGGTCGTAGGACAGCCCGAGCGCGTGCAGATCCTCGACGATCATGCGGTTGTACCGGTCGGCCAGCTCCCGCGGGCTGACGCCTTCCTTCTCGGCCTGCACCAGGATCGGCGTGCCGTGCTCGTCGGTGCCCGAGACCATGAGCACGTCGTGGCCGGCCATCCGCATGTACCGGCTGAACACGTCGGAGGGCACGCCGAAGCCGGAGACGTGGCCGATGTGGCGCGGACCGTTGGCGTAGGGCCAGGCGACCGCGGCGAGAACGTGACTCATGGGAGCCAACTCTATCCATGCGGCACCGTGCCTGTTGCTGCGTGTCACCCGCCCCCGCGCCCGAAACGTCCAAATTCTTGCCCGACACGCTCCGTCGATACGGGCCGTATCCGGACACACGGTGTCCAATGAACGCGTGAGCGGTGCCAAACCCACGACGCCGGGGGCCATCACGGCCGAGCCGGACAGCACGCACGACGGGGACAAACGGCGGACCCGCCGGCAAGGCGGCGCGCCATGGCCACCGCCCGGTGCCGACACGGCCTGGTGGACCCAGGACGGGGGTACGCATACCACGGCGCACCCCACGTCGACAGCGCCGTCGGAGCGTTCCGCGCCGGACATCCCGGCGCCCAGCACCGCGTCCGAGGCGGCCGACTCGACGACAGCGGAAGAACCGGCATCCGACGTATCGCCGGCACCGGTCGACTTGGCCGACACCGAGGTGACGCCGGCCAAGGACGTGATCGAGGCCCGAACCGTCGGGCGACACGACGCCGCGGTCCCCGCCCGACCAAGTCCCGACCGACCGGCCGACCAGATCGCGACGGCCGAAGTCGAGCGACTCGGTCGGCCCGGCCGCCGCCGTCGAACCGGCCGTGGAATCGGCCATGGATCCGGCCGTCGAACCGGCCGTGAGTCGGCCGTTGAATCGGCCGTCGCCGGCGGACCGGCCGACATCGACCCGCCGAGCCGGCCGACGTCGATTCCGCCGAGCGGGCGGAGTCAGCCGAGCCGGCAACTTCCGTCGACGCACCGGCCGCCAGCGAGCCCGTCGAGCACCTGGACTTGGCCGAGGCCGTCGAGCCGGCGCCTCCGAGCCGAGTCGCGACGTGGCGCGCGACGTGCACTCTCGGAACCACAATCGAGCCGGCGGCTGACGACGCACTTCCCGTCGAGCCGCTCGCCGACGAACCACCTGCCGACGAACCACGTCCCGACGAGCCGCCCGCGGTCGAGCCGGTCGGCGAGCCGTCGGCTGCCCTTGACGCCGAGTCGGCCGAGTCGGTCGAGACGTCGCTCGCGGCCCCCGAGTTGGCGCCGATCCAGTCGTCCGGCGGCGAGTCGGACGATTGAGCCCGCCGATATTGATACCGCGATGAATCCGGGCGAGCCGGACGCAGGCCAGGATGCCGCAGGCCAGGACGCCGCGTTCCCGATGTCCGCGACGATCGTCGCGGACGGTGACTTCGTCGACGAGCCGGAGTTCGCCGTACCCGATATCGGCGCGCCCGCATCGACGCGCCGCAACGCACCCGACACCGGGTTTCCCATCCGGACGGTGCCGGCGCCGACCGCCGGCGCGGCGCGGGCCGGCACCCGCGCTGACCACGCCGCCGCCGGCATTCCGGCGGGCGACGGACCGACACCCGTACCGGCCCAGGCGCCCACGCGCAGCGACGTGCTTGGTGACCTCTGGGACGGCGATTCCGATCGGGTGCCCGGCGCGCTCGCTCCGGCCCGCCGGCGGCAGCCGATCCAGACCGGCCGGCCGCACCGGCACCGCAAGGCGCCCCGCCGCCCCGCGTTCGGGCTGCCGGCGCTGCTCGTCTTCGCGCTCGCGGCCGCGTTCTTCGCCTGGGTGAGCGCCACGCCGCTGCTGCTCACGGCCGGCCACGGAAGCCGCGGCGTGGCGACGGTGGCGACGTGCTCGGTGCACGGCATCGACCGCAGTTGCGCCGAGTTCGTCGCGGCCGACAAGAGTTTCAGCGCCGCGGTCACGTTGCTCGGTCCGGCATCGACCCACGCGAGCGCCGGGCAGAAGCTCAACGCGCAGATGGTGTCGCGCGGGTCCAGCCTGGCCTACGCCGGGAACAACACCGATCTGCTGCTGCACTGGATACCCGGTGTGGTTCTGCTCATCCTCTGCGGCTTCGGCATCGCATGGGCGACGGGAGCGCTCCGGTTGGCCGGTCGCCGGGCTCGTACGCTAGCGTTGCTCGGGAGCTTCGGCGGCCCGATCCTGCTATTCGCCGGCATGCTGGCCTACGCCTGGTAGGACGGCCGGCGGTCCCACTTCACCGCGCCGAGCCGACCACGAGGTTGTAGAGCTCGCGACGGCCGATCGCGTACGCCGTCGCGACCTCGGCGATCGCATCCTTACGCGAGGCACCAGCCGCCTGCCGGTCGGCCACGGCCGCGAGCAGCGCCTGATCGGTCGGCCGTTCGGTGATCGGGTCGACGCCGGCCACCACGATGGTGATCTCGCCGCGCGGTTCGCCGGCCGCCGCCCAATCGGCCAGCTCGGGCAGGGCGCCGCGGCGCACCTCCTCGTACGTCTTGGTCAGCTCCCGGCATACGGCCGCCGATCGGTCGGCGCCGAACGCCCCGACCAGGTCGCGAGGGCTCGCGGCCAGCCGATGTGGAGCCTCGAAGAACACCATCGTGCGTTCCTCACCGGCGAGCTTCGCCAGGCGTGCCCGTCGTTCGGACGGCTTGCGGGGCAGGAATCCCTCGAAACAGAAGCGGTCGAAGGGAGGCCGGACACCGCGAGCGCGGTGGTCACGGCACTCGGGCCGGGTGCGACCGTCACCGGCACGCCCGCGTCGATGGCCGCGCGTACGAGCCGGAAGCCCGGATCGGAGACGCTGGGCATGCCGCCGTCGGTGACGACCGCGACGATCGACCGTCCCGCAGAGCCTGGGCCAACTCGGGGGTACGGCGTTCCTCATTGCCCTCGAAGTAGCTGACCACCCGGCCAACGACCACGATGCCGAGATCACGGGCCAGGCGGGCAAGGCGGCGGGTGTCTTCGGCGGCCACGACATCGGCGGTCGACAGTGTGTCCCGCAGCCGGGTCGAGGCGTCCCCGACGTTGCCCAGCGGGGCCCCGACGAGGATCAACCGTCCGCCCTCCGTCGGCATGGCGCCGCCTCCTCTTCTCATCTCAAGATCGCCATGCGAACCCGCGCAGCGAACCTGAGGTGCGCTCGGTCTCCGTACGCCCGGCCGGGCGCCTACGATCTCGGGTGAGCACGGCAGCCATGACCGACGCGCCCGACCTGACGACACGGGGCCGGGACGCCGGCCGACGCGTCGCGGTCCCGGACACCGTACGTCGGCGGCTCGCCCCCAAGATGCCGGCCGACCGTACGTCTGCCTGGATCGGCACCGCGTCGCCATCACCGTCCTCGCCGGCGTGCTCCGGCTGGTCGGACCTGAGCACCCGCCGGGCAAGATCTTCGACGAGATCTACTACGCGACCGAGGGCCACGACCTGATCCACTCACGGCGTGGAATGGAACAACCAGTGCGAAACCGGCGATTTCGTCGTCCACCCTCCGCTCGGCAAGTGGCTGATCGGCTTCGGTGAATGGTTGTTCAAGACGACACGTTCGGCTGGCGGATCATGCCGGCGGTCTTCGGCACGCTCGTCGATCCTGATGATGATCCGGCTCACCCGGCGGATGTTCCGGTCGACGGTTCTCGGCTGCGCGGCCGGCTTGCTGATGGCGCTGGACGGCATGGAGTTCGTGATGTCCCGGACCGCGCTGCTCGACATCTTCCTGATGTTCTTTATCCTGGCCGCGTTCGGCTGCCTGGTGCTGGATCGGGATTCACGCCGGCGCGCGCTGGCTGCGCGCGATGGAAGGGCGGCCCCGATCCGAGGCCGCGGTCGGGCCGGGCGATTGCGATTAGTTGGCCCGACGGCGTCCCGTGGTGGCGCGTCGCCGCCGCGGTGATGACCGGCTGCGCGATGTCGGTCAAGTGGAGCGCGCTCTGGTACATCATCCTGTTCGTGGTTCTGATCGTTTTGTGGGAGGTGGGTGCGCGCCGCAGCGCCGGCGTCCGCGTCCTTGGCGGACACGCTCGTGGACGAAGCCGGCTGGTTGGTCGTGTTCGGGCGGCCATCTGGTCGCCGTGTACGTGCTCAGCTGGACGTGGCTGGTTCGTCACCAGCGACGGCTACGACCGGCAACTGGTGCGCTCGAACCACCACGGCCACACGCTGCCTCCGGTGATCAACGCCCTGGCTGAACCTCTGGCGAGTACCACCTGGCCGCGTTGCACTTCCACGACACGTCTGACGTCGCCGCACATCTACCAGTCGTGGCCTGGCAATGGCTGCTGCTCGGCCGACCGGTCGCGTTCTATTACTCCGCGGCGGCCGGCTGCGGCGCCCCGAACTGCTCGGCCGAGGTGCTGTTGCTGGGCACCCGCTGCTCTGGTGGTCGTTCGTGCCGGCCGTCGTCGGTGTGGCGGCGTTCGGCGTCGTCGCGCCGCGACTGGCGGGCGTCGAGATCTGTTCTGGGGGCGTTCGCCGGCATCGTGCCCTGGTTCCTCTACGAGTTCAGCCACCGGACGATGTTCTACTTCTACGCCGTACCGGCCGTGCCGTTCCTCGTCATGGCGGTGGTCTATCTGTTCGGTATGCTGATCAACGGGCCAGCGGGCGCGATGATCTGGCGATCGACCGGCGCGCCTTCGGATCGGTGGTCCTCGGGATCTATCTGCTCGTCATCGGCTGGTGCTTCGCGTACTTCTATCCGATTTATACGGGCGAAAAGATCACGTACGCCTAGTGGTTCGCCCGAATGTGGCTCGGCGGACGCTGGATCTGAGCGCGCGCTCTGGGCGGTGGTTGCGCTGGGGGCCCGGGTAGCTCACCCGCGCCGTCGGGTACTTGCGAGTTCGTCACACCAGTGCTGTCATAGCGCCCGGATAACAGCACTCACGTGACGAAGCTGCGAAGGGTCCGCGACTCCGGCTCGCCACAACGTCGCGGGATCGAACCCCGTACCAGGGAACGTCGAAAGCCCTGAAGCCCGACGCCCGCACGCACCGCACCCACCACACGGTCGCGGGCTTGGGGCAGCCCGACGCCACGAAGACCTAATGGCCGCTCTCCCAGTCGAGTGGGGTCGGGCTGCCCCAAGCCTTAAGCCCTAACGCCGGCGTATTTGACGGTCCGGGAGTGGTCGACGAAGCCGAGCGAGTGATAGAGAGCACGCGGCCCAGGCTTGTCCGGCAGGTCGAAGCTGAGGACCACGGCCTCGGTCGCGCCGAGGTCGAGCAGTGCCCGCATCGCGCCCAGACATGCCGACCGCGCCAGCCCGAGCCGGCGGAAGTCCTGATGGGTGCCGACCGGTTCCAGTTCACCGACCCGGTTTACCTCGTCCCACCAGATCAGGCAGAACGCGCCGAAACTCCCATCCGGCGTCTCGACGACCCAATCAAGATCTTGCCGGTACGGCCACGACGCGCGCACGTTGGCGTAGCTGTCGACGGTGACCCGGGACGGGTGGAAAGCGCTGCGATGCACATCTACCCGGCGCGGCACGTCGTCGTCTCCGCGCACCGGCCGCACGACGAAGCCGTCCGGCACGACGGGCTCGTCGAGGGTCGCCAGGGAGTGGGTATAGCGGTACATGACGTGCGGGTCGTCGACCTCGCGAAAGCCGGCCGCTGCGAACGCGGCAATGATATGGGGCTCGGTGTCCATCGCGTACGCGACGAGGTCGTCGGCCACCGCGACCTCCCGGAACCACTCCACGATCTCGGCAGCTAGTTCGGGATGCTCGGGATGCACGGCGAGATCGAGATGATCGGGCAGCCGGACCCAGGCCCAGGCGAGCACCTCGCCCTCGCGCTCCCAGACCGCGCTCCGCCACTCCGCATCGCGTCCGATGTGCTGCCGTCGACCCCATGCGATGTCGCCGATGTGCCAGCTCGATCCGGCCCACCAGATGGCCTGGCATAGCGATTGCATGGCGCGCAGATCGGCGTCGCCGCTCTGGATCTCTCGGCGCTTGATCACGCGTACGCTCCCGTCCGGCACGGCGATCGCCGGCGCTCGCCCGAGATTGTTGCGCTCGCGATGCGGCGCTGCACCTCGATTTCGTGGTCAGTGCGACGCGTGGCGGTAGGCCTGCACGAAGTGCAGATAGTTCGTGGCGATGATGTCGATCACGCCGTCGTCGTTGAGCCGGCCGGCCTCGTGGTCGACGAGGGGCTGCTCCCAGATGCTGCGTCCGATGGCAAAGCCGGCAAATCCCCGCGTACCAGCTGCAATCCGGAGCCAGTGGTCGAGTCGCTCGACCGGAGCGTCCCGACCGAGCACGATGCAGCGGACATTGTCTCGGCCGCCTCGTCGAGTCACAGCCACCACGTCGTTCGCCGCGGCCGCGTCTTCCAACCCTTCGATCTTCCAGATGTCGGGCTCGACGCCGGCGGTCTGAAAGTCGGCGATCACCTGCTCGGTCAGGTGGGGACGCAACCGGGCGTCGAAGTCGTGGCCGAGCCGGTCATGCTGCTCGTCGGTCGGTGGCACTAACAGTTCGAAGAGGAACGTCCGATGCACGTCGTGCAGCGCGGCCGAAACGACCGCCAGGTGCTGCTGCTGAGCCTTCCGGTCGGATGGATCGAAGTCTGGATTGTCGCGTACGAGCACCTTGACATAGTCAGGCGAGAAACGTTCGACGTGATCGAGCCACGTCTGCTCGCCGATCCGGCCGTACTCGAGCGTGAAGAACTCCCGGCCGGACTCTTCGATGGGCATCGCGACCCGCAGACCGGCATCTCGGGCAAGGTGGGCCACGTCGGCTCCGTACTGCTCGTCGACCAGGATGCCGGTCACAGACGGATCGGCACCCCGGTCGAGCGCGGCGAGCAGCCCTCGGAATATGAGCAGCTTGTCGCGCGCGATGCGGTCCGCCTCAGCGGCGTCGGGTGTGCCGGCAATGCCGTAGACCAGTTTGGCGAGCGAGTCTCGATGATCCATAGCGAGAATGAACAGATCGGTGGCCATGCGAAAGTCCTCCCGTCAGCGGGTTAACAGCGTTCCCGTTCCGATGCGACCGGCGGGTCAGTCCGGCCTTGGTGCATGTGCCCGTTATCGGAGTTTGGTGGTGAGGGTCACGCCGGGACTCGTTTGCCGGGCCGGATGCGTTCCTTCTTTGCGTAGATATCCTGCGCGCTTCACGCGCCGACCGCCGTGAAAGGTGGCACCATGCCCGAGAAGATCCTGTACACCGCCGAGGCCCGGTCGACCGGCGACGGCCGCAACGGACACGTGACCAGCTCCGACGGCCGGTTGGACTTCGATCTCGCGTTCCCCAAGGAGATGGGTGGCTCCGGCGAGGGCTCGAATCCGGAGCAGCTCTTCGCGGCGGGCTACGCCGCCTGCTTCCACAGCGCTCTGCGGATCACGTCCCGCGCCGCTAAGGCCGATGTGGACGGTTCGACGGTGACCGCGCGCGTCAGCATCGGCCCGGACGGTCCGGCGTACGGCTTGGCCGTAACTCTATTGATCCACTTGCCGAATGTGCCGGCCGAAACCGCGCGGCAATTGGCCGAGGCCGCGCACAAGGTCTGCCCATACTCCCGCGCGACCCACGGCAACATCACCGTCGATCTCGAGGTCGTTTGAGCGCATCCCCGCCGACCGGACATCAGTCTAGGCGAGTTCCTCGGTCGCGGCCCGTCCGGCGCTGGTCGTGCGCTGCAGGAAGTCGGCAAGCACCTGGAGTTGCCCGTCGTCGTAACGGTCGCAGATCTGATCCATCGAGGCGTTCATCCCCCGGTAGAGGTGGAACACCTCGCTGACCCGGTCGCGAGTCGCTCGTACGGTGACGGCTCGACGATCGACGGCCTGTGGATCCCGGTCGCGGGTGATCCAGCCGCCTCGCTCCAGGCGATCGAGTACACCCGTCATCGTGGCCGGATGCAGGCCGGCGCGGCGCGCGAGCGCGCTGGGGCTAATCGGTCCATGCCGGTTGATGACCTCGAGACAGTCGAAATCGACGTCCTTGATCTCGAGACGGGACCCGACGTGATGGTTGAGCAGCGTGAGTTGGTTCCCGAGGTCGCGCATCGACTCCTTGATCGCCGCCATGAGCCGCCGCCGCTGGCGTGCATCGCCACGAGCGGCCGAATTCGGCTCCCCGTCGCTAGATGCTGCCGAGTTCGGCACTCCGCCAGATGCTACGGACTCCATACGATATGCTCCTCGTATAATACGATGTTCTGAGGACACGGTACCCGCAAACCCGTCGCGGGACCTACTCATCGAGGCAAAGGGAGCACGCCATGAAACTCACGATCTTCGCTGCTACCGGTGGCATCGGCCAGCAACTCCTCGCCCAGGCCACGGCGGCCGGGCATGACGTCACCGCGGTCGTCCGCGATCCGCGGAAACTGGCCCAATCCGCCTGGGACGCCGTCCGCGTCGTCGAGGCCGACCTCGGCGCGGCCGAATCCACCCAGATCGAGTCCGCGGTCAGTGGCGCCGACGCCGTCCTGTCCGGCCTTGGCGCACGGTCGTTCGCGGACGCCGACGCCGGCATCACGTGGCGTGGCACCCGCACGATCGTCGAAGCGATGACGGCCGCCGACGTGCGGCGCATCGTGGCGGTCAGCGCGGCGCCGATCGGCACCGTGCCGTCGCCGGGCCGGCCGAACCCGCCGAAGCACGATCCCGGCGACGGATTCTTCATGCGTCATCTGTTCGCGCCATTCGCCCGTACGGCGTTCCGTCGTCAGTACGCCGACGTCGTCCGCATGGAGGACGTGCTTCGTGACAGCGGTCTCGACTGGACCGCCGTACGGCCGCCGAAACTTACCAACAAGCCGCTGACCGGTGCCTACCGTACGGCGGTCGGGCGCAACATCCCGGGCGGCTGGAGTATCTCGCGGGCCGACGTTGCGCAGTGCATGCTGCGTGTCCTGGAGCAGCCCGAAACGATCCGCCAGGCCGTTGGACTCGCCGACTGACGCGCCTCCGTCTGTGTCCGCGGCTGTTGTACGGGACTTGGCTGCCGAGGCCGCCACGCACCGGCCAAGTTCCGTACAGTTCGGCGGGTTAAATGCCCCCTTTGTCCGCGTGGCGGGGCGGCGCGCGACGTGGGGAGTGGCTAGTGTCAGCGCGTGCCGTCCCGCGCGCACCGCCCCCACCGTCGACGAACTGGACGTCGTGCGGCGCTGACCGTGTTGGCCGCGGCATTGATGGCGCTCGCCGCATGCACGGACAGCGCGCCGGCATCACCGCACGTCGGACGCACTTCGCAGACCGGCGCGCACACGGCGACTCAATCGCCGAGTCCGGCGACGACGAAATCGTTGACCGCGCTGCAGAAATTGGTGACCAAGCTGCCGGTGTTTCCGGCCGCGCCGAAGCCGATCCCGGTCCATATCACCGCCGGATCCTCGGCACCGATCTTCTATCGCCTGCCGGTCAAGTCGAAGGTCGCGTTCCTCACGATCGACGACGGCATCGTTCAGATGCCCGAAGACCTCACGGTGATGCACGCGGCGCACATCCCGTTCACGATGTTCCTGATCGCTCCGGTGGCCGCGCGCAATCCATCGTTCTTCGAGAAGTTGGCGGCCGACGGCGGGGTGATCGAAGATCACACGTTGACCCATCCGATCCTCCGTGGCCGGCCGGAGGACTTTCAAGAACACGAGATCTGCGGTGCTCGGACCATGTTGACGCATTCGTTCGGTCGGGCGCCCGTGTTGTTCCGGCCACCGTTCGGCGACTACGACCAGACGACGCTGCGGGTTGTGCATGACTGCGGGCTGACGGCCGCCTTCTACTGGTCGGAGACGGTACGGAACGGGAAGGTGTTCTACCAGACGTCCGACCACAAGATCAAACCCGGCGACATCATCCTCATGCACTTCCGCTCGACGTTTCCCGCGGACGTGTTGGCCGCGCTGACCGCAATCCACAAGGCCGGGCTCACGCCAGCGTTGCTAGAGGACTACATCGCCCCGCCGGCACCGCCGCGCCCGTAATCCGTCGCAGCCGCGGTTGCTGTCGGTTCATCCCATCCCGACGCGTCTATGGCTAGGTCCAATCGACCGGTGGCAGTCGGATTGTGTCGTACCCACGCTCCAGAATGGAGCTGCCAGGACGGCGCAGACAGCTCGCGAACAGCGCATACGCGGGTTACCCGCCTCGACCTCCGCCGGCCCGACGACTCGGCAACGACGCCGACCCGCTCGTCCCCCGGGACAACGATTCGTGGCGCAACTGCGTAGTAGCGGGCGCCTTCTGTTCGTCGCTTACCCGCACGAGGCGGTCAATCGGCGATCATCAAGGGAGCGACACCGTGGTGCTTCAAGACGCAACGACCACGCGGTCGGCTGGGTCGCCGGAGACGGCCGGCCGCGGCCGTTGGGCGGTCACGGCCGTGTTCTTCCTCAACGGGCTCCTGCTGTCCAGCTACATCGTCCGATTGCCCTCGTTGAAAGCCGGCCACCACCTCAGCAACGGTCAACTTGGCGCGCTCGGCACGTTGTTCGGTGCGGCGGCACTGATCGCGATGCAGTTCGTCGGCACATTCACCGCGCGCGTGGGCAGCGCCCGGGTCATCCGGCTCGCGCTGCTCGCCATGCCGTTGGCGGTGATCGCTATCGGCACGAGCCACAGCACGATTGCATTTGCGCTCGCCGTCACGCTGACCGGGGCGGTGCACGGAACGCTCGATGTGGCGATGAACGCGCACGCCGTCGCGATCGAGCGGATCCGGCGACGACCCATCATGAGCGGGTGCCACGCCGCCTGGAGCGTGAGCGCCGTCCTGGCCTCGCTGATCGGGGCACTGGTCATCCATGCCGGGATCTCGCCGGCCACGCACTTCGTGGCGATCGGCATCGTCGTGTTCGCGGCCGGGCTGGCGGTCGGTCCGTTGCTGATGCCGCCGTCCGTAGATCGGCGGACGCCGGAACGCGACAGCGATGCGTGCCGAGCCGGTTGGCGATCGGGCTGGCGGCCTGGTTGGACGCGGGTAATCGTCGTGCTCGGTGGGATCGGTTTCATTCTGATGATCTGTGACGGCGCGGCGCTCGCGTGGAGTGGCATCTTCCTGCATGACAACCGCGGTGCGACATTGACGGTGGCTTCGATGGCGGTGACCGTCTACACCGCGAGCCAGACCGGTGGCCGGCTCGCCGGTGACCGGCTGAAGCGGCGATTCGGCGGATCCGCGCTGTTCCGCGCCGGTGCGTTAGTGGCCATGGCCGGACTGGCTCTCGCCGTGTTCAGCCCGTGGCTGACTCTCGCGATTGCCGGCTTCGCGGTCTTCGGGCTCGGCGCGTCGAATCTGATCCCCCTGACGTTCAGCGCCGCCGGGCGAGCCGGTGGCGACGGTACCGCCGCCGCGACGGCGCTAGCCCGGTTCACGACGTTCACGTACGCCGGCATACTGTTCGGTCCGGCCACGATCGGTTGGATTGCGCAAGGCGTCGGTCTCATGTGGACACTGGCCGTGCTGATCCCGATCCTGGGCGCGGTCGCGGTGAGCAATCGGGTCACGGCAGCGGCGGCCTGACGATCTGGTACGGCGATCCGTCGCTCTGCCGGCGTGGGGGCTCGGGTCTCGCCGTTGCGAAGCATCGTCACCCGCTCAAAGTGGCCGTCGCGACGAATCTCAGGTTGGCAGTCGCGGCGAGTCGTGCAGTGAGCCGAGAGCGATGAGCCGCTCAGGTTGCTCCGGCGCCAGGAAATCGAGAATCATCCGATTCACGAGATCAGCCTTCTGGATCGGCGCCCCGTGGCCGGTTCCGGGGATCACCGCGAGCTGCGCCTGCGGCAACGCGCGCGCCAACGCCGCGCTGTACTCGATCCGTACGCCATCGTCGTCGCCCTGCATGACCAGTGTCGGCGCGTTGATCTTCGCCATCTCGCCGAGGGGTAGCTCCAGCGGATTGCGCCACATCGTCGTCACCTTGTCGAACACGGTGTCGAAGTGCTGCGGCCCGTCCGGGGACAGCTTCACGTAATCGGGCCGGAACCACTCGGCGAGTTCGGTGGAGTGCACGAATGCCGCGATGCCGCTGGACTCGCCTTCGCTCGCGTACGCCTGCCCGATTAACACGAGTCGCGCCACGAGGTCCGGACGCGTCAGTGCGACGTACGCCGCGACGTAGGCGCCATCACTCCAGCCGACGAGGTGCACAGGACCATCGATGAGCGCCTCGATGACCGCGATCGTCTCGCCGGCCATGTTCGCCGTCGTGTAGGGACCGGGCACGTCCGGAGTGCGACCGTGCCCGCGGCGCTCGGGCGCGAACACGTGGTGGTGCTCGGCCAACGCCGGGATCTGGAACTGCCAGCTATCTGCGGCTACCATCCCGCCGTGGAGGAGAAACACCGGCTCGCCGGCACCGTACTCCTCGTAGTGGACGCTCTGGTCGGCCAGTTCTACGTATCCGCTCATCCGGCCGATTCTCCCAGGCGGCCACCGGCCAAACGCCACGCAATCCCGAAGTGTCCGCGGGCGACGGCTCGATCACGGCTTCCGAGGTGTCGTACGGTCCCCGGTAGTGATCATTGCCGTCACGGTCGCGCCGCCGTCGACGTCGTTGTCGACGGTCAGGGCATCGGAGAAGTGCAGCACAAGCCATAGGCCCCGACCGCCCGAGGCACTCGGTTCGGGTCGCTGTACGGCGGGGTACTTGCTGTCCGGAAAACCCGGCCCATCATCGGTGACCTGGCAATGAATGGCGTCCGGTGTGGTCCAGAGCCGGAGCCGCCCCCGACCGCCACCGTGCCGGATTGCGTTCGAAGCGAGTTCGATGGCGATCAGCGCCATATCGGCGACCCGGTCGTCGGTCAGCACCGTTGCCGCGTGTGCGGTGACGGTTTGCCGCAGCTCGTGCAGGTTGCGTTCCTCGAAGTCCTGAGAGACGAGTTCGAACTCCGCCGGGGCCGCCGAACCGTTCCCAGTCGCCGATCCGGTCCCGCTCGATGATCCGTTCGCGTCCGACGAGCCGGTCGCCCCCGACGAGCCGCCCGAGCCTGACGATCCGCTCGTGCCCGCGGAATCGAGGACGCGATGATCATCGCGCGCACTATTGGTCATCATTGACCACCACCGTGACGTTCGGCAGATCCGGCAACCCCAGCGCGTGGAAAATCTTGGCGGCGTGCGGTTGGCACCGGATGGTCATGCGCTGGCTCTGGCCCAGACTCGCGGCCGACTGCATGATGACGCCAGAAATGCTGCCGTCCATGAAATCAAGTGTCGCCAGGTTCAGGTACATATGGCTGTCGAGGGCCAAGGCTTCGGTCAGGGCGAGTGTGAGTGGATCGGCTCGCCGATAGTCGATCTCGCCAGAGACGCGGATGCCCGGTGGTTGATATTGGCGGCAGATGCGCAGAAATGCGTCATCGTGATAGGTCGCCGCCGCGAGCGCGAAGCCGTGGTGGGCGGCGACGCCGGCGAGAGTGACGGTGTCGAACGAGTGTCGGTCGTACTGGCAGACGGCGGTCGCGTTGGTGTCGGCGACGAGGTCGGTGAGCTTCGACTCGTAGTTCATCAACTGGTCGAGCCCCGCGACCGGACGCAGGGCCCATGACATGTCGCTGGTGATGCACAAGCCGGAAAAGCCGTCGGTGGCCGCCCGAGAGATCTGCGCCGCCAGTAGGTCGACGACCCGCTGCGCCGTGAACGACCCGTCGACGAGGAATGTCTCGGCGGTACGCATGACGAGCATCTGCCCCGAGTCGGTGGCATCCCCCAGCGCCACGCCACGCCCGGTCAGCTCACCCGACAGCGCGACCTGAGAGAGCGTATCCGTCACGCATAGGACTCGTTGTCCGGATTGCAGCCCGTCGCGAACGATTGCGGCGACGATGTCGAGACGTTCTTCACCATCGCTGAACGTCAGGCAAGCGTGATCGCCAGGGCGCAAATCCTCTACTCGCGACGCGTCGGCCACGGGTCCTCCTCGGTCAACTCTCCAAACACCGTAGCCCGTACCGGAGAAAGTGGTTGCAGAGCGTTTGCCGCGCCCTGATTGCTGACGCCCTCCGGCGCGCCTAAGTTCACCGAATGAGCTTCGATGTGGGCGCTTCGGCGTACGACCGATTCATGGGCCGATTCTCCCGGCCGTTGGCCGCGGAGTTTGCGGCCCTGGTCGGTGCCGGCACGGGGCAACGCGCGCTCGATGTCGGCTGTGGTCCGGGCGCGCTGACCGAGGTGCTGGTTGCCCGGTTGGGCTCGCCGGCGGTGTCCGCGATCGATCCGTCGGAGCAGTTCGTCACGGCCGTCCGGTCACGCCTGCCGGACGTCGACGTTCGGCGCGGCGTGGCCGAGGCGCTGCCGTTCGAAAACGACAGCTTCGACCTCGCGATAGCGCAGCTCGTGGTCCATTTCATGCGTGATCCGCTGGCCGGGCTGGTGGAAATGGCACGAGTCACCCGGCCGGAGGGCCTGGTTGCCGCGTGCGTGTGGGACCACGCCGGTGGCGGTGGTCCGCTGTCGTTGTTCTGGCGAGCCGTGCGCGACCTCGATCCGGCCGCGCCCGACGAGTCTGATCTTGCCGGCGCGCGCGAGGGCCAGCTCGTGGCGTTGTTCGAACAGGCCGGGCTGCGACTCGTCGAGCCGGCGACACTCAGGGTCCGCGTCAACTTCGCCACCTTCGACGACTGGTGGGAACCGTTTACGTTCGGTGTCGGACCGGCCGGGAGTTACGTTGCTGCGCTCGATCCCCCACAGCGCGATGCACTAAAGGCACGCTGTGCCGAGTTGTCGCCGCAACCGCCGTTTGATCTCGACGCATCGGCGTGGACCGCGCTCGGCCGGGTCTGAGCCCGGCCGGGCCTGAGCTCGTCCGGATGTGAGCTCGTCCGGGTCTGAGGCACCACCGATCCGGTTGACGTCACGGCCGAGCCCCGGTGAATGTCAGTCGGATGTCGAGGCCACCGTCCGGCCGTGCCCTCGGAATGAGGGTGGCTCCGTGGGCGACGGCGATGGCACGGACGATGGCCAGGCCGAGTCCGTGTCCATCGTCGTGACGGAGGCGTTGGCCGTTGACGCGCTGGAACGGTTGGAAGAGGCGGTCAACCTGATCGGGCGCCACTACCGGTCCGGTATTGCGTACGGTGATCTCGCCGCGCCCGCCGACCGTCGTCGTCGCTATTTCGACGTGACCATCGGCGGTGTTGTGGCGCAGGGCGTTGTCGACGAGATTCGTGACCAGACTCTCGATAAGGTGCGGGTCGCCGTTCGCGGGGGCGGGTTGCAAACTCGGGTCGACGTGGACGCGGCGACGCTCGGCTTCGTCCCGGCGGGACGACACGACGGCGCGGGCAATGACGGCGAGGTCCAGCGGCTCCCACCGCGCGACCGGCTGTTCGCTGCTGGCCAGCGTGAGCAGGGCCGCGATCAGACGTTCCTGGCCCTCGCCGAGTGTGAGCACCTCCCGGCATGCGGACCGTAGTGATTCCGTAGTGGCCTCGGGATCGGCCAATGCGACCTGCAACAGCGTGCGCTCGGCGGTCAGGGGCGTTCGCAGTTCGTGGGACGCGTTGGCGACAAAGTGGCGCTGCGACTCGAACGATGCGTGCAGCCGCGTGAACAGGTCGTCAAGAGTGTCACCGAGTTCGGTGAACTCGTTGTGTCCGGACAGACCGAGGCGCCGGTCGAGGTTGGTGGCGGAGATGTCCCGCGCGGTCGCGGTGATGGTGCGTAACGGCTTCAGGAACCGACCGGCGATCAGCCAGCCGATGCCGAGGGACACGACCGCCATCACGGCGAGTCCGATCGCCGAGTTGGTGAAGACCCGGTGTACGTCCGTGGCCGGGGCGCTGGGCGTCGGCGCGCCGTCCGGGCCGACATGAACCGACTCTCGGACGCCCGCCAGCGGCACGGCCAGGAGCAGCGCGCCCGAGATGAAGAACGGTACGGCGTACAGCAGAGTCAACTGCGTCCGCAACGTGCGACGCGGATGCCGGCGACGGGTCATGGCTCTCCGATCCGGTAACCGCCCTCACGCACTGTGTGGATGACGGGCGGCTCGCCGAGTTTGGCCCGCAGCCGGCGGATGGTCGTCTTGACCGTGGTGGTGAACGGGTCGGCCGCCTCGTCCCACACGCGTTCGAGGAGTTCCTCGGCGGAGACCAGGCGTCCGGCCGCGCCGAGAAGGCACTCCAGGACGGCGAACTCCTTGGGGCTGAGGTCCAGCCGCCGCCCGTCACGCGTCGCCACCCGGCGACTCGCGTCCAGTGTGATGTCGGCAGCCTGCAGAGTCGGTGGGAGTGCCGTGGGCGAGCGACGGGCCAGAGCGCGGATGCGGGCGACGAGTTCAGTGAAATCGAACGGTTTCGTCAGGTAGTCGTCGGCGCCTAGGCCAAGGCCGTCGACACGCTCGGTGACGGTGCTGGCCGCGGTGAGCATCAACACCCGGCTGTACGGGTGGCTGGCGACGATCTGCCGGCAGACGTCGTCGCCGTGGACACCGGGAAGATCGCGGTCGAGGACCACGACGTCGTAACGGGTGACAGCCAGATGCTCGACCGCGTCGGTGCCGTCGCAGACAACATCGACGGCCATGCCCTCACGGCGCAGACCGGTCCCGAGCGTACGGGCCAGGATCTCAAAGTCCTCGACGACAAGCACTCTCATGATCTTCTATCGGTCCTCCTGCATCACGTCAACGCGACCTTCGCAGATCGCGGGTGTCAGCACAGTGTCAGCCGGCGACACCGGGCTGACACCGAGCCGAGCGTACAAACAGCGTTGCCACCTAACCAGCAGCGAACAGGGAACCACCAGGCGAAAAGGATCATCACATGAGCAGCGCGACGATCGTCGTCACCGACCTCCGGAAGCGGTTCGGGTCGACGCTAGCCCTCAACGGAATGTCGTTTGCCGTCCGACCAGGCCAGGTCACCGGATTCGTCGGACCGAACGGCGCCGGCAAGTCCACCACGATGCGGGTCATCCTCGGCCTGGACTCGGCCGACGCCGGCGAAGCGTTGATCGGCGGGCAGCCGTACCGGCGACTGCCGCGTCCGCTGTGCCACGTCGGCTCCCTGCTCGACGCGGGCGCGCTGCAACCGAGCCGGACGGCGCGCAACCATCTGCGATGGTTGGCCCGGTCGCAAGGCCTGTCCGATCGGCGCGTCGATACGGTGATCGACCAAGCCGGCCTGGCGGCGGTTGGCCGGCGGCGGGCGGGCGGATTCTCCCTCGGCATGCGGCAACGGCTGGGCATCGCGACGGCGCTGCTGGGCGATCCGCCGACGTTGATGCTGGACGAACCGTTTAACGGCATGGATCCCGAGGGGATCATCTGGATGCGCGGCTTCCTGCGGTCGCTGGCCGCACAGGGCCGGGCCATCCTGGTGTCCAGCCACCTGATGAGCGAGTTGCAGGACACGGCCGATCATCTGGTGGTCGCCGGCCACGGTCGAGTCATCGCCGATACAAGTGTCGCGCGGCTGCTCGCGACGGCCTCCGGTGGCCGGGTCACCGTACGTACGGCATCGCCCTCGGCGGAACTCGTACTCGCCGACGCCGGTGGCACCGTGATCCGGACGGATCCGGACACGTTGACGATCGCCGGGCTTCCGGCCGAAGTCATCATCGCCGCACTCAACGGACACCAGGTGACGTTCTCCGAGGTGGCGGCCCATCGAGCCACGCTCGAAGAGGCCTACCTCGAACTCACCAGGGACGCGGTTGAGTTCCGGGCGGCGGCACCGGAGTTGACCCGATGACGGACGCGAAGACGGACGCGGTGACGGATGCGATGAGCCAACGGTTCGCGCCTCTGTTGCGGGCCGAGTGGACAAAGTTCCGGACCGTACGTGGCTGGGTTCTCGCTCTGCTTGCCGCCACGGTCGCGATCATCGCATTCGGAGTGGGACCGAGCATGCACGGTTCGTGTGGCTCCGGGTCGGCGGCATGTGCGGTGCCTATCGGACCGGGCGGCCAAGAGGTAACCGACAGCTTCTACTTCGTACATCAGTCGCTTGCCGGCGATGGCAGCATCACCGTTCGGGTCACTTCGCTGACCGGACTGATTCCCACTGCCGCGACCGGTCGAGACTCCGCGATCGGCACACGCCCGGGCGTGGTGCCGTGGGCCAAGGCCGGGCTCATCATCAAGGCGAGCACCCAACCCGGCTCGGCGTACGCCGCTGTCATGGTCACCGGCGGTCACGGCGTACGGATGCAGTACAACTACACGCAGGACGTCGCCGGCCAACCCGGCTCCGCCTCCACGACAGCGCCTCGCTGGCTCCAGCTGACCCGCGTCGGCGACGCCGTCACCGGCGCCGAGTCGGTCGACGGAATCCACTGGACGACGGTCGGGACAGCGCATGTGGCCGGCCTGCCGAGGAGGGTGGACGCCGGCATGTTCGCGACCTCGCCGCAGTACGCGGCGACGGCCGGCGGAGCGCTCGGCACCGCCGGTGTCGAGGGCGGCCCGAGCAAGGACACGGCCACGTTCGACAGTCTTGCAAGCACCGGCACCTGGCCCGACGGGGCGTGGTCCGGCAGCGCGATCGGCGGCCCCGATAGCGCGGACGCGCAGCGACAGGGCGGGTTCCAGCCGACGGCCGACGGATTCACCGTGACCGGGTCCGGCGACATCGCCCCATCGGTCGCGGGCGCGTCGGGCATTGGCACCACGATCACCCAGACGCTCGTCGGCACGTTTGTCGGTCTGACCATCGTCGTCATCGTGGCGGTCATGTTCATCACCACGGAGTATCGGCGCGGCCTCATCCGCATCACCCTGACCGCGATGCCGCACCGTGGACGGCTTCTCGCGGCAAAGGCCAGCGTGCTCGGCGCCATCGCGTTCGTTACTGCACTCATCGCCGCGACCGTCGTGGTCGCCGTCGGCCAACGGGTTCTGCGCGACAACGGGGTGTACGTGCATCCGGCAACCATCGGTACGGAGATCCGCGTGGTCGTCGGCACCGCGGCTCTCCTCGCCGCCACCGCCGTCCTCGCTATGGCCATCGGCACCGTCGTACGGCGCAGCGTTGTGGCCGTCGCCAGCGCCATAGTCGTGATCGTGCTGCCGTACCTGCTCGCGATCGCCTTCCTACCGGCCGGCGCGGCGCAGTGGCTGCTGCGGGTCACCCCGGCCGCGGCGTTTGCGGTTCAGCAGAGCGCCGTGCGGTATCCGCAGGTCGACAACCTCTACACGCCGGCCAACGGCTACTTCCCGCTGAGCCCGTGGACGGGATTCGCCGTTCTGGGTGCCTGGACCGCGCTCGCACTGGGACTCGCCGCCCTCCTGATCCGTCGGCGGGACGCATGAGCACGGCGCCGCGCCGATGGACCGACGCCGTACGGGCGGAGTGGGCCAAGCTGCGTACGGCACCGGGCCTGCTCTGGCTGTTGCCGTTGGGTGTCGCGCTGACCGTCGCTCTCAGCGTCGCCGCCGTCGCCACGACCGCGACCTGCATGTCCGATGGCTGCGCCGTCGATCCGGCCAAGGTGAGCCTCACCGGCGTCGACCTGGGCCAGGCGATCGTCGCCGTCTTTGCCGTCATGGCAATCGGCACCGAGTACAGCACCGGCATGATCCGGATCACGCTCGCCGCGATACCACGGCGTGGCACCGTACTGATGGCCAAGGCGGCCGTCCTGGTCGGTCTCGTGGCCGCGACAGCCACGCCGGCCGTGCTCGCGTCACTGCTGGCCGGTCGGCTGGTCCTGCCTGGCCACGGCTACACGACGGCGCACGGCTACGCATCCATGTCGCTGTACGACGGGCCGACGCTGCACGCCGCGGCCGGATCGATCCTCTATCTTGTCCTCGTCACTGTGCTGAGCCTCGGCGTAGCCACGGCCGTACGCGACTCGGCCAGCGCGATCGGGATCGTCCTCGGGCTTCTGTACCTGTTCCCGATCATCATCGGATCGGTGTCCGACCCGGCGTGGCGACGGCACCTGGAGCAGGTTGCGCCGATGACGGCCGGTCTCGCAATCCAGAGCACGATGCGCCTACAGAGTCTGCCCATCGGAGGCTGGGCTGGGCTCGGTGTCCTGGCTCTCTGGGCCACGGGCGCTCTGCTCGTCGGCGGTCTGCTGCTCCATCTTCGCGATGCCTGAGTGGCCTTGGCTAGCACATGAGCAGCGGATGCAAGCGAGATCGGCTCAGTTCCGCGTCTTTGTCCGGCGCAGGGCGTCACGGTGCTCTACTGAGCAAATGGAGCGTAGGCACGTACCCTCCGTCATGGGCCGTTCACGGCGCGCCTCAGCGGACTCCTCGGCCTCTGCGAATATGAGCGCCGAACACGCCGAGGAGGTACGTCGTCGGGTCCGACTCATGATCGAGATCACGGCACGGGCCGGTGCGTACCGCAAAGGGCTACTGAATGCCGTCGCGCACCTCAGCCCGGAAGAGGCGGCCATCGTTTCCGATCTGGAGCGGTTCGGCCTGCAGGTGCCCCAACTCAAAGATGTGTTGTGCGGCGGCCACGTCCTCGTCGACGACCCCGACCTCTACAACGACTGGCGGTTTGAAAAGATCAGCCACCAACGGCTGTCCAGCCATCACCCGGACATCGACAAGGCGATCTATCCGGACATCGGCATGCGCGGGCGAGTCATGCGGGAGAAGCTGCACGGTCGCACGGCGCAGGGCACCTGGGTGCAGCTCGAGAAGACCCCGGCTGCGTTCGGCAAGAAAAAACTGCCCAGCCTGACCGATCTCCGGCACCTTTGGGACTACATCGTCTACCGGGTAACCCGTAGCAACGTCGGACCGTGGGGTTTGTCCCGCCTCACCGAGCGGCGGCCGATGTACCTGTCTCCGATGGTCGCGGTTCCAACCCCACTGACGGCACCGGTCGCCGACTCGCTGGCATCCGCGCTGCGGCAGATCGAAGCCGCCGACGATGTCACGGCGGTCTCGCAGGATCTCGCGGGTCGGTTCCCGCCTCCCGAACGAGCCGACCCGGGGCGCGAACTCGGCCAGGCACTCTCCGGCCGGGCCGGGCGAGGGTTGTTTGGCAACTCCCAGGTGTGGGTGACCGAAACACCGTCGCGGGTCGCCGCCACGATCCTGCGTGAACGCCCCGCGACGTCGCTTCACGGCAGTGGTCTCGGAAAGGCGGTTCACGATGATTGACGGTGAAGACAGCGATGCCACGGCGCGTCCGGCCGCGGCATCGGTAGAGGACGGGCTCGTCTCGGCCGTCGTCAGCCTCGTCAACACCGGACCGGTCTTGCTCGGCGCGTACACCATCGCCGAGCTCACGGCGGTCGACGCGATCGTGGACTTCCTGGAGTCTCGCCCGTCAGACGAGGTACTGGCCGAAGCGGTCCGCTCGCTGGCCGCTCGGCAACTCCTGGTGGCCGGCTCGGACGGGGAGCAGGTCCAGGTGCGCGGAGATCTGGGCATCGCGGTCGCCTTCCAGCAGCGGGCACGATTGGTTCTGGATGCGCGCGCCACCGGCACCGAGCCCGGTGAACCCTGGCGAATCCTCCTCCTGCCACAGCCCGAGCAGATTTGCCTGATGGTCCGCATCGACGCTCTTGGCGTTCACGAGATCGGCCTGTACAAGGTCGAAGAGGCGCTTGACCTCCTGGCCGATTGGGTCCCGCAGGGGCCATTGGCCGATCACGAGCGAAGGGTCGGAGCGGATGACGTGCTCGCCTCGGCCGAGCGCTCGGCGCTCATCACGTCCACCCAATACTCCGCGGAGGGATCCGCTGAGATCGCCGGCGCCAGCACCGACCTGGTTCTCGCACGGTACGACGGTCGGCTACACGTGTTCAGCCGCGACCCGGACAACCGCACCGACCTCGTCCCGCCCGCGCACGAGGTGACCGACGTACACGACGCGCTCGCCGAACTCCTCGCTTAGGCGCGGCCGGCGGCTTGGGTGGTCGCCTGCCTCAAGCCTGACCAGGGTCGGCACAGTCGACCCGCGTCAAGCCCTAACCACGGACCGAACGGTCGAAGCGGTGAACGCCATCCGCCCTGCGCTCGCAGCCACGGCAACGAACAGCGGCCAACCGGATGCCGGGCCGGCCATGGCGACATAGCTGAGCATTGTCGCGTCGAGCGCCACCACGCCGACGCGACCGATGGCCGACATCGTCCGGGTGAGGCTGTAGCGGCGTGTGATCGAAGCGACGGCCAGCACCGCCACGACCGTCAGCACGGCCACGGGCAGTAGCGGCCAGGCGCCCGTCGGAGGTGGCCACTCCCAGGCCCGGCCGGCGAGCAGGGCGAGTGCCCAGCAGCCGCCGACGGCCGGACCGGACAGCAGCAGTCTCCGCGCCGCCCGCCGGCCGGGCAAGACCTTCACGAATGCATCCGCGATCACGTCCGGATCGCCGAACTCCGCAATCGTGCTGGCGGCGGCCCGGATCGGCGACTGGCCGCTCACGCGGAAGTGCGCGTACGTGTCATCGATGCCGCCGGCGAGCTCGGCGACCACCGAGTCCGGCAGGCGCCGCGACAATTCGGCGAGGTAATCCTCGATCAGGCGTGCTTCGGCCACGGCTGGCCCTCGAGCGTCGCGGTGACCACGGCGGCGAACTCCCGCCAGTCCGCCCGCTTGCCCGTCAAAGCGGCTCGACCCGCCGCAGTCAGCTGATACACCCGCCGCCGCCGACCGGTGACCACCGACCATTGGCTGCGGATCAAACCGCCGGCCTCGAGGCGGTGCAGCGCCGGATAGATCGTCCCGGTCGGCAGATCCAGCCGGCCCCCGCTTGACTCACGCAAGGACTCGATGACTGCGTAGCCATGCCGCGGCTCGCTTTCGAGTGCCGCGAGCAGCAACGCGTCCAGGTGCCCTTTGAGCGCCTCCGCCCTCATACATAGCAACGCTACGGCGGGGGTTCCGCCGGGGCAATACCAGGACTAATCTTAGATATGTAGGAACGCTATCTATCGACGCTCACGGACGCGAGGAATCACGCTCATGCTGCACGCCAGCCAGATCCTGGGCACCGAGGTCGGCTCGACCAACCCGGTGTTCCTCAGCGTCCTCGCGGTGCACATCCTCGCTGCGCTCACCGCCGTCGTCACCGGCGCCGGGGCCGCGTTGACCCGCAAGGGCAGCGCCAAACATGTCAGCGTCGGACGCCGCTACTACCAGGCCATCACGGTCGTAGTCGCCACCGCCGCCGTTCTCGCCGCTACGCGCTGGCGTGAGGACTACCACCTCTTTGTCATCGGCGCGGTTGCTTTCGCTGCGGCAACCATCGGCTACGAACACCGGCGGCGACGGCGTCCCGGCCACGCGCCACACATCACCGGGATGGGAATGTCCTACATCGCGATGCTCACCGCGTTCTACGTCGACAACGGCCCACATCTCCCACTCTGGGATCGCTTGCCGACGATCGCGTTCTGGCTGTTACCCACGGCAGTGGGTGCGCCGATTGTCATGTGGGCGTTGCATAAGAGCCGTCGACACCACGTGCAGCCGATGTCGCAGCCTCGCCATTCCTAATCACGCGGCCGCGCTCGTCCGATTATTCGTATGCCGGCGCCTGCGACCGCCGACGTGAGCCCCGAGGGACGGCCGAGTCCAGCGTCACGATCGAATAACCCTTCTGGCGCATCGCCAGGACGAGCAGTTGCACCGTTTCGTAGGTACGGTTTGCCGCCTTAATCTGATCATCGTCTGCGGTGCAATCGTGCATGAGGACGATCCCCCGGCGGCGCTGCACGGCGCTTGCGAGGTACTCCTCGGCACACTGTTGAGGCGAGATTCCATCGCGCCAGCAACTCCAGTCGTCGCCGCCGACATTCCACATGACGGGGCCGGCATGCGCGGACAATGCCGGCTCGGCGTCGAGCAACGTCGCGACGTGCTCGTTCCAAAGGCCGTACGGCGGCCTGAACCAGACCCGCTCACCATCGGCTGCCCCAAGTAGATCCGCGGTCCTGACCACCTCTCCGACGACGTCCCCGCCAGATGCGGCCAGGTCTGGCAGCCGACGATGAGTGTCCGTGTGGTTCCCGACGGCATGGCCGAGTTCGCGAAGCCGAGCGGGCACGTGTGGCAGCTCGCGGATGTGCTTGCCGCACAGGAAGAACGTTGCGGGCACCGCTTGGTCGGTTAGATACTCCGCCAGCTCGACGGTTCGAGGCCCGGGACCGGCCGAGGTCGACTCTCCGGGGCCGTCGTCGAACGTGAGGCAGAACTGTCCATCCACAAGCGAGTCGCCGTTGATCAACTGCTTGATCACGAACCCGACCCTATCGTGCTACGGGTTCTCCGGCTGTCGACCGTTTGCTCGGTTCGCACCCGGCCCGCAGCTCGTCTGCAAGTCGGCCCCGCATCGCGAGCAGCCGCGATCTCGCGGTCGCGGTCCAGCCGGGTGGTCAGCTCGATCCGCCGGACTTCGTCCGCTTCTCGGCTGTCGACCTCGACAGCGCGCGACGCCCGGCCGACAGATCCGGCCCGCCGCCCGTCGAGGGCTTCCGTCAAGGCGGCCGCGGTCGATTCGTCACGGCCGGGTCACCGTCGGCCGCGACCCGCAAGGCACTGAAGCGGCTCCACAAGCAACTGGGATGAGGGCGTTCTAGCAGCGGTACAAGATCAAAAAGGCCACCGTCCCGACGCTGGGAGGCGACCATTGAGCAGTGGTGGAGTTGAGGGGATTCGAACCCCTGACCCCTCGGTGCGAACTAGGCGTGGTGCACTCGGATACGGATTCATGCGAGGTCAGGCAGGCTATCGGTGGCTAGTAGAGCGTCGTGCGTGTTGGTCGGTTGCTGTACTTCGCTGCAGTACATCTGAGGCGAAGCGAAGCCGTGACGCATAGACGTCAACAGCAGCGACCGCCACCCGGCGCCCGGGCTGACGCGAACCGCAATGCCCGTCCGGACCGAGCATCTCGCAATGCCGTCGACGACGGCCCAGATATCGTCAAGGGCCGCCGTCAGACGTATTCGTTCAGCCCTGGCTGACTACCGCTTCGACGTTGCCGGCGCCGTGGTCGAGTTGGTAGTCGAGGTTGATCGCTGCGCTGATGAGCGCGAGGTGGCTGAACGCTTGCGGGAAGTTTCCGATCTGTTCTCCGCTGGGTCCGATCTCTTCGGAGTAGAGGCCGACGTGGTTGCTGTAGGTGAGCATCTTTTCGAAGGCGACCCGTGCGTCTTCGAGGCGGCCCGATCGGGCCAGTGCGTCGACGTACCAGTAGGAGCACATCGAGAAGGTGCCCTCGGAGCCGCGCAGTCCGTCGGGTGAGGCGCTGGGGTTGTATCGGTAGAGGAGGCTGTCGAGACGAGTTCTTCGTCCATCGCGCGCAGCGTCGACTGCCACCGCGGGTCGGTGGGTTGAATGAAGCCGACGAGCGGCATGTAGAGCAGCGACGCATCAAGGACGTCGGTGTCGTAGTGCTGTACGACGGCGTGGCGTTTCTCGTCGAAGCCGCGGTCCATGACCTGCCGGTAGACCATGTCGCGCATGTTCGTCCAGCGGCCGGTATCGGCCGGCCGGCCGGCCGCGGCGCTCGGCCAGGCGGATCGCGCGGTCGAACGCGACCCAGGTCATGACCTTGCCGTACACAAACTCCTGTTGGCCGCCGCGGGTTTCCCAAATCCCGTCCTCGGGCGCGTCCCAGTGTTCACACAGCCAGTCGATTATGCCGGCGAGGTGGTTCCACCCGTCGTAGCCGACCGCCAGCCCGCTGCGGTCAGCAAGGTCGATCGCGTTGAGCGCCTCGCCGTAGATGTCCCATTGGACCTGGGTTGCGGCACCGTTACCGATCCGGACCGGGCTGGATCCCTTGTAGCCCTCGTAGTGGTCGAGGGTCTCCTCCGGCAGGTCGGCCGCGCCGTCGATGCGGTACATGATCTGCAGTGGTTGCCGCTGGGCGCTGGACTCGTGGATACGTGCGTTGAGCCAGCGCAGGAACGCCCGAGCCTCGTCGGTGAAGCCGAGCCCGAGCAGCCCGTAGACGGACAACGACGCGTCTCGGATCCAGGTGAAGCGGTCGTCCCAGTTGCGCTCGCCGCCGACCTGTTCGGGCAGGGCCGCCGTCGGCGCGGCGACCAGCGCACCCGTTGGCAGATTTGGGATGGCTGGTCTCCGTGACAGCCGGGGCCTTCCGAGAAGAGGCCGTGCACGACGGGCAAATACCCGAGTTTCCGCAGGTCATATGACCTGTGACACGTCTCAAAAGACACTACAACGGCCCACAGGCCGTCGTTGACAGAAGCGCATAACTGGCGGCCTGCCGCTCACCGAGGCCTGCTGTCGTGGCCCCGCCCGCGCGGTCACCAGGTCCTCATGGCTACTTGACGGCCCAGCCCGCAAGATCATCAGAGCGTGCGCTCGCGGGGACGATTGCACGATTTGCGGTACATGATCCACGGCGAGCGGGCATCCTGGGCACGATCTCGGTCGACTGTCGATCTCCCGCCGCAAGGTTGCCGCCATCTCGCTTCCGAGCACTAAGGCATGCCATGACATCTGAGGACGAGACACCGCGAGCGCGGCGGACGCTGGACAAGGGTCGGATGGAGGGATTCAGCGACGGCGTGTTCGCCTTCGCCATCACGCTTCTCGTACTGGACCTCGCCATCCATCCACCCGGCGGTCCACTGCGCCAGCTCTTTCACGGGTGGCCGTCGTATGTGGCGTACCTGATCAGCTTCCTGACGATCGGTGGCGCCTGGCTCGGTCATACGGCGTTGACCGATCGACTCACCCATGTCGACTCGCTGTTCCTGCGACTCAACCTTGTTCTCCTGCTCGGGGTGGCGTTCCTGCCGTTCCCGACCGGGCTCATGGCCGACGCCCTGCATAAGACCGCCGATGAACGGGTGTTCGTCACGCTGTACGGGCTGACGCTTCTGGCGATCCGCCTCATCGCGTTCGGCCTGGACGGCTACGCGCGACGACAGCATCTCTACCCGCCACACGGGACGGACGAGGAACTGCGCACTGACCAGCGAAAATTTCTACCCATCATCGTCGGCTACGTGATCGCCATCTTGATCGGTCTCGCGTTCCCGCGACTGGCCGTAGCGCTGTACTTCGCGCTCGCCGTCTGGCTGGTCATCCCGTTCCGGGAGGTAGGCCGCGTGCTATCCACCCGTCATCGGTCCGCCGGTAAATGAAATCGATCGCTCCGGAGCGCCCGGGCTATCGAGGCAGCATGCGCAGACATCCCTACGGCACGGCAATGTGTCGATATCGTCCACAGTCGGCCTACCGCGGCGGTATGAAGAGGCAATGCGAGACAAGGCGACACGCTGGTGGGCTCGGAGTCAGAGCGCTCGGATACGCACGGCGATCCCGCTGGCGGTGCTATGCGTGTCCGCACTTGTGGCCGGCTGCTCCAGCAGCGGCACGGGCACTCCGACACCAAGCACGCCAACAGCCTCGGCGTCGAAGTCCGTGTCGAGCCCGCCGTCCAGCAGTGGCACCGCCACGCCGTCCTACTGCCCGGCTGCCGCCAAGCTCAAGACTTCTGTGCAGGCCCTGGCGTCGCTGAACCCGTCGGCAGGTCTCGCCGGTGTTCAGTCGACGATTGACAACATCCAGGCGAGCGTCAACGAGTTCGCCGCAGCGTCCCAATCACAGTTCGGACCGCAGGTCAGCCAGCTAAAGACCGAACTGGCCAAACTTCAGGCGGCCGCGACCGCGGCCAGCGCCAGCCCCAGCACCATTGGCACGATCGCAACCGCCGCCACTGGCGTAGTGAGCGCTTATACGGCCCTCAAGGACGCAATCTCAAACCGGTGCGGCTGAGCGTCCGCTCGCCAGGCTAGGAATGGCCAGCCTGCGCCACGCAGCGTCGACTGGTGAACCGTTCGATGCGTGCGGAGTCATCGCCGGAGTGGCGCAAACACGCCTCGCAACCTGAGATGCCGTCCCCGTATGCCGCCGACCCACCGTCTAGGGAGTCGGTAAGGTCCGCTCGGCTTCGGCTGGGTCGGCGAGGACGGCACCAACCGGAGCCCGAGATCCCGAGCCTGGGGCGGAGCACCAGACGTGCCATGACCCCTAGGAATCAATCGATGGTGGGTGTCGCCGGCGGCGGCGGCCGATGCCGAGCGCAGGTCACCGCGAGCCGGCACGGTGCGCCGCGCCAGCGGCGCCTTGATGAACAACAGAGCTAATCGGCCGTGCCCTCGCTGATGTTCGGTGGCGGTGGCGGGTCGTCGAGCGTGTGGGAACGCTTCCGCTGCCGGACATCTGCATCGAGGCTCGGCGTATCAGAAAGACAAGTCAGGATCGCGATCGGAAGACCGCTGGGCAAGCCTGGCAATCGACCGGTCTGGTCTTCACAACGGCATTCGGCATGCCGGTTGATCCGCGCAATTTCCACCGATCATTCAAGGCTCGTACGAGAAGGGCGGGCGTTCGGGTGATCTCTGTGCATACCACTCGTCGAACTTGTGCGTCCCTGCTCGTCGCGTTGGATGTTCATCCCCGGGTGGCGATGCAGATCCTCCGGCATAGCCAGATCGCGGTCACGATGAATGTGTACAGCGAGGCGCCGTCGGCGGCGACCTGCAAAGCGTTGAAGAGGCTCGGTAGGCAGGTCGGATGACCGCTGCTGTACTTTGCTGCTGTGCAAGATCAAAAAAGGCCACCGTCCCGACGCTGGGAGGCGACCATTGAGCAGTGGTGGAGTTGAGGGGATTCGAACCCCTGACCCCCTCGATGCGAACGAGGTGCGCTACCAGGCTGCGCCACAACCCCATGCCGGCACGCGACGGCGAACCGACCGGCGATCAGAGTAACAGGTTGCCGAGTCGACCGGCCAACCGCCCGAACCCGCTCCGCGACCCGATCGACGGTGCCGGCCGGCCACCTGGCGAGATCTCAAGATCACTGACCGACGGCGCGCCCGTCCCAGCCACCCGTTTCGTACGACTGGCCGCGCACCCGGATGCGGCGGGCCGGATCGAAGTCGACGTAGCGCTGGGTCAGCCGGACGGCTTCCCGCTGCGCTGCGGCGCGAGCGGCCGCGGCGCGGCGCAGTGCGTCGCGGCGAGCGGCCGCGCGCCGCGCCTGCTCCTGCCGGATCTCGGCCTGTACGGCGGCGACCACGGCCGCCCGCCGCTGGGCGACTCGGGCCTGACGAGCGCCGGCCAGCGCCTCGTTGCGCAGGTGAACGAGGTAGCCGGCCAGCATCAACGAGGTGACCCCAAAACCGGTCCAGAACCCGGGACTGACCGTAAAGACGCCGACCAACTCGACCGCGTTGAACACCACAAGGCTGAGGAGTACGCGCCGGCGCCGATAGATCGCCGGCGACTGTGGCACGCGCTGGCGCCGACGAGCGACACGCCGGCGTTCCCGCTGACGCGACGGCCCGGCGCCGCGGGCGCGTCCGGAGTCACCCGGCCGCACGCCAGTGTGCCGCCGTAGCCCATGGCTGCTTGGACCGATCGGAAGCCAGACCGCCCGGCCGATGGCGGTCGACGAGCCGCCCGAGCTGCCATCGTCCGCTGCATCGACCGCCACATCACCGGCCACGGCGACCGTCCAGATCTCGACGGTGGCCATTTGCAATGCCGATACCGTCGCAGGCGCCGCCGGCGCCACATCCTCGGCCACGACGATGCGCGGAGCGTAGAGCGGTCGTGGTCCGGGCACGGTGCGATGACGGCGCTTGCGATCCAACACACGCGCCGTCGACTGCGCCCGCTCGGCGGCTAGCCGTTCGGTCGCGTCGTACCGCCGGACAAGAGCGGGTGCGAGCGCGAGCAGCGCGGCGGCGGCGAGCACGGCGAGGAGCACCGAGGTCGGCACCCACACCCCATTTCGTCCCTGCGGCCATTCACCTGGCGTGCCGGTAAATCACATCCGTGTCATTTCCGGCTACCTGAGGTTACGACCGCGGGCTGGCCATCGGCGGGATTAACGCATCAACGCCGCGTGTCGGGTAAGCGAAGCGTCCCCGGTCCGGTCCGGCCAATACCCACCCGCCGGTACGGCCAACCTCAATGCGTTTGCGAGCCGTCGCGTATCCGGTGCCACCGGGCCAGCAATCCGCCGTCCGCGGAGACTTCTTCGGCGGTGATCGCGTAGCCGACATGGTCCCGCCACGCGCCGTCGATGTGCAGGTAACGCACATGCAAAGCCTCTTCGCGGAAGCCGAGCTTCTCGACCACCCGGCGGGACGGACCGTTTTCCGGCCGGATGTTGACTTCCATCCGGTGCATGCCGCCGTAGCGAAACGCGTGATCGGTCGCGAGCGCGAGCGCCGTCGGCATCACTCCCCGTCCAGCAACGGCCGCGTCGACCCAGTAGCCGGCATGGCCCGAACAGAACGCGCGCCGGACGATGTTGCCGATCGTCAGCTGGCCGACCATTCGTTCCGTCCGGCCGTCGATCAGCCAGATCGCGAACGGCATGGCCGCACCGTCACGGGCGGTGCGGCGGAGTTCGCGATGAAGCGACCGGTACGCGAGCGGTGAGTTCAGGTCGTACCAGTTGCCGAGCATGGTCGGCTCCCACGGTGCGAGCCAGGACTCGTTCGCCCGACGCAGCTCGGACCAGCCCCGGGCGTCAGCACGACGGAAGGGCCGCAACTCGACCGGCCCGTCCCGCAGGACGACCGGCCACCCGGGAGCCCTCATTTCCGTCGATCCAGCAACAGCACGTCGACGGTGGAGCCGGCGCTCGCGGTCATCACCTTTTCTCCGAGCACGAGCAGGCCATTCGCCTCGGCGAGACCGGAGAGGGTGTAGGGGCCACCGTTCAACGGTGACACGGTGTATCCGCCGCCGCGGCGCTCGCTCACGTACGCGGGCCGGAACTCGCGCAAACCGGCCGGCGAGTAGATCGTCTCCAGCAGATGGGCGCGGACACTGGGCCGGAACACCGGTTCGGCACCGGCGAGGACCTGTATGACCGGGCGGGCCAACACTTCGAAGCCGACGAGGGCGGCGCCCGGATCACCGGGAAGGCAGACGATCGGCACCTCGGCCCCGCCGATCGTACCGAAGCCGAGTGACGATCCCGGGTAGACGGACACATCGGTGAACGAGACCGGGCCGCGAGAGAGGATGCGGCGCAGCATGTCGCCCGGGCCGCCGCCGGTGCCGCCGGTGGTGACGATCAGGTCGGCTCGCAACGTCTGGTCGTCCAGCAGGGCGCGCAGGCCCTCCGGGTCGTCGTCGCAGATCCCGAGCCGGTAACCATGCGCACCGGCCTCGGCCGCGGCCGCGGTCAGGGCGTGCGAGTTCACGTCGACGATCTGGCCCGGCTGGCTCGCACGACCGGTGTCGACGAGTTCGTCGCCGGTCGCGACGACGGCGACCCGCGGGCTGGGCCGGACCATCACATGTCCAACGCCGGCGGCGGCGAGGACCGCGACGATCGCCGGCGTCACGGTTACTCCGGCCGGGGCGAGCAGGGCGCCGGTGGTGAGCTCGTCGCCGGCCCGGCGGATGCCGTACCCACGCTTGGGAGCGAGGAAGATCTCGACGGCGGCGATGCCCTGATCGGTGTAGCTGGTGGGTACGACGACGTCGGCCATCGCCGGCAACGCCGCGCCGGCCGCGACCGCGAAGCACGTGCCCGGCGTCAGACGCACCGGGCGCCAACTCGACGCGGATAGGTCACCGATGACATTGAGGTGGGCCGGCCGGTTGCGATCGCAGCCGGCCAGATCCTCGCAGCGCGCGGCGTAGCCGTCGACCGCCGCGTGGTCGAACGCGGGCAGTGGCCCCGGCGCGCGTACGTCGTCGGCGATCACGTTGCCGTACGCCTGCGTCAGGTCGATCTCCAGCGACGGCAGGGGACGCAGTCCACGAAGGATCGCACCGAGATAGTCGGCGAGCGGCGTCAACTCGGCGATCGAGGTGCTGGGCCAGATGACGTCGCTCGTCGGCGGCGGCTGCTGCGTCGTTGCGGTCATCCGCTGCGCTCCTTGACAAACTCCGTGAGCCAAACGCTAAACGCGGGGCCGATGTCATCGCGGTCGCACGCAAGTTGTACGACGGCTTGCAGATAACCGAGTGGGACGCCGGTGTCGTAACGGGTGCCGCGATAAATGATGCCGTGCACCGGTGTGCCCTCGACCAGCAGCATCGCCATGGCGTCGGTCAGCTGGATTTCGCCGCCCGATCCCGGCTTCGTCCGCCGGATCGCGTCGAAGATGCCGTTGGGCAGGACGTAGCGCCCGACCACGGCCAGGTTGCTCGGCGCCTCGTCCGGCGGCGGCTTCTCGACGAGACCGGTCACCCGGACCACGTCGTTCGTCTTCGTCGGCTCGACTGACGCGATGCCGTACCGGCTGACCTCCTCGTGGTCGACCTCCACCAGAGCCAGCACAATGCCGCCCGTACGAGCCTGCAGGTCGAGCATGTCCGACAACAATGGCGCGCCGACGTCGGTGAATTCGTCGCCGAGCAGCACCGCGAACGACTCACCGCCCATGTGGCCTTCGGCGTGCGCCACGGCATGTCCGAGGCCGAGCGGTTCGCCCTGCCGGCGGGTGAAGATCTCGGCGAGGTCCGACAGGCGCCGGATCTCGTCCAGCATCGCGAAGTCGCCCTTGGCCTCGAGCCGCGCCTCGAGGTCGAAGCGCCGGTCGAAGTGGTCCACCATCGACGTCTTCCCGCGCCCGGTGACCAGCAGCACGTCGTGCAGCGACGCCCGGGCCGCCTCCTCGACGATGTACTGCAACACCGGCCGATCCACGACTGGTAGCAACTCCTTGGGCACCGCCTTGGTCGCGGGCAGGAACCGCGTGGCGAGCCCACCGGTCGGGATCACCGCTTTGCGCGCACGGGCGGCGTTCCCGTCGGACGACATCGGGTCGGGTGTCGGAATATTCGTGGACATGAAAAGAAGACTAACGGCCCATCGACGCTCGCGGCGGCGGTCCCGCTGTTGACGCGCCGCTGGCCCGGTCCGCGGTGTCGACCTCAGCCACCGTCCCGCCCGGGCGCCCGACGCCGTTGATCACGGCATCGAGATCGCCACGTTGCGCCGGCGCCGCCGGGTCGACCGCCGGGTCGGAAGTCGGCGCCGCGGGGTCGAGGGCCGACGCCGCGGGGTCGGACGTCGGCACAGCTGGCTCCGCCGCCGGCCGCCCAACCGGCGCGGCCGCGATCCGGTACGTATCACGCCCTGCGCTCTTTGCGGCGTAGAGCGCGGCATCTGCCGCCTCCAGCACATCCGGGGCGAGTTCGCCATGATCGGGGAACACCGCGACGCCGATCGACACCGTGATCGGGATGTGCGCGACGTGGCGGGTCGGCACGGCAGCCGACGCTCGGCTGTTGCCCGCCCCTGCGCTCGATGCGATGTCGACGCCCGCGCGGGTCACGAGCGGCATTTCCACCGTCATCAGGTCGGCCGTGGCCCGGAACGCGTCCGGCACCGTCATCGGGCGATCCCGGATTGCGCTGCCGAGTCGTTTGGCCAGCACCTCACCACCCGCGGCAACGGTTTCCGGCAGGAGCAACACGAATTCCTCGCCACCGATCCGAAACGCAAGGTCGACGCCACGGATCATGCCGCTGATCCGGCGCGCGAACTCGGCCAGGACGGCATCGCCGGCCGCGTGGCCGTAGGTGTCGTTGACCTCCTTGAAGCGGTCCAAGTCAAGCACGAGCACACACATCGAGTGGCCGAAGCGGGCCGACCGATTGATCTCGCGGCCGATCGTGTCCTGGAGGTGCCGGTAGTTGTAGAGACCGGTGAGCGAATCGGTGTGGGACAGACGCTGCGCTTCGTCGTGCCGGCGTACGTTGTCGATCGCCACGGCCGCCTGTCGCGCGAACGTACACACGGTGCGCAGATCCGCTTCGTCGAAATCGCCGCCGCCAATCCGGTCGTAGAGCGCGAGCACACCGATCCCACCGGCCGCCGCGTCGGTCACGCTCGGCCCGTGCGTGGCGGCTACATCGACCGACGGAACCGGCAGCGGTACGGCGAGATACGTGGCACACCGCGGCTCGTCGGAGTCGAGATCCGTGGCGGGATCGGTGACTCGACCACGTCGCGCGATCCCGTTCGTGGCAACGATGCCGAGTAGTCCGACTCCGGGCGCGATAGCCAGCGACGTCAAGGCAGCGGTCGCGGCGTCATCGAATCCCTCACTACATTGCACGGTCAGCGAAACGTCTGCGGCGACAGCCGCCGAGCCATCCTCGGCAGCGTCGGGGCGTATCGCCGCGTCGGCGGCGGTCGGCATGACTACGACCCCGCGCGACGCACCGGTCGCGGTGATCGCCGAAGCCAGGATCACTCGCAGGATGCCGAGCCGGTCGTGAGTGCTCGACAACGTCGTGCCGAGCACATCCAGGTTGCCGCGCAACTGGTCCCGGCTCGCGGTCAGTGCCTCGGCGTAGGACCGCATCTCCCGTGTCATCCGATTGAACGCGGCGCTTGCCTGGCCGACCTCGTCGCCGCGTCGCACGGGAACTCGCGTCTGGAGTGCGCCGGCCGCGACCTCGTCGGCCGCCCGAGCCAACTCGTCCAGAGGCCGCAGCGCGGTGCGCGCGAGCGACCGGGCGCCACCGAGCGCCACCGCCGCCGCGAACACGACCACACCGAACACGACCAGGATCAGACCGGTCCGCTTGGTCATCGGCACCGAGACGCCGATCTCGAGCGGCTGCCCCGAGATGGGCGCCACCGTTCGGACGTATGTGTTGTCGAGCCTTTCGATCGGTTGGTTGCCGGAAAGAGTCACGGCGGCCCCGATGTCGGTCGACAGTCGTTGCACGTAGGCGGCGTCTAGCGCCTGGGCGGCGTACGCATATCCGCTCGTCCGCCCGGACACGTCGCGCACCGGAACGGCGGCGGCGAGCGCGCCCGGTTTCGTACCCGTGGAGTGTGGTTCGAGGACGCCCGCGACCGGCGCGCACAGCACCCACGGCTGAGCGGGCGGATTCGGCGTGGCGGCAACCGCGACGCCGTCGAGCCCGTCGATGCGGACGGCCGAGGCACGGCCCGCGGCCACGATCGACCGCGCCGCGCTCGCCTGGGTGCCCTCGGCCGTTGTGGCGGCGGCCGATTCGGCCGCGGTCCGTAGGCGGTCGCAGGTGGCGCCGATGGCCGTGCGAAGTGCGCTCGCCGCGACATCGAGACGTTCCGTGTCACCGGATCGATCGACCGAGCCGACCGCCGCGGTGACGAACACCGCACCGCCGACGAGCGGCACCAGGACGACGGTGAGGAAGACGACGGTCAATCGTGCGCGCAACGTCACGAGACCTCCCCCACTGGCCGCCTGTCGTACCGGCTCCAATCAATGCCATGCTGGCACAGTGGGCGGATTTCAACCATCGTTCCGGTCCGCGTCCCCTGTCCGTGTTTGTCGTTGATGTCCGAGGCGTCGAGAACATGATCGGTGAACCAAAACGTGACCTGCGGCTACGCATTCACGACGCGCGTCGAGCCATGAGCGAGGCGGTACGAGCTGATCAGGACCGCCGGCTGTGTCTCGCGGCCGGCCATTGGCTCGACTCGCTACCGGCCGGTGCCACGATCACCATCGCCGCGTACGTACCGATGCCCAACGAGCCCGGCGGGCCGGACCTGCCCGCATCGTTGGCACCCCACGTCCAACGGGTGCTACTGCCGGTCTGGCGGGACGACAACGACCTGGACTGGGCCGCGTACGAGGGCGACCTCGAGCCGGCCGGACGGCGACCGCACGAGCCCCGCGGTCCTAGGCTCGGCGTCGACGCGATCGGGGACGCCGATGTGCTGATCATTCCCGCGCTCGCGGTCGATCATGACGGGATGCGGCTCGGCCGCGGCGGCGGGTCCTACGATCGCGCGCTGACCCGGCTTGGCCCGGACGCCATGGCGCTGGCGCTCGTCTATCCCGACGAGATCCTGGCCGAGCCGCTGCCGGCCGAGCCCCATGATCGTCGCGTGCACGGCGCGATCACCCTCGACGGCGTCCATTGGTTTGGCCGGTCGGCCGCGCTGTGATGTTGAGCGCCTCGGACTGGACGATAGGCCGCAGATAGGTCATCATTGGCACTCGGCAGGCTTGAGTGCCAATCTCCCACTGGCTGCTGCCCGCCGCTCTCGCTCGACGTTCTTGGAGGCGCAACGTGCCCACCTACCAGTACGCGTGCACCGCGTGCGGCCATCAGCTGGAAGCCGTCCAGGCATTCTCGGACGCAGCGCTGACGGTCTGCCCGGCGTGCGAGGGCCGCTTGCGCAAGGTCTTCTCGGCGGTGGGGATCGTATTCAAGGGCTCTGGTTTCTACCGCACCGACTCGCGCGCCGACAAGTCGGGCGGGTCGGCGACCCCGGCGAAGGAGTCGACGCCGACCAGCGAGACCTCGTCCACGCCGAGCGCGGCGTCGACCGCCGGCAGCGGTGGGTCCGACGGCGGATCGTCGAGCAACGGCAGCTCCGGCTCGTCGAATGGCAACTCCGCCGCTGCGTCCTCGTCGTCATCGAAACCGTCATCGAACAGCTCGTCCAGCGCGAGCAAGGCCGCGGCCGGCTCGTCCGCCTGAGCGTCGCGCGTCCGAGCGTCGGGCCCTCGATCGTCAGGGGGTCGCAGCGTCATCGCCTGCCTCGACGCAGCGCGTGCCCGTTCTACGCAGAGCGTTGCCTACCAGCGCTCGTCGTCGTAGTGCGGCGGCCGATCCTCACGCAACCGATCATCGTTTCGCGACTCATGCTCGCCCCAACCGGAGTCGGTGTCGTCGCGCGTCTGATCCGGCAACACCGGCCGATCGTCGTCGCCGAGGTCGACCTCGCGATCGTCGTCCGAGCGGTCCCGTTCCCGATCCACGTGCGCGAGCCTATCGCCGTACGGTCGAGTCGATCGCGCCTGCCCACCCATCTCGCCTGCCCACCCGTAGGAGCAACACAGTCCGTACGGTGACGGCTCTTGGTAGCGTCGAAGCGTGACCGAACCGTCCTCGCCCGGCACCAATCCCGGCACCAATCCCGCTCAGCTCTTCCGTCCCAGGCGTGGGACGAGCAGCAGTGGCGCCGGCCGGCCGCGGGTCAGGAGTCGGCCACGCCGCCCGCACCGCCGACCGAACCGGCCTACTCCGGACCGCCACGGACCGACGCGGCCGCCGCGATGTGGCGGCCGCGGACCGTGCTGCGAGTGCCGCCGGCGCGCCGCATGCCGCCACAGGACGACACAGTCATCGACGCACGCGAGCATCAAGCCCGGACTGTCACGTACGGAGTCGGGATGATCGCTGGGGCCGCCGCACTGGTCGTGCTCATTGTCTTGTGTGGTCGTGTGCTGTTCTGAGTGCTCGATCGGTCCGGCCCGTTGCCGGCCGCCAAGCGGAGCTGGTCCGCGGAGGCGCGGACGATCGTTCGATCAGATGCCGTTCCACACGATGTGGGCGCCGGTGTCGCCGGTCTTGAAGACGTAGTAACCGGTGACCACGCCGAGCGCGACCGTCACCACGACGCTGGCCACTCGTACGGGAATCGACTCGGTCCCGCCCGCCGGAACGGCTCGCCACCGGTAGCCGACGATGACCAGCGTTACGACGCCGAGCGCGATGGTCCACCAGAGCGTCTTCGTGCCGTACGACATGTGCTGATTGATCTTAGTGATGATCGATCCGCTGAAGCCTTTGTTGATGAGGTGCTGGCGGAGGTTCAGCCCGGACAGCCTCGCGAACAGCGCGGAGATCGGGCCGATGATGGCGAGTGCGGCCACTGCCCAACCGATGCGGCCGCGGACCCGCGGCCAGATCGCGAAGACGACCGCCCCCACGATGAGCAGGGGGATGAAAATCACCGCGGCATGGATCAGCAGCGGATGTGCCGGGATCCCGCCAATAGTGTTGAACACCGTCGCACCCCTCACAATCGGCGCGTTCGCGCCATTTTCGGCCTGGTGATGATCGCTTCGCTGGTGCCATCGGCGCAGTCGCACCAGTATCTTCCGCATCACTAGCGCATACGCGTAGACGCTCTGGAGGGTTCGAGCGTGGCATCGTAGAGCTCATGCGACAGCCCACCGTGCCCGCGTCGACGAGAACACCACCGATGGCGTCCGCGGCCGGCGGGTCGGCCGCGGACGTCGACGTGTCTGATGGATCGGTGACCGACGGTGACGCGAGCGGCGCGGTCGCCGACATCGAGGCGACGGCGAGCGACGGAGATCGACGCCTCTTCGGGTCGGCATCGAACGGAGATCTGGGCCTGTTCGGGCCGGCATCGATCAGCTGGCGAGTGCACGCCGAGCCGATTCTCGCCCTGGCCGGGCTGCGGGCGCTCTACCTACAGGCACTTCACCCACAAGCGATGTGGGGCGTAGCCCAGAATTCGCGTTACCGCGACGACCCGTACGGTCGGCTCTTCCGGACCGGCACGTACATCGCCACGGTTGTGTACGGCACGACGGCGGAGGCCACCGAAGCGGGCCGGCGGCTGCGGGCGATCCACTCGCGCATGCGCGCGGTCGACCGTCGCAACGGCGAAAGTTATCGGGTCGACGCTCCACATCTGCTGCGTTGGGTGCACGTGACCGAGGTGGAGTCGTTCGTGACGACGGCCCGCCGGGCCGGCGCGACGCTGTCCGACGCCGATGTGGACGCTTACTACACCGAGCAGTTGCTCGCCGCCGAGCTGGTCGGGCTCGATCCGTCGACCGTGCCGGGCACCGCGGCCGAGGTGGCGGCCTACTACGCCGATGTACGGCCGGAACTCCTGATGACCAAGGAGGCGGCCGACTCGGCATTGTTCCTGAGCGCGCCGCCGATGCCGTACAAGCTGGGGTTCACACCGGTCCGGCTCGCCTGGCTCGGCGTCGCGAGCACGGCGGTCGGGCTCATGCCTTCCTGGGCGCGCCGGCTCTACGGATTGCCGGGACTCGCTACGACCGGACCGACGGCGGCTTTGTCGGCCCGTACGCTGCGGCTCGCGCTTCGGGCGCTGCCGGAGAAGGCGGTACGCGGACCGATCTACAACGCCGCAATGCAACGGGCCGCGGCGGCCGGCTGGCCCGCCCGTTAAGGTTGCGCCGCTAGCGATTGACCGTAGACCCGCAACGCGCCGTCGGACACCTCGAGTTGCTGCGCGACGGCCGACCACGGCTGTTTTAACGGTGCTTCGGCGCCGGCTGGACACGCTTTCCGGAAGTCGCACCACGAGCACAACGAGCCCGGCGTGGCCGGAAAGGCCAGATCCGGATCGACGCCCTCGCCGATCGCCGCCTCGGCCGCCCGGATATCACCGGCCGTCGCTTCGGCCCGGCTCACCGCGCGGTCGAGAGCCGCTTCGGTGTGGTCATGGGCCGCGACCGTGCCCGTCGGCAGGTGATGCAACTCGACCCGGGTGCACCGGCGCCGGAACACCCGAGCCGCCGCGTACGCATACAACGCCAGCGCACTGGAACCCCGCGCGTCATCGGCATCCAGATCGCGCCGGCCGGTCTTGTAGTCGACGATGACCAGCTCGTCGCCGCGGCGGTCGATGCGGTCGACGCGGCCGTTGAACGCGAGCATCCCTGTTTTCGCGGCGACCACCCGCTCGACTCCGACCGGCTCGGCCGCACGATCGAGGCCGCCGACATACGCCTCGAGCCATGCCAGCGCCGTGCGAAACGCCGCCCGCTCCTGTTCCTCGTCCCGGTAACCTTCGCTCACCCAGGTCGCCCGAAGCAGCGTCGGCAACGCTCCCGACGTGCGTCGATCCGGCACCACGCCATACCAGTTGCGCAGCGCCGTGTGCACGCTCGCGCCGAGGGAGTTATGCGCCCATGGCGGCCCCTTCGGCGGGGTTGGCCGGTCCAGGTAGGTGAACCGATAACGGCGCGGACAGTCCTCATAAGCCCCGAGCTTGCTGGGCGTCGCAACGAACAGGCGCTCCGGCATCCCGTCAAACCCGAGCTGCTCCATCGCGGGCGCGGCCGCCGGTCTCGGCCCCGGTGGCAAGCGCCGCGACTCGGATGCCGGTTTTGACCCCGCTGCGGTAGTTCTCGGATCGTTTGCCACGTGGCACATCCTGCCATCGCGGTGCGACACTTGCGCGGGCGTACGTGCTGACCCGGCCCCCGGAGCGGGGCTCGACGGGTCCTAGCTGCGCCTCGCGGCGACCGTTACGCACGGATGACTGTGGCGTACGGACGGCCGGCACGGTGGGAGCCACGGGGAGGGACGCCAGATGGGTCTGTTGCGCTGGATGCGCGGCGGTGACGACAACTCGGCCGCCGGCAACGCGCTCGGCGCCGGAATGGCCGAAATCGACGCACTATTCCGCCCGTCCAAGCACAAGCAGACCGAGCACATCCAAGAGTCCCGTCGCCGGCGCGTGGACATCGCGAACGGGGCGGATAGCGATGTCGACCTCAATTCGGGCTTCGCCGTAATCCGGCGGCGCCATCGCGGTGCCGCCGGAGCGGCCGTACCAGAAGATCGGGCGGTCGACGAAGCGCCCGTGGCACCGCTGGGCGCACCCGACCGCCGGCATGCGCCGATCACGCGGCGCGGCGCCGCGTCATCACCGGCGGCGATCACGACGATCGCGGCCGCCGCCGAGCCGGACGACTGATCCGGCGGCTGTCGGCCGATGGGCGCGGCGTCAGTGCGCCGTGTGCAGATAATGGGTGACGAACGCATCGATCGCATCCGCGATGAGCTGGACGGCGATGGCGGCCAGCAGCAGACCGGCGATCCGGTTCAGGACCTCGATGCCACCCGGTCGCAGGATGCGGACGATTACCCCGGAGAACCGGAGCGCGAGCCACACGACCGCCATCACGAGCACGATCGCGGCCGCAATCTCGGCATACTGTGCGACTCCGTGCGCTCGCTGTACGAACAGCATGGTCGCCACGATCGCGCCTGGCCCGGCCAGAAGCGGGGTGCCGAGGGGCACGAGCGCGACATTCGAGGTCGCTGGCTCGTTCGCGTCGCCGGACTTTCCGGTGAGCAACTCGAGCGCGACCAGGATGAGCAGCAGACCACCGGCTCCCTGCAGGGCCGGCAGGTCAACGTTCAGATAGCTCAGCAGGTTCTGCCCGACGACGGCGAACGCAACGATGACGCCGAGCGCGAGGGCGGACGCCTGCCACGCCGCGCGATTCCGTTCGCGGGGCGGCATCTGGCCGGTCAGTGCGACGAACACCGGTACGGTTCCCGGCGGGTCGGTGATCACAATCAGCGTCACGAAGACCTCGCCGAAGAGCCGCATGCCCATCACTATCCCCTGACGGACATCGTCTTCCGTCAGATTGCGACGAGCTACGCGGCGAAGATGTTCATGACGAGCGTGACCGCCTCGTTCACGAGTCCCGCGGTCGCGACCGCCAGCCCGGCCGCCACAATCAGCACGACACCGATGACGCGCCAGTTGGATTGGCGGTTGGACCGGTCGCGTCGCTCCTCGGCCGTGGCATCCGTCCCGGCTTCCGCGCTTGCGAACAGTTCGTCGAGGTCGGCGAGGCGATAGACGTACCGAGGAGCCCGACGCCATGGTCGGCGCGCCGGCGCCACCGGGGCGCGCATCCGTGGATCCCCCACCTCACCCACGGATACGCGGCCCACGGCTACGCGGCCTCGAGCCGACGGCGCCCCGCGTCGCGGACCGCTGGCCTTCGCTCCGGTCTTGGCCTCTCTGGCCCGAGCCTGGCCGACGCTGCCGGACTGCGCGCGAGCCTGGTTCGGCGCGCTCGGCCTGGCCGGTGCGCCCGCGCTCGGCCGCGCCCGGCCCGGCGAGATGGCGCTCGGCCTCGCCTGGTCCGCCGCGCCCGACCGACCCTGGCTGGCCGCGCCCGCTTGAGGCCGAGCTTGGTCTGTCGCACGCACCGGCGGTCGAGCCCGGTCGGCCGCGTTCGCGCTCGGTCCAGGTTGGTTCGTTGCGCTCACCTGGTTTGCTGCGCTTGTTTGGGTGGCCAGCCGCGCGCCCATCGGGCCGCTCTCGCCCGTCGCTGGGACGGCGTCTCTCCCAGCGATCGGGGCGTTGCGAGGGCCTTCCGGCGCAGCGGCTTCGGGCACCGTTTCCGGCTGAGCCGCCGGCGGTAGTCGTGGCGCCGCCACTGGACTTGTTGGCGGCCGCGCCCAGGCTGCCGTCGGGCGGGGCGGCCGGAACCTGCCGCGGCGGGACCTCGACCGGGCCACGCCGTTTCGCGATGCTATCTGCGTCGCTCCGCGTCGCAGCCGCCGGTGCGCGCCTTCCGTCTACTGGACCAGCGCGCACCCCGACGAGGTTCGGAAAGGCCGGCCCGGTCGGGTTCCTCCGGCGTTCCGTTGCTCTTCGGGTGGCGCGTCAGCACGGTCACGCTATAGAAGACGCCATTGGTGCTCGTGAGGTTGCCTGGGCCAGAGTGCATTTTGGTATCAATGATGAAACTTTTGGCCGTCTCTCAGCTGGTGACCGGGTATCGATGATCACGACGGTTCCGTTGCCGCCGAACTGTACGGAACTTGGCGGGTCCGACGCCCGCGCAGCGGCCTACTTCCGTACATTTGCTGGGCGCGAGCAGCGGCGCCCAGGCGCGAGCAGCGGCGCCCAGGCGCGAGGATAAGCGCCAGGCGCGAGCAGCAGAGCCAGGCGCTACGAACCGTCGTCGTCCAGGTCGGCGCTGCGAGCCGCGAGCTTCGCCTCGACCGCCTCGGGCTCGTACATTTCCTCGACGATGCGCAGGTAGAGCTCGTTCGGGTTGGGCAGGCGCTTGACCTCGCGCAGTGCCTGCTCCTGCCCGGCCGACTCCAGCACGAACGTGCCGTAGTTGAACAGGCGGCCAGTGGCCGACTGCTCGTACTTCATGTCCGTCACGCGCAGCAGCGGCATCATCGCGACCGTACGGCTTACCAGGCCCCGGACTGCCATGATCCGTTTGTTGGTCAGGATGAACCGGTCGTAATACCAGTCGGCGACCTTGAACGTAATGAAGATCATCACGAGGATCCAGATGACGATCACCACGCCGGTCGCGGTGCCTGATGGTGTTTGACTAGGAAGCCCCACAGCCAGCCGAAGGCGAAGGTGGCCAACGCCGCGTACGCGAACTGGTCGGCCAGGTGCGTCCAGTGTTTGCGCCATTCGCCCCGGAACTTCTCGGTCGGGAAGAGATAGCGAGCCACGAGCGTGCTTGGCTCCTCCTCGACCTGCAGGACGCGGCCCGGCCGCAGCAGGCCCGACGCGTCATAGTGCAGAGGAGCTAATTCCTCTTCGTAGACCGGCTCGCGTGCGAATCTCTTCGGTCTGCGGATCGCCGTCGCCGTAATCGCGGCGCGCATATTCATCGGCGTATTCGTCATCTCGCCGGTATTCGCCCGGATCGGAATCTCGTGGCGGCATCGTGGTCTCGGGTTAGCCCAAGCCTCAGGCGACGAGGCTGGAGAAGAAGTCACCGAAACCCTGAGCGATGTCGACGACGCCGCTACCCAGGGACTTGAAAACCGCTGCCGCATTCTCTGGCCGATATGCCACGAAGAACACCAGGAAGGCGACAAAGCACCATGTGAGGACCTTCTTGACCATCTCGGGCCATCCCCCTCTGCGCTACGGCGGTGTGTAGGCGCTGCCGCGGCAGTGCTTACAGTATCAGTTGTGCGTGTTGCGTTGAATCATCGATGGAGAACTTCATCAGAAGATCATCCCGTACGATAGCCGATCGCGCGATCTTGGCACAGACGTCCCGTTAGCGGCCGGTTAACCCGTTTGTGCAGCCTACTCGCAGAATACGGCCAGACTGTTTCGCCGAGCGGTAGCCGAATGCGACAAAAAGTCGGAGATTCTCAGGTGGCTTTCGGCGCTGTGCCCGCGCCTGAAGATGCGCCCCCGCCGGAATGTGCATCGCCAGTGGCCGCGACAACATGTGTACGGATCCAAGCGTGCATCGCAATGCCGCTCGCCACACCCGCATTGATAGAACGCGTCGAACCAAATTGCGCGATCGAGAACACCTCGTCGCACGCCTGTCGCGCGGTCTCGGACAGACCCGGCCCCTCCTGACCGAACAGGAGCACGCACGCACGCGGCAGATCGGCCGACTCCAGTGCGTTCGCACCGGGCAGGTTGTCGATGCCGACGACGACAAGTCGGTGCTCATGCGCCCACGCAACGAATTCCTCGATCGTGTCGTGATGGCGAACGTGCTGGTAGCGATCGGTGACCATCGCGCCGCGGCGGTTCCACCGGCGGCGACCGATCACGTGCACCTCGCGCGCCAGGAACGCGTTCGCGTTGCGTACGACGGTGCCGATGTTCATGTCGTGCTGCCAGTTCTCGATCGCGACGTGGAAGTCGTGGCGGCGTGTGTCGAGGTCAGCGATGATCGCTTCGCGCCGCCAATATCGGTATCGGTCCACGACGTTGCGCCGATCGCCCGCCTCCAGCAGCGCCGGATCGAATCGCTCATCGGCCGGCCACGGCCCCGGCCACGGGCCAACCCCAACCCCGCGCGGGTCGATGTCGTCGGGATCGCCCGGATCGGCCGTGCTTGCGCTCACAAGAGCCAGAGGGTACGGGGTGAGCCGAGCGCGACCACGCGCCGGTCGGTCGGCAGCCCCCGCGGATGACCGGGCGAGACCGTTCAGCGGAACGCGTCCTCGAGTTCGGCGAGCAGATATCGTTCGGTCGCCAGGCGCATCATCGTCGCGCCCACGTCGCCGGTCATCGGCGACGCGTCACAAACCCCGATCGCGATCGACTCCAGCCACTTCTCATAGGCGAGCCGGTCGGCGTCGCTGCCGTGGTCCGCGAGAATCGCCGCAGCCTGCCGGCAAGCGGCGAGGATCGGCGCGAGGCTGGCCGTTTCGTCGGCGTTGCCCACGTCCCGGGTCGACGGCGAGTCGAGATCGAGCTCCGCGTAGATCGTGCCGACCACCTGCCGTACCAGCGCATTCGGCGAACCGCGGCCCGCAGCGATGGCGTTCAGCCCAGCCAGGGCCTCGATCACCGACTGGCGGGCACCGACGGTCTCATCGGACGTCGCCGCGGCGACCATCCGGCCCGGCAGGCGCACCAACAGATCCCACTCGGCCCGCGTATATCGGGTGATCGTCGTATCGATGAATAGCGTGCCGAACTGGTTGGCGTCGGTATCGGAGCTGCGCATAACGACCTCCGGGCTCAGCATAAGCCGGCCACGGCGCCGCGCGGCAAGTCGGTCGCGCGAACGAGTTGGTCAGTCGCCCGCGGGCTCGGGAAAGCTCGGGCGGCCGTCGTCGGTGGCGTACGCCTGCTTGGGCACCATCACGCGCCGACGGAAGATGCACACGAGCGTGCCGTCCTGCTTGTAGCCGCGGGTCTCCACCGTGACCACACCCCGATCCGGCTTGGAGGAGGACTCTTTCTTGTCGAGCACCGTCGTCTGGCCATAGATCGTGTCGCCGTGGAAGGTCGGCGCGACGTGCCGCAGCGACTCGACTTCCAGATTGGCGATCGCCTTGCCGCTGACGTCCGCGACCGACATTCCGAGAAGCAGGGAGTAGATCAGGTTGCCTACCACCACGTTGCGCCCGAACGCGGTCGAAGTCTCGGCGTAATGCGCGTCGAGATGGAGCGGATGGTGGTTCATCGTGATCAGACAGAACAGATGGTCGTCGCTCTCGGTGATGGTCTTGCCGGGCCAATGCCGATAGACATCACCGACCTCGAATTCTTCGAAATACCGCCCGAACTGCATTCCGACCTCCGACTGACCAGCCAATGGAGACGAACTGAGATACAAAAAATGGGTACGGCAAGCATGCCGCACCCTAGACGCAATGAACGGCGGGGCCCTCCCCGGCGCCCGCCGCCCACGCTCTTGTGATGTCAGTGTGCGGTACGGAGGCGTATCGACGATAGTGATGGCGATCACAGTTATGCGATCGTAAGCTTCAATACCGCTCAGTAATAACTTTCGTCACTCTGAGTGCAGTTTGTCGGAGTGGGGACTGTCCGGTCGAATCGCGCAGGCCGGCGTGCCGCCGGGCAGGCGATGCCGATTCCGGGCGATCCAGCGGTAGACGGGCCACGCAACGCGGCGCAGCGGCCGGGTGCCCATCACCGTGCCGACCGGCCGCCACCAGCCGCCGGCGTCGCGCAGGAGCGCAGCGATGGCGTCCGGACCAGCCAAAACGTCGCCATTCGGCCCGACCCACAGCACGGCTTCCTCGGCCTGCTCGCGGTCGACGCCGAGCGACGCTAGGTCAGCCCGTTGCCACGGTGTGACGACGGCGCGGATTGGCACATATCGCCGGGCAAAGTTCACCGAACTCGTACAGAAACCGCAATCACCGTCGAAGATCAGCACTGCGGCATCCACCACCTCAGTGTGCGCCATCCGGGGCAGGTTCGGTCGCTTCTGCGATGTGGGCCGCGTTACCCGTGCCGCGGGTGGGCCCGGGAATGGCAAAGTGACGACTTTCGTTACACCGACGGTAAAGACGTGAGACGAAACGGAGGCGCCGAATGGCCGCCCAGGAATTGACCGCGACCAACTTCGAGGAGCTCACCGGCGACGGGATTGCACTCGTCGACTTTTGGGCCGATTGGTGTGGGCCGTGCCACCGCTTCTCGCCGGTCTTCGAAGACGTAGCCGGCAAGCACGAGGATGATGGCGTCGTATTCGGCAAGATCGATATTGACGCCCAGCCCGAGCTCGCGCAGCGCTTCGGCGTGCAGTCGATCCCGACGCTCATGGTCGTTCGGGACGGTGTGATCCTGTATCAGCAGCCGGGTGGCATTCCGGCACCCTACATCGAGTCGCTGATCGAGCAGGCGCAGCAACTGGACATGGACGAGGTCCGCAAGACGGCCGAGTCGAGCGCCAGCTAACGCGAGCGCCAGCTGGCAAATAGCACACATATGGCCGGGTCCCCCGCAGGGCCCGGCCATATGTGCGTTCCGGGCCAGATGGTTCTAGGCAAGACGGCGTTGACCAGCGTGGATGTCATGTACGCGTCGGCGACGTACATTCTTCCGTGTGCGAACCGCAGAACAGATCCTCGCCGAGTCGAACACGATCGCTGTCGTCGGCGCCTCCCGTGACCCCGGTAAGGTCGCGCACTCCGTGCCGCGGCAGATGATGCGCCACGGCTGGCACATCATTCCGGTCAATCCGTACGTGGACGAGCTGTGGGGCGTGCGGTGCTATCCGACGCTCGCCGACATTCCGGAACACGTCGACCTGGTCAACGTCTTCCGGCCGTCGGCCGACACCCCTCCGATCGCCCGGCAAGCGGTGGAGATCGGCGCGAACGCGTTGTGGCTCCAACAAGGCATCGCTCTCGGCCGAAGCGCGCGAGATCGCGATCGCCGGCGGCCTTGATTACGTCGAGGACCACTGCATCGCGGTCGAACGCGCCATTCGGGCGTTGACGAAGGTGTAGCGACCGCCTTCGAGCCGCCGGCGCACGGTCAGGCGCGATACTCCTTGAGCAGGCCCCGCGAGATGATCGTCTTCTGAATCTCCGACGTGCCCTCGCCGATCAGCAGGAACGGCGCCTCGCGCATGAGCCGCTCGATCTCGTACTCCTTGGAGTAGCCGTAGCCGCCGTGGATGCGGAACGACTCCTGCACGATCTCGGCGCAATACTCCGAGGCGAGCAGCTTTGCCATGCCGGCCTCGACATCGTTGCGCTGCCCCGAGTCCTTCAGGCGCGCGGCGTTGACCATGAGGGCGTGCGCTGCCTCGATCTTCGTACCCATCTCTGCGATCTTGAATGCGATCGCCTGATGCTTATACAGCGGCGCGCCGAACGTCTGGCGCTGCTGGGCGTAGGCAACGGCCAGCTCGAACGCGCGCAGCGAGATCGCCGCAGGCGCGGGCCGCGACGTTGACCCGGCCGACTTCGATGCCGTCCATCATCTGGTAGAAGCCGCGGCCGACGCCGGTCGGCTCCGCCGAGGACAGCGGTCCGCGCTCACGACATGACCGTCGAGAATCATCTCGGTCGTCTCGACGCCCTTGTAGCCCATCTTCTCGATCTTGCCGGGAATGGTGAGGCCCGGCGCTGTCTCGCCGAATCCGGGCTCCTTCTCCAGCAGGAACGTCGTCATGTTGCCGTAGACCGAATCCGCTCCAGTGTCCGTTTTTACCAGCGTCGCCACGACCGAAGCGTGGCTCCCGTTGGTCAGCCACATTTTCTGCCCGTTGATGGCGAAGTCGTCGCCCTGTGGCACGGCCTTGGTGCGGATCGCCGCCACGTCCGATCCGCAGCCCGGTTCGGACATCGAGAACGCGCCGCGCACCTCGCCGGCGGCCATCTTGGGCAGCAGCCTTGCCTTCTGATCGGCCGAGCCGTGCTGCGAAATCAGGTACGCGACGATGAAGTGCGTATTGACGATGCCGGAGATCGACATCCAGCCACGGGACAGTTGCTCGACCACGAGCGCGTAGGTCAGCAGCGACTCGCCCAGGCCACCGTGTTCCTCGGCGATGGTGAGGCCGAACAGGCCCATCTCCCGCATACCCGCCACGATGTCGGCCGGGTACTCGTCGGCGTGCTCGAGCTGCTGGGCGTGCGGAATGATCTCCTTGTCGACGAACTCGCGGACCGTATCGAGGATCGAGACCTGGATGTCGGTCAGGCCGGTGGTCTGGGCAAGGCGAGCCATGGCGATGGCCTCCGATAGGCGTGGACGGTTACCGACGAGTCACTTAGCAGTATCGCGGTGGTTCGCCGGCGCGGCCAAGGCTTCGCCGATGGCCCGACGAGGTGAAAGTGCTCACGGCTATGCGGGCCCACACATCCCGGCGCGCCGACATTACAGACCGCACACAAGACGGTCGCATAAGCGCCACGACCGCCGTTGGGCGCGACAAGCGCGGTTACCGTGGATGAAGAAGGCGGTCGTCGCGGGCACGGCGTGACGCGCGATCGTTTGCTATCGGCGGGGGGTCGATGCGTCATGAGCGTCGGAGCATCCGGGGACCGCGATCACGCGCCAGTCGAGCCGACGCCCGGACGCGCCCACCCGACGCCTCTCGACCCGACGCGCCTAGACCAGACGCTCAGTGACCCCACGCTCAGCGACCCGACAGTCTGGTACGAACCAATGCCGCCCGTCTACCCGGGCTATGCCGGCTATCCGGCCGCAGTATCCGCCGTCGTACCCCGATCTCGGCTCAGGACCGAGCCCGGCCGGCTACCCGCCGCCGGTGCGCCCGTCTCCGGTATATCCGTCTCCGGCGTATCCGTCGCACGCCAGCCATCGCCCGTACGGCTATCTGGCCGCTCGGCAAACGAACAGCTTCGCGATCGCGGCGCTCATTGCTTTCGTTCGTCTTCTGGCCGGCCGGCATCGTCGTCGGCCACGTCGCCCGGCGGCAGATTGATCGCTCGGGTGAATCTGGAGGCGGTCTCGCGACAGCGGCTTTGGTTATCGCCTACCTGCATTTGGCGTTCATTGCTCTGCTGATTGTCGTCGGCGTCGCCAGCATCGGTTAACGCGTACGGATCCAGTCGGCGGCCGGCGTGCAACCGCGGCGAGGCGGCCCGGTCACGCGCCACGCGGTCGCGCCCGGTCAGCGGTATTGCGCCTGCCGAACGCTGTTGCCTCCGTCGACGACGAGCATCTGCCCGGTGATGTAGGACGCTCCGGGCGAGCACAGGAACGCGATGGCCGCGGCCACCTCGTCGGGCATACCGGGACGGCCAATCGGCGTTCCGAGACCCTGCTTGATTTCGACGAGAGTCGAAGCCGCGGTATGGATGATGCCCGGTGCGACCGCGTTCACCGTCACGCCGTCGGCGACCAGTTCCATCGCGAGTGCCCGCGTCAGTCCGACCACGCCGGCCTTCGCCGCCGCATATGCCGCCTCGGTCGGCAGTGCGTTGACCGGGCCGGCGGTGGCGGCGAGATTGACGATGCGACCCCATCCGCGCTCGGCCATCGCGCCGACGAAGACGCGGCTGACCAGGAACGCGGTCGTCAGGTTGCGGTCGATCTCGGATCGCCACTCGTCCATGCTGAGATCGGCCACCGGCCGCAGCACCTCCGGGCTGGCCTTGCTCGCGAGGCCCGCGTTGTTGACGACGATGTCGGGCGCCTGGCCATATTGCTCGGCGAGTGCGTCCGCGAGCGCTCCGACCTCCTCCTCCAGCGTGAGATCGGCGACGAACCCGGTGACGCCGAGCTCGCCCGCGCGTTCGTGGATCCGTCGCGTGGTCGACACGATCGCCACTTCGGCGCCCAGAGCGGCGAGCCGGCGGGCCGTCGCGTAGCCGATGCCGTTTGCGCTGCCGGCCCCGGTGACGAGCGCAACCCGCCCATCGAGGCGGTCGCTGACCGTTTCGGGACCGCTCACTGTTTCCGCCGCGGGTTCGAGCGTCGCACCATTGACTGAATCCATGAGACTGATCCTGCCGGTTGGGTCGGCGCGCGGCAACGACGGGCCTCCGTCTTCCGGGAGCGGCCCGGGCGCCATCGAGCTGCCGATAAACTCGGCATGAGGGCGATCGGACCCGAAACGACAGAGCCCGGAGCGACTCAACGACGACGGAGCGGGCGACGGCGATGACGAATCCGTACTCGAATGATCCGACGAGCGGGTCGGGTGGACCCCCCGGCGATGCGCCGGCCGATCCGCCGATCTACCTCGATCCGGATACGCACCAGCAGCTCTACATGGATCCGGTCACCGGCGAGTTCCGCTATAACCCGGCATCCGGCGCCGAAACGCCACCCAGCACCGGGACGCCATCCACACCCGCAGGCCAGCCGCCGTACCCCTCGACGCCGTATCCGACGCCGCCCTATCCGTACGCGCCCACTCCATCGCCGTACGGATACGTGCCGCAGAGAACGCGGAGCAGCCTCGCCACCGCCTCCATGGTTACCTCGCTCGTCGGCGCGGCCACCCTGTTCTGCTGGGGACTCGGCGGGTTGGTCGGGCTCGTAGGGGCGATCCTCGGGCACGTCGCGCGCCGGAAAATCCGCGTCAGCGGGGAGGCCGGTGACGGCATGGCCCTGGCCGGCATCATCGTCGGCTGGATCGTGTTCGTGCTCGGCGTCACCGGCGCAGTCTTGCTGAGTCTCGCACTCGCCAACGGATGAGGCGCCGGACCGAAGTCCGGCGCCTCACTCGTCATTCAACTGTTGCCGTTAGCCCACCGTGTAGGTGTACGGCAGGTCGATCAGCTCGTCGCCGCCATTGGCGAAGAAGTCGAGCGTGTCGACGTACAGGTGACCGTTGACGACCGAGCCCTTGGGGCTGGTGGGCGAGATCGTGACGGTGATGACACCGGTCTGACCCGGCGCCAGCGTCAGGAGCCCACCTACCGGTGTGACCACGGCCGCCGTCGAGACGGACGGACGGGCGTCGGAGGAGCTGATCCGGACGTTGCCCGACGCAAGACCGTGCGCGGCGATGCTGCGCGCGATCGCGTTGGCCCTCGCGGCCGACGCGGACTGCGATATTGCGCTGGACGTCTGGAGGTCCGCCGTATCCGACGTCGCGTCCAGGTCGAACAACTTACCGGTCGCGGTCGCCGTGAACGTCGCCGTACCGGCCGGGGCCGGCGCAGCGAACGGGCCGGTCTGGCCGATGTCCGACGCGAAGATACCCGGAGAGACCTCGGACGCGACGAAGTTCACCGTCGCGCCGTTGCCCGATGCGGCCGAGTAGTGGTCGGGTTCACCCGAGTTGAAGAACACGTCCTCGTTGACTGGCTGGTCAGCGGCGACGCCCAGGGTGAACTGCGTTGACTGGCTCGGAACCCACCACTGCGGCGTGATCGTCTGCGGCAGGGCGATCGTGTCGTTCTGGTTCAATTCGCCGAGCCGAATCGTGCCGGTCTGGGACAGGCGCGGGTCAGCGTAGTAGTTCAGCGTCGCGGCGCCGTTGTTCTTGATGGTGACCGGCACCGTGACCGTCGAACCCCTGGCGATCTTCGTCTTCGTGCTCTGCGGAAGGCTCGCGCTCACCTTGACGGCGTTGTAGCTCACCTTCGCGGTAAACGGCGTGTTGATCTGATCGCCCTGGACCGGGTTAAGTGCCTCGATGGTGAGGACCCACGTGCCGGGCTGCGGATTCAGGTGGTGGAGTTGGATGTTGCCGTCGTTGAAGTTGCTGTCCAACGCATACACCTGACCGTTCGGACCCTCCAGGATCGCCTGGACGAAACCGGTGAGGTCGGTCGTGTTCGGCGGATGCGACAGGCCGAGGGTGACGCCGATGCTGAGATCGGACTTACCCGCCGGCACCTGGATGAAGTAATCGTTGGTCTGCGCCGAACCGAAGAACGCCCGACCGTTTCCACCGGTGATGTTGCCGGTAAAGGTGGTCGCGCGCGGCGGAACGACGCTGCGGATCGTCAGCGGCACCGACATGTTGACGCCGCGGTTCGACGTGAACTGGACCGACGCCGACAGGTCGCTCGGCTGGCTCGGTGTGGTCGTGTGGACCGTCACCGTACGGCTCGTGCGCGGGGCGAGGGTGAACGACGACGGTGAGACCGTCCCGTGCGTGGCGTAGTTGGCCAGTTGCACCGCCCACTGAATCGGGCCACTGAACCCGGAGCCGTGCGACAACGCGATGTACGCCGTCCACTTGCCCTTCGTCGGGAAGCGCACGTCGGTGTTCGCGTAGTTCGCCGCACCCTGGGGAATCGAGTACGACGTGTACACGCCGTTCGGATCGATCAGGATGATGCGGCTGGCCGCGCCGGTCGCCGCCGGCATCGTGTCCATTGCCTCTTCCATCGTGAGCCGATCGATGCCGGCCGGCACGTTGAACGTGACCTTGGCATAGTCGCGTTCTATGCCGAACGCGTCGATGTAGAAGTCACCGTTCTTTTGCGCCTGGGTCACGTCCAGACTGGTCGAACCCGTGATGGTCTTCACGATGTGCGTCAGTGCGCGGGTGGACGCGTTGACCGTCTCGGACTGCGTGCCGTCGTTGGTGATAGTGAGGGTCTGCGCAACCGACGTGCTCGGGTTCGCGATCGCGGTCAGCTGCGTCTTGTCAACAACAAGCGCGTTACCTACCGCCTTCGCCGGCCCGTTGCTGTCTTCCCAGCTTTCCGCGGCCTTGACCGCGGCCAGCGAGTTCAGCAGACCGGAGCCCTGCTCGTAAGCCGGGTGGCCGAGATCCGTGGCGGTGCTCGTCAGGAGCCGCTTGACGAGCGCTGGCGTCGGCTTCGCGCCGCCATGCGTGTTCTCGTATGCCTCGATCACCAGCGCCGCGGCGCCCGCGGTCAGCGGCGACGACTGGCTCGTGCCACCGAACTGCTGGATCGGGGACGGCAGGGAATCGCCCTGGGCGTCGGTCTTGTCGGCCGTACATTCGGCGTAGAGCGACAAGTCCGGCGTGCACAGCGCCCAACCGAGGTCGCCCGGCGCGACCAGGTCCGGTACGGTGCCGAACTGCGTGATTCCGCCCGAGCTCAGGCCGGAAATGTTGTTGCTGACGAACTTGCCGCTCGACAGCTGGATGCCCGACGAGGTCGTCTGCAGGTACGAACGGAAGATCGTCGTCCCACCGACGCCGATGATGCCCGGTGTGTCGGACGGCGTGCCGATGGTGCCGGTCACACCGGCGTCACCAGTGCTCGACACGACCGTCACACCCGCCGCCACGGCGGCCTGGTCGGCCAGCGAGATGGGGTCGTCACCGTTGTCCGGGTACGGGTTGCCGCCGAACGACTCGTTCAGCACGTCCGCGCCGTGGCTCACCGCGTAGTCAATGGCCTCAATGAAGCGCGAGGTCGGCGCCTGGTTCGAGTTGCCGAAGACCTTGAGTCCGATGAGGCTCGCACCCGGGGCCATGCCGCGAACTGTGATGTTGCAGCCGGGCGGAAGCGGGTGCGCCTGGTTCACGAAGTTCGACAGGTCGTAGCTGTGCAGGCCCTGCGCCGCGATCGAGCTAGCGTCGCCGAACGCCTCGGCGGCGCCCGACACCGCGGCCAGTCCGTCACCGGAGAAGTCCTGGTAGTCGACGAAGACGTGGCTGCCGTCAGCACGGATGAAGTCGGGGTTGTTGATGTCGATGCCGTCCGCGATGTACGCGACCTTGACGCCGGTGCCGTCGACGATGCTCTGCGCCTGCGGCGTGTTGGGGTTCTGGAACGCCGTGTTCGTCACCTGCAACGCCTCGGGCTCGAGGATCGGCAGACCCGGATTGCTCGGGCACACCGGGCCGGTCTGCACGACCGGCTTCGAGGAACCACTCGCGGTGGCCGCCGGTGCCTGCACCTCGATCGGCGCGGCCTTGATCGGCAGGTCGGGGTAGACGGCGGCGACCGACGGGTCAGTCGCGAGCTGCGTCGCCTGGCTCTGGGTGACCGTTGCCGAAATCGCGTTGACGGTCGAGAACCCGTGCAGGTTCTTGGCGCCGAACGCCTTCGCGCGGCTTACCACGGGAGACTGGTCGGCGTGGAACGCCTTGACGCGGGCCGATGAGCTGCTGCTCGAACCACGGGTGATCGACAGATTGGTGTGCTGGTCACGCAGCACCACGATCACGTTCTTCGTTGGACCACTGGCGGTCGCGGCGGCATTGTGTGGCGCCGCTTGCGCCGCGGCGGTACCGACAGTCGCGGCCACCACCCCTACTGAAATACCTAAGGCCAATAAACCTCTTCGCGAGGCCAAGCCTTTGATCGATACCGATGGCATCGAGCAGTCCCTCCCTGCGCGCGTCGTAAGAGTCTCCCCAGGCTGAACGGGTGCGACGCGAGTATCCACAGGGACAGATACCGATGGCAAGGGTGAACACGCCATTCGTACCCTCGCCAAGAACGCACAATGGAAAGGGTCGGTGACGGGTTGCGACGATCGGTGCGCATTGCACCTTTAGTCGCGAGTGGTGACGTCAGCGGGACGCGAAACCGGCCACAGTGGACGCCTGTGCGGTGGGTCAGCTCGTCGGCGGCGTAAACACGGTCGTGCGGTGCATGCCGGCGGCGCGGCCCTTGGCCGACAGTACGAGCGCCATCTTGCGCGACGCCTCGTCGATCATCTCGTCGCCGAGCATCACGGCCCCGAGCTTGCCGCCCTCCTCGGACGTCGCAAAGTCGTACGCGTCGAGGATCAGTTCAGCGTGGTCGTAGTCCCCCTGGGACGGCGAATAGACCGCGTTGGCCGCGTCGATCTGACCGGGATGCAGGACCCACTTCCCGTCGAATCCCAGCGCCGCCGACCGCTTGGCCACCTCGATGTAGGCGTCGACGTCGCGGATCTGCAGGAACGGCCCGTCGATCGCCTGCAGGTCGTGCATCCGGGCGGCCATCAGGATGCGCATGAGGATGTGGTGGTACGGGTCGCCGGGGTAGTCCGGGATCAGCGCACCGACAACGAGCGACCGCATGTTGATCGACGCCATGAAGTCGGCCGGGCCGAAGATGATCGTCTCGATCCGGGGCGAAGCGGCCGCGATCGCGTCCACGTTCACGAGGCCGCGCGCGTTCTCGATCTGCGCCTCGATCCCGACGCTGCCGACCACCAGGCCCAGCTGCTTCTCGATCTGGCTCAGGGTCAGGTCGAGCCACTGCACATGGGACGCCTCTTGCACCTTCGGCAGCATGATCGCGTCGAGGTTCGCCCCAGCGCCCTCGACGACCTCGATCACGTCGCCATACGTCCAGTGGGTCGTCAGGTCGTTCACCCGTACGACCCGGGTCTTGCCGGCCCAGTCGCCGTTGTTCAGCGCGGCGATGACGTTCTTGCGCGGCACCGGCTTGGCCAGCGGCGCCACGGCGTCTTCGAGGTCGAGGAAGACCTGGTCGGCCGGGAGGCCCTGCGCCTTGTCCAGCATCTTGAGGCTCGACCCCGGCACCGCCAGGCACGAGCGTCGGGGGCGTCCGGCTGCGCTCATCTCGGCCTCCAAGCTATCCCTCGATCGTCGCACCGGGCGATCGGCGATTCGGCGTTACTGGCGGGTTACCACGTCTCGCGTCACGGTAACCTCAGCCCGTGCGGAACGAGAACGATTCTGTGAACGATTTCACCGGTCAGACGGTTGTGGTAACGGGCGCCAACTCCGGCATCGGTCTGGCCGCCGCCAAGGCGTTCGCGACCGCTGGCGCACGGGTCGCGCTGGTCGGTCGCGACCCGGCGCGCCTTGCCGACGCCCTCGGTCTCGTGGCCACCCTGGCTCGCGCCAGCGATGTCGCTCCGGCGGCGTACCGGACGGACTTCGCCCGACTCGATGACGTCCGTACGCTGGCGGCGGAGCTGTCGCGACGCGTACCCGTCCATCGATGTGCTCGCGAACAACGCCGGTGGGTCGTTCGCGGGCCGGACCACGACGGTGGACGGGTTCGAACTGACCATCCAGGTCAATCACCTGGCGCCGTTCCTGCTCACGAACCTGCTGCACGACCGGATCGTCGGCGGGCGGGTCGTGCACACTTCGTCCGACGCGCATCGCCTCGGCCATCTCGACCCGGCGAACCTCAACTCCCCCGGGCGCTACCTAACCTTCCCGGTCTACGGCGCGTCGAAGCAGGCCACCATCCTGTTCGCCGCCGAGGCGGCCCGGCGCTGGCCGGACATCAGTTCGTTCAGCTATCACCCGGGCGTCGTGCGGACCCGGTTCGGCCGGCAGAGCCTCGTCGTGTCGAGCTTCTACAAGCTCATGCCCGGCCTGCGCACGCCGGCCGAAGGCGCCGACACCATGGTGTGGTTGGCCGGTGCGCCGCTCGCCGAGCTCGAGAACGGCGGCTATTACCAGGATCGCAAGCGCCGCACGCCGTCCCGGGCCGCCTCGGACCCGGCCGTCGCGACCGCGCTCTGGTCGGCCAGCGAGGCCGCTGTGGGGCTTTAACCCCGCGGGACCTGGCTTCGGGGATTCAGCTTCGCGGTGGCTGCGGGTCCGGACCCGCGCTCGCGTCCGCGGCCGGCACTAACCCTTCGGCGGTACGGTCGGGCGCCGGCACCGTCTCGCCCGCTGGCCCGGCGGGCGCCCGGCGCCCACCTAGCACGACGATGGCGACGCCGATCGGCAGCAACGCGAGACCGGGCCAGGAGCCGGCCGACGGCGCCTGGCCGAGCCACAGCCACGCGAGCAGAGCCGCGCCCGGGACCTCGAGCAGGATCAGCACCGAAACAGTCGTGGCCGTGACGCGGTGCAGGGCGTAGTTGAACATCGAATGGCCGAGCAACTGGGCGCCGAATACGAGCCCCGCGATCGCGAGCCAGGTCGTGGCCGGATACCCGGACAGGCGAACGTGGAAGGCGAGGCAGACGGCACCGAGCAAGACAGCGCACACCCCGTAGCAGATCGTCGTGTAGGTGACCGTGCTCGTCGCCGTACGCGCTCGTTCGCCGAACGCGGTATAGATGGCGGCGGCCAACCCGCCGGCGAGGGCGAGGAGATCGCCGACCACCGCGCGCCCGGACACCGCTATGTCGGCGCCGGTCGCCGCGAGTGCACCGGTGACGGCGACGCCGATGCCGATCCAAACAATCCGGGGCGGTCGCCGCCCTTGGCCGCGAGCGATCAGCCCCTGCCAGACCGGCTGCGTCGCGCCGAGTGCCACCGCGTCGGCGACGTGGGTCAGTTTCGCGCTCGGCACCCAGGTACCGAAATGAAACGCCAGAGCGACACCGGCGAGCGCGCAGCTCGCCAGAATGGGCCGACCGGAGCGCCGGAACAACGCTCGGAATTCAGTGCGCCGGCGAGTACCGGCGACCGGTGCCAGCACGACCGTGGACAGCGCGTTGCGCCAGAACGCGATGGCAAGTGCCGGCGCGGCGGCGTACGCGATGATCGGCGCCGATGACGAGATCATGACGACGGCGAGCGACAACGCGAGGACGGTCGTGACGTGGACTGGTGTTCGGCCGGGCACGGTCGCTAATCCTGACAGGCGCCGATAACGACCGCACACGGCGCTGTCCGTCCACTGGGATGAGGCTTCCGGCCGATTGTGCGGGGTGTAGTCACGCCGATACGTTCGGTTGGCCCGTTGCCGGTCTGCCTCCTCACCCCCCGCCGGAGCGTTACGTCGGATGTCCCACGCTCGCGCCTACCGAGCCGTCGTGTTCGACTTCTTCGGCACTCTGACCGAGGCGGTCCAACGCGGACCCGCTCACGACCGGGTCGCCGCGATGCTCGGCTGCCCGCCACCGGCGTTCGCGCGGGCGCTCGACGAGACCTTCACCGACCGCTCCACGGCGTCGCTCGGTGATGCCATCGGATCGCTCGGTGTCGTGGCGCGGTTGGCCGGCGGGCGTCCGACGATCGCGGCGCTCCGGCTGGCGTACGCGGCCCGGGTCGATGCCGTACGGGCCGACACCCGATTGCGGCCGGATGCCGTGACGGTGCTCCGGTCGCTGCGCCGTCGCGGCCTGCGTACGGCCGTGGTCAGCGACTGCACCCCCGAGCTCGCGGAATTCTGGCCCGAGCTGCCGATTGCCGGCCTGGTCGACGCCCGGGTCCTCTCGATCGAGGAAGGCCACCACAAGCCGCATCCGCGCATGTACTCCGCCGCGACCGCACGCCTCGATGTCGAGCCGGGGTCCTGCCTCTACGTGGGCGACGGCGGAAGCCACGAACTCACCGGTGCGGCGGCGGTCGGCATGACCCCAGTGAAGCTGGCCGCGATCGATCTCGGGCGGCATCTGGTCTTCCGGCCCGATCCCTGGCAGGGCTCGGAGATTGCGACGCTGACCGACGTGCTCGACATCATTGCGCCGCCGGCAATTCCGGCCCAGCGCCGGCCGGCATTGTCGGTGTCGGCGGGTTGATCCGCGGCGCTCAGGCCGTGCCGTCGGGCGGCCGTACCAGCGGAGTGGTGAGCGCGGCCGGGTCGGACCGTGACGGGCGGGCCGGCTCCGCGTTGCCGGCATGCTCGGCGGCGAGCCGGTCCTGGAGGCGCACGATGCCGCGCAGCAGCGCCTCCGGCCGTGGCGGGCATCCCGGCACATAGACGTCGACCGGGATCAGCTGGTCGACGCCCTTCGTCACCGAGTACGAATCCCAGTACGGGCCACCGGAGTTCGAGCACGCGCCGAACGACATTACGCGCGGCGGCGCGGGCATCTCGTCATAGAACCGTTTGATGGCCGGGGCCATCTTGTCGGTGACGGTGCCGGAGATGACCAAGAGATCGATCTGCGGCGGCCCGGCGGCGTTCGGATCGATGCCGGCCCGGGCCAGATCGTGCCGGCTCATCGAGGCGGCGACGAACTCCACGGCGCAGCACGCCAGCCCGAAGTTGAACACCCAGAGCGAATACCGACGACCCCAGTCGAGCGTGAACCGCATCGGTTCACCAGCGGCGCCAGGCAGCTCGGGCATGGTCATCACGCTACCGTGCTGACATCACGCTACGGTGCGGACCGCGACCGGACTGCCGGCCGCCGCTTGATGTCGGCCGCTGCTGATGCCCAGCCGAATGCCGTCAGGCGTCGGGGTGCCAGAACGCCGCCGCGAGGTCGACGTGGTCGTGATTCGGGCCGCGCATCGGCGTGCCCTCGGCGCGGTGGCGGCGCAGTGCCTCGACCTCGTGACCGGGCACGAGCCGGCCGGACGCGTTGACGACACGATGCCACGGGACGCCGCCGCCGTACTGAGCCATGATCGTGCCGACCCGACGCGGGCCGCCCCGGCCGAGCCACTCGGCGATCGAGCCGTACGTCATTGCCCGGCCGGGCGGGATCTGCTCGACCAGACCGAGCACCGCCTCGACGTACTCTTCGACGCCATCGGATGCGGCGGCGGGCGTCCGAGTCTTGGATGTGCGGCGGTCCACGGCTCCACCATATGGAAAGCGATTGTGTGCCGCCCGAACCTCCGGCGCAGAATGGGCAAATGCGTCAGGGTGTGGCCGATGCGCGACGGATTGTGGTCAAGGTCGGTTCGTCGTCGCTCACCACCACCGCCGGTGGGCTCGACGGCGGGCGGGTGACCGCGCTCGTCGACGCCCTCGTGGGCGCCGTCCGGGAGGGGCGCGAGGTGGTCCTCGTCTCCTCGGGCGCCATTGCGGCCGGACTCGCCCCGCTCGGCCTGCCACGCCGACCCAACGATCTCGCCACCCAGCAGGCCGCCGCGAGCGTCGGGCAGGGACTGCTGATGCGGGCGTATGCGGAGGCGTTCGCCGTCCACATGACCACCGTTGGACAGGTGCTGCTCACCGTCGAAGACGTGACCCGGCGCGCACAGTATCGCAACGCATACCGGACCCTGCGGCGTCTGCTCGACCTCGGCGCCGTACCGATCGTCAACGAAAACGACACGGTGGCCACCGACGAGATCCGCTTCGGCGACAATGACCGGCTGGCCGCACTCGTCGCCGCGCTGATCCACGCCGACACGCTCGTGCTGCTGTCCGACGTCGACGCTCTCTACACCGGCCAGCCGTCGCTACCGACGAGCCGCCGGGTCGAGGTCGTGGCCACGCCGGCCGACCTGACCGGCGTCGCGATCGGACGAACCGGGTCGGCCGGCGTCGGCACCGGCGGGATGGTCACCAAGATCGAGGCGGCCCGGATCGCCACCGGCGCCGGCATACCGGTCGTCCTGACCTCGGCGCCGCTCGTGCCGGAGGCACTCGCCGGCAAGGACAGTCGGGACGTACTTCGAGCCGGCCGTTCGGCGCCCACGGTCGCGGCTGTTCTGGCTGGCGCACGCGACGACTCCGCGCGGGCGCCTGCACCTCGACGACGGCGCTGTCCGGGCCGTCGTCGGTCGTCGCGCGTCGCTCCTGCCGGCCGGGATCACCGGCGTGAACGGCACATTCGTCGCCGGCGAACCGGTCGATCTCGTCGACGCCGAGGGCCGGGCCGTCGCGCGCGGTCTGGTGAATTTCGACGCCGCCGAATTGCCGGGCTTGTTGGGCCGGTCGACGGCCGAACTCGCCGCATCGCTCGGGCCCGGCTACGACCGCGAAGTCGTCCACCGCGACGATCTCGTCCTGCTGTAACTCGTTCTGCGGTAACGGAGACACATCATGACCACCGAAACGCCGCCCACGGTCACCGAACTCGCCACGCGCGCCCGCGCGGCCGCGACCGTGCTCGCCAACGCACACCGCGACGAGAAAGGACGCCGCGCTGCTCGCGATGGCGGACGCGCTGGATGCCCGTACCAGCGAAATCCTGGACGCGAACTCCGCGGATGTGGACGCGGCCCGCGCCGCCGGCACGCCGGAGGCGATCATCGATCGCCTTGCGCTGAGTGCGGCCCGGGTCGCCGCCATTGCCCAGAGCCTGCGCGACACCGCTCGGCTTGCGGATCCGGTCGGCGAGGTGGTCCGCGGTTCGACGCTTGCGAACGGCCTGGAGGTACGGCAGATCCGCGTCCCGTTCGGCGTTGTCGGCATGATCTACGAGGCGCGGCCGAACGTCACCGTCGACGCGGCCGGGCTGTGCCTGAAGTCGGGCAACGCGGTGTTGTTGCGTGGCTCGTCTTCGGCGTTCCGGTCGAATCCGGCGATCGTCGCGGCGCTGCGGGACGCGGTCGATAAGACGGGACTTGCCGGCCGACGCCATCCAACTCGTCGACGCGTCGACCCGCGAGACCGTACAGGGAGCTGATGACCGCCCGCGGTCTCGTCGACGTCCTGATCCCCCGCGGCGGCGCCGATCTGATCCGCTCGGTCGTCGACGGATCGACCGTACCGGTGATCGAGACCGGCGTCGGCAACTGTCACGTGTACGTCGACGACGGCGCCGACCTCGACATGGCGTTGGAGATCCTGCTCAACGCGAAAACGTCGCGGCCGTCGGTCTGTAACGCCGCCGAGTCGCTGCTCGTACACGCGTCCGTTGCGCCGACGTTCCTGGCTCGGGCGCTGCCGGCGCTCGACGCCGCGGGCGTGACCGTGCACGGTTCACCGGCCGTCGTGTCGTCCGGCACCTCCGTAGGCGTGACGGTGCCGAGCCGGCGACCGACGACGACTTCGGCCGCGAGTATCTGTCGCTGGACCTGTCGGCTCGCGTGGTCGACTCGCTCGACGAGGCGGTCGACCACATCCGGCGCTTCGGCACCGGGCACTCGGAGACGATCGTGACACGGTCGCTGGACGCGTGCCCGCGAGTTCACCGCCGCCGTCGACGCCGCCGTCGTCCTCGTCAACGCGTCGAGCCGATTCGTCGACGGCGGCGAGTTCGGGTACGGCGCCGAAATCGGAATCTCCACGCAGAAACTGCACGCGCGCGGGCCCATGGGCCTGGCCGAGCTGACATCCACCAAGTACGTCGTGTTCGGCACCGGCCAAACCCGCTAAGTCGCGCTCGCCCCCCAAGATCCGGTTTGGTGCCCCGCCATGGTCCTATTGAGGCGCCGAATGGAGCAATGAGTGCGCACTAACGCAGATCTTGACCGCCACGGCGTGGGAAAGGTCGGCCGGACAGGACGTCAGCGCAACCCACGAATCGCCGCGAGCGTGGTGTGCACGTCGAATGCCTCGCCGTCGTCGCTGGCCCAGCCACCGTCCGTGCGCTGGGTCTGCCCGAGCCGCAGGCGCGCGGCCTCCAGCACGCCAGTCCAGCGGAGACAGGCCGACCCGACGGAACGCCGCCGCGAGCCAGGCGACGTCGGCGGCGCTCATGTCCGGGATGCGGTCGGTGAGCCGGAGCTGGATCTGCGCGGACTCGTAGAACCAGCCAGTGTGGTAGCAGCATCGCGCCGCCGAGCCAGCCGGCGACCAGGAACGACGGCCACGAGCCGTCGGGACGTAGCGCGGCCCGGAAGGCCTGCGTGGCCCGCGCCACCACTTCGGCATGGGTGGTCGCCTCGGGCGACGGCGCCGGCACGGGTGGGCCGGCGACCGTGAGCCAGAATCCGGCGTTCGCGGTCAGGTAGAGGCGTCGCCTCCGGATCGCCCGGCTTGGCCCACGACGGCGCCGTCGTCGGCGAGCGACTCGTCCTCCTGCCACGTGCCGTCCGCGCCGTTGGCGGCTCGCGAGCCACCGCACCGCGGCGCGGGCCGCATCGCCGATCGAGCGCACCGAGGTCGTCGAGTTCGGCCAGCCGGAAGCAGGTCGCGTCGATGCGACGGCTGATCGCCGCCCCAGAACGCGGGCCAGCCGCCGTCAGGCGGTCTGGCCCATCTCCACCTTCGCGATCATGTCGGGGTGCGCCGGCAGCTTCGGAACGCAGCCACGACAGCCGAGCGCGGTCCACCTGATCGCCGCGCGCGACGACGAACCCGATCGCGGCGTCAATGTCGACCATGGACGAAAGGCTACCTGCTCACGACGGCCGATCCCTCTCCCCCGTGCTGCTGCATGATGTCTGTGCGATCGGACGTGAAACACCGGCCGAGCAGGCAATCCCGCTCGGCCGGTGTTTAACGCGGACAACAATGTGGAACGGTCAGTAGCTCGGCAGCGCCGGGTCGATCTGCTTGACCCAGGAGGTCACTCCACCCTGGACGTGTACGGCGTCCTTGAAGCCGGCCGCCTTGAGCGCGGCGAGCGCCTCGGCCGACCGTACGCCGGTCTTGCAGTAGAGGACGATCTGCCGGTCCTGCGGCAGGTCGGCGAGGGCCTGGCCGGACAGGATGTCGCCCTTCGGGAGCAGGCGTGCGCCGGGGATCCGGACGATCTCCCACTCGGCCGGCTCCCGCACGTCGATCAGGTCGATCGGCTTGTCGGCGTTCTGCCAGTCGCGCAGCTCGCCGACCGTGATCGTCGAACCGACACGTCGCCTCGGCCGCCTCGTCGGAGACCGCGCCGCAGAAGTCGTCGTAGTCGATCAGCTCGGTGACGGTCGGGTGCTCGCCGCAGACCGCGCAGTTCGGGTCCTTGCGGACCTTGACCTGTGCGGTAGTTCATCTCCAGAGCGTCGTAGACCATCAGCCGGCCGACCAGCGGCTCGCCGATGCCGGCCAGCAGCTTGATCGCCTCGGTGACCTGGATCGAGCCGATGCTCGCGCACAGCACACCGAGCACGCCGCCCTCGGCGCAGGACGGCACCATGCCGGGCGGCGGCGGCTCCGGGTAGAGGCAGCGGTAGCAGGGGCCGTACTCGGCCCAGAACACGCTCGCCTGGCCGTCGAAGCGGTAGATCGAGCCCCAGACGTACGGCTTGCCGAGCAGCACGGCGGCGTCGTTGACCAGGTAACGCGTGGCGAAGTTGTCGGTGCCGTCGACGATCAGGTCGTAGTCGGCGAAGATCTGCATCGCGTTGTCCCGGGACAGCGGCTCGCCGTGGATGTTGACCTTGACGTACGGGTTGATCTCGAGAATCGAGTCGCGGGCCGATTCGGCCTTCGGCCGGCCGATGTCGGACTGGCCGTGAATGATCTGGCGCTGCAGGTTCGACTCGTCCACGGTGTCGAACTCGACGATGCCGAGCGTGCCGACGCCGGCGGCGGCCAGATACATCAGCGCGGGCGAGCCGAGGCCGCCGGCGCCGACGACACAGCACCTTGGCGTTCTTGAGCCGTTTCTGACCGGCGACGCCGACATCCGGGATGATCAGGTGGCGCGAGTACCGGCGGATCTCGTCGACGCTCAGCTCAGCGGCTGGTTCGACCAAGGGCGGCAAGGACACGGACATGACCCTTCAGCTTGTGGCGCAGACCCCTATTGTCACTCACGGCCCAGAAAACGGTCCGTGATCATTGACACGCAACGATTCTGCGGCCCCGGGAATTCCAGAGGCGACCAAGGTCACGGTATGACGGGGCCGGAGTAGAGCTTGCCGCCCACGTACGGGTAGGCATTCGCCACGCAGCCTTGCAGGCCGAGCGCCTGCTGCATCATTACGGGCGCAGTCTTCCCGGCACCCGGACACGCCTCGTTCTGGTGGCCGAGTTGCCGGCCCACCTCATGGTTGATGTCGTACGCCCGATAGGTCGCAAGCGGCGCACCGTACCCGTCGACGGACGTCATCCACCGGCTGAGATTGATGATCAACTGGCCGGGTAGGCGGCACGATGTGATCTTGTCGGTGTGGAAACCACCGGCGGCGCACATCTTCTCCGACGTCGTCTCGGTCGCGAGGTAGATCGTGAAGGCCGCCTTGGTCTTCGAGGGCACCTGCTGGAAGCGCACCTTGCCGCTCGCGATCCAGCTGCGCGAGTCGCCGAGCACGCCCACGACATCGGCGGCAAACGCGTTGGCGTCCTCGCCTCCGTGTGCGGTTTCCGCGCCGTTTTCGGTGGCGACGTGGAACGTCTGGACGGTTCCGGCCGTGCCGAGCACCGCCGAGGTCGTGGTCGCGAGCGTGAACTTGCCCGGACCCGTGGTCGGCATGCCGGACGGGTTCGCCGCCGGGCTTGGTGACGCTGTTGAGCCACCGGCGGCGGCCGAGTTTGGCGCAGCGGTGGGCCGCGTATCGTGATGCCCGCGCCGCAGCACGCGACTTGCGCCGAAGCCGCCGAGCAGCAGCAACGCCACGACGACCAGGGCAATGATGACCCGTCGCTGCTGATGGTGGGTGAGCCTCGCCGCGGTCGCGGTGAGGGCGTCACGGTCCGCGGTGGCGGTGTTCAGACCCGTTGTGGGTACGGCCGGGTCGGGCCCGAAATCGTTCCGCGATGGGGTAGCGACGCCGTTCGACGACCGCGCGGCGACCGTGAGTTGCGAGGTTGGCTCCGCGGTCGGCCGCGACATGACGCGCGGGTAGGTTGGCGACGCCGAACCGGTTGGCGAGACCGTCCCGTGCCGAGTGGTGTCGGCGAAGGCACGGCCGACATCGCCACCACGAAGATCATCGACATCGGGCGTGTAGTGCCGACCACGCGTCGGTGGCGATATCCCCGGTTGACCCACCGGCCGCGCCACGCGCTCGCTCGTTTCTCGAGCATCAGCGGCGCGACGACGCCCGTCGTGCGCGGGCAGGTACGGCGGGGCCGGTCGGTACGCTCCGACGTCGTCAACCGTGTGATGCCGGCCGCCGTCGGTGCGCCAACTGGTCGGCGCGGCGGAATCGGCGCGACCCCGATCGAGGCGCCCGGTCACATCCGCGGCCGACTGGGCACCGTCGCTCGGGCCGTCCGACAGCGCGGGCTGGTCGACACCATGACGCGGCTGCGGCTCATGGTGTGACGAACCACGATCGCGGCGCGGCGGCCATTCCATCGATTCCCGTCGTACGCCACGGCCATCGGTATGCCGGCCGCGGCGGATCTCGCCGGTGTCCGGCCCGCCGGGTCCATCGCCCGGCGCAGGCCGAACCGCCCGGCGTCGTGGAGCCGGCGGGCGTAATCCGACCAGGGGGCGTAGCCGAACTACCGGGCGTTGCCGAACCAGCGGCTGCCGATGATTGGTGTCGTTGCGCGGGAGGGCGCTGCCCTCGACTCATGTTCTCCGGGTTGGTCGGTGCCGCCGGCTCAGGGTTGGCCCAGTCGACTCGGCCTCCCGGTGATCGCAGCAGCGATCCGCTCGGCCGTGGCTGGGCGACACCCGAGGCGGCCGATGACTGTTGCTCGCCGCTCGGTCGCGACGGGTGCCTACCCGCCGTGGGCCATGTCTGCTCCTGAGCTCGCAGCGCATCGGCCGAACGGCCGCGTTCGGGACGCTGCGGTGGAATGGCGCCGGCCGGACCGGATGCGACGGCACCCTGGCGCGTGGGCGTGCCGCCGGCCGTACCAGTGCTGGTCTCTGGATCGTGATGGCCCGGTGTGGCACCGAACGCCGACCATCCGTCCGGGCCGCCCGACGTCGGCGGCGATGCATCGCCGGCCGGACCGCCACCGGCTGGTGGCGCGCCGGCCGGCCATTGCTGGGCGCTCGGCCGCCGCCCCGGCGAGGCGTCGGCCGGACGCTCGCCACGAGGATCCCGGCGCAGCGCAGATGCCGTGTTCGTGATGTCCGCGGATGCCGCCTCCGGCCGCCGCAAGGGCAGGCGCTCCTCGTCATCGGCCGTCGGCGTCAGCATCCGTACCCACAGGTCGGTGTCGTCGTCGCGGTGGGGATCGGCCGGTTCGCGTTCACGCCGGAGGCGACCGAGCCCTCGGGGCCGCGGTGTGCGGCCGTCCGAGTGCGATTCGGGCATGTCGTCGGAGGGGCTGGTCGGTGACATTGCGGCCAAGCCTGCCATGGGTTCGGCGAAACGTCAGATCGAGCGATGAGCTTCGACGGGGTTTGCGGTGATTTGCCGCGCAGGCCTCGACCGGGTTTGCGACCGGTGGCGGCGGATCAGTAGGACCCGGTTGGCCCGTCGTACTGTTTGCCGTCGACGTACGGCCACGGGTTGGCGACGCATCCGTGCAGTCCGAGAGTCTGCTGCTGCATTACTGGAGCCAGCGCGCCCTTGGCCGGACACCGTTCATGGTCGTGCCCCAGCGCGTGGCCGATCTCGTGGTTGATCATGTACGTCCGATAGGTGTCCAGCGGCACCCCCGCCGACCGGTAGCCGGCGACCGACGTCATATACCGGTCGAGGTTCAACACGACGTGCGATCCCTGCCGGCAGGACGTGAAGCCATTGGTCGGCAGCGGGGCACACATGTGCCGAGTGGTGTTCGACGTCACCAGGTAGACGGTGAAGTCGTACGAGCTCGACCGCGGCACCTGTTGCAGGCGGTACTTGCCGCCGGCGATCCAGCTCCGCGGGTCACCCAACGTCTCGTCGACCTTTGCGGTGAAGTCGGCCATCGAGACAACGTCGATGTTCGACTCCAGCGCCAGCCGGAAGTGTCGGATCGGCCCCGACATGCCGAGCACCGGACCGGTCGTCGTCGCGAACTGGAACGTCCGCGGGCCGGAGTGCGGGAACGGGATGTCGAAAGCGATGACCGATTGGGTAGCGACCGAGGGCGACGGAGCGGGCGACGCGGACGGGACGGTTGCCGTCGACGGGTCGACGATCACGCCCACTTGCTGGTCGGCGCCGGGCGATGACGCGCGCGCAATATCGAGATGGTCGACGAGGACGACGCCGGCGCCGATGACAGCCAGCACCGCCACCACGGCGAGAAGCAGCTGATAGCGATGGCGGCTGGGGTGGCGATGCGCGCCACGGTGCCGGGGAGACATCGCAGGTAGCATCTCACGACCCGAGCCACCGCGAGCGTCGACAGATTCAGGCGGCCCGTCCGGCGGCCGTTCCGCGGGCCGGTTTGCGAATTCTGGGGCCCGAACTCCGGCCGCCGTTGGTGCGTGTGTCACCGCCATCTTGGGCGGCGACGTCGCTGCGTCCGGCGCCGGTGCTTGGGGCACGACTGCGTACGGCTCCGGTGCTTGCGGCACGACTGCGCGCGGCGCCGGCGTGTATGGCGCCGGTGTTGGCGATCCGGGGAGCGTTGGGCTGGGTAGTGACTTCATCAAGCATGCCAACGATCGCGCGCGCCACGAGTTCCGGTGCTTCCATCTGCGCGACATGTCCGACGTCGGCCAGCATCAGTAGCCGCGCATCTCGGATCACCCGCGCGGCATGCGGAACGACACGTACGTCGACGAGCCGGTCCATCCGACCGCCGATCACCAGCGTCGGCCGGTTCACCCGGGCCGCCGTCCGCCACAGCGAGCTACTGCCCGGCAGGTACGCCCGCAAGAAGCTGCCGACGAGACCGCGCAACGTGCGTACGTAGGCGTCGGCGTACCACGGCACGTCGTAGCGCAACTGCGCCTCCTGCACCGCCTCGGCGAACCGCAGCGGATGGATCCGGGCCGGATCGCCGAAACACGCGTCGAGCACCTGCTGGGCGAGCACCTCGGGCAACATCGTCGCCAGCCGTCGCTGGGCGAGCCGATCGGCGCGCGGGATCGCGAGCAGCGGCAACAGCCGGCCCTGCGCCGAGCGCCGCGGGTCAAGGAATGGCAGCGCCGGCGAGATGAGGGTGAGCGTTCGGATGAGGTCCGGCCGTACGGCTGCGACCTTGACCGCGATCGCGCCACCGAGCGAGTTGCCGATGAGATGGACCGGGCCGCGCTTGCTGTCCTCAATGCACCGGATCACTCGGTGGGCAAAGGCGTCGACCGAGTAGCGATCGGCCGGATCGCTTCGTCCGAAGCCGGGGAGATCGATAGCCTCGCCGGCCAGCCGGTGGTCGAGCATGCCGGCGACGTCGGTCCAGTTCTGGGACGAGCCGCCGAGGCCGTGCACGTACAGCGCCGGCTCGGCCGTCCGCGGTGACGCCGCCGCCGTGTCGCGGACGTACGTGCGCGTGCCGTCGATCCGTACGAACCGGCCCGGCCACGGCGGCGCGAGATCCGTACGGAGATGGAGTGAACCCTCGTCGACCAAAATGGCCCGTTTCACCCCGTCAGTATGCTTTCGTCCGACCGATTCGTGGTCACTTCCGGATTCGGCGCGCCGAGGAGTCCAAAAGTTGCGACATTCGGTCCAGTCGATCGTCACGTGAGCAAGCTTTCTAGGCGACGGTTCACCGCCGCCAGCGTCGCTCGGACGATGGAGTGCCGAGGATCGCCCGCTACCAGGGCCGATCCGACGAGTTGCTCGACCCGACCGTCGCCGCTGACGAGCACGACCACGACCGCGACGACGCTGCTGCCGAACGGCACGACACCGGCGTGCTCGATGTAGCACCGCATCGGTGCGCCCGGCGGCCGGACGGTCGTCGCACCGGCCGAACCGGTTGGCGGTCGGACGGCCGTCGCACTGTCCGATCCGGATGGCGATCGGCCCGCGTCGGAGCCGGCCGGGCCGCCGGAACGGCCGCCGATCTCCGCGGCGGTGATCAACGAGTCGATCGCGCCGGCGGCCGCCTGAGCGGCGAGGCGTAGGAGGTAGGCATCGACCGCGGGGCCAGTCGCCTTGCCGACCGTGGCCACCGTCCCGAAGTGCAGCCGCACCTCGACGGTGGCTTCGGTGCCGAGTGTCGATACGTGCACCTGGTCGATCACGATGCGTGGCGGTTGGCCCGGCACCCGCGCCAGCGGAGCGGCGGCCGCGACCGTTGCCATCCCGGGCAGGAAGGCTCCCGGTTCACCCGGCATCGTCGGGCGGAATCCCGGTGCGCCCGACACGGTCGAGCCTCCGGGTCGATCGTGTCCCAATCCGGCATGGGCGGCCGGGCGCACATGTGTGGCCGAGCCACCCGCCGCGGACTTCGTTCTCCCATCCGATGTGACCTGCCCGGATGGCCCGGCTCCGGCCGGCGCGGCCGGCCCGGTTGATGCGGACGGCCCGGTTGATGCGGACGGCCCGGTTGATGCGGACGGCCCAGCCGATGCGCCCGACACCGCCGGAGCGCCTCGTTCGGTCGCCGCCGACGAACCGACCCGCGGAGCCGGCACCGGGGCAGCCGGAGCGCCCACCGCTTCCGGCTCGCTGGCCGCTGCGGGTCGCGTTGGCGCGGTCGATCGCGATGGCGTATCCGGCCGTGATGGCGGAGCGAATGCCGGACGCCCAGCTGCCGCGCTTGTGGTGCCACCATCTCCGGCCGCCCCCGGTGTAGGACGTGGCCGTCGTGGCTCGGCGGCCAGGCCCATCCGTTCTTTCAACAACCGGGCGACCTGGCGGCTCACCCGACCGGCGTCGGCATCGTCGGCGAGATCCAGCCGAAGAATGTGTACGCCGCCGGGGTTCGGCCGCAGTTGTGCGCTGCGTACGCCGCTCACCTGGCGTACGGCGGCGAGCACAGCCGCCACGTCGAGCTCATCCGGCAGTTCGGGGACGGACTCCTCGTCGTGCCGCAGCCGGCTCGCGATCCGACTGAGCTCCGGACCGTCCAGATCGGGCATCGGCAGGTCGGCGACCTCGTCCACGACATCGTCGAAGTCATCGAGCTCGCCCGTATCGGCGAACGGCACATCGGGCTTGGCGGGCACCCGATGCGGCAAGGTCGGCTGGTCGACGAGGGCGAATCGATGGAGGTCATCCCAATCGTGTTCGGCCGCGCCCGGTGGTTCCGCCGCGGTCGCGCTGGCCGACGGAGCCGGATCGTTGGCGTACCACGACTCGTCTGGATCTGGCGGCAGGCCACGGCGCGCTTGGCTCGCCGCGGCTTCCGACGTCGCGGGATACGTCGCCGGGCGCATCGCCACCGTCGGCGCACTCACGTCGCCGCCATCCGGACCGGCGGCATCGGCCTCCGTCGCCGGCACGTCGGCGTCGTGCCGTTGATCGTCCTCGTACGGCGAGGACGAGAACATCGACATCGGACGACCGCCGAAGCGACCCGATCGGATCGATCCGGCCCCCCGCAGCCACGGGCCGCGCCTATTGCGGACCTCGCGCGATGGCGACCAACCGTGCACCTCGCCCGATTGGCGCGAAGCGGCGGATTCGCCCGTCGACGGCGGACCAGCCGGATTGGGCTGGTCGGCCCGCTGCGGGTTCGCTGTCTGCCGGAAAATCGGGGGTACGTCTTCCGGCGCCTCTGGCTCAGCGGCCGAACCGGACTCTCCCTCTGACCGCCCGGCGCCGGTGCTGTCCGGCCCGCCGGATTCGCTCGACGCGGCCGCTGCGGCTGAGGGGGGTACGCCCGTGGGTCGGGGTGGCCGACCTGGCATCGGTATCGCGGCCTGCCATGACTGCTCGCCCGATCGGTCCGCACTCGGACCGTCGGGGTCGCGCGGCGCTCCCGCTCCATGCTGCGCCGCTCCGCCGTGTTCGCCGTGTTCGCCGTGTTCGCCGGACGCACTGTGCTCGGAGGATCGGTGCTCGCTGGACGCACGGTGCTCGCCGGAGGATCCGTGCTCGCCCGAGGATGCGTGCTCGGAGGATCCATGCTGGGCAGCGACCGGCCAGTCGGAGGAGGCCGCGACGTCCGGCGTGCTGGACGGTGCCGCCATCGGAGCCGTCGCCGACATCGGAGCGGGCGCCGGCCGCACCTGTGTCGGGATGCCGGCCGGCTCGCTGGCGGCGCCACCGACCGATATGGATGATCCGGCCGTATCGGGCGACACGGTGTCACGTGCGGAACGCCGCTCGGCCGCCACGGACGGCGGCGCTGGAAGATCGGGCCGCACCGACGGGATCGGCACGGCGGCACTGGCCCGGGCGTACGGAGACTCCGGATATCTGGACGCACCGGGCCGCGGCGAATCGGTCTCCGGATCGACGTCGGGCGCCGGCTGGGCCGTGCCGGAGTCGTTCGACTCGCGGGGAACGTCACCGGGCCGCTGACCGTACGAGTCGCCGGCCCGTGGCCGTGGAACAAACACCTGGGGCAGCCGGATAGCGGCCGACACCGGCTCCCCGTACGGCCGCGCGGCCGCCGCGGCCAGCAACGGCGCCTCGATCGTTTCGGCCGTCAACGCATCCGTCAACGGCACCGAGCCACGAGCGGGGCCGGTCGACGTACGGCTCCAGTAGCGATCGCCGTCGGGCGCACGCCATGCCTCGGCATCCATCCCCGGCGTGGCGTGCGATGGACTTTCCGACCGCGGCTCCAGACCAGCCGACGGATCGGGCCCGGCTAAGGGCACCGGCCCAGCCGACGGATCGGGCTGCGCCCGTGGCGGCGCGAACCCGTGGGGGTCGGACGGATGCCGTTCGCCTGGAAGATGTACGCGCCCGCCCGAACCCTCCGATGGGTGCCGGTCGCCACCCGAAGTCGGATAGCGGTCATGAGAGTTGCGTGCCGTCGCCTGGCCGTACCAGTCGGCCGACGCCCGACCGGAAGCCTGCCCGGCACTCGGCCAGGCCATGCCCAACGGATCGTCGTCGGGCCACGACGAGTCGCCCGGACTAGACTCCGAGCCACCAAGGTCGTCGGAGACCGCGCGCGAGCCGGTCGCGTCGTCCCGCGACCCGTCACCCGTGCCCGGTTGTGCGACGCCGGGTTGTCCCACTTCGTCCACCGCGCGCTCCTCGGTTGCCCACGGTGAGGCTACCGTGTTCAGATACGCCCGTTAACCGGTCGATGGATGGTGTCTCGTCGTCCGAGGGACGATTGACGACGAGATGCACCGGAAATTCCCCGAAGACGCACACTGTTGGTGCGTCACGAGGAGCCCGTGGGGTGGGACGGCAGGCTTGTAAGTGACGGGAGATTGGCATGGGTGAGGTGGAGGTGACGATGGTCGCCACGGCAAAGGGGACGAACAGCGGCGGGCGACCAGTTCGCATGCCACGCTCGGCCCGCCGTAAGCAGCTGCTCGCCGCGGCTCAGGATGTCTTCGTCGCCAACGGCTACCACGCCGCCGCCATGGATGACATCGCCGAGCGCGCCGGCGTCTCCAAGCCCGTGTTGTACCAACACTTCCCCGGCAAGCTCGAGCTGTATCTCGCACTGCTCGACACGCACTGCGACGCGCTGGTCGCCCACGTACGCGACGCGATGGCCGCCACGAGCGACAACAAAGACCGCGTGAGTGGTGCGATGCGCGCCTATTTCGAGTTCGTCGACCACGAAAGTGAAGCGTTCCGGCTCGTGTTCGAGTCGGATCTGCGCAACGAGCCGGCCGTACGCGAGCGGGTCGACCGGGCCGAGCGTTCCTGCATCGACGCGATCACCGCGACGATCATGGGCGACACCGGCGTCGACCGCGCCCCGGCCGAGTTGCTCGCGGCCGGCCTCGTCGGCGCGGCCGTTACGTCCGCCCAGTTCTGGCTGTCCGGCGGCCGGCAGGTGCCGAAGGCCGCGGCCGAGGCGCTCATGGCGACGCTCGCGTGGCGCGGCATCGCCAGCTTCCCGCTGCACGGCGGCGAAAGCTCGCACGGCAACCCAGGCGTGGAATCCGCTGACGGCGAATCCGCCCATAGCGAATCGGTCGACAGTCGCTGAGCCCGGCGTGCGAACAATGGATAGCAGGCCGACGACGCCGGTGTGACATGTCACGCGGCGGCGATGATGCCGGCCGCTAGCCTGGTCCCAGGCCGAGCGGAATCGACGAGGCTCACATAGGCGACAGTGCACGGCGCAGCGACGGACACCGCTCGCCGACAACGAGATACAGGGAGGACCTTCGTGGAGGTCAAGATCGGTGTGCAGTACGCCCACCGGGAGCTGGTGCTGGAGAGCAACCAATCGCCGGCGGAAATCGAGAAGGCGGTGTCCGAGGCGTTGAAGACGGGGGGCACGCTAAGCCTCGACGACGACAAGGGCCGGCGCGTGTTGGTGCCGGTCGACAAGATCACATTCATCGAGATCGCCGAGGCGTCGCCGCGCGCGGTGGGGTTCACCGCCGGTCACTGATCCTCGGGCCGCTGAGACTTGGGCTACTGGGACTCCGCCCGCCGAGACTCGACCGCTCAACGGACAGGCTTGCGCCCGGGACGGGCGACCGTCCCGGGCTAGCCATCGATGGACGGCCCGGCTGTTCGCCGATCGGCGACGCGCCCGGCAAGAACCGGACAATCGCGTGTCGAACGGGATCATTCCCGCTGATGCCGGCGTTGTGCATGAAGCACGCCACGGTGCCGGATTCACCATTGGCCAGGCATTCCGCGTAGACTATCGATATTGCAGCCGGCTTGGCCGCTGTGTGGCGCTGGTCCGCTCATCCGCAGACCGCCGCGCGACACCCGGCCGTAGGGCTTGCCGCACGCGTGTCGCCCGCGACGTTTCCCGTCGTGCGTGGCCCACGCCAAAGACAACTGGCGCTCCTCGCATGCGATCGACAGCACGTGATCGACAACATGCAGCTGAAGATGGGGCGCTCCACGAGAGGGACACCCCACATTTCATGACTGACCACCAAACCAGCCCCGAGCTGGTCCCGACCGACGCTGCACCGATCACGGAGATCACCGAAGAACTCGCCAAGCCAGATTCCCTCGCACCGGTCAAGCCGGACAGCCCGACGTTCGCCGAGCTCGGCGCTCGACCAGAAACGGTCGAGGCACTCGCCGCATCCGGAATCCACCGGTCGTTCGCGATCCAGGAATATGCGCTGCCGATCGCTATCCGCGGCGCCGACCTGATCGGCCAGGCGCCGACCGGCACCGGCAAGACGCTCGGCTTCGGCGTGCCGCTGCTCGAGCGCCTCAAGGCACCGGCCGAGGGTACGGACGGCCGCCCGCAGGCGCTCGTCGTCGTACCGACCCGTGAACTCTGCATCCAGGTCGCCCGCGACCTCAAGATGGCCGGCCTGACCCGTGGCGTGCGTGTGCTCGCCATCTACGGCGGTGTGGCGTACGAACCGCAGACCGAGGCGCTGAAACGCGGCGTCGAGATCATCGTCGGCACGCCCGGCCGCCTTCTCGATCTCGCGAAGGGCAAGCAACTCACGCTGGCCGGTGTACGCACGCTCGTCCTGGACGAAGCGGACCGTATGCTCGATCTCGGCTTCCTTGAAGACGTCGAGAAGCTGATCTCGATGACTCCGAGCGACCGCCAGACGATGCTGTTCTCGGCGACGATGCCCGACCCGATCGTTGACGCTGGCTCGGCGGTTCATGCGCAGCCCGATAACCATCCACGCCGGGCACACCGCCGCGACCGGTCCAAATCCCGCAGACCCAACAGGTGGTCTACCGGACGCACTCGCTCAACAAGCTGGAGATCGTGGCGCGCATCCTGCAGGCGAACGGCCGCGGGCTGACGATGATCTTCACGCGTACGAAGCGGAACGCCGACCGGGTCGCGGCCGACCTCGACTTCCGCGGCTTCGCCGTGGCCGCCGTGCACGGCGATCTCGGCCAGGGTGCTCGCGAGCGGGCGCTGCGCGCGTTCCGCACCGGCAAGGTCGACGTTCTGGTGGCCACCGACGTCGCGGCACGCGGGCTGGACGTCACCGGCGTCACTCACGTGATCAACTACGACTGCCCGGAGGACCCAGACACGTACACGCACCGGATCGGCCGTACGGGCCGAGCCGGCGCGACCGGCGTCGCGGTCACGTTCGTCGACTGGGAAGACATGCCGCGCTGGCGACTGATCGACAAGTCGCTCGGCCTCGATATGCCCGAGCCGCCGGAGACCTACCACACGTCGCCGTGGCTCTACACCGACCTGTCGATACCCGCCGATGTCACGGCACGCTGCCGACCGCCGACCGGACCCGCGCCGGCCTGTCCGCCGAGAAGGAAGAGGATCTCGGCGGCCCACGCAAGGATCGCCCGGCCAACCGGCCAGTCAGCGGCGGCCGTGGGCGTGGCGGCCGCCCCAGCACGGGCCGTCCGGACGGGCGACGCGGATCGGACGAACGGGCCGCCTCGGCTCCGGGGCCCGACGGCGAGCCGGCGGCGCCACGCCAGCGTCGGCGTACACGCCGCGTGGACGAGACCGCGACGCCGGCCGAGTCGGGAGTGCCGGCCACCGCCGGCAGCGACGAACAGCCGGCTGCCAGCGATGTGGCGGCAACTCGGACGGCCTCGACGCCGTCGGCGCCGTGCCGGCGGCAACGACGCCGGGGCGACCGCAACGGACAACAACGGCGACTGAGCCAGCCGGCCGTGGGACCCTGGCGGAATGGGCATCAGTCCAGGACTGCCCGGTCCCACGGTTGCTGATCCATCGGCTTCCGATCCGGCCGCCTCTGGTCCGGTGGCGGTCGACCCGACCGCGCCCGGTCCGGCTGCGCTCACCGTACTGACCCGCCGGTATGCGTTCGCGGAGATCGCGGCGCTGCTCGAGTCCGGATTGATCGAGCGGGACGTACTCGAGGTCGCCGAGGCGCAGCAGCTCTGTGCGTTCGGGCAGCGGCTCCTCGATCTCGACGCTGAGGACTTCGGCCAACGCGACGCGACGCGCGACGCGAATACCGATCACCACATCGCGGATCTGGTCACCGGCGACGCCGTACCCGATGGTCTCGTTGCGCGCAGCCGCGCCGCCCGCATGCCCCAGTCGCCGCGCGAGGCCGACCGCGGCGCACTCGCGACACTGCGGCCCGCCTTTGGATTGATGCTCGAGGCAATCTCGATCCGCTGGCTACGCAGCGATACGTCGGCGCTGGTGGCCGCCGTCCACACGGCCAGCGAATACCTGCCGCTGCTGATGTGGGAGTCGGTCCTCGGCCATGCGGCCGATCCGGATCACATGCCGGAGTCGGTCGGCGGCGCGGGCAGCCGGTGGGGCGAGTTCAACGATCCGGAATGCCCGCAGACCAAACCACAGAAGTCGGCGGCCGAGCGAAGTCTCCGCGTCGCCGCCGAGCCCGACCCGGGTTGGCGCGCGTACCTCGACCGCCAGCACAGCATCGTCGCCGAGGCGTTGACCACGTGCGCCACACATTGCCGTACGCCCTGCACGGTGGTGACCCGTCATAGCGAAGCCGAACAGCGTCGGCTCGCCGCCGCCGGCCGGCTGGCCGATGAGTTCACTGCATCGGCGATCGTGCGGCTACGACACAGTTCGCCGGTCGGGCACGCCTTCGGTGTGCCGTCCGCCCGGGAGGTCACCGAGGCGTGGGTCCACACTCGGGCCACGCTCGGCGCGCGCGAACCGGCGATGCTCGTCGACGACGGCTTCTGCCTGACTGGGCTGCCGAGCTTTTTCAGCGCAGTGGCCGGCGTGCCGATCCGGCCGACGACGATCCTCGCCGACACGATGGCCGCTTTGCGGGGCACTTTGGGCTATCCGCCGGTGTCGGCGCGGACGTGAACGCGACCGATGATCAGGACTGGTGGGGCGCAAACCGGATGAGTCGCAGGCTGTTGGCGACCACGAAAAGGCTCGACGCCGCCATCGCGGCGGCGGCGACGATCGGCGTCACGAGACCGGCCGCCGCGAGCGGGATCGCCGCGACGTTGTAGGCGAACGCCCAGAACAGGTTGCCCTTGATCGTGCGCAAAGTCGCGCGGGACAGGCGAATCGCGGCGCCGACCGCCGTCAGATCTGCTCGCATCAGGGTCAGGTCGCTGGCCTGGATAGCGGCGTCGGTGCCCGATCCCATGGCGATGCCGAGATCGGCCGCGGCCAGTGCGGCCGCGTCGTTCACTCCATCGCCGACCATCGCGACCACATGTCCGTCGCGCTGCAGCGCAGAGATGACGGCCAGCTTGTCGGCTGGCAGAACCTCCGCCTGTACGTCGTCAATGCCGACCGCTGCCGCGACGGCCGCCGCGGTGGCCGTGTTGTCGCCGGTCAACAGCACCGGGCGCAAGTCCGAGCGTACGGAGATCGGCCGACGGCCGCCGGTGACGTGGGACGGATGTCGTCGCTGACCGTCACGCGACCGCGTAACACGCCGTCCCACGCAACGGCAACGCTCGTCGTGCCGACCTCTGTCGAGTCGGCCGGAACATCGATGCCAGCATCGCGCAGCAGTCGCGGCCGGCCGACAACCACCTGACGGCCCTCGACCGATGCCGCGGGCGCCCAGCCCCGGCAGCGCGACGAAATCGGTCACCGCCGGCAGCGCGACGCCGGTTTCGGCTGCCGCCGCGGCGACCGCCCGCGCGATCGGGTGTTCGGCCGCCGACTCGAGCGCTCCGGCGATCCGGAGGACGGCGCGCGCGTCGTCGTCGCCCCCGGCCGTCGTGACGCCGCTCACGCGCATCGCGCCGGTAGTTACGGTGCCCGTCTTGTCCAGCACGATCGTGTCGACGCGACGAGTCGTCTCGAGGATCTGGGGGCCTCGGATCACAATGCCGAGCGCGGCGCCCCGCCCGGTGCCGACGAGCAAAGCCATTGGCGTCGCTAGGCCGAGAGCGCACGGGCACGCCACGATGAGAACGGCGACCGCGCTGGTGAGCGCCGCGTTGGCGCCGCCGCCCGCGAGCAGCCAACCGACAAACGTCGCGACGGCCGCGACTAGAACCGCCGGCACGAAGACCCTCGCCACGCGGTCGGCGAGCCGTTGCACCGGCGCTTTGCCGGACTGCGCATCGGCAACGAGCCTAGCCAACTGGGCGAGTTGCGTATCGGAGCCGACGCGAGTGGCTCGGACGATCAGACGGCCGCCCACGTTGACCGTTCCACCGACAACCGCGGTGCCCGGGGTGACCTCGACGGGCAGACTTTCGCCCGTCATCATGCTGGCGTCAACGGCGCTGGTGCCCTCCGTGATCACGCCGTCGGTCGCGAGCCGTTCCCCCGGCCGTACCACGAAAAGGTCGTCGACCTGCAATTGCCCAACCGGCACGCGGTGCTCGACGCCAGCGCGCAGGACAGCCGCGTCCTTGGCCCCCAACTCGAGAAGCGCTCGCAACGCCGAGCCGGCCCGACGTTTTGCCCGCGCCTCCGCATAGCGCCCGATCAGCTGGAACGTCACCAGCGCGGCGCCGACCTCGAAGTAGAGGTGGCCGCCGGTGAACAGCGCGGCGACGCTCCAGACGTAGGAGACGATCGCGCCGAGCGAGATGAGCGTGTCCATCGTCGTCGCGCCGTGTCGCAGATTCACAAGGGCGGCTCGATGGAACGGCCACGCACACCAGGTGACGACCGGCGTGGCGAGCGCGAACACCCACCACTGCCAGCCCGCAAACTGCCATGCCGGCACCATGACGATAAGGAGCAGCGACACGGTGAGCGAGGCCGCGACGGTCAGCCGAGCCGACGCCGAACCGTCCCGTACCGGTTCGGCCGCCCCTGGGTTGATGGCGCTGGCCTGATAGCCGGTCGCCTCGACGGTCGAGATCAGGTCAGCCACGGCGATCGGCGCGTCGTGTTCGACCCGGGCGGTCTCGGTCGCGAAATTCACCGCGCGCCACGACACCGTTGATGCGGTTCAGTTTCTTTTCCACTCGCGAGGCGCACGACGCGCAGGTCATGCCGCCGATCCGCAAATCGACGACAGCGGTGGACGCGCCCGGTCGCGGAGGGTCTTGCCGCGGCGAGACGGGACGCCGGACGTCGGGTTCGAGCGCTGTCACGCGACCGGCGCGAGCGTGTAACCGGCCTCGTCTACGGCTTCCGCGATCGCGTGCGCCGGCACCGGTGAAGCGCTCGTGACGGTGACGGCGCCGCTCGGCAGGTCCACCGTGACATCGACGACGCCGGGCAGCGCACCGATCTCGTCGGACACCGCCCGGACACAGTGCTCGCAGGTCATCCCGTCGACCCGGTACATCTCGGTCACGCTCATCGTGCTCTGCCTCCTGGCCACGCCGGTATCGCGCTCCGGTCGGGTCGGTTCTGTCGTTCGGTCGGTCGGTCGGTCGGTCGTTGCGCGGAGCGACGCGTCAGGCGCGCACGAGTCGGGCGATGGCGTCGGTGGCTTCCTTCACCTTCGCCGACGGGTCTCCCGTGCGCGCGGCGTCGACAACGCAGTGCGACAGGTGGTCTTCGAGCAAGCCCATGGCAACCGCCTGGAGTGCCCGCGTAGCGGCCGAGATCTGGGTGAGCACCTCGATGCAGTACGCATCCTCGTCGACCATCCGCTGCACGCCTCTGACCTGGCCCTCAACCCGGCGGAGTCGAGCCAGCAGGGCGGCCTTATCGCCGCTGTATCCCGGCACGCCGGGCAGGTCATCCTTTGCTGTCGTGTCCACGTCGATACCATACCCCCCTAGAGTATGTGCAGGCAATGTGAGACGACACGCCGTCACTTTTGTCACATCTGGGGCGTTGATACCGATGTGCCGTTACCTACCTCTTGGCGCCGGGGCCTGATCACCGCGATCGCTGCTGTCTTCGGGGCGGCCTCGCTTGCTGTCGCCGGCGCTGCTGCTCCCGCGGCGCCGACGCCCGGCAAGGCGGCGCTCGACAAGCAGATCGAGGCGGCATCCAACCACCTGGAAATCGTGATCGAACAATTCGACGCGATCCAAGGCTCGTTGCGGCAGATCAAGGCGCGCGAGGCGGCCGGTCTCGAGCGGCTCGCACCGATGCAGGCCGCCGTCGACGCGGCGCAGAGCAACGTCGCCCAGGTCGCCGCGCACGCGTACGAGGCGACGCCGTTGTCGAGTTTCGCGGTGTTGGTCGATGCACCGTCCGCGCAGGCCGCCACCGACCGACTGTTGCTGCTCGATCGACTCGCGGCTGGGCGGCAGGACCGTGTCGACGCTTTGAACAAAGCGACCAGCGCGTATCGCGATCAGCAACAACTGCTCGTCACCCTCGACCAGCAGCAGACGTCGCAGTACGCCGTCCTGGCGGCCCAGAAGAAGACGATCACGCCGCAGATCGCGAGCCTGAAGGCGTTGCGGCTCGCGGCGTACGGCCCGTCTGGCGTGGACCCGAAGACGCCGGTCAGCGACTACGTTCCGACCTACTCGGCCGGCGCCGCGGGGCAGGCGGTCAAGTTTGCGTACGCCCAGATCGGCAAGCCGTACCAGTGGGCGGCCGACGGCCCGGGAAGCTTCGACTGTTCCGGTCTCACGATGGCGGCCTGGCGCGCCGCTGGCGTGTCGTTGCCGCACAACTCGGCCGAGCAATACGCCGCCGTCGCGCATATCTCGAAATCCGACCTTCAGCCGGGTGACTTGGTCTTTTACTACTCACCGATCCACCATGTCGCGATCTACATCGGCGACGGGCACATCATCCATGCCCCGCGGGTCGGTGAGGACGTGCAGATCGCGTCCATCGGCACCGCCCCGATCCACGGCTACGGCCGGCCCGCCTGACGCATCGTCTTCGGCCCGATGCACCGTCTTCGGCCCGATCAGGTCGTGATGGCTAGCGCCAGCGGCAAAACGGCCGGCGCCCCGGCCCGCCGGAGTGCCCGCGCCGCGAGCGCCATCGTCCACCCGGAGTCGACGTAGTCGTCCACCAGCAGCACGGGTCCGTCTAGCGCCTCGACCGCAGCGGCCAGCGACGGCGGGACGGTGATGTCGTCGATGAGGGCCCGTACGCGATGGGCGCTGTTGGCCCGGCCGCCCGCCGGCTGCAGCGGCGTCGTGACCGCGCCCAGCAGCGGCAGCCGGCCGATCTCGGCGATCCGCGCGGCCAGGGTCGTGACGAGGTCTCGGTGGCCGATCGAATCGATGCCGACGACGGCCGCCGGCCGCCGTGCCCACGGTTCGTCGCCGGTCGCCCAGTCCTTGAGCAGCGCTACGACGGCGGTCACCAGTTCGGGCGGCACGGGGGCATCTGGTGTATCGGCCCCTACCGTCCGACGCAGGCGTTCGCCCCAACCGAGGTCCGACACCCGGCCGAGAGCGCGGCCGGCGGCCGCCTGCTCCGCCGGTGGGATGCGACCACTGAGCGAGTCGAGCGCGGTCGGCCATTGCCGGCGCGGCGTGATCTCGACGCCCGGGCGTCCCAGGTGTGACCGGGCGGCCGCGAGCGCACCGTCGGAGACATCGGTCGGCCAACCGCGGCCGGTGCAGGTGTCGCAGCGGCCGCAGGCGCCGCCGCCGGGTCGTCGAGGTTGCGCCGCAGGAATTCCATGCGGCAGCCGGTCGTCGCCTCATACTCCAGCATCAGTGCCGCTTCGGCGTCGCGGGCCGCGGCAACCCGGTCAAGGCGCTCGCGGTCGTAGCGCCACGGCTGCCCGGTCGACTCCCAACCACCCCGGACCCGGCGTACGGCGCCGTCGACGTCGAGCACCTTCAGCATGAGTTCGAGGCGGGAGCGGCGGATCTCGACCGGCGGCTTCGATCACCGGCACGGACAGCGGCCGGCGCGCCTCGGCGAGCGTGTCGAGGACCGCCCGGACCTGTTCTTCGCGGGGATAGCCCAGCGACGCGAAATACCGCCAGATCGCCTGGTCCTCGGGGCCCGGAAGGAGCAGCACATCGGCGCGGTCGACGGCGCGACCGGCCCGGCCGACCTGCTGGTAATAAGCGATCGGCGATGCGGGTGCGCCCAGGTGGATCACGAAGCCGAGGTCCGGTTTGTCGAAGCCCATCCCCAGTGCCGACGTCGCGACAAGCGCCTTGACGCGGTTGGCGAGCAGGTCGGCCTCGGCCGCCTGCCGCTCGGCGTCGTCGGTCTGCCCCGTGTAGCTCGCGACCGCGAGACCGCTGCCCGCGCAGGAACGCCGCCGTGTCGTTGGCCGCGGCGACGGTGAGCGTGTAGATGATGCCGGAGCCGTCCAGCGCGCCGACGTGATCGGCGAGCCAGGCGAGGCGGTGCGCCGGCGGTCGGCAGCCCTACGACGCCGAGGCGAAGCGTCTCGCCGATCCAACGGGCCGCGGAGTACCAGCGTTTCGGGATGGCCGCCGGACTGACAGTCGTCGCCGGCGCTACCGGTGCCCAGCTGCTCGGCGACGTCGGTCGTGACCCGCGCGTTCGCCGTCGCGGTCGTCGCCAGCACCGGCGTGCCTGGTGGCAGCTCGGCGAGCAGCGTTCGCAGGCGGCGGTAATCCGGTCGGAAATCGTGACCCCAGTCGGACACGCAATGCGCCTCGTCGACGACCAGCAGACCCGTCGTCGCGGCGAGCTTGGGCAGCACATTGTCACGGAAGTCGGGATTGTTCAGCCGCTCCGGGCTGATCAGCAGCACGTCGACGTCGCCGGCGTGCACCTCGGCCACGATGGCGTCCCAGTCGTCGAGGTTGGCCGAGTTGATCGTCCGCGCGTGTACGCCGGCTCGGGCCGCGGCGTCGATCTGGTTGCGCATCAGCGCGAGCAGCGGCGAGACGATGACGGTCGGACCGGCGCCGCGCGTTCGCAGCAGTGCGGTCGCGATGAAGTAGACGGCCGACTTTCCCCAACCGGTCCGCTGCACGCACAGGACCCGTCGTCGACCCACCACCAGCGCATCAATCGCCTGCCACTGGTCTGGTCGCAGCCGCGCATCCGGGCCGGCGAGCGCACGGAGCACGGCCTCGGCCTCGCTGCGCAGATCGGTTACACCGGGAGCATCGCTGTTGGCCGTCACGCCCACGTTTCTACCAGCGCCATGCGACGCCGCCCATTGTCGTGCGCTCGGTAAGGCGCGCTCGGTGAGTCAGTCAGCGACGTCGGCCGGTGCCGGATGTCGCTTGTCCGGAACGTACCGGCGAATGTGTTTGCGCGCACGCAGCCGTGACGTCGCTCGCGGCGTTCATGACGCGTGGCGCTCGCGCGGCGCCGTTCCCGCCGCCGGCCAAGCGGCCAGTCACGCGGCCGGCCACGCGAACGGGGACTTTTCGCGAGCGGCTCCGGCGTCCGAGACCCAGTGCTCCGCTGCCACCGATCTCGTTGGCGACCGGGTCACCGGCGTCGTCGCCCGACCGCCCGACCGTGTCCGAGACATGACCGGGCCGCTCCCTGGCCCATACCGCGAGGTCGGTCAGCCGGCCCGGACGTCCGTGCGACGGCAGAGTCCGCCGGATCTCCCGCTCCGCTTCCCGCCGAGCCAGGTCCTCGAGCCGGCGACGGGCGACGGACGCGGCATGGAAGGCAATCCACAGACTCAGCGCTGCCAGCGACAGCTCAAGCACCGCGAACCCCAACGCCATGTCGCGTTCGGCGCCGGCCGTACTCGTGTTGACGTCGAACCATGCGTCGACGACCAGCATCGTGGCTAGCGCGGTCGCGGCCAGCGCCACCTTGGCCTTTCCCCGCCAGGCCAGATATGCGGTCAGCGCGAGCATCACCACTTCGCCGACATCGAAGCCGACCCAGGCGAGACGATCATTCACCCGGCTGGTGGCCGGGAGGCTGGCGGCCAGGAACACCACCCACGGAACCGTGCACACGGCCGCGAGAGCAAACCCTGGTGCGACCCATCGTGGCACCGGATTTGTCCGGTTCTTCGCTTCTGTCGTCTGTGCTGTCCGCCGTCCCATGAATCACCGCCCCATCCAGCGTCCCACCTGCGGCGACCGGAACTCAGCGATCGAGCTGTGAAGACCGTCAAGGTCTACCCGCGGGTTCGCCCGGATAAGCGTGGATCGGGCCCCCGTGACTGCGGCCCCGGCCGGCTCGACGTGGCCGGGCGCCGAACGCGCCGGCCGGGCACTCTCACAGGTTTGCGCACGACACGGCACAATGGGCGGGTGCGTTTCGAAGTCTCGAAGGTTCTCGACGCGATCGAACGGCGCCTGTCCATCGACCCCGCCGTGGCAGCCGGCGTCGTCGACCTGACCGAGATCACTCGGCTCGGCGACCTCGACGGTGGACGGCCGGCAAACCTGCTGCGCCTCGGGCTCGTCGTCGACGCTCTCGTCCAACGGCTCGGCGACAGCAGCGCGGCCACCTACGTCGTGGCCGACCGGGCGTTGATGTCGGACACCGAACTGACGTCAAACGAACGCATGGTGATCCGGCGCTGGTCGGACGATGGCCTGATCGAAGTGCTGCCCGGTCGGGCACGCCGGTGGTTCCACGGGTACGGGAGATCAGCGCGCTCACCGGCATGGCCATGATCACGCGGGTCGGCGGTGGCTCGCCGGCGTACGCGCCGGTGCCCGCGCCGGGCGGCATCTCCTTGATCGCTCACGCCGGCCAGCCGCCGGTGCCGCCCACGCGACCAAATCCCGTGCTCGGCCGGCAGTGGACGTGTCCCGAGTTCGAGTGTTCGAGCTTCGGGCAGTCCCGAGTCGTCGGCCAGCCTCCGCCCGCCATCCGCAACGGAGTCCCGACCTGTCCGCGCCATGGCAAGCGCCTGACCGACGCCGGGCCGCGCGCCGTCACGTGGCCGATGGCGGTACGGGTGGACGGTCTTGTCCGGCACCGGTTCGCCGTCGCCGCGGGCGGGTCGGTCATGGTCGGCCGGGCCCCTGAAGGGTCGGAGGTGGTGGCGGTCGGTCCGTACCTCGACGAGGCCGGTATCCGCTGGGTGAGCCGCAGCCACGCGCGCCTGGAGCTGCGCGACGACGGGCTCAGCATCGCCGATACGAGCACGAACGGGACAACCCTGGTCAGACGGGCTGGGCCGACCGAGCCACCGGTCACCGAGAAGCTGACCAAGGGGCAGCACAAGCAGCTGGGCGAATGGGACGTCGTCGTCCTCTACGAGGGTGTGGAGATCGGCCGGGCCGACCGGCTGCCGGCGCGCTCACCTGCGGCAACGCCAAGTTCGGTGATGGCGGACGCACCGACCCAGGCGCTGCGGATCTCGCGTCCCTGAGTGTGAATCTTTCCCATCTTGTATGGACTCCCTACGGCGCGGGTCTGCGTGTATTCTTTGCTGAGTTTTTGTGTACGTGGACCGCACCTGCGCCGCTCGGTTGTGATCGGCAAAAGGCGCCGCTGCTCGAAAACGGCCAAGTAAGGCCCGCAGCGCGCGCGGCCGGTACACCCTCATGAAGGAGAGAAACATGGCGCAGGGAACCGTTAAGTGGTTCAACGCCGAGAAGGGCTTCGGCTTCATCACCGTGGACGGTGGCGGATCCGACGTGTTCGTGCACTTCTCCGCAATCCAGACGAGCGGCTACCGCACTCTGGAGGAGAACCAGCGAGTCGAGTTCGAAATTGCCCAGGGCCAGAAGGGCCCGCAGGCGGAGCAGGTCCGCCCCATCTGACACGCTCAACCAAAGACCCGGTGTCCGTTCGCGGACGCCGGGTTTTTCTATGCGCTTTCGTTGCCCGTTTGGCCTTCTTTGCGCGCTTGGTCCGCCGCCCGCTCGTCGCCTCCGCCTGGCCCGCCGCCCGCTCGTCGCCTCCGCCTGGCCCGCCGCCCGCTCGTCGCCTCCGCCTGGCCCGCCGCCCGCTCGTCGCCTCCGCCTGGCCCGCCGCCCGCTCGTCGCCTCCGCCGAGCCATGATCCACCGCGGTGGACGATCGACGTCGCTGTCACCGCCGCAATCGTCCACGGTGACGGATCATGCGGCGGCCACCGCTCCGGCGGGCCCCCGAGGGCCGCTCCGGCGGGCCCGCGGGCGCCGCTGCGGCGGCGGGTTTCAGGCCGGGAACGCGTCCCCCCAATGAGTGTCACGAGCCTGCCGGTAGAGATCACCGTGCCGTTTGGTGACGATCCGGTCGCCGGCCGTACCGTCCGGACGGCAGAGCCGAAGAGTCACGAGTCCCTTGCGCTGTGCCGGCCGCCGGATCACGCGTCCCTCGCCGGCCAGCGGCACCCCGAGGTCATGCCGCGGCGACGCCGTGGCGACGTACGAGAACTTCTCGTCCTCGTACGACAGGTCGGCGTCCTTGATCCGCCGGTGCAGCGCCGTACGGTTGACCCGCGCCCCGAAATGACACCAGTCGCCGGGGGCCAGCGGGCACGTGAGCTGATGCGGGCACGGCGCGAGCACCCGATGCCCGAGCGCGAGCAACTGGTCGCGAGCGGCGATCACCCGGGCATAGCCGGCCGGCGTACCCGGCTCGACGATCACGACCATGCCGGCGCGGCCGGCTCGACCGACCCGGGCGGCCGCGGCCGCCGCGTGCGCGACGAGATCGCGCTGGGCCGCCTCGGCAAGCTCACCGAGCACGTACGAAACTGTGACCAGATCCGCCGACGGCAGCTCGGCCGGAAGCGACAATCGTTGCCAGGTCGCCGACCGCAGCGCCGGTGCGGCAGCGCTCGCCGCCAGCGTCGCCCCGAGCGCCAGCGCGTCGTCCACCTGGTCGAGAACCGTGATTCGCTCGATCGGTGGAAACGCGTCGGCGACCGCCCACGAAGCGGCGCCCGTTCCCCCGCCCACGTCAGCGAGGCTCGTCGGTGCCGGCAGCGTCGGCGGCAGGGCACCGATCGCCGCCCGGACGGCCGCGTACGTCGCCGGCATGCGATAGGCGGCGTACGCGGCGATCTCGGTCGAGCCGGCCAGGATCGGGGTCGCCGCCGGCCGGCCCGACCGGTACGCGTCGATCAAGCGCGCGACCGCCGAGCGCATCCGGTCGACGGGTTCGGCGGCGAGCCGGGTCGCAAGCGCGGTACGCAGCTCGTCGGGCAGGTCAGCCATGCGCGTGACTCGTTCGAGCGCGGGCCCTCGCACCAATGCTTACAGTGAAGTCCACCAAAATAGTCGAAACACCCCATCGGGTTCGGTGCGGCGCGGGTTGCCGGTCACGCCCGTTATGGTGCCGCACGCGCCTCCGGTTAGCCTGGACCGCCACGACCGGTTCGCGACGGCCGACCGGCATGATCGGCGGCCGGCGGTGGTTACCGGCACGGATCGCCGGCCACCGCCATCGGTGACCGTTTCGCAGGTAGATCGACCGCTCCGCCGGTAGATGAGGGGACACACGTGATTGGGCTCGTTCTCGCGGCCGGCCAGGGTCAACGCCTGCGGCCGGATACCGATGCGCTGCCCAAGACGCTGCTGCCGGTGGACGGCGAGCTCACGATCCTGGACGTGATCCTGCGTAATCTGGCGAAGGTCGGTCTGACCGACGCCGTGCTGGTCGCGGGCCACGCCGCGGAGGTGCTCATCGCCCGGGTTCCGGACCTCGAAGCGCGGCACGGTCTGGCGATCGAGATCATCCGTAATGATCGCTTCGACCGCAACAACGCGTACTCGCTGTGGCTCGCCCGCGATGCGTACGCCGGCGGCGCGCTCCTCGTCAACGGTGACACCGTGCATCCGGTCGACGTCGAACAGACGCTGCTTACCGCCGCGGCTGAGGCGGCGTCGGCAACGCTGGCGGAGGCCACGCCGGGCGGCGCCAGGCCGTCGCCGATGCCGAGACCGGGACCAGGACCAGGACCGGAGATCATCCTGGCCCTCGACGTGACCAAACAGCTCACCGACGAGGCGATGAAGGTGACACTGGCCGGCAGCGATACGCACGATGGGCAGCGAGACCGGCATCGGGCACCGGACCGTACACAAGATCACCAAGCAGATGCCGGTGGCCGACGCGCATGGCGAATACATCGGTGCGACCCTGATCGGCGCGGGCGTCGCCAGCGACCTCGCCGCCGCGCTCGACGAGACCTGGCGGCGTGATCCGAATCTCTACTATGAGGACGGCTACCAGGTGCTCGCCGACCAGGGCGTGCCGGTCGGCGTCGCACCGTTGCCGTCGCTGGAGTGGGTCGAGGTCGACGACCACGCCGACCTCGCGCGGGCGCGGGAGGTGGCATGCCGCTGCTAGCCCGTACGATCCTGACGCCGCTCACCATCGAGATCTCCCCCGGCGCCCTCGGCCGCCTGGACACGGTGATCGCCGACAGTCGCATCTCCACCGGCGGCCGCGTTGCCGTCGTACACGGTTCGGGCATCGGCCCGACGCTCGCCGACGCGGTCGCGGACGATGCTGCCGGCCGCCGACCTGATCACCATCGAGGCCGGCACGTTCGACTCCGCGATGGCGCTCGCCACGCAGCTGCGGACGCTCGAGTACGACGCCGTGATCGGCATCGGCGGCGGAAAGGTCATCGACACGGTCAAGTACGCGGCGACGGTGCAGGGCATGCCGATGGTCGCCGTCGCCACGAGCCTCGCGCACGACGGGCTGGCGTCGCCGATCAGCACACTGGTCTGGGGCAGCAGCTCACCGTCGTACGGCGTGCACATCCCGATCGCCGTCGTGGTCGATCTCGATCTCGTCGCGCGCAGCCCGGCGTACCAGATCAGGTCCGGGATCGGCGATGCGCTCAGTGACATCTCGGCCTGTGCCGACTGGGAGCTGAGTCACGCGATCAACGGTGAGCCGGTCGACGGGCTGGCGATGTCGCTGGCCCGCACCGCCGCGGAGTCGGTACTGCATCATCCCGGCACCATTGCCGACACCGACTTCCTGGCCACGCTCGCGCAGTCGCTCATTCTGGGCGGCGTCGCCATGGCCATGGCCGGATCGAGCCGGCCGTGCAGCGGCGCCTGCCACGAGATCGCGCACGCGCTGGCCAAACTGCAGCCCGACGCCGCGAGCCACGGCATCGCCGCCGGACTCGGTGCGTTGTTCGCGATGTTCCTGCGGTGCCGGGAAGACGAGTCGTTCGTGCCCTCGTTCGAGCGCTTGGTCGCCACCTTCGCCCGCCACGAGATTCCGCGCACGCCGGCCGAGATCGGCCTGACCGACAAGGAGTTCGTCGACGTTGTCGCGTTCGCGCCGTCGACCCGGCCGGGCCGGTACACGATCCTCGAACGCCTCGACTTGGACACGTCGGGCCTCACCGCCGCGGTCGAGGAGTATGTCGATGCGATCGGGTGACCCGCGATGACCCGGGTGCTGATGTTCGCGACGCAGACCACGCCCGACGGCACGCCGACCGCATTGCTGCGCGTGGGTGACGCGACGGCCGTCGACCGGCTCGCCGCGCAATTCCGTGCACTCGACGACGTCGACGTCACCGTCATCGCGCGGCCGGGTTGGGCCGATGCGTTGCGGGCGGCCGGGCACAGCGCTGTCGAGAGCGAGGACATCGCCGGTGATCTTGCTGTCATCGGCGCCGCGGTCAGTGCGACCGACAGCGCCGTCGTGCTCGCGGCCGCGGATCTGGTCGCGCACGGCAGTGCGATCGCTTCCTTCGCCGGCCCTCGGGTACGCGCGACGGTCGCGGCCGTTCAGACCGCTCGGAACATGACGGTTGGCGCGTACGGCGAGCCGGTCCTCCGCGAGCGGAACATGGTGGTGTCGGTCGGCACACATCAGCGAGAGGTCACCGGCCCGAACGCGGTGTTCCGGGCGCTCGTGACGGTCAGCGCCGACGACCGTACCCGGCTGCACGACGCGTGCGCGGCGCTGCGCACCGAAGCCATCGACAGTGGCCGTGACCTCGACGCGGACGCCGGGGCGTACGGAGCCGTCGGGCTCGCGCTGCTCGGTCTCGTACGGACTGGCGTCGTCGTGGCCGCCCACAACCCGCGATTGTTCGTGTGCCACCGGATCGACTCGCCAGAGGCGGCTGCCGCGGCCGAGACGGCGCTCGCCGCCGTCGACGAGCCGGCGGCCGCCGTGCGGATGGGCGTCAAGGAGGACGACGAGTTCCTGGCGACGTACCTGGTCCACTCGTACACGCCGCGGCTGGTCGCGTTCTTCGCTCGGCGTGGCATCACGCCGAATCAGGTCACCTGGATGTCCATCGCGGTGGGGCTCGTGGCCGCGGCGGTGTTCGCGATCGGCGTGCGGTGGCTCGATATCGTCGGCGCCGTACTGCTCTACGCGAGCTTCATCCTCGACTGCAACGACGGCTCACTCGCCCGATATACCGGCAACTTCAGCCGCTACGGCGGTTGGCTCGACATGATTGCCGACCGCGCCAAGGAGTACGTCGTCTTCGCCGGTGTGGCGATCGGTGGCGTACGGATGCATGAGCCGGACGTGTGGGGACTCGCGCTGGCGGCGATCGTGGCGCAGACCGTGCGGCACATGGTCGACACCTGGTACGGCGCGCTACAGGACACCGCGACGCGCGCACTTCCAGTGGTGTCGCTGGGTTCCCGGCTCGACACCCTCGGGCTGCGCGCCGCCGCGGCCGGTGCACCGGCTGGCCGCGACGGGTCCGCCGCGGGCACCGGTGCCAGCGCCGGCGCGAAGCTCGGGCAGCTGTCCGCGGCCGCGCACGGGCGTTACCGCTCCCCGGCGTACTGGCTCAAACGCAGTGTGGTCCTCCCGATTGGCGATCGCTGGCTGCTCATGGCGCTCGCCATCGCGATCGGCGGACCGCGCGTGATGTTCATCGTCCTGCTCATCGCGATCGCGATCGCTTTCGCGTACGTGCTCGCCGGCCGCACGCTGCGCGCGTTGTTCCTCCGGTTGGCTGTGATGCCGCGCTTCGACATCGGTTTCCAGCGCGACGACGGGCCGATCGCCCGGGCGCTCGGCTCACTCGGGCGAGATCGGGTGTCGCCGCTGGCGGCGCTCGCGCCCGGGCTCGTCGCGGTGTTGATCGCGGCCGGCTTCGCGATCGTCGGCGACCGTGGTCCGCGATGGCTCGTGGTGATCTACGCGGGATTCGCTCTGCTGGCCGGCATTGCTGCCCGCAGTCGCCATGACGGTCCCCTCGACTGGCTGACGGTCGCCGGGCTCCGAGCGACCGAATACGCGTTCATCGTGGTCGCGGGCGTGCTCGGCGGCGTGCCGTTGTGGCTCGTGTACACGCTGCTCTTGGTACTCACGCTCTACCACTACGACGTCACCGGACGGATCGAGAAGCAGGCGACTCCGGTGCGCGGCGAGGCGATCCTTCGTGGCTGGGACATTCGGATGATCGTGCTGGCCGTCACCGTCGCGATCGGCTGGGCCGTGGCTGCGTACGCCGTCGTCGCGATCGTGGTCGGCGGGGTGTTCGTCATCGGCGCGCTGGTCGGCTGGCGGGAATCCGTCCGCTCTACTAGCGCAGCTCGGGTGGCGTCCACGAGATCGGCCGCGCTGTCCAAGTAACGCAGCGGTGCATCGGTCGGACATCCGACTGATCGATGTCCGCACCGACCCCGAACGCATACCATGCGCTGGCTTCCGCCCCCGCCCCGAGGAGCCAGTCATGCGCCAGCCGGCCTCCGCACACCAGCCGGCCACTCCGCTTCAGGCGGCCACTGCGCATCGCGTCGTCGGGCCGTCCGGTGGCCGCAGGCGAGTCGAAGTCGTATTGACGCTGCTCGGTGCCGTAGTCGCCATGAGCGGTCTCGTTGCCTGCAGCCACAGCGCCAAGGCGAATGGCCACGGGGTGTTCGGCGCGGCGCCGAACGGTTCGCCCGGTGTCGGCGCCGCGTCGGGGATCGGATCGGCGGGCGCGTCGGCCGGTTCCGCCACCGGCACGCCGACCGCCTCGCCCGAGCAACCACGCGTCGTCCGCGCCGCCGAGCCGCGCCTATCCGAGCGACTATGCGCGCGCGATCTTGACCGCGTGGGGTGCGCATGACACGTCCTATCTCACGCTCCTCACGAACACTTCGACCAAGAACCAGCTCTACGGCTACGGAAGCCTCGATCAACACTGGACGCTCGCGTCGAGCCAGGGCGCGACCGGGTCGAGCTACGCGTCGTACTTCAACCGCGACGGTGACTGGATCGTGCTGCGTTCGATCAACGCCGAGACAGCCGCACACCAATGGCACGCCGGGTCGGTCGAGACGTGGAGCAGGATCTCCTATCCGTCCGATCCAACCGCGTACGTGAAGTACTACATGGACGCGTACGTGGACGGAAACGCCGCCCGGATGACCAAGCTTGGCAATCAGACGATGACGACGCACTTCACCGGCCTGTCGTCGAAGCCAGACTCGGGTTACACCGTCGGCACAGCGGACGGCACGGCCGGCCATACCCACATCGAAGTGACCGAGAGCAGTGTGTCCTTCGACGTCATCTTCCGGCTCGTCAACCAAGACCTGGGCCAAGCCGGCGCGATCGAGGGTTGCGACTCCGGCTGTTGATCCGGCCCGGTTGAGCCGGCGGTTGGCGCTCGGGCGAGACTATGCGGGTGGAGATTCTTGTGCTCGATCACGACGCCGTGACCGACCTGCTGACCGTTGATGCCTGCATCGCGGTTATGCGTGACACGCTCGCCGCGCTCGCGCGGGGGGCCGGCTTCCAACCGCTGCGAACCATTGAACGGCCGCCCGGCGTGCCCGGCATGTTGGGCCTGATGCCGGGCTACCTGGCCGAGCCGGATCCGGTTCTCGGCCTCAAGTTTCTCGGCATCTTCGGCGGCAACCCGGCCATCGGCAAGGACGCCCATCAGGGCATGGTGATCCTGCTCGATCCGGCGACCGGTGAGCCGCAGGCGATTCTGAACGCGTCGGCCATCACGGCCATCCGCACCGCGGCCGCCTCCGCCGTGGCGACTGACGCCTTGGCCCGCCCGGACGCCGCCGATCTCGCGGTCTTCGGCACGGGCGTTCAAGGCGCATGGCATGTCCGCACGATCGCCGCGGTCAGACCGCTTTCCCGGGTACGGGTGAACGGACGCGACGCGACACGCGGCGCCGAGGTGGCAGCCCATCTGGCGAACGAGTTAGGCCTACCGGTGTCATTCGAGGCGGATGCGCGTGCCACGGTCGACGGGGCCGACATTGTCGTGACGGCAACGTCGGCGACCGAGCCACTCGTGCAGCGGGGATGGCTTGCGCCCGGTGCGCACATCAACGCGGTCGGCGCGTGCGTGCCGACGGCCCGCGAACTCGATACTGCAACGGTGGCCGCCGCGCGTTTCTTCGCCGATCGTCGCGAGTCGGCGCTGCACGAGGCCGGTGATTATGTGATCGCAGCGGCCGAGGTCGGCCTCGGACCGGACCACATCGTCGCCGACATCGGCGAGGTGCTGAACGGATCAGCCGTGGGCCGCACCAGCGACGACGAGCTGACGGTGTTCGAGTCGCTCGGGCTGGCCGTCGAGGATCTGGCCGCGGCGGCGTACGTCGTCTCGGCGGCTCGCCGTACCGGCGCCGGAACCCGGGCGGCGTTCTGATGACTGGCTCAGTCTGATGGGCGGCTCAGTGACGGGCGGCTCAGCGACGGGCGGCTCGATGATGGGCGCCGCGGAATTGCCGACCGCAACGGACATCGCCAAGGCGCGCGAAGCCGTGGCCGGCGTCGCCATCCGTACCCCGTTGGTGCGGTTGAATATCACCGCCGATGCGCAGCGTCAGCCGCGAGGCGGCATAGACACCGCCGATGCGCAGCGTCAGCCGCGAGGCGGCACAGACGCCACCGCCTGGCCCGCAGATCTACCTGAAGTTGGAGAACCTCCAGCCGATCGGCTCGTTCAAGCTGCGCGGCGCGGCGGCGGTACTGGCGAACGCGACCGCGGACGACGTGGCCGCCGGCATCGTGACCGCATCGGCCGGCAACATGGGCCAAGGCGCGGCCTGGTTCGCCAGACGGCTTGGCGTGCCGTGCACGGTCGTGGTGCCGCCGACCGCTCCGGCCTCGAAGATCGCCGCGATGGAGGCTCTGGGCGCACGGGTCGTGCCGGTAAGCGCCGAAGCGTGGTGGGACGCGTTTGTACACCGCAGGGTCGACGGCGTTGACGGCGTTTTCATCCATGCGTTCGACGATGTGGCCGTGATGGCCGGCAACGCCACGATCGGTCTCGAGATCGCCGAGGACCTGCCGTCGGTGACACACGTTCTCGTCCCGTGGGGCGGCGGCGGATTAACGTGCGGGATCGCCACCGGCCTGGCCTCGGTCGGTTCGGCCGCTCGGGTGCTCGCATGTGAGGTCGCGACCGCGGCACCGCTGACAGCTTCGCTAGCAGCGGGTGCACCGGCCACCGTGGACATGCAGCCGTCGTTCGTGGACGGGATCGGCAGCCGTACGGTTTTGCCGAGCATGTACGACCGCGCGATCCAGCTCGGCATCGCCTCACTCGTCGCGCCCGTGGCCGACGTCGCCGCCGCGCTGCGCCTGCTCCTCGACCGCAACCACGTACTGGCCGAAGGCGCCGGCGCGACACCGGTGGCGTGTGCGTTGTCGGCGGGATTCGGGGCGGACGATACGGTCGTGTGCGTCGTGTCGGGCGGTGTTATCGGGCTCGATACGGTGCGGGATCTCTTGTCCTAGCCGGGCCGCTGTCGTCGCCTGGCCGCTGTCCTGGCGGTCGTCGGGCGTTGGGAGTGCGGGGCGGCTTTCTCACTCGGACGGCAAAGCATTTAGGTCTTTCGTGAGAAAGCCGCCCCGCACCCCGTTCCCAGCCAAGGCGCCGCCGCCCGTTCCGCTCCGTCGCCCGTTTCCGCGCCGCCGCCCGTTTCGCTCCGCCGCCCGTTTCGCCCGCCGCCCGGCCGCCCTCGGCGCCGAGGGGTTTGGCTTTGCGAGTCGCCGTGATTGGCGAAGGCGGCCGTGAAAACGGGGGTTGGGCTTTGGGTGATCCACTGGCGTGGACGATTGGCGTCGCTGTCGCGGCGGTCGTCGTCCATTGTGGTGGATCGTGAGCGTGAGTGGATCGTGAGCGTGAGTGACATCAAGGCGTGGCTGTTGCCGTCGCCCGTTTTGGCTTGGCCGCCCGTTTCCGGGCGGTCCGCTGGGTCCACGCCGTCGCCCGTCTCCGCGTCGTCCCCCGGCTCAGCGCCGCCGTCCCGACGCGCTGCGCATGCCGGGTAGCCGTGGTGTGGTGTGTGGCGTGATATCCCTGGCGCTGGGTGATCCACTGGGGTGGACGATGGGGATCGTTGCAGCAACGCGGATCGTCCATTGTGGTGGATCATGACGTGGCTGGCACCGCCGCGGCGACCGGTGAAACGGCCGTCGCGGGCAATTCGTCGGCGAGGGAGGGGACGACGGCGGGCGTCGGGGCTGGGCGCAGCGACAGGACGAGGCCGCAGGCGAGGCCAGTCAGTGCCGTGAGACCAAACATCAGCCGCCAGTCGACGAAGCCGACGATGATTGCGCCGACCGCGATGGAAATGGTCTGCGACAACGACATCAGAGTGCCCATCGCCGCACCGACCCGGCCGGTGAGCCGTCCCGGCGTGTAGAGCTGTTGCGCCGTACCGAATGCGACGAACATCAGGCCGAGCGACGCGCCACACACGAACATTCCCGTCAGGAACGTCGGCACGGACGGCGCCACGATGCCGAGCGCCATGCCGACTCCAGCGCCGATCGCGCCGACGCCCGTCGTGCGCGCCTCGCCGAGAGCCTTGACCGCCTTCGACGCGAGCACGGCACCGAAGATCGTGCCTGCGCCCTGAACCGACAGCAGCACGCCGTAGAAGGACGGGGGCCGGTGGATGCCGTACTGGATCGCGGCGAACAGGCCGGTCTCCAACAGCCCGGCGACGGCGAGGAACGCGGTCATCGCAATGGTGAGCTGCCACAGCAGGCGGGTCGCGTGTACGTACCGGAAGCCGGCCGTGACCTGACGACGGAACGGTTCCTCGGTTTCTTCGACCGGCGACTCGGTGACCCGGATCGACAGCAGAGCGACGATGGCGATCACAAACGTCGCGGCATCAACGACGGCGAGCGTGCTACCGCCGAAGGCGGCGTAGATAGCCGTACCGATGACGGGCGAGAGGATCCGGGTGCCCTGGCCGATGCTCGACAACAACGACTGCCCGCTTGCCGCATCGTCGGACGGCAGCAGGTCCTTGAGCAGACCGCTGCGCGCGGGAACCGACGCGAGCAACGCGTAACCGACCGCGACAACGTACAGGCGCCACAGGTCGTTTCGGCCGGAGACGCCGACGAGGCTGAGGACGAGTGCGATGCCGAATACGTTGGACCAGATCATCAACGACTGACGGCGGACCCGATCGGCCAGATGCCCCAGCAACGGCGCAGCGAGCTGCGGTCCGGTGAGGAAGAGAAAGACGAGACCGGCCGCGGTGTTCGAGCCGGTGAGATCCTTCGCCCACACGCCGAGCGACAGGAACATGGCGCTGTCGCCGAAACTGGACACGGATTCGCCGACCAGCAAGCGGCGGAAGCGCGAGTGACGCAGTGCAGACATGGTGACTCCCCGAATAAGGGCGCACGGGATCGCGACAGGTGGGTGGTCATGGTGCGGACCGCGGGCGGACAGCGCCGGCGGATGCGGTGGTACGGCGAGAGATCAGTGCTTGCGAGCGCGGCCCTTGTGCGGAGCCGAGACAACATCCCTCGGCGGAGCCGCGAGAACATCGGGGTTCTCATCGGGCCGGGTGTCGGCCGCTTCGCCGACATGTGCGCCGGCCAACGGATCGACGAGCGGGGTGACCGCGAACAGGAACCGGACCGGCCGCGAACCCTCCGGCCAGGTCGACCGGTCGCCGATCCGATGGCTGTACGTCGTGACGATGTGCTCGATGAATTCGCTGTAGCGCTTGCGCACGTCGCGCAACTCGTCGAGCGTCAGCGGGACGGTCGCGCCGCCGAGCGCGCCCACGCCGCGCCACTCCTCGGGCTCAGTGGCGGCACGGACCGTCCAGTCGATCAGGCGGGCGCCTTCCCGCCGGACGAAAACCTGGTCCAGCGCCATCGTCAGCTCGGGTTCGGCCGACGACCAGTTCTGCTCGTAGTCGAGGAGTTGCCAGCGCCGCTCCCGACGATCGGTGCCCTCGGGCGCCGGGCCGACGAAGCCGTACTTCGCCAGTTGTCGAAGGTGAAACGAGCAGTTGGCCTGGGTGCTACCGAGCGCTCGGGCACATTCGGCCGCCGTCATCGGCCCTTGGCCGAGCAACTCGACAAGATCGAGGCGCAGCGGGTGCGCGAGGGCGCGGATCGCCTGCGGGTCGGTGAGTTCCATCGATCAGCTCCATATGCCAAAGATAGCTTTGACAGTTCGAGAAGTCAAAGACTTCTTTGGTAGTTCTGCTCATTGCTCGCTACCAGATGGGCGCGGGCCGGCACCAAGTCGCTCAGATTGCGGGCCGCCATTCGTCCATCCTCTCCGAGGTGCCACTCGCGTGCCGGAACGTCGGGCCGCACGTCTGGCATCGCGTGGCGAATGAGAACGAGGCGTGTACCGGTCACGAGGGTTAGCATGGACTCTCATTGTTCGTCCCGAAAGATCGCTCGCCGCTCAAGGATCGCTCGTCACTGACAGAGGAGTCGCCGTGAACCGCCGCCCTGCTCGCTCGCTTCCCGCCGCGTCGACGCCGTCGACGTCGCTGGTAGGCCAGTGGCACACGGCCGCGACGGCAGTACGGGTATCACGCCCGTCGGACGTACGTCGAGTACGTACGACGGCCTGAGTTCACCCGTTCCCTCTCTCGAAAGGTGACCCACCGATGACCGGGTCGATTCCCGCCGTGCCCGAGAAACCCTCGCTGGACGGCATCGAAGACAAGCACGCCGAGCGCTGGGACGCCGAAGCGACCTACCGGTTCGACCGGAGCCGTACGCGTGACGAGATCTACTCCATCGATACGCCGCCGCCGACGGTGAGCGGCAGCCTGCACATCGGGCACGTGTTCAGCTACACCCACACGGATGTGATTGCCCGGTTCCGCCGGATGCGCGGCGCCGAAGTGTTCTATCCCATGGGCTTCGACGACAACGGACTGCCGACCGAGCGTCGCGTGCAGAATTACTTCCACGTGCGATGCGACCCGTCATTGCCGTACGTGCCGGACATGCCGACGCCGGTGCCGCCGCGAAACGCGACCGAGCGCAAGGCTCCACCGCTGCGACTCTCCCGGCGGAACTTCGTCGAGTTGTGCACGACGCTCACGATCGAGGACGAGAAGGCCTACGAGGCGTTGTGGCGCAAGCTCGGCCTGTCGGTCGACTGGTCGATGACGTACACGACGATCGGCGAGAAGGCGCAGCGCGCGGCGCAGCGGGAGTTCCTTCGCGAACTGGCCGCGGGCGAGGTCTACCACGCACTCGCGCCGACCGCGTGGGACGTCGACTTCCAGACCGCCGTGGCCCAGGCCGAGCAGGAGGATCGCGAGGTCGCGGCGGCGTACCACCGGATCGCCTTCGGCGTGACCATCGACGGCGCCGGCACGATCGAGGTGGAAACGACGCGGCCGGAACTGTTGCCGGCGTGCGTTGCCCTGGTCGCGCACCCAGATGACGAGCGTTACCAACATCTCTTCGGCCGCTCGGCGACGTCGCCACTGTTCGATGTGCCGGTGCCGATCCACGCGCACCGTCTCGCCGACCCGACCAAGGGCACCGGCATCGCCATGGTCTGTACGTTCGGCGACGCGACTGACGTCCAGTGGCAACGAGAGCTCGGCCTGCCGATCCGGCCGATCATCGGTCGGGACGGTCGGTTCATCGAAGCGGATCTCACCGCATGGGGTGCGTCCGCTGACGGTGCCGCGTACTACGAACTCCTGGTCGGCCGCACCGCCGCGCAGGCCCGTCGCGAGATCGTGGCGACGCTCGCCGAAGCGGGTCTGCTGATCGGCGAGCCGCGACCGATCACCCACGCGGTGAAGTTCTACGAGAAGGGCGACCGCCCGCTCGAGATCGTGACGAGCCGGCAGTGGTTCGTGCGCACGATGGCGCATCGCGATGCGCTGCTGGACGCCGGTCGCGCGCTGCAGTGGCAGCCGCCCTTCATGCGCCACCGCTACGAGGATTGGGTCAACGGCCTCACGTCCGACTGGCTCATCAGTCGTCAGCGATTCTTCGGCGTTCCTTTCCCCGTCTGGTATCCGCTCGACGACGCGGGCGAACCTCGTTATGACGAACCGATTCTGGCCGCCGAAGAGACCCTGCCGATCGACCCGGCCAGCCAGACTCCGCCCGGCTACGGCGAATCCGACCGTGGCCGACCCGGTGGATTCATGGGCGACACCGATGTGATGGACACGTGGGCGACCTCGTCGCTGTCGCCCCAGATCGTCGGCGGCTGGGGCGAGGACGACGACCTCTATTCGCGGGTGCATCCGATGGACCTGCGACCACAGGCGCACGAGATCATCCGTACGTGGTTGTTCGCCACGATCGTCCGTGGACTCGACATCGACGGCACCGTGCCGTGGCGGACGGCCGCCATCTCCGGCTGGATCGTCGACCCGGATCGGAAAAAGATGTCGAAGTCGATCGGCAATGTGGTCACGCCGATGGATCTTCTGGAGCAATACAGCAGCGACGCCGTGCGCTACTGGGCCGCGTCGGGTCGGCCCGGCGCGGACACCGCCTTCGACACCAACCAGATGCGGGTTGGCCGGCGGTTGGCGACAAAGGTGTTGAACGCCAGCCGATTCGTGCTCGGTTTGCCGGCATCGGATGCCGGCGCGACGGTCACCGAACCGCTCGACCGGGCGATGCTGGCCGCGCTCGACACGGTGGTTGCCGAGGCCACCAGCGCATTGGACGGCTACGACTACACGCGCGCGCTCGAACGTACCGACGCGTTCTTCTGGACGTTCTGCGATGACTACGTCGAGCTCGTGAAGCAACGCGCGTACGGTGCCGGTCCCGGCGCGGAATCGGCTCGACTCGCGCTACGGCAAGCACTCGACGTGCTGCTGCGATTGTTCGCACCGTTTCTGCCGTTCGTCGCCGAAGAGGTCTGGTCGTGGTGGCGCGCCGGGTCGATCCACCGCACGTCGTGGCCGGCGCCGGGCGGTGGTGGCGGCGACGCGGCAATCCTCGCCGCCGCTTCCACGCTCTTCGGTGCGGTCCGCCGAGCGAAGGCTGCCGAAAACCTTTCCATGCGTACGGATGTGCCGCAGGTGACCGTGCCGGCGGACACACCCGGACTCGACTACTGGGACGCGATCCACGACGACCTTCGGGCCGCGGCGAACGCCGAGAAGTTGGTAGTCGAGGCCTAGCCATTGAGTTCCCGATCGCCCAGCCGGCGGTCGGGATCGGCGGCATAGACTCGGCTGGGTGAGGGCGCGCACGTGAAATCCGGCGACGATGCCGGCGTCAGTGACAGCGGCGGGACACCTGGTCGGCCCGGCGAGACTGGGGCGCACATCATCGATATGGGCGATGCTCCGCCGGCAGTGCCGCGTCCGGTGCCATGGCGTGTCATCGGGCTGATCGCAGCGCTCCTCCTTGGCGGCGTGATCGGTTACTTCGTCGGGGACAACCATGGCCGGAGCAGCGCGCGCCCGACTGCCAGCCCGAGTCCGACGACACCGATCAAGCCGTTCGCCGCCGTCACCCTGACCGGCCGCCAGTGCTCCGTACAGCTCGGTAAGCGGCTTCAACTCGGCGTCGAGGTCACGAACGACACGGACCACCAGATCATGCTGACCGACATCCAGGTTGGGCTGCCGATCGGCGGATTGCATGTGCGTACCAAGGCGTTCGGGACGTGCGGAGCGGTCGGCGGCAACTCCGGTCCGCAGCCGCTCGCCGCCGGCAACAGCACATGGATGAACGCGACGTTCGATGTCGACGTGCCGTGTCCCGGCGCCATCCCGGTCCTGTTCGTCGCCGTGTACGACACCGGGGAGTCCGTGCTGGGCGGGTTCCAGGATCTGGGCCAGGTGCCCTACGCCGGGTGCAGTAAGTCCGGTGGTTAGCGGCGCAGCCACACCGCGGTGTCCGGTGGGAGCTGACCATCCGTGAGCGGTTCGCTGGCGAGGATCAGATCGCGATGTGCGGGCAGGGCGATGGAGTCGGTTGACAGGTTGACGATGCAGGCGAAGTCGGCGTGATCGCCGCGGGTGAAGGCGAGGACGCCGTCGAGGGCCGGCTGCCAGGCGAAGGGTCCGTCGCCGAGGGCCGATTCCGCGCGGCGGGTGTGCAGGGCGGCTCGGTATAGCTGGAGCATGGATGCCGGGTCGGCTTGCTCGGCGGTGACGGTGTAGTCGCGCCAGGTGGCGGGCTGGGGTAGCCACGGTGGTGTCGTGGCCTCGGGAGCGCTGAAGCCAAACGGTGGTGCGTCGCCGGTCCAAGGCATCGGCACTCGGCAACCGTCCCGACCCGGGTTCTCCCCCCGGGTACGGAAGAACATGGGATCTTGCCGTAGATCGTCGGCGATGTCCTCGACCTCTTCGAGGCCCAGCTCCTCACCCTGATACAGGTACGCCGAACCGGGCAGCGCCAGCGTGAGCAACGTGGCCGCGCGGGCTCGCCGAGTGCCGAGCTCCCGATCGGTGGGCACGCCGAGTTGCCGGAAGTCGAGCGTGAACGACGTGTCTTTGCGGCCGTAGCGGGTCACATGCCGCGGCACGTCATGGTTGGACAGCACCCAGGTCGCCGGTGCGTCGACCGGCGCGTGTACGTCGATCGTCTCGTCGATGACCGTACGCAGTGCCGCCGCGTCCCAGGCACAGCCGAGGAACGCGAAGTTGAACGCGGTGTGGATCTCGTCCGGACGCAGGTATGCCGCGAACCGCTGCGCGTCGGGCAGCCAAACTTCGCCGATGAGCGCGCGGGGTTCCGGGTAGGAATCGGCGATCGTACGCCAGGCGCGGTAGACGTCGTGGACATCGTCCCGGTCGACGAACGGATGCGGGAACGGCGGCGTGTCCGGATCGAAGTCGGCCAACGTCGGGTCCTTCGTGAGCATGGCGGCCGAGTCGATGCGTACGCCGTCGGCCCCGCGGTCGAACCAGAAGCGCAGGACGCCTTCAAACTCCTCCCGGACCTTCGGGTTGTCCCAGTTGAGGTCGGGCTGTTCGGCCGCGAACAGGTGCAGATACCAGTCCCCCGGTGTCCCGTCCGGGTTGTTCGTCCGGGTCCAGGCGGGGCCGCCAAAGATGGACTGCCAATTGTTGGGCGGCAACGATCCGTCCGTCCCACGCCCGGGCCGAAACCAGAACAGTTCGCGCGTAGCGACGCCGGGACCGGCCGCCAATGCCTCACGGAACCAGGCGCTGGCGTCGGAGCTGTGGTTGGGGACGACGTCAATGATGATCCGGATGCCGAGGTGATGTGCCTCGTCGATCAGGGTTTCGGCTTCGGCAAGGGTGCCGAAGAGCGGGTCGATGGCACGGTAGTCGGCGACATCGTAGCCGGCGTCGGCCTGGGGGGATGCGTACCAGGGGTTGAACCAGATGGCGTCGATCCCGAGATCGGCGAGATAGTCGAGGTGGGCGCGGACGCCGGCAAGGTCACCGATGCCATCGCCGTTGGCGTCGGCGAAGCTGCGCGGGTAGATCTGGTAGATGACAGCGGACCGCCACCATCCGTCCGTCGACGCCGCGCCTCCCCCCGTGCGATTCTCCGGCCGCGATGTCGTCCCCCACACCAAACCTGCTTCCTTGTCGTTGCGATCCGCAAATTGCTCGTGAGCTTCGGACGGTTCTTCGATGGCGACCGTCGAGCCGTCCATCCGCGGCTATCCCTTGACGCCGCCGACGGTGAGGCCGGACATGATGTTGCGTTGGAAGATCAGGAAGAACACGATCGTCGGTACGGCGGCGATCGCGGCCGCGGCCACCACCACGTTCTGGCCGAGCCCTTGAGCGAACGCGTTGAGGCCGACGTTCACCGTCTTGGTATTCGTACCCGGCTCGACGAGAAGCGGCCAAAGAAAGTCCTTCCAGACTGCGGTGACCGCGAAGATGGACACCACGCCGATGATCGGGCGGGACATCGGCAGGATGATCGACCGCAGCGTACGCAACGGTCCGGCGCCGTCGATCGCGGCCGCCTGCAGAAGGTCTTCCGGAATCGAGTCGAAGAAACGCTTCAACAGAAAGATGTTGAACGCGTTCGTCACCGACGGCAGCCAGATCACCCACGGCGAGTTGAGCATGTTCCATCCGAAAATCGGCAGATCGATGACCGTCACATACTGCGGGATGATGAGCACAGTCGCCGGAATCATCAGCGTCGCCAACATCAGGCCGAGCACGACATTGCCGAACCGCGGGACGCAGCTTCGAAAACGCGAAGGCGGCGAGGACGTCGAACACGAGCTGGAAGGCGAGTGCGCCGAACGCGTACCAGATGGTGTTGAGCAGCAACCGACCAAGGCCGAGATCGTTCCACGCAGTCACATAGTTGCTGAGCTGTGGATGCTGCGGATAGATCGTCGGGGGGACCTGGGCAATCTCCTGCCCGGTCTTGAGACCACCGGTCACCATCCAGTAGAGCGGGCCCAGGAACACGAACGTGAAGAGCAAGATCGTCACGATCACGAGCACCCAGTAGATGCGCTTCGCCCCGGACCGATTCAACCGGGCCGGTGAGATCAACGTACGGGTTGCCGTCTCCTGTGCCGCCGCCATCTGATTTCGCCTTTCTCGTTGCGCCCAAGCTGTCGCCGGTGGACCGCTCTGACTCAGTCCTGCCTCGGGCTCAGCCACGTGTAGACCGCGGAGAACATAAGGAGCACGACCATCAACATGACGCCCAGCGCCGCGGCACCGTTGAAGTCATGGAACGAGAATGCCCGCTGATAGATGAGATAGACGATGGACTCGGCATGGTTCTCGACGCCGTCGCCACCGGCCAGGATGAACGGCTCGATGAACAGCTGCATCGTCGCGACGATCTGCAGAGAGGAACATCAGCGACAGGATGAGTCGCGTCTGCGGCACGGTCACATGCCACACGCGGCGGAGAATGCCGGCCCCGTCAAGCTCGGAAGCCTCATACAGCTCGCCGGGGATGTTCTGCAGCGCAGCCAGATAGATCAGAATCGCGCCGCCCATGTTGAGCCAGGTCGACGCGATCACCAACGAGGGGACGGTCATCGTCGGCGACTGAACCCATTGCGACGTCGGCAGGTGAAGGCCGTGCAGGATCTGGTTGAAGACGCCGCTGCCCGGGTCGTAGGCGTACTTGAACAAAAACAGGCCGGATGCCGGTGGGAGCATGACCGGTAGGTAGACCAGAACCCGAAGGTAGCCCTGGGCATGCCGGAACTCGTTGAGGATGACCGCGATGACGAACGGCACGACGAACCCGCCGAACAGAGCCAGCAATGTGAATTCCGCCGTGTTCCGCCACGCGGCGGCAAACGCCGGGTCGTGCCACACCTGAATGTAGTTGTGCCAACCAACCCACGTGGTCACGCCGCGCTTGGTGTGTTGGAAACTCATCACGAACTCGCGGACCATCGGGTACCACGAGAAAAACGCGAAGCAGAGCACGCCTCCGAAGAGGAACGCGTACCCCGTCAGGTTGTCGGCGATGCGTCGCCGCATCCGGCTCCGGCGGCGCGATGAGCGGTACTCGGTCACCTGACCCGATGACGGCGCCTGGGGCGCAACGGTCGTGGCGGCCATTGGCGTACTCCTGCTCGCGAGGGACGGTCGTGAACGCGAGGGGGTGCGGAGACCGATGCCGCCGGCCTCCGCACCCGTCGGATCAGGATCCGGAGGACAGGATCTGCTGGACCTTGGCGTTCGCGTCCTTCAACAGTTGGGGGATGTTCGCGTTCGGCTGCGTCAGGACAGCTCCCATCGGACCATCCATCACCGCGTAGATCGCCTGGGCGTTCGGCGGCTCGATGGTCGGCTGGACCGGGTTGTTGACAAACGGCGCGTAGTCGTTCAGGTCGAGGTTTGTGTTCTGCTTGGCCAGGGCGTCAAGCTGCTTCTGGTAGGCCGAGCCGACCGTGAAGAGCTGTGACGTCGGGATACCGACCGGTAGACCCTCCGCCTTCTGCGCCGCGTAGTTGTACTGGCCCTGTCCGGGCGTGAGCTCCTCGTACTTGAGCCACGCAAGACCGGCTTTGATCTGGGCCGGTGTGTCACCCTTCTTGAAGAAGTAGCCGTTGCCGCCGCCGAGCGTGCTCTTGGCCGGGCCGTTGTCGCCCGGCATCGGCGCCATGGCCCAGTCCGCGTAATTGCCCTTGAACTGGTTGACGATCGACTGGATGGTGTCCGGCGCGCCGACGAACATGCCGACCTTGCCGGCGCCGGCGTTCGTGAGGAGGTCGGGCCAGCCGAGCAACTGCTTCGCGCCGACACTGTTGTCCGTGAATCGCATGTCGTGCAACTGCTGAAGCACAGCCTGGCCCTCCGGCGTGTCGACCGTCGCTGTCTTGCCGTCGGCCGAGACGTCCGCGCCGCCACGCGAGTAGAGCTCCGCGGTGAAGTGCCAGCCGCCGGTGTTGCCCGAGCTGTACTCCTGGAAACCGACCGCGCCATTGTTCAGCCCGGCGATCTTCTTCGCATCGGCCGCGACGTCCTGCCAGGTTGCCGGCGGGGTGGTGATGCCGGCCTGCTGGAACAGCTTCTTGTTGTAGACCAGACCCATCGTGTACGCGTAGAACGGCACCGCGTAGACCTTGCCGTTCTCGGTGAATGCCTTTTTGGCCGAGTCGGTGATCTGGCTCCAGCCTGGGACCGTGCTGTCGCTCACGTAAGACGTGATGTCGGCCGCCTGGTCGGCGTCGAGCACCTGCTCGAGATCGGTCATGTAGCCGTAGAACACGTCCGCTTGCGTCCCGCCCTGGAGGCGCGCGGTGAAGTCGGCCGGAACGTCGCACTGTGCACCGACCGAAATGCTCTTGATCTCGACGCCCGAATGAAGCTTCTCGAAGTTGGCGATATCGGTGTTCCATTGCGCCAAGGTCTTGCCGCCGTTGTCGGTCTTTTGCGGTGCACAGTCGACAATGAGCGTCGTCTTGCCGCCCGAAGATGAGGCGGAGCTGTTGTTATTGCTGCTGCCACAAGCGGCGAGGCCGAGCCCAACGGTGGTCACCAGCGCAATCGCCGCGACCCTCCGGTAGTGCCGTGCGGACATTGCGTCCATCCTTTCCCGAGCGGGAGCTGGTGCGCGCGATGGCTGTCATCGCGGCGACGACTTAACCGATCCGAAACCCCGATGTGATCTACATCCGGCCAACGGGGGCCGGACGTGAGTGGGGTCACTGTAACGATGCCGTCAGCGTTCCGCAAGGTATCGATGGAGTATTGCAAAGACACGACTTGACTACGACGAAGTTGTACGACAGACGTCCAGCAGGGCTTTTCGTCGCAAGAAGTGAGCGGCTCGGCGACAGCCGACCGCAAACGCTTGCTCTAAGTTGTCCTATCCTTGCGAAATGACGCGCACATCTACTCGCCGGCTCGCCGAGGTTGCCCAGAAGGTCGGAGTCAGCGAGGCCACGGTCAGCCGGGTCCTCAACGCCAAGCCGGGCGTCTCCGACGCCACCCGCGAAGTCGTCCTTACCGCGCTGGACGTGCTCGGATATGAGCGGCCGACCCAGCTGCGAGGCGACCGGGCCCGACTCATCGGGCTCGTCCTACCGGAGCTGCAGAACCCGATCTTTCCGGCGGTGGCCGAGGTCGTCGGCGGCGCGCTGGCTCAGCGTGGATTCACGCCCGTCTTGTGCACCCGAACGGCCGGCGGCCTGTCCGAGGCCGACTACGTCAACATGCTGCTCGACCAACACGTTTCCGGCGTCGTCTTCGCCGGCGGCCAGTACGGCGAGGCCGACGCCCCGCATGAGCACTACCAACGATTGCGCGAACGTGGACTGCCGGCGGTGCTGTTCAACGCGGCCGTCGAGCACCTCGGCTACCCCCGAGTGTCGACCGACGACGCGGTCGCCGTCGAGCAGGCGTACAACCACCTGGCGTCGCTAGGTCATGAGCGCATCGGGATGATCGTCGGGCCGACCGATCACGTGCCGTCGCGGCGCAAACTGGCCGCGTTCGCTGCCTTGACCGAACGCGCCGGCCAGGACGGCAGCGGGCTGGTCGAACATGCCCTCTTCGCGCTCGAGGGTGGCCATGCCGCGGCGGTCCGGCTGCTACGGCACCGTGCGACCGGCATCATTTGCGGCAGCGACCCACTCGCCCTCGGCGCGATCCGGGCAACTCGTCGGGCCGGCCTGCGCGTGCCGGACGACGTGTCGGTGATCGGCTTCGACGACTCCGCGTTCATGAACTGCACCGAGCCGCCGCTGACGACCGTACGGCAGCCGATCGACGCACTGGGACGCGCCGCGGTCACCTTGCTCGTGAACCAGATCGAAGGTGCGTCCGTCACGGCCGAGGAGCTGTTGTTCGAGCCTGAGCTCGTGGTCCGCGGGTCGACCGGACCAGTGGCGGCGCCGGCAAAGTGACGTGTCGACCACCACGTGGAAGATGCTGACTAGAGCGAATGACGACCGGGCCGAACGGGTATTCCGGCTCATCGCCGTTGCCGGAAGATACGGCGGGAGCCGAGGCAGGTGACGCGAGTGATGTACGCCAGGATTCGTTCGCGTATCGCCGTGGCGATGATGGCTCGGCTGTTCCGATCGGGAGGTTGACGTGGCGGATGCATCGATGGTGGGCCGGCTCGCGGGCGGCGATCACGCCTGCCTGACCTTCTCCGATGCGGAGGAGCGAATCGATCTCGTGGCGTCGTTCGTACGCACCGGGTTGCGCTCCGGTCACCGCGTCGTGTGCTGGACCGATTCGATCGCACCGGACGACCTTTCAGGGTCGCTGGCCGAGCGTTCGGTGCGCCACGGCGCCGCGATCCGGCGCGGCCAGCTCATCATCGCGCCGGTCCACTCGTCGTTGCTGGAGGGCGGAAGCGCGAGCGCGCCGGAGATGATCTCGGTCCTGACGTACGAGATCGACCGAGCCGCGAAGGATGGCTACCCGGGCGTACGGATCGCGGCGGACATGTGCTGGGCGACCCAACCGGTTGCGGCCGCCGAACAGCTTGTCGCGTTCGAGAAGGCGGCGGCGCATCTGTTCGCCGATGGTCGCCTGTGCCTCATCTGCCAATATGACCGCGACCGGTTCGACGCCGTGACACTCGCGTTCGCGGCCGAATCGCACCCGAAGGCCGTCGCCGCTCAGGTGTATTACGACAGCCCGCTGCTGCGGATATGCCGCCAGTACAGCCCCTCCGGCGTACGGGTTGCCGGCGAACTCGACTACCGTCAGCAGAAGGAACTCGAGCACGCTCTCGGTGAGTCGCTGCGGCTGGATCGGAACATGCACCTCAACTTACGGGACTTGGCGTATATCGACGCGGCCTGTGCCTCGTTGATCGTTCGCACTGCGCGGAGACTTCCGGCCTCCCGCCGCATGATCATTACCTGTCGGGGGGTCGTGAGGACCGTTTTGGACCTGGTTGGCGCGAATAGCGCACCCCAGATACGGGTAACGCTGGCGCATGGTCACGCCTGACTCGGCTGACCTGGCCGGGGCCCGGCCGCAGCCATCCGTCCCCGAAGAGGAGGTCTCCTTGGATCTCCCATTCGACTCGGACGGACTTTATGCGGTGCGATCGAGCGTGGCCGCGCATGCCGGGCACCTCGGCGCTTCCACGCAGGTCGTGCAACGCGCCCTGATCGTGGCGAGTGAGCTCGCGACGAACGCCGTACGGCATGGTGGTGGGCGTGGCCGGTTGCGCCTTTGGGTCGCCGGCGGCCGGCTGCACGTGCGAGGTCAGCGACTCCGGGCGTGGCCTCGCCGACATCGCGGCCGGCACCGAACGTCCGCCGCCGACGGCACCGGGCGGCCGCGGTTTGTGGATCAGCCGCCAGCTCGCCGATGAATTCGCGATCGAGTCCGGTCCCAACGGCACGACGGCCCAATTCGCGATCAGTCTCGACGGCGACGCTCTGGACATTTCGGACCATTAGTCCACCTGATCCGACCGTACTGTCGGGTCATGAAGAGCCGCACGCTGTCCCACGGTACGAGAGCGTGCGTCCATCAGGCAGGACACCGCCGTTAGACTGAACCACATGTACACGCACGGACATCACGAGTCGGTGCTCCGGTCGCATCGGTGGCGTACGGCGGAGAACTCGGCGGCTTACCTGTTGCCACACCTCGCGCCGGGCATGTCGCTGCTCGATGTCGGTTCCGGCCCCGGCACGATCACCGTGGATCTGGCCGATCGGGTGTCGCCCGGACCATGTCACCGCGCTGGAAGCGACCGAGGCCGCAGTTTCCTTGACCCGGGCCGAGGCCGAGCGGCAGGGCCGAGTGGATCTGTCCTATGTGGTCGGTGACGTGCACGCGATGGAATTCGCCGATGCGACATTCGATGTGGTCCATGCCCACCAGGTCCTCCAGCACGTCGCCGATCCGGTGAAGGCACTCGTCGAGATGCGGCGGGTGTGCCGCGCCGGGCGGATTGTGGCCGCCCGCGACAGCGACTACGCCGCTTTCACGTGGTTTCCGCAGCTACCCGAACTGGACGAGTGGCTTGCCCTCTACCGGCGCATCGCTCGACAGAACGGCGGCGAACCGGATGCCGGCCGGCGCATGTTGTCCTGGGCCCGCGCGGCCGGGTTCACCGACGTCACCCCCTCGGCCACCACGTGGCTCTTCGCGACGCGGGAGGACCGCGCGTGGTGGGGCGGCATGTGGGCGGATCGTGTCGTCCAATCGGATTTTGCCCGCCAGGCGATCGATCGCGGTGAGGCGACGGCCCGCGACCTGCGACGGATGAGTGACGCTTGGACCGCGTGGGCGAGCGCCGATGACGGCTGGCTCGCGATCCTGCACGGCGAGATCCTCGGCCGCGCCTAGGTCTTCCCCCGTGGCCGTCAGCCCGCGTCCGATTCTTTCAAGACGCGAGCCGGCGCGGGCTCGTACGGTGATGGCCATGACACCTTCCTTCAACCTCATCGGACTAGTCGTCAATGACATGGCCGCCTCGCTGGCGTTCTACCGTCGGCTCGGCCTGGACATCCCGGCCGGCGCCGAGAACGAACCGCACGTGGACTTTGCCCTACCCGGCGGAATGCGACTGGCGTGGGACACGGCCGATCTGATCAAATCCATCGATCCCGAGTGGACACCACCAAACGGCGGCCACCGCGTCGCGCTGGCGTTCCTGTGTGACAGCCCGGCCGACGTCGACGCCTCTTACGCCGAACTCGTCGCGGCCGGATGCCACGGCCACAAGGAGCCCTGGGATGCGTTCTGGGGTCAGCGGTACTCGATGATCACCGACCCGGACGGCAACAGCGTCGAACTCTTCGCGCCGCTGCCCGGCCGAGACTCGGCCGCCTGATCCGGGCGCTCGATCGCAACGCCAGCGAGCGATTACGCCGCTGGCGCTGGTGACGCGAGCAGGCTGCGCAGCGGAACGCCAGTCAACGCCTTCACCTCGCGCGACAAGTGGGCCTGGTCCGCGTATCCCGCCGTGGCCGCCACCGTGGCCAGTGGGGTGCCGACGCGGGCCAGGTCGAGCGCTCGATTGAACCGGAAGATCTTGGACAGGGTCTTCGGACCGTAGCCGAACGCCGGTAGGCATCGCCGGTGCAGCGCGCGCACGCCGATGCCGACCGCGTCCGCCGTGGCCGCGACACTCGTGCCGGCGCGCAGATGGGCGACGATCCTGGCCATCATCGGATCGGGCAACGAGGCCAGCCGAAACCATTCCGCGGCAACGCTTTCGAGCGCGGCCTCCAGCGCCGCTCGGCCGGCTGGAGAGCGCGCCGCCGGCGCCACGACGTCGGTCGCCCAGCGATACGTAGCCGTCGCGACGACCCGATCGAGGGGCACCCGCTGGTCGCGGATCTCGTCGCCCGGGATGCCGATGATCGACGGCCCGATGCCCGGTTCGAAGCGGACTCCGGCAAAGACGGCACCCGGTGCGGCGGCGACGACGTGGGCCACGGTATCCGGCCCGGCGATCATCAACTGGCCGTCGGACCACAGCAGATCCATGCATCCATCGGGAAGTACTGGTGCGAGCGAACCGCCCCTCGGGATGGTGCGGCTCCACACGACGGCGCCGGGCAGGCGAGCCGGCCGTTCTGCGTACACACCACAAGCGTGGCATGGACCTGTGACAGATCGACGGTCAGCGACGCGCGCGCGGCCCTGATCTGCTCCCAGGCGGACATCGCCCGGTATTGCGCCGTCGAACGCTGTCGCGCCCGCAGCCAGATGATCGTGGCAACGCCGACGCCGACCGTGCCACCGATGGCGGCGCCCGCCCAGACGGAGGCCGGATTCTTGGCGGTCTCGCCGATCTTGCCGACGAGCGCCCTCTGTTGCCGCGCAACGGCCTCGCGTCCGCGTCCGAGCGCCTTCTGACCGCGATTGACCGCCTGATGGCCGCGGTCCTTCGCCTCGGCGACCGACTGGTTGACCGCATCCTTCGTCCGGGCCTTCACGTCGGTCTTCATGGCGAGCGCTTCCACCGTCTCGCCGAGCTGTGCCCGGGTCGCAGCAATTTCCGCGCGGAGAGCGTCCGCGTTGGCCGGCACCGAGCCGTTCATCCGTTCGTCCACCGCCATCACTGCCTCCCGTCCTTGACCGCCTGGCTCAGGGTGTCGACGTCGGCTTTCACACTCCCGATCGCCTGTTCGGGGACGGGTGTCCCGGCACGTTTGAATTCGCCGCGACCGATGAGGGCCGCAATCGCGGCGATCAGGAACAGCCCACCGGCGACGATCAGCGCGGACGCCCACGCCGGCAGGACAAGCGCCAGCAGAAGCGCGAGGCCGGCGAGCAGCGCGCCCACGCCGTAGAAGACGACAACCCCCGCCCCACCGAAGAGCCCGGCACCCAGTCCCATCCTCTTGGCTTTGGTGGTCATTTCGAGCTTGGCCAGCGCTATCTCGTCGCGCACCAATTGCGACACCTGTTCGCTGGCCAGCTTGACGAGATCGGCCGTCGAGCTCGGCTTGGATCCATTGGATCCGGTGGAACCGTTCAGCGTGACCGGGACGGCACCGTTGACCGTCGTGGTGACCGGCGGAGCGGTCTCGAACGTCTGCTCGGTCATGGCGAGCTCACCTCCACGGACTGGGATGAAAGCAGCCGTTTGAGTGCTGTCTGCCCAAAAAGCTGCCCAGCTAACCCTGACACGCCACCCGCGCGTAGACCGGGGAATCGGTCATCTTCAGTGGTTCGACAGCCGATGTCGAGCGGCTCCGACGGTTCCTGCTTCAGCGGCTCGATCGACCCCATCCGAGGCCGCGGCCGGACAGCCGCCGCCCAGCCACTCCGACCGCCGCCGCCGTCACCGCTCCGGCGCCGATCGCGGCGGCGACCAGGCCGTGCCGCTGTGACGCCCACACCTGTGCGCTGCGCTCGGTCGAACGGTCGTCAAAAGCGCCATGGGCACCGAAATCCCGGCCGGCCCGGCGATCGGCCGCCTTCCACAGATTGGCCGGTTGCCGCGGGTCCCGCAGCTGGTGGGTCTGCTGGGACTTGAACCCGGTCCGCGCCAGATACCGGTCGAGGAGGCCGGGGGCCACGGCGTTCGCGGCAAGTGTCGCCGCCGTCGAGCCGCCGACCCAATACTCCCGGCGGCGCGGGTGGTCGGCCGCGAAGACGATCGCCCGAGCCGCGACCTCCGGCTGATAAATCGGGGGTACGGGTTGGGCCTTGCGCGGCAAACGCGACAGCACCCAGCTGAACTGAGGTGTGTTGACCGCCGGCAGTTGGACCATCGTCGTGCGGACGTGGCTGCGTTCGTGCAACAGCTCGCATCGAAGCGATTCATTGAAGCCCTGGATTGCGTGCTTGGCGCCGCAGTACGCACTCTGCAACGGTATGCCGCGGTAGGCGAGCGCCGATCCGACCTGTACGACGACACCGCGGTCACGAGGCAGCATCCGGGTCAACGCGGCGTGGGTGCCGTAGACGTACCCGAGGTAGCTCACGTCCGTGACGCGGCGGAACTCGTCCGGTTCGATGTCGACGAACCGTGCGAAAACCGAGGTGAAGGCGGCGTTCACCCAGACATCGATCGGTCCGAGTTCGCGCTCGACCGTGTCGGCGGCCTTGTCGACCGATTCGAAGTCGGCCACGTCGACCGGGATGGACAGCGCCTCGCCGCCGGCCTTCTCCACATCGGCCGCCGCCCCGATCAGGCCGGATTCGCCCCGGGCAAGGAGTGCCACACGGTCGCCCCGTGCTCCGAACGCTCGGGCGACGGCTCGGCCGACCCCGCCGCTCGCACCGGTTACGACTATGGTTCGCGGCTCCGTCATGTCCGCCTGCTACCCGCATCCGGCCGTTGGTATGCCGCATGCCCGCCTTTTCTCGCCACCTTGCGCCTATTCTCCCCACGGGGCGGCCTAAGGCGAGCGGCCCAAGGCGAGCGACCCAAGGCGAGCGGCCCAAGGCGAGCGGCACGGCCATCCGCCGGCGGACCTATCTGGCCCGTCGACGGTGACACCGGACACGGCGGACGGAGCATGATGCGCGAACGGGTTCTGTGGGCCGGCCGGCGCCAGCCTCGCATCCCGTTGCGGCACGGCGAGGGCGAACGTGAACGCCTCGGTGTGACGGGCGGCCTCGCCGCGCTCTCGCCCGATGCGCTGTCCTCGGTGGCGTACGGGCCCGAGGCGATCGTGGCCGCCCTCGCGGTCGCCGGCACCGCGGCGATCGGCTACACGCTTCCCATCGTTATCGTGCTCGCGATCCTGTTGCTGGTGCTGGTCGTCTCGTACTGCCAGGTCATCGAGGCGCATCCGGACGGCGGCGGCGCGTACGCCGTCGCGAAGGCCAACCTCGGCGCTCCGGTCGCGCTCGTGGCCGCCGCGAGCCTCGTGGTCGACTATGTGCTCACGGTGGCGGTCGGTCTGGCCGCCGGGTCGGAGGCGCTCGCGTCGGCATTTCCGGCGCTGCAACCGCACCTGCTCGTGGTCTGCCTGGTCGGATTGGCCGCGCTGACGGCCCTGAACGTCTGGGGTATCGCGGAAAGCGCGCGCGTGCTGATGCTGCCGATCGGTCTGTTCATCGTCGCGATCTTCGCCATCATCATCGGTGGTCTCGTCGTCCACCACGCCGCCGCGCCACCGCCGACGCCGGCCCCGCCCGGCGCGGACAGCGGACTCGTCTTGTTGCTCAAGGCGTTCGCGGCCGGCTGCGTCGCGCTGACCGGAGTGGAGGCGATCGCGAACGGCGTACCGTCATTCCGGTCGCCCTCCGCGCGCCGGGCGCAACAGACCGAAATCGCGCTTGGCATCATCCTGATCGTGATGTTGGTCGGCATCGCGATCGTCATCCGCGTCCAGCACGTTGCGCCCCGAAGCGGTCTCACGGTGCTGGCACAAATCGCAGCGGACGCATTCGGCCACGGCCCGCTGTTTCGCATCCTGATGGTGGTCGTCACGCTCGTGCTGGGACTCGCCGCGAACACCAGCTTCGGTGGGCTGCCGGTGTTGCTGAGTCTGCTGGCCAAGGACGGCCGCGCGCCACATCTGTTCGGGCTGCGGGCCGAACGGCCGGTCTACCGAGTCGGCGTGATCGCCCTGGCGGTGGCCGCGGGGCTGTTGCTCGTCGCCAGCGAGGGGCGCAGCGCCGAACTCCTGCCGCTGTACGCGATCGGCGTGTTCGTCGGCTTCACCATCAGCCAGATCGGCATGGTAAGGCGACTCCGGTCGAATGGTCGGTGGGCGCCGCTGATCACGTGCGCCGTCGGTGCCGTGCTCACCGGCATCACCACGCTCATCCTGCTGACGACGAAGTTCGTCGAGGGCGCCTGGATCGTTCTGGTCGCGATCCCCGTGTTCGTTTTGCTCTTCGCCGGCACTGAGCGCTACTACAACCGGCTCGCCCACGACATCGAACTGGACGGCCTGCCCGAGAAGCCGTACGCGTCCGACGCCCAGGTCATCGTGCCGGTGACCGACGTGAGCCGGGTGACCCGGCACGCGCTCGACGTCGCGCTCGGCCTCGGTCGCCCGGTCACCGCGGTAAGTGTGAAGGACGAGGACGGCGCGGCCGCACTGCGTAGTCGCTGGACTGAATGGGCGCCTGGCGTCCCGCTGGAGATCATCATCGATCCGCACAGCCAGGTCATCGGCAGGGTCGTCGCGTACGCATGCCATCAGCAGTCCGTGCATGAACGGGTGATCGTGGTGCTGCCTCGGATCCGTACGCGTCACCGCTGGCAACAGATCCTGCACAACCAGCGGACGATTCCGCTCGCTCTCGCGCTGCTGAACCACTATGGCATCAGCGTCTGCGCGGTCCCGTACTACGTCAGCAAGCGGCCGCGCCAAGACACTCGGAATCCTGAATAGCCTGCGTGCCGTCGGCTCGGTCAGGTGCCGTCGCCCAGGCCGCCGCTGCCGCCGGACATGTCGACACCGGCCGGGTCGACGCCCGATGCCTCGGCGCTTGCGCCGGCTCCGCCACTGGGCAGATAACGCATCGGATCGACGGTCGGTAGGCGGACCGCGACCGGTGGCGCGGACCGTACACGACCGATGTTGTCCGCCCGTACGGCCGTCGGGACGAGCAGGACCGCGGTGCCGTACGCGCAGATTTCGGTCCACGCCGACGACAGGATGCGGTTGTCGAACTTCATGCCGATGACCGCGTCCGCGCCAAGCAGTTCGGCCTCGGCGGCGAGATTGGCGATCGCGTCACGGCGCCAGCGCAGAAGCGACGGGACCATCTCCTTGGTCGGCAGGCCGTCCACGCGCTTGATGCCTTCACTGAAGGGGTTGAGGGTCCGCGCGGTCAGGCCGACGACCTCACCGATGACGGTGTCGATCCGTCGGCCCGGAATCTCCTCGGTGGTCACGATCAACATGGTGTGCTCACCGGAACCCCTTTCGACTGCGATTGGCTAGGAGCGTATCGCCGCTATCGTGGCGATTTGGCCCGAATGCAGGGATAACTCGTGGCCGATGACCGTCGCCGTGCGACATGAAACGCGAATGTTTGTTCGCCGCGGCCGGCCGGGTATGACGTATCCACCAGGGCGTACGTTCGGCATCTGCACGACGATCCGACCTCATCGGTCGACCTCACCGTGCCCACGACGCCCCGCTAGTTGTGAGGCGATTTCATGAGCATGGCCATGACCACCCGGAAAGTAATCACCGACGACGCCGGCCACGATATGACTGAGCCGCCGTCGTCAACCCGGGTCGCCAGGCCACAACGACGTTATCGGGAAGCCTGGCGGTGGTCGCTCGTACGGCTGACTTCGACCGGTGCCGACGTGATCCTGCAGGGCAGCCGACCACATCCGGACGAGGCTTCGTGCCAGCGCGAAGTGAATGATCTCGTCGATGTGTGTGCGGACTGCATGATGAGCGTCCAGCATCCGGACGGGTCGTGGTTCTGGATATGTACGGCCCGACCGGCGAGCCGATCGCGCACTCTGGCCGCTTCGATACCGCGGCGGCGAGTGCGCGCGCGCTTTACCGGTTGCGCCATGAGCTATCCACCGGTGTGGACGTCGTTCTCCACGACGAGCGACTGCCTCGCGAACACGCGAACCGAATCGATCGAACGCGCCGCTGAGCATCATCGACGGGAGGGACCGCCGATGCGTCGGGCCGTGGCCGCCCGGCTCACCAACTCACGCCGACCGACCTGAGCGCGCAACGGGACGAACTCCTCGGCTTCCTCCCGATGCATGTGACACGCGAAGACATCGCGGAACACGGCGAATGCGCCGGCAAAGCGCGGGTCGCCGACATCCATCGCGCTCAGCCGTTCGAGCAATTCCGAAATCTGGTCCTCTTCGACGAAGCGGGCGTGGCCAATGGCCTCGCCATTGATCACCCATCGGCGCGTCAGCGGCCGTGCGACATCCGCTTCGATCGACTCGTGACGGTCGATGAGCGCGGCGAGCGAACGCATCGCCGCGGCCCGCTGCGCGACCGGCGACCGCTCCACATCATTCAGCGCCGCAGTGATCTCGCCATGTTGCGCCAACAGACGTCGATGAGATCGACATCGGGAGCCTTTGGATCGGCTACATCGGCGGATAGGTCCACGGTCGCCTCCGTAACAGCCAGCGCGGCAGCGCCAGCGCCCGTCGTTACCGACTGTGGCTTACCCGAGCGATACATTCACGAAACGCTCTAGGCCGCGGGCGACCATCGGGCGGCGGTTTCGAGCCCAGGACCGGGAAGGCCGGGAATCAGGGGCTACCGCATCGACTGCACAGCCCGCAGATCGTCGGCCAGCTCCTCGAGCCGCTGCGCGGACTGTGTCCGGCGCAAGAGGGGGAACTCCTCCGATTCCTCGCGAGCGTTGTGACCGAGCACCGCGTCACGCAAACTGCTGAACTTCGGGTCGAAATCCGGATTGCCGGCGCCGAGGGCATGGAGTTCGGACATCACGGCCGTCGCCTCATCCTCGTCATGCACCAGGTCGTGCGCGAGCCCAGGATTGCCGGCTTGGTCGCGGGTCACCGGATGCACGACTTCCTGCTCGGCGTTCTCGTGCGAGGACAGTAGCTTCTCCAGGCGGGAGAATGCCGCCATCTTCGAGTCGCCCTCGAGCGTCTCGACCTCGGCGAGCGACCGCTTCACCTCGTGGTGCTGGTGCAACAGCAGATCGATGACGTCGGCATTGTCGGGCAGTGTCACGAGCTTCCTCTCCGGGTCACGCGAGCCTCACTCGCACCGTACGACTCGGATGGGTCACGTCTGGGCATATCGATCGAAATCAGCGGCTACGCCACTGGCTATACCCGGCCGGGTAGATGGGGCGATGCATGCCGGTGCACCGACGGTCACGCTTACTTGCCGGCGAGCGCGCGCTCGAGCTGTGCTTTCGTCATCGTCGAGCGGCCCTTGATGTTTCGGCGCTGCGCTTCGGCGTAGAGCTGATCGCGCGTCCGGCCCGCGGCACCGGAGTGCGATCGAAGCCCGCCTCGGCGGCTCGACGGCATATCTGTCTTGGACAGCCGGCTCGACGTCTTGGCCTCGCCCGTACGGGCGCGTTCCTTGTTGACGGTCGCGGCGGCGATCCGTTGCGCGGTGCCGGCGGACTGACCACGCTTCTTCACGCTCGCCTTGATGTCCTCGTACTGGCGCTCGCGCTTGTCGCTCCACGCTTGCTGCGGCATGGTCGCCTCCCTCATCCGCGACTCCACGACATCGACCACGTACCCGGGTGTCGGCGGACCAAACTGAGAGGAACGCAGCAAATCGCGGCGGTGGTGACGCGCGACTCGACGCACACGCGGTTTGCGCCGATGGCGCATGGGCATGAGCACGTGCGGGAACATTCCGCCGGCTGGTGCCGTTGGCTCACCGGCCCGGTTGATCGGAGGAGGCGGGGTGTCGCAAGGGGAGGGCGGCGGAGACGACCACCGCGAAGGCGACGACAGCATGAAGACGATCGTCATCGCGCTGCTCGTCAACCTCGCCGTTGCGGCGATCAAGGCAATCGCCGGTGTCCTGTCCGCCTCAGCCGGTCTACTGGCCGAAGCGGCCCACTCCGTCGGCGACTGCACGACCGAACTGTTTCTCGTGACGGCACTGCGTCGGTCGGATAAGCCGCCGGATCGCCGGCACCCATTCGGCTACGGCAAGGAGCGCTATTTCTGGTCGCTGCTGGCCGCGTTGACCATCTTCACGCTCGGCGCAGGATTCTCGGTATACCAGGGAGTTTCCACGATCGTCGGTGGTGAGCACGGGGCCGAGTCACCGATCATCGGCTACGTTGTGCTCGGCCTGTCGGCGATCGTCGAAGCCACGTCGCTTCGGCAGGCGACCGGTCGGCTGCGACGCGAGTCGCGCCGCACCGACGTCAGCGTCGGACAGTACGTTCTCGAACCGGATGACCCGACCGTGAAATCCGTGGTGATGGAGGACTCGGCCGCGCTCGTCGGACTGGTCTTCGCCGCCGCCGGTCTCGTCCTCCGCCAGGTCACGGGCAACGCAGCCTGGGATGGGATCGCCGCATTGGCCATCGCCGTCCTGTTGATGGTGGTCGCCTTCGAGTTGGCGCGTACGAATGTCGGTCTGCTGATCGGCAAACAGGCCAACCCGAAGCTCGTCAAGGCGATCAGCGACAGTCTCAAGGCTCAGCCAGAGGTGCTGAGCGTGGTCGACGTCCTTACGATGATGATCGGTACGGGAAAGCTCCTGGTCTGCGCGCGGGTCGACTTCGTCGATTCGCTCAGTGCGACCGAAGCCGAGCGGTCCTGCGTACGGTTCCATGACGTGCTCGCCGAGCGCTTCCCGGACGTGGAGACCGTCTTCATCGAACCGGTGCCTCGTGGCGACCATGAATTGCAGCGGCAGATCCGGGCTCGCAACGACGCTACCGACCGCTGACCTCGGCGGCGACCAGCGTTGGCACGACGCCGGCACGCCCGCTACCGCTGCCACCGCCAGTTGAGTTCGCCGGTGGCCGGCGGCGGTCCTGGTAAGGCGGGTGCATCGCGGCGGCTCAACCCGTCGAGGTGCTGGGCCAAATAGCGACGGCGCAATTGCTTGGTACGTAACGGATCCGGCACCCGGATCGCGGCGCAGCCTTCGAGCAGCAGGCCGATGTCCGTCACGACGGCGTCGTCGCGGAGCCGTCGGACGCGGTGCGCCCGGTCGAAGAGTTGCTCGACCATGGCATTTGCGCGCTGCGCATCTCGGCCCATCTCGGCTGTCGGGGTAAACGTGCCGGCCAGGTGGACGGTCAGCGAATGCACGTCGGCGTCCACGATCGCTTCCAGGAACCCACGCAGCGCATCCCAGTCGTCATCAACCGCGCTAGCCGACTCGGCTTCAGCGATGAACCGCCGCAGACCGTCATGGCAGAGCGTGCGGAGCAGGTCGTCCTTACTCGCGTACCGCCGATAGAGAGCACTGATGCCGACACCGGCACGGTCGGCGACCGCGGCGATGGGCGCCTTCGGATCGGCGAGAAAGACGTCGCGGGCCGCGTCGAGGATCACGGCATCGTTGCGCGCCGCCTGGCCGCGGCGGCCGGGCAGGCCCGCCGAGGACGCGCCGCCCGTGACTGGGCTGCCGGTGACTGGGCCACTGACGGCGGGGCCCCTGGTGGCTGGGCCTTTGCGGCGCGTGCCAGCGGGCGGCGGGGCAGCGGGCGACGGCGGCGCGGCCAAATTCTTCGGCATGAGTTCACCTTATCACTGGAACGGATCGTTCCGCTCTGCTATGGTGGAACGGAACGAAGCATTCCGGTCCGAATCAAGGAGCACATGAGTCGACCACCTCCCACGGGCAGTCCGCCACCCGTCGCATCTCGAGCACGACCAGCGAGGCTCCAGCGGAGATCCGGCCGTACCGTGTCGAGATTCCCCAGGCCGACCTCGACGACCTGCAGACCCGGCTCGACCGCACGATGTGGCCGGACGAACTGGCCGGCACCGACGGGTCGTACGGCATGACGAACGAGCGAGTCCGCGCGCTGGCCGACTACTGGCGGACGGAATTCGACTGGCGAGCATTCGAGGCGCGGCTGAACGCGTACCCGCAATTTCTGACCGAGATCGACGGCCAGGACATCCACTTCCTGCATGTACGGTCGTCCCGCCCGGACGCCACGCCGCTGATCGTCATGCACGGCTGGCCCGGATCGATCGTCGAGTTCCTCGACCTCATCGCGCCGCTCACCGAGCCGGCCTCCGCCGACGAGCCGGCGTTCCATCTCGTCATTCCGTCGCTGCCGGGATTCGGATTCGGCGGCCCGACGCACGAGGCTGGCTGGAACCACCACCGCACCGCGCGAGCCTTCGTCGAACTCATGCACCGTCTCGGATACGACCGATACGCGGCGGCCGGCAACGACGGCGGTTCGATGATCGCGCCGGAGATGAGTCGCATCGATCGCGGAACACGTGATCGGCGTACACGTCACGCAGCTTTTCTCGTTCCCGTCGGGCGACCCGGCCGAGTTCGCATCGTTCACGCCGGCCGACTACGCCGCGTTGCAGAAGCTGCAATGGTTCTACGAGAACATGTTCTCCTTCAACACGGTGCACAGCCAGCAACCGCAGACGTTGGCGTTCGCGATCGGCGACTCGCCGGTTGGGCTGCTCGCCTGGAACGCTCAGTTGATGGGCGAGAACCTCGACGCCGAGTTCGTCGTCTCGAACGTCGCCATTTACTGGCTCACCCGAACGGCCGCCTCGGCGATCCGTTTCTACTACGAGGATGCGCACGCCAGCGAGAAGCCCGCAGAGCCAACGACGGCACCGATCGGACTGGCCATGTTCGCCGGAGACTTCGAATCGATCCGGCCACTGGCCGAGCGCGACCACGCTAACATCGTCAGCTGGCACGCGTACGACGCGAGTCTGCCGGGTGGCGGCCCGCGCAACGCCGGCGGCCACTATGCCGCGCACGAAGCCACGGATCTGCTCGTTCGCGACATGCGCGGGTTCTTCGCGGCGCTCACCTGAGCGGGTCGCACTTGATCCGAAACATGGCGGGACCCGTCATGGCGGCCGCTCAACGGACTCGGGCGGTAGCCACGCGTGACATGTCTCGGCCGGCAGTGGCGCCGCCTGCGACCAGCGCCGGATCCGACGGTTGTGCGGTGACCTCCCGCCCATGGCGCGGCCCTTCGTCGATCAGGGCCGCGCCATGCAACGGAATCCAAGGTGGCAGGTTGACGTATCGACGGCCTCGCCTTGGCGCGCGGCCGGTCGATAGCGCAGGCAGTAGTTCGGCGCGCATAGATGCGAACCCCCCTTGATCACCCGTCGCGGGATGCTTTCGCTGGTCGCCGGCTCGTCGACCCGCGGATTCGCCGGTACGCAGCACGCATCGTGGCCGCCGCCGGTGCGGAGTCGTGGCATGCCGGTCCATCGCCGATGCGCCCGGCCGGAGTGGTTGGGGGTGAAGAAGTCGGCCGTCCACTCCCAGACGTTGCCGGTCATGTCGGCCAGACCGTAGCCATTGACGGGAAAGGCGCCGACCGGCGATGTGCCGTCGTAGCGGTCGAGCATCAGGTTCTGCCACGGAAACTCGCCCTGCCAGGTGTTGGCCATCATCCGGCCACCCGGAGCGAACTCGTCGCCCCATGCGAAGATGGCGCCGTCGAGCCCACCGCGGGCCGCGAACTCCCACTCCGCCTCGGTCGGCAGTTGTTTGCCGGCCCAGCGGGCGTACGCGGTCGCGTCCGCGTACGTCACGTGGGTCACCGGATGCCGTTGCGCGGCCGTCGACGGTGCTGTGCGGACCTTCCGGGTGCCGCCAGTCCGCTCCAGGAACCCATGCCCACCAGTTGCGGAAGTCGTCCAGCGGCACCGGCCCGGCCGAACGGTGGAACACCAGCGATCCCGGTACGAGCAGGGTTGGATCTGCATCCGGATAGTCGGCTGGGTCCGGCGCCCGCTCAGCGTCCGTCACGTGGCCGGTCGCCTTCACGAATCGCCGAAACTGAGCCACGGTCACCGGGTGCTCATCCATCCAGAACCCGTCGACGCTCACGTCGTGGACCGGTCTCTCCTCCGGGTAGAAGTCGGCCGACCCCATCCGGAACGATCCACCGGGCACCCACACCATGCCTTTCCTGGACTGCGGATGGGGCGACGCAACCTCACTCTCAACGACGCTCATACCTTGGTTGTAGCCGATCACGGTCGGGAAATGTCTCGAATGGTAGAGAACGCCGCCGGCGGCATGCCGGCGATGGTGGCGTATGCCAGGGGTTACGGCACGAGCACCGCCCCACGGTCATCCCGCGGAGATTCGCCGCGTCGCCATGATCCCCCGGTAGTGACGCCACCATGCGCCAGATGTACCGCCACGTGCCGTTAGACGACCTCGTCGGTCTGTGGTGCCGTGGCGAGCGCCCAGATCATGAAGATGTCGATCGCGATCAGGGTGAGCGCCCAGAACGGGTAGTACGGGATGAAGAAGAATTGGAAAAACACGACACCGCCGCGACCAGGATGCCAACCCATCGCGCCCACTCGGCCCCGGTGAAGAGGTAGAAGCCGGCAAGAACGACGACGATACCGACGATCAGGTGGATCCAACCCCACTTGTCGTATCGAACTTGAGGGTGTAGTTCCGGGTGTTGACGTAGAGGTCGTCCTTCGCGATCGCCGAAATGCCCTCAATGATGGCCATCGCGCCGCCGAAGATCATCAAGGTGGCAGCGAAGACGACTCCGCCCGTCACCAAGATGCGCGGCCGGCGGGTGGAACTCGTCATGGAACTCATGACTGATCATTCCTTCCGTAATCGTGACCTTCCCGACCGCCCCAAGGCCTGAGGCGGACGTTCCACTCCGGTTCATTGGCGATGCCGCGGGCGTCGAATGCGACGCGGACGGGCAGGGCGGACGGCCGGAGCGAGCATGTTGTTGTGTCAGGCCCGACGGCGAGTGCCAGCACGTCGCCGATGACGTTTGCCCATTCGCACCTCCATCGCCGCGCCGATCGGCCGCCTAAAGGTCGACAATAGCGACGATTACCGAACTTAATTCGGAAATAACGCAATTACCCCAGGGGGCGACGTTAAGCCGGGGGTCAGCCCAGAAGGTCGACCGCGCCTCGCGGCGCCGGCGGTAATTACATGTCGGTGTCATCGGCTCGATCGGGCGCGTGCGCCGCGCATCGCGAGCGGCGGTAGGTGGACGATCGGAGCGGGGTTGGCCGGTGGGTGGGACGGCCGAGATCGTGGTGAGGCCGGGTCTGTGGACGGCGACGATGCCGTGCCGGGCGACGACGCGCCGAGTTAAGGCCTCGTCACGCTAGCCCCTCACGTGTCACGACCGAGGTTGCCGGCGCAGCGATAGCGGCCGACTTGATGTCGACCGCGGCCAACACGGCTTAGCGCCGACCCACGCCGGCTAGGTCGCCGAGCAACCTCGACTTCGCCGCCGCGAATTCGGCGTCCGACAGCGCGCCGGACGCGTTGAGATCCGCTAGCTGCTGGAGTTTGCCCGTGAGATCGCTTCCGTCCGATGCCTCGGTGGATCCGCCGGACGACGGCTGGCCCGACGGCGGCTGATCATAGGTGGTCTGTTGTTGAGCTGGTTGCTGGGACTGTTCATCTGCTGCCGCCTGCGCCCGGCGCGTCTGGCGGTTGCTCACGGCGTTAGCGGTCGCCGTCGCGGTGCCGGCCACGACGGCCGTACGCGCGACCGTACCGAGCAATCCCGGACCCCGCCGGCCGACCATTCCTCGCCTCAACATCCTTGCCTCCTCACGAGTGGCCCAAGAACAACGTCGCAACCGACACCGTTCCCCGGCGGGTACCGGTCGACCATCGCCACGAGCGGCGCGCGGCCGCCCGGACTGGTTAGGGTTATGCGTGCGCAACCGCCTCGGCGACCGCTTCGGGAATCCGCTCGCCATAGACGACGGTGCCGTCTGCCGCGGCGACCATGTCCCTCAACTGATTCGCCCACATGTGCTCGAAGAGGATCACCGCGGCCGTCGAGCCCGCGTCGACGTTCTCGGCCAGTGCCGCCAGATCCGCCTCGGAGATCAATCCATCGATGGTCTCCGGGATGATGTCGAGCGCCTCGTAGGCGGCTTCACCTTCACGCTCGCTCAGCTCGAACGTCGAGACATCACCGTCGGAGGTCCGCTCGATGAACGCGAGATCCACCACGCGGATCACGCCTGCGTCGAGGAGCCGCTTCAGCTCCGGCGCCAGCCGTTCCCCCGGCACGGCATCCGGAAACTCGATCATGATCAGCTCCATCGGTCCACGGCTCATTACCTATCCCCCATGTGATGTCAGAAGCGCGATGCCATCGGCGTCGCGCGTGGCCTTTCCATTGTCGCGAGCGGCCGCGCCTCGGGGCGGCAGATCGCCGTATCCGGCCAGCTCGCAGCGCACTTCGTCAGGTTCGACCGCCGGGCGCTGGCGGCCCGGCCGCACGCATGAACAGGGCCTATTCGCCTGCCGCGCGGCTTGTCGACCGTTTTAATGGGGGTACGGCAACCGGGCCGCGCTCGGAGGTGACCGGCGGTGTCTTTGCGCTCTCATCCGGCCGTGCTGCGAACCATGAAACAGGTCCGTGACATTGCCGAGCGCCTCGTCGCCGTACGTGTCGTCGAAAGTTCGATCGTTCTGGCCGCCCAAGCGTTCCTGGCCCTGTTTCCGTTGATCCTAGTGGTCGCCGCGACGGCTCCCCACAACGTTTCCACCGGCCTACTTAACGAACTCCGCAGCCGCTTCGGCGTGAGCGGGAGTTCGGCCGGCGCCCTGCAATCGCTTCTCGTGGACCGCGGTGCCCTGCAGCAGAGCTTGTCGGTCTTCAGCGTCCTGCTGGTGATCGGTTCCGCTACCGCGTTCACCCGCGCTCTGCAGCGTGTGTTTCAGAACGCCTGGGGCCTGCCGAAGATCGGACTGCGCGGCGTGTGGCGAGGTTTCGCGTGGCTCGTCGGCCTCGTCACCTACCTCTCGATTCTCGGTCTGGTCGCACACTTCATCCATCACGGTGGCGTGCTCGCGCCGGTGTCCACCGTTCTCGGCTTCGGGCTGTGGTGGTGGACTCCGTTCCTGCTGTTGGGCGGCCGCGTGCGAGCGCGCACGTTGATTCCCGCGGCCGTCATCATCACCGCTGCGCAAATGACGGCGGCGGCTCGTGTCGTCCGCGATCGTGCCCTCGGACAATCCGCAATAACGAGTCGAGCTACGGACCGATCGGCGCGGTGTTCGCTTTCGAGTCATGGCTCGTGATCATCATGGGCTTGCTCGTCGTGGGAACGGCGCTCGGCGCGATCATCGGATTGAGCGATAGCCGAGTCGGCCGATGGGTCCGCGGCACCGCGGATCCCGACGGCTGGCGACGGGAGCCGAAGCATGTGCATTTGAGCCGACTCAAGCGTCCCGCACCCACGGACACTGGTATCACGATGCCCGCGCCAAACGGTGCGCTCGACGACGGGCACGCCGATGCCGGCCGGGTTGGCGAGTCGCAATCTGCGGATCAGGCCGCGGGCGTAACGGCACCGATTGATCCTCGCCAGTCGGACGACGACCGCTCCGTGGCCGAGGGGCAGGCGGTGGACCAGCCCACCGTCGATGGCCGGCGGACGACGGCGTAGACCGACGGCGACGTTGGCTCACCCGGCCGCCAGGTGTGCCAGATGACGCAACGATCCCGGCCGTACCGGATCTCACGCCTCCCGACGCTCGCTGAGGATGTTCACCACCAGGTTGTAATCCAGGTGACTTTCAGTCACAATTCGGTTTCTTTGGGTAATCTCGGCGAACATCGCCACCGAGACCGGGAGGTACCCGCGATGCATCCGGCCCCCACAGCGCTGAATTGCCCGAAGTGCAACGGCACGATGCGGGCGTACGAACGCAACGGCGTCGTGATCGATCAGTGCGGCGACTGTCGCGGCGTCTTCCTCGACCGTGGCGAGCTCGAGCGCCTCGTCGATGCGGAGTCGTCGTTCTACCAGACCGTTGACGCCCGCAGTCCGGCCTCCGCTCGCGTCCCGGCGAGCGGTGACTCCGATGTGCAGGGCTATGGCCACTATGGCGACGGGCACTATGGTGGCGGCCATTTTGGTAGCCACGGCAGCGGGCCGTATCGCAAGCGCAAGAAGGGCGGGTTCCTGAGCGATCTGTTCGACTGAATGGGCACTGAGTAGCGCGGAGCATGGCGGCGGCTCAATCGACGTCAGGACGCCAGGTCGAAGTCGACCACGATCGGCGCGTGGTCGGACGGGCCCTTGCCCTTGCGGGCTTCCCGGTCGATGTACGCCCGACTCACGTGATCGGCCACCGCCGGCGTCGCGTACACGAGGTCGATGCGCATACCCATGTCCTTGTGGAACATGCCGGCCCGGTAATCCCAGTAGGTGAAGGGGTTCGGGCCTTTCATCGGCTCGGGCACGATGTCCCGAAGTCCGAGGCCGAGCAGTCCCGTCAGCGCCTCTCGCTCCGGCCTGGTCACGTGGGTTGCGCCGACGAATGCCGACGGGTCCCAGACATCCGCATCTGTCGGCGCGACGTTGAAGTCACCGCAGACCGCGAACGGCGCGCCCGAGGCGACCGTCGATGCCAGCGCCTCGCGGAGTGCCGCCAGCCACTCCAACTTGTACGTGTAGTGCGGGTCGTCGACCGTACGGCCGTTCGGGACGTAAACCGACCACACCCGTACGCCGCCGCACGTGGCACCGATCGCGCGTGCTTCCGGATCCGGGAATCCGGGCTGCCCATCAAATCCTTCAGCGACCTCGTCGAGACCGATCCGGGACAGCAACGCCACCCCGTTCCACCGGCCGTTGCCCAGCGCGGCGACCTGGTAGCCGAGGTCGCCGACCTCCCGTACCGGAAAGTCCGAGGTCTTCGTCTCTTGCAGGCACACGACGTCGGGTGACGTGCCGTCGAGCCACTCCAGAAGGCGCGGCAGACGCGCAGTGACGGAGTTGACGTTCCACGTAGCAAGCCGCATACCGGCTGACCTTAGTCGCCGCGTGCGCCAGTTTTGCCTCGGCCGGCCGGACCCGGTCGACGCGACGGGCGGGAGCGCGGTCGGCCGGCGGCTAGTAATCGGGCGATCGAGCGGATTCGACCGTCGGTGCAGAATCTCCTCCAGGGACGCCGGCAGCGGCATCCGCCAGTTCGGATACTGGTCCGTGGTGCCGGGCATGTTCGGCTGGCGCAGCTCGCCCAGCGCGTCATAGAAGGACGCGGCGATCAGACGAGACGGACTCGCCGCAAGCGCCGCGTGCATCGCTATCACGATGTCATCGTCGGATGGGCCGCGCCGGCCCGGACGCTCGGACGCGCTCGAGCAGAAAGCCGTTGGCCCGCAACATCTTCACGAGCTGCCGCCGATCGTCGTCGGCACGCGCCCGTTCGCTGGCGACGCTTTCGGTCAGCAGGTTCAGCCGGGCTCGGGCCTCGACATGCACGCCGGCCAGGAAGCCGTACGCCGTCGGCAGATCATGCGTCGAGATGGAGGCCAACGCATTGCGCGGCCATTCGCGGGGCGGGAGGAATGGACTACCGGGCCGATCCCAGTCGCGCGCGAACCACGCAACCGTGGAACCCAACATGTTGCGCGACCGGAGCGCCCGCGATACGGCCGGTCGTACGGTGCCCAGGTCCTCGCCGATCACCACCGCGCCGGCCCGCTCCGCTTCGAGCGCCAGGATGCCGAGCATCGCGTCCGCGTCGTAGTGGACGTACGTGCCGTCCGTAGCGCCTCGCCCCCGGCGGGATCCACCACAGCCGGAACAGACCGGCCACGTGATCGACGCGCAGGCCGCCGGCATGGCTCAACACCCGACGCAGCAGGTCTCGGTAGGCCGCGTACCCGGTTTCGGCCAGCCGGTCGGGGCGCCATGCCGCGAGGCCCCAGTCTTGGCCGAGTTGGTTGAAGGCGTCCGGTGGCGCACCGACGCGGGCTCCCGTGGCCAGCAGATCCCCGAGCATCCAGCCGTCCGCGCCGCCCGGGTCGACGCCGACGGCGAGATCGTGCACGATCCCGACCGGCATCCCGGTCTCGCTGGCGGCGGTCGCCACGTTCGCCAACTGCTCGCCGCACAACCGTTGCAGCCACACGAAAAACGCGACCCGGTCGGCCAGTTCGTCGCGCGCCGCCCGAACCTCGGCGCTGGTCGAATCGCGCAACTCGTCCGGCCATGTCCGCCAATCCGAGCCGTGCCGCTCGGCCAGCGCGCAGTAGGTCGCGAACGACGTGACGTCCGGATCGGCGTCCAGATCGATCGGATCGGCCAACGGGAACAGCAGTTCCAGGGCCGCGAGCTTCGCCGACCAGACCGCGTCGTAATCGATCAGGTCGGCCGATGCCGACCCAACGCCCGGCGAACGCAGCGCGGCCACCCGATCGGCAAGGTCCGCGTCCGCGCCACGGAACGCGGCGGTTTCCGTGACGCTCAGGTAGAGCGGGTTGATAAACCGGCGGCTCGTCGGCGAATAGGGCGATGCCGGTACGGGATGCGTCGGGCCGACGGCGTGCAGCGGATTGAGCAGGATGAGGCCGGCGCGCGCGTCGTCGGCGGTGTCCTCCGTGGTGGCGTTAGCCGGATCTGGGCCGGCTGGACCGCCACCGCCGGCCCACCGCACGAGGGAGGCCAGGTCGCCGAGATCGCCCATCCCCCACGAGTCCGCCGAATGCAACGCGTACAGCTGAAGCATCCAGCCCCACGTCGGTGGCGGCGCCGGCAGTCGGCGCGGCACCACGACGAGCGTGACGTCTTGCTCGCCACAGACGAGGCGATGCCAGCCGAGCGGCAGGTCATCCGGGAGACTCGCGCCGACGTCGAGCCGTTGGCCGTCCTCGGTCGTCACCACACCGGGCCCCGGCAACGCACGGCTGGTGCCCCGGCGCAGCACGACGGTGGGCGGCAAACGGAGCGCGTTGGCCGCCGACCGGGTCGCCTCGAGTGCCGCCGCGATGCGGTCGGGAGTCGTCGCATCGACGTCGAGCAAGCCCAGCACGCCGACGACCGTCTCCGCGCTTACGGCGACACGCTTGTGCCGGGCATCCTCGTACGACGTCGCCACGCCGTGCTTCGCCGCCAGCGCAGCCAATTGCCGATCCATGCGCCTCCCCACCGTCGCCGCACACTACCCAACCCGGCGGGGGCCACTCCTGGCTGTCGGGGTGTGCGGGCCGGGTCAGACGTGCCGGTCGGTCGGCGCAGCCATCAGATCCGCTGCCATCAGTCCCACGGCCATCGGTCCCAAGGCCATCAGTCGCACGGCCATCAGTCCCGCTCGAGAAGGCCGTCGAGGATCTCCCGGGTGCGCGTCGTCATGCCGAGCCCGTCCGTACGCTCCCACGTTCCGATCTCCTTTTCGGCCAGATCGGCGAAGGAAATGGCGGTGTCGAGGACGGCCATGTAGTAGACCGCGTTGAGGACATTAATGTGCATGCGATCCGGGAAGGGACCGTCGCCGGACGAGTATTCGCGGAGCATCTCCATGCCCTTGTCATGCATGGAGACTGCCCACTCGCGCAGAGCCGCCACCGCCGCCAGCGCGTCGCTACTGTCCCCCTGGTCGGCGAATGTCAAGCGCAGCAACGGTTCCAGCTGTGGACGCGGTTGCTCGCTCGGGCGGCCGAGCCAGGCGCGCAGCGCTTCGCGACCCCGGTCGGTAATCTCGTAACGGTTGCGGGAGCGTCCACCGTCCACTTCGCGGGACGACCGGGCGAGGCCGTGCGCGACGAGCCGGCGTGGCTCCTCGTAGAGCACGCTGTCCTCTTTCGGCCAACAGAACGCGAGGCTGCGACGGGCCTGCTGGACCAATTCGTAACCGGTCCAGGAGCGTAAGGCGAGCAACCCGAGCACCGCGTACGAGGTAGTCGGGAGATCATCTGGCATAGCGGCACTTTACTGCCGTACGCCAGGGGAGGATACTCCGCTACCGGAGTAGCCTGAACGGAGATCGGATATGACGAACCGCGCCTCCGTGCCGGAAACCCCTACGCCGGCCACCCGTACACCGGCGTCCCCGGCCCCGGCAACCGAACGGCCCGTACGGTCGACCAGCTCAGCGTCGCGATCAAGCAACTCGTCCGCACGCTGTCGAACGTACGAAACCCGAACGCGCCGGCCACCAATCGGTGGACGGTCACCGACGTCGCCGCACACATCGCCGGCAACCTCGAAGTGTGCACCGCGATGGTGCGAGGCGTACCGTCCCCGGCCGGTTCGATCGACGCGATCGGAGCGCTCAACGACCTGGTGATCGCGACGCTCGGCGAGCGCGATATCGACCGGCTGGCCCAGCACATCGAGGCGCATGCCGCGGCCTACATCGAGGCAATCAGCTCGCTCGACGGCGACCCGCTCGTACCGTGGCATGCCCATCTGCACCTGCCGGCATCGACCCTCGCCGGCCTCAGTCTCGGCGAGGCGATCGTGCACGGTCTGGACATCGCCCGCGCCACCGACCAGGCCTGGCCCGTCCGTACGGAATGGGCTCGTACGGTCGTGGATGCCGCGCTGCCGGTGCTGCCGCACTATCTGAAGCAGGATCGGGTGGTCGGCCGGCGTATGCGGTTCGAGATCCGCCTCCGCGGCGCCGAACCATGGACCGCGCACCTGGTCATCGCGGATGGCCGGGTCACCGTGGCCAAGGGTCCGGTCGGCGGAGTCAAGGTCGACTGCCACGTGTCGGCCGACCCGTGGACATTTATCCGTGTGATGTACGGCCGCTCCGGTCTCGGGACGCCGCTTGCCGCCGGCAAGATCTTCGCGTGGGGCCGCCGACCGTGGCTGGGCCTGCGCCTGCCCGGATATTTCCGGGCGCCCTGACCCGCTGACGCCGTAGCGCCTGTGTCGCCCGCCGGCCGGCCGCATCTGTGCAAGGCTCGGACAGTGGACGCATGGGAAGACGAAAGTTCGCGCAGCCGGTGTACGGCGACCCACGTGTTTCCCGGCGCGGACGGTGACATGACGGTTCGCTGCGACGGCCAGGCCGGCCACGCCGGACCGGGCCATCAGGGACACGTCGGTGCCCACACGGTGCATTGGACAGACGAACAACGCGCGACAAACGGGGGCGGCGGCACCGCCCCCTTCGGGGCGCCACGCTCGACCCAGGCCTGAGACCGGCCCAAGCCTCGTCGGCTCCGGAAGCAGCAACGGCGCGTCCCATCCCGACGCGGCCGCACCGCCGTTGAGCAGCAATTCGACACTGCCCCTGCGTCACCTATGATCGATCGATGGGTCTCGCGGGTTGGCTGGCGGTCCTGGTCGCCGTCGCCACGGCCGCTGGTGCCCTGGCCCGTCGCTTCGGCATCTCGGAACCGCTCGTTCTCACGCTCATCGGCATCGCCGGGTCCTACCTGCCGTTCGTTCCGGACCTGCAGCTCACACCGAACATCGTGCTCGTCGGATTCCTGCCGCCGCTGCTCTACACGGCCGCCATCCGGACGTCGCTGGTCGACTTCAAGGCCAACAAACGCCCGATCATGCTGCTGTCGGTCGGTCTGGTGCTCTTCACCACGTTCGGTGTTGCGCTGGTGGCCTGGGCGCTGCTGCCGATCTCGTTCCCGATCGCCGTCGCGCTCGGTGCCGTCGTGGCACCCCCGGACGCCGTCGCCGCGACCGCTATTGCCCGCCGCACCGGCCTGCCCCGACGCGTGGTCACGATCCTCGAGGGTGAGTCGCTGTTCAACGACGCGACCGCGCTTGTCACGCTGCGTACGGCCATCGCCGCCGTCGCCGGAGCGGTCAGCATCTTGCACATCGGCCGCGATTTCGGGCTGAGCGTCGTCGGCGGCATCGCGGTCGGCGTGGTCGTCGCGTACGTCCTCGGGATGATCCGCCGCCGGGTCACCGATCCGGTGATCGACACGACGATCTCGTTCCTGGCCCCGTTCGTTGCCTACCTTCCGGCCGAGCGAATCCACGGCTCCGGCGTGCTCGCAGTGGTCACGGCGGGTCTGATTCTGGGCCAGAACGCGGCCATCTGGCAGGGCGCCTCGTCCCGGATCGCCGAACGCACGAACTGGCGCACGATCCAATTCGTGCTGGAAAACGCGATCTTTGTGCTGATCGGGCTCCAGGTCCGGACGATCCTCACGGGCGCCTGGCGCGCCGGACTCGGCCACGAGCGTCTGATCATTGCGTGCCTCGCCGTACTCGGGGCCGTCGTGCTGCTGCGCCCGATCTGGGTGTTCCCGGCGACGTACGTGCCGCGATGGATCCCGGCTGTCGGGCGGGCCGATCCACCGCCGCCATGGAAGGTTCCGGCCGTCCTCTCGTGGGCGGGGATGCGCGGCGTGGTGACGCTCGCCGCCGTGTTCGTGATACCGGCCAATACTCCGTACCATCCGGTCCTGGTTTTGATCGCGCTCGTGGTGGTCGCTGGAACGCTGCTCGTGCAGGGCACGACGCTGCCCTGGCTGGTACGGAAGATGAACATGTTCGGTCCGAGCCGCGCCGAGGACGCGCTCCAGGTCGCAAACCTCCTGCAACAGGTCACCACAGCCGGCGAACGTCTGCTCCGGCATGTGACCGACGACGACACCCCGCCCGAGTTGATCCAGCAGTTGCTCGCCCGCGACGAGAGCCGGACGAATTCGGCCTGGGAACGTCTCGGGCCCGGCGAGGCCGAGCGCCGGACGCCGAGCGAGAGCTACCGAAAGCTGCGCGTGAAGATGTTGCACGCCGAACGGAGCGAACTGCTGCGCGTGCGCGACACCGGTGTGCTGGACCATGAGGTGTTGCAGGTCGTAATGGCGATGCTCGACCTCGAGGAGTCCATGATCGACCGCGTCGAGGAGGCGGCGGACAGCATCCGCGCGGAGGAGCTCACTCTGGTGCCCGGTTCGGCCGAGTGTGATCATCTCCGCGACGCGCCCCGCACTCAACGGCCGGATACGCCCGGCGTCTGCCAGGAGTGCATCGACGAGGGTACCGATTGGGTACACCTGCGGATGTGCCTGACGTGCGGACACGTCGCATGTTGTGACTCCAGCCCGCGCCGGCATGCAACCGCGCATTACGGACGGACCGAGCATCCAGTGATGCGCAGCATCGAGCCGGGCGAGGCGTGGCGTTGGTGCTACGACGATGGGTTGCTCGGATGACGCGTGTTGGGTGGACACCGGCTGGATGTTCGGTCTGGGCCGCCCCGGCGATTGCCGACGGCGGGCAGCCCCGAAAACCGGCATAGGATCGGAAATCTTGGACGACGGCCCGACGGCAGGAGGAGTCTCACGCGATGCTGATCCAGGTCATCACGAGTACGACACGTGAAGGTCGCTTCGGCGACAAGGTCGCTCGATGGGTCATCGACCACCTGAGCGCGTGCGGCGATCTCGACGTCGAACTCATCGACCTGCGCGAATTCACTTTGCCGTTCTTCGATGGCTTGCCGCCGGCCCGCGCACCGCGCGAATACGCCGCCGAGGAGGTGGGCCGGCTCGGGCGCGCGATCGACCGCGCTGACGGGTACGTGGTGCTGACGGCCGAGTACAACCATGGCTACCCGGCGGTGCTGAAGAACGCGATGGACTGGACGTTCGTTGAATGGCGCCGTAAGCCGATCGCGTTCGTCGGCTGGGGCAACGTCGGTGGGGCGCGCGCCATCGAGCAGCTGCGACAGGTCGCGGTCGAATACGAGATGGCTCCACTGCGCCACGCGGTGCACATTTTGCCGGACGTGATGATGCCGGCTCGCCGGTCCGAGGACCCGAGCGACACCAGTGCGCTCGATGCGCTCGACCCAAAGCTCAAGTTGCTGGCCGAGGATCTGGCCTGGTGGGCGAGCGCTCTCCAGGTTGCGCGCGACGCGAGCGAACGATAGTCGCTGTCCCGGTCCTGGCCGTTCCCGGTCCTCGCCGTTCCCGGTCCTGGCCGTTCCCTCTGGTCGTTCCGTTACGGTCGTTCGCGGCGAGCGCGCGTCGGCCCGTGGGTGATCGTTTGCCGGCCGGAGTAGGTGCGCCCCTTCCAGGCCGCACCGCGGCCGCGGAAGTGTTGGACAGCCGAGTCGACGGTCATGCCGAGGTAAAGCGTCGCGGTAAACGGCAGGGCCAGCGCCATCGGCCACGGCAGCCGGTAGTAGCGCAGGATCGGCACGTACAACGCGGTCATCAATGCATAGCCGGCGGCGCCGACGAGCAACGTCGGTACATCGACAGTGGCCGCGCCGATGAGCAGGCACGCCGGGGGCACCCAGAACACCAAGGCCAAGCCGACGACCGTACCGGCGAGCAGCGTGAGCGACCGGTGCAGCTGCGCGAATGCGCTGCGGGCCACCATGTGCCAGAGCGAACCCAATGCCGGGTACGGCCGGGTCGAGTCGACGTGGTCGGCGAGCCCGAGGAACGTCCGGCCGCCTGAGCGCTTGATGGCCCGCGCCAGCGCGACATCGTCGATGACCGCATCCCGGATGACGTCCAGTCCGCCGGCCTTGGCGAGCGCGGTTCGCCGTACAAGACTGCAGCCGCCGGCAGCGGCAGCCGTACGCGCTCCGACCTTGTTGCTCCAGCGGAACGGGTAGAGAAGCGCGAAGAAGTAGACGAACGCCGGAACGATCAGTCGCTCCCACCCGGTCCGTACGCGCAGCCGCGCCATCTGCGACACCAGGTCGAGTCGGTGTGCCTCGGCTGCCGCGACCAGCCGGGTCAGCGAGTCCGGTTCGTGCGCGATATCGGCATCGGTAAACAGCAGATAGTCGAAGCCGCTGTGCTCGCTTGCGGACGCGCTGTCGACCGCCGCGACGGCGGTGCCTACACCGCCATCTGGAGCCGCGGTTTGGGCCGTCGCGCCGTCGACCGCCGCGCCCGCCGTCCTTGCCCCGCCATCTGACGCCGCGCACTCGGCCGCGGCTATGCCGGCTCGGAGCGCCCAGAGCTTGCCGGCCCATCCAGGCGGCGGCTCGCCCGGGGCGATCACGGTGATGTCCGGCCAACGGTCGGCCACGAGTCGGCCGGTGCCGTCAGTCGAGTTGTCATCGACCAGGATCACCCGCGTGTGACCGCGATAGTTCTGGGCGACGAGCGTCGACAAGGTCAGCGGCAACACGTCGACCTCATCGCGCGCCGGCACGACGATCGCGACGGACGGCCACCGCGTGCTTGTCGGGTCGACAGCCGACGGAAGCCGGATGTTTGTTCGCCAGTACATGCCGCGTACAAGAGCCAGCCACACCCACGCCGTGAGCGCCACGGCGGCCAGAATCCTCAATGTCAGCACGCGACCGTCACCACGCGGCCGAGCTTGCCATCCGAGCTAGCCGGAATGAAAGCGACCCCGCCATCGATGTCACAGCCACGACCGCACATCAAAGCCACTGACCAGGACATTTCCGGTGGAGCTCGAACGCTCGACTCTCGCGGGCGCGTCGCGCATTGTCGCTGCGTTAGGCCGACTGGGCTCGCCGCCGATCGTGCTCTTCAGCCGGCCGGCGTTAGTCGATGAAGCGGTCGCATCGAGCAACTTGCGCTTCCTCGCCCCGTCGGGCCGCCAGTCGGAGATCGGAAACTTCTTGCGGGCGCCCGTCGCACGCATCCTCTCGGCCGTTTGTCAGACGACCCGCTTCACGTCTCGGACGTGGCGGAATCCCAGTCAACCGCCCGCGCCAAGCCGCAGCGAGACCGAAAACCGACCAGCATGGCACACTTCACGGGTACGCCGTGGTGCCGGCACTCGCATCGAGTGCCGGCATTGTGGTGCGCAACCGCACACACGCCATACACGGTGAAACATCAGGCCGGCGGTCGGTACGTCACGGTCCGGCCGCGCGCCTGGAATCCCAGCGCCGTGTAGACCTGGCGTGGCACCGGGTAGGCATCGTCCCCGCGGGCGTACACCATCGCGTGCACTCCACCGGCATCCCGGAACGCGTGCAGGACCGCGATTCCGAGCGCCCGGGACAGACCGAGACGGCGAAACGACGGGAGCGTGCCGACCGGCTCGAACTCGCCGACCCGGTTCACGTCGTCGTACCACCCGAGGACGTACGAGACGAGCCGGCCGTCCGGCGTCTCAGCCACCCAATCGAAATCGAAGCTGTACGGCCACTGTCGCGTCATCGCCCGGCATACGTCCTCGGTGAGGTCGGTCGACGACCACACCTCCCGATGCAGAGCCGCCCGGGCCGCTACCTCGTCGTCGCCGCGCACCGGTCGGACCCGGATCCCGTCCGGCAGCGTCGGCGGCGGCGGAATGTCGTCGAGCGAACGATGGTGGGCGACAAAGAAGTGGCCGGTCTCGTCGGGCGTGTATCCCATCCGTACCAAGGCTTCGGTGAGGAAGCGCTCGGTGGATAGCACCGTGACGGACACGCGGACCCCAGCCACCCTCGAGGCCCACGCCACTACCGTGTCGAGCATGTCGGCATGCGCCGGACCAATGGCCAGTGACAATCGATCGGGTCGGGTGAGCCAGCCCCACGCCGCGATCTCGCCGCCGCGCTCCCACAACGACATGTGCCAGGTCGGCCGCCCGGCCGGTTCGAGGCCGAATTCCCACGCGAAATCGCCGATGTGCCAGCGGCTGTCCGGTGTCCAGATCCGTTGGGCGAGGCGGATCAGTGCCGGCAGATCGGCAGGGCCGGCCCAATCCCGGCGGGTGGCGGGTGCGAGCATCTGGCCACTATGCCCGCACCCGCGCTGTCTCCGCACGCGTAATACGGCACGCTTAGGACAAGCGTCACGGCACGGGCACTCCGTGGATCACCACCGGTCCAAGCGTCGGATCGAGTTCGGTCGCTTGACTGACTCCACTGGGAGTGATGACATCCATCGCCTTCGGCACCGTGCCGGGATCGACCGCGCAGATCGGCGACGTACCGCCGGGTTGGCACACGCCGAACGCGAAGTCTTGCGGTGTCGGCGCGAACGCCCGCGCCTGATCCGGGCTGCCTGCGCCTGGGTCCGCCCGAAGCCGAGGCTCAGGTCGCGTTGTGGGCGGTGCCGACGCAGTCCTTGCGGGCCAAGGTCGAAGAAGGACGCGGCGCCCGGCGCACCGGGAGCGACCGCCGGTGGTGAGCCGGCAGCGACCGCCGACATCGGCACGGCGAGCAGCACGGCGGCGCCGAAGCCGACGACGGCGCCGAACCGGCCGATGCGGCGGCGACGGGTAGACCGACGACGGGCGTCGCGATAGCGGACAACGATGTGGCCGGACTCTGCCATGGGATCCTCCGATGTGGCGTTTGCGGAGACTCCTGGCAGATTGATCGGGACCGGTCAGAGGCCGTCAAGGACGGTCATCGATGTGATGAAATTCGACCAACACGGGCTGGACATCTGCGCGACACGCAATTGACCGCTGCGCCGCGGACGGCCCGATACGCAGGTCAGTCGACCGCGATACTGACCTCGGTTGACTTGATCAGCGCCGTGACCGCGTCGCCCACGGATAGATCGAGGTCTTCGGCGCCGTCCTTTGTGATCGCCGCGGTCACGTTCTGGCCGCCGGCAATCGTCACTTTGACGGTCGTCATCACAGCGCCGTGGTCGACGTTCGTGATCGTTCCGGGCAGCCGGTTGCGGATGCTCAGGTTGTCCAGCGCCCCCGTCGCGAGGGCAACCTCGGTGGACTTGACCAGCACGCGCACACGCTGGCCATCGGTCAGGCCGAGATCGTCGACGGCCTCGAGGGTGATCGCGGCGGTGATCTCCGGACCCCCGTCCAGGGCAGTCCGGACCGTTGCCATGACCTCGCCCCGGGAAACAGTCCGGATCAAGCCGTCGAGCTGATTGCGGATGCTGAGTCGCATACGCCCGTCTCCATTCGCTACCGACGCGGCGCGGTTGCCGCGCATTCGGGAGTGACTTCCAGTGCGCACTGGCTGACGAGCCACGCCTGCTGCTCATCGTGCCCGGATTGGGAGGCGATTGCCCGGCGAATGGCCACCGAAGTCGCGCCGGTACGGACCGGATCGCCGAGGCACGACCGTGACCACGCTCGTACGCTGGCGGAATGGCCGTTGTGCCGCGAACCGTCGGCACGCTCACCCTTCGCCTGATCGGTGAGTTCGCCGTTCTGCGCGCCGGCCACACGCTGCCGGCGCCGAGTGTGGGCAGCCGCAAGGCTCGCACGGTCCTCAAACTGCTCGCCGTCGAGCAGGGCCGCTGGACGAGCGCCGACCGGATCGCGGACGTCGTCTGGGGCGCGCAACCACCGCAGCGACCGGCCGACGGCGTGGCGACGCTCGTGAGCCGGCTTCGAGCGAGGCTGGGCGATGGCGTGATCAACGGCGGGCGCGACGGCTACCGTCTTGGCGGTCCGCCCGCGGTGGACGTCGATCTCACACTCGCCGCGGACGACGTAGCCGAGGCTCGCCATCGTGCGTCATCGGGCGAGACGGCGCTCGCCGCGGCGAGCGCGCAGCGCGCGTTGGCGTTGCTCGGCGACGGACGTGTCCTGATCACGGAGGCCGATGCGGCCTGGACCGAGCCCGCTCGATCGACCGCGCTGGCACTGCTCCGGGAGGCACGAAGCATCGGTGCCGCCGCCGCGCTCTCGGTCGGTCAGCCGGCCACGGCCCGAGACCTGGCGATGGCCGCGAGTCGGACCGATCCGTACGACGAGGCGGCGTGCCGACTGGTGATGCGGGCCGAAGTGGCGCTCGGGGAACCAGTACGGGCACTCGCGGCGTTCGAGCACCTGCGCAAGCTGCTCGCGGCCGAACTGGCCGTCGATCCCGCCCCGGAGACCCGCGACCTGCATGTCGCGATCCTCCGGGAACGCTCGGTTGCCATCGACGAACCCAGCGGCGCGCGGGCACCGACCGAGCGGGACGGACGAGATGGACACTCCGACCGCTGGAAACCGACCGGCCAACCCACCAAGTCGAGCGCGCGCTCCGGTCGAAGCCCATCCGCGCCGCGCGAAGGCCGGGGCAACTTCACCCTGGCCGGCCGCGACGATGTGGTCGACGCGCTGACAGCGCGGTGGAACGACGCCGCCGGCGGCACACCCGCCCTCATCCTCATCACCGGCGAGGCGGGCATCGGCAAGACGCGGCTGGCGACCGAGATCGGCGGTGTCGCTCAACGCACCGGCGGTACAGTTATCCACGCCCGCTGTTACGAGACGGAGCGTTCACTGTTCCTGCAACCGATCGTCGATGCGTTAGGCGAGCATGCCTCGACGGCCGATCCGTCGGCCATCCGAGCCGCGGTCGGCGAGTGGGCCGCACCCGTCGTCGCGTTGGTCCCGCAGATCGACGCGATCCTCGACGACATTCCGGCATCGCCGGTTCGGGGTGAGGTGGCCCGCCAACGCGCCTACGACGCGTTCGCCCGCTACATCTGCCGGCTGGCCAGCTCGCCGGTACTCCTTGTGCTCGACGATCTCCACCAGGCCGGTCTGGCCACGGTGGAGTTGTTGCACTACCTCATCCGCCATGCCGGCAAGGCGCGGCTGCTGATCATCGCGACCGTACGGTCCGAGGAGGGCGCCGCGACGCTGACGGCCCTGGCTGGGATCGCCCACCGCATCGAACTCGGCCCGTTATCCACCGCCGCCGTTCGCGACATCGCGGGCCATGCCGGGCGTCCCGAGTTGGCCGATATCATCGCGACACGCACCGGTGGCCACCCGCTCTTCGTCGTCGAAACGCTGCACGCGCTGGCCGGTGGCGGCTCCGGCATCCCGGAATCCCTGCAGGCGGCCGTACTCTCGCGCGTCCGGCGAGCGGGTGGGCGCACCGAGGACCTGTTGCGCGCGGCCGCCGTGCTCGGTACGGCGATCGAACCGGACACACTCGCGCGCCTCCTAGACTCGTCGCCAATCGCGACGACTGCGGAGTGCGAAGTGGCGCTGACGGCCAGGTTGTTGGTCGTCGCCGATCGGGCGTACGAATTCGCCAACGACCTTATCCGCGAGGTCATCTACGCGAGCATGCCCATGCCGACCCGGATCGCTTATCACCGCCGGGCAGCCGATCTGCTCAGCGACCGGCCGGAGGCGGTCGGCGCTCACGCGGCCGCAGCGGGCGACTGGTCACGCGCGAGCCGCGCGTGGCTGGTCGCGGGGGAACTGGCCGGCTCGCGCGTGGCCTTTGCCGACGCGGAGGCGTTGTTGACGAGTGCGCTCGATGCCGCAAGCCGTACCGACGACAAGGAAGTCGCGGCGCGCGCCTATCTCGCGCGCGGCCGTGCACGAGACGCACTGACCGCCTACCCGGCGGCGCTTGCGGATTTGCAGTTGGCGGCCGATCTCGCCCGGCAGACCGGCGATCGCCGCCTGGAGATGGTGACCCTGCGCGAACTCGCCGGCGATGTTCCCGTGTCGCTCGGGTGGCCGGTCACCGAGGGGGCCGCTCATCTGCAGGATGGCTTGCGCATTGCCGAGATGCTGGGCGACCGGGCGATCGAGTCCGACATGCTGGGGCGGCTCGCGGTCATAGCCAGCAACCGGCTGCAATTCTCCGAAGCCATCGGGTACGGCAACCGGGCCGTACGCGCTGCGCGGGCCAGTGGCGACGCCGAGGCGCTCGCTTCGGCGCTCGACGGAGTCAAGACGCCGTACGCCTACCTCGGTGAGATCGACGCGCTCGTTCCGATCCTCCACGAACTGGAGCCACTGCTGCGCCAGCGCGGCGACCTGTGGCGTCTTCAATGGGCGGTGTATGAGGGCGCCTTTCCCGCCCTCGCCGCTGGGCGATGGGACGAGGCCCTGGACCGCATAGCGGATGCGCTGGACATCAACCGCCGCAGCGGATACTCGGCGTACGAGGGCTGGTTCGTCGGCCATCTCGGCTGGGTGCACCGACTTCGCGGCGATCTCGACCAGGCGCGGGCCTACGGCTACCGGGCGATCGACCTGACCCGGGACAGCACCCATGCGTGGTGGCGATCTACCGCGTGCACCCAACTGGCCGGCACGCTGTTGGCGCTCGGCGAGACCGACTACGCCATCGCGTTCCTCCGGGAGGGCCGCGCACATGCGAGTCGCGAGGGCGCAGAGGCGTATCTGTTGAATTGTGTTGGACCGCTGGCGGCTGTGACGGGTGACCGGCGCGTGCTCGACCTCGCAGATGCGTTGCTGTCCTCCATCGACGCGCCCGAGGGCTGCGCGTGGCTGCTCGGTGCCGAGGCCTATCTCGCCGTCGGTCGGGCATGGCTGCGCCACGGTGACCCCGATCGAGCGGCCACCGCCATCGCTCCGTTGCACATTGCCGCGAACCGCATCGGTTGGACGTGGGTGAGCGAGGCGGTCACCGCCTTGTCGGTGGACGCCGGCCTGCCAACGCCGGCCTGATTCGGGTCGACGAACTTACAGCAACTCGGCAAGGTACGCGGCCGCCCGTGCAGCACCATCCGTCTCGACCGGCCGGTACGTCACCGGGCGGCTGACCTCGTCCACAATGGCGGCGGCGAAGGACTTCGGTTGCGTGTCGCCGTAATCGAGACGCCGACCGGCGCCGTAACGGGCGAGCCGGTGCGGGACGTGGAACTGCTGCTCGAAATGATGTTGCAGGGGCACGTAGAGGAACGGGCGCCCGGCCGCGGCGAGTTCCATCGTCGTCGTGAGGCCGCCCTGCACCACCGCGAGATCGCAGGCCGCGAGATACCGGTGCAGATCCGGTACGTACGCGCGAACATCGAGTCCGGCGGCGGTGGGCAGGGATGCCGGTTCGATGCGGGGACCGGTCACCACGACCATGCGCAATCCAGGGACCTTCGCCGCGGCGTACGGATAGGCGGCGACCGCCCGGCGCAGCAGATGCTGACCGACCCCGGTGCCGCCGACCGTCACGACGCACACCCGGTCGTCTGGCGACCAACCGAATTCGGCCCGCATCGCGTCGCGATCGCTGATGTCGGCCGGATCGAATCCGGTGATATAGCCGGTGAAGTCGAAATGGGCGCGCGTCCAGTCACCGATCGCCGGCAGACCGTCGCCGAATCCGAGCGGTACAACATCTTCCGGGTTGCCGACGAACAACGACCGGTCCCGAAGGCGTGGATACCGCGCGATCTGCTCGATCATCTCGGCGTTGTAGTCCGCGGTGAGCGCGGCTTCCGCGGCACCGCCGTCGGCCATGGGCAGCCAGCCGACGAAGTCGGTCAGCCAGACGTACGGTGACCGTTTGAGTTCCGGATTCTCGTGCAGGAAATAGTCGACCTCCCACGACTCGTCGCCGACCCAAACGTCGTAGTGCTCCGACTCGACGAGGTCGGCGAACACCATGAAGTTCGACGCGAGGATCTCATCCATCCGGCGTACGGATTGGAACGCGTGCAGATCGTGTTCATCGGCCTCGCTTTCCCAGTGCGACGATTCGCTGGCGAGGTGGGCGGATGCCGGATGAATCCGTTCGCCCCGCGCCGCCAACAACGCGGTGACCGGATGCTGGGCCAGCCAGTCGATCTGTACGTCCGGATGCGCAAGGCGAAGCTCGGCGGCGATCGCGGCATCTCGACGGGCGTGTCCAAGACCGATCGGCGACGACAAATAGAGAACCTTGCGCGGCCGGGCCGCCGCGTGTGTCCATTCGCGACTGCGGCCGGATTGCGACGGCGTTGCCAGTCCTGCGGTCGGGGGGTGCAGCGAGCGAACGAAGTCTCGAATCCATTGGTTGACCGCGACCGGATGCCGGCCCGCGAGCGCATGGCCGCCGTCACGAACGACGATGAGCTCGCCTCCGGTCAGCTCGGCCAGCCGCTCGCCGACGGAGACCGGCTGGATCTCGTCGCGGTCGCCGTGGATGACGAGCGTGGGGCACGACACCGACGAAATGATCGCCTCAACCGACGCACGATCGCTCGCGACCGACGGCGCGTCCTCAGCCGCGACAAGGATCTCACCGTCAGCACCCAGCCCCCAGGCGATGCAGTCCTCCCGCTGCTTGGTCGAGTGCGGTTCGCTGTTCACCTTCGCAAAGAAGAACTCCAGGAAGCCGCGGTAGTCGCGCAGCCAGTAATGCCGGTTGAAACGCTGCCAGCCCTGGTACGTCTCCCGGTCGACGTCGAAGGAACTCGGCGCGCCCGGATCGGACGGGGCGGCCCGGGAAGTCGGTGGCGCGAGATACGGGATGGTCGATGCAAGCGCGACCACGCCCGCGAAGCGCTCCGGATGGCGCTGCGCGGCAAGAAGCGACCGCCACGCGCCACGGCTCAACCCGACCGCGACCGCCCGCTCCACGCCGGCCGCGTCGAGTGCCGCCACCAGGTCGTCAGCGTGGTTACCGTCGCTGTACGCCGCCGGATCACGTGGTTGGTCCGAGCGACCGTTCCCGCGTGGATCGACGGTGATCACTCGGAAATGCCGGGACAGGTACGGCACCTGCGCTTTCCACAGACGCGAGTCCACCGGCAGCCATGCCGGCGCGAACACGACCGTAATCGGACCGTCGCCGTACACGGCATATCCCACCTTGATGCCGTCCCGGTCGAGAAAGCCCTCGATGTCCGGTTCCCGTGCTCGCATCTCGCCCCCCAATCCTTCGACCTATCTTCGCGCCCGGCATTTCAGTTCGGTTGCAATGCCCCTGCAAGGCCGTCGGCCAGGCTCGAAGACGAGTGACACGCGGCCGGCCCGTCAGGTCGGCCGGCGACATCGGGAACCAGACGGCGCAATGCAACCGCCTTAGCGGGCAGGGGGGAACGACGATGGCAGTCAACGAAGCAAAACTGATGGAGTTCATTCACAAATTTCTCGGTGACCTCGGCGCGACGATAGGGGCCGGCGGCATCGTGATCGGTCATCATCTGGGGCTCTACCGGGCACTCGCCGAGGGGAAAGCCACCGCATCGGAGTTGGCCGACCGCACCGAGACCGCACCCCGTTACATCGACGAGTGGCTGCGCGGCCAAGCGGCCAGCGGTTACGTCGAATACGACGCGTCCGAGGGCACGTATTCACTCACGGACGAGCAGGCGTTCGCGCTCACGAACCCCGACAACGGGCTCTACATGCCGGGGGCATTCCTGCTCGCGCTCGGCTCGCTGCGGGCCGAACCCCGCGTGACCGAGGCGTTCCGCACCGGCGCCGGCCTGGGCTGGCATGAGCACGACGTGGACGTGTTCGTCGGTTGCGAGCAATTCTTCCGCCCCGGGTACGTGGCCAACCTCGTGGCCAGCTGGATTCCGGCGCTAGACGGGGTCGAAGCGAAGTTGCAAGCCGGTGCGAAGGTCGCCGATGTCGGTTGTGGCCTCGGCGCGTCAACTGTGCTGCTGGCCGAGGCCTACCCGGAGTCGCGAAGCCACGGATTTGACTACCACGCCGGCTCGATCGAGTTGGCCAGGAAACGCGCCGCCGACGCCGGTGTCGCAGAACGGACATCGTTCGATGTCGCCTCGGCCCAAGACTTCCCGGGCACCGGCTACGACCTGGTCGCGACGTTCGACTGCTTGCACGACATGGGTGATCCGCTCGGGGCCGCACGCCATATCCGCAATGCGCTCGCACCGGACGGCACGTGGCTGATCGTTGAGCCGGCCGCCGGCGCCACGGTGAGTGACAACATGAATCCGGTCGGTCGGGTCTACTACTCGTTCTCGACATTCCTGTGCGTGCCGAACGCGCTGTCCCAAAGCGGCGGCTATGCGCTGGGCGCCCAGGCGGGCGAGGCGCCCATCCGTCAACTCGTCACCGACGCCGGATTCACCCGCTTCCGTCGCGCGACCGAGACGCCTTTCAACATCATCTACGAGGCCCGCCGTTGATCCTTTGACCGGGGAAGTGAGCCGCGGCCTAGCGATGATCGCTCGGCCGCGGCCGTGCGTTCCCGGGTCGGGACCGAGTCCGATAGGCTCGGCTGTCTCGCGAGTTCTCGACCGCGACGTACCCACGTTTCCCAAGATCTCAACGGTGCGATCGCGGATCACGTGAACTGACAACGGCCTTAGGATCTCGCACATGTCGGTCAAGGTGAGCGTCGTCATCCCGGTCTACAACCCGGGTCGATACATCGAGCCATGCGTCGAGTCATTGTTGCGCCAGACGCTGCCGCCGGACGAGTACGAGGTGATCTTCGTCGACGACGGTTCCTCGGACGAGACGCCGGCCTACCTCGACCAGCTGGCCGACACCCATGCTCAGATCCGAGCGATCCACATTCCCAATTCGGGCTGGCCGGGCAAGCCGCGCAACGTCGGGGTGGACGCGGCGGCCGGGGAATACATCCAGTTCGTCGATCAGGACGACCATCTGGCTCCGGACGCACTGCGCCGGCTCTATGAAATGGGCGTGCGCAACGGCTCCGACATCGTCATCGGAAAGGTCGCGAGCAACTTTCGTGGCATCCCGCATGGGATCTTCCGCGCCGACCGCGACAAGTGCACGATCCACGACTTCCCGCTGATCGACAGCCTCACGCCGCACAAGATGTTTCGCACCGCGTTCCTGCGCGAACACAACATCCGCTACGCCGAGGGCAAGCGACGTCTCGAGGATCAGCTCTACATGGTGCAGTCGTACTTCCCGGCCCGGGTGGTATCGATCCTCGGGAGCTACACGTGCTACTTCTACTCGAAGCGTGACGATGGCGGTAACGCCGGCACGGCGAAGCTCGTCCCGTCCGGCTACTACGCCAACCTGCGCGAAGTCCTTGATGTGGTCGTGGCCAACACGGAGCCGGGCGAGTTTCGTGATCGGCTCATTCGCCGGTTCTACCGCGTCGAGATGCTCGGCCGCATCAGCGAGCCGGCGATGCCCAAATACGACGACGAGCACCGCACGAACCTCATCGACGAGATCGAGAAGCTCGCGGCCGATTTCGTCACCGACGGTGTCCACGACGGCCTGGCCGCCGTGCAGCGGTTAAGGTCGACGCTGCTCCGCCAGGATCGGCGTACGGAGTTGGTGGAGTTGGCCCGCCGTTGTTATGACGTGACGGGCCGAACCCAGCTCGACGATCTCGTCTGGCGCAACGGGCGCGTCGTCTGCTCGGTGACGACACAGCTCGTGCACGGTTCGGACAAGCGGCCGCTGCTTCTGCTGCGCCAGGGCGATCGCTACTTCCTTCATCCGTCGTTCTATGACGGTCTCTTGCCGGCGCACGAGCGCTTCGACGTGACCGACGAGTTCGGGAGCTTCCGCACTGAGATGGCGCTTCGGGACCGGGAAAGCGCGGTCGAGTGGCCGTGTCCGGCCGACCTCAGCGCCGAGGTCGAGGAACTCGGTCCGGCCGAAGGCATCGACGGCATCGCGTGTCAGGTGATCATGCGCGGCACCGTACAGCTCGATCCGCGGCGGACGAAGACTCGTGGACCGCTCGCGAAGGGTCGGTGGGACGCCTGGGTTCGGGTCAACGGCATCGGATTCGGCAAGCGCGTACGCCTCGGTGCCACCCGAAGTCCGCAGGTCGAGGCGCAGAGTCTCCCGGCGTTGCTAGGTGACCCGGCCACCCTGGTCGTTCCGTTCTTCGTCGACACGGCGGACAACCTCACGCTGGACGTCGATCGGCGGGCCCACCAACTCGGCGAGGTCATCGCCGCCCCGGACATTCGGGCGATCTCGGCCGGCGGCCGGTGGATCGACCTCCTCCTGCCTGTCGCGACGCGGGCCGGCACGGCCGCGACCGAGGCGGCGCTCGTGGTCCGGGCGGGGCCGGGCGATGCCCCGCTCATCCAGCCCGCTCAACTCGTTGCCGTCGGAGACCGCGTTCATCTGCGTGCCCGCTCGCGCCTGGCTGGCCCAACCAAGCACGACATCCGGCCCGACGGAACCGACGCTGCCGAGCCGGCCGACCCGGCCGAGCCGGCCGACCCGGCCGAGCGGGTCGAGCGGGCCGACCGGGCCGATTCGGCCAGTATGAGGGCGGGGACGTGGGATCTGGCCGCGCGCCTGGATGGACCGGACGGTCCGGAGGTCGCCCTGGGTAAGGTTCGGGTGCGGACCAACGGGCAACTCGTCCCGATAGACGTACGACCGATCGATCGCGACACGGCCCGGCAGGTCCGGACCAAGCACCGCCGCCAGGATGTGAAGCGGGTGGTTCGCCGCGTGGTCCGGCCGATCGCTCAGCGGTTGCCACCGGGTCCGCGCAAGGCAATGCGCGCTCGCTTCCGGTCCTGGGGCCTGTGAAGCGTAGGACTTGCACCGGACGGCGTAGACCGCCAGCGTACGGACGAAAGCAGACGAAAGCTGAGGACTCGTGCAACGGTTGAAGATCGACGGCGCCTGGAGTTTCGAACCCAGCGTCTTTCCGGACGACCGCGGCAGTTTCCACGAATGGTTCCGGGACGGCGAGTTCGTCGAGTCGGTCGGCCACGACCTGAACCTCGCGCAGGCAAATTGCTCGATCTCCGCCCGCGGCACGCTCCGCGGCATACATTTTTCGGACCTGCCACCGAGCCAGGCCAAATATGTCACGTGCGTACGCGGCGAGATTCTCGACGTGGTGGTCGACGTCCGCGTCGGGTCGCCGACGTTCGGCCAGTGGGAGGCCGTACCCCTCGATGACCGGGACTTCCGAGCGGTCTACTTGGCCGAAGGACTGGGCCATGCGTTCATGGCGTTAACCGACCACGCGACGGTCGTCTATCTGTGTTCGAGCGGATACGCTCCGGCGCGCGAGCATGGCATCAATCCGCTCGATCCGCAGCTCGGTATCGTCTGGCCGACCGGGTTCGAACCGCTCTTGTCGCCGAAGGATGCCGCGGCGCCGTCCCTGGCCGAGGCGGAACGCCAGGGGCTGCTTCCGTCTTACGAAGCGTGCGTTGAGTTCGGTTCCCAGCTGGCAACGGGCCGGAAACAGTCGACGTCGTAGACTGCCGGCCACCCTTTCCGATCTCGCCGAGGAGACACCGGATGTCCATCAGTTCCACCGTCAAGAAGACCGTGCGACCGCTTGTCGGCGAACGCGGTTGGCGCGCTCTGCGGGCGGCCAAGCGCCGGGTGGCCAGGCCGGGCGACCGGGAAACCCGGCCGCCGAGCGTCGCCGCCTGGCCGCGATGTCGAATGACCTCTGCCAACTCGCGGTCCACTTCAAGACCGACAAATGGGGTACGCACCGGTACGCGCAGCACTATCAGCGACATCTGCAGCACTTGAAGAACGACTCGTTCAACCTTCTCGAGATCGGCATCGGCGGCTACAGCAAGGCCGGCAAGGGTGGCGCATCGCTCCGGATGTGGAAGCAGTTCTTCCCGGCCGCACAGATCTACGGGATGGACATCCGCGACAAGTCACACGTCGACGAAGACCGGATCACCACGTTCGTGGCCGATCAGTCCGATCCCGAGTCGCTCCGCGCGGTCGCCAGCAAGATCGGTGAACTGGACGTGATCATCGACGACGGCAGCCACCTCAGCCCGCACATTCTCATCACGTTCCAAACCCTGTTCCCGCTCTTGCGCGACGGCGGCATCTACGCGGTCGAGGACATTCAGACGTCCTACTGGCCGGAGTGGCAGGGCAGCGTCGACCGGCAAGATCCGAACACCAGTATGTCGATGCTGAAGGCACTCGCCGACGGTCTGAACTACGAGGAGTTCGTGGACGAGGACTACGAGCCGACGTACGCCGATCGCAACATCGTGGCGGTGCACTTCTACCACAACCTCGTGATCATCGAGAAGGGCACGAACGCCGAGGGTACGAACAAGACGAGGGTGCTCAAGAAACGCTACGGCAAGTCCTGAGGCGACGGGCGCGACGGGCCCGACAGGCCCGACAGGCGACAGGCCAAGGCGACTACCGTGGCACCCCGGCGGTCAACACCGGGACCGCGTCGGCCAGCGCGGCTCGCCAGTCCCGGATCGGCGTCAGGCCGGCTCGGCGCCATCCGGCGTGGCCGAGAACGCTGAACGCGGGACGGGCCGCCGGACGGACGAACGCAGCACTCGTGGTCGGCCGTACTCGGGCCGGATCCGCGCCGACCAACCGGAACGTCTCCCGGGCGAGATCGAACCAGGTGCCCTCGCCACTGCTGGTGCCGTGATAGACGCCGGCCGGCGCCGCACCGGTGGCGGCGGCCCGGCCGAGGCGCACCAGATGAGCGGCAAGATCGCCGGTCCAGGTTGGCTGGCCGCGCTGGTCGTCCACGACGTCAATGGTGTTCTTTCGTCCGTTCCAGAGCGATCATCGTACGGACGAAGTTCGGGCCGCCCGCGCCGTAAAGCCAGGCCGTCCGGACCACGTAGCCCGTGTCGGGCAGCGTCGCGCGGACGGCCCTTTCGCCGGCCAACTTCGTGCGGCCGTACGCGTTGACGGGATCGGTCGGGTCATCCTCGCCGTACGGAACCGTGGCGGTGCCGGCGAACACGTAGTCAGTCGAGACGTGCAGCATCGACGCTCCGGCGCGCGCGCATGCCTCGGCCAGGTTGCGTGCGCCGTCGCCGTTGATCCGTAGAGGCTTCCAGCTCATGCCCCTCGGCGTCGTCGACCGCGGTCCAGGCCGCGCAGTTCACGACGATGTCCGGGCGGTGCTCGCGCACGGCCGCCCGCACGAGGGCCGGATCCGTGATGTCCAGAGATCGCCGGTCGAGTCCGATCGCATCATCGCCGCTCGCCACCAGATGGGCCAGCACGTCCTGACCGAGCATGCCGCCGGCTCCGGTGACGAGCCAGCTCGGGCGCACGGCGGTCATCCGACCAATGCCGCGCGGCCCTTGAGCGGCTCCCACCACGAGCGGTTGTCGCGATACCACGCGACCGTCTCGACCAGTCCCGCTTCGAACGACGTCCGGGGCGCGTAGCCGAGTTCCGTACGGATCTTCGTACAGTCCACCGAATACCGCCGATCGTGACCCTTGCGATCGTCGACGTAGACGACGCTGTCCCAACCGGCGCCGCATGCCGCGAGGAGCCGTTCGGTCAGCTCACGATTGGTCAACTCGGTGCCGCCCCCGATGTTGTAGATCTCGCCCGGCCGGCCGCCCCGCCGTACAAGCTCGATCCCCTGGACGTGGTCGTCGATGTGCAGCCAGTCACGGACGTTGAGCCCATCGCCGTAGAGCGGCACCGTAAGACCGTCCAGCAGGTTCGTGATGAACAGCGGGATGACCTTCTCGGGGAAGTGGTGGTGACCGTAGTTGTTCGAGCAGCGGGTTACCCGTACGTCGAGGCCGTGCGTACGGTGATAGGCCAGCGCGATGAGGTCGCTGCTTGCCTTCGCCGCCGAATACGGCGAATTCGGCCGCAGCGGATCGGTCTCCGGCCATGAGCCATCGGCGATCGAGCCATAGACCTCGTCGGTCGAGATGTGCACGAAGGTACCGAGCCCGTGGCGGAGCGCGGCCTCGAGCAGAGTCTGCGTCCCGACCACGTTCGTCTGGATGAACTCGTCGGCACCGCGGATCGAGCGATCGACATGGGATTCCGCCGCGAAGTGGACGACCTCGTCATGCGTGGCCACGAGACGATCCACCAGCCGAGCGTCGCAGATGTCGCCGTGCACGAATTCGAATCGATCGCTGTGCCGGACCGGGTCGAGGTTCGCCGGATTGCCGGCGTAGGTGAGCTTGTCGAGCACCGTGATCGACACGTCCGGCGCGGTCTCGGCCGACGAGTGGGCGCCTAGCAGTGTCCGCACGTAGTGGGAGCCGATGAATCCGGCGCCCCCTGTCACCAGGATTCGTTTCGACGTCATGAGGAGATCTGCACCTTGCTGTGATCGCCGAGCACCAGGCGGTGCGCGGCCGGGACCGCCGGCGCCGGGGTCACCACGACGTTGCGGCCGATGAGGGACGCCTCGATCCGGCGTACGCCGGTGATCGACGAGTCGCGCAACACGATCGAGAATTCGATCTCGCTGCGCTCGATCCGGCACTGCTCCGAGACCGACGTAAACGGCCCGATATACGAATCCACGACGACGCAGTCCCGACCGATAATGACCGGGCCGACGATGCGGGAGCCGCTGACCCGCGCGCCCGGCTCGATCCGTACCCGCCCAATGATTTCGGTTGTGCTATCGACGGTGCCCTCGATGCACGGGTCGATCAGCTCGAGCACGGACCGATTGACCTCAAGCATGTCGGCGACGTTGCCGGTGTCTTTCCAGTAGCCAGTGATCCTGGTCGACCGGACGTCGAGATGCTCGTCGATCAGCCATTGGATCGCGTGCGTGATTTCGAGTTCGCCGCGGTTGGACGGCTGGATCTTGCGAACCGCCTCGTGCACCGCCGGGGTGAAGAGATAGACACCGACCAGCGCGAGGTCGCTCTTGGGCGTCAGTGGCTTCTCCTCCAGCGACACGACCTGGCCGTGGACATCCAACTCGGCGACGCCGAAATCACCCGGGTTCGGCACCTGGGTGAGCAGGATCTGGGCGGTCGGCCGGGACGCTCGGAACTCGTCCACCAGGGCCTTGATCCCACCGACGATGAAGTTGTCGCCTAGGTACATGACGAAGTCGTCGTCACCCAGAAAATCGCGCGAGATCAGCACCGCATGCGCGAGCCCGAGCGGCTGGTCCTGGGGGATATACGTGACGTCCAGCCCGAACGCCGAGCCGTCGCCGACCGCCGCTTCGATCTCGTCGGCCGTGTCGCCGACCACGATGCCGACGTCGGTGATCCCGGCCGCGGCGATCGCCTCGAGCCCATAAAAGAGCACCGGTTTGTTGGCCACCGGCACGAGCTGCTTCGCCGAGGTGTGGGTGATCGGGCGCAGCCGCGTGCCTGAGCCGCCGGAGAGTACCAGTGCCCTCATGCCGAGCCACTATACGCAGCGGACGCGACCACTATACGCAGCGGACAAAAACGAAGTGATTGGATGGTTATCCGCTGCGCCCGGATCGAGTGAATAAGATGATTCGCGATGATGAACAATCGACCGACCTCGCCGGGCGCCGTTTACCCGAGAGAATCCCGGCGTTCGGCGAACGCGTGCCACATGTCGGACATCGCGCCGTAATGGTGCAGACGTAACGTCGCGCGGCCACGATGGAACCGGCCGGCGGCTTGAGCGCCGGACCTAGCCCCACCGCCGGTTCATCCACACGATTCACGCGGAAATATGCCCCACCGGTTACACAGCGTATGGAGAGAGACGACATGCTTGCCGATCCCAGTGACCGCCTCGACGCGTCCGCCCTACCGACAGTGGCGGTGGTGCTCGCCGGTGGCACGGGCAGTCGTCTCGGCCTCGATATCCCGAAGCAACTGGTCAAGATCGCCGGAAAGACCGTCCTCGAACACACCGTCGCCATCCTCGACGCCGCCCCGGACGTCGACGAGATCCTGGTGATGATGGCCGCGGGCTACGAGCGCGAGGCCGAGGACCTGCTGCTGACCGGGCGATTCCCGAAGATCTCCGCGGTGCTCCCGGGCGGCAGCACGCGCGCGGAGACGACTCAGATCGCCCTCGACGCGATCGGGCACAACGAATGCAAAGTGTTGTTCCACGATGCCGTCCGCCCGCTGCTCAGCCACCGCATCGTGCGGGAGTGCGTCAATGCGTTGCGACTGCATGCGGCGGTCGATGTCGCGATCCCGTCGCCGGACACGATCATCGCGGTCGATGACGACAACACCATCAGCGCGATACCGCCACGGGCGTCGCTGCGGCTCGGCCAGACACCGCAGGGCTTTCATCTCAGCACCATCCGTCGGGCCTACGAGTTGGCCGGCGACGATCCGGATTTCGTCGCCACCGACGACTGTGGCGTGGTCCACCGATACCTGCCCGACGTTCCGATCAAGGTGATCGAGGGCAGTTCCGACAACATGAAGATCACCCATCCGGTGGACGTATTCATCGTCGACAAGCTGTTCCAGCTGGCGACGCAGTCGGCTCCCGCGCCGCGGTCTGACCATGAATACGCCGACGAGTTGCGCGGCCGCACGATGGTGGTGTTCGGCGGCGGCTCGGGCATCGGCGCCGATCTCGTCGCGTTGGCAGCGTCGTTCGGCGCCGACGTGTTTTCGTTCAGCCGCACCCAGACCGGCACCCACGTCGAGGACCCCGAGCACGTACGGCCGCGCTGGCCAAGGCGTACACAGCAGACCGGCCGCATCGACTATGTCGTGGTGACGGCCGGGGATCCTGCACACCGGGCCACTGGCCGACGCTCCACCGGAGAACGTGGACGAGGCGATCGGGGTGAACTTCCTGGCACCGGTCAACATCGCCCAGGCCAGCGTCGACTACCTGGCCCGGACCAAGGGCCAGTTGCTGCTCTACACGTCCAGCTCGTACACCCGCGGTCGGGCCAACTATGCGCTGTATTCGGCCTGCAAGGCCGCCGTCGTCAACCTGGTCCAGGCGCTGGCCGACGAGTGGTCGCCGATGGGTGTCCGGGTGAATTGCATGAATCCCGAGCGCACCGGGACACCGATGCGAACTCGGGCGTTCGGCGACGAGCCGACGTCCTCGCTGCTGTCTTCCGAGGCCGTCGCGCAGGCATCGCTCGACGTGCTGGTGTCCAGCCTCACCGGTCACGTCTTCGACATCCGGCGTCAGGAAGCCGTACAAGGCGCCGTCGTCCGCGCATAACGAATCACCTCCGCTACCACCCACTGATGTGAAGGGCTCGCGTTGATGCCACGGATCGGCTCTCGGTCTCGCCAATCGCTCTACGGTGTCGCGCTGCTCGTGTATCCGGCGGCCTTGCTGGCGGCGGCGTTCGACTGGCGCTGGGCATTCGCGGTCCTCGGCCTTGCGACGTTCCCCGTCGAGGCGTTGTTCACCCGACGCGCGCCCCTCGCGTACGGCGTACTGCGGCTCGCGGACGCCGGCCGAGCGGTCCGCGGCGCGACCCGGAGTTTCGGCTTGGTGCTCCTGACCGCCATCGCGTTTCATCGCACGGTTGACATCGTGCTCGTGGCAGCGTTCATGTTCGCGATCGAGGCCGCGCGAGCCGGTACGGAGCTGGTCGACATCGTGGTGCCGGCCCGCCGCCGGATGCATATGGTCACCCGCAACCTGGACATTTCCGCGATGCGGATATCGGACCGTACGGTCGGTCCGGTCGAACGAATCGACGCACGAACGATGTCCTATCTGTCGGTAGCGCCGCTGATCGGCGTGATCGTCTCGGCCGCGACCGATTCGGCCGTCCCGATCGTGGTGGGTGCGTTGGTGGGCGCCGTCGTGGGGGTTGGCATCGTCGCCGTGGCGGGCACCCACGCCCTCGCCGCGCGCCGGATGCCGAGTCAGCGCACTGTGACGTCGGTCGTCAAGGCCCAGATCGCCGCGTACGCCCCTCAGGTCGTCATCTACTTCAGTGGTGGCGCCACGTCGGCGTACCAGATCAACATGTGGCTCGAGGTCGCCGCGCGGCTGGACCAGCGCGTCCTGATCATCCTGCGCGAGCGGCCCATTCTCGATGAGCTCGCCCCAACCTCGTTGCCGGTGCTGTGTGTGCCCGGCGCCGTCGACCTGATGGACCTCGACATGCCGACCGTCGCGGGTGGCCCTCTACGCCGCCAACACCGGCAAGAACATCCACTTCCTGCGTCTGCCGGGCATGGCCCATGTCTTCATCGGGCATGGTGACAGCGACAAGGTCGCGAGCATCAACCCGTTCTGCAAGGTCTACGACGAGGTGTGGGTGGCCGGACCGGCCGGCCGCGAGCGGTTCGCGCGAGCCATGATCGGCGTCGACGACCAGGACATGTTCGAGGTCGGCCGGCCGCAGCTGGCACCGATCGAGCGCGGCCAGCGCAAAACGGATGAGCCGATCACCGTTCTGTACGCGCCGACGTGGGAAGGTTGGACCGAGGACCCGCTCAACACGTCGCTCATGACGATGGGCCGGGCCCTCGTGGCGGCCATTCTCGACCACCCCGACGACGTGCGCCTGATTTACAAGCCTCATCCGTTGACCGGCCGGCGATCGGCCAAGGCGTCGGACCGAGAACGAAGCGATCATTGCGATGATCGACAAGGCCAACGCGGCGCGGGCGGCGAGTCGCTGGCCGAGGCGGACGACCCCTCGGGCATACGCCGATGCCGCGGCAAGTAACGGCGGCGGCAATGCGGTCGCGGACGCAAAGCTCGCGTCTCTGCGGGCCGCTATCGACGCCGTTACCGGCAAGCGGACGCGGACGAGGCGATGATCGCTCGCGACTCCGCCGGCTCGCATGTCGAGGGTGTCCGGCGGGCCAGCGAACTCACCGAACAGTGGACGACGACGTATTGGGCGTCCCGGCCGGAGTGGACGCACCGGGTCGTGACCGATGCGCTCGCCGACGCTGTTCGACTGCTTCAACCACACCGATCTGCTGATGACCGACATCTCCAGCGTCGTCGCCGACTACCTGTACAGCGAGAAGCCGTACATGGTGACGAACTCGGCCGGACTGGATCGATGACGTGTTCCGCACGCGGTACCCGACGGCCGGCGCCGCGGAGCTCCTCGATCCGGACTGCGCGACACTGCCCGAGATCATCACCAGCGTCGGCGCCGGCTCGGACCGCCTGGTCGAGCAGCGCCGCAAGCTCAAGGAACACCTGCTCGGAGCGGACGACCAGTTGCCGTTCGAACGGTTCCGGACGGCGATGAACCGGGTAATCGCGACGGTGGACAGTGCGCCCAGACCAGACTGGGACAACAGCGAGTTCGAGCCGGAACCGGACCAGCCCGGCCGTGATGCGCTCCGGTTGGACAACACGATCGAGCGATAGCGCGTAGGGCGCGCACACGTCTCGACGGGCGCCACCTGACACGCGTGACTGCCTGCTCGCACCGACCCGCCCCGGCCGGCCCGAGCCGATGCCCAACAAAACGCTATCCCGGGGACGATTCTCCCTCTTCTACTGTCGGCAACCTGACAGACGGCAACCAATTGGGCCACCGAGCGCATCTGTACGTTGTGGATCCGCAGCTCAAGAGTTGAGCCCATGCCAATGGTCGGCCGTTAACGTGTCCCCCGGTTACCAGCGACGTTGGCTCTGGTATCTCCGGTCCGCAGGCCGCTTGACCGGTTTTGGCACCTTCGTAAATACGACTTTTCACGCTTAGCTACCACTAATCGAATATTGTCGCGAAGAGCGCTAACCAGCCCAGACACCCAATCAGGGGTTCCGATGACCATAACCGCACCGACGGCTACGACTACCAGCATCAGCGCCCCGTCCGCTGAGTTGCGCGAGCAATTTGAGCGCGATGGCTACCTCGTCATCAAGGGCGCGCTCACCCCGGCGGAAGTCGCCTACTACGCCAACGCGTTGGACGAGGTCTACGAGGCACGCGTGGCCTCGGGCAAGATCGTTTCCGGCGCCTCGATGCACACGCTCGGCGCGGTGGCGAACTGCCCGGCATCGGTCAGCCTCATCGACCACCCGGCCACGTTCCCGTTCATCTGGTCGGTGCTCGGGTGGAACATCCACATCTACCACTCCCACCTCGACGTTCATCCGAAGATCGTGACCCCGAAGCCATACCTCTTCGAGTGGCATCAGGACGGTGGCCGGCAGAACCGCGAGCTCGAGACAAACCCGCGTCCCAGGCTGTCGGTCAAATTGGCCTATTGGCTGTCCGACGTCTCGGAGACCGGCCGCGGCAACTTCAAGGTCGTGCCGGGCAGCCATCTGGTCAACCGAATCGACGGCCCGCCGCGACGCGATGTCGTCTGGCCCGAACCGGAGGGCTCGATCGAGGTCTGCGCAGACCCGGGCGACGTCGTGTTCTTCGACCGTCGGCTGTGGCACACCCGGACGAACAACTACTCCGACATCACGCGCAAGGGCATGTTCTTCGCATACTCACACCGCTGGTCGTACAGCCGTGACGAAAACGACGGGCTATTCGCGAGCGAGCAGTTCGCCGATTTCACCGCCGTACAGCGCCAGTTGCTCGGAGTGCCCCTGGCCGCCCCCGGTCAGATCCCAGGCGATCACCAGTGGGGCCACTACCCCGACACGACACCGGTGTACGGCTATCTGAAGGACAACAACCTCTTCGACCCGACGTACCCGCCGTTGATTCCTTGATCGATGTCGCCGGCGCGTCGTGCTCCGGCGCGTCGGGCCCGGCGCGTCGGCCACGAAGCTTCACGCCGTCGCGCCGCCGTCGATCGCCAGCGCGGCACCGGTTACGAACGCCGCCTCGTCGCTTAGCAAGTAGGCGACGTAGGCGGCGACTTCGTCCACGCTCGCGACCCGGCCGGTCGGGTTCGGCGCGTCCGGCAATGGCTCATCCGGCGTAATACCGAGCAGACGCCGGTAGAGCGGTGTGTCCACATTGCCGGTGACGAGGGCATTCACCCGTACGCCGCGGTCGGCGAATTCGAGCGCGGCCGACCGCGTGAGTCCCACGACGCCGTGCTTCGCGGCTACGTACGGTGCCAGACCAGGGATACCGCGCACGCCGCCGAGCGAGGCATTGTTGACGATCGCGCCTCCGCCCGCCACGAGAATCGCCGGGATCTGATATTTGAGGCACAAGAACACGCTGGTCAGGTTCTCGTCGACCTCGAAGTGCCACGACTGCGCGTCAATCTCGGGAACGCTCAGCAACGACGTGACATCGCCGGCATTGTTGAATGCGCCGGACACGCCGCCGTAGTCCCGCAGCGCTCGATCGACGAGCCGCGCGACGTCCTCCTCGACGGTCACGTCGGTCGGTTGGAAGATCGCCTGGCCGCCGTGGCTCACGATGTCGGCCGTGACGCTCTCGCCCGCCGCCGTGCCGCGCGCCGCGATGACGACGGCCGCGCCCTCAGCGGAAACCCGTCGTGCCACGGCCGCTCCGATGCCCGAGCTGCCGCCGGTGACGATGACGACCTTCCCGGCGAGCCGGGATCGCGTTTCCGCGGGAGATGTCATCGGGCCATTACACGCCACGCGGACCGATCCCGCAGCGGTAACCGGGCGTGATTCGGGTGTCGCCGATGCGCATCATTGTGACGGCGACCAGAATGGCGAGTGTCGCCAGTGCATTCATTGAGGGAGTTGCCGTGAGTCGTCAGGTGCAGGGTGTGGTCTCGATGACCAAGGGCGCGCCCGTCGAGATGCGCACGATCACCGTGCCGGATCCCGGCCCGGGCGAAGTTCTCGTCGATATCAAGGCATGCGGCGTCTGCCACACCGACCTGCACTATCGGGACGGCGGCATCAACGATGACTTCCCTTTCCTGCTTGGGCACGAGGCCGCCGGCACGGTCGCCGAGATCGGTCCGGGCGTCAGCCGCGTCGCGGTCGGCGACTACGTCGTATTGAACTGGCGGGCCGTCTGCGGTCAATGTCGCGCCTGTAAGCGTGGCCGGCCATGGTATTGCTTCGCGACACACAACGCCACGCAAAAGATGACGCTTGACGACGGCACCGACTTGTCACCCGCGCTCGGCATTGGCGCGTTCATCGAGACGACGCTCGTAGCCGAGGGCCAGGCCACGCTGGTCGACCCGGCGGCGCCACCGGAGGTGGCCGGCCTGCTGGGCTGCGGCGTGATGGCCGGCCTGGGCGCCGCCATCAACACCGGCGAGGTCGGCCGCGGCGACACGGTCGCAGTCATCGGCTGTGGTGGCGTCGGCGGTGCGGCGATCGCCGGCGCTCGGCTCGCCGGTGCGGCCCGGATCATCGCCATCGACATCGATGACCGCAAGCTCCAGCTCGCCACGGAACTCGGCGCGACACACACGGTCAACTCGACCTCCAGCGACCCGATCGCGGCGATCCAGTCACTGACCGGCGGTTTCGGCGCCGACGTGGTGATCGACGCCGTCGGTCGGCCCGAGACGTGGAAGCAGGCCTTCTATGGACGCGATCTCGCCGGGACGGTCGTGCTGGTCGGCGTGCCGACGCCGGACATGGTGCTCGACATCCCGCTGCTCGATGTGTTCGGTCGCGGCGGTCGGCTCAAGTCTTCTTGGTATGGAGATTGCCTGCCGGAGCGCGACTTTCCCATGCTCATCGATCTCTACCTGCAGGGCCGCCTGCCGCTGGAGAAGTTCGTCAGCGAGAAGATCGGCATCGGCGACATCGAGGCGGCGTTTGACGCGATGAAGCGCGGCGACGTGCTGCGCTCGGTCGTGGTGCTGTGACGGCCCGCATCGACAAGATCGTTACCTCGGGTACGTTCTCCCTCGACGGCGGCGACTGGGCAGTCGACAACAACGTGTGGATCGTCGGCGACGACAGCGAATGCGTGGTCCTGGACGCGCCGCACGACCCTGAGGCGATCGTGGCCGCGATCGGTGGCCGGCGGCTGGTCGCGATCCTCTGTACGCACGCCCACAACGACCACGTGAACGCGGCGGTCGCGTTGTCAACGGCGACGAAAGCACCGATCTGGTTGCATCCCGACGATCGCGAGCTTTGGGCGATGACGCACCCGGATCACGATCCCGACGCCTGGATCGCCGACGGAGACCAGTTCCCGGTGGCTGGCACGATCCTGCACGCGATCCACACGCCCGGGCACACCTGGGGCAGCGTCTGCTATCGGTCCGAGGATCTCGGCTGCGTCTTCACCGGTGACACATTATTCCGGGGCGGCCCCGGCGCGACCGGACGTTCGTTCTCCGACCATGCGACGATCGTCGACTCGATCAGCCGGCGCCTGTTCACGTTGCCGTCGTCGACTCAGGTGCACACCGGCCACGGAGATGACACGACGATCGCTGCCGAGACTGGGTGACGCGCCCGCCGGTTAACGACTCAGCCGGCCAGGAACGAGAAGCGGATCTGCCGTACGGCGTTGTCACCGTTCGGATCGACGAGGCAAATCGATTGCCACGTGCCGAGGGCGAGGCGGCCATGCAGCACCGGAAGCGTGGCGTACGGCGCGACGAATGCCGGCACCACGTGATCGCGACCGTGCCCCGGCGACCCGTGGCGGTGACGCCACCGACCGTCGGCCGGCAGCACGATGTCGAGCGCGGCAACCAGATCGTCGTCGGAGCCCGCGCCCGTCTCGATGATCGCGATGCCGGCCGTCGCGTGCGGGACGAAGACGTGCAGCAATCCGTCGCCGGTGGCGGCCACATCGGCCAGGAAGGCGTTCGCCTCGCCGGTGACGTCGCGCACGGTTGGGCGCGAGCCGGTCCGGACGCTGATGACTTCGCTCTTCATGAGCCTCATCCTGCCGTACCGGCGGATGGGTTTGGGCTTGGTCTGTTTGGCGGGCGGTATCGGGCGGCCCATCGCCCGGCGCCCCCGCTTACCAGGCCGGAACGGATCGCTCGACGAGCGGCGCTTGCGTGGCTGGACCCGACCGCTCGGCTAGCGCATAGAAGCGATGCGGCGGGTCGTCATAGCGGACGAGCGACCACCCGGAGCCGTCGAGCAGTTGCCTGAGCTGGTTGGGTGCCAGTGGCTCGTCGTCGCGGAGCGCTCGCCCGTGGCGAGCGGCCAGCGCGGCGCGACCGGACGGATGAAAGATGATCAGGCGACCGCCACGCCGGATGACCCGGGCCAGCTCGATCAGACGCCTACTTCGCCTCGCAGATGCGATGCACCTCGACCCGGTCCCAGACCGGCGGCGACGGACGCGTCGCCACCAGCCTGGGCTCGAGGATCTAAGGTGCGGTCGACAGCGATTACGGCAGGAAGTAGTTCGGGTTCGGCATCTTGAACGTACGGTCGGCGGACCCGCCCGTCAGGTCACTGAACTGGTCGCCGAAGTTCGCGACGATGTCATAGCCGAGCGACTCGATGTGCGCGCGCGTCGCGGACTTGTAGTGGATCGTCGTGCACGAGCCGTTCGGGTCATTGGCGCAGGCTGCCTTGAGGTAATCCGGGTAGTCGGCGACCGCGGGCTTGGTGAACAGGCCGTCCTCGCCGTCGCTCAATGTCGTCGGCTTCGGGTAGCCGGCGTCGACGCCGATCCCGTCCGCGGTCAGGTTGCCAAGCGTGGCAGCTTCCTGCGTCGCCGGGCGACCGGTCAGGAAGAACACGGCGTAGCCTTCGCGCTCCGCGGTGTTGACCATGTCGACCATCCCGAACACGGCCGGGAACTTCTGGTCGGTGACAAATTGGGCGTTGGTCGTCGGGTTGAACGCCCAGTTACTGAAGATCTCGTAGTTCCAGGTCAACAACGTCGTGTCGTCCACGTCGAGCACGATCGCCTTGGTCCCCTGTGTACGGTGATTGGCGCCGAGCCACCGTTCACCGGAGGCCGCGACCGACTCCGCTTCCTTGGCGTAGTTGCTGTCGGCCGATGAAACGCCCGTGCCCAACGGGTCGCCGTAGTAATTGCGGATCTGCTGGCGGAGCACATCCAGGTTGGTGATCTGGTTGGCCGATCGAGGCGTGAACGTCTTGATCGCGGGTTGTTGTGTCGCCGCGTAGGCGATCCCGCCACCAGCGAGAGCGAGCACTGCGGTGACGGCGGCCAGGATGATGGTGAGGCGGCGTGAGGGTCGACGCCAGGAGTGTACGGACACGATGACCTTCCGATTTGACGAGGATCATTTCACCGGAACCTATCTGTCCTCTGTGTCTCGCGCCACTCGTAGTTCGTGTTCACCACCCCTCGGCATAGTGGATTGTTCACCCGCGACCGGACGCGGTCACCTTGACCAAGAGCGATGTCGTCGCCGGCGGCGATCGACAACCGGCCGGCCTGGAGCCGTTGGCGGTTGCTCCGGCCACATTTGATTTCGCCGCGACGCCGTGACCGATTGAGAGAAGGCCGGCCAGACATCAGACCTGTTGAGCGGCGGCCGGCCAGACATCAGAACTGGTCGCGCGGGCCGCGCGGCGGCCGGCCAGAGCGTGGTGGCGCGGGTCGCGGCGGCCGGCTAGAGCGTGGTCGCGCGGGCCGCGCGGGCCCGGCCACGCCAGCGCAACCAGGTGGGCAACCGCTTGACCAGCGGCCGGAGCCGTCCTACGGCCGCGACGCTTTCGTCGTCGATCAACGACCGGTGCTCATCGGTGGCTACCCGCAGCACCGACTCCGGATTAGCCACTCGCACCGCCGAGGCCTGGTCAGCGACCCGCAGCCTCGACTCGTGAGCCGCGACTACCAGCGGTTTCGACTCGTGGTCGACCGCCCGCAGGCTCGACTCGTGACCGGCCAACCGCAGCCGCGCCTCGTGACGGGCGACCCGCAGCCGTGCCGTGAGCCGCCAAGCCACGAACGACGACTGGATCTGATCCGGGTGGGCATGGCGGGCGAGGAAGATCGCGCCGGCGATCGTGAGGCCGAAACCGACCGCCGCGGCGGGTAGCAGGCCCGCGTGCACGCTGTCGCCGAGCAGCAGCCACCCGGTAGCCGCCGGCCCGAGCGTCTGCCCGACCGTGCTCGCCGCGAAGACCGCCGTGACCGAGCCGCGTTGCAGTGCGGTGGCATATAGCAAAGCGCCCAGCAGGCCCGCGAGCGCAACCGCGTACGTCGCCGGGGAGACCAGCAGGGCCGCCATCGATTGATCGGCGATCACCCGGCTGCCGACCGCGGCGTCGCCAAATGCGAGGCCAGCGAGCAGGGCCGGCAGAGCCGAGCCGGAGAGGAGACGGGTCGCTGTGAAAGCAATCACTCCGAGCAGAACGGCCGCCCCGAGCAGCGCCCACTGGCCGATCAACGGCAGGCTGTCTGCCTTGCTGGGGCGCTGAGCCACCACCAGAAGGACGATCCCGGCAAATACCGTACCGATGGCTATCCATTCGGACGCGGCGAGCTTTGCGCGGAAAAGCACCCACGACAACGCGGCAATGAAGGCCAAACTCGCCCCGTTGATCGCCTGAACGACGAAGAGCGGCGTGCTGTGCAAGGCGACCAGCGTCACCACGAACGACGCGGTGAGCATGATCAATCCGACGACGTACGCCCCTGAGCGGAGCACCGACAGCAGCAGCCGCGGGTCGACCGTCTCGTAGCGGTGCGCGTGGCGGGCTCCAATGGCCTGCAGGATCGTCGCCCCCGCGGTCAAGACAGCGGCGAGTACGGCGAGGAGCAGTCCCCATTGCATATGCGCGGCCGAATCAGTCGGAATCCGACGGCCGGGGGCCGGAAATGTGTCGTAGCGGCATTGCGCGGCTCCACGTCGTTGCGGCGTTGTTCGCTGCGTTCATTTCGGTGTGCTCCCGCCGGGTCGGGTCAGAAAGTCTGTCTTACCCGCCCCTGACGTCGAGAAACGTGCCGGGGTGCCGAGTCGCCGGGCGGGCTGGGTCACCACAGCAACTATAGGCATGCGGATCAGCCACTCGATTCGTTTCGAGAGCTGGGAATTTGGGCAAAGCGCTCACCAGGGAGGTGGCTCCATGGCCGCTGAGAGTCCGCTGAATGCCTCGAAACTCGCCGACGAATCGACGGTCGGGCTGGTGAATCGGGCGTCATCGCAGATGATGACGCTCGTCCGGGACGAGATCACGTTGGCGCGGATCGAACTCACCGCCAAGGCGAAACGTGCCGGTGTGGGCGGCGGCCCTGACTCTCTGACGGGCGCGGACTGATCATCGCTCTGTGATCGTCGCGCTGGATTGTCTGGCCGCTCTGGCTCGCCGTCTGCGGCGCGCCGTCGCGGCCGACGTCGCGGCCGACGTACGAGACCGTGAAGACGGCGGTAAACGGGACGGACTCGGCGGTCATGACACGGTGACTACCGCCCGCGGATCGCCAAGCTCTGTACGACGAGATCGAGCGGACGCGCGCCGACCTCGGCGAGACGGTCGAAGCCCTGGCGGCCAAGAGCGACGCCGGGGCGCGGACCACGCACGCCGCGGTCAGCCTCACTAACAAGATCGAGCATTCGGTACGCGCAGCGCGCGGTCACGTCGCCGAAGTCGTGATGACGGTCGCCGACGGCGCCCGCGCACGTGCCGTCGCCGCGCGCGAGTCGGCCGGCGAAGCTGATATGCGAGCAGTGGTGCGCAATCCGTTGACGGGAGCCGCAACCCTGGCCGGCATCGCCGTCGCGGTGGTCGTCTGCCTCGTTGGGCGGCGTCGGTCATGAGCAAGCTGCTAGGAAAGATCGCGTACAAGCCGGTCGGGTTGGTGCTCGGCGCGGCCGCCGGTGCTATTTCCGGTCTGGTGTTCAAGCAGATCTGGAAGTACGTCGCCAACGATGATGATGCGCCGAACGCAACCGACGAAGACCGTGGCTGGGGCGAGATCCTGGCCGCCGCGGCGTTACAGGGCGCGATATTTGCCGTCGTTAAGGCCGCGGTCGATCGGGCCGGTGCGAGCGGGGTCCGCCGAGTCACCGGTCGGTGGCCAGCCTGATCGTCTCGAGCCCGTTGAGAATGGGCGATCCCGACCAGTGAGTTCATCGGATGCCGCAACTCGCGGTCCGGCCATGTCATCAGCGAGCGGCGGAGATGAGACGCTCGCTGTCGAACATCGCCGAAGTTAGTCGCCAGCCGAGTCCGTTGAGGATCAGTAGCGCCGCCGCGAGGACGAGGGCGAGGCCGAGCGTTGCGTGGACAACGTCGTACGCGATAAGCGTTGTGACCGCGACCGTCGGAAGGCTCGCCAGCGTGCCGAGTTGCTGGGCGACCCGGATGTCGTTGGTTCGGGTGGAGATCGCGATCCCGATCCAGATCGACCAGGCGGCAAGGGGCGGGGTGAACAGGAGTTGGGCGACTATCGACGGGCCACGCACGAGCGCGGACGCCACGGCCGGATCGGCAAACGCCTCGACGCAGACGAGAACAAACGCGTAGACCACATAGGCGATGGCAAGCGAAGGGATCAGCGGCGGCCAGAGCCTTGGCCAATAGGAACTCGTCGCGGCGGATCGGCGTCGTGAGCGCCGGCTCGAGGGTGCCCTGCTGGCGCTCGCCGACGACCGAGTAAGCGGCGACCACGGCGGGGACGATCGCCGGTATGCCGAGCATGTATAGCAGGGCATCCTCATGTCGGAGCGTGCTCGCCGCTGAGGCGGGCAGCGCGAACACGTCGATCAGCGATGGGATGACGAAGAGCAGCGGGATGATTGCCATGGTGCCGATGACCAAGGAACCGTTGCGCCGGTACTCGCGGAGCTCCTTGCGGAAGATGGCGCGGATTCGCCTCGTACTCAAGCCCATCGCACACCGGCTTCCGCGTCATCGTTGATCAGTTCGAGGTAGACGTCTTCGAGCGAGTGCCGTGACTCGCTGATCGACAACACGTCGGCGCCGGCGGACACGAGCGCCCGGGTAACGGCCGGTGCGGCGACGGCCGGGTCGGATACGCCGACGACGTACGCCGCGGGTCCCTCCGACCGCCAGCCGTCGACAGCCGGAAGACCGGCAAAGACGGCGTCCGGCGTCGCAAGCGGGGCCACGGTCCGGACCATGAGCGTCTTGGCGAACAGCCTTTCCTGGAGCTCAGAGGGTCGACCGATCGTGTGCAACGTCCGATTCAAGATCGCGACACGGTCGCAGAGACGTTCGGCCTCGTCGAGGCGGTGCGTGGTGAGGAAGATCGTCATACCGCCGCGGCGGAGCACGCCGATCAACTCATGGACGTCTCGAGCGGCCACCGGATCCAGGCCGGCGGTCGGCTCGTCGAGGAAGAGCACCTCCGGGTCGCCCAGGAGCGCCCTCGCCAGGGCGACCCGCTGGCGTAGACCTTTGGACAGCGTGCCGCAGGAATCGTTGGCACGATCGGCCAGGTTGACGGCCCGCAGGGCGCGGTCAATGCGGTCACGCGGGTCGGGCACCTCATAGAGGTCGGCGAAACATTCGAGATTCTCGATCACACTCAAGCGGAGATAGAGACCCGGTGACTCGGGCATGACCGAGATCCGTCGGCGGATCTCCACCCCGTTCTCCGGCGCGAGCGGAATTCCGGCGACAGTGGCCGAGCCCGAGGTCGGTGCGATGAGCGTGCCGAGGATCCGTACGGTCGTGGTCTTACCGGCGCCGTTGGGACCGAGAAATCCAAACACTTCGCCGCGGGCGACGCTGAACGACGCATCCTCGACGGCGGTCCGACCGCCGAAGTCCTTCGTCAAGTGACTGACGTCGATCGCTGGCGTCTCGGGCCGGACGCGGCATTTCATGTTGTCGCCGTACGGCCGGCGCAAGCGGGTCGCTTCAGGTGAGCCCTTGTGCCCATTCACGGATCCGCCTCGTCCCATACCGCCCGGGAGCACCGCCGAGACGGCAACTCGGCGCGGGAGTCCACTAAAAGTGATATCACAATGCTAGATAGATATCGTCGGACGGTCAAGTGGACATGGCGGGATCGGAAGCAGACATGAGCGGCAAGCATCCGAACGGCGTATCGAGCAGCCGGGCGCGACATTGGCGGCGTCGGCCCGCAACAGTCCGACCAGAGCGGCACCGGCGCCCTCGCGAGTGAGCGGCTCGCTCATCTGCCGGACGTATTCCGCTTCGGACTGGCCACCGCGAGCCGCGTACGCCCGGACCGCGGGGTGGCCGAGGTCCGTCAGCGGCGTGATCGGGGCAGCACCGCCGTGAAGGTGATGCAAAAGCCCCGCACGCTCGACTAGCCGGCGTCCGCACGCGCCGCCCGGTCCACGGAACGCACGTACCGCCGGGTCCGCGCGAAACGCGCGGACCCGGCGATCGGTTGAGCCGTCTAGCCGTGGGCGGCCAGGTTCGCCGCCTGGCGGAGCAAGGCGTTGCCGCGCGCGGTCAGGGAGGTGAGCTGCCCGTGCGATGGCATCGAACCGCTGGCCAGTACCTGCTTCACTTCACCGGCCCACGCGTCGCGCGCGTCGGCCAGGTGCCGGAGCGTGGCTTCGGTGTCGGCGAAGCGCTCATCGCCGCTGGCCGAACCGCTGGCGAGCGCCGACGACTCGGCGATCAATGTGTCCGTAGCGAACGCCCCGACGCTGGAGTTCAGCTGGCGGTAGAGCGCCGCCAGACCTTGGGGTGTCGCCGTCGGATCCGTCAGCACCTGGTTCACGACAGTGCCGTCGGACGGATAGTCGTCCTGGAGTCCCACCAGGTGCAGCAGGGTCGGTCGCAGGTCGACCTCGTCGACATACGTGCCGGTCCCGCTGGCCTGCGGCACCGTCCGGGTCGAGTTCGGGTCCGATGCTTCGTTGCCGCCGGCCGGTTGCGGACCATCGACACCCAACCGCGCCACTCCGGGGCCGGCGAAGGCGCCCCACGTGATGTCGATGTTGGGCGAGTAGTACCCATGGTCCCACGCGAACGAGCTGTTGATCGATACGTTGGGGCCGCTGGTGGAGAAGAAATAGTCCGGTACCGGGAACAGGGTGTACGTCGGTGTCCGTAATGGATCGCCCGTCTGCATGTGCAGAATCCGCTGCTCTACCGCGCCCGCCTGGTACTTCACGATCTTCTCGCCCGTGGCGCCGCTGTACGGGTTGTCCCCGGTCATCGTCGCGGTGTCGCGTTCGAGCTGCCGGACCGCCGGATCGTCGGCCGCCGGTTGACCGTGTACGTAGATCGAGGCGCCCTGCGGCTCGATGTCGAACGCGGTGTTCTTGCTCGCGGTCGTCGACAGCAGTCCCTTGACGTTCGCCTGCAGCTCACCGATCTGGCCGGTCGCGTAGTGGCACGGCGACCGTGACTCCGTCGCACCCCGCCGGCGTGGGCTGGCTGGCCCGGCCGACGTTCGCGCCGGCGAGCTGGTCGTTCTCCTCGGCGCTGATGAGGAACTCCGTGTTCGCCGGTGTGATGCCGTCCTTCTGCAGCCGGTCGAAGAACGCCGCGAACGCCGCGTCGTAGGCCTTGGCATTCGAGACGTAGCAGCTGTCACCCGGTCCGATCGGCTTGCCCGCGCCGGTCGCCGAGGCCGTCGTGCAGTTGCTCGTGCCGGCCTTACGCTCGTGGATGTCGGAGATGTAGCCGTAGGTGACCGGGATGCCGCTCTCCTGCATGTCAGCCAGGTAGGCGAGCGTCTGCGACGCGGTCGGGCTGAAACCGGGGAAGCCCGGGGTGTGGCTGAACTGGTTCGTGATCGGCTACGCCCGACAGGTCGGTGAGGTACGCCGGTCGAGTCGGTGACCGGATATCCGGCATGTGTCAGGTTCGGCGTGCCGGCGCCGAGCATCGGAGCGACGTACCGTGCGCCGAACAGTCCCTGGTAGCCGGTGTAGCCGCCCGGTTCGGTGGGCAGCAGGTCAGGCTGCGCACTCGGCGACGGTGTGGTCTGCCCGAACTTGACCGCTTGGGCGTCGGCGCAGGTGGCGTCGCCTTGCGCGCAGTGCACCGCGACGCCGATGTAGTCGGCGACCTCGGGATCCTTGAACGAGTCGGGGTCGGCCGCGAGCTGCGCGACTCTCCGGCGAGTTCGGGCCGAAGACGGTATTGATGTCCTGCGTTGGTGTTCTCCAGGACCATGTTCGCGGTCGAGAAGTCACCGACGGAGCAGCCGGCACGCGTGAACGGAACCCACGGCGCCGGGGTCTGCTGGCCGGTGTTCGGCTTTGCCGGTGTGGTCGGCCGAGTACGCCATGGTCGGCGAGGTGTCGTGGCCGGCAGTCGGTGCAGCCGCGGTGTCGACGACCGGGCTGGTCCAGTACGCGAACGAGGTCGCCGGATCGGTCGTGCCGTCGGGGTTGTAGGTCTTGTACGAGTTGCTCAGCGGCTGGCCGTGCCGGTCGCCGTACAGGCCGGTGTAGATCGCCAGGCTGTCGTCGGCAGTGTGCGCGATCATCGGCGTGTGCAGGTTCGACATCACGGTGCCGTTCTGCTCGAGGAAGTTCAGCAGGTGCGGCATCTGCTCGAGGTCCGACGGCACGTTGGGGTTGTCCCGTGCGAAATGCACATTGTCGAAGACCAAGCTGATCACGTGCTGCACACCGTTGCCGAGCTGGCAGCGTGGTAGACGTCGTTGTCTGCGTCGCTGTCGGTGTGGCCTGCGCCTGTGCACCTGTGACGACGAGACCCGCGCCGACCAGGGCAGCGATCGCGACCGCGGTCGCTCTCCACGCCGGACGGGCAGATCTGCCCAAAGCCATAACTGTTCCCTTCGAAGTGATGCGTCGGTCCAACGTAGATGGACGCTAATCGTTGGAATGTTCGGCTAAGCATCGTCGGGGTGAGCAGAAGATGTCCAGCCGGAGTTCGTCAAACGGCGCGTCCGGCGACGAACACGGCACCGTCAGATGATCGGCGACGAGCACAGCGGCCAAACTAGCCGCTGCTGCCGCGAGCAAACCGGCTCCAGGCGCGCACTGATTTCGACGCGCTCGGCCCGAACAAGCGTGGGTACGGTCATCACGGCAGCGTTCAGCATGGTTCGCACCGTTGCCGGCAGCCTGGTCACGACGCTCTTACCCGTCGACTAGCGGACCACCGGCGGACCGCAAGGTGAGCTGCAGGTCAACGCATGTCGACGCTGCCGTAACGCGGGCTACTTCGGTCGGCTCGGCGTCCCGGGTCCGGGAGCGAGCCGCTCTCGGAGCGCCGCGGCGACCGTGCCCACCACATGGCGCGCGGCGGGTACGGTCGCGGTCATCAGCGCGAAGTCGTGGACCATCGCCTGATAGCGCACGACGACCGTGGACACGCCGGCCCGGCGGAGTCCGGTCCCGTACGACTCGCCGTCGTCGCGGAGCGGATCGTGCTCGGCCGTGACGATGAGCGTCGGCGGCAACGCGCGCAGATCGCCGTAGCGTGGACTGATCTCCGGGTCGGTCTGCGTCCGGTCCGATGGGACGTAGCGGGCGAGCGCCTCTTGGTGCCATGCCCGCGTCAGCACCGGCCCGGCGGCGTACCGACGGTTGGATTCGCTGGACAGCGTCAGATCGGTCAGCGGGTAGAGCAGCACCTGCTGGACCAGGCCGGGTGCCCCCGCATCCCGGGCACGCCGGGCGGTGGCCGCCGCGAGGAGGCCGCCGGCGCTGTCACCGCCGACCGCGATCCGGCTCCGGTCGAACCCGAGTCGGCCAGCCTCGCCGGCAACCCATCCGAGCGCGGTCCAGGCATCCTCGGTCTGAGCCGGGAAGGCGTACTCGGGCACAAGGCGGTAGCCCACGGCGACGATCGCTACCCCAGCTTCGAATGAGACGAGCCGGAGCAGGCTGTCGTGGCTGTCCAGGTCGCCCATCTTTAGGCCACCGCCGTGGAAGTAGACCAATACGCCGCTACGCCCGGTCGTCGGGCGGTACACGCGAACACGCAGCGCCGACCCGTCGGATCGGGCGATGTCGTGCTCGCCGACATCGGCAATGGGCGCCGGTGCCAAGCTCCGGCGCTGTGACGTATGCCGGTACCGGCTGCGCGCCTCGCCGAGATCGGCGGCAGCGGGCGATCCAGCCGCTTCCATCAGGGTCGCCAGCACGGCGGGATCGATGGCCGCGTCGATGCCGCGACGGGTGACCTGGTCAACAAAGAGCGGCGACACGCCACTCCCGGTCATCGGCAGGCTCGCGCGGCACCGACGCGGCGGCGCGGCCGATCGCTCGGAACGAGCGACGCCCGCCACGCAATCGCTTCGACGACGCCAAGCACCAGCGCCAGACGTGTTGTCCGTATTTGCTGCGGGCATCGCGTGCCCGCCCGAAGCGACAACGCGCCGCCGAGGCCGTCGGCCATGTCCGACGCGGCACGCAACCCGAGCCACGGCCGGTAGTCGAGGCGGCGCACCGCCGAGTACAGCAACGCACATCCGGCGAGAAGGTCGCGTGCGCCGACGCCGCGGACCATGATCGTCGAGGCTGGATCGGGATCGGTTGGTACTCCGACGAGTCGGGCCGCCCGCCGTGGAGCGCCGAACTGGAACGCGCCAACGCCGACGCTACCGGCACCGATTGCCGCGGCCAGCACCCTTGTCGCCGGCGTCCCCACGACAGGGGCGACGCCGGCCCGCTCCCGCGTCGCCCATCACTCGCGGCGCCTTGCCGAACCACGACTGCGACGCTACCCGGGGGCTCGAGCACGCGCAGCCGCTTCGCGGAGTCGGCGCGGTCTCCCGGTTCACGAACGGCCGATCGCCGATGGACGATTCGAAGACGGCCGGAAGCCGTTGGCTGAGTCGGTGACAGGCCGCTTGACAGGCTGCTTGACAGGTCGCTTGACAGGCTGCGCCCGCGGCGCACGATATCGGTATGGCGGCCCTCGACGAGCCGCAGTTCGTGTCGCTCGGGCCGCGGCCATATCTGGAGCGGTTCCTGGCGGAATACGGCCTTGTTGCCGCCGATCTCCGGGAGAAGCTGCGGTCGCGGATCGCGTCTAGTCCATACGGGATCGGCCCTCGTGTGTACGCCGAGGAATACCTCGTGCA
>CAWFSH010000011.1:0-118767 GCA_963818495.1 uncultured Actinomycetota bacterium
GCGCTCGCGTACGGCGGGAATGGCGGTGTGTAGTAAATTTCCGCATTGTGCGAATGCGACGGTCGGGCTCGTGTTGGCCAAATGTGTCGTGCAGGCGTAGAAGCTGCCGATGGCGTCCAGGCACAGCCAGGCTCGCTCCTCCGGATCGCTGCGATCCTGCGTCGGATAGATCCCGCTGTACGTCAGGTAGCCGCGGTACTCCGACGGCACGTGCACCACCAAGCCGATCCCGTACGGTTGACCGTTGAGGCACCGGTAGGCTTCACCGGTTCGACGGTTCCCCGCTGCCTGGAACGCTGAGACCACGACGCCGCCCGCGGCGCCGGCCAGCGCATGATCGAGCGTCTCCATGTCGTCGCGGCAAACCTCGTTGAGGGTGACGACATCCGGTGCATCGGCGCGGATGACTCCTACGCCTCAGCCACGGATCGGCCGGTGTAGCACCGGGCGATGCCGCTGTCGCAGAGGTTCATCTGCAGGATCTGGAGCGCCTCTGGCGTCGTTGGCGCCGCAGTCTGGGCGACCGACGCGGTCATCACACCGGCAACGAGCGCCAGGCACGCAGCCGCAATCGCGGATTTACGCATGCGACACCACGGACGAGCCGACATCCCGCCTAGATTCCGGCTGGGCTAAGCGTATCCACGCCGAGCCCGGCACGGCCAGTAAAGCTTCTGTCAACGCGTCATCGTGGTGCAGCACGGCGGCGGATTGGTCGCCAGGTCATACCCGTCCGGGCCGCTGATCAGCGTGCCGGCAGCGTTCGCCGGGGCGTCCGTCACCACGTCGCTGCCGCCGATTACCAGCACCCGATCGATCGATCCGGAACCAACGTCGAATTCATCATCGACAGTCGCCGGCAAAGCCGCAGGTCGGCTGAGCACAAGTGGGCGGCCGACCGCACCGCCGGCGAGCGCGTCCGGCCAGTTCGCGCCGGTGGCCAATTCGGCCGTATCGATCTGTGGGAAGAACGCAGTGGCCACGAGCCGCGACGTCTCGTAGCGATCGGATCCGACGACCGCGCGGGTACGGATAACCAGTGGTCGCCGGCACACTCTCGCCACCGATCGCGGTGATGTGCGGCGGATTTGTGCCCGCCTCCAGCCGGTTCAGGTAAGTCTTCGTGTCCGCCGGCAACACCCCGCCGGCTGTCAGAACGACCGTGGCCCCGCCACCGCGCAGGTCCATCGAACCGGCGGCGGCACCGGCGCTCAACGCGTCGGGAAAATCCAACCCGGTCGCGGCGAGTACGGTCGCCGGGTGCGGATTGATCGCATCGGCGATCAGGGTCGCGGTGGCGTAACGATTTGCACCGCCCAGCCGTACGACGTGATAGCCCATACCCGTGATCGTCGCCGCCACCCCGACCGAGATGGCAGCCGTACCGCCCAGGAGGTAGACCGTCGCATTCGGCGGCAGCAGTCGGATGATCTCCGCCTTGGTAACCGGATTCAGACTGCCACTCGCGGTCAGCAACAACGGCTCGCGTTTCGCCGCGGCGAGCGCCGAACCGGCCAGCGCATCCGCGAACGTGTCGGAGCGCACCAGGACCACCGTCTGCGCGACCGGCTCATTGGGCAGCTGCGGCCATTCGAATGCGGAGACGGCGGTCGCGGTGCGATAACTGTCCGCCCGCCCCACAGCCGGAACACCGAGCTGATGAGGTGATACTCCCAGGCCGGTACGCCGGACAGCGTCGTGGAGACCGGCGCGGCCCGCTGGCTGCCGTCATCGGCGGCGGTGAACACGTGGATGCCCTCATCGAAGGCGATGGTGCCGACGGCGGAGGTGTCACTGACGGGATCCGGTGACCACGCCGGGTTGTCGTGGTTGACCAGATCGGCCGTGATCTGTGTTTCAAGCAAGTCGTTCGTGGTCGACGTGAAGATCTGGGTGTGCACGCCGTCCGAGCGAACCCAGGCGAGCGAAACACCGGCCACGTCGACCGCGGGCGAAGTAGCGTTCGGCGACGGCCAACGTCGGTGCCACCGCCGGTCCACCGCCGACGTCCCACGTGGCCTTGTAAATGTCGGACGGGCCGGTCGGCGTTCCCGCGTCATCGGTCCGACGGGCCATGACCAGAAGGTTGACGGACGGTGCGGCCGCCGGCTGCGTGTAGTCGAAGCCGGGCAGGTCAAGGGTGACGGTCGCCCCACCGAGGCTGGGCACGTACGCCAGCGTGGCCGCTTGTCCGGGCAGCTTCTCCGACCAGACAATGAACGCTCCGTTGTCGAACCAGATCGGGTGGCTCTTCACCGCAGTGTCGGATGTGTGGGAGACGAGCGTCGTCGTGTCGCCGCCATCGTCGTAGCGCACGGTCTCGATGTCGCCGTCGGTGTTGACGAACACCAGGCGGCTTCCGTCGGGCGACCACGAACCGTCCGTGAGTGTGGTGTTCGTGTCGATCCGACTGCGGTCCGCCCACGTGACTCGGTCCGAGCCATTCGTCGCGGTGAGGAACGTCGTCAACGGAACGGTCGTCGCGAAGCTCGCGGCCGGCGCGGACGCGGTGACAGCCGACCCCGCGATGGCCAGAAGGACCACGCATGACGCGCGTGCACGGGTGGCTCGCACGGCGGCTCCCTACCTTGCCGGCGCCTGGTTGTCGGATATGAAGAAGCCGCGAGCCGGGTCGTTATCCACGCGGCGGGCGGAAATGTACCGCGCGAACCCTGCACTGCGCTGCCCGGTCTCATCGACCGATCGGAGCGCTCAAACGCAACGCGGTTGGTGATAACCTGCGGCCGGCATACGTCGAAGGAGACCGATGGATTGGCCGGCAGATGGCGACCTGGTGTTCGTCCCGGCGCGCCCGAACGGAGGCCACCCAAACGGTGGCCGCCCGAACGGTGGCCACCCGACCCACGGCGAGCCGGCGCCGGCGGTGGAGTTGCGCCGACTACGCGACAGCGGCGAACCCGTCGGTCTTGCGTTCACGAGCGTCGAGTCGCTCGTCGCCCCGTCCTCGGCCCGTGGCAGCCGTGGATCAGCGTGCCGATGTTCTCGTACGTGGCCTTCCTGCGTACGCAGGGCGTGAGACGGGTGGAAGTTGATCCGGTCTATCACGATGACGTCCGCGACTGGTCGGAGCAGCGGCTCGCGCACGCCACCGAGATGCAGGAGGTTGAGATGCGCGCGGTTGAGATGCAGGCGGCCGACGTGAACACGGCCAAGGGGGCCTGATGGGAGCCGGCTATCGGGTCATCCTCAGCGACCTCGACGCGGCCGCGCAAGCGTTCGCCACCGAGTCCACGGACTTCGCGAAGTTGCGGGCACGCATGTCACCGCCACCTGTCGACGGCGGGGACGACACGGTGAACTCCGGCATTGCGGCCGTACTTTCGCTCCTTGGCGCGGGCAACGCGGCACTGTCCGAGGCGATGGCCGAACACTCGAAGCGGCTCAAGGCCTGCCACGACGGCTACAAATCGGACGACTCCGACGTGGTGGCGCTCTACAACAAGCTCATCGAGCAAGCCTGACCAGGTCGATACGGATGGAGTCGCGATGAGGATCGGTGGCGACATCGGTGGCCTGCGTTCGGTTGGTGCCTCGCTCACCGGCGTGGTCGGGTCCGTTCAGGACACCGCCGAATACCTGAGCAAGCGCGTCAATCAGCTGGTGACCGACGCCGGTTGGACCGGCGACGCGGCCGAGGAGTTCAAGGGCGCGTGGAAGCAGGACGCGACGGCGGTCTTGGAGCTGTCGAGCTGCACGAAGCTCGCCGGTGCCTGCCTCGACCAGTTGGCGGACTCGCTCGACGCCGCGCAGCACCGCCTCGACCATGCCGTGGCCGCGGCGAAGGCCGATGGCCTGCCGTTCGCGGCGGACGGGTATCCGATCGACGGTCCGTACAGCGGTCACACCGCCGCGGCCGCGACACAGTTGACCATCGACGCGAACGCGGCCCTCACCGCCGCGCAGGACGCGCGCGACACCGCGGTCGAGGAACTCCACGACATCGCCGCGGCGATGAGCGGCGAGGACACGTCGTTCGTCAAGGCGGCGGATGCCGCCGCGTTGGCCGCCGCGTTGAAGGGTTACTACGCGTTGCCGAATGAGATGTCCGAGACAGCCAAGAACGACCTGGCTGCCTTCAATCGCAAGTATCAGGACACCAGATACCAACGCAAACACACCGCCGGTACGGCTGCTAAGAAAGAGCTCACCGACCAGCTCAAGCAAATGCGGGCCGAACGCAAGCTGCTGCAGACCGACGCCGACGTGGCCGAAAAGATCGCCGATCACTTCAAGGGAGGCCGCCTGCTCGGCAGCTCCATCGGTGACATCGCCGACGGCCTCGGTGTGCTCCAGGACGGCGGCAAGTTGCCCGCCTGGCCGACGGTACCCGGCCGTCGACGTGGTGCTCGGCGGCTTCGCGACATGGGCCCAGGCGAAGGAGGATCACGAGAAGGGCTGGTCGTGGACGCACGCGATCCTTGCCGACGGCGGATCGAACGCGGCCGCGATCACGGCGGGTATCGCGACCGATGCCATCCCGTACGTCGGTCCGTTTCTCGCTCCGGTGGTGAGCTACGGCGTCGCTCATGGACGTAGGAGGCGGCGCATGAGGGGCATGGACCGAGCACATCCATGAGGACGGCGTCATCGACGGCACTGCCGAGGGGCTGTGGGACACCACGACGGCCACCTGGCAAAACGACGGGTACGGCATGTACAAGAAGCTCGACAACGACGTGCACCATCCCGTCGACGCCGCCAAGAGCCTGTGGCACGGCGTGACAAGCCTGTTCTGACCGTAGATCGGAAGGCGACCGTGAGCCACGACCCGCATCCGCATCGCGTGGCGGACGACCCGGAGGGAACGTCTGCGCGCCCGGGGCAAGGATGCACGACGGGGTCGTGCCGGTGCCGTTCCTCGGCACGACGTGGCGGCACCGCGGTCGCGCTTACTGGCGGCGTCGAAGTCGGCGCCGTGATCCTGCTCGTGGCGCTGACGGTCTTCGTCGGTGCGATCGCGACGGCGTTCACCGCCGGCATCATCGCCGGGATCGGACATCGGCCCGCCGGAGCCATCGTCGGCACGCTTTATGCGCTGGTTGCGATACCCGGCTTCATCGACGGCCGGCGGCGCGTCGCGAAGGCGCCCATCGACAACCGTGGCCGGGCTCCGCGTACGGCGGTGCCGTTCGGCTGCCTGGCACTGATCCTGGCGCCGTTCTCGTTCGGGCTGGGATTCCCGCCGCGCCGCTATCCATGTTCGGCCACGACTTCACCGGCGAACGGCGAGCACGCGAAATCACCGCTGGCATGCCACCCACATAGCACCCGGTGGCGGTAGCCACGGCGCCGATGAGAACAGCAATTCCCGCTCGACCGTTCCATGTCAGGCCGCGATCGTGTCGTTACTTGTGACAGCCGGTGGATCTGAGCCGCCGGACCGACACGACCAAAGGACCTGACATGGCCGACAGCAGCGCCGCCCGCGAGATCGCGATCGCCTATTACGACGCGTGGACGAGCAAAAACATAGATCGCGCGATGTCCTACTTCGCCGACAAGTCGTCTGCGACGCGCCCGCCCGCGACCAGGGGGTCGCCGCCTACCGGGAGTTCCTGGGCCCGTTCACGCAGATCCTGCTCGACGCTAACCTCATCGCCGCGTACGGCGACGAGAATACCGCCGTGCTCGTCTACAACACCAGGACGGTGCCCGTGCCGGACGCACCGGGGGCCGAGTGCCTGACCGTTGCCGATGGAAAGATCGTCTATAACCGGTTCATCTTCGACCGCCTGCCGTTCGCCGAGGCCCGCCGGTCGGGCACCGAGGCCTGAACGGAGCGCCCCTCGCCGACTACAAGAACGGCGTGTGGGGGCGTTCCAGCAGCACGCCATCGAGGTAGATGTCGACCTTCTCGTTGTAGAAGGCGTCGGCCCGGCGATCGGCAACAGCTGCCGGGTCGGAAAGTCGTACGTCCAGGCGAGGTCGGGGTACGTCTGACCCTTCACCTCGGCTGTCCAGTATCCGGTCGTCCGGCCCTTGTATGGGCAAGCCGTCTCGGTCGTGGTCGCCCGGAGATGGTCGAAGTTCACGGTGGTCCGGTCGAGGTAGTAGCGGGTCGGCAGCCCAGTCTCGAAGACCATGATGGGCGACGATGACTCGGCCAGCACAAAGCCGTCGAGTTCGAGGTGGACGAGACGATTCGAGCGCAATGCATCGACCCGCGAGTACGGGCTGCGGGGGTGTACGAAGACCTCTTCGTCCTCTTCGTACCACGCATCGAGGGCCGGCCAGTCGAAGCGGACGAAGCCGTCGAGCCCTTCGAGCGCATCCTGACCGAAAAGCCACGCGGACCCGGCCGATCGATCTCCGGCCCGCAGACCATGCCGCCGGGCGGTGCCACGACGCAGGTGCTGCGGTTCGTCCTCATCGATGATGAAGCGCCGATCGATGTCCGCGTACGGGATGTAGTACTGCGGGAAATGCGGGTGTTCCCAGACGTACACGGCTCGCGTGGTGTCGAAGACCACCGCGTTGCCGAGCATGCCGCGGATCCGTCGCGGTGCGGGTTCGATGTGGTCAGTGGCGACGATGCTCGCCGGATAGTCACGCATGGTGCCTCCTTCGGGCCTAGTCGTGATGTGGCACGACGGTGACCACGGCCAGCCACCAACCTACGTCGTAGCCGGCCGATCGTCCGGGGAACTTCCGCCGTCAGCCCGCCGGCTTGCGTATCGCGAAGAGCACATAGCCGTACGTGAGTCCGAACGCGTCCGGGTGCGCGGCGAGCCACGGGTCGGCGACATCAGCCGGGAACTCGAGTCGCAGCACCGCCTCGAAGTCGGCGCGCGTCTCGAAGGCCAGCGGCTCATCACCTCGACCCGCTCCGCGCCGCGATCGGCCCACCAGGCATCGGTCGTGTCGGCCTGACCTTGTGGCGCGGCCCACGGCGACGAGACAAGAAGTCGGCGAAGTCACCGGCTCTCTGATCGTTGTCGACGACGACGAGACTCCCGCCCGGTCGCAGGACCCGTAGCACCTCGGCCAGACCGGCATCGACGCCGGGCGGGAAGAAGTAGGCGAAGCGTGCGTGTACGACGTCGACCGTGGCGTCGTCGAGCGGGATGTGCTCGGCCGATCCGGCAACCACGCGTGCGCGGACATCCCGCGCGGTCGCCAACGGCACGAGGCGCGCATCCGGTTCGACGCCGATGACTTGGGCGGCGTCGTCGGCGTAGCGGGGCAGCCAGAACCCGCTGCCGCAACCGAGATCGACCAGGGTTCTATCGCGCCACGGGGCCAGCTTGCGCATTGCGGCCAGAACGAGCCCGTCCGGATCCAGGGCGCGATTCTCGATCTCGTACACATCGGGATTGCCGCCCTGGTTGCCGGCCGGGCTGAAGTCGCTGAAGGTCACCCGGCGATGCTGCCCGGCCGGGCCTCGGGCGGCAACGAAATTAGCGGGCGGAGCGGAGGCCGGCGGAGTCCGTACCCCGATGCGGGTACGCATCGACCGACCGTACCGGCCGCCCGGAGGACCGCGGTCAGTCGTCGATCGCGGCGTACGCCGAGGTCCAGAAGTCTCGGCAGACCGCCGGTAGATCCAGGCTAGACCACGCGCGTTGGGTCAGCAGGATGGTCACCGTCCCCTCGGCCGGATCGTTGCGCCAGGCCGAGCCGAGGCCGCCGTCCCAGCCGTACGAACCGATCGACGTGTGGGCGTCGGTGCGCCGGGTGGCCACGGCGACCCCGAAGCCCCAGCCGTAGCGGTCGAAGAATCCCGGCACGAGCGCCGCCTTCGACTTCTGCGCCGGCGTCAACTGATCGCTCGTCATCAGCTCGACGGAGGGGCGGGACAGGATCCGTACGTCCCCGTGGCGACCGCCGCCCAGCACCATTTGTGCGAACGCGAGGTAGTCGTCGGCGGTCGAGGCGAGACCGCCGGCACCGGACGGGAACGCCGGCGCCTGGCTCCATTCGCCGTCGGCCGCTTCGTCGAAGACGCTCATGCCACCGGTTTCGAAGTCGGTGCCGTAGCCGGTGGCGAGACGGTCCAACTTCGCCGCCGGCACGCTGAAGCCCGTGTCGACCATGCCTAGCGGCTCGAAGATGCGATCGCTGAGGAACGACTCGAACGACTGGCCGGACGCCCGCGCGATGAGGACGCCCAGCACGTCGGAGCCGGTGTTGTAGAGCCAGCGCTCGCCGGGTTGATACATGAGCGGCAGCTCACCCAGGCGAGAAAGCCACTCATCCGGTGGCGGGAATTCCGACGGCCGCGGCGGCCCGAGGCCAATGTGCCGCTCCTGCGCTTCGGCGAGGATCGGATAAGCGCCCGGCGGCGCCATGAGCTGGCCGAAGCCCATCGTGAACGTGAGCAGATCCCGTACCGTAATCGGTCGCGCCGCCGGCTCGGTGTCATCCAGCGGCGCGTCGAGACTCGTGAGGACCTGTCGATCGGCCAGTTCGGGCAGCAGCCGATCGACCGGCTCGTCCAGACGGAGCGCACACTCCTCGACGAGGATCATCGTCGCCACCGCCGTGACCGGCTTCGTCATTGACGAAATGCGGAAGATCGAGTCGCGCCGGACCGGGCCACGACCGCCGTCCGCGGCCAGCGTGCCGAGCGCATCGATGTGTACATACCCGTGACGGCTCACGAGCGCGACCAGGCCGGGGATCTCGCCGCGGTCCACATAGCCGCCGAGGACATCACGCATGCGGTCGAGCCGTGGCATCGACAATCCACCGAGACTCATCCGGTCGCTCCCTCGAACCGGCCCGGCAACGGCACCGGCGCGGTCGTGCCGATCCTGCCACGACGCTCCGGCTCGCGCCGGACAACAACGGCCGTCTGGCGGCAGGCGCCGGCCACCCGCTCGCGCCGGCGGTCAGCTCGCGCCCCGCGGTCGGCGCGCGACGCGTTCGGCTTGCGCCAGCGGTCGGCTCGCGCCGGCGTTCGGCGGCGCTAGGCCGCGGCGATCTCGCTGACGCGGCGTGCACCGGATGTTGCGCGACCGGCGAGGACGGCCGCGAGAATCTCGGCTCCGTCGATGACACGTGGTCCCGGTCGGTTGAAGTAGGCCGGCCCGTCGACCACCCAGACCTCGTCGTTGCGAACGGCCGGTACGTCGGCCCAACCTGGCCATTGCCGGGCGACGTCGAGTTCGCCGATGGTCCGCTCCGGCGTGAATCCACACGGACCGAACACCACGACGTCGGGGGCGAGGCGGCGTACGTCATCCCAGTGCTGCGGCACACTGTGCTCGCCGGGGCCGAGCACGAGCGGACGGCCGCCGGCGGCCGCGACCTGTTCCGGCACCCAGTGGCCGCCCGGCATCAGCGGATCGAGCCACTCGACGAATAGGACGCCGGGCCCGTCGTCGCGCGGTCCGGGCAACTCGGCCAGGCGACGGCCGGCTTCCGTACACACGCGCTCGGCGTCTTCGCGCGCATCGATCAGGTCACCGACCGTACGGATCGTCGTGAGGATCTCCGCAATCGTGCTCGGTTGAAGCGAGACAACGCGGGTGTCGAGGTCCATCACCCGTACCGCCTCATTCACGGTCCGATACGACACGGCGCACACATCGCAGAGGTCTTGCGTCAAGATCAGGTCTGGCGCCAGGGCCGACAAGGCATCATGATCGAGTTGATAGATCGACGAACCGCGATGGGTACCCGACACGGAGTCGGATATCTCCCGGCTGCTCAGGTGCTCATCGAGTGTCGTGGTGGTGACGACCGGCACAGCGTCGAGGTCGCCGGGCGGCCAGTCGCATTCGTGCGTTCGCCCGACCAGCTGGCCGGTGGCACCGAGCGACGCGACGATATCGGTCGCCGCCGGCAACAACGACACGATCCGCATCACAGGCCACCGCCGTCCGCTCCGTGACCGCGTTGGCGCAGTCATGGTCAGCGTATAGACGGTGCGACCGCGGCCAGCGCTGGGAGCGCCCCGTTCCGACGGCGCCCGGCTCGCCCGGGCCGGATCGCGCCGCGGGAATGTCCGGCCCGCGCCCGCTGTTCCATCGTCGAACCGGTTGCCACGCAAGGCGAATCGTGACCGGTGGACACGGAAAAGGGAGTGTCACATGAAGGTCCGTACATCGATCCGGTCGCTCAAGTCGAGGCCGGGTTCCGTCGTCATCCGCCGTCACGGCCGGGTGCGCGTCATCAACCGGCGCGATCCGCGCTGGAACGCCCGACAAGGCTGACCAACCGCCTCACGGTAGGCAGTTGATCGAGCCGGGCGGACGCGGCGACCCCGCATATATCGCAGCATCCACGGCCGGGCCGGCCGGATCGTCAATTCGATCCGTACGGCCCGGCCGGCGGGTGTCATGGACCGAGCCATGATCCGTCAGGCTGGACGATTGGTGTCGTTGCAGCGACGCGTATCGTCCACGCTGGTGGATCTTCCAGCCGCCCGCCGACCCGCCGCCAGCCGCCGGCCGTCCGCCGACGCGCCGGCCTAGGCGATCCAGTCAGACGGAAGCGAGACGCTCGGCGAACGCTCGGGCCGCGGCGCCCGGATCCTCGGCCTCGGTGATCGCGCGCACCACCACGACCCGGCGGGCACCTCGCGCGACGACCTCGTCGAGCCGGTCCAGGTTTTCGATGCCGCCGATGGCGTACCAGGGAATGCTGCTCCTCGTGGCGACGGCCGAGGCATGCTCGATCAGCGCAAGCCCGGCGGCCGGCCGTCCCGGCTTCGTCGGCGTAATCCAGGTCGGGCCGGCGCACGCGTAGTCGACGCCGCCTTCGACAAGTGCGGCGTCGAACTGTTCGGGCGAGTGGGTGGATCGACCGATGATCGGTTCGTCGCCCACGATCTCGCGGGCCACCGGTACGGGCAGGTCGTCCTGGCCGAGGTGAAGGATCGGCGCTCGACTGGCCCGAGCGATGTCGGCGCGGTCGTTGACCGCGAAGAGCTTGCCGTGACGCTCGGCCGCGGACGCGAACGACTCCAGATGACGCAGCTCGTCGCGCGCCTCCAGCCCCTTCTGCCGGAGTTGCACGATGTCGACGCCGCCGGCCAACACGGCATCCAGGAAGTTATCCAGGTCACCCTGCCGCTCCCGAGCGTCGGTGCACAGATAGAGCCGTGCCTGGGCAAACGTGGTCCGGGCCGGCGACGCGTCGGTCATGTCCGCCGACGCTACCGGATGGAGATCTGGCCCGCCGCGCGTATCGTTGCCACCGCACGGGAGCCCAGTAAACTGGGCTGAGAGGGCTGCTGGGAGCCGCCGACCGTCGAACCTGATCCGGGTAATGCCGGCGCAGGGAGCACGAGCCCGGATCGAACCCCAGCGACGGCCGCTCGATGCTGCATACACGCAGCATGTACGGAAGGGGCGATGGTGACGTCGAGTCGCGACGTAATCATCATCGGCGGCGGCGTCATCGGCCTCGCCATCGCGTGGCGCTGCGCCCAGCGTGGCCTCGGGGTCACGGTGGTCGACGGCGACGACAGCGCCCCGACGCCGCCGCGGGTGCATGGCACACGGCCGCCGGCATGCTCGCTCCCGTCACCGAGCTGCACTACGAAGGGCGCGAACTGCTGGCGCTCAATCTCGAGTCGGCCGCGCGCTATCCGGCGTTCGCGGCCGAACTCGCCGACGCCACCGGACACGATATCGGCTACCGGACCTGCGGCACCGTCCAGGTCGCGTGGGACGGGGCCGATCTCGCCGACCTCCGGGCACTGCATGCGTTCCAGGCGTGGCTCGGCATCACGTCGGAGCTCCTCAGCGCCGGGAGCTCCGGACCGTCTCGCCGGTCCTGGCGGCCGGCCTGCCGGGCGGGCTGTGGGCGGCCGGCGATCATCAGGTCGACAACCGCCGGCTCCGAGCCGCCTTGCTCGCCGCCGCCGGTAACGCCGGCGTGGACGTACGGCGCCGGCCGAGTGACCAGGATCGACGCGACCGATGACCGGGTATCCGGCGTGACGCTGGCCGACGGCACCGCACCGCCGGGCGGCACATCGTGCTCGCGGCCGGCGCCTGGTCGCGTGGCATCGAGGGACTGCCCGACGACGTACGGCCGCCGGTGCGACCGGTCAAGGGTCAGACAATCCGCCTGCAGGCCCCGCCGGAACTGCTCACCCACGTCGTCCGCGGCGCGGTGAAGGGCCACCACGTGTACGTCGTACCCAGGGCCGACGGTGAGCTGGTCATCGGCGCGTCCAGCGAAGAGGCCGGGTTCGACGTACGCCCACGCACCGGTGCCGTCTACGAACTGCTCCGCGATGCGGCGTCAATCGTCCCGGAGCTGAGCGAGGTCGAGTTCATCGAGGTCAGCACGAGCGTGCGACCGGGTTCGCCGGACAACGCGCCGCTGATCGGCCCGACCGCGGCTCGACGGCCTGGTCATCGCGACCGGCCACTATCGCAACGGCATCCTGCTCACCCCGGTCACCGGGGATGAGGTCGCCGCCCTGATCATGGACGGCAAGGTGCCGGACGATCCTCACGCCGTTCGCGCCGGACCGGTTCGACCGGCGCCGGTTCCGCGCACGTCCGGGCTCGGCGTCCAGACGTCGCCATCTCGCATCCGTACGGAGGCATAGCCATGATCCTGACCATCAACGGAGAAGCCGACGCGAGTTCGCCGACGGCGCCACGCTCGCCGATCTCGTCGCCGCCACGCTGTCGACCGATCGAGGGGTCGCGGTCGCCGTCGACGGCGAGGTCGCGCCGCGCGGCACGTGGTCCGGCCTGCGCTCTCGCGACGGTCAGGCGATCGAGCTGCTCACCGCCGTACAGGGAGGTTGACATGTCCGACGAACTCGTCGTGGCCGGGGAGAAGGTCGGTTCCCGACTGATCCTCGGCACCGGTGGCGCCCCGAGCCTGCAGGTCATCGACGAAGTGATCGGCGCGTCCGGCACCGCATCTGTACGGTCTCGATGCGCCGGGTCGACCCGTCGACCACCGGCTCCGTCCTCGACGTGCTGACGCCACCACGGCGTACGGGTGCTGCCGAACACCGCCGGGTGCCGTACCGCCCGGGAAGCCGTGTTGACCGCGCAACTGGCCCGCGAAGCGCTCGAAACCGACTGGGTCAAGCTCGAAGTCGTCGCGGACGACGACACGCTGCTTCCGGACGCGGTCGAGTTGCTGGACGCAGCCGAGCGCCTGGTCGCGGACGGTTTCAAGGTCTTCCCGTACACCAACGACGACCCGATCCTGGCTCGCCGACTCCAGCGCGTCGGATGCGTCGCGGTCATGCCGCTCGGCGCACCGATCGGCAGCGGGCTCGGCATCCTCAACCCGCACAACATCGAGCTGATCGTGGCCGAGGCCGAGGTTCCGGTCGTCCTCGACGCCGGCGTCGGCACCGCGTCGGACGCCGCGCTGGCCATGGAACTCGGCTGCGACGCCGTGCTACTCGCCTCGGCCGTGACGCGTGCCCAGGAGCCGGCGTTGATGGCGCGCGGCGATGGCGTCCGCGGTTGCCGCCGGACGGCTCGCGCGCCGAGCCGGCCGGATCCCGAAGCGCGACATGCCCGCGGCGATCATCGCCGACGACCGGAATGGCTGTCCTATGACCACGATCGAGCCTGATGACCTCCATCGAGGAGACCGCGGACCGACGTGCACAGTGAACCGGGGCGCACGCTCGACGACGAACAACCGCGCACGCTGGGCTTCTGGGACCAGGTCGCGCTATGGGGCAACCTCGGCATCAGCCTGCTCGGCCCGACCGGTGCGATCTTCCTGATCGCCCCGGGGGTGTCGATGCTGTCCGCGCTCGTCGCGGTCGTGGTCGGCACCTTGATCGGTACGGTGTTGGTCGCGCTCGCCGCCCTCGCCGGCGCCCGGTCCGGCCGCCCCGCAATGGTGCTGCTGCGTGGACTGTTCGGTGCGAAGCTGTCGTACCTGCCGACCGTACTGAACCTGGTGCAACTGCTCGGCTGGGCCACGTTCGAACTCGTGGTCATCGCGGCGGCGTTGAAGCAGCTGTTGCCGTGGCACGTGCAGTGGCCGTACATCGTCATCGCCGGCGTCGTCACCACGGTCATGGCGCTCTGGCCGCTCGGCGCCGTACGGATGCTGCGCCGGTATGCCCTGGTCGCGGTCATCGTGCGCGATCGCCTACCTGTTCATCCAGCTCGGCCGCAACCCGATGCCGTCGTTCACGCATGGCTCGCTGGTCCGGTTTCTGGATCAGCGCCGACATCGTGATCGCGGTCGCCGTGTCCTGGGTGCCGCTGGCCGCCGACTACACCCGGCACTCGCGCTCCGAGCGAGCGGCGTTCGGCGGTGCGATGATCGGCTACACGGTCACCCAGGTCATTTGCTACGCGCTCGGCCTACTCGCGTTCACCACCGTGGTCAGCGCCGCCGGCACCGCCGACGACCAGCAGCACAACCTGTTCGCCGCGTTCATCGCCGTTCCGATCGGCTGGCTGGCGTTCGCCGTTCTCGTCGCGCGCGAACTCGACGAGTCGTTCGCGAACGTCTACTCGACCGCCGTGTCTCATCCAGAACCCGTTCCCGCACGTCGATCGGCGAGTGCTCGCGGTCGGCGTCGGCGCGGTCGCCACGATCGGTGCGCTCGTCTTCGACATCGGCGCGTATCAAGACTTCCTCTACTTGCTCGGCTCGCTTTTCGTGCCGATGTTCGCGGTCTTCGCGGTGCGCTACTTCATCCTCGACCGCGGCCGGCCATGGGACACGAGCGAAACGGCGCCGTCGCGTTGGAGCCTGCTGGTGCCGTGGGCGGTCGGCTTCATCGCCTACCAGCTCGTCAACCCCGGCTCGATCGGCTGGTGGGTCACGGTGTGGACGCACGTACAGGGCTGGTTGCACTTCACACCACAGTCCTGGATGTCCGCGTCGGTGATTTCGTTCCTGGTGGCCGGCCTGCTGACACTGGCGATGGGACCGATCACCGGTCGCCGACGGTCGCCGTCGAGCCCGTATCGACCGAGCCGGCCCAGATCGGAGCGCGATGACACCGAACCTGCTGACGATCGCCGGCTCCGACCCCAGTGGCGGGGCCGGGATCCAGGCCGACCTGAAGACGTTTTCGGCTCTCGGCGCGTACGGCATGAGTGTGCTGACCGGGCTCACCTCGCAGAACACGCGCGGCGTCCGGTCGGTGCACGAGGTCCCGGCGGCATTCGTACGCGAGCAGTTGGACTCGGTCTTCGACGACGTACGCGTCGACGCGGTGAAGATCGGCATGCTCGCCACGGCCGACGTGATCGACGTGGTCGCCTCCGTGCTGGACGAGCGCCGGCCGCCGTACGTCGTGCTGGACCCGGTGATGGTGGCCACGAGTGGCGACCGGCTACTCGCCGCCGACGCGGTGGCGCGGCTGCGCGACGTCCTGCTGCCGCATGTCGACCTCATCACGCCGAACTTGCCCGAGGCGGCCGATCTGCTCGGGCTGCCCGAGGCGCACGATGAGGCGGCGATGCGCGAGCAGCTCGACGAGCTTCGCAAGCTTGCGCCGGGTGTGCTCCTCAAGGGCGGCCACCTTGGCGGCGCGGAGTCGCCGGACCTGTTCGCAGCACCGTCGCATGGCGTCGGCGGCCCGGCCGAGCCGATTCGTCTCACGGCTCCGGCGGGTCGAGACGACCAATGATCACGGCACGGGGTGCACGCTGTCTTCCGCGATCGCGGCTCTCCGACCACAACGCGACAGCTGGCTGGCCGCGGTCACCGATGCCAAGGTGTACCTCACGCTCGCGCTGGCCGCCGCCGACCGTCTCGACGTCGGCGGTGGCCACGGGCCCGTCCACCACTTCCACTCCTGGTGGTGACGGCGGCATCCGCCATCAGCGAATCCGGTAACGGCGACCGGCGGGCGTGCTGCAATGGCGGGAGCGGCCGGGGCCGACGCCGGCCAAACGGGGGTCGACACGATGAATGCTCTGTTGAATTCGCTGACCGAGTCTGAGCTGATGCTGATCCGCGAGACCGAACGCGACCAACTCGCCGGCCTCGACGAAGACGCACTGGTCGATCTGCACACGCGCATCCGCCGCGCTCGGAACAAATACGTCAAGCTCTACCGTCGCGAGGCGAGTTCCCGCGTTACCGAGTTCTCGTCGCGGGGGGTCGCCCGGCCGAAGAACCAGCGCAACGCCGGTAAAGCCGAATTATTCGAGGATGCGTTGTCCCGGGTCAGCCGTGATCTGGCTGCGGCGGCCCGCCGCAGCGCAGCCGAACTCAGGGCCGAGCGCATCGACGCCGCTCGACGCGAGCCGGCCACCGGACCGTCGCGGCCGGCTCGGACGACTCGACGTCCTACGGGCGGACGAGCCGCACCCAACACAAGCCGGTCGCGGACGACCGATCGCAGCCCGACATCGCCGGCGCTTCGCAAACGGCAGGCATCGACGCTGGCCAAGGGTGCGCGACGTCAGGCCAAGCGCGACAGCCGCTGACCGGTCCGGCCGGTCGGAGCTCCGATCACTCATCGTTACGACATACCGAGCGTTACAGCGGCACCAACAATGGACGTGTCGGCCTGGGGGCTGCATTTTGAGCACACATAGCGCACCACCTCGTCGACCAGGATGTATGTGGCGCGCGCCAGCCGCGACGGTGCTAACGCCGCGTAAGTGGTGCGTCGAGGTGCTCATCTGAAGCCCTCCAGCGAAGGTTCGGACTGGGCGGAACTAGGTCACAGCGAGTAGCGCTCACGGCCCCGGCCGGCCCGGAGCCACCGCGTGTCGACGACCCGTAGAGTCGGTCCGTGACCTGGGAACGACCGGTGCCGGTGGTGGGCGACGTCAGCGCCGCCTCCGAACGCGCAGCCGACCCGAGCGGGTGGGCCTTCCCGATCGACCAACGCGCCGCCGCCTATGCCGTCATCGAGGCGCGTCGCGACGTCCGCCGCTTCCGCCCCGACCCGATCCCGGACGACGTACTGCGGCGCGTGCTGGGCGCCGCCCATGTCGCGCCGAGCGTCGGCCACAGCCAGCCGTGGCGGTTCATCGTCGTGCGCGATCCGGACATCCGTACCCGGGCCGGGTTGCTGGCCGACCGCGAACGGCTGCGGCAGGCCGCGCAGCTCGAGCCCGACGCGGCTCGCCGTTTGAAAGACCTGAAGCTGGAGGGCCTGCGTGAGGCGCCCGTCGGCGTCGTGGTCTGTTGCGACCGGCGCACGCCCGCGGCCGGCGTGCTGGGGCGCGCGACATTCGCCGACGCCGACATGTGGAGTTGCGCAGCCGCCATCGAAAACCTGTGGCTCGCCGCGCGCGCGGAGGGGCTCGGCCTCGGATGGGTCACGCTGTTCCAACCGCACGACCTGGCTGCGCTCGTACACCTGCCGCCGGGGGTAGCCACACTCGGCTGGCTGTGCCTCGGCTGGCCCGACGAACGTCCGCCCGAGCCGGGCCTGCAGCGGGCGGGCTGGTCGTCGCGTCTCCCGCTGGACGACGTCGTGTTCGCCGACCGGTGGCCCGCGGCCGCCGCGACGGCACGACCGCCATCGCATCTGCGCGCACCCGACGCGGACGCGTTGGTCGCGGCGCGCGACGAGGGTGATCGACTGCTGACGCCGCCCGGCTCGCTCGGGGTGCTTGACCGCGCGGTCGAACGCATCGTCGCGGTGCGTGGTGCCGACACATCCACGGGTACGTTGATCCTCGCGGCCGCCGACCATCCGGTCGTGGGGCTCGGCGTGTCGGCCTTTGCACCGGATGTGACCGCTCAAATATTCGTCGCATCCGAGACCGGCGTGGCGCTCGGCGTAGCCGCCGCGATCGGCGCTGGCCTTGCCGTCGAGCTGATCGACGCCGGTGTGGACCCGTCGGCGCTCGCGGTCGTACGCGCCGGCGTGACCGACGCCGAGGCCGGTCCAGATCGGACGACGCTTCCGGTGGCCCGCGATCGCGGCGACCTCGCTCATACCGATGCGATGAGCATCATCGACACGGAGCGGTTCGTGAACGCCGGCCGGACGGTCGGCCGCGCCGCCGGCGAGCGGGGACTAGTCGCCCTCGGCGAGATCGGCATCGGAAACACGACCGTGGCCGCGTGTCTTGCCGCCGCGTTGACCGGAATGGACGCCACCGAAGCTGTGGGACTCGGAGCCGGCGCGGACCGCGCGATCCTCGACCGCAAGCGCGGCATCGTCGAGGACGCCGTACGGCGGTGGCGATCGGCGGGCGGTTCGGAAGGCGCCGATCCGATCCGTACGCTGGCGATGCTCGGAGGTCCGGAGTTCGCCGTACTGACCGGTGTGGTGCTCGGTGCCGCCGAGGTGGGCACGGTGACCGTGCTCGATGGGCTCGCCACCAGCGTCGCCGCGCTTCTCGCGGTCAAGATCGAGCCGGCGGTGGCCGACCACCTCGTCGCCGGCCAACGCAGCCGGGAACGCGCACACGGCCGAGTGCTCACCGACCTCGGCTGTGAGCCGCTGCTTGACCTGCGCATCCGGTCGGGCGAAGGCGTCGGCGCCGCCCTGGCGACCGGGCTCCTGCTCCAGACGCTCGCAATGCGACGGCGTACGGCGCGGGTCGCGTACTGACGCGGATCCTGGACGGCGACGGGCTTACTGGCGCCCCGATCGGCGCATAGCATCGTCGGGAGGGACCCCGCTCCAGGGCTCGGTCAGGGGAGGCGACGTGGACGGCTCGTTCGCGCTGCGATGGTTGTTGACCGTCGCATTCGTGCTCGCGGGCGTCTACTGCACCGTTCAATGCATCGGCGTGCTGCGAGCCGAGCGCCGCCGCGACGCCGCAACATTGCTCGGCAACTTCGCACACCTTGCGATGAGCACGGTCATGGCCGGCATGGTCTGGTGGGCTCCGTCGTGGCGCGTCGCGACGTGGGAGATCGCGTTGTTCGCTGTCGCCGCCGGCTGGTTCGCCGTACGCGTCGTCGCCATGACGCAGCGCGCGGCGGTGTCCCATGCGCACTCGGCTCTTCCGCACGGTCCGGCGCACTCCAGGCTCGGCTGCGCGTATCAGGCCACGGCCATGGCGACGATGATGTGGATGCTGACCGTCATGGCCGCACGACCGGGCATGCCGGGGATGTCGCCGCACGGCGCCAGTGCGCCCGCGACCCGCGCACTCGTGGCGACGGTGTTGGCGGTCTACTTCGCGATCGCGGCGGCGGTCTGGATGGCGAGCGCCCGGCGGCGCCGCCGGATGCCGGGCTCGTCGGCTCAGGCGTTGATGAGCGCGGCCATGGGTACGGCCGTTGTGACGCTCGCCTGGTAGGCCAAGAAGCACGGCCGTACGCTCGCGACATGACCTCCCCGGACCGGCGGACGATGATCACCGTGCCGGTCGATCTCGGAGTCGCCGAGTTGGTGCCCGACCCGCGCAGCGCCAACGCGTGGGCACTATTCATCGACGGGGTCGCGCAGTCGTACGTCGATCTCGACGACCCGCTCTTCCTCGAATTCGCGTACGCGCGCCGAGTCGCCGGCGTGATCGACGCCATCCACCCGACCGGCGCGGCCATCGACGTCCTGCACCTCGGCGGCGGCGCACTCAGCCTTCCGCGATACGTCGCGGCGACCCGGCCGGGCTCCCACCAACTCGTCATCGAGCGCGACGCGGCGCTCTACGAGTTCGTGCTGGAACGCCTGCCGATGCCGGCCGGCATCGACGTCACCGTGTCGATCGGTGGCGCCCGAGCGGCGATGGCCTCGGCTGCTCCGGAGGCGTACGACTTGATCATCTCCGATGTGTTCGAGGCGGCCCGTATGCCGTCGGACGTCGCTACGGCCGAATTCGCGGCCCTGGTGGTGCCCGCTTTGCGACGGGACGGGCTCTACGTCGTCAATGTCACCGACATGCCGACATTGGCGTTCACCAAGCGCCTGGCGGCCACGTTGCGTACGGCATTCGCGCAGGTCTGCGTGTTGGCCGACCCAGGTATGCTTCGGGGTCGGCGATTCGGCAACTGCCTGCTCGTCGCGAGCCGGCTGGTCGACGGGGTGCCGACGCGCGCGTTGGTTCGCTCGCGCCCCGGCGACACCGGCGCGGTCGGATTGCTCCGGGACGAGGCACTCGACTCGTTCATTGGCGGAGCGGCGCCCTTACGGGACGACACGGTCGCGTCCAGCCGGACCGGCGTCCACACCGTTCGACGGCTTGTGGGCGATGGCTCCGATGTCGCCGGCGGTGACGTCGGTGCAGACCCGATCGACTGACGCACCTGGATCCGGTGAGAGGAGTCGCACGTGACGGCACCGAGCGGCGCGCAGACCTCAGCGTCGCCCGCGACCACGGAAGCCGTCGTCGATCTCGGTGCGATCGCGCACAACATCGCGACGATCGCCGCCACCACCTCTGCGGCCGTGATGGCCGTCGTGAAGGCGGACGGCTTCGGCCACGGACTCGTACCGGTCGCTCGGGCCGCAATCGACGCGGGCGCGACCTGGCTCGGCGTTACGTCCGCGGCCGAAGCGATCACGCTTCGCGCGGCCGGTGTCAATGCTCCGATGCTGACTTGGCTGCACCGCCCGGACGAGGACTTCCGGCCGCTCATCGAGGCCCGCGTCGACATCTCCGTCGCCTCGGTTGAACACCTTCGGGGCATCGTGGCGAGCGCGTCGCCGGCCCGACCCGCAACAGTGCACCTCAAGGTCGATACGGGCATGTCACGCAACGGCGCCGTGCCGGACGAGTGGCCACATCTGGTCGCCGCCGCATATGACCTGGAACGCGTGGGCCGGCTTCGGGTACGTGGCGTCTGGACGCATCTTGCGACGGCGGACGAGCCCGGACGGCCGGAGACGGCGCGACAGCTGGCCGCGTTCGACGACGCGTTGAAGGTCGCAAGCGCTACCGGCCTAGCTCCTCAGCTGCGACACGTAGCCAACTCGGCCGGTGCGCTGGCCGTACCCGAATCGCACTTCGACCTCGTGCGGGCCGGCATCGCCACGTACGGCATCGAGCCGGTGGTCGGCCGCGCGTACGGCCTTCGCCCGGCGATGACGCTGCGCGCGCGGGCGATTCTCGTCAAGCGGGTGCCGGCCGGCACCGGCGTGTCCTACGGTCTCGACTACACGACGACTCGCCCCACCACGCTCGTGCTGGTCCCCCTCGGATACGCCGACGGCGTGCCGCGCAACGTCGCTCCCGTGGCCGAGGTGTGGATGCGTGGGCGCCGCCACCGGATCGCCGGCCGCGTCTCGATGGACCAGTTCGTGATCGACGTGGGCGATACTCCGGCCGCCATCGGCGACGAGATCATCCTGTTCGGCCCCGGCGATCGCGGCGAGCCGACGGCGCGCGAATGGGCGGGGTGGAGCGATACCAACGCTCATGAGATCCTCACTCGGATCGGTCCTCGCGTGCCTCGCCGGCATGTCCCGGCATCGCACCGTCCGTCACCGACGGGACCGCCCCGACAACGTCCGCCGACGAAGGAGAGCCCGCATGTCTGACGACCGCATCCGCGTCGCGCTGATCTTCGGCGGGCGCAGCGGCGAGCATGACGTGTCGTGCTATTCCGCGGCCGGCATGCTGTCCCATCTCAGCGCGGAGCGATACGAGGTCGTGCCGATCTGGATCACGCCCGAGGGCCGCTGGGTGGTCGGTGCGGACAAGCCGCGTACGGGTGCGGTCGACGTGCCGCTGCTGCTGTCGATGACTCCGTACGAGCCCGATGGCATCCCCGAAGATCTGCGGGCACCGTTGCACAGCATTCTCGACGCGCTGACCATCCTGCGTACGGTCGACGTGGCCCTGCCGGCCTTACACGGCCCGTTCGGCGAGGACGGAACGCTTCAGTCGCTGCTGGCCAGCGCCGGCGTGCCGTACGTCGGCAATGGGATCCTCACCAGCGCGACCGGCATGGACAAGGAGCACACGAAGAAGCTCCTCACCGCCGCCGGTCTCGACGTCACCGACGCCGTTGTGCTGCGGCACGGCCACGACACGCTCACCGACGCGGAGCGGGCACGCCTTGGCCTGCCGGTCTTCGTCAAGCCGGCGCACGGCGGATCCAGCCTCGGTGTCTCACGCGTGGATGACTGGGCCGAGCTGCCCGCCGCCGTCGCGATCGCGCGCAAGTCCGAGGACAAGGTCCTGGTGGAGGCGGCCGTCCTCGGCCGCGAGGTCGACCTCGCGGTGCTCGAGCACCCGGACGGCCGGGTGCTCGCCGGTCCGGCGCTGGAGATCCGGGTGACCGAGGAGCACGACTTCTTCGACTACCAGGCGAAATACAGCGGCGTCGGCAGCGCATTCGACATACCGGCCAAGCTCGCGCCGCAGATCGCCGAGCAGTTGGCCGAGCAGGCCGTACGCGTCTTCGAGGCGCTCGACTGCGTCGGACTGCTGCGCGTCGACTTCTTCCTACGCAACGGCGTCGAGCCGGTGGTCAACGAGGTCAACACCTTGCCCGGTCTCACGCCGCATTCACAGTTTCCGCAGATCTGGCAGGCTGCTGGCGTCAGCTACGCCGACCTGCTCGACATCCTCATCACCACCGCGCTCGTGCGACGCGGGCGCCAGGATCGCCCGGCTTTGCCGCAACAGTCCGGTTCCACCGACGGCGGACACTTGCTCTGAACCGCAGGCCAGGCATGATCCTGGCCACTCGGCACGCCGTACGTGGGCGTGGCGGGGCAGCGCGCCGGCGCCTCGGCCGTGCAAAATCGCTGCGTGAATATCGCACGCTGGGACTTGCTCGTGATCGAATGTCCCGACCCATGGGACCTGGCGGGCTTCTACGAGGAACTGCTCGGGATGCGGCGCCTCGACGCAGACGACGAGTGGATTGTCATCGGCGAGTCGGAGCAGCGGCCGGCAATCGCGTTCCAGCGTGCGCAGGACTATCAGCCCCCGCAGTGGCCGGATCCGGACAACCCGCAGCACGTGCGGCTCGACGTCAAGGTCGACGATCTCGACAAGGTCGAAGCACAGCTCATTGCGCTCGGAGCCACAGCATTGCCGGGCCGCGGCGAGCGTTTTCGAGTCCTCGCCGATCCGGTCGGACATCCGTTCTGCATTTGCCGCTGACGTACGATCGGCTGCGGGCCGCGTCGATATGGTGACGCGCGCCGCGGGCCGAGGGGTGGCGCAATGGGTAGGAAAGCCTGGGTGGCAGTTTCCGCGCTGGCAGCGGGAGCAGCCGGTCTGGCGTGGGCGGCACGGGACATCCCGGTGGCGTACGGTGCCGAGCCGTCCGGCGAGCGTGCCGAACGCGTACAGCGATCGCCGCAGTATCGCGACGGCGCCTTCCACAACGAGCACGACACGCTCATGGAGTTCCGCCCGGCCACGAACGCCGACGATCGCCACCGCCTGCGCGAGCTCCTCACCGACAGCGATTCGCGCAAGCCGGCCGGCGCCATTCCGGTCGTCGCCGACGTCCCGCCCGACGTGGCTGCGCCCGACGGGTTGCACATCACTTGGTTCGGCCATGCGTCGTCGCTCGTGGAGATCGACGGGTCCCGGGTGTTGTTCGATCCCATCTGGAGCGACCGCTGCTCGCCATCGCGACTGGCCGGACCGCGCCGGCTGCACCCGGCACCGATCCCGCTCGAGGAGTTGCCGGCCATCGACGTGATCGTGATCTCCCACGACCACTACGACCACCTCGACATGAACTCGATCGTCTGGCTCGCCCGCAATCACTCCGCGCCGTTCATCGTGCCGCTCGGCGTCGGCAGCCACCTCGAGAGTTGGCACGTGCCCGCGGATCGGATCATCGAACTCGACTGGCACGACGCGACGACGGTCGGCAATCTCACGCTGACGGCGACGCCCGGCCAACACTTCTCCGGCCGCAAGATCGCGAAGCGGAACTACACATTGTGGAGTTCATGGGTCGTCGCCGGCCCCACCCACCGGGTGTTCTACAGCGGCGACACCGGCTATTTCGACGGCTTCGCCAAGGTCGGCGAGCAATATGGACCGTTCGACGCCACGCTCATCCAGATCGGCGCGTACGACAGCGGCTGGCGCGACATCCATATGACGCCAGAGGAGGGCGTCGCGACCCACCTCGACGTCCGCGGTGGACTGATGATCCCGGTGCACTGGGGCACGTTCGTGCTCGCGTTCCACCCTTGGGCGGAGCCGGCCGACCGAGCGTGGGACGAGTCGAAGGCGCGCGGCGTCACGCTCGCCGTTCCGCGACCGGGCCAGCGGATCGATGTCGCCGACCCACCCGCGATCGACGGCTGGTGGCAGACGCTCGCCTAGCGAACCGGGCTATCGCGACCCCGCACGATTGACGATCAGACCGTCGCGACCGGCGCCCATCGAGTCGACGACCTTCGCGGTCCGCGCCCACGACGCCTGGTAATCCGCCAAGCGCGCGCTGGACGGATGAGCGGCCATCGCGGCCGGCAGGTCGATCAGCCGTGCCGTGCCGGACAGGTAATCGAAGGTGGGGATCGCTTCCGCCTTGGTGACCGTGAATTTGCCCGGTGACGTCTCGGTGAACGTGAACCTCGGCATCACACCGTCGGTCGTGGGCTTGCTGAAACTCTGATTCGCGATCTGGTTGCCCATGCCGTAGGCGACCCACTTCCCGTTGATCTTCTGGAAGGGCTGCACCACGTGTACGTGGCAGCCGAGGATCAGGTCGACGTCCGGCGAGGCGAGCAGCGCATGAGCGACCGACACCTGCTGCGCGTTTGGGGTGTGCTGATACTCCGTTCCGAAGTGCAGGCTGACGATCACGACCGACGCGCCGGCTTCCTTGGCGCGACGAGCGTCCGCGAGAATCTTCGGCACGCTGATCAGGTTCGCAAGCCATGGCTTGTCGGCCGGCCGCTTCAGGCCGTTGAAGCCAAACGCATAGGAGAGTTGCGCGACGGTCACACCGTTGGCCTGCAGGAGGTCCGGCGTAGCCGCCTCGGCGGCGGACCTGGCCGTGCCGGTGTGCTTGACGCCGGCGGCATCCAATGCGTCGAGCGTCCGGTCGATGCCGGCCTCGCCACCGTCCAGCGAATGGTTCGACGCCGTGGAACACGAGTCATAACCGACGTCGTGGATCGTTGTCGCGATCGACGGTGGCACCTCGAAGATCGGATAGCCGGTGAACGGCCCACCCGGTTTGCCATAGGGCGTCTCCATGTGGCAGATCGCGAGATCAGCCCCGGCGATGTCCGGCTTCGCCGACGCGAACATCGGGTCGAAGTAGTAGCCGGTCTTGTGGGCCGCTTGCGCGTCGGCCCGACCGACCTTCCACAACGGCGAGTGCAGCAGGATGTCACCCGCCCCCAGCACCGTGAAGTGCCGCGGTGACGGGGGCGCGCTCGGCGTCGTCGAGGGTGCGCTCAGGACTTGATTCGCACGTACGGCATGGCCCGCCGCCGACTCGGTGCCGGCGACGCCGCCCCGTTCGTGACCTTGATGCGGGACGGTCAGCACCGCGGCCACGACCCCGGCCGCCACGACGATGCCCCCAGCCACCCACGTCGAACGCTTGCGCATCAGCGACTTCATGCGATGTCCCCCCCGATTGACGGCTCGGGAAGGATCATTACCCACAAAAGGTGATCCTCGTGAGCGAATCTCGCATTTGGTACAGGTCGCTCAGCTGTGGGGTCGAGCGGTCATGCCGGGCGGCTCGCAGGACGCCGGCGCGCTCAGCGAGTCACCGCGTCGGCACTCGGCGCCTCGCAAGGCCGGCGGCCGTCAGGGAGAGGCGTCGGACCGGCCCCACCGTTGCCCGGCGGGCGATCACGTCGCCGTCCGCGCGCTCGATTTCGTCGAGGATGCCCTGGTAGAGCCGGAAGGCCGTACGAATGCATGCCCGCGACCCGGGGGCGAGCAGGTCGATCCCGGTCACCGCCGATCGATAGTGCTGGCGAGCGCGGCTCACCTCGTACCCGATCAGTCTTTTGATCTGCGGTGTCGCGGACCCGGCGGCGACCGCGGCGGCTAGGCCCGCGTCCGTCACGCCGAACCGACGCAGATCTTCCTGCGGCAGGTAGACCCGTCCCCGGCGGAGATCCTCCGCGACATCACGAATGAAGTTCGTCAGCTGGAACGCGCGGCCCAGTTCCCGGGCCGGTCCGAGCGCCATGGATCGGTCGCGCGCTCCGAGCAGTGGCAACATCATGGCGCCGATGACCGCGGCCGACCCTTCCATGTAGTCGAGCAAATCGGCATAGGTTTCGTAGCGAGCGACCGTCAGATCCATCGCCATCGAGCGCAGGAATAGCGTGAAGTCGGCCGGGTCCAGGTCGAAGACCGCGATCGTATGGATCACCGCTGGCAACACCGCGTCGTTCACGGGTCCGCCGGCGAGGCCGACCTCCAGAGCATCCGACCAGCCGGCAAGCCGGGCCGCGCGCACCTCGGGCACTGCGCCGTCGAAGCCGTCGACGATCTCGTCCGCGAACCGGGCGAAGCCGTAGAGCGCGTGGACGTGTCGCCGTTTCCAGGCCGGCAGGAGACGCGTTGCGCGGTAGTACGTGCGACCGTAGCGGGCGTGCAGCGCGCGGCACCGTTCGTACGCGCGATCCAGATCGTCGGTCCAGTCGGGCATGCTGGCCCGGTCGGACGAGCTGGCCCGGTCGAGCTTGTTGACGGTCACGCTGCGATCCTCGCCCATGCCGCGACCAGCGCTGCGGCCGGTCCGCGCGAGGATGGCTGAGACGATCGAGGAGGTGGCGCGCGGTGCGCACGGTGGGAGGCCCGAGCGACCGGGTAGTGATCGTCGGCGCTGGCCTGGGCGGGTTGTCTTGCGCACTGCGTCTGGCCGCGACGGGGCGGGAGGTGACCGTCGTCGAGCGCGAACCCGTGCCGGGCGGCCGGGCTGGTCGCCTTGAGATCGCGGGCTACGCGTTCGATACCGGTCCGACCGTGCTCACCATGCCGGAGCTGCTAGCTGATGCGTTCGCCGCGGTCGAGGAGAACATGGCCGATTGGGTCACACTGACCCGGCTTGACCCGGCCTACCGGGCGCACTTCCCGGATGGGTCCACGCTCGACGTGATCTCCGACAGCGTACGGATGGCCGCCGAAGTGTCCCGGGTGTGCGGGCCCCGGGAGGCCGACGGATACCTGCGCTTCGCGGCGTACGTGCGCCGGATGTGGCAGCTGCAACGCGACGACTTCATCGACCGTAACGTCGACGGCCCGCGTGATCTCGTCACGATGAACCTGCTGCGGCTCGCGGGCGCGGGCGGATTCCGGCGCCTCGACACCAAGGTCGCGCAGTTCTTCCAAGATCCGCGCACGCAGCGGGTCTTCTCGTTCCAGTCGATGTACGCCGGGCTCGCGCCCCACCAGGCCCTCGCGCTGTATTCGGTGATCGCCTATCTGGACACGATCTCCGGCGTCTACTTCCCGCGGGGTGGCGTGCATGCCGTGCCAGTCGCGCTGGCCGCGGCGGCCGGCAAGCATGGAGTCACGTTCCGCTACGGCACCACGGTCACCGGAGTCGAGGTGTCCGGCGACCGGGCCCGAGCCGTGCACACCGCCGACGGCGACCGGATCCCGGCCGATGTGGTCGTGCTCAACCCCGACCTGCCCGCCGCCTACCGCGACCTCCTCGGGCCAAGCCGAACCGGCGCACGGATTCCGCGACGCCTCGCTCGGCTCCGCCAGTCACCGTCCGCCGTCGTGGTCCACGTCGGCTCGGCCCAGCACTACTCGAAGATCGCCCACCACAACATCCACTTCGGCCGGGCCTGGCGCGACACGTTCGACGACGTGATTCGCCGCGGTCGCCGGATGCGCGACCCGTCGCTGCTGGTCAGCAATCCGACCCGGACCGATCCGACGCTCGCACCGGACGGCCGCGAGGTCTACTACGCGCTCGCGCCCACGCCGAACCTCGACATCGGGCGCGACTCGTGGACGTATTGCGACGGACGGGCGTACGCCGCCGAGGTCATGGCGACCCTGGAATCACGGGGTTACTACGACTTCGGCGCGGGGATCGAGGTGTCGCACGTCGTGACGCCGGCCGACTGGGCCGCCTCCGGTCTGGCCGCGGGGACACCGTTCGCCAGTGCACACACGCTCCGCCAGACCGGGCCGTTCCGACCCGGCAACCTTCATCCGGGATTGGCCAACGTCGTTTTCGTCGGCTCGGGAACGCAACCGGGCGTGGGCGTACCCATGGTCTTGATCTCCGGAAAGCTCGCCGCGGCTAGGATCGCCGGGTGACCCCACGCGAAGCCCACCTTGTCGAACTCGTCGACGCCGACGGCACGCCCCGCGGTGCGGCCACCGTTGCGGACGCCCACCAGCCGCCGGGCTACCTGCACCGCGCGTTCTCCGTCGTGCTCACCGACCCGAACGGCCGGTTGCTGCTGCAGCGGAGGGCCATGGTCAAGACCAGGTTCGCCGGCCGCTGGGCCAACGCGTGCTGCGGCCACCCGACGCCGGGCGTCGCGGCCGCAGACGCTGCGACGGTACGTCTTCGTGAAGAGCTCGGCCTCGACACCGATGCCGCACCGATCCATTTGCGTGACGTCGGTGTGTACGTCTACCAGGCAACCGATCGCGACAGTGGCCGGGTCGAGCACGAGTACGACCACGTCCTGCTGGGCGCACTGCCGACCGGCGCGGCCCTCGACCCCGATCCGGCCGAGGTCGACGAGCTGCGATGGGTCTCGGTGAACGGCCTGCGCGAGGAGATGGCCACGTCTCCGGATGCGTACGCCCCGTGGCTGTCCGGAGTCATCTCGACACTGCCCGATACGATCGTGGCCAGCTCAGGCGACTAATCGGCAACGAAGGTCACACGGCCCGGAGAATTAGTGGCTTTTGGGCGCCGGTATCGATAGCTTTGCCGGGCTCGCCCCCTTGGCCCATCCCCTCGGCCTGTCCCCTCCGGAGTCGATATGTCCCGCCTACCCCTCGGGATGTCCCGCCGAACCCTCGGGTTCGCGCTAGCCGCGACGCTGACCGTCGCCATGGCCGGCTGCATCGCCACGGCCGGCCCGCGCGCCGATCGCGCCGCCGCCGCACAATCACCGTCCTCGTCGAACCGACCGGCGTCGACGTCACCAGCACCTCGGACGAGCGCGACATCACGGCCGCACGCCTCGTCGTCGCCATCGCCGTCGCCGAGTCGTCACCACGGCTCCCCGCCGCCGGCCACGATCACCGGGGCGAGCCTCGGCATCCCCGGCGCCGGCTCGTGGAAGATTCCGGCCTGGCCGAAGCAGGCCGGCATGCGCTGGCGCGGACCGTACAACTCGGAAGGCTCGACCGGGACCAGCGCCGTCGCGCTGACGTTCGACGATGGACCGGGACCGTACACGTCTCAGGTCCTCGACGTGCTCGAGAACTATCACATCAAGGCCACGTTCTGCCTGATCGGCCGCCAGATCCAGAACTACCAGGCGGTGGTCCGGCGAATGATCAATGACGGCATGACCCTGTGCAACCACAGCTGGGACCACGACGAACAGCTCGGTACGCACACGCCGCAGTACATCGCGGCCAACCTCCAGAAGACGATCGACGCCGTACATCGGGTCGATGCGGCGGCGAAGATGACGTACTTCCGGAACCCGGGCGGCAACTTCACCCCGACGACCGTACGGGTAAGCGAGCTGCTCGGCATGCGGCCGCTCTACTGGAGCGAGGACACGAACGACTGGCGTAGGCCGGGCGTGGCCACGATCGAGAAGACCGTCCTGGCACAGACCCACCGCGGCTCGATCGTTCTCATGCACGACGCCGGCGGCGACCGGAGCGAGACGCTTGCCGCGCTGCGGCACCTGTTGCCCACGCTCAAACAGCGCTTCCGTTTGATCGCGTTGCCGACCGCCCGTACGGTCTCGGTCGACCCCGGCCGGCCGGCGCCGCCAACGTCCGTACCGCCGTCCGGAGCGCCGAGCGATCCCGCGAGCGGCCGACGCTAGCTCGGCCGACCACGCGGCATTGGCCAACCGGCGAGACAGGCACGAACCCCGGTTTCGGCGGTTTGGCGGCCGAGGGGTCGTCGCGTATGCTTTGCAGGCCTCCGGCGGGGCCGGATGAGTGCTTCAACCGCCCACGTCGCCATGTGCGATGATGGCGGAGCTGCCCTCATCGTCTAGTGGCCTAGGACGCCGCCCTTTCAAGGCGGTAGCACGGGTTCGAATCCCGTTGGGGGCACGGTCCGGCGGGTTGTTATCCTGCTAGCCGAGCAAGGTCCTGTGGAGCAGTTGGAGTGCTCGCCGCCCTGTCAAGGCGGAGGTCGCGGGTTCAAGTCCCGTCAGGACCGCGTTTGTGTTGCGCGGCCAGGTAGCTCAGTTGGTACGAGCGTCCGACTGAAAATCGGAAGGTCGGCGGTTCGACCCCGCCCCTGGCCACCATCGATGACCTGGCATGCCGCCCAGGTCATCGAACGTCTCGGCCAGACCTTGACCGCTAGGCGTCATCGCCGCCAGTGACCGCGGCTCGCCCCGGAACGCCCTGCCTTATCGCACATGGATCGCACGCAAGATCACGCCGCCACATAATGGCCGCCCCGCGCAGCCGGACGGGGATGGCCGCATTCGGTCGGCCCTGCCTGACGCCATACCGCACCGCAACCGACCATTGCTTAGGCGACCGGAAGCCGTAGGCCCGCTGAACCGCCCACGACATCGCACCTGTGCACGACCTCATCCCGATCGGGCAACCCGAAGGGTTCCGCCGATGCTGGTCACCCGATTGGTGGGAACGGTCCACGCCGCGACGCGCCGACGTGGACCGCTCAGTTGGATCTAAATGCGCCGGGCCGGACTATCAGCGGCCGCTCTTGTTCTTAGTCGGATCGACCAGCTTCCACGGGCCACCCGCAGGGGTGGGCGGAAGCGTCTTGCCCTTCGGCACCGTGGTCTCGGCACCGCCCTTGCTCGGCCGATACTGACCGGACTTGGGGGCGGGCTTGCCAGGGTTCATCGGGTTCGACTTCGCCACAGTGATCACCTCCTCCCCGAGCTGTGGGGCAACTCGGGGGAGCGCCCTCTCGCGTCCGAAGGCGACAGCCTGCTACAGTCCGAAGTCTCTTAGGTCCCGGACCTGGTGAGTGCCGAACCTGGCACTCGCCAGGTTTTTTATGCTCTGGCGAGGACAGTAGATGTCGCCGGATCTTGAGGCAAGCGGGCGTGGCGTGTCGCGTACCCAAAACCCCAACATGTTGTGGGCCCAGCTACCGGTAGCACAGATATGTCGTGGGTGTGACGGGTTATCCACAGGTCGATGCCGGTGGAGTCGTGGAACGCGTGTTCGACGCGGTTTTGATCGGTTTTAGTCCGAAATGGATGGTCCACGAGGTCCGTGACCGGGTCGTGCCGGTTGTGCATAGGCCTGTGGGCGCGATGTGGACGAAGCAGTCCGAGACCACGCGCTCAACGAGGTTCGTCGATGCTGTGATCTGCGCCATAGCGCGTCGTGTACTCGTACCTGTCAGGACAGAACGTCTAGTGGCCACCGTCGGCCGGTTCGGGCGGCACGATAGCGGCGTCGGCCTCTTCGGTGTGACGCGTAGGAGCGTGTTTCACAAAGGCGCTGCTGGCGTTCGGTGCTTGATCGAACACGGCTGAGCCGTCCGCTGCGGCCCAAACATGCTTCCGCGGCGGTGATCCGATGCCTCGCGGAGCGGCCGGCAAGCGGTTTGTGCAACAGGCTCGCACGCGGGCGCTGTTGCGCAGTCCCGGAGTCGGTCGTGGTGAACCTGTGATCCCGAGCAGCGTCGGCGCTTCCTGAGTCGGGGCCGTGTCAGCCGTTGGCGAGGTGGCTGGTTCTGACGTTCATGAGCAGGTCGCGGAACTTGTCAGGTTCGTCATATTGCGGTGTGTGCGCCGACTTGTCGAACCACATCAACTTTTTGCTTGGTGCGGTCAGCGAGTCGTAGAACCGCTGTGCGGCTTGGCCGGGCGCCACCTGGTCAAGGCGACCCTGGACGATGACGATGGGTACCTCGAGGCGGGGCACGGTGCCAACCAGATCCGTGGTGGACAGGTCGGGCAGTAGCGCGGTCGGTGTCGAGATGATGCCCCGAGCGGTGCGGACGGCGTCTGCAACCGTGTAGTCGCGCGAGCGGAGCAGGCTGCCCAGCATCTTGCGCGCCAGGCTGTTGAAGGTGGCGTTGGCGGTGACGCCGCCGAAGTTGGTCGCCCATCGAGCTCGGGTGGAAAACTGCTTCGCCTCCAGGTGCGGAGGCGGGCCGATCTTTTCGAGCTGGCGGATCGCGCGTCGGTTGCCGCGCCGGCGGGCGGTGTTGAGCAGGAATTCGTAGGTGTGGTTTTCGGCCAAGGGGACGTCGATGTCCATACCCGTCGCGACCAGCGCTGCGACAAGGTCCGGGCGCTGCACAGCTGCGTACGCGGCGAACGTGGCGCCGAACGAGAACCCGGCGATGATTGTCTTGCTACCGAATCGGTCGCGAAGTAACTCCAGCAGTGAGACCGTGTCGCCGACCATCCGCGCCGCGGTGATCTCGGCGCTCGAGTTGCGTAGTGACAGGCCGGTGCCCCGCTGGTCCCAGTAGACGACCGTGAAGTCCTTCTCCAGCCCGAGAAGCCGCTCGAAGGTGCGCACCTCGTTGACGATCGGCAACCCGGGCCCCTGCTGCATCAGCAGCAGCACGGGGTTAGACCGATCCGTACCGCGAACACGGATCCACTGTGTGATGCCGCCCAGCCGGACCGCCTCAAGGGCATCGATCATCATTTTCGTTCCCTTCCCGCTGTGTATGTGGTGCGTGGTTGAGATTCGTGTCGGATGTGAGCCGCTATCCAGGTCCGGCGCCCGGTCGGCGCTGGGGTGGTGTTGATCGGATCGGAACGACGCGAACCTGGTTGGGGGCGCCGGTCATGATCGATCTTGCCGCAGCGCCGCTAGTGCGGCCTGCTCGATGATCGGGTCGTGCCGGGCCTCGGTCAGAAGGTCGAACGCGCCGGGGGCGGCGAGGCCGGCCAGGTGGATCGGACGCAGCACGCAGCCGAGGAAGATGGCGGCGAGCAGATTCGGCTGGCCGGCCCGTACCTCGTCCCGGTGCTGACCGACCGCGATGACGCGTTCGACAATCTCCAGCGGGTATACCGTGCCGGCCGGCAGTTTCGGCATGAACGTGTGCTGCCGCAGTAGGACGAACGTCGCGGCTGCCGGATCGGCGCGGTAGAACGCGAGCGTGGTCCGGATTACCGCGCGCAACCGCTGCTCGGTCGTGCCGTCCGATGTGGCGTCCGCGATTCGGCGGGCGTAATCGCCGAAGTAGTGAGCGAACAACTCCTGGGCCAGTGCCTCGACCGAGGTGTAGTGGCGGTACAGCGCGGCGTCGGAGACGCCGGCCCGCTCGGCGATGTGCCGCACGCGGGTGGCGTCGTAGCCCTGCTCGGCGAAGCAGTCCACGGCCGCTCGCAGGATGTTCTCCTTCTGGCTAGGTCGTGGCAAGCAGCTCACCCCCAGCCGAAAGCGCGATCTGCGGACCGAACGCTGCCGCGACGGTGGTCGCGCCGAGCGGCTCGCTCGCCAGCACAGCCTCCACGGTGGACACGGCAGCCGCGGCGGTGTAGGCGTATCCCTCGCCGGTTCGCAGCCAGGCCTCCGCGGCTCGATCGTCCGGGGCCGTGGCCCGCGCCCAGACGTAGCTTTCCAACATCTGGTCCGCCGCGGGCGGCGGGGACACCGCGGACTGCGCGGCCGGTGCCGGCGCATCCGATCCCACGGCCGGCCGACGGCCGGAGCGGCGCAGGTGGCGACCGGCCCGAACAAGAGCCGGCAACACGGGCAGCAACACCCGCGCCGCCGCGACGGGCACCGGCATCATCATGGCCACGGTGATGTTTGGGATTCCGGTCGTGTGATAGGAGGTGACCAGGTCGCCGGTCGGTACCGGCACGGCGGTGCGCACACCCACCGGAGTCGCCAGGCTGCGCGCGCCATACCCCAGCCGCGTCCGCACCAGCCGGCCATCGCGGCGCACCCGGCCACCGCCGGCCAGCGCGGCCATCGTGCTCGCCCGCGCGCCGGCACTGCTGCCCGCGGTGCCGAGCAGGATGGCGAGATCAAGCCGGGTGGCCCCGGGAACCTGATCGGCGACCTGGCGGGCCAGGCCGTCGCTCGCGACGGTGCCGAAGCCGACGGCGGGCATGGCGGTGATGCGCTCGGTGCGGGTGCCGAGCACCCGCTCGACCACACCGATTTCGTTACCGATGTCGAGGTAGTGCACCCCGGCCCGCAGGCTGGCATCGAGGACAGGGCCGGAGGTCGACTCGAACGGTCCAGCGGCGAGCAGCACCAGCCGCGAATCGCCGAGAACACGGTGCAGGTCATCCGCCGTCGCGGCGACCCAGGGCAGGTCGAGGCGTTCGGCGAGCGTCCGCAGACGCCCCGCGTCGCGTCCGGCGATCAGCGGCCGGTGCCCCATGGCCACGGCGCGCTCAGCAATCAGCGTCCCGGTACGGCCGGTAGCTCCGTACAACATCCAAGGTATGTTAGTGAACATTCACTTACCATAGCCAAGGCGACTGGCCTTGTCTACCCCCGCCCGCAAGCGCTTGCCCGGCCAAGGGTTCGCACGTGGGCGCCGAGATCCATCTGCCTGATGGATCGGCAGTTCGCGTTCTACAAAAATGCCTTCAACGCCGAGGAAAGCGGCGAACGTTACACAAGCCCGGACGGACATCTAATCCATGCAGAAATCCGTATCGGCAACGCCATCGTGATGCTCAGTGACGACGAGGAAGACGCACCCGAGCATCTGGGTGGTCGGGTCACCGCGATCATGGAGACGCAGTGGCCGGACGTCGACAGTGCGCGGCAGCGTGCGCTCATCGCCGGAGCTGAGATCATATTTCCGCTGGCCGACCAGTTCTACGGACAACGCAGCGGCCGGATCCGTGATCCATCCGGACACCAGTGGATCCTCAGCCAACCCATCAGCCAGTCTGAATCCGGCAGCTGACCGTACGCGCGGATCGGCTGACCGCTGGCAGGATCCGATCCTCCAAGCCATCACTGCCCGCACGGCGGTGTCCGTCCGCAGTGACGTCGAGCCGACGCGGCGCGGTTGATTGCAGCTCAGAGCGTAAATTGCTGACCAGCCCGATCTCACACGCTTTCGAGGTCTGAGAATCGGCGTGCAACGCTGTTCGTAGCCGGTCGGTCCGGCATCGTACCGATGGCGAACGCGTCCGCCGAACCGCTGTGAACGTTGGCGAATGAGACCAGAACCGAGACCACGCCTCCCGGGGGCGAGCGACGGCCGCAGGAGTTCCAAGGTTGACGGCGGTGCCCGTGTACCGGCCCGACATCAGGCTCATTCCGGGAGCGACACAATCCAGCCACGCCCGTGTTGAGCCTCCGGTGTGTACCTGTGGAGTCACAATATTGTTGTCGGGGAATTGTTGGCGACGAGAACGCCGGTTTGAATGGGAGAGCCAAATTGATTCGTGTGACTCGGCTACCTGGTCCGACCGCTCGCGAGGAAGAGGAGCAAGTCGCGGAGTACATCGAGGACGAGATTGCACGATGCGACGGGCGCAACCTTGGCACGCGGACGCGGCGGGACGGTGACGCTGGGCTCCGAGTCGACTTCACCTATGACTCGGCTACCCCCCCGGTTGCAATGGAGATTACTGCGTTGGTCCAGCCAGCCGTCAGGGCGCTTGGCGCGGAGCTCCTGAAGCTTGAAGCCCGGCTACAACAGGTCGTGCGTACGGAATCCCTCGGAGGGTGGATGCTTGGCATTCGTGAAGGTACCAACGTGCGAGAAATTGAGGGCCGCCTCATTGAGCTGCTGCGCCGACATCGTGGCAGGCGCGGTGTGGTGGTCTACAGCGCTGACAATCCGCCAGGTGACCTCACCGGCGACGACCTCGTCCTGGTTTCCGAGCTCTCCGGCATGGGCGTGGTTACTGCCATGTACAGCGACCAGGACAATGAACTCTCGATATTCCCACCGATCAGCGACATGACGGGCACCGACGGTTTCGGCGCGCTGATTGACGGCGCTATGGCGGCGAACGTCGATAAACTCCGCGAGGCCAGGCCGCGCGAAACACACTTGGTAGTGACCCTTGACCGTAGTGACCTCGGCGTGGATCCGGCCAGCACGCCCGCGCCAGCCCTACTCGACGGTATCGATTTCTTTTGGGTCGTGCTCGGCTACTTCAACGCCAAGTGGACTTACCGTCTGTGGCGAACACGCGCAGGTGATCGTCACTGGCTTCTTCTGCGGCACCCTCTCGGCAATGCGCCCATCATCCATCCACGCGTGGGGCACGACGACTAGCGGCAGCGCCGATCGTGTCGGAGGCCAGATGCTGTCGCGGCCGGTCAGTTTGACCCCACCAGGTCGCCTAAAAGAACGAACTGCGACCGACCATATCGTTGAAGGCAGCCTGGTATTTGTCCAACGCATCGCGGGCGCGAGCCTCGTCTCCGCCGAACAAGCCAGCCTTCAACGGACCCCAGTGGCTACGCTGGGTCTCGAATTCGTGGACTAGATCCGCAGCAGGGTTGCCGTGGCCGTGTGCAGACCGCCAAGTCGATCGCCCGTACCAATGAGAGCGGGCATGAGTTCGCCCGTCTGGATTCGCGGCCGCACGAACGTTCACCGAGTCCTGCGTCAAGACGCCCAGAACGGCCTCTGCTCGATCGAACTCGGCCGAGTATGAGTCGTCGTCCGGCCACTGAGCGTTTTTCAACTTCGTTTGTGCTGGTCTTCGATGGCTTGAAGGATGCGGATGGCGGCGATGATCGCGGTGGCGCGGTGCGGGCAGCAGCGGAGTTTGGCCAGCAGTTTCCAGGTTTTGAGGGTGGCCATGGCGCGTTCGCCGGGTCCGCGGTTGCTGGCGTGGGCGGCGTTGACCTGTCGCTGCGCTGTGGATAGCGGCCGTCGGCCGCGATGGAACGGGACCGCGATGGTCGGCCCGGCTCCGCGATAGGCGTTATCGGCGTAGCGGGCGACACCGAATTTGATCAGAGTGGCGGGAATGCTGTGGGTGCGGGCTGCCTTGACGTCGTGGACGGCGCCGGGCAGCGCGGCAGAGGCCCACAGCAGTCGGCCTTTGCGGTCGGCGAGGACCTGGATGTTCACGCCGTGGCGTTTGTGCTTTCCGGAGTAGTAGGGCCGGTCGGCGGCGATGCGGTCGATCGGGATCAGCGTTCCGTCGAGGATCAGATACAGAAGCCGGGAGGCCTGGTGGACGACTCGGTCCAGGGTGGGCGCGGTCGCGGCGAGCAGGTCGATGGCTTCGCGGATGTAGCGGTAGACGGTCGATGTGCCGATGCCGAATCCGGCGGCCAGCCGGGCGTAGGTGTCACCGTTACGCAAATGGGCAAGCACCAGCAGGGCCTGGCGGCCCGGGTCCAGACGCCGCCAGCGACTGCCGGTGCGCGCACGATGCACGCGGATCTGATCGGACAGGAGGGTCAGGGTGTGAGTCGACAACGGGATGGCGGCAGGGTAAGAAAGCAACGGGACCTCTCGGTGACGAACTTAGGATCTTGGTCGATCTGTTCGTCTACCAGAGGTCCCGTCCAATGTAGACGTCCGACACGCTGCCCGATGCTCAGCCGATATCACCATCTGCCTCAGGATGAAAAAGCCTCACTGTGAGCTTGCGGCGGATTCCGGTTGTGCGCTGTGCGCTGTGCGACGGGCAGCGCGCGCAAGATCAAGCTCCGTCCGGAAGGTGCTGCCGAGTCCGGGAAGACCGCGGAGGGGCTAGGGACAAACGCGGTTAATGGCCGACAGGTCCGCTGAAAGTGATGTCGGTATGGTGAACGCCATGACAACCCGACGTCCCCTCGTCGCGGCGCTCGTCACGCTCTGCGGCCTTGCAATAACAGCCGGCGCAGCGCTGCCATGGATCGATGCCCGAGGCACACGACCAGCCTCCGGCATCGCCCATACCTCGTTTATTGGACTACGCCACCTCCACTACGCTCACTCAGCCACAACCACGTCGTTCGCCGTCGTCGTCGCCGCAGCCGGCATCCTCGTCGTTCTCGGCGGACTCGCCGCATCGCGCCTGCTTACTGGACCGTTTTCGGTTATCGCACTGGCCACCGGCGCGGTCTGGATCTGGCTCAACGCCCGCCACTACAACCCGACCGACCTGCGATACAACGACCTACGCACCGGAGCCTGGCTAACGATCGCTGGCAGCCTTATCGCTGTGCTCGCCATCATCCCGATCCGGCGGAAAGACGCATCGGCCGACACTGCGCCGTGGGGCTCCTTCGCCGCGCTCAGCAGCGACGGCCGATAGCGCGGACCACCCTGCGCCGCCGCTAGCCATGCCACGCAGGGTCCGGGGCGCCCGAGAAGTGACGTACACGCCATCGTCGGTGCAGTGACCACTGTGGAGTATTGGCGCATGTAGCCCGTACGACGAACACGCAGCGTACCGGCCTGGTTGCCAAGCGATTTAGGGTCAGCGTCGCTTGCTTGCCGCAGGAACGGTTACCTAAGGTGAAGTCGGTCTGCGTCCGATGTTGGCAGCCATCAGGGTCGCCGCGGACGCGACACCGCTTAATCGCATCGTGGCCAATCGCAACGTGCGAGCCGGGGAACCACGTTCCATCCGGGGTGAATCGACGCCGAACCGTGGCGCGTAGGGCGCACTTCCCGTCCGAACCCGTCAGCTAACTCGGTCAGCGGATCGGAAGAAGGAGCAGCAGCTCGTGACCTTCCCCCCGGTCAATGCTGAACTACGTCCACAGTCGGATCCGCCAAGCGGCAAGCCCCGGCGCATCGTGGCACTCGGTCTCGCGCTCGCTGTCGCCGCGGCCGGTCTCACCGTCCTGATGCCAGCCACCGCGGCGCAAGCGGCACCGACAATTTCGCAGCAGATCACCGATCTCGACAACCAGATCGAGACGGTCGTCGAGCAGTACAACGGCATAACGACGAAACTGGCCGCCGACCAGAAGAAGTCGACGCAGCTCGGCGAGGCGTTGGCGCCGGCACGGCTCGAGTCGGCGCTTGCCCAACAACGCGTTTCGGCGGTCGTCCGTGACCTCTACATTGCCGGCCCGGGCAGCGGTCTTGTCGCGCTGATGGACGCGCCGTCAACGACCGACATGGCCGACCAGCTGGGCATGCTGACGGTGATCGAGAAGAACCAGCGTGCGACCGTCTCAAATGCGAAGGTGCTCGTCGGCAAATACCAGACCGAGAAGAACGCCCTCGATGCGCTCATCAAGAAAGAGGCAGCGCAGAAGGCTCAGCTTGCCGCGACGAAGAAGGACATCCTGGCAAAACTGGCGCACCTGCGCACCCTCCAAGCCGCCCAGGCGGCTGCGGCCAAGGCGGCCGCTGCGAAGGCGGCTGCGGCCAAGGCGGCCTCCAGCAGTGGCAGTGGCAGTACCAGCAGCGGCGGTAGTGGCTGCAGCGGCACTACCAGCTCAAAGACGAGCGAGTGTTACGTGAAGCCGGTCGCCTGCCCACAGGTCTCCAGCGGCGGGGCGGGCTACACCGCCGCGAAGAAGGCGTGTTCGCTCGTCTGGCCGATCCACTGGTACGGCTGGGCTGAGGCCGGACCCACCGAGTACGACTGCTCCGGACTCACGATGGTCGCCTGGAAGGCGGCGGGAGTCACGTTGGAGCACTACACCGGATCACAGTGGGACGAGTCGCATGCAATTAGCAAGAGCGATCTGCGGGTTGGTGACCTGATCTTCTACAACAGCGGCCACCACGTGGCGATTTACATCGGCAACGGTTGGATCGTACAAGCCGAAGAAACCGGCGAGCCGTTGAAGGAGTCGCCGATGACCTTCATGGCGGTGGTCAGCAACGGTTATCGACGCGTGAACGGCACCTGAGGTCGTCGCGCCGTGGGCGGCTCGCGCGGTCGGCCCGGCCGAAGGCTCGGGCGTCACCGCATGAATGACCGCCCAGCCTTGACGTCGTGAGCCCGACGGCCAACTCACGGGCGCCGAGGGCCTTTGGCGTACGTGAGGTAGCAGATCGCGCCCAACGGAAACGCCGCCACGATCGCGACCGTCCAGCCCTTGCGCGTCAAGAACTGAAGCTCGTCATCCGACGTCTGCGCCAGGTCTTTGAGCAGCATCGCGTCGAATCGAATGACCAGGGCGGCGACGACAACGAGGGCGACCACCGCGACCACAGCCATCGGATTCATCGAAATGCTCCTCGCCGCTTGCGCCGCCGACCGGTCGGGTCGGGGCCCCAATCTCATCGAACGCGAACGTTACCGCGAGCCTCTACCGACACGTTGGCCGTCAGGTCGAAGCCGGGGTTCTCGCGGTCATCGCCGAGCGACGGGTCCGCGGCGCGGTGGAACGCACGCCACCATCTAGTTCGCTGGCCGAACTGCCCCAACGTGCGGAGTATGACAGTTCTGAGGGCGGGCGAGGGTGCTGGAGTCACACATATGGATCGACAAATGCGAGTAGGCCAGGTCACACTGGAATCCGGCCGAGTGACCGGAGGACCACAATGGACACGACGGAGGGCTCGATCCAGTGGCGCAGAAGCAGCCGATGTGAGTCCGGTTCATGCGTCGAGGTAGCTCACATCGACGGCACGATCGCGATTCGCGATTCGAAGAATGCAGCCGGAGCCGTGCTGATCTTCAGTCCCGAAGAGTGGACGGCGTTTGTCGCTAGCGTACGGAACGGCGAATTCGACTGACGGTAGCGGGAGCCGCGGGCCCAATGGCGAGCGCTCGGCTGTCGCTTTCGTGCCCCAGATCGCGACCGAGATCACTTACGCGTGGTAGGCATTGGCGCATGACGTCTACTGCACTGGTCGTGATGGGTGTCTCGGGCAGTGGAAAATCCACCGTTGGCCGGGAGCTCGCTGCGCGACTGCGGTGGCCGTACGCGGACGGCGACACATTCCACTCACCGGAGAATGTCGCGAAAATGGCCGCGGGCATTCCGCTGACCGATGCCGACCGGTGGCCGTGGTTGCAGACGGTCGAACGTTGGATCGCCGAGAAACTTCGTGCCGACTCCAGCTGCGTGGTCGCGTGTTCGGCGCTCCGGAGGTCATACCGCGATGTGTTGCGTGGCGCGACTGAAGCTGTCCCCGGTGCCGCTGTTCGATTTGTCTTCCTCGACGTCGATCGCGAGCTTCTCATGCGACGTCTCATCGCGCGACACGGCCACTTCATGCACGCGGGCATGCTCGCCAGCCAGCTCGCTACGCTAGAGCCGCCGACCGCGGGCGAACACCCGATCACTATCCCCATCAGTGCGGACACCGAGCCGCCGCAGGTCGCCGACAAGATCATCGACGCACTTGAACCGAAATAGTCGATCAGATCACTTCTGGGCACCGCGAACGCCTATCCTTATGGGTCTTGAATGCGCCCAAAGCTCAGCCGAGTCCGGCAGCCCGTGCACCCAAGGCCTTCCACGCTTCGGCGGGGGGCCAGGTCGACCGCGTCGGCGTTCTCCGAATCTTGGCGGTTGACTCAATCGTTATCGATTCGTCGCCGGAACACGCCTACAAGATTCGCGGAGTCGGTTTCGATGCCATAAGATCATGAGTCGTGTGTCCATAGTGGACGTCTGAGCAAGCGTCTCGGAGGCATTTTGCTGGGGCACCGGCAGCACGCCACAAGCCAAGAGTTGCGCTTCACCCACTGGGCTCCGGCCCTCGGCTGAGGTAGACCTTTTTGCTGGTCATGTACCGAAATATCCGGCGGGCGCCGGGTATCACCACCTAAACTTGCACATCGGACGATCGCGCCGTAATAGGCAAGATCCAGAGAAAGGGTACGCCGTGGACGGCTTGCGGCTTGGCGCAGAGTGGCGCCGAAGCGCTCGATGCGAATCGGGCACGTGCGTCGAAGTCGCCCGGTCGGGCGCCGACTATGCGATTCGCGATTCGACCAACCCGGACGGTCCCAGGCTGCAATTTTCCGCGCTCGAATGGTCGGAATTTGTTCGCGCGGTCCGCAACGGAGAATTCGAGAACGGCTGACCGTCAAGCGTCATCTGCTCGAAACTTGCGCGCCTGCCGGGCGAGGGCCTCGGCAGATTCCTCTCGGCTGAGGGCCAATTCCCACATTTGGTCGAAGGTTCGACGGTGCCGCTCGACGTCGATTGGGTCGTGTACGACTTCGTCCCCGCCCGCAGTCTCGCGATAGAGCAACGTGCTCTGCCCTTCCTCAAGATCCACAATCGTGAACGGTCCGAGGAAGAACAATTTCGTGACGCCGGCGAGCGGGAGGATGCGGATCTGCGTCTTGGTCTCGCTCACGAGGCGGAGCAACAGTTCGATCTGGTCGGCCATCGCCCGCGAATTGCCTAAGACTCGCATAAGCACTGATTCGTCTAGCAAGACGAGGTACTCGGGACCGTTCTCCCGGAAGATCAACCCACGGCGCCGCTCTCGCAGAGCGACTCGCGCTTCCACGGTGCCGGCGTCGAAGTCTTTCGGGTAATTGGCAAAGATCGCCTCGGCGTAGGCCCGTGTCTGAAGCGCGCCGGGAACAACGAGGTGGTTGTAGTAACGCACCGCGGTCGCTTCGGCTTCGAACTGGACGAGTTCGATCATGGCCGGCGTCATGTGTTCGCGATCGTCGGAGGACACCGTCCAGCGTTCGCTCCGGGACAGCCGTACGTCGCCAAGTAGCTCTTCGACTTTCTCGGGGTCGGTGACGTCGAGGTGCTCGAGGAGAACCTTGAGGTCGCTCGGCGAGACGTTGACCTCGCCCTTCTCAATCCGGATGACCTTGGACAGGGACCAGTCCATGGCTCGTGCCACCTGGCTCTGGGTCAGCTTCTTCGCCAGACGGGCGGCACGGAGCGCGAGACGCACTCGACGTCGCGCAACGGCGGGCGAATCGATGTTGGACATGTCCCGGCAACTCCGACTGCAAGCGGTGGACAGTCCTGCCTGCCCCTCGCAGGTAGCAAGCTGCGAGGTGGCAGACAGGCATCTGTCGTTCAGCGATCGTACGCCTAAGTCGATCACTGACATATCACCGCGAAGGTTGGTTCTGTTCGGCGTCGGCTTCCATCGCGCGGACGAGTGCCCGCTTGACCTGACCAAACGTGAGCGAGTCTCGCGAGCTGTAGAGCTGCACGTCGACCCCGTGGTATGTGGCCCGCAGCTCCCACGGCCTCCGACGCGTCCGGATGCAGGCCGCACCGACGACCCCCGGCGCCAGCACGGTCAATGCGCCGATCAGCAGCACCGCCATCAACGGCAAGAACTGCCAGCTCGCCGCCGTGGCGACGAACATGACCGCCGACGCGCCGATTCCCCGTGCGACGACCGGATCCGCTACGTCGCGAAACACGTACACCTCGGACAGATCCTTGACGGCGAACCGTTGATACTTCGGCCACCACACTTCGACAACATCGTTCGTGATGACAAGCGTGTGGCCTCGGTAGAAAACGACCATCTTCGCTGCCTCCCAACTGGGCCGACATTCGTCGGGACTGTTGCGAGGCGGACCGTCGTGAGCAACGATGGCATCTGGTGGACACCTCCTCCTCGCGCGGACGGAGGTCCATAACGGCACCCGGTGGCAGCCGGGTGCCGTTGTCTGTCTGGCGGCTTTGCCAGCCAACTACTGGACCCTGCAGAGGTCATGACCCGTGGCCTTAGTATGCGTTAAGTTATCGCTGTTCGGTAGATGTCAATCTGCGATATGGCACTTTGCTAGATTCCTACTTGGTCGATGGGCCATTGTGGACGTACGGTTGCACCACAGCCGGTGCACAGCGCGTGATCAGGCTTCTCGCGACGTCATGCATCCACAGTCGAAGCCGATACCATGGCCAGGTCAGATGTTCTCCGGCGGCAATCCCTCGACCGTCGCATATGCACTGATCGCCGCCCGTTCACGCGGTCGCGCGCGGTCAGTCTCGCAATCAGGCTCGGGCATTGCGCCATGACCACGGGGGTTACGTGTGGCTAATTCGTCCCGACCGGACGAGCCGCGAGCAAGTCATCGCGGCGTAGCCCGACCGGTGCCGCCGAAGGCGGACCCCGCCGCGGCGCGCACCGCCAAGCCCGCCGACGCCGCAACCAAGAGCCCGCAAGCGCAAAGGCGACGCCGCAAGCGAAAGCCCCGACCAGGCGCAGCGAGCGAACGCCGCGGCCAAGGGTCGGATCGGCTGCGCCGGCGGACGCGCCGGCATTCCCCGGCCGGAGCCTGGCGCGACGGCGGATGGCATGTCCGGATCGGCAATGCTCCGACGGCGATGCCGCGAAGGTCGGTGCGGGTACGGCGCAAGCACCGCTGCCTACGGGGCGGGCACGGGTCGGCTCGTCATCACCCGCGCCGGCCGGCGGTGGATCAAAACACCCGCCTCCGGGGCCGAGGAAGCAGACCGGGAAGGCTCGGCGCCGCCGGAGCCCGCTGTGGGCGAAGCTCCTGGTCGGCGTCGGCGCCGTCGTCATGCTCTTCGGCCTTGGCGCGATCGCGGTGGTCAAGGTGGGTGTGCACCAGATCGGGCACAGCTTGACGCAGGAGAACCTGCTCGGCACCGCGGCCGCTCCGGCGAACCCGGTGACCGGCACATCGATCGACGGGCCGATCAACATCCTGCTCGTCGGCTCTGATCAGCGGCCGACGCAGACTCAGGGCGGAAACTCCGACACGATCATCATTGCCCACATACCGGCGTCGCACGATCGCATGTATCTCGTCTCGATCCCACGCGACCTGGGCGTACGGATTCCGCCCTTCCCGAAGTCGCACTACCCCGGCGGCTCAGACAAGATTAACGCCGCGTACGCGTTCGGCAGCCGGGACGGGCAAGGCGACTCGGGCGGATTCCAACTCCTCGCCCAAACGATCAAGAACAACTTCGGGATCACGTTCAACGGCGGCGGCATCGTCAACTTCAGCGGCTTCACCGACATTCTCAAGAAGCTGGGCGGCGTCACGATGTACGTCGACGAGACGACGGTCTCGATCCACGACGGCGTCGACATCAAGACCGGTAAGCCGGCCCGTCCGTACCACATCAATCCGAACACCGGGGTGCCGTTCTGCTCGGGCCCCTACACGTTCCAGTCCAACCCGCTCAAATGCGCGCTGCCCGGCACCCGGCCGAACGTCTACGCCAAGGGCATCGACCACCTCACGCCAAGCGAGGCACTCGATTTCGTCCGTGCCCGCGACGGCCTGGTCGGCACCGACTACGGGCGCCAACGCCACCAGCAACAGTTCATCAAGGCGCTGTTAAAGGAGGCCTACAGCCAAGGGCTCAACGATCCCCTCAAGCTGAACTCCTTCATCAGCTCGATCGGCAAGGCCCTGGTGATCGACCGCGGAAGCGCATCGCTGGAGGACTGGATCTTCACGCTCAAAGGCATCACTCCCGACTCGCTCATCGCGATCAAGACCAACGACGGGCAGACGGTCAGCTATGACGGCTCGGCCGGCTCGATCGCCGGATCGGTCCAGGGGCTCTCACCGGACAGCAAGGCGCTCCTGACCGCCGTGAAGGCCGACAAGACGGCCGCCGACGACAACGTCGGCGTGTTCCTGCAGACGCATCAGGATTGGGCCGCAGACAACTGACCGCGCCGTCGATCTTCATCTCAACCCATCCGCCGGTACGGTGAACCGCCAGCCCCCGCGACCCGGCGCCGATCACGGCGGCCGTGGCCGCCACGCGGCCCCGAGGCTATCGACCATCGATGGCGGCCGCCGTTCCGGCGCCGCGCACCCGCGTCGTGCCGATGTCCGCGCGCTTTCCGGCCGCGTACCCGTGGCCCATTCCGCTTCCAGCGAGCCGGCGCGGGCCGGCGAACCGCAACCGCGGATAGGCCGCTGCGACCCGTTCGGTCACCTCTGCGCCGCGGTCGGCGAGCACGAGCGCAACCGATCGGCCACGCACATCCCGCTCCGCGGCGGCGGCGGCACGATCCTCGGCCGCGCGGAGACGGGTGACGATCGCCTGCGTGTAACCGGCGAACCACGATCGCCGATAGGCGGCCACGTTCTCCCAGCTGGGGACGGGCGCCACGACGAGCGCGAAGCTCGCCTGGACGAGCAGGGACGTGAACAGCACCTCGACCCGTTCGCAGGTCGGTGTCATGGCCGAACAGATGCATCGAGAAGGTCTTGCGCCCGGCGGACCAACCCTGGCGCCGGACGCATTGACAGCGCAGCGCCCCGGCGACGCCGGCCAACAGGGTGCACTTGTCCAACGCATAAGGAGCGAGCACCTCGACCACCAGATCCCCGACCGGATCGATCGCCGGGTCGGCGACCGCGAGCAAGGCGCTGTCGACGCCGTATTTCGCGATGAGCTCGGCGGCCTTGGCCGTGAACGCCTCGGCCTCGGCCGGTGTGCAGGCCGGATCCTCGGCCTTGGCGAGCAGCTTGCGGACCTTGTCGAGGATCGCGTCGGACATGCCATAGAACTACCACGCCCCGCCGACGGCGGCCGTCAGCCGCGGCGGCGAAGCGTCTCCAGCGTCGATCCGGCCAGCGTGGCCATGCATGCGGCGACCTGCCCGTCGGCCACGGCCGCACCGAACAGCGCCTCGCCCGTAGGCCGGTCCGCGTTGACGTACGCGCTGACGAAGCGGGCGACCCATCGGGCGTCGTAGCTCGCCTCGTCGATGCCGGGGTAGTCGAGAGCCGCGCCGCCGCCCGGGAAGGCATCATCGAGAAAGTCGTCGCCGACCATCGTCGCGGCGAGGCAGAGGGCAACGTTGTAAGCGCCCGCGATCCCGGCGCGGCTCACCACGTCGTCCAGGCCGTCCGAAACCGCGCCATGGTCGCCGGCGAGCGCGACACCCAGGATCATTTGGGCATCGTCGTACGCGTCGCGATCGGCGCTGGTCATCACGTCACGGTACGGCCGCGGGTCAAGCCGGCGATCGGCCCCTCATGGCGATCACGAGGCGTCACCGTCTGCTTACACAACGGCCTCGCGGCTGCGCTACGCATCGGCCCCGACACCACGGCCTCGCGGCTGCGCTACGCATCGGCCCCGACACCACGGCCTCGCGGCTGCGCTACGCATCGGCCCCGACACCACGGCCTCGCGGCTGCGCTACGCATCGGCCCCGACACCACGGCCTCGCGGCTGCGCTACGCATCGGCCGAAGGCCTGCGGAGTAAGCAGGTCAGCCGGGCCGTACAGACGCGGTCGCCGGTCTCGTCGGTGATGACGACCTCGTAGCTCGCCACGCTGCCGCCGAGTTTGCAGCGGGGTGGCGACGCCGGTCACATGCCCGGACCGTACGCCCTTGTGGTGCGTCGCGTTGATGTCCACGCCAACGGTGATGCCTCCGTGCAGCCGCATCGCGTGCAGCGCCGCCCCGATCGAGCCCAACGTCTCGGCCAGCACGCAGGATGCGCCGCCGTGCAGCAGGCCGTACGGCTGCGCATTGCCGGCCACCGGCATCACGCCGACCACCCGCTCCGGCGTCGCCTCGATGATCTCGATGCCCATCCGCTCGGGCAGCGTGCCGGTCGCCGTAATCGTGGCGGCGAGCTCGGACAGCGCGAGGGACGGCTCCGAAGCGTTCATGCCGCGCACCGTACCGCCCGAGCCGGGCAGTCTGCCGCGACCGCCGTCACAGCCCGCTGCGCTCACCCTAGTCAGCCTCGTCCGCTCCGGCGCTCCAGAAAGGCGGTCATCCGGTCGCGCTTTTCGTGATCCTCGAAGAGCACGGCCTGGCTGACGAGATCGAACTGCGGGTGTGCGGCCGGCCGGGGCGTCGACGGCGCGCTTCGTCAGCCGCAGTGCCAGCGGCGACCCCTTCGGCGATCTCGTCGAGCATCGCGTGCGCCGTCGGCAACAGCTCGGCCGGATCGTCGACGACCCGGTTGACGAGTCGGATGGCGAAGCGCCTCGTCGGCCGGCACCCGCCGCCCGGTGAGCAGCATCTCCTTGGCCATCGCCTCGCCGACCAGGGCGGGCAGCCGGAAGCACGCCCCGGCCGCCGGCGATGATGCCGAGCCGGACCTCGGGCTGGCCGAAGAACGTACGCGGACGTGCAGACGCGCAGGTCACAGGCGTACGCCAGCTCGGCGCCACCGCCGAGCGCCGGCGCCGTCGACCGCCGCGATCGTCGGCATCGGCAGCCGCCGGATCCGCTCGAACAGGCCGACGTTGATCGCCGCGAGCGCATCCAGCCGCCCGCGGTCCCGCAGCTGGGCGATGTCCGCGCCGCCCGCGAACACGCCGTCGTGCCGCCGGTGAGCAGCAGCAGTCGCGGGTCGCGTTCGAGTCGGCCGCAGATCTCGTGCAGCGCCTCGATGAACTGCGACGTCGATCGCGTTGCGCTTGTCCGGCCGGTTCAGCGTCACGACGACGCGGTCGTCCCGCGCTCGTCGACCAATATCGAGCTCATATGGACCAGTCATTGGCCGCTTCCCGTCCACCCACGGTAGAAGCCCTGACCGGACCTTGCGTCCGAGTCTGCCCTCGGCCGCGACCATCGCTCCAGCAACGGCGGCGGCGCGAACCGATCGCCGTACGCCGCCTCGCAACGTCCGCGCGATGTCCAGCCGAACGTCCAGGCCGACGATGATCGGTCAGCTCCAACGGACCCATCGGATGCCGGTAGCCCAGCACCATCGCCTTGTCGATGTCGGCCGCGCTCGGCCACGCCGTCCTCGACCATCCGGATCGCCTCCAGGCCCAGCGCCACGCCCAGCCGGGACGTCGCGAAGCCGGGCAGGTCCCGTACCACGATCGGATCCTTGCCCAACCGATGCGGCCAGCGCGACGGCCGCTCGGTGGTCGTGCGTCCGCGGTGGCCGGCCCGACCACGATCTCCAGCAGCGCCATCGCCCATACCGGGTTGAAGAAGTGCAGGCCGATGAAGCGCTCCGGCGCTTTGAGCCAGACGGCGAGCTCGCCGATCGGGATGCTGGACGTATTGGACCCGAGCAGGCGCGGGCCACTTGGCCTCGGCCGCGGCGAGCACGTCCGCTTGAGATCCCAGGACTTCGGGCACGGCCTCCACCAGCACGTCGGGCCCGTCACCGAGCGCGTCAGCGAGGTCGCGGCATCGATCCGGAACGGGCTCGAGCGGCCGCCGCGCCGCGTCGAGATTTGCCGCGGCGCACGCCTCGTCCCAGCGCGCGCGGAGCATCTCCAGCGCGCCGCCGGCGCGACCGCATCGACTTCGACCAGGTCGACGTCGAATCCGGCGCTCGCCGCCACATATGCGATTCCAGCGCCCATCGTGCCGCCGCCGACTACCGCAAACGATTGTTCATGTGGCCGATTCTCCCTCTCGAGTCGCCGGTCGGCGCGGTGGGCCTACCGTGAAGCGGGGCCGGAGCCCGAATGGGGAATACCCGGCCGCGACCATTCCCCGCGAGACGAAGGAGCCCACAGATGGGCGAGAACGAAACGTTGAGACACGCGGCGATGAGCGGTCGATCTGATCATCGCCGACACCAACAACGACGGTAAGGTCGACCTGTGGGCGTCCGACACCGACGGCGACGGCAAGGCCGACCTGTATCCAGTTCGACACGGACGGTGACGGCAAGGTCGACATCACCATGGTGGACATTGATGAGGACGGGACGCCGGAGACCGTCGTCGACGGCGACGGAGGCCACGCCCCGGCCTAGCCCAGCCCTCCCCGGTCATGAGGTTAGTTGCACATCGACGGCGTTTCGTGTCACTAACCTCATGATCGATCGCCGCGGGCGGGGTCAGCTGCCGCCGAGCGAGTTGATCGATGACGTGATGGCGGCGCGACAGCTGAACCAGCGCGATGGTGACCACCAGCCGCCCCAATCGCGACGGCGGCATCGGGCGGCGCGCGGCCTCGGGATGACCCATGGCGATCGAGTCGGCTTCGTGGCACGAGCGCCGCCGGCGCAGCGGATAGGTGCATCGCCCGCCACGGGACAGATCCAAAGCCAGCTGCAGCCTGCGCCGTTGCAGATCGCGTACGCCCTTCTTGCCGACTCGCCCACTTCGCGCGTACGCGTACCGGCGCGCGGCCACCCGTCGGCGGCCCGTACGCAGCGCCGCCACCTTCGGGTCGTGATGATCCGCGGATCTCCGAGAGTCAGCAACGTGCCACGTAGAAGTCGGCCTCACGGCCACTGGCCGACCGGACGAGCAGCGCGATCAGGACGAGGGCCGGCGCGCCCTTGACTAGTAGGCCGGCGAGCACGCCCAGGCCGCCGTAGCCGAACCCGTCGGCGAACCATGGCGAGTTCCACACGAAGTGGAACAGCCACGCACCGGCGACGCCAGGCCACCGCGACACCCAGACGTCGCACGAACGGTTGGTTGCGCCGGTGCACCACGAAGTACGCCACACCGGCGCCGGCCAGCGCGGAGAACAGCGTGTGGCTCCACAAACCGGCGAGGAAACCGCGCAGACAAGAATGTGACGATGACGGGTTGGACGCTGTCTCCTCGCCCGGCCAGGGCAACGGCGTTGCACCGCGTCGACGAAATTCTCGACGCACTGGAATCCGAGGCCGACGAACGCGCCGTATACCGCGCCGTCCGCGACGCTGTTCACCTGGCGGCGCGCGACCAACACGATCACGACGACACCGAGCGTCTTGAGAACCTCCTCCAGGGTCGGCCCGATGATTGCCGGCCCCCAGGCGGTGGCGAACGCCGGCGACACAAGCTTCGCGACGATCGCGCGCGCCGCTGTGTTGCCCGAGATCGCGGTCATCGTCGCGACCACAGCGCCCCAGCCGACCGCGGCGCCCACGAGCAATGCGGGTTCCGGCTCGAAGAAGTCGATGCTGCGCGCCACGATGACGAATGGAACGGCGTAGAGAATGAACAATGCCGCCGCGACCACGGTCGCGACCGGAAAACGTACGAACGCCGCGGACACGAGCATCGACATCCGCCACAGGCCGATCGCAAGTGCCACGACGAGCAGCCAGAATGCGGGAAGCCGGAGCGAACTGCGGCGGCTCGTGCCTTGTGGTGTCGGTACGACCGAGTCGCCAAGCAGGTGGCCGATCGGAATCGTCGTCGCCTTGCCGACCAGTCCGACGCTTGCACGGCCGACCGGCCGGACGGCATCCTCAGCCGCGGCCGACCTGGGGTCAGTCGTCACGAGGCCGTCCGGAACGCCAGAGTACGGATGCTCGCGGCGATACCTGGCAGCGCGCCCGGCAGCTCAGTGTCGCTGCCGGCGACCGTCACCTCGACCGACAGCCCGTGCGCGACGAAGACGGCGTAGCGCCCGACCCGCCCGGCCGAAGCGTACGTGCCCTGCCGGCCGGTCACGCCCTGCGCCGTCGTCACCGCGGTCTCGCCACTGGCGACCTGGTAGTCGCGCGTGTCAGCGATCTTCTCGCGCAGATGGTCGGCGGCGGTCGGGAGCGATCCGATAAACGGGGTGACGACGATCGCGTACCGAACCGTACCGAGCATGAACAGCACCGCTCCACCTCGTGGGCCGGGTTGGGTCTGCGTCACGTCGATGCTCGCGCCCGCGGGCGGCCGAACCCAGACGCCGGCGGCGATCGCGTAGGACTCGGCGGCGGATACCGCCCGAGCGCTCGGCAGGAGGCTGTTGACGGCGGGCAGGCCGACGCCGATGACGGCCAGCGCGGCGGCGACGGCGAGGCTCGCCCACAGGTTACGGAGCAGCCGTCGGCGTCCGTGGCCCATGACGCCACGCTAACGGCAACAGCCGGGTGGCTCGGTCGGATCCCGGCAACCGCCCCTATGCCGACCCGGCAGCCGCCTGGCCGCCGACCCTGGCAACCGCCTGGATGCCGATTCCGGCCGCGTGGCGGTGCCCGCCTAGCGGCCGGCCGCCGTACGGTGTCGGCCATGACCAGCGCGATCGAACGATTCGCCGGCGAGAGTTACGTGTCGCTGACGACCTACCGCCGGGACGGCACCGGTGTGCCGACGGCCGTCTGGTGCGCCGCAGAAGGCGACGCGCTCTACATCTGGACCGCCGCCGACACCTGGAAGGTCAAACGCATCCGGCGGCGCGCCGACGTCACCGTCGCGGCCTGCTCGCGCCTGGGCAAGCTCCGCAGCGAGCCCATACCGGGGCGGGCCGAGATCTGTGACGCCGCGGGCAGCGACCGGACGCGTGAGTTGATCAGGCGGAAGTACGGCTGGTTCGGCCGACTATCGATCGCGCTGAGCCTGTGGCGGCGTGGCCCCGAGGGCTCGGTCGGCCTCCGTGTGACATTCCCGGCGGTATGAACAATTCACCCGACCGCGTGAATGCGTAGGTTCACGCGGGCGACCGATCCGCGGACGTACGAAACGGCGGCGGTGCGTGTCATCAACACGCGCCGCCGCCGTCCGAAGCGTCTACTGGCACCTAGCCGGGCCAGACGCAAAATCTGACTCTCAGTCACCTTGCCGCTGGGTCGGAATCTGACCCTGCAGCAGGGCGCGAACCTCTGATTCGCGATAGCGGCGGTGGCCGCCGAGCGTGCGGATTGCGCTCAGCTTGCCCGCCTTCGCCCACCGGGTAACGGTCTTGGGGTCGACGCGGAACATCGACGCCACCTCGGCCGGGGTCAGCAAGGGCTCTGGCTCGTGCGTACGCGATGCCATCGGTCACTCCTCCATATATACCCATAAACGCGAACCGGGGTCCCTCCGGCCGGCGCGTTTCTATGGTCCGGCTAGTCCCCGATGTCCGACATGGTCCGAACGGCTGGTCGTACATGGATGGATGGAGGATCAATGTCCGATTTATCATCATTCTGGATGACACATGATGTCTTATTTAGACCGATAATTACGGTCCGTGAATCGGCATGAATACGAAGCGTGCTCGTTCTTAGTTACATCGTTCGAGGAGTTGGACCTCACGCCATCTCGCCACAATCTGCTCATAAATCTCAGCGGCGGCGTCGGCTCTCACCTCGGGACAATGCGGCTAGCCCCGCCGCAATCAACCCAGGAGAGTCATCTGCTCGCAAATCTTCGTCGGAAAGCAGACCGACCAGGCCGCCGTAATCGAGTTCCACGATCGACCGCGGGTGGAACTCTTCGAGCCACCGGGCGCCCTCCTCGACCGCCTCGGTAACCGGCGCCGTGCCGAGCGCCTTCCGCAGCACCGAGTGCGCCCGATGGGCCCGCCGGCGGGCCTTGGAGATCTCCGTACGGTAACGGAGCGTACGCACGCCGGGCTCCAGGACGAGCTCTCGTTCGGACAGGTCGACGAAGATGAACCACCGCAGGGGAATGCCCCATGTCGCGATCTGCTCGTGCACGCGCGGCATGCCGTGCTCGAGCACCCGTGCCCCGCTGCGCCAATCGTCGACGACCGTCTTGGCGATGCCGGCGAGCATCGGCGGCACGAAGGCGTCGGCCAGCACGGGTGGCACCCCGTCCCGTGCGGTCAACGCGGCCTCGGCAATGCGGACCCGCAGGTTCCACGGGCAGACCAGCAGGGTGTCGTCGGTCTCCAGGACGTACGCGTCCTCGGGCAGGTCCGGCAGCCGGGTCCACCCCGCGCCGAGCGCCTCCAGGACCGCCGTGCGCTGCCGGCCCGGCCCATCCGCCGGCGCGACCGCGCGGCCTTCCTTGACGTAGCGGCGCCAATAGACCTGGCGGTCCCGGTCGAAAGCGGTCAGTGGCTCGTAGACCCGGAGATACGAGGCGAAGTTGGCGGGCACAGACGGATCGTGCCACGCCGGGCCGGCGAACGGCACAACGAATGCATCGGGATTGGCAAATCACCGGTTCACCGATGGTCCGTTCGGCCTCACCGGTAGCCACGGTCGGCACGTCGCGTCGTCCGCCGACGGCTCGCGATCCGTTCTGGACACCCCGTTGCGGACACCGCGAACCCGCACTCCACAGATCATTTCGATACGCTCGGATAAGATCCGGCATCACCCCGCCGGGCAACCAGCACCCGCGCGCCCCACGAGGTGCCGCGCGAGGGAGTCACCAGGAGCGAAATATGGGCGTATTCGCCAGCGACACCGGCCACGAACAGGTCGTCTTCTGCCAGGACAAGCCATCCGGCCTCCGCGCGATCATCGGCATCTACTCGACCGCGCTCGGTCCGGCGCTCGGCGGCACCCGGTTCTACCCGTACGAGTCCGAGGAAGACGCGCTGCACGACGTTCTCGAACTGTCCCGCGGCATGGCGTACAAGAACGCGCTCGCCGGTCTCGACCTCGGCGGCGGTAAGGCGGTCATCTGGGGCGACCCGGAAAAGATCAAGAGCGAGTCACTGCTGCGCGCGTACGGCCGGATGGTGCGAGTCGCTCGGCGGCCGCTACTACACCGCCTGCGACGTCGGCACCTACGTCCAGGACATGGACGTGATCGCGCGGGAGACCCGAGTTCGTCACCGGACGCAGCGTCGAACACGGTGGCGCCGGCGACAGCTCGATCCTGACCGCCTGGGGCGTCTTCCAGGGGATGCGGGCCGCGGCCGACCACCTGTACGGCACGCCGTCGCTCGCCGGCCGCCGGGTCGGCATCGCCGGGCTCGGCAAGGTCGGCCGCCATCTGATCAAGCATCTGCTCGACGACGGCGCGTCGGTTGTCGCCACCGACGTCTCGGAGAAGGCGCTCGGTTGGGCCCGGCAGACGTACCCGCAGGTGGATCTCGTCGCCGACGCGACCGCGCTGATCCGGTCGGACATCGACGTCTACGCGCCGTGCGCGCTGGGCGGCGCGCTGAACGACGAGAGCGTGCCCGCTGCTGCGGGCGAAGATCGTCGCCGGCGCCGCGAACAACCAGCTCGCCCACCCCGGCATCGACAAGCTGCTGGAGGAGCGCGGCATCCTCTACGCGCCCGACTACGTGGTCAACGCCGGCGGCGTGATCCAGGTCGCGGACGAGATCGAAGGGCTTCAACTTCGACCGCGCGAAGATGCGCGCTACCAAGATCTTCGACACGACGCGCCAACTGCTCGAACTCGCGGCGGCCGAGGGCGTGCCCCCGGCGGTTGCGGCGGACCGGATGGCCGAGCGCCGGATGGCCGAGATCGGGCGGCTCCGCACCATCCGCGTGTGACGCGTGCGAGCGGCCGGTCGTCCGGCCGCTCGTCTACCGCGCGGACTGGTCATGTAATACGCGGCGTAGTACAGTCGATCGTGTGCCCTACGAGTGGCTGAGTGCCGCGCTCGCCGCGATCGGCGTCCGAGGCATCGGGCCGGACGAGGTCCTTCAGGTGCTCTACGGGTCACGGCGCCGCCCCGTGCCGGTCCGCAGCCCGGTCGGTCTCGCGTTCGTCAACGTCTGGGGACGCACGGACAGCGGCCGGTCGTTGATCGTCACCGTACGGCGACTGGACGGGTTCGACGCGCTGATCGTGGGAGCGCGCGACATGAGTGCCGAGGAGAAGGGGGAATTCGAGGCATGGGAAACGAACCGGTGAGCGACCTGCAGTTGCTGGACATGACGCCCGATCAGATCAACCACATGATCGACAACCTGGCGCCGGAGCCAGCGCTGTCCCGCGAACAAGAGGCGGAACTTCTGGCCCGATTGCCGTCCACGCCAGCGTCGGCCGGACCGACGGTGGTGAGTTCGCTCCGCCTACCGATGGATCTCAAACAACGCATCGACGAGGCCGCGACCGAGCTGGGCGTCTCGTCCTCGACGTTCATCCGCCGCGCTGTCGAGGCGGCCCTGGCCGGCCGGGACCGGACGAATCTCGTCAATCTCGACGACGTGATCCGGGCGATACAGGGCGTGCCGCACGCGGCCTGATCGAAGGTCGCCGACCGCCGCCGAAGGTCGCGATTTTCGTACACCCGTACCGAAGATCATCAGCGCGTTACGTGCGAATCACGGCAAATCGGTTATCGCGCGCGACCGCTCCACGATTGGTGTGGCCAGCCACACAGTCATGCGATAACGCGGTGGGCCGAGGTGTCGAAGACGGCCCTCGACATGTACCGTATGAGCCACGAGAGATGCCTGACGTCATCGGGGCCCGGCCTATAGGGCTGCCCCGTAATTCTGTGCGAGGGGGTCGAGCCATGGGGCGCGGCCGTGCTAAGGCCAAGCAGACAAAGGTGGCCCGGGAGTTGAAGTATCACTCCCCGAACACCGACCTCGCGGCGTTGCAGCGCGAGCTTGGCACTGGTGGGTCGAATGACAAGTTCGACGACCCGGACGAGTTCGACGACGAGAACGCCGAAGACGACGAGTCCGAGGACGACGACGAAGACGACCTCGCTGCGCGCTGGGGTGTGCCTCCGCGCTGAGTGTCTTGCGCGGAGCGGGTGGAGCGCCGCCACGAGCACGCCGGGTTGGCCCGCCGTGCTCGTCGTGCGTCTGAGTGCAAAGCCGTCTCGACGCAAGCTCGCCCGTGAGTGTCGCCGCGAGTAACAATCGCGGGCGACCATAACGAGCACCGAGATCAGGTCAACTGCGTCCGCAGAAACTCCAGGACCCGGTCGCGCGCCTCGACCGTCGGGTGTCCCGGCTGCTCGACGAGGTGTTCGGTGAGGACCGAATGTGAGCTGGCCGGGATGCCGAACGGATTCCCGCGCGACGAGTCGATCTCGATCGCGATGAAAGCGTCGCCAAGCTCGCGGCGAAGCATCGCAAAGCGTTCCTCCGGCACGGCTCGGTCAGCGGTGAACCGCAGGCCGAGGACCCGGCACGCGCCCGCGGCGGCCCGCTGTTTGACCCGGTCGAAATCGGCCGGGCTGATGTCGATGCTCGTTCGCCGTCGGGCGCCCATCGCGGCCGGACTGGCCGGCTGGCTCAGCACCGGCGCGAGCATCCGTTCGTCGACGGCCATGCTGAGGGCGAAGCCGCCGGTGAAGCACATCCCGATGGCGCCGACGCCACGGCCGCCGCATTCCTCGTGGGCCCGTGCCGCCAGCGCGCGCAAGAACGTCACGATCGGCGACGACTGGCCGAACGCGAACATGTGGAACTCCCGCGATACGCACACGTGGGCGACCGTTTCGAGCACGTACCCGCCGGATCGGTGCACGCCCGGGTGTCCCGAACATCGACGGCATGACGACAGTGAATCCGGCTTGCACGATATGCCGCGCAAAATTGACGACACCGGGGTGTAGCCCCGGGATCTCGTGGATCACGATCACCGCGGGCCCGGTGCCACCTTGATAGACGGGATACGACTTGCCGTTGAACGTCTCCTCGCGGCGTACGAATCCGTCGAGTTCAACCTGGGCATCGTCCACCGTGGCACCGTCCGTCGGGGGTGAAGGGTCGGGGAGACAGGTCCATCATGGAGCACGTGGCGGTTGCTGACGAGATTCGGTCGCCAACCGCCACGCTCCGATAGCCCAAGCCGGCGGCGCGACGGCACCTACCCGCGAGGCCGGTTCGTGAATTGGTAGAACGTCGGAAACGCGTCCTCGAATGCCCGCCACCGGGGCGTGCTCGGACGAACGCGCACCGACGGCCCGCCGCCCGTCGCCGCGTCTCGTTCCGGCCGCCGCGACGTGGGAGTGCCGGCCGACTGATCGTCACGAATGGCAGGAGGGTCGCCCGCAGCCGCATCCTCGTCGCATGCCACGGCGGTGGCGGCGACGTCGCGTTCGGCCCGCGCGAGCCAGGTCGCGCGCGCCTCGGCCAACAACGTCGGAAGACCGGGTGCGGTGGCCAGCCGTTCGCTCAGCGGATCACTGGGCTCGGGCATAGTCGAGCACTCCTTCGATCAGGCGGATCTTGCTGTTCCGGCAATGGTTCGTCTCCGTGCCGTCGAAGCTCCCCCGCTCGAAATACCGGTTGGCCGCGTGCGCGCCGCCGCAGAAACCGAAGTACGCGCACGAACGGCGGCACTCCTCGACGCCGGCGAGATATTCGGCGATCCAGCCGTCCGGACGACCGGTCACCCGATCTAGCAACAGGTCGAGCGCGGTTTCGGTGACGTTGCCGGACGCGAAGTCGCCGTAACGAGCGTCCCGGAAGCCGGCGAGCTCAGGTGACAGCAGAACCACCGAGCCGTCGTGCGCGATCGTCGGGATCGGGTCGATGCGGCGCGGCAACAGGTCATCGGCCGTTCCATCGACTGCGTTGGACGCAAACCACAGCGCCCATTCGATCTCCCGCAGCTCGATCGCCGGGTCGGCGCGCCAAGCCGCGGTCAGCTCGGCCCAGAACGCTCGTACGTCGGCCGCGTCGAACGCGTTCGACCGCGCGTTGACGCCCTCCTGCTCCTCGACGTTGACCCCGAGCGCGTGAGCAGCCCAGGTCGCGGAAGAACGCGTACAGCTCGGTGCCGAGACCGGCGGTGGGCGCCGACACGACACACAGCGCGGCGAACGGGATGCCCCGCCGGCGCAGCGTGTCGATTCCCTTCCGGATCTTGTCGTACGCCGGTCGGCCGGCCCGGTCCACCCGGGACGCCGTACGGGCAGCGTCGCCGTCGATGCTCACGCCGATCCGTACGTCATGTTCGATGAAGAAGTCGCACCACGCGTCGTCGATCAGCGTCGCGTTCGTCTGGATGTGGTGCTCGACGCCGTCGAAACGGGGCCATCAGCGCGCCAAGATGCGCTCGGCCCGCGGCAAGCGGCTCACCCGCGTGCCACACCACCGAGAATCGCTCGGTCTGGGCCGCCCATCGATTGACCGTGCCGGCCACCGCCGTCGCCACGGCCACCGGCATCTTGCGGTCCGTCTGCGCGGAACGGCAGATAGCAGTACGCACAGTCCAAGTTGCACAGCGTGGTGGGCTGCATGATCACATACGACGGTACGGGCGCGATGCCGCGCATGCCGTGCCAAGCGACCGGATGGTGCGTGGACAACGCGCCCGGCGCCGTGCGATCGTGCGACACCCGCCCTCCTTCGTTTTGGGGAGTGTCGCATCAGCCTATGGGCCGATGGCGCTGGGGAAAAGGCCCGTTTGCGAAGTCTGTTCGTCAGCCGCCGGTGTGCGAGCCCACCATGTGCACGGTGCCGGTGCCCGCAATGATCTCGCCGGCCGGCCAGGCGTGCGACCTTGCGGCCGGCCAGGAACGCCAGCGCCCGATCGGCATCGTGCCGGCGCGACGATCGGCGAACATGCCGACGCCCATGTTGAAGGTCGACTCCATCTCGGGGTCGTCGATCCGGCCCTTGCGCTGGATCAGTTCGAAGATCGGCTGCGGCCGCCAGGTCGACCGGTCGACGATCGCGTCGACGTGGTCGGGCAGCACCCGTACCAGATTGCCGGGGATGCCGCCACCGGTGACATGGGCGTACGCCCGGACGTCGCATTCGGTGATCAGATCGAGGCAGTCCCGCGCGTAGATCTTGGTCGGGGTGAGCAACTCCTCGCCGAGTGTCCGCTGGCGACCGAGCTCCTCGACGATGGTGTCGAGCCGCAGCCGTCCGGCGCCCAGAAGCACGTGACGGACGAGCGAGTAGCCGTTGGAGTGCATGCCGGACGAGCCGAGGGCGATCACGACATCGCCCAGCTCGACCCGATGCGCACCGAGCATGGCCTCTTCTTCGACGACGCCCACGCCCGTCCCCGAGATGTCGTACTCGTGCGGCGCCATCATGCCTGGGTGCTCCGCCGTCTCGCCGCCGAGCAGCGCGCAGCCGGCGGTCCGGCAACCGTCCGCGATGCCGGCCGCGATCTCGGCCACCCGCTCTGGCACGACCTCACCGCAGGCGATGTAGTCGAGCAGGAACAGCGGCTCGGCGCCGCACGCGACGAGGTCGTCGACGACCATCGCCACGAGATCCACGCCCACGGTGTCGTGGATGTCCATCTGCTGCGCGATGACCAGCTTGGTGCCGACACCGTCCGCCGACGACGCGAGGATCGGATTCTTGTATTTCTTCGTGTCCAACCGGAAGAGGCCGGCGAAGCCACCGAGATCGCCGACGACCTCGTGGCGCCAGGTGCGCGACACCTTCGACTTCAGCAGCTCGACTGCCTGCTCGCCGGCGTCGATGGAGACGCCGGCATCGGCATATGTCACCGTGCGCTTGCGGGTGGTCTTACCGGCGTTGGCACTCCACGGCTGCCGGGCGGCCTCCGAACGCTCGCTCACGTATGTCACTGCTTTTCTCCCTTGGTGCTGCGTACTGCCGATTCAGCTGTCCTACGCCGGCCAATGGTCTCGCCTGCGGACCTTGCGGTATCTGTGGGGCTTTCCGCGACCGCTACGGCCGCCTCAGTGCGTCCAGACCGCCGGCGGTCTGCGCGTGGACCAGGTCACGCTTCGATCCGCGCTCGCTGCCTCGATGGATTCGAGCCGGCGGCCGACACCTTCGAGCACATGTTTGCCGATCATGCTCTCGTGCGGTAGCTCGATCGGGTAGACGCCATCGAGACAGGCGCGGCACAGACGACTCGCCGGCTGCTCGGACGCCGCGATCAGCCCTTCGATAGACACGTAACCGAGGGTGTCGGCACCGATCGAGCGGCGAATGCCGTCGATGTCGAGGTTGCCGGCGATCAGCTCGGCCCGGGTGCCGAAGTCAATGCCGTAGAAGCACGGCCACTTGATCGGCGGCGACGAGATCCGGACGTGCACCTCGATCGCCCCGGCTTCACGCAGCATCCGGACGATCGCACGCTGCGTGTTCCCGCGCACGATCGAGTCGTCGACGACCACGATCCGCTTGCCCCGCAACACATGGCGCAGCGGGTTCAGCTTCAGCCGGATGCCGAGCTGGCGGATCGTCTGGGACGGCTGGATGAACGTCCGGCCGACGTACGCGTTCTTGATGAGCCCGGCGCCGTACGGGATCCCCGAGGCCTGCGCGTATCCGATCGCGGCCGGTGTCCCCGACTCCGGGACCGGGATCACCAGATCGGCCTCGACCGGATGCTCTCGGGCCAGCTTGCGGCCGACCTCGACTCGGGCGTCGTAGACGTTGCGCCCGGCGATCGTGGAATCCGGCCGAGCGAGGTAGATGTACTCGAACAGGCAGCCCTTCGGCTCCGGTGCGGCGAACCGCTGCGACCGCAGGCCGTGCTCGTCGATCGCGATCAGCTCGCCCGGCTCGATCTCACGGACCATCGAAGCGCCGACGATGTCGAGCGCCGCGGTCTCGCTCGCGACCACCCAGCCGCGTTCCAGGCGGCCGAGCACCAAGGGGTGCACGCCGTTGGCGTCGCGCGCCGCGTACAGCGTCGTCTCGTCCATGAATACGAAGCTGAACGCGCCGCGCAGCTGCGGCAGGACGGACATGGCCGCTTCCTCGATCGAGAGATCGGGCTGGGCGGCGAGCATCTGGCTCACGATCGCCGTGTCGGAGGTCTCGCCGGCCGGCGCGTGGGCGATCTTCGCCAACTCCGTCGTGTTGACCAGGTTTCCGTTGTGGGCGAGCGCGATCGTGGTCCCGAATTCCGACGACCTCAGGACCGGCTGCGCGTTCTCCCAGGTGGAGGCGCCGGTGGTGCTGTAGCGGGTGTGACCGATCGCCAGATGCCCTCGCAGGCTGGACAGCGTCGACTCGTCGAAGACCTGGGCGACGAGGCCGAGATCCTTGTAGACGACGACGCCGGAACCGTCGCTGGCGGCGATGCCGGCGGCCTCCTGGCCGCGATGTTGGAGGGCGTAGAGGCCAAAGTAGGTGAGCTTGGCCACCTCTTCGCCCGGGGCCCACACGCCGAACACGCCGCACTCGTCCTGAGGACCCTTTTCCTGTGGGTCAAGATCCTGGTTCAGCTGACCGTCGCCTCGGGGCACCGGCGCTCCTCTTGTCTTCATCGGCGTCGCCGTCCCGGCCGCGCGAGTCGTCGGCGGGTTCGGCCTTGCGGTCTCGACAGCGCTGCTGTGCACGGAAGTCTGCCCATGTCGAAAAGCCGATCGACGTGCCTCGACTCGAGTGTTGGGACCAGATTTCCCGCCAGGCCAGTGTACGCGAGAGCCGGCTCCGCCCAAGATGGGCGAACCGAGGAGATGTCACGAGTCGGATGACAATGGCAGGAACGGGGATAGATCCGCGCGAACGCCACTGGATCGGATGACACCCGATTCGACCGCCGTCGACCAGCTCATCTCACCCGTCGCAACTTTCACCCAGGTCACAGCATCTGTCTCGACGACATTGGGCGGTGTGCCACGGGTGTGACGCGGACCGGGAATACATTGAACAGCACCAAAAGGTGGGACCCGGACCTCCACCGATCGGCCAGGCGCGCGGACCGACAATTCCCGCAAAAGCTCCCGTACCGCGTCGCGGAGTGCGCCACGGTCGGGTTCTCCGCCGGCTCGCGATGGCCTTGATCACGCTCTGTATGGCGACGGAATTACGGTACGCAGGGGACACGTCGGGACGATACGACCTATCTGCAATGTGCCTGACAACCGGCCCCCGCTTTAAGAGTGGCGGGGAAACAGGCATAGTTGCCCACGATGTATCCGCATTGGAACATGCGCGGGCGACACTGTTACGTCATGGTCGGATACGTCGTTGTGTGTACGACGACTCGGTCGGGTGACCGGCCAGGAGGCGGTGGAGACGTGACAGCGCACGGGCGATCCTGGATGCGCCCACGAACGCGAGCGTACGCAGGACTGTTCGTGGCACTGGCCATCGTCGCCAGCTTGCTCGGCATCGGTCTCGCGGCGCATCCGACGTTCGCAGCCAGCGCCGGCGTCACCGTCACCGTCTCCCCATCATCGGTCACGCTCAATCCGGGTCAGTCCGCGACCGTCAATGTTGTCGTAACCAACACCGGGGAGAACGACAACACACCCATGGCCGCGACTCTCGCGGTCAGTGGCGGTAGCGCGTCTGCGAGTGACATCACGGTTGGTCTCGGCAGCGGCTGCGACAACTCGGGTCAGTCGCAGGCCGGCCAGGCGACATGCAACTTCACGGCGCACACGGCGCCGCCGCCGGCCAAGGCCGTCGCGAACTTGGTGTTCACCCTCAAGGCCGCGCAGACCATCAGCGATGTCGTTCCCGGCGGGAAGGCAACGTTTGGCTCGTCGTCTGTCTCCGTCGTCGAATCGCCGGCGAGCAACAGCCCCGTGTCAAAGGGGTTCAGCCTCACGCTGAATGGACCAGCGCCGCCGCCGTCGTCGACGATCTCGGGCGTCGTCGACGACGTCACAACCGGGCAGCCGGTGGCCAGCGCCCTGGTTAACCTGCAGGACGCGGCGAATCACTCGTACCTCACCCGCTCTAGCAGCAGCGGCAAGTTCTCCTTCACCGCCGGGGGCTCGACACCTGTCGTCGCGGGCCCGGTCGTCATCGGCGCATCGAAGAAGGGCTACCAGGACTTCACCGGCACACCGAAGACCTTCACTCCAGGCCAAAACCTGACCGGGTGGCGGGTGCTCATCAAACCGGTCGCGGTCGCGCCGTCGGCCTCGGCGTCGGCGACACCGTCGGGCCCACCGTCCAGCGCGGGATCCACACCGAGCGATGGTCTCTCCGGGGCGCCGAGCGACTCCGGCGGGGTTATCCCGCCGGGCAACACCACCGCCGGCAGTAACAGCAGCGGCTTCAGCGGCCCGGTCAAGGTGGTCCTGGTCCTCGGCGTTCTGTTGCTGCTCGCGGGGGCCGCGGTGGCGATCTATCTGCTGGCCCGTCGCAAGCGAGACGACTTCGGCGGCGATCCGGACGGCGCGCCGACGCCGACACCCAGCGACGATGGCACCGGATACATGAGCTCGCGGCCGATGTCGATGCCCGAGCCGACCATGATCGCCCGTCAGGGCCAGGCGGCGAATCTCGGCGACGCGCAGACGATGGTCCATCCGCTCGGCCTCGCAACATGGCCGGTGCGGCCGCGCCGCCGACGATGCCGCGACCGGTCGACCCTTATCAAGGCGGCGGCTACGCCGGTGGCTCAGGCTACGGCGCGGGCGATGCTACGTACGCCGCTCCCGGCTACGCCCAGAACCAGCCCGGATCGGGCGCCGGATACGCCGGCTACAACCAACCCGGGTCGGGCGCCGGATACGCCGGCCAGAACCGACCGGCGTCGGGAGCCGGGTACGGCGGCTATAACCAGCCCGGATCGGGCGCCGGATACGCCGGCTACAACCAGCCCGGATCGGGAGCCGGATACGCCGGCCAGAACCGACCAGCGTCGGGAGCCGGATACGCCGGCCAGAACCAGCCCGGATCGGGCGCCGGATACGCCGGCCAGAACCAGCCCGGATCGGGCGCCGCATACGGGCAGCCCGCTCGCACGCCGTACCCCGACGGGCCGGGCTCGAGTGGCGGATACGGCGGGAACGGCAACGGTTACGGCTCCAGTGGCGGCTACGGCCAGCAGGGCAACGGCCCAGCCACGTACGGTCAGCCCAGCCATGGACCGGCCGGCTATGAGCAGCCGGATTACCCCGCCAACGGCTACGGCGCGCCGTACGGTCAACCGGCCGGCAACGCCCAGCCGGACTATTCGCAAACCCAGGGCTACGGCGATAGCGGCTATGGCCAGCCGGCGTACGACGCGAGCCACGATGCCAACCAGTACGGCCAGCATGGCTACGAGGGGCAGCAGGGTTACGGCGGCGCGGCCGGATACAACGGCCAGCCCACGTACGGCGACAACGGCTACGGCACAAACGGCTACGCCGATAACGGTTACTCGCAAGCGGGGTACGACGCCAACGGCTACGCCCAGCAGGAGTACGGCGACCAGGGGTCGTACGGCGGGCAGCCGGCGCCGGGCTACGACACCAACGCGTATCAGGCCGACAACGGCTACGGCGCCGGCAACGGCGACTACGCCAACAACTATGAGTCCAATGGCTACGCCGACAACCGTTACGACGCCAACGGGTACGACGCCAACGGCTATGACGCGAACGGCTATGACGCGAACGGGTACGACGCCAACGGGTACGGCACCGGCGGCTACGACAACGGGCCGGGCGACCAGCAGTCGGCGTCCGCGCGACCGGGAGCCCACCAGGGCACCGGGACACCGGGCGGCTATCGCGGCGGGTACGTGCCGCCGGATCAGCGCGGTTCGGTCGACTGGCTCGACGACTAACGCCGCGAGAAGCTACGCCGCCGCGCTGAAGAAACCGCCCGATAGCACGGGTACGGTCGTCGACGCATCGACGTCAACGGCCGCGTCCACGTCGGCCGCGAATCCGCGCTCGACCAAGATCCGAGCCGATACGCAGCCCCGGACCGCGGCCACCGGATCGGGAAGCGCGGCGAGCGCGGCCAATGTCACCGCGGCCTCCACCGACAGACCACCCGTCACGTGTGAAAGCCCGTCGAGCACCATCGCCGCACCGACGAGATCCTCGACACCCGGCCGCATCGTGCCATCGGGCCACCGCTCGCCCGCGGCGATCACGCCAACGGGACGCGTCGGTCCGCCGTACCCCTGTTGGTGGAGCCAACCCACGACGGCGCGTGCGTTGCGCAGGCACGCCGCGACCACGGGCACTCCGGTCGCTCCGGCGGCCGCGCAGATCGCCGCACCGTTCGGCGAGGGGAGCACGAGGTCGGCGACGGCCGGCGCTCGCAGCAACGACGCCGGTGAAAGTGACCACGGGTGGTCGCGGTCGAGCGCCGCTCGGCGGACCGCGACGGCCGCACCGAGCCGCTCGGCGTAAGCCGACGCTTGGCCGTTCCACGGGAACGGGTGCACGCGCATGCCCCGGCTGACCGCGATGTCGAGGGCGGTGGTGAAGGACAGCACGTCGACCACGACGAGGACCGAGCACGAATGGCCGAGTTCGGCCGCGCCGGCGAGTCCCCACTCGAACCGAGCCCCGCTGCCGGGCTGTGAATTCAGGCTGACGCCAACGGAAGTTGACGCGCCCGACGCTTCGGACACGAAACTCAGTGACCCGACTGGCTCGGCGTGCTCATGACGCCTCGCGGCTGTCGCTTGGCTTCGGTGCGCCGGCGAAGTGTCGTTCCAGCGTGCCCGTGTGCGCCGCGCGAAGGTCGTCGAGCGACACGGTGAACTGGTCAATGATCTCGAGCGTCCCGCTGGACGCCTGGACCGCGCCGATCGCTGTGAACGGCTGACCCAGCTCGTCGCAGAGTGCCGCGAACGCCAGTTCCTGTCCACGCGGCACTGCCACCAGGGCGCGAGCCGTCGACTCACTGAACAGCGCGGTGAACGGCGAGATGCTCGGGCGGCAAACCGACCGTCGCACCGAGCCCACGACGCAGACACGACTCGACGAGCGCCTGCGCGAGACCGCCGTCGGACAGGTCGTGCGCGGTCGTGACCTGACCCCGGACCGCGGCCGCCGCGACGGTCATCGCCAACGTGCGCTCGGCCGCGAAGTCGACCCGCGGCGGCTGTCCGCCGAGATGGCCATGCTCAACCCACGCCCACTCCGAGCCGGACAGCTCCTCGTGCGTGTCGCCCAGGAGATACAACAGGTCGCCGTCGTTTTGGAAACCCATCGGTACGCGCTCGGCCACGTTCGCGAGGATGCCGAGCACGCCCACGACCGGGGTCGGATTGATCGCCGCCGCACCGGTCTGGTTGTAGAAGCTCACGTTCCCGCCGGTGACCGGAATCCCGATGGTCGCGCAGCCGTCGGCGAGGCCGCGTACCGCCTCGGCGAACTGCCACATCACCGCCGGATCCTCGGGCGAGCCGAAGTTGAGGCAGTTCGTGACCGCGACCGGCTCGGCTCCGGTCATCGCCACGTTCCGGTACGCCTCGGCCAACGCGAGCTGCGCGCCGGCGTACGGATCGAGGCGAGTGAACCGACCGTTGCCGTCGGTCGACAGCGCCACGCCGAGACCCGTTTCTTCGTCGAGCCGGATGACGCCGGCGTCCTCGGGCTGCGCGAGCACGGTATTGCCGAGCACGTACCGGTCGTACTGCTCGGTCACGTACGTCTTGTCGCACAGGTTCGGGCTGCCGATCATGCGCAGCACGGTGGCGAGGAGCTCCTCGCCCGACTTCGGGCGCGGCAGCGTCTCGGCCCGGTCGACCATCAGCAGCGGACGGTCGGCCGGCTCGCGCATCGGCCGCGCATAGACCGGACCGTCGTCGGCCAGCGAGCCCGGCGGCACGTCGACCACGGTCTCGCCGCGCCACGTGATGACCAGGCGTCCGGTGTCGGTGACTTCCCCGATGTCGGTCGCGAGCACGCCCCACTTCTCGGCGACCGCGAGCACCGCCTTGAGGTTCTCCGGCGTGACGATCAGCAGCATGCGTTCCTGGGACTCGCTGGCCAGGATCTCGTGCGGCGCCATCGACGGCTCGCGCAACGGCACCCGTTCGAGGTAGGCCCGCATACCCGTACCGGCCCCGGCCGCGGTCTCGGTGAGCGCACAGCTGATGCCGGCCGCGCCGAGATCCTGGATGCCCACGACGAGCTTCGCCGCGTAAAGCTCGAGGCACGCCTCGATCAGCAGCTTCTCGGTGAACGGATCACCCACTTGTACGGATGGGCGGCGCGTCTCGCTGTCCGCGTCGAAGGTGGCGCTGGCCAGCACGGACGCGCCGCCGATGCCGTCCCGACCGGTCTTGGCGCCCATCAGCACCACGACGTTGCCTGGACCGGTCGCGTTCTTGCTCTGCAGGCCGTCGGTGGGCAGGACGCCGAGGCACAGCGCGTTGAGCAGCGGGTTCGCCTGGTAGCAGGGGTCGAAGACGAGTTCGCCACCGATGTTCGGCAGGCCCAGACAGTTGCCGTACCCACCGACGCCGCCGACGATGCCGCCGAGCAGACGCGCGGTGTCCGGATGGTCGATCGCGCCGAAGCGCAGCGGATCCATCACCGCGATCGGACGCGCGCCCATCGCGAGGATGTCCCGCACGATGCCGCCGACGCCGGTCGCCGCGCCCTGATACGGCTCGACGAAGCTCGGGTGGTTGTGCGATTCGACCTTGAACGTCACCGCCAGCCGGTCGCTGATCGCGATGACGCCGGCATTCTCACCCATGCCGGCGAGCAGCCGGTCCGAGTGCGGCGCCTTCTCGCCGAACTGTCGCAGGTGAACCTTGCTCGACTTGTACGAGCAGTGCTCGCTCCACATGATCGAGTACATGTACAGCTCGGAGTCGGTGGGCCGGCGTCCGAGGATCGAGCGGACCTTCGCATACTCGTCTTCGGCCAGCCCGAGTTCGCGATAGGGCTGCGCCTCGCTCGGCGTGGCTGCGGCCCGCTCGACCGAATCCACACCATTGAACGGGAGCACGTCAAAGCCTTCTTCCTGGATGCGCTGCGGGTTCGTGGCCGACGCCCCCGCCCCGACGCCCCTGACGCCGACGTCGGCGCGGACGCTGGCCGCGTCGGTGGCGCGGTCCGAGCGCCACTGCCGTTCCCATAGCGCGGCGATTCTGGCGAGCCCGTCGGTTCGCCCGCCGCTGCCGGGGTGAAGCCGGCTCCGCTCGTCGCGTCCGGTGTCTCGTGGTCAGCGATGGTCATGCCGGTGCCCCCGCCCGGCGGCTCGTACGGCCGGCGGCGATCGCCCTGATGATCGACGTGAAGAAGCCGAGCCCGTCGACGGACGGGCCGGTCAGGGCGGCGATCGCGTGCTCGGGGTGCGGCATGATCCCGACGACGTTGCCGGCCTCGTTACGGATCGCGGCGATGTCACGCATCGAGCCGTTCGGGTTGCCGCCGACGTAGCGGGCGACGATGCGGTTTTCCACGGTCAGCTCGTCCAAGGTCGCGGCATCGGCGACGAACCGACCCTCGCCGTTCTTCACCGGAATGACGATCTCGTGACCGACGGCGAAATCGCCGAGCCACGACGAGTCGGCGGACTCGATCCGCAGCCGCTGGTCGCGATTGCGGAAGTGCAGATGGCTGTTGCGGGTCAGGGCGCCGGGCAGCAGGTGCGCCTCGCACAGCACCTGAAACCCGTTACAGATGCCGAGCACCGGCAAGTCCCGCGCGCGCCGCGTCGATGATCGAGGTCATCACGGGTGAGAACCGCGCGATCGCACCGCAGCGCAGGTAGTCGCCGTACGAAAAGCCGCCGGGCAGCACGACCGCGTCCACGCCGTGCAGGTCGGCATCGCCGTGCCACAGCGCGACGGCGTCGGCGCCACCGAACCGTACGGCCCGACGGGCGTCGCCATCGTCCAGCGAGCCGGGAAATGTAACGACGCCGATCCTCACCGCTCGGCACCCGTAAGGTCTTCGGCCAGCCGTACGGTGAAGTCCTCGATCACCGGGTTGGCCAGCAGCCGGTCGGCGATCATGCGGGCCCGATCGAGATCCGCGTCGGCGTCGGGCCGTCGGTGAACTCGATCTCGATGCGCTTACCGATCCGGACCGCCGAAACCCCTTCGACGCCGAGGCTCGGCAGGGCGTTCGCGACGGCCTGTCCCTGGGGATCGAGGATTTCGGGCTTGAGCATGACGTCGACAACGACGCGAGCCACGGGGTCTCTCCAGCCTGTGGTTTCCGGTTGCCGTTCGCGGGACGCGCACGGCTACACGCCCCCGGGCACAACCACGTGTCCGCTCGAGGCGGGCTTGCACAGCCTACCTGAGCAGTGCGGTCCCGCCCTCATGAGCCGGTTGGCCGCGCCGGGCCGAAGCATCCACTTCACGCCGGCCGAGGCCGGCGCGTGCCGCGATCAGGCGGTGATCGCCGTGACCACGGCGAGTGCCGCGCAGATCCCGGCCGCGACGTACCGCACTAGTTCCAGCCGGACCCTCTTCATCAGCCATCGACCCAGGAGCACCGCGAGCCCGGATACCAGGACCAGACCCAGCCACGAACCGACAAACGTCGCGTACGGATCGTTGCCCTTCGCGACCAGGCCGGCCGTCAACAGCTGGGACAGATCGCCCCATTCGGCCGCGAACAGGACGAGGAAGCTCGCCACGACCGCCCGCAAACCGGACCGTACGGTGTTCGGCGCCGCGTCCGTTTCCCCATCGTCGCCATCGCCGCTGCGCGCCGACCGAAAGAGGATCGTCGCGCCGATCAGGAACAGCGCGACAACCACCCACTTCACAATCTCGTGCGGCAGCAGACCGATGAGCCGACCGAACGCGACCGCGACGACGCACTGCACGAAAAACGCGCAGATCACACCGAGCCAGACCGCCAGCGGGCGATATTTGGTCGTCAGGATGAGCGTCGCGATGAACGTCTTGTCCGGCAGCTCGACCGGCACGATGAGGATGAACGCCGTCCCGGCGGCGGCGAGGAAACTGATCATCGCCAGGTAGCCCCGGTGATCTTCTCGTACGCGGTGACGTAACGCGCCCGCGTCGCCTCGACGATCTCGTCCGGCAAATCGGGCCCCGGCGACGAGCGATCCCAATCCAACGTGGCGAGCCAGTCCCGCAGCGGCTGCTTGTCGTAGCTCGGCTGGGCGTGGCCCGGCTCCCAGCGGTCGGCCGGCCAGAACCGCGACGAGTCCGGCGTGAGCACCTCATCGGCCAGGATGATCTGACCGGCCGGCGTCACACCGAACTCGACCTTGGTGTCGGCGAGCAGGATGCCGCGCGGCTCACAGATCGCGCGGCCGCGATCCAGTACCTCGATCGTCAGAGCGCGCAACTCGGCCGCACGGTCGGCGCCGACCTCGGCGCACCATCTGCGCGTACGTCATCGGCTCGTCGTGGTTGGTCGGACCGCCCTTAGTCGTTGGGCGTGAAGATCGTCTCGGGAAGTTTCGACCCCTCGGTCAGTCCGTCGGGCAGCGGAACCCCGGACACCGATCGTGACGCTTCGTACTGCACCGTGCCGCTGCCCGACAGGTATGCGCGGGCGACGCACTCGACCATCACCATGTCAAGGCGGCGGACCAGAATCGATCGGCCCGCAAGCTCGGGACGACCGGTGAACGGCGCCGGATAGGCATCGACGTCCGCGGTGATCACGTGATTGTCGATCATGCTCGCGAGCTGGCCGAACCACCACAGGCTGAGTTGTGTGAGGATCTTGCCCTTGTCCGGGATCGGCGTCGGGAGCACGACGTCGAAGGCGCTCATCCGGTCGCTGGCGACCATGAGCAGCCGTCCGCCATGAGCGTCGTCGGCCACCTCGTACAGATCCCGGACCTTTCCCGAGTACGACGGCCTCGGCAGCACGACATTCGGCTCGCTCATCACGCTCCTAGTGTTCCAGCCGCCGTTTCCCGTGATCAGCGCAGGTGCACGCCCGTGTCCAACGGCACGCCGGCCGGATCGACAACCAGCCGGATCAGAGAATCGGCGCCGGGGTGTACGTACCCGCGGCGGGGTATCGGCGAACCACGTCGGCGACGCGCGCCGCGACGGCCTCGACCTGTGCGGACGCCGCGCCGGCGAAGGCCGAGCGGTCCGCGACCAACGCATCGATCTCGGCGCGGGTGAGCCCGAGTCGGGCGTCCGCGGCGAGCCGGTCGAAGAGATCGTTTTCGGCGGCGCCCTTCTCCCGCATGGCGAGCGCAACCGCGACCGCGTGCTCCTTGATCGCCTCGTGTGCCCTCTCCCGGCCGACGCCGCGACGGACCGCCGCGACCAGCACTTTCGTCGTCGCGAGGAACGGCAGGTACCGGTCGAGCTCGCGGGCGATCACCGCCGGGTAGGCGCCGAACTCGTCGAGCACGGTGAGGAACGTCTGGAACAGCCCGTCGAGGGCGAAGAACGCGTCCGGCAGGGCGACCCGGCGGACCACCGAGCAGGACACGTCGCCCTCGTTCCACTGGTCGCCGGCCAGCTCGCCGACCATCGACAGGTAACCGCGGAGGATGACGGCCAGGCCGTTGACGCGCTCGCACGATCGCGTGTTCATCTTGTGCGGCATGGCGCTCGACCCGACCTGGCCCGCCTTGAACCCCTCGGTGACCAGCTCCTGCCCGGCCATCAGGCGGATCGTCGTAGCGAGGCTGGACGGCGCGGCGGCGGCCTGCGCCAGCGCCGCGACGACATCGAAGTCCAGCGACCGCGGGTAGACCTGGCCGACGCTCGTCAAGCACCCGCGTGAAGCCGAGGTGCTCGGCGACGCGCTGTTCCAGCTCCGCCACCTTCGCCTCGTCGCCGTCGAAGAGGTCGAGCTGGTCGGCGCGACGTGCCGACCGGTCCCTTGATGCCGCGCAGCGGGTAGCGGCCGATCAGATCGTCGATCCGCTCGTACGCGATGAGCAGCTCCTCGGCGGCACTGGCGAACCGCTTGCCGAGCGTGGTGGCCTGCGCCGGTACGTTGTGCGACCGGCCGACCATCACCGTCGACTCATGCTCGACGGCACGCGACGCGAGCCGGGCCAGGGTGGTGACGATCCGTTCGCGAATCAGCGAGAGGGATGCGCGGATCTGCAGCTGCTCGACGTTTTCGGTCAGGTCGCGAGACGTCATGCCCTTGTGGATCTGTTCGTGCCCGGCGAGCGCGGAGAATTCCTCGATCCGCGCCTTCACGTCGTGGCGCGTCACCCGTTCGCGCTCGGCGATGCGGGCCAGATCGACGTCGTCGACCACGGCCTCGTACGCCTCGATCACGCCGTCGGGCAGCGGGATGCCGAGATCGCGCTGTGCCCGCAGCACCGCGATCCACAACCGGCGCTCCGCCCGGACCTTCTCCTCCGGCGACCAGATGGTGACCAGCTCCGCGCTCGCGTAGCGGGCGGCGAGGACGTTGGGAATGCGTGGCTTGGTCACGGTCGTCACGGTGACTCATTGTCGCAGGCCGCGTCGTCGCCCTTGTCGCAGGCCACACCGCTGCCGCAGATACCGCGTACGCCGAGCGTCGTAGGCGCGGCCACGCGAAGTCATCGAGGGTTGTATGGCTCGCTTCCAAGATCCGGTTCTAGGGTGTGGGCATGTCTGACTCCGTCAAAGGACTGCCCGCCGGATACCGCACGACGTCCGCGCAGATCATGCGCATCCTCGCGATGGCCACCGGCACGCTCGTGGCCGTACAGTTCGCGCTCGCCGGCTTCGGCGCGTTCGGCTCGTTCCACAAGGAACGAGACTGGGGGGCGCACGAAACACTCGGCTCGATCATCGGCGGGTTCACGATCCTCGTGCTGATCGCCGCGATCGTCGCCCGACCCGGGCGGCGACCGCTGATCGCCGCGATCGTGCTGTTCGTCCTGGCCGCGCCGATTCAGCCGATCCTCGCCGATGCCGGCAAGGACGACGGCGTCGGATGGGGCGCGCTGCACGCGTTCGTCGGCGTCGCTGATCCTCGGCATGTGCGGCCTGGCCTCACGCAAGATCGACGCCACGCCGGCTCAGACCGCGCCGCCGGTCACGGCGGCTTAGCCGCGGGCCTCGGGCGGGCCAAACCATACGGGTACGCCCGGCGAAAAGAGCACGCTGGATGGCGCGGCGGTCGGGCTCGGCAGGCCGGCCGCCGCGACCAGGTCGTCGTCTAGTTCGAGCACCTCGGCATGGTGCAGTGGCCACGCCGGGTGCACGTTCGGCAGGTACCTGGTCGTGCCGTACCAGTGATTGTGTAGTCCCCAGCGAGCGGTGAGGAAGTCTTCCAACGGCCCGGGCTGCTCGATGCGCGAACCGATTCGCACCGACAAGCGCGACGCCGGGCGGCCCTGATCGCGGGGCCAACGCCGGCGTGAGCGATAGCGGATGACGTCGCCGTCGCGCTCGATCGACATGCCCGCCCACATGTACGGAAGGTCGAACGCCCAGCGGGCGACGAGCACCGGTGCAAGCCGGGTGGCCTCCAGCGACCGGAATACGACGCCGCGCCGACCCGACCCGTCGACGGAGTAGAGCCGCACATTCGTTTCCGGGAACGTCCCGACGTACGGCAGGCCGGGAGTACGACCGATGCCGATCCGCCACATCCGAAACGCGACGAGACCGACCCAGCTCGTCCCGGCATGGATGTCCGGAGTCGTGCCCGGCGGCAGGAGGGGTGCGACAGTCTCGGGCGGCACCGGCCAGTGGACGAACGTCAGGTCGCGCCACTGCTGAGTGAGCAGGCGTCGGCTCGGCGTCCGCGGCGCCACCCGGGTGACCGGCTCCGGTTCTGGTGCCGGCGCTGGCTCCGGTCCTCGCGTCGTTGTCACGTTGCGGACGGTACGCCCTCGTCAAGATCCACCGCAGTGGACGATTAGCGTCGTGCTAACGACCCTAATCGTCCAGGGCAGTGGATCATCGGCGGCCGACACCGAGCGGTCAGCGGTCCAGGATCGCGGTGACGCCCTGGCCGCCGGCGGCGCAGATCGAGATCAGTCCGCGGCCGGAGCCCTTCTCGGCCAGCAGCTTGGCCAGCGTCGCGACGATGCGGCCGCCCGTCGCCGCGAACGGATGCCCGGCGGCCAGCGACGAACCGTTGACGTTCAACTTCGTACGGTCGATCGGGCCGAGCGGCTCACGCAAGCCCAGCCGAGCCTTGGCGAACTCCGGATCCTCCCAGGCGGCGAGCGTCGCCAGCACCTGGGACGCGAACGCCTCGTGGATCTCGTAGAAGTCGAAGTCGCCAAGCGTCAGGCCGGCCCGGGCCAGCATCTTCGGCACCGCGAACACCGGCGCGGTCAACAGGCCGTCCGGCTCGCCGCCGGTAGTTGGGTCACCGTGTACGAAGTCGACGGCTGCCGTCTGGGAGAACGTCAGGTAGGCGAGTACCGGCAGCCGCCGCGCGGCGGCCCACTCCTCGGTGGCGAGCAGGACGAGCGCCGCACCGTCGGTAAGCGGCGTCGAGTTGCCGGCGGTCATCGTCGGGTCAGGACCGCGCTTGCCGTACACCGGCTTGAGCTTTGCCAGCTTTTCGATCGTCGTGTCCGGGCGCAGATTCTGGTCGCGGGTGAGCCCCAGGTACGGCGTCATCAGGTCGTCGAAGAACCCGCGTTCGATAGGCCGCGGCGAGATTTCGGTGCGAGGCCAGCGCCAGTTCGTCCTGCTCCGCGCGGCCGATGTGCCACTGCCGTGCCGTGATGGCGGCGTGCTCGCCCATCGACAGGCCGGTGCGCGGCTCGGCGTTGCGCGGTTTGTCCGGACGGAATGCGGCCAACGGTCGCAACTTCATCGCGGCCTTCGCGCGGGCCCCGAAGCTCCGCGCGCGGCGAAGTTCCAGGAGGGTACGGCGCATCTGCTCGTTCACGCCGAGCGGCGCATCCGAAGTAGTGTCGACGCCGCCGGCGATGCCGGAGTCGATCTGACCCAGGGCGATCTTGTTCGCGACCAGGATCGCCGCTTCGAGACCGGTGCCGCAGGCCTGCTGGACGTCGTAGGCCGGCGTACGTGAATCGAGCCGTGACCCGAGCACGCACTCCCGCGTCAGGTTGAAGTCGCGGCTGTGCTTGAGCACCGCGCCGGCCACGACCTCGCCGAGCACCTCGCCGGCCAGACCGAACCGAGCGACGAGTCCGTTCAGCGCCGACATCAGCATGTCCTGGTTGGACGCCGTGGCGTAGCGGCCGTTGGAGCGCGCGAACGGGATGCGGTTGCCACCGACGATGGCGACCCGTCGGACGGTGCTCATGCGTTCTCCTTGTGCGGTGGTCACCGGCGCTTCGGCCGGTGGGTACTCGTCCGGCCAGCGCGTCCGACCGGGTGGCTACGCGTCCGGCCGGAGCGTCGGGCCCGTGGGTACGCGTCTGGCCGGCGCGACCGTGGACCCCGACGATGAGTGTCGCCCCGGCGAGTGGCTTCGGGGCGATCCACACACCCGTTGGGATAAGCGTGGTCGAATCAATCGTCATCGACTGGGTAGACGTTTGTCGCGTTTGTCGGCGAGTTGTGCCCAGGCGCGTCGCCGATGGCAACGCAAATGGCATTGACGAGCGCCAGGTTACCCGCAAGTAGCCTAACGTTCGGCACGTTGAACGCGTTATGGCGATCAACGGCCGTCGCCACGAAGGGAGCCACCGTGTCCGACCGTTACGCGAATTTCGCCGCCACCGGCGCCGGCCGCGCCCTGGTCAAGCGCCTGGGCCTGCCGGATCCGCCCAAGCTGCGCCGATATCACCCGGGCGCCCGCGATCTGGCCGGCGCCGTGCTGCTCGGCGGGGACGGTCGGCTTGTCGAACCGATTGCGCGAGTCCTCGCCAACCTCGACGCCGACGTACGTCGGCCGACAGTGACGGCACCCGGCGCGGCCGAGACCGCCGTGCCGGCCATGGCTGCGGCGCCCGATTCGGCCGAGACCACCGTGCCGGCCATGGCGGAAGCGCCTGCTTCGGCCGAGACCACCCTGCCGGCCATGGCGGAAGCGCCTGCTCCGCACGAGCCCGGGGTTGGGCACGCCACCCCGATCGCCGGCACCACTGCGGCGACCGACACCGTTGACCTCACGGAACCCGCGTTGTCGGGCCGGTTCGGGGCGCTCATCTTCGACGCGACCGGCGTCACGTCACCGACCAAGCTGCAGGACGTGTACGCGTTCTTCCACCCGTACGCCCGATCGCTCGTTGCGTGCGGGCGGGTCATCGTGTTCGCCACGCCACCGGACACGGCGACCACGGCGGACGAGACGATCGCGCAGCGGGCCCTGGAAGGGTTCACCCGGTCGGTCGGCAAGGAGTTCGGTCGCGGCACCACGGCTCAGCTCGTATACGTCGCGCCGGGCGCCGAGCCGCGGATCGAATCGACCCTGCGATTCCTGCTCTCGGGCAAGTCCGCGTACGTCTCGGGCCAGGTCATCCGCATCGGGGCGGCCGGCAAGCCGGACACCGATCCAGAGATCTGGAACTGGGATCGCCCGCTCGTCGGCAAGGTCGCCCTGGTCACCGGGGCAGCGCGCGGCATCGGAGCCTCGATTGCGCAGGTGCTGTCGCGCGATGGCGCCATCGTGGTGTGCCTCGACGTCCCGGCCGCCGGCGACTCCTTGAGCCAGGTCGCGAACGAGGTCGGCGGTACGGCGTTCCAACTCGATCTCACCGCCGCCGACGCCCCGGAGCGCTTGGTCGAATTCATCCGCGAGCGGTACGGCCGCATCGACATCGTCGTCCACAACGCCGGCATCACGCGCGACAAGACGCTCGCGAACATGTCCGACGCCATGTGGTCGACCGTCCTCGCGGTGAACCTGGTCGCGCCGCAACGGGTCAACGACGCGCTCACGCGAGCGAACCTCATGCCGGCCGGCGGCCGAATCATCGGAGTGTCGTCGATCGCCGGCATCGCCGGCAACCGTGGCCAGACGAACTACGCGACGTCCAAGGCGGGTGTGATCGGACTCGTCACTGCGTCCGCCACCGCATTGACCGCACGAGGCATCACCGTCAACGCCGTCGCGCCGGGATTCATCGAGACCACGATGACGGCGAAGATGCCCGTGTTCCTGCGCGAGGCCGGCCGCCGGATGAACAGTCTGGCCCAGGGCGGTCTGCCGATCGATGTCGCGGAGACCATCGCGTGGTTGGCGTCGCCCGGCTCGGACGGCGTGACCGGCAACGTCGTCCGCGTTTGCGGCCAGAGCCTGCTGGGGGCGTGATGGATGTCGAGTTGACCCGGCCGCCAGCGACGCTAACGCTTTACCGCAAAGCAGTGCGTGGATCGGTACGGCGGCGCGATGACAACCCCGACCCGCAGCTGCCGGACACCCGACTGCTGTTGCGCGGGGTCGGGGCCGACATCGACCGACTCTCGGCCTACGACCGGGTGTGCGGCTTTCGCCTGGCCGACGCGTTACCGGTGACCTATCCGCACGTACTCGCGTTTCCCCTGTCCATCGAGTTGATGAGTGCACCGGCGTTTCCGTTTCCGGTGATTGGCCTGGTGCACATCGGAAACCGGATCACCCAGGCCCGACCGATCCGGGTCGGCGAGCGGCTTGATTTCGCGGTACGCACCGATTCCCTACGGTCGCACCCGCGCGGTCGCCAATTCGATGTAGTCGCGACGGCCACCGTGGACGGTGTCGAGGTGTGGCACGGCGTGTCCACGTACCTGCGCCGAGATAAGGCGACCGCGCCGCGCCCCGACGAGGTCTCGGTGAGCGATGACGCGAGCCGGCCGGTCGACGATTCGCCGCCGACGGCGATCTGGCCGGTCGGGGCCGACATCGGGCGGGCCTACGCCGCCGTCTCCGGTGACCGCAATCCCATCCATCTGTCGCGGATCGGGGCGCGTGCCCTCGGGTTCCGGCGCCCAATCGCCCACGGCATGTGGACGATGGCGCACGCGCTCGCCGCCCTGGAAGGCAAGCTCGGCGAGACGTACACGGTCGATGTGGCGTTCCGACGGCCGCTCCCGCTGCCGTCGACGGTGGCGTGGCGGGCGCGCCGCGACAGTGGGGGCTGGACGATCGCCGTCGTCGACCCGGCGTCGGGCCGGCCGCACCTCACGGGATCCGTGGCGCCGGCCTAAGTTGGCGGCGCGGATGCCTCAGCCGCTCGTGGTCGGCTGCGGCGTTGGCACGGTCTGACCGCCGCCGCCGTTAGGTCCGATGCCATTGGGCGCCGTGCCGTTGGGCCCGGTGCCGTACTGGCCGCGGTTGCCGAAGCCGTCGCCGCCCCGACTTCCTGGGCCGAAGCCGTTGCCGTACCCGGGGCCAAAGCCATCGCGACCCGGACCGAAGCGACTGACCGGCACACGACGGTTGCCGTCATCATGCGTCGCAAGCGCGGTGATGCCGGAGCCGAGCAGGCCACCGAGGATCAAACCCACGAGGCCGGGTACGAGGAATCGACGCCACCCCGGCCACGCGCGCCACGAGCGCCGGCCCGTCTGCGCCGGGGGCACGGCCCCGGCCGGTGCCGCGGCGTACCCGACCGGCACCCAGCCCTGCGGTGGCACCCAGCCCGCCGGCGGCGCCCAGGCTCCGGGCGGCGGTCCAGCGGGCGTCTCACCGGCCGCTGGCGGCCCGGCGGCGGGCGGAGAGGGCGTGGCGGCCGCGGCAGCCGGAGCGGCCGGCGGCGCGTCCCCTTCGTTCGGCGACCCCGGTCTGGCGGCCGGGTTCGGGGTTTGTGCCAGCGGAACCGTCTCGTGGTCAGCGCTGGGGTGAACGGGTTCGGGCGCGACGGGACCCGGCTCGGGTTTGTCGGTCATGACGGCCTCCTGCTGATGGCGACGGCTGCGGGGGCGGGTAGTCGCCATTGCCAGGCTCGGCCACCGAACTTGGCGGCCGCCATGACAAACCTGTGGATTGGCTAGCAACGTCGCCGGGGGCCGCCCCGCGCAGACGATCTTGTAACGCTCGGCATCTTTCCCGCGCCCGGAAACCTGGTCTGCGTTACAAGATCGCCGTTCGTCGAGGGTCGGGCCGGCCCGCCGGGGCCAACGGTCGCCATGTCACGCCGTCAAGGAGCTGCGCGGCGCCGAGCCAGACGACGTTCATCAGTCGGCCGGCCACCGACTCCGGTTTCTCTTCCGGATGGTCGGCGAGCCAGTCGGCGAGCGATTCGCTCGCGCCCACCAACGCGAATGCCAGCGGCGTCAGGTCGGTGGTCCAGGGCGCCCGACCGCGGCCCTCGACCGCGCGGGCAAGCATGCCGGCGACCACATCGATCATCCGCGCTCGCATCGCGGCCACCTCGTCGGCGAACGGACCCCGTGACTGCCGATAGAGCACCGACCAACCATCCGGGTTGGCGGCGACGTACCCGAAGAAGGCGCACATGCCGTGCCACAGCTGCTCGTCTGGCGCGAGGGCTGGATCGACGACGTCGATGATGGCCTGCATTACCCGGGTCCCCTCGCGATGCAGGCACGCCACGAAGAGGTCGTCCTTGGCGCCGAGATACGCGTAAACCATCGGTTTGCTGACACCGGCCCGGGCCGCGATGTCGTCCATCGAGGCGGCGTGGAAGCCGTGCCGAGCGAACTCCACCACCGCGGCGTCGAGCATCTGGGGCTCGCGCACGTTGCGGGGCAGTCGTCGGGTCGACACGCTTGCGAGCATACCTACTGATGCGTAAGGTTACGCATCAGTAACTTGCGAGTCGCGCCCCGCTGGCGCAGCTCGCCACCGACTTCGCCGGTCGCGACCGTCCGCGTGCGACCGGCGCGCAGGAAAGGACACGCCATGGCCGACATCGACCTGTCCAATTTCGCGAGCGACGACCCGAAGCAGTTCGCCCACGTCGTCAAGGGCGCCTCAACCGAGCAGTTGACCGCTCTGATGAAAAGCGACCAGCGCGAGAAGGTGCTGAGCGAGATCTTCGGCCGCATGCCGACGCTGTTTAGGGCCGACCGCGCCGGCACCACCAACGCGGTCGTCCATTGGACCATCGGCGACCGCGCGGACGGCGGCGGCGACACGTACGAGTTGGTCATCGAGAACGGTAAATGTGAGCTGTCCTCGACGCCGACCCGCGACCCGAAGCTAGCGCTGTCCGTGGGCGGCGCCGACTTCCTGAAAGTCGTCTCGGGCAACGCCAACCCGGTGATGCTGTTCATGACCGGCAAGCTGAAGGCCAAGGGCGACCTCGGTCTGGCCGCCAAGATCGGTGATCTGTTCGACATCCCGAAGGCCTGATGATGCCGGAGTTCTCCCTCGACCTGAACGAAGAACAGCGGGACCTCCGGGACTGGGCACACGGCTTCGCCGCCGACGTCATCCGACCGGCCGGGGCGGAGTGGGACGAGCGCGAGGCGACGCCGTGGCCGATCATCACCGAGGCGACCAAGATCGGCCTGTACGGGTTCGAGTTCCTCGTCAACGCGTACGGCGACCCGACCGGGCTGTCGCTGCCGATCGTGACCGAGGAGCTGTTCTGGGGCGACGCCGGCATCGCGATGTCCATCATGGGCACCGGGCTGGCCGTCGCGGCCATCTACGGCAGCGGCACGCCCGAACAGTTCCTCGAGTGGGTGCCGCAGTGCTTCGGTGACGCGGCCGATCCGAAGGTCGGCGCGTTCTGCTCGACCGAACCCCAGGCCGGTTCGGACGTCGGCGGCGATGCGCACCCGGGCTCGCTATGACGAGGCGACCGACGAGTGGGTGTTGACCGGCCAGAAGGCGTACGCCACCAACGGCGGCATCGCCAACGTGCACGTGGTCACGGCCGTGGTGGATCCCGAGCTCGGCTCGCGTGGCCAGGCCGCGTTCGTCGTCCCGCCCGGCACGGCCGGTCTCGAGGGCGCGAAGAAGCTGCGCAAACTCGGTCTGCGAGCGTCGCACACCGCCGACGTGTTCCTCGATGACGTACGGGTGCCCGGATCATGCCTCCTCGGCGGCAAGGAGAGGCTGGACGAGCGGCTGGCCCGCGCGCGGGAGGGCCGCCGGTCGTCGGGCTCCGCGTCGATGCGGACATTCGAGTCGACCCGGCCCACCGTCGGTGCGCAGGCGCTCGGCATCGCCCGGGCCGCGTACGAATATGCGCTCGATTACGCCAAGTCGCGTGAGCAGTTCGGCCGGCCGATCATCGAGAACCAGGCGATCGCGTTCTCACTGGCCGACATGCGTACGGAGATCGACGCGGCACGCCTGCTGATCTGGCGCGCCGCCTGGATGGGTCGCAACGAGCGCCCGTTCGAGGCCGGCGAGGGTTCGATGAGCAAGCTGAAGGCGAGCGAGGTCGCCGTACGCGTGACCGAGCAAGCCGTACAGATCCTCGGCGGAGCCGGCTATCTGCGCGACCACCCGGTCGAGCGGTGGTACCGGGATGCCAAGATCTACACGATCTTCGAGGGTACGTCCGAAATCCAGCGCCTCGTCGTCGCCCGCGCAATCTCCGGAGTCCAGATCAGGTAGGGCCTTAAGCGACGGCCGGCCGGTAGCGATTTCATCGAACAGACACCGCCGCGCGGATGCGCTCGGTGTGCGTCACGTCGCGGTGGTAGGCGGCCACATCAGGAAGGCCCGAGCACTCGCAAGATCGGTGGTTCGCCTCGGACCGGTCCTTACGCTCGTGGACATGACGATTCAACGGATGGACAACTCGGTATGGAGCTGGAGGGCAGGTCGCCAATCGAGGGGCGTTGGGTGGAGCGTGTCATCGGGCTCGACGACGTCCGACAGGACATCGCAATGCTGCGAACGCCGGACGGCCACGGCCGAATCGAGCTGGCGATGTTCCACACGCCGAAGGCGATCCGCTCCGAGCCGACGGACGCGCCGACGAACACGCTGGGCATTCGTCGAATCATGTTCGCCGTCGACGACACCGAGGACGTCGTTGCCCGCCTGCGCACCCACGGCGCAGAACTCGTCGGCGAGCTGGCGCAGTATGAGGACATCTATCGGCTCTGCTACGTCCGAGGCCCTGAGGGGATCATCGTCGGACTGGCCGAGCAGCTCAACTGAAGGCTGCAAAAGGGGGTGCTCAGACGAACACGGTCCAGGCGCTTAGAGCTCCACAGCGATACCATGCCCCAATGTCAGGTAGCCGCTTTGCTCCGCAGTCCGTGACGCCGGCGCAGCCCGCGACGAAGGTCGACATAACGCCTGGTCTGGGCGGTTCTGTGCGGTCTGGCGGCCGGGGCCGCGCACTCCTCCGTACCCGCGGAGCGGCGATCGTGGCGGTGACGGTCGCACTCGCCCTGACCACCGCTGCCTGCTCCAGCAAAAAGGCGGCGACCACGACCACGGCGCTCCCGTCCGGCCCGACTCTGATGCAGCAATCGGAGGCGGCGATGTCCGCCGTGCAGACCGTCCATTTCGCGATCGCGGTCAGTGGCTCGCTGCCCGGCCTGCCGCTGTCCAAGGCGGAGGGCGATCTGAAGGCGAATGGCGACGCCAAGGGCAGCGCGAACATCAGCGAGTTCGGCGTCAACGTCGAGGTCGCATTCATCATCACCAACAACACGTTCTACCTGAAGGGTGTGACTGGCGGTTATGCGCCCATGCCCCTGTCCACCGCGTCGTCGATCCTCGACCCGTCGGCGATCCTCGATCCGAACCGGGGCGTCGTGCAGCTCATGAAGACGGCGAAGAACCCGACGACGGAGGCGATCGAGTCGGTCAACGGCCACAATGCATACCGTGTCGCGGTCACTCCGGATCCGGTCGCGATCAAGTCGTTGGTGCCCGGCTCGGGCGCCGGTACGACCGGCAAGATCTGGATCGACACGACCACACACCGCCTGTCCAAGGGTGTGTTCACGGTGCCCGGATCGGGCTCCAACAAGGGCGCGACCGTGACCATCACCCTGACGAATTACAACGCGCCTGTCACCGTCAATGCGCCCTGACGCCGCGACCGCCGGCACGCCCGCGACCTCCGCGGTGGGTGCGGGTGGCGGCGACGCCCGCGGTTCGTCCGCGGGTCGCCGGATCGCCGTCGGTGTGGGCGGCCTCGCCGTGCTGCTCGCCGCGATCGACGCGTACGTCGTGGTCAGCATCTTCGTGCCGATCCTGAACTCGCTCGGGCTGCCCATCAACCGGCTCGAGCGAGCCACCCCGATCGTCACCGGCTACCTGCTCGGATACGTGGCCGCGATGCCGTTGCTGGCGCGGATCTCCGATCGCTACGGCCGGCGCGTCGTCATCTACGCAGGGTTGGCCGGCTTCGCCGCCGGGTCGGCACTGACCGGTTGGGCACCGACCGAGAACTGGCTCGTGATCGGTCGTACGGTGCAGGGCGTGGCCGGCGGTGCGCTACTACCGGTCACACTCGCGCTGGCGGCCGATCTGTTCGCCGATCGGTCCCGCGCGCGCGTGCTGGGCGGTGTCGGTGCGGCGCAGGAGTTGGGCAGTGTGATCGGGCCGCTCTACGGCGCCTGGGTCGCCTCACAGGTCGACTGGCGCTGGGTGTTCTGGATCAACATCCCGCTCGCCGTCGCCGCGGCCGCTCTCGTCCATCGCAACGTGCCGGCTCGGCGCCCGGACGACCCGGCCGACCGGCCGCGCGTCGACGTGGTCGGCGGGCTGCTGCTCGCCGCCTGTCTCGGCGTGCTGGTCGCAGCTCTGGACAACCAGCATCCCGAGAACGGCGTGTTGCCGCCGAACGGTCCGATCCTGCTGGCAATCAGCGGAGGACTGCTCATCGCCTTCGTCATCTGGGAGATCACCGCTCGGACAAAGCTGATGGACCTGGCCGGCGTCGCGAAACGTCCGTTTTTCGCCTCCGTGGCGACCAGCCTGCTCGCTGGCGCTGGTTTGCTCGCGACGCTGCTGTTCATCCAGCTCGACGCGCAGACGGTGCTGGAGAAGACGGCCGGCCAGGCTTCGCTGTTGCTCGCTCGCTTCCTCATCGCGTTGCCCATCGGCGCCGTCATCGGCGGTTACCTGGTCCGGCGCTTCGGCGAACGCATCATCACGGTCTCTGGACTGGTGATCGCGACGTTCGGCTATTGGCTGGTCTCGCGCTGGCCGATCGAGGTGCTGTCCGCGTCCCACCACATCGGGCCGGTCCGGCTTCCGATGCTCGACACCGATCTCGCCATTGCCGGACTGGGGCTTGGCCTCATCATCGCGCCACTCGCGTCGGCGGTGTTGCGCGCCGTCCCGGCCGCGCAGCACGGCATCGCGTCCGCGGCCCTTGTGGTCGCCCGGATGATGGGCATGCTCATCGGGGTGGCCGCTTTGGCCGCCTGGGGCCTGCACAAGTTCCAGCAACTGACCGCGCACCTGAATTCGCCGCTGCCGATCAACAAGTCGGCTGCCCAATTCGCGGCCGAGGAAGCCGTCTACGAGAAGGCCCTGTTCCACGCGCTCCAGCAGGAATATCAGTCGATCTTCTTAGCGACCGCGATTGTGTGCGCAGTCGGCGCGCTCATCGGGCTGGCGCTGGACGGCCGACGCCCGGGCTCGGCCGAGCTACCGTCCGCGGCCGTGGACGGCGACCGGGAGCACGGTCTCGCGACGGACTGAGCCCATTCGCCACATCTCACAGATCGCGTCACAAGAGCCGCGGCAACGGTCCATGTCCCACCGAATTTGTGTTGGCTGTGAAAGCCTGGATCATGCGCAGGCATGCCGTTGGGTGACGACGTCTTGGGCCTCGTCGTCGCCCGCCCGCCGGCACTCGGCCGATGAGGACGTCACTGTCGCAGCGTCGTGGCCGAAGCCCAGCAGCGCTCAACGACAGCAGGAGGAAACAGATTCATGAGCAATGCCCACGACATGGAGCAAGTCGGCGCAGCCAACGCCTCGGGACGTACACCGGTGGTGTTCGTCCACGGTCTCTGGCTGCTGCCGAGCAGCTGGGACCGCTGGGCCGCACTCTTCGAGGAGGCCGGCTACGCGCCGGTCGAGCTCGGCTGGCCGGATGACCCGGATACGGTCGCCGAGGCCCACGAACATCCGGAAGCATTCGCCAACAAGACCGTCGGCGATGTCGCGGACTACCTCAGCGGCCTCATCGGCCAGCTGGCCAAGGAGCCGGCCATCGTCGGACACTCGTTCGGTGGTCTGCTGACCCAGATCCTGGCCGGACGGGGACTGTCCGCCGCGTCGGTCGCCATCTCCCCGGCGCCATTCCGTGGCGTACTTCCGCTGCCGATCTCGGCGCTCCGCGTTGCCTCGGTCGCGCTGCAGAATCCGGCCAACATCCACCGGGCCGTACCACTGACGTACGAGCAGTTCCGCTACGGCTTCGGCAACGCGGTGAGCGAGGACGAGGCGAAGGCGCTCTACGAGCAGTATTCGGTCGCCGCACCGGGCGCGCCGCTCTTCCAGGCCGCCTCGGCAAACTTCAACCCGTGGACCGACGTGAAGGTCAACAGCAAGAGTCCGGATCGCGGACCGCTCCTGATCATCGCCGGCGACAAGGACCACACGGTGCCACCGGCGATCGCCAAGGCGACGTTCAAGAAGCAGCAGCGCAACGTCGGCGTCACCGAGATGGTGCAAATCCCGAATCGGGGCCATGCACTCACGATCGACAGCGGCTGGCAGGAGGTCGCCACGACCGCGCTCGACTTTGTACGCCGGTTCGCCTGACCGGTAGCCGTCGTTGTCGCCCTGCCGCTTGATCAACGGTGCGTGATGCGGCCCCGGACGCCTGGGGCCGCATCACGGCGCGACGATCGCCTCGGAGTTCGGCGCGGCTCAGCTCGGGATGCGTACGGCACCCGCGATGGCCGCCGCGGCGATGTCCGTACGGTGCTGCGATCCGGCGAGCGCAATCGACTCGACCAATGCGTACGCGGCGTCCCGTGCGGACGCCAGTGACGGTCCGGTCGCCGTAGCGCACAGCACGCGCCCGCCGGACGAGACAAGTGAGCCGTCGGCGGCGATTCGGGTGCCCGCGTGAACGATGCCCGGCCGGTCCGCCCCGCCGATCCGGTCACCCGTTCGCGGTGCGGCCGGGTATCCCTCGGACGCCACGACGACTGTCACGGCCGCACCATCGCGCCAGACCAGAGGTGGTGCCGCCGAGAGCGCGCCGGTTGCGGCCGCGTAGAGCACGCCGGCGAGCGGCGAGTCGAGCATGGCGAGCACGACCTGAGTCTCGGGATCGCCGAAGCGGCAGTTGAACTCAACGACCTTCGGCCCGGCCGACGTCAGCGCGAGACCGACATAGAGCAGGCCGGCGAACGGCGTGCCGCGCCGCGACATCTCGGCGAGCGTCGGCTCGACCACGGTGGCCATGACGTCGTCCACCAGGGACGGCGGCGCCCAGTCGAGCGGCGTGTAGGCGCCCATGCCACCCGTGTTCGGGCCGGTGTCGCCGTCGCCGATGCGCTTGAAATCCTGTGCGGGCAAGCAGCGGGCGACCGACCGTACCGTCGGTGATCACGAACAGCGACACCTCCGGACCGGCCAGATACTCCTCGACCACCACCCGGTGGCCCGCGGCCAGCACGGACGCACCGTGCTCGACCGCGACGGCGCGGTCGTCGGTAACGACGACACCCTTACCCGCGGCGAGACCGTCGTCCTTGACGACGTGCGGCGCACCGAACACGTCGAGGGCGGCCTCCAGCTCGTCCGGCGTCGAGCAGGTGCGCGCCCGCGCCGTTGGCACGCCGGCGGCGACCATGATTTCTTTCGCGACGGCCTTCGAGCCCTCCAACTGCGCCGCCGCGCCCGACGGTCCGAACACGGCAATGCCTTTGGCGCGTACGGCATCGGCGACGCCCGCGACGAGCGGCGCCTCCGGACCGACCACCACGAGATCGGCGTGCTCGTCGACGGCTAATGCGGTGACGGCGGCGCCGTCGTTGACGTCGAGCGGGCGGAGCTCGGCCCGGTCGCCGGACGCGACCAGACGGACGGACGCCATGCCCGGGTTGCCCGGCGCACAGATCAGTGCGGTGACCGATGGATCCGCCGCGAGCGCCAGGGCCAGGGCGTGTTCCCGGCCACCGGAGCCGAGCAGGAGTAGACGCACCGCATCAGGCTACCGGTGCGCGCGCCGGGCGGTCGGCGCCGGTGCACACATATCGGGCCGATACGGCGGCGTCGGGCGGCTGACACCCTCGCATCGGATGCCGGTTATTGACAGGCCGACGATCACGATCGATCGAATGTCCACAAGTCCGGGTCACACCAGACTTGTGGCGCCCGTACGTCCCCCGTACGGGTGGCACGTGTTGCACGGATCCGCGTTCCGGCGTGTTGCGCCGTTAGCTCGCGGTCGGTGCCACGCACCGCATCCCCCAAGGTGCCCTCCAAGTGGCCCCGTAGGTGCCCCTGGCGTAAGTGCCCCGTAAGTGCAAGGAAGGAGCTCCATGCGATCACACCTTGCGCGCCGGACCATAGCCCGACGTGCGCTGGTGCTGGCCGGCGCTGCGGTACTGACCGTGCCGTTCGCGACCAGCAGCGCGTTCGCGGCGACGAGCAGCCGCGCGACACTCGCCGGAAGCACGCCCTCCTGGGCGACGTCCGGTCGGATGGTCGGCTCGCCGTCCGCGTCCACCAAGATCTCGTTCAACGTCGTGTTGCCGCTGCGCAACTCGGCCACGGCCGACAAGCTGGCGGCCGATGTCTCCAACCCGAAGAGTGCGTCCTACGGCCACTACCTGACCGCGGCGCAGTTCAACGCGACGATTCGCCCCGACCACGGCCCAGGTCAACAAGGTCGCCGCCTTCCTCCGCGGCGCGGGCATCAGCGTCGACCGGAACGGCTCAGGGCAACCGGTGGATCCAGGCCAGCGGTACGGTCAGCCAGGTCAACGCCGCGTTCTCCACGACCCTGCACAACTACAGCTACAAGGGTCACGTCATGCACGCGCCGAGCAAGTCGCTGTCCGTGCCGTCGTCGATCGCCAGCCTCGTCGCGGGCGTCGTCGGTGTGACGAATGACGGCGCATTGCGTACGCCGGCGAGCATCACGACGCCGGCCGGCGCCGGTGCCGACTCGTCGACCGGCCCGTCCGACGCGCTGCCGCCGCCGTCGACCTGCTCGACGTTCTGGGACCAGCACGAGCAGACCGGCCCCGAGGCGTACGGCAAGACGTCGTTCCCGACGCCGAACTGCGGCTACTCGGCCACGCAGATCCGCGACGGCGTACAAGCACGCAGTCCGCGGTCCAGGCCGGCAACACCGGTCGTGGCGTCACCGTCGCGATCATCGACGCGTACGCCGCGCCGAACGTCGAGGCCGACACGAACGCTGCTGAGCGTCATGAACGGCGAGCCGCAGTTCGCGGCCGGCCAGTACACGCGAGACCACGTTCACGCCGTTCGACCTGCAGGACCGAGTGCGGCGGCGAGGCGGCTGGAACGAGGAGGAGACGCTCGACGTCGAGGCCGTGCACGGCATGGCTCCGGGCGCCAACATCCACTACATCGGGGCCATGAACTGCGACACCGGCATCGACGACGCGGTCAACTACGTGATCCAGAACCACGTCGCCGAACATCGTCAGCAACTCGTACGGGTTCCTGGGCGAAGACGGCCTCGGCGCCGAGGTGGCCACCGAGCACTCGATGTTCATGCAGGCCGCGACTCGAGGGCATCGGCTTCTACTTCTCCTCCGGTGACGACGGCGACAACACCACCGTCGGCGCGCCGCCACCCGGAGCCGGACTTCCCGGCCTCGGACCCGCTGGTCACCGCCGTCGGTGGCACCACGCCTGGCGGTCACCTCGTCGAACAACTACCAGTTCGAGACCTCCTGGGGCGACGACCTCTCGTCGGTGAACATCGCGACCTCGCCGTCGTCGTACGCCCCGGCGCCGCCCGGCAGCGTTCCTGTTCGGTGCCGGTGGAGGCGTGAGCGCGCTGTTCAAGGAGCCGGCTGTACCAGAAGCTGGCCGTGCCGAGACAGCCTCGCGACGCTGAACGGCGGCGAGCCCGATGCGGGTGGTCCCGGACGTCGGTGTCGGTCGCCGACCCGGAGACCGGCTTCCTGATCCGTCTTCAGCGGGCGGCCGGTGCAGATCGGCGGCACCAGCCTCGCCTGCCCGATCTTCGCGGGCATCCAGGCGCTGGCGAGCCAGGGTCGGTCGGTTCCCGATCGGGTTCGCCAACCCGCTGCTCTACACGATCGGCCTCACCGGCGCTGCATTCCACGACGTCAAGGCGCCGAGCCACACCGTTGGCGTTGATGACCGTGTCCGGTCGGTCGCTGTTGACCATGGCCTGGACACGTCGCTCAAGGCGACGAAGGGTTACGACGACACGACCGGTCTCGGCACGCCGAACGGTCCGGGCCTGCTCCTGCTGGAGAAGATCCTGCCGTAACACACTGTTAGTCCGATCGAAGTTGGTCCGATCGAACGGGCCGTCCGGGGCACATCGCCACGGGCGGCCCGTTCGTACGTTCCGGTCCGCCCGTGCCAAGATCGCGCGCCAAATTGTACGGAACGTGCCGCACTGCATCGGCGGGCGGGCGACGAACTTCCGTACATTTGCAGCGGCGGCGGCGTGGTCGGCCCGAGACAATCCGCGACGGGGCTAGAGACGGGGCTAGATGAGCTCGTGCCGGATGACGTTCTCGTCCCGACCGGGGCCGACGCCGACGACGCTCACCCGGGCGCCGGACAACTCCTCGATCCGCTCGACGTAGCGCCGGGCGTTGTCGGGCAGGTCCTCCGGCTCGCGGCCTTGGAGATGTCCTCCCACCAGCCGTCCATCTCCTCGTAGATCGGCGTGGCGTGGTGGAACGCGGTCTGCGTCATCGGCATGCTCGTCGTAGCGCACGCCGTCGACCTCGTAGCCGACGCAGATCGGCACCTTCGCCAGGCCGGACAGCACGTCCAGCTTCGTCACCACCAGGTCGGTGATGCCGTTGACCCGTACCGCGTACCGGCGCGACCAGCGCATCGAACCAACCGCAGCGCCGTTCCCGGCCGGTCGTGGTGCCGTACTCCTGGCCGACCTTGAGCAGGTGCTGCGCCGTTCTCGTCGAACAGCTCGGTCGGGAACGGCCCGGCGCCGACCCGGGTCGTGTACGCCTTGATGATGCCGATGACCTGGGTGATCCGCGTCGGCGGGATGCCGGAGCCGACGCAGGCACCACCCGCGGTCGGGTTGGACGAGGTGACGAACGGGTACGTGCCGTGGTCGACGTCGAGCAGCGTGGCCTGCGCGCCCTCCAGCAGGACCGTCTTGCCCTCCTCCAAGGCGCCTGGCCAGGGCGAGCCGGGTGTCGGCGATGTACGGCTTCAGCCGCTCCGCGTACCCGAGGTACTCCTCGGTCACCGCGTCCACGTCGATCGCCTTGCGGTTGTAGACCTTCACCAGGATCTGGTTCTTCTCGCGGAGCACCAGTTCGAGCTTCTGGCGCAGGATGCCCGGGTCGAGCAGGTCCTGCACGCGGATGCCGACGCGGCCGACCTTGTCGCCGTACGCCGGGCCGATGCCCCGACCGGTCGTGCCGATCCGCGCCGAGCCCAGGTAGCGCTCGACGACCCGGTCGAGCGCGCGGTGATGCGGCATGATCAGGTGCGCGTCCGGCGGAGATCAACAGGTTGTCGCAGGACACCCCGCGCTCGGCCAGCCCGTCGATCTCGCTGAGCAGCACCTTCGGGTCGACCACGACGCCGTTGCCGATGACCGGCACGCAGCCCGGCGTCAGCACACCGGAGGGCAGCAGGTGCAGCGCGTACTTCGTGCCGTCCGGGGTGATCACCGTGTGACCCGCGTTATTGCCGCCCTGGTAGCGGACGACGTGGCTGACACGGCTACCGAGCAGGTCGGTAACCTTGCCCTTGCCCTCGTCGCCCCATTGCGCGCCGATGACGACGATCGCTGGCATTTTCTCCGCCTCTCCGCGGGGCGTGCACGCGGCAGATGAGCGCCGGGCATCCCCCGGTACGTCAGGCTAACAATCAGCTGGACCGAAACGTGTGAGGAGGCCCGCATCGTGGGCGCAGGTGGCGGCCGTCATCGCGAGGTGATCATTCTGAGCCTCGGATCGGCCGACCCCACCTGCCCACATTCCGGCGGTACGGCAACGATGCGGGTGCCCGTCCTGGCATGCCGGGACGCGCTCGCGGCCGCCGGCGCGGCCGTCGACACGGTGACTGCCACCTCGGACGTCGAGGTCGACGCTGTCCTGGCCCGGCTCGATGGCCCGGCTCGGCCCGACGGCCTGACCTGGCCGGCCGACCCCGGCCACGTCCCTGCCCTGATTGTCGCCGCCGACTCCGACGCCCAGCTTCGGGCCGTGTTGCGCCGGATGGTACGCCGCTGGGCGCCGCCGCCGAGCCGCCGGCCGGCCGACCTTGTAGCCGGCCGTACGGTCCCGGACCTGCCTCCGGTCGGCCTCCTTCCGCTGGACGTACGCGGGCCAGGCGGCAGCGCCGTTCCGGATATGGTCGACCGGCTCCGGCTCCCCCGCGATCCGGCCGATGTTGCGAAGGCCGTCCTCGGCGGCGACATACGCCGGGTCGACCTGCTGCGGACCGACGGCGGCTCGGTCACCGTGCACGGAGCGCTTCTCGGCGGCGTGAACGCGACCGGCCACGCCGCGGCCTGGCGCGGGCGAGTAGAACTCGACGACACCGTCCTGGCCGACGGCAAGGAGCCAGTGCTCGCCTGCGCGGTGGCCAACGCCAACGGGTACGCCCACCTCGACGACCTGCCCCTCGCACCAGCCGCCGATCCGCGCAGTGGCAGGGTCGCCGTGGCGGTCGCGGTGCCGGTCCGGGCCGGGTCGCGCTTCTCGTTCCGAGCGGGAGCGGCCGACGTTCGCATCGAGGTGCGCCGGGCGACCGGTCGCGCGGTCTCGGTGACACCGACCGCCGATCTCCCCTACGTCGACGACGGCGTCGAAGCGACGCTCACCCGCAAGCGCGCGTGGTGGGTCGAGCCCGGTGCCTGGGCGGTCTACGGGGGCTGACCGCAGCCGGGCGGTCTACGGGGGCTGCCGCCGCCGCCGCAGGCATCCGGTCATCGCAACGCTGGGCGGTTCGCTCGCTGAACTCAGCGTGCTTGTCCCACGACGTCAGACGCGCGCCAGAAACTCGGCCGCCGTGGGATCGCAGTCGCGCAGGAATTCAGCGCAGCGGGCTGCCTCGTCTGATTCGCCGATGACGCCGGCCGCCTCCCCGAGCACGTACAGGCACTGGAGGAAGCCTTGATTGCCGGGATGCGACCAGGGCACTGGACCGAATCCCTTCCATCCGTTGCGCCGGAGCTGGTCCAGGCCGCGGTGATATCCGGTGCGGGCGAACGCGTACGCCGTGACCGTTTCCCCGACCGCGAACGCCCGGGCCGCCAAAGCTCCCCACGCGGCGCTGTAACTGGGGAAATGAGCGGCGACGTTCGGCAAGGTGGCATCCGTGGCGGCGACAAGTTCGGCCGCCGCGGCCGGGTCGTCCGGAATCAGGGTCGCCGGCGGTTCCGGCATCAGGTTCTGCATAACGATGATTCAACCCTGTTCGGCGCGTCCGCGTGCAGCACTCCCCGCCAGATCAAGGCGGGCCGAAGGGATGAGTCGCAGCCCACACATCGGCCGGTGGCGATTGGTTGAGCGGAGGGGTGCGAGCCACCGAGCGGCGTACCAGCGTAAGCGACCGGCCAGTAGTCAAGCGGCGACGGGCGCGCGGAGAATATGAAGTCCGGAGCCTCCCCAGGACCCGGCAAGGAAGCTCAGCGGCGCACCGCTGGGCTTCCTTCTTTTGTGCGCGACCACCTTACGATCACCCCATGCCGACGCCGCGCCCCGAGGTCATCACCCCCGTCGACCACAGCAGGCTGGAAGTCGAGACGCTGGCAGATCTCGACGGGCACCTGGCCGACGCGAGCCTGCGCGGTGTGACGTTGCAGGGCATCGACCTGACCACCGTGGACCTGACCGGCATCGACGTGCGTGGCGCGCTGTTCATTGGTTGCGCAATGACCACCACGCAGGCGGTCGACCTCACGCGGCGCGGCGCCCTCGTCGTCCCGCGCTTCGCCGACCTGCCCTATCCGACCGAGCCGTCCCGCCTCTATACGGCCGACGACCTCGGCACCGGGTTCACGGTCGGCGGTTTCGACGCTATGTACGACACCCAGGTCTACCGGCACTTTCTCGCGCACGGCGGTGCGCTGCCGGATCTGCGCGAGGCGCTGACGCAACGGATCCACGATCATGGCATCGAGAACGCGCTGGGCGACGAGACGCGCGACTGGGTCGCCGCGCACGGTCCGACGTCGGTCGTCGGCATCATGGGCGGCCACATCGAGCGGCGCGGCACGCCGGGCTACCGGGAGGCGGCCGAATTGGCCCGGCTGCTGGCCGCGGCCGGACGGCTCGTGCTCACCGGCGGCGGGCCGGGCGTGATGGAGGCCGCGAACCTCGGTGCCTACACGTCCGTACATCCGCGGGCCGACCTGATGGCCGCGATCGACGAACTCGCCGGTGCGCCGGACTACCACGACCCGCAGGCGTACACGGCGGCGGCGTTCGCCGTACGGGACCGGCTGCGCCCGGATCCCGGGACGACGTGGGCCGCGCAGGGCGGCCTCGCGATCCCGACCTGGTTCTACGGCCACGAACCGACGAACCTGTTCGCGGCCCGGATCGGCAAGCTGTTCTCCAATAGCGTGCGGGAAGAACTCATCCTGCGCCTGTCCCGCGGCGGCATCGTGTTCGCCCCGGGCCTGGCCGGCACCATCCAGGAGGTGTTCCAGGCGGCAACGATGACGTTCTACGGCACCGACGGCGGATCCGGTCCGTTCGTGTTCCTCGGCCGCGACTACTGGACGGGCCGGCTGCCGGTCGAAACATTGCTCCGACCGTTGCTCGCCACGTCGTCACTCGGCGACTTGACCGGGCTGATTCACCTGACCGACGACGTGCACGAGGCGGTCGACCTCCTGCTCACCCACGGCTGAGTCCACCCCGCCCTTCACGCGCGGCTGGCCGCGACCCGGCTGCAGGCCCTACTTGCCGATCGACGTTCCCGTCGACCGCAGGTCTTCGCACGCCTGCCCGACGCGCTTGGCCATGCCTTCTTCGGCCAGCTTGCCCCAGGCCCGCGGGTCGTACGCCTTCTTGTTGCCGACCTCGCCGTCAACCTTCAGCACGCCGTCGTAGTTCGTGAACATGTGCGCCGCGGCCGGCCGGGTGAACGCGTACTGCGTATCGGTGTCGACGTTCATCTTGACCACGCCGTAGTCGAGCGCTTCCCGGATCTCCGACAGCAGCGAGCCGGAGCCACCGTGGAACACCAGGTCGAGCGGCTTTTCCTTGCCGTACTTGGCGGCCAGCGCGGCCTGGATCTCGCCGAGGATCTCCGGGCGCAGCTTGACGTTGCCCGGCTTGTAGACGCCGTGCACGTTGCCGAAGGTCAGCGCCGCGATGTAGCGACCCTGCTCGCCGAGGCCGAGCGCCTCGACCGTCGCCATGCCGTCGCCGATGGTCGTGTAGAGCTTCTCGTCGATCGCTCCTTCGACGCCGTCCTCCTCGCCGCCGACGACGCCGACCTCGATCTCCAGCACGATGTGCGCCGCGGCCGCCTCGGCGAGCAGCTCCTTGGCGATCGTGAGGTTCTCCTCGAGTGGCACGGCCGAGCCGTCCCACATGTGCGACTGGAACAGCGGCGGCTCGCCCCGGCCCACGCGCTCCTTCGAGATCGCCAGCAGCGGGCGTACGTACCCGTCGAGTTTGTCCTTCGGGCAGTGGTCGGTGTGCAGGGCGATGTTGACCGGGTAGTTCTTGGCCACCTCGGTGGCGTACGTGGCGAGCGCGACCGCGCCGCTGACCATGTTCTTGACCGTCGGGCCGGACAGATACTCGGCGCCGCCCGTGGAGATCTGGATGATGCCGTCGCTGCCGGCATCCGCGAATCCGCGCAATGCCGCATTGAGCGTCTGCGAGGAACTGACGTTGATGGCCGGGTAGGCGAAGGCACCGGCCTTCGCTCGGTCGAGCATCTCCGCGTAGACCTCGGGTGAGGCGATAGGCATGATCTCTCCTTGGGACGATCTCGGCTGGTCGCGGCCGGCACGGTGCGGCACCGGCTTCGCATACAGTGGGCGCCGGCAACGCGGCCCCTGCGACGGCGGCACTGTCCTCGCTTAGGGCAGTATCGCGCACCGGGCGGTATCGCACGCCATCGGCCGTCGATTCCGGCCGCCACCCGTCGGCCGTACATTCCGGTGCCGGCCGGACCCGAGCCTGGGCGGCGGCGAGCGCGACTGGCCCGCCGGCAGTAGCGTGAACGCATGGAACCGGCACCCGACCAGGACACGACCGCGAATCGGTTGGACGACGTGGTCGACGTACCCATCGAAACACCGGCCGACGACGCGGCGGAACAGGCGCTACCAGCCTCGACCGACGACGACGCGGATGGTGACGAAACGACCGACACGGTCGGAGAGCGCGACCTCGAGGTCAACGAGGCGGATGCTGCCGAGCAAGCTCGCAGCGTCGGGTTGGACGACGACTACCGGTGAGGATGGGACGCGACGACCGCCAGCACTTCCTGCGGCTGGACTGGAGCCTTCGATCCTGCGGTCGCCACGGCCATGCGACGTATGCGCCGGACGAACCTGAGCTAGCCGAGCGGCTGCATGCCGAAACGCCCATCGGCACCGCTTGGCGGTGCCTTCGGTGCGGGGACTTCGTCGTGGGCGAGCCGCGCGGCCATGGACCCGCCGCGGACGCGCCGCAGGTCATCCGTGGTCGGGCGCTGCGTGATCTGGTCATCCTGCGGCTGCTTGCGGTGGAGCGGCTGGTACGGGGACTGCTGGTGCTCCTCGTGGCGTACGGAGTGTTCCGGTTCCGGAGCCGACAGGGCAGCATCGAGCAGGCGTTCAACGAGGACCTGCCGCTGATTCAGAAATTGGCCGACAAATTCCACTGGAACTTCGAAGACTCGGCCGTCGTCCGCGCGATCCACACGTTCCTCACGTTCAAGCAGAGCACGCTCGGCATCCTCGCTCTCGGGCTCGCGATCTACGGCCTGCTGCAGCTGGTCGAGGCGACCGGTCTCTGGCTCGCTAAGCGGTGGGGCGAGTATTTCGCCGTCGTCGCGACCGCCGCGTTCATCCCGATCGAGGTGTATGAGCTGGTCGAGAGGGTCACCTGGCTCCGCGTCGTGGCACTGCTGATCAACATCGCGGCGGTCGTGTATCTGCTCCTGACGAAGCGCCTGTTCGGGCTGCGCGGTGGCAAGGCGGCGTACGAGGCGGAACGGCACGAGGAGAACCTGCTCGAGGTCCAGGAGGCGGCTCGGCCACGTAGCCACGCTGCCGAGCTGATATAGCCTTCTCCTTCGTGACTCCCCTCGACAAGATCCAGATCGTGCACCACCTCATGGCGACCGGCCCGATGGCGTTCAACCCGCTGAATCCGCGATCACTGCTGGAATCGTCCGGCGTGTGGGCGCTCTGGATCGTGATCTTTGCCGAGACCGGGCTGTTGATTGGTTTCTTCCTACCCGGCGACACGATCCTCTTCCTCGCCGGCGTTGCCTCGTCACCGTTCGCAACTGAGGTGTTGAAGGCGAAGTTGCCGATCGCTCCGCTGCTGATCGTGACCCCGATCGCCGCCATCGCCGGCGCCCAACTCGGCCATTATTTGGGCCGGCGTTTCGGCATGGCGATGTTCGATCGGCCGAATTCGCGAATCTTCAAGCGGGAGTACGTCGAGAAGACGGAGCAGTACTTCAACAAATTCGGCGCCGCCAAGGCGATCGTGCTCGCCCGATTCATTCCGATCGTCCGGACATTCATCAATCCGGTCGCCGGTGTGCTCGAGGTCTCGCCGGCGCGGTTCTTCGTTTCCAACGTCACAGGCGCGATCATCTGGGCTGACGGAATCCTGCTGGTCGGACACCTGCTGGCCAAACAGATCACCGACCGGATCCCGCCGGACAAGATCGACAACTATCTGCTGCCGGTGATCATTCTGATCGTCCTAATCGCCGCGATCCCCCTGATCATCGACGTCGTACGCAAACGGCGTGAGCGCCACCGGCCGGCCCACCGTCGTTAAGGTCGCCGCCCGCGCCGCCTGCCAGCCGCGCTTGGCCGCGCCGCTCCCGTCGCTCTCGCGCCCGCCGCGCCTGCCCGCACTAGCCGCCCGCACTTGTACGGGAGTTGCGCGGTCGGCGCGCGGATTGCGGCCCAACTCCCGTACAACTGCCGGGGCAGCGCCGGCCGGCGCGCCATAGCCGCGACCGGAGACGCCGACGGCCGGCGGCTCATGGTTGAGCTGCCGGCCGTCGGCCTAGCGATTTCAGCGATTCACTCGACGCTGCCGGTTCCTCCGGATCTTGCCGCCGGCCCTGATGAGCGGGCGATCCGAGGGCGGGCCGATCGTCGCCGGGTCAGCGGGCCGCGCGCTTCGTGCCACGCTTACGTGGCGGGGTAAGGAGGTCGGCGATAGCTCCGATCGCGGTCGGCACCAACCGGTAGTAAGCCCACACGCCGCGCTTTTCGCGCTCGAGCAGACCCGACTCGGTGAGGATGCGTAGGTGGTGGCTGACCGTCGGCTGGGACAGGCCCAGCGGGGCCGTCAGATCGCATACACACGCCTCACCGTCCGGTGCGGACTGGATCAGGCTCAGCAGGCGAAGGCGCGCCGGGTCGGCGAGCGCCTTCAAGACGCCGGCGAGTCGCTCGGCGTCGTGCTTCTCAATAGGCTCGCCGGCAAGCGGCGAAATCTGGGGCATAGTCATCTCAGCCAACGCAGTTCCCACGTACTTCATCCTTCCACCAGCGCCATCGACACAACTACATATCTGCCGGCACGAATCGGCAAAAATCTCAAGCCGTCAGGCCGAGGTCAGCCAACGAGTAAGCGGATCTGTAGTCGAGTCCGGCGGCGCGTACGGCGTCGCCAGCTCCCCGATCGACGATAACCGCTATCCCTATAACCTCGGCTCCGGCCTTTCGTAACGCATCAACCGCTGTCAACACGCTTCCTCCGGTCGTCGACGTGTCTTCGACCGCCACGACGCGCCGTCCAGCCACGTCGGGACCTTCCACGCGACGCTGCAATCCGTGCGCCTTCTCAGTTTTACGAACTACAAACGCATCGACCGCTTGTCCACGAGCAGCCGCGGCATGCATCATCGCGGCGGCCACCGGATCGGCGCCGAGCGTCAGACCGCCGACTGCGTCGAATTGCCAGTCGGCAATCGTGTCGAGCATCACCTCGCCAACGAGCGGTGCGGCCTCGTGGTGAAGTGTCACCCGGCGGAGATCGATGTAGTAATCGGCCTCCCGCCCGGACGACAACACCACCCGGCCATGCACCACCGCCAGATCTACGATGAGTTTGCGCAGGTCGTCGCGGCTGGACATGGAATGAAGCGTACTGGTCGGTAGAGGTGCCGTAGCTGGCAGCCCACCCGCCGACGTGCGGTGATACGTCATCGAGCTTAGCGAATCGAACGAGTAACCAGCATCTATTTCTTATATCTAGACATTTATCTAGACATTCCGCTTCGCCGTACGGCTCATCGATTCGAGGCGTTCGGTCGGTGTGACTCGACCTAGCGGCCGGCCGACTCGCGGTCGACTTCGTCGCGACCGATCCGGCCGCGCGTGTCCGTCGAGACTCGGTGCAGCAACCGTCGCGGCGCATGGCGCATGGCGAACACGGCCGTCTTGTACTTCCAATCGGGCACGCTCACCAGGCGGCCGCGGGTCAGGTCGCGCAACCCGTCACGTACGACGTCGTCCGCATCGAGCCAGAGCCAGGGCGGGGTCTTGGTCATGTCGATGCCGGCGCGATCGTGGAACTCCGTACGGGTGTATCCGGGCGCGAGCGCCATCACCCGTACGCCGTATTGCCGCACGGCCAGCCCGATCGCCTCGGAGAAGTGCATCACCCACGCCTTGCTGGCCGGATAAGTCGAGCCTGGCATGACGGCCGCGAAGCCGGACGCCGAGGAGACGTTGACAATGCCGCCGCGCCGCCGCGCCACCATCCCCGGCAGGGCCGCGTGAGTCAGCCGCATGACCGCGTGCACATTCAGACCGAGCAACCGCTCCTCGTCGTCGGCCGTGGACCTGAGGAAGGACCGGTTCAGCGTGACACCGGCGTTGTTGACGAGGAGATCGATCGGATCATCGAGGGCGGCGAGACGCTCTTCGACCGGGCCGCATCCGGCCGCCGTGGCGAGATCGGCCGGCAATACCGCCGTGTCGACGTGGTGCTTCGCCGACAGTTCGTCGGCCACCGCCGTCAGCCGTTCGGTGTCCCGTGCGACGAGCACCAGCCGGTGACCCTGCGCCGCGAGTTGTCGAGCGAAGGCCGCCCCGATGCCGGATGTCGCGCCGGTGATCAGTACGGTCCGCGCTGATGCTCCGCCGTCATGCGTCTGTCCCATGCGAGCGAACCTACGCCGAGCGCACCGAGGCAAACGACGGGTGCACCGAATCCGGACGGCCGATCAGCGACGGGGCCGCATCGCCGACACGGCCCGGAAGTGGGCCACGGAGGGCCGTACCGACATCATCGTCGCGGCCGCGACCAGCGCGAGCATGCCGATGACCGCGACGGCGGCCGTCGCGGCCGTGAGCCAGTGCGGGAAGGCGTCGGCGAAGCGGGCGCCGGCGGCGGCGATCAGTCGCTGGTTGGAGGTCGAGTAATCCGACGACGTCGGCGTGAACGCGCTCGACGACGTGAAGGTGCCAACGCAGCACAGCAGGTTCGCGACGATGAACAGCCAGGCCAAGACGCGCGCCACCGGGTTGCCACGACGCACCGGCCCGGCCAGGGCGAGCGAGCCGACGATCTGTGGCACCGCGCCCACAAACACCAGAACGAGGCCAAGACCGGGCTCGTCCGAGCCGCGGGTGACGCGGGCGAAGGCAACTTGCCATTCGGCCGCGACGCGGTGGTAGCCGATGATGTAGCACAGCAGCAGCACCCCGGTCAGCGCGGCGGTCAGCTGCAGGAACCGAGCGGCCGCCACCAGCGTCGGCGGTGGCGTCGGCGGCACGTAGGAGCCGGGTGGCATCACCCACGCGGGGGTTGGCGGCGGATAGCCGTTAGCCGGCCCCGGATGGGCGCCATAAGGCGGGTACGGCCGGGAGTAGGCCGGCGCGGGTCCGGTCGGATGGCGCGCCGGCGCGTGTGCGTTGGCGGCCGCTCGCGAGGCACTGCCCGGCTGGCCGTACGCCGCCGGGTGTTGCCCGACCGGCGACGCGGACGGCGCCGGCTGGTGGCGGATCGGCGCAGCCGGTGCCGCGGGCTGCGCCGGCGGCAGTGGCATGGACGGCGGCGACGACCTCGGCGCCGGGTCAAAGTGGATGGTCGCCAGGCGCTGGCGCACCTCGAGAGCGCTGGCTGGCCGGCCGTCCGGTGTCTTGGCGAGCATCGCAGCGATCAGCGCTTCGAGATCGGCCGGCGCGTCCGGCGCGTACGTCCGCAGCGGCACCGGCGTCGCGTACTGATGGGCGGCCATCCACTGCAACGGAGTCTCCGCCGTGTACGGCGAGCGCCCGGTCGCCAACTCGAACAGCAGGCAACCGAGCGAGTAGAGGTCCGAGCGAGGATCGACCGGCCCGGCTCCCATCTGCTCCGGCGACGTGTAGCGCAGCGTGCCCAGGTAGGCGCCGGTGTGTGTGATGCGGGACTTGTCGGCGACCCGGGCGATACCGAAGTCGACGATCTTGACGTGACCACCGTCGCCGGCGAGCATCACGTTCGCCGGCTTGAGATCGCGGTGGATCAGCCCGGCGGCGTGCGCGGCCGACAGACCGGCGCAGATCTCGCCGGCGATCGCCACGACCCGGCGCGCGTCGAGCGTCCCGAGATGCCCGCGCCCGCGCTCGGTTAGCTGATCCTGCAGCGACCCGCCGAGGATCAGCTCCATCACGAGAAAGGCGGTCTCGCCCTCGACGCCGTAATCGTGAGCGGTGACGACGTTCGGATGGTTCAAGGCGGCCACCGCACGGGCCTCGCGCTCGAACCGCTCCGCGATCTCCTCGCGGCTCTCCGGTCGTGCGGTGTCCAATGTGATCAGCTTGACCGCGACATCGCGGCCGAGAATCTGGTCATGTGCCCGCCATACGGTGCCGAAGCCGCCTTGGCCGAGGCTTGCACGCAGCTCATAACGGCCGCCGAGCAGCATCCCGACCGACATGGACCCCCCTTTAGGCACCGGCCCGACCAGACTCCCGTGCCCCGCCGACCTCGTCAAGCGACGGTACGGCAGCCGTCACCGCTCGCACTTGTACGGCAGTCGGGCGCGAATTCGCGCGCCGACCGGCCGTCTCCCGTACAAGTGCGAGCGACGCGGGTCGCGAGTCGACGCGCGCCAGCGGACGCGCGCCGAGCGGCGTGTGAGCAACGCCGGCGACGCGCGCAGCGGCGGGTGCGAGCTAGTCGGTGCTGGCCGTCGGCAGTGCAGCCATCACACTCAGCCCGTCGGCGGCGGTGTCCACGATGACGCTATCGCCGTCGCGGATCTCGCCGGCGAGCAGCGCCTTCGCCAGTCGGTCGCCGATCGCCGACTGCACCAGCCGGCGCAGCGGCCGAGCACCGTAGACCGGGTCGAACCCGTTCTTGGCGAGCCATTCCTTCGCCGCGTCGGTCACCTCCAGGGTGAGCCGGCGGTCGACGAGTCGCCGGCCCATCGCGCGCGAGCTGGATCTCGACGATCGACGTCAGCTGGTCGACGTCGAGCGCGTGGAACACCACGATGTCGTCGAGCCGGTTGAGGAACTCCGGCTTGAAGTGCATGATCGCACGGCCGCCAGCACCGACGTCGCGCCGCTGCTCGTCGGTCAGGGTCGGGTCGGCTCAGCGCCGGCCGTGCCGAGGTTCGAGGTCAGGATCAGGATCGCGTTGCGGAAGTCGACCGTACGGCCCTGGCCGTCGGTCAGCCGTCCGTCGTCGAGCACCTGCAGCAGCACGTCGAAGACGTCCGGGTGGGCCTTCTCGACCTCGTCGAGCAGGATCACCGAGTACGGACGCCGGCGTACCGCCTCGGTCAGCTGGCCGCCCTGCTCGTATCCGACGTAGCCGGGCGGGGCACCGACGAGCCGGGCGACCGAGTGCTTCTCGCCGTACTCGCTCATGTCGATGCGGACCATCGCCCGCTCGTCGTCGAAGAGGAACTCGGCCAGGGCCTTGGCCAGCTCGGTCTTGCCGACGCCGGTCGGGCCGAGGAACAGGAAGCTGCCGGTCGGGCGATCCGGGTCGGCGACGCCGGCTCGGGCTCGCCGGACCGCGTCGGAGACCGCGATCGACCGCCTCGCTCCTGGCCGATGACGCGGGCGCTGTAGGGACTCCTCCATCCGGAGCAGCTTCGCGGTCTCGCCCTCCATCAGGCGGCCGGCCGGGATGCCGGTCCACGAGCGACACGACCGTCGGCGATGTCGTCCGCGCCGACCTCCTCCTTCAGCATCGCGCCGTTCGGTCTGGATGGCCGTCTAGCTCCGCGGTCGCCTGACCGTCAGTGCCTGCTCGAGCTCCGGGATCTTGCCGTACCGCAGCTCGGCGGCCCGCCCGAGGTCGGCGTCGCGCTCGGCGCGCTCCGCCTCGCCGCGCAGCGACTCCAGCCGCTCCTTTGTCTCCGAGATCGCCTGGATGTGCTTCTTCTCGTTGCGCCAGCGCTCGGACAGCGCGGTCAGCTGCTCGCGCTTGTCGGCGAGTTCGCTTGCGCAGCCGCTCCAGCCGTTCGGCCGACGCCGGGTCCGGCTCCTTGGCCAGTGCCATCTCCTCGATCTCCAGTCGGCGGACCGATCCGCTCGATCTCGTCGACCTCGACCGGCCGCGAGTCGATCTCCATGCGCAGCCGGGAGGCGGCCTCGTCGATCAGGTCGATCGCCTTGTCCGGCAGGAACCGGTCGGCGATGTAGCGGTCGGACAGCGATGGCGCCGCGACCAGGGCCGCGTCCGTGATGCGTACGCCATGGTGCACCTCGTAGCGCTCCTTGAGGCCGCGCAGGATGCCGATCGTGTCTTCGACCGTCGGCTCGCCGACCAGCACCGGCTGGAACCGGCGCTCCAGACGCCGGGTCCTTCTCGATGTTGTCGCGGTACTCGTCGAGCGTGGTCGCGCCGACCATGCGCAGCTCGCCGCGCGCGAGCATCGGCTTGAGCATGTTGCCGGCGTCCATCGAGCCCTCGGCTTTGCCGGCGCCGACGACGGTGTGCAGCTCATCGAGGAACGTGATGATCTGCCCGTCCGAGCTACTGGATCTCCTCCAGGACCGACTTCAGCCGCTCCTCGAACTGGCCGCGATATTGCGCGCCGGCGACCATCGCACCCAGGTCGAGGCTCACCAATCGCTTGTCGCGCAGCGACTCCGGCATGTCGCCGGCGACGATGCGCTGCGCCAGGCCTTCCACGATCGCGGTCTTGCCGACGCCGGGTTCGCCGATCAGGACCGGGTTGTTCTTGGTACGGCGGGACAGCACCTGGATCACGCGGCGGATCTCCGAGTCACGCCCGATGACCGGATCGACCTTGCCCTCGCGGGCCTTGCGCGTGAGGTCGACGCTGTACTTGTCCAGCGCTTGATACTGCTGCTCCGGGTCGGCCGACGTGACACGCCGGTTGCCGCCACGGACCTGCGGGAACGCGGCCGACCAGACGCGTCCTCGGTGCGCGCCGACGGACTTGAGCGCGTCGGACACCGCGCCGCCGGTCCGCGCCAGGCCGGCCAACAGGTGCTCAGTGGACACGTACTCGTCGCCCAACGGCCGCGCGATCGCCTCGGCGGCATTGAGCGCGTTGACCAGTTCGCGCGCGAGACTCGGCTCGGCGACGCTGGAACCGCTCGCCGCGGGCAGCCGATCGACGGCGTGGACGGCCGCGGCCGTACGTCGGCCGGGTTCGCCCCGACGGCGCGGAGCAGGGCCGGTGCGGTGGAGTCCGCCGGTGTCCAGCAGCGCAAGTAGAAGATGCCAGGTTTCGACAGTGGCATGGCCGCGCTGGGCGGCGGTATGGCGACCGCGGCCTTGATGACTTCGCGGCTCTTCGTGGTCAGGCGCTCGGCGTTCAATCGTTCTCCTTGGGGATCTTGCGATTAGTTCCGGTCCCGTCCATGACCGGGCCGGAGTTGAGTCTAGTCGACTCAAGCTTTCGAAACGACATTCCCGCTCGAGAGTCCGAATTCCCTGATCGATCCGATCCGGTGCTAGTGTCGCGGATCGGCCAGGCGGTACCGTGTCAGGCGTGATCGAGCGGATCAACCCGCCGGTCGCTGGCCTCGCCGTCCGGCTTCAGTCCACGCCGTACGGGCGTCCGGAGCCACGATCTATCTCGCCGGGCAGACGGGCACGGACCCGCCGGCACGATCGTCCACGGCGGAATGTCGCCCAGTTCGAGCAGGCGTTGACCAATCTCTTGACGCGCTCTGGCCGCCGCTGGCGGTGCGCCTGAACAGTTCGTAAGCGTGACGATCTACATCGTGGACGTGCCGGCCTACCGGGCCGCGGCGGCCGAGATCGGTGGAGTCTGGAGTCGCCTCGCCGGCCGCGACTACCCGGCGATGGCCGGCATCGGCGTGGCCCGGCTGTGGGACGACGACGCGCTCGTCGAGATCGAAGGCGTCGCGGTCCTACCGTGAAATCGGCGACCGGAAGCATCCGGCGCCACCGCAACACGACAGCCACGACGCATCGCGACGCCGGTGATCGGTGTCACGCCACGCCGGCGAGCGCGCATGGGGACTCGACGGGCTCGCCGTATAGCCTTCGAGGTACGTGATCCATCGCGACACCGGCGCATCACGGCGCCGGCGGCACTACACCGGGAGGGGGTCAGCACATGCCCGACGCACATGAGCTGTACGAGCTGACCGGTGAGCTGCCGGACCTGGACCGGCCGGTGCTGGTGCAGGCGATGACCGGCTTCGTCGACGCGGGTGGCGCCACGCGGCTGGCCCGCGACCAGCTGTTGAGCCGCCGACGACACGGAGTTGTTGGTCCGCTTCGACATCGACGCGCTGCTCGACTACCGCTCGCGCCGACCGACGATGCTGTTCGTCGAGGATCATTGGGAGAGCTACGAGGAGCCGCAGCTTGGCATTTTCCGCGCGGCCGACGAGCAGGGCACGCAGTTCCTGCTGCTGACCGGTCCGGAGCCGGACCTCACCTGGGAACGCTTCACCGCCGCCGTCATCGATCTGGTCGAGCGTATGAACGTACGGCTGACCGTCGGCTTCAACGCGATCCCGATGGCCGTGCCGCACACGCGACCGACCGGTGTCACGGCGCATGCTTCCAAGCGGGAGCTGATCGCCGGCTACGAGCCGTGGCTGCAGCGCGTCCAGGTGCCCGGCAGCGCCGGCCATCTGCTGGAATACCGGCTCGGCCAGCAGGGGCACGACGCGATGGGTTTCGCGGTTCACGTGCCGCATTACCTTGCGCAGACCGAGTTCCCGCAGGCCGCCGAGACAGCTCATCACGTCGCTGTCGCGCACCACCGGCCTCCTGCTGTCCGACGGACGCACTGCGCTCGAGCCGGGGCCGAGGTCCGGGCCGAGGTCGACCGTCAGATCGGCGAGAACCCCGAAGCGGCCGCTCTCGTCGAGTCGCTCGAGACGCAGTACGACACGTATCTGCGCGGCCGCGCTACCGGCGGCAACCTGCTCGCCACGAGCGGTCCACTGCCGACCGCCGAGGAGCTCGGCGCCGAGCTCGAACGGTTCCTGGCCAACCAAACCAACCCACCGGGCGACCAGCCTAATCAGTAGTCGCGCGCGCTGAGCGGCGGTGACATACGCCTCGCGGCTGCCGCTACGCAGCGGCGGTGACATACGCCTCGCGGCTGCCGCTACGCAGCGGCGGTGACATACGCCCTCGCGGCTGCCGCTACGCAGCGGCGGTGACGAATTCGAGCGCCGGCTCCGCCAGCCGGTCGCGGGCCGCGCCGAAGACCGCCCGCGCTGCCGGTGCCGGCCAATCCGCCGGTAGCAGCTCGACCGGCAGGCCGGGATCCAGGTAGGGCAGCCGTCGCCAGGCCGTCAACACCCGTACCCAGGCCGCGAACGCCGCGGCCGGGTCGGACCGCCGCGGTTGATCGGTTGCATTGCCAGCGACGAAATCTTGGTACTCCGCCCGTACGCCGTCGAGGTCCCACCACGTCGACGCGTGCTCGACGACGTCGCCGAACGCGAGGTATTCGGCGTGCCACAGGTCGACGTACGCGGTCAGGCCGTGCCGTTCGAGCGACGCGCGAGTCAGGTCGAGGCGGTGCGCCGGAGCGACCCAGACACCGGAGGCGCACGCACCGAAGCCGAGCGCGCCGAGCTGCGTACGCAGGATGTGCCGCTTCGCGCGCTCCGACTCCGGCACGGAGAACACGGCCAGCAGCCAGCCGTCGGCGAGCCGAGGCTCGGTCGGCTCGAAGATGCGGGCGTCGCCTTCGTCCAGGATCGCGCGCCGGAGTCCGGTCAAGCCGTAACCGGCCACGCCGCTCGCGGGCGACCGGCGACGAGCAGACCTCGCCGCTTCAGCCGGGAGATGGCCGAGCGGACCGCTGCCTCATCGACGTCGAGCTCGGCGAGCAGCCGGACCAGAACGGAAACCGGCAGCCAGCCGTCGTCGCCGGGCTCGGCCGAACTCGACGGCGCCGGCGTGACCGGGGCTGGCCCGACCGGCGCCGCGTGATCGGCGCCGAGTGCTGCCGCGTGCCCCGCCTCGCGTAGAGACCATAAATGGTCACGATGAGTGCACGCGGTTGCGCGGCGGCTTGCGATGTGGCACTGGTCAACATAGCGTGCCATTGACTGTCGTCAAGAACGCGCAATACTGCAAGAAGGCCGATCGCTCACGAGGCTCGGACAGCCAAGCTCGGACAGCCAAGCTCGGACAAGGAGCCACCCACAATGCTGGCGCCCTCCGCACACGTCGATACGTTTGCCCGCGACAACCTACCGCCCGCGGACGCGTGGCCGCCGCTGGTCTTCGATCCGGCGGTTTCGGCCTGTCAGAGCCCTACCCGGACCGCCTGAACGCCGCGGACGTGTTGCTGGACCGGACGATCGCGAGATAGGGCGCCGATCGGCGGGCAATCGTGTATGCCGGCCGGACCTGGACCTATGGCGAGTTGCGGACCGGGTCGAGCCAGCTCGCACAATCTGTTGACCACGAAGGCGAAGCTCGTGCCCGGTAACCGGGTGCTGATGCGGATGCCGAACAACCCGTGGCTGGTGGCGTCTGGCTCGCCGTCGTCAAGGTCGGGCGCGGTCGCGGTCACATCAATGCCGGCGCTGCGTCGCGGCCGAATTCCGTACGGTCAACGAAATCGCGCGCGATCTCGTCCAGCATCGTGGATCATCGCTTCCTCGACGAGTGGGCGATGGCGGGCATCGGCCGACTGCGCGGTGATCGGTGGCGATCACGATCTGACCGCGACGCTCGATGCCTATCCGGCCGAATTCGCCGCGGTCGATACCGCCGCCGATGACGTGGCGATGCTCGCCTTCACGTCCGGCGCGACCGGCCGGCCGAAAGCGACGATGCACTTCCACCGGGATCTGCTCGCGATGTGCGGACACGTTCTCTGCGCACGTCCTGAAGCCGACGCCAGACGACCTCTTCGTCGGCTCGCCGCCGATCGGCTTCACGTTCGGGCTCGGCGGGCTCGTGCTTTTCCCGATGCGGGTCGGTGCCGCGGATGCTGCTGGTGGAGCGCCCGACGCCGGACGCACTCGTGGCGGCGATCGGCGAACACGGCGCGACCGTGCTGTTCACCGCGCCAACGGCCTACCGGGCGATGCTCGGAGGTTCCCGACGCGGATTTCGCCAGCCTGCGCCGATGCGTCAGCGCCGGTGAGCCACTCAGCCTCGCGACGTGGCAGGCGTTCTTCGACCGTACGGGGTGCCAGATCATCGACGGCATCGGCTCGACCGAGATGCTGCACATCTTCGTCTCGTCCGCGGACGACGACATCCGACCGGGCGCGACGGGCCGACTGGTCCCCGGTTACGAGGCGTGCATCCTCGACGACGACGGCACGAGGTGCCGGACGGCACGATGGGTCGGCTCGCCGTACGTGGGCCGACCGGCTGCCGCTACTTGAACGACGAACGCCAGTCCTCGTACGTCCAGCACGGCTGGAACCTCACCGGTGACACGTACGTGCGCGATGCCGACGGCTACTTCTGGTACCAGGCACGCAATGACGACATGATCATTTCGGCCGGCTTCAACATCGCCGGGACCGGAGGTCGAGTTGGCGCTGTTGACGCACCCCGACGTGGTCGAGTGCGCGGTCGTCGGCGCGCCCGACGAACAGCGCACAATGATCGTGCACGCGTTCGTCGTCGTCCGACCCGGTGCCACGATCGACGCCGCTGGCGCTGCAGGACCACTGCCGACGGATGATCGCGCCGTACAAGATGCCGCGGGTCGTCGAGTTCATCGAGGCGCTGCCGCGGACCACGACCGGCAAGGTGCAGCGCTACCGGCTGCGGGAGATGGTCGCGCACTGATGTCCGGCGGAAACCGAGCGTTGCGCACCGCGGTCGTCGGCGGCGGGCCGGGCGGACTCTACTTCGCCTGTCTCGCGAAACAGCTCGATCCGGACCGGGACATCACCGTCTGGGAACGCAACCCGCCCGATGACACGTACGGCTTCGGTGTCGTGTTCTCCGACGAGACGCTGGGCGGCATCGAGCACGCCGACGCGGTGATCCACGAGCAGATGGCGCGAAGCTTCGCCCGGTGGGACGACATCGACGTGCACTACGCCGGCGAGGTCATCACCAGTGGCGGGCACGGTTTCGCCGCGATGAGTCGCCGCCAGCTCCTGCGTATCCTGCGCGAGCGGGCGGTCGAGCTCGGCGTACACGTACGGTTCGGCGAGGCCGCGCCACCGATCGCGCGCCTGGAGGCGGACTACGACCTCGTGGTCGCCGCGGACGGCGTGAGCTCTGCCGTCCGTACGCCGGCCGACGCGACGTTCGGCGCCTCGTACGAGAACCGGCGCTGCCGCTATATCTGGTTCGGTACGGACAAGGTGTTCGACGCGTTCACGTTCGACATCCGGGCGACCCCGGCCGGCGTGATGCAGGCGCATGCTTATCCGTACGACGCGAGTGGCTCGACGCTGATCGTCGAGATGACCGACGAGGTCTGGCAGAAGTCCGGCTTCGCCGCGTCACCGGCCGTCGTCGCGCCGGACACGCTGTCGCCGGGCGACTCGGACACGTACGCCATCGAGCGCTGTGAAGAGATCTTCGGCGACCTGCTCGGCACCGGTCCGGGCGGCCGACGCTATCGACTGATCGGCAACCACAGCCGATGGATCAACTTCACGACGCTGCGATGCGAGCGCTGGTACGACGGCAACGTCGTGCTGCTCGGCGACGCCGCCCACACGGCGCACTTCTCCATCGGCTCCGGCACCAAGCTCGCGATGGAAGATGCCCTCGCGCTCGTCGCCTGCCTGGGCGAGTCGCCCGACCTGCCCGGAGCGCTCGCTGCCTACCAGGCCGAACGGCAACCGGTCGTCGTGTCGACCCAGCGTGCGGCGCAGGCGAGCTTGGAGTGGTTCGAAAACCTCGACCAGTACGTCAACCAGCCACCACTACGGTTCGCGTTCAACCTCCTGACCCGGTCGCGTCGGGTCACGTACGAGAATCTGCAGGTCCGCGATCCGGAGTTCGTCGCCGCCGTGGATGCGTGGTTCGCCACGTCGCTGGACCAGCCAGAGCGGCTCGGTGAGCCAGCACAGCTCGGTGAGCCAGCACAGCTCGGTGAGCCGGTCCGGCCGCCGATGTTCCACCCGATTGGGCTACGCAATCTCACGCTGGACAACCGCATCATCGTCTCGGCCATGGACATGTATTCCTCGGCCGACGGCTACCCGGGTGACTTCCACCTCGTACACCTCGGCAGCAAGGCGCTCGGCGGCGCCGGTCTCGTGATGACCGAGATGGTGTGCGTGTCGCCGACCGGCCGGATCACGCCTGGCTGCACCGGACTGTGGACCGACGAACAGCGCGACGGCTGGGCCCGCATCGTCGCCTTCGTGCACGCCGAATCGCCCGCCAAGATCGGCATCCAGCTCGGCCACTCCGGTCGCAAGGGCTCGACCCGGTTGATGTGGGAGGGCATGGACGACCCGTTGCCGGCCGGCAACTGGCCGGTCGTCGGACCATCGGCGGTGCCGTACCGGCCGGTGAATCAAGTCCCCCGCGAACTGTCCGTCGCCGACATGGCCACGATCCGCGACGAATTCGTGGCCGCGGCCAGCCGGGCGGTACCGGGATGAACCACATCGCACCGCACGAACGCGTCGAGAAGGTCCGCCAACGCAACGGCTGGACTCGCCCGTAAAGGACGGTGTGCGATGAAGCTTGCCTACATGCATCCTGATGACCTCATCGAGGTCAACAAGGGTGGGCGACGAATGGTCGGCAGGGTGGTGGGGATCCGCGACGGCGTAGTGCAGTTTGAGCCGCTATGTCGCGGCATTAGCTACCGGCACGCCACCGCACGCGAGATCATCGCCCACTGGCGCAAGACGGGGCGCCGGGGACCCGGACTCGGCGATGAGGCAGACATGCCGGGACCAGCCGTTGTGCCGCGCTCGCAGCTGTCCCTGCGCATCCAGACATAAGCAATTCAGCCGCACCCACGCCGGCACACAAGTGATCGGGGCTTTACGCTCGTACCATGGCGATTCCTGAGCCGATGCTGAGCACGCGTGCCGCCGTGTGGCCAGTGAATGGCAAGTGGATGCTTGAGCCGAAGTGGGACGGGTTTAGGCTCCTGGTCGCGATCGACGGCCACGGGCGCGTGCGGGCGTGGTCACGCCACGGCGCAAGCTGAGCGAACGGCTGGCCGGGCTGCTCGAGCCTTTATCCGAAGCGCCGCGCGGTCGGTTTTCGACGCCGAGTTGATCGCGCTCAGCTCTCGGACAGCCGTGCTATCCAGGACTTCTCCGCGGTCTGCCGAGCACGTTGCGGAGCAACACCGCGGCCGTCGCCAGCTCCATCTCGTTGCGTTCGATCTGCTCGAGCTCGCGGGCGAGGATCTTCGGCCGCTGGCGTGGACCGAACGCACGACCGTCTGAGGGAGTGTTCCGGTGACGATCGCCTCCGTCTCGTCCAGTCGTTTGGCCAACCGTGCCGCCCATGATCAGCTCGTAGAGCTCGGCTTTGAGGGTTCGGTGCTCAAGCGGCCTCGGTCGACCTATCGTCCGGGCCCGCAGAGCGCGTGGCGCAAGTACAAGGCCTCCCACCGAGCGTCGCCACGCTGCGAGCCTCCCGATCCGGCCGCGACGGAAACACGTACGCGGTCTGCGAGATCGAAGACCGGCGAGTGACCACGCTCGGCAGCCCGCGCCTCCGGTCGCTGATCGGCCGCGAGCTCGAGCTCGCCTACTCGCGCGTCGACGCCGACGGCTCACTGCGAGAGGTCCGGATCAGCTGCATCCACGAAGCCTCGATCCACCGTTTGATGCGGGACCCGTCGTAGTTTCAGGGTTTCGTCGCGATCGGGGTTGGGCCGGCGGGATGTCGGGCGTCAGGACCGTCGCGGGTGGTTCGCTGGGGCTGCTGGGGCCAGTTGAGGCCGTCGCTGCGGCCCGAGTCGTGTCGTTCGGACGTGCTTAGGCGGAGGGTTTGGCAACGATCGTGGTCGTGGTCGCTATTAGTGCGTCAGGTGAGCGCGGGCACGGTCCGGAGGCGCTGGAGGGCGGTGAGGAACTCGTGTTCCCATGGCCACCGGGCGGGCATTTGGAGTGTCACTGTGCGGGCGGTGCGGGTGATCCGGCCGGGAACGCTCAGCAGTCGGCGACGGAAGGTCCGGGCGGTCGGGATGACTGTGTCGGGCAGCCCGATCAGGGTCGTCCAGCGCAGCAGGTTGTGCGCGAGCGCCGCGATCACGGTCCAGGCGGCGTTTGCGATGAAGTCGCCGGACGGGAAATGCGCCAATGCCTGGTCTTTGAGGTCACGGATCGCGAGTTCCACAACGGCGTGCTGGCGGTGCTCTGCTTCCACTTGCTCGATCGCGTCGGTGCGGTTGGTCAGGAACGCGTGATGGCGCCAGTCGGGCCACAGCTCGGCCTGGGCGCCGACCAGGCGGGTGCGGCGCACGATCAGCCGTTGTGAGCCGAGCATCGTTTGAGCGATCTGCGCCTCCCCGCCCTCGGGATAGTCCAAAAGCGGCTGCCAGTCCTGCTCAGGAATCGCCGCGATCGCCGCTTTGACGTGGGGTTGCTGGCGCACCCCGATCGAATAGGTCCAGCCAGCGGCCTGCAAGCGAGCCATGAGCTTCTGGTTCCAGAACCCCGAGTCCGCCCGCAGCAGCCTCGGCCCGGTCGCGCCGGCCCGCTTCACGCGAGGGATCAGTTCCTCGACGAACCGCAGCGCGCCACGCGACGTGTTCGCCGACCCCTTCCTCGCGCGGATGTGCAACACCTCCCCGGTGTCTGAGCGGGTCGCGACGATCGGGTGGTACCCCCGCTTGTGGGTGTATCCATAGCCGGCACCCTGCTTGTCATATCCGTACACCTCGCGGACGAACGAATCGACGTCCACGACGAGCCCCCGCCAAGCGGGCACGCACCTGCTGCTCATGCGCGCTGCAGACAGTCAGCCAGCACTCGATCGAGCTGGCGAACATGCCCGAAGGTGAACGCGCGCAGGAACGTTCCCAACGTCGACGGCGCCGCGACACCATGCCCGAGCACCACCCGCGTCCGCCCCGAGCGCAACACATCGCAGTCATCGATGCAGTCCGCGCCGAGCGCCATCGCGGACACCAGGGTCATCACCTTGCGCCCCGCGTTCGCCGCACCTTCGCGATCGCCGAGATCAACGATCCCGTCGACCAGCCCCTCGATCCCGAGCCGCTCCGCAAGGACCGCCGGCAACAGCACCCCAGCGTTCGCGACCACCCGCTCGTCATCGAAGACCACCCTCGTCGCGTCCGGCAGACCGTTCACCATGTGGGTGACCTCCTCGTTGCAGGCCCGCCGTCGCCGCATACGACAGCTTTCTGCCTGCTCAAGGAGGCGATCTCAAATCTGCGGCCCGGACGACTCCCCACCGAACACCGGTGGATCAAGGCTAAGTCCGTCCTAACCTAACGTCTGACGAGGTCCCCTTCTCTGGAGCTAGGTTTCGGACGAATCGTTCGTCGAACGCGAGTCGCTTGCTTCGGTTAGCGTCAGCGACGGTGTCGATCGTCGAGGAGTACTGGGCCGGGGTCCTTCAAGCGAACCAATGTGGAGGTCTATGTCTTCGCGCAACTCGTCACGCACGAGGGCGAGCGCGGACGCGAGAACGAGGCGGTAATTGCCCGCATCCTCCAGGCACTCGTCCCTCAGCGCTACGGCATCGGCTCCGGGCTGCTGATCGACACCGTCGACCAGTACAGCCGCCAGACCGACATCATCGTCTACGAGCAGTCCGATGAGCCCGCCGTACTCGCGCAAACGACACAGCTGCTGTTTCCGATAGAGAGCGTGGTCGCGTGCATTGAGGTGAAGACCACACTGCGCGCCGACGATGTCACCGACTGTCTCGCGAAGGCGCGCCACATGCGGACGCTACGACCCGCGCGCCGGTATCCCGATGGCTCCGCGCACCCGCTGTTCGTCGTGCTCGTCTTACCGCGCCGGCCAGCAGCCAGCAACGCTCGCCAAGAAGTTCCACGAAGCCGCCGACGACGAGCGGCCGGACCTCGTCTGCGTCGTCGAGCAAGGCATGTTGGCCGGGGCTGAGGGCAGCATCAGAAAGGCCAGTCAGGCGCGGCTGGACAGCGGCCTGGCACTGCTGCTCGACGGCGGCGAGCCGATCGAAGGCACACCGACCGGCCCGGATATGCGCCAGGTCCACCGAGGCCGGCAGTTCCCGATCGTCCGCTACGGCGAGCGGCTGCTACTCGTTGAGCCCTCGCGCGGGCTGCTGTTATTCGTCGAGACGCTCGTTCGCCGGCTCGCCGACAAGCAGGCCCGGACGGTGCCGGTGATCTCACACTACGTCAACGAGCAGATGCGCGAGCTCGCCTGGCACGCGCCAGACGGCAGCCCCGAAGAAGGCGCGGCGCACGAGCCCACGACGAGCTGATGGATGTCACTCGGCCTCCTCGAGGAGCTCCACCTCGCTCAAGGAACTGAAGCAGCGCCAGCCACCGCAGCTCGAAATGCTCACAGGCCTCGCGCAGCGACGCTCGCGTCGGCTTGGCGCGCAGATCCTCGGTCACGACCGTCACGTCCCGCCCGTCGCGGAGCTCAAGCGCCTGCGCGCAGACGTACAGCGCCGCCGACTCGTGCGTGTCGCGGACAGTAATGTCAACGATCGCCGGGAAGTCGTGCGCAACCCACTCGATGCTGTTGTACGCCGCGCCTCTGTGCACGCGGTTCGCGGCGTTGCCGCTGGCCCAAACGAGCGGCGCCTCACCCTTCGCGGTGCGCTCGAGCTCACTCGACGACCTCGTTGCAGAAGCACAACTCGCCGTCGTTAAGCAGCGCGGTCAGGCCCAGGAAGACCTCGTTGGGATCAGCAACGCTCAGCGGCACGACGACGAGCGTCGGCGCGTCCACCACGTACATCACGGCCGGCTTATCCCTCGGCAGCGACGCCCGCTTCGACTCGCCCGCGGAGGTCGCTCAACTGACCGTTGGACAGGTTGAGGTACTCCAGCACGTCGGTCCTGCCGAGCCAGCCCTGCCGCTCGGCTTCGAGCAGGAGCTCGGCGTAGCCAGTGCCCCATTCACGCAGCCGGATCGCCGGCGCCGCGTCATCCCTGGCGAAGCCGCTGCCGCCCTTGAAGTCCGCTTCGGCGTCGACGCGAGCGTAGAGATCCTCGACAGCGCGGCCGAGCTTCTCGAGCCGCAGCGCCGTGGCGCGGAGGCTCACCCGAAAACGGCGCGCGACACGCCCGACCTCATCGAGAGAGGAGACCATCGTGCCTGCGCCGAGCAGTCGATCGACTTGGTGCTCGGAACTCGCGGCGCGGCATCAGGAACGCGGCCGCGAAGTCCTCGCAACGACGCTCGAGCGTCGTTTCGGGGACCCGGCTGAAGATCGAGCTCGAGCCGCGCGCCACGTGCGCGTACTCGTGCATGTAGGAGAACACCCGGGCCTCGGTGTTGTAGGCCGAGTTCACAGCGATGACGGGCGCCAGGTCGTCGTCAGGGGAGAAGCCCCGGCTACCGGCCGGCGTCATGGCAAATTGCAAAACGAGGAAACCGACGCTCTCAAAACACGCCTGAACAGCGCCCGCGCCACCTGCGTGGTCGAGGTCGCCGACAACTGCTCCTCCACTCGCCAGCCCAGGAACACTCGCGCCTCTCCTAGCGCCTCGTTGATTGGCGTCGCAGTCGAGATGCGCGGAATGCCGACGGGTTGGTCCTCGCGGTGCTCGCGGACCCACCGCGCCACCTTCTGCAACCGCTCGGCGGTCGCGATCGCCCTGAGCTCGGCGTCGAGCAGGTCTTGCGAGCGCCGGGTGGACTCCTGAACGCTCGAGTAGCCGCGTCGACCTCGGGCGGTTCTGCAAGGAAGTAGATCGACGCGGGCCGTCGCAGCCGCGCCACAAGCTGCCGGAACTGCGTCTTCGTCGGCTCACGTTCGCCTTCGCGCCACTCTTCGAAACGACGTCCGGTGACGTCTTGCAGCGCTCTGCAAGCTCGACGCCGTCCTCGTCGACCCCAGCCTGCTCCATCGCCCAGGCAAGTACCTCGCCGTTGAGCGGGACGTAGCTCGCACGGGGCATGTGCAGACGCTACGTGACCCGGCGGCGGCTCGCCACCCGCGCGAGTGACCTCTCCCGGCCGCCATTCTTGTTTGAGGCCTCGGCGGACTCGTGTAGAACGTCGGTCGAATGACAGCGGCGGACGAGCACCGTCGGCGGCCAGCTCCGGAGCTTGCTTTCCGCGCAGGCCAGGACGCTGTGCCACATCGACGCCATGCTCGTGCCGTGACTACAGGACGGAGCGCCGATGCCCCAGGCCGGCCCGGAGCCTCAGGACCTCTACCGCGCGAAGAACCCGGCTTGTGCCCAGCCGTCTTCGTATGGAGCCTCGAAGAGCGGCTGGATCCGCATGTGTCGAATCCGCCAGACGCCGTCGTGGCGATGAAAGTCGTTGTGGTAACGGGCCGCGATCCAGAACGCTCGGCCGTTGAGAACCGAGGGCTGGAGGTAGGTCCAATATCCGACTGCCTCGGCACCGTCGACGTGATCGACTCATTGGCGAGCAGGTGCAAAGTCGGCGGAGTCGGACCGGCAAACCGCTCAACGATCGCGCTCTGCCCTTCATGGCGGCCGAGCACGTCGGCCAGGCGTCCAGTCCCCTCCCAGACTGCGTCGGCGGTGAAGTACTCAGCGACGGAATGCCCGGTGACATCGCGCGCGTGAGCGTTGCAGCCATCAGCCGACGGATCTCGTCCTTGCTCTCAAGGACGTAAAGGCGTTCAGCCAAATCGTCGGCGTCGGTCATGGTTCGGGAACTCGGCGATCGGACGAGGAAGGTCATCTTCGCAAAGAGTCGGAGTCGATCAGGATCGTCCGTTGCTCGGGCAACGGACTCGCGAAGCTGCCCGACGCAGCGTGCTGAAGCTACCTCTGCGGCCACCTGAGCAACCGTCAACACCGCCACCCCCCGCCGCCAGCTCCCAGCGGTCCGATCGACCAAGGCGCTATCGGAGCCTGACAGCCCTCTCACCGCATGAGCAACCACTCTCAGGAAGCCGCGCAGACCGCTCTCAGCGAAGCGCGCACCCACACCGGAATCGACATCTGTAGATCGTTGGTCGAATGACAGTGGGCGATCAGCCGACGCGCGGCGACCCGCTCCGACGTCTTCCGCTCCGTGATGTTGGAGCGATAGCGCACCGGCCGTCGCGTGACGCTGCTGCCGGCGTTCCAAACGAGGAGTGCGGGAGGCGTCGCCACGCGCGGTTCGAGACTGCCGCTCGATGGGTCATAGCAGGAGCGACGCGCTGGCTCGGGACTCCTGCTTCCTGGTCCGCACCAGAACCTTCTGGGCACCGGGCGTAGTCAGCGTTTGAAGGCGATCCTGGCTGTTGAGCTGCCGAGCGTGTAGCGGTTGTACGTCGGGGTGATCGCGAGGGTGCGAGGGATCCGCCCGAACTTTGAGAGAAGGGTCTTGCCGGTGACGTTGAGCCCGATGCTCAGCTTGATCGCCTTCCCCGCCTTGACGCTCCAGCCTGCGCCCGCGATCGTCACCAGCTTGCCTTTGCCGGACGGTCCGTAAGCCAGGCCGGTGATGTTGCGCCCGTCGACGCTGAGCTTCTCAAACGTGTTGATCTTCAGAGCGCCTCTGCAGAGCTGGCTGGCGAGCCCTCGGCAACGCAGGCTGAAGGCGACCTTGCCGCGCTTGGTAGTGGGAGTCCCGGCGATGCTCACCTTCGGCGGGTCGGCCCCGAAGGTGACCCTGGCGGTCCTGATCGTCGTGGTCCGCCCGTCGGCAGTGGCGGTCACCTTGACGCTAGCGGGCAGCTTCTTGAACCTGGAGCGGAGCATCCGACCCGTCGGGTTCAACCGGATCGAGACCTCGCTGCTACCGCCGGCCCGAGCGCTGAGGCTGCCCCTCGCGACCACCACCACCCTGTAGCGTCCGGCCCGCGGTTTGCTGGCCAGCACGCCGGTGACTCGCTTGCCGTCGGCAGACAGCTTCTCGATCGCGCTCGCCGTAGCCTGCCCCTGGCAGCGCTGCCCGGCCGCTCCCCGGCAGGCGAACTTGAACCTCAGCACCGCACCGAGGGCGCCGACACGACCCGGGACGCTCGCGACCGGCGCCGCGATACCACCACCCGAGCCGTCCCCGCCGGAACCGCAGCCGACGGACCCGCAGGCGACGAATCCGCTGCCGACGAACCCGTTGCCTACGTGATCGACGGTCACGCACTGCGCCGCCGAGCTGCAGGCAACGCCTAGCTAGACGGTAGCCCCGGCGATCGGCTCGACCGTCCAGCTGCCCGGATTCCCCGGGTCGCCCACGACCGCGCGGCCCGAGCCGTCCACGGCGACGCACTGGCTCGCCGACGGGCACGCCACCCCGGTCAGCGGCGCTGCCGCGATCGTGGTCGGGGTCGGGGTGCCCGGCGCGGTCGGGTTGAACGTCACCTCTTCCCGTCAAGTTTCGACGGCGGTGCACTGGCTCGCCGACGGGCACGCCACGCCGGTCAGACGGTCCGGTGTCGATCGTGGTCGGGGTCGGGGTGCCCGGCGCGGTCGGGTTGAACGTCACCTCCCGCCCGCTAATGTCGTCGACGGCGGTGCACTGGCTCGCCGACGGGCACGCCACCCCGGTCGAGAAGGAGTGCTGCTGTCGATCGTGGTCGGGGTCGGGGTGCCCGGCGCGGTCGGGTTGAACGTCACCTCCCGCCCGCCGTTGTCGACGGCGGTGCACTGGCTCGCCGACGGGCACGCCACCCGGACAGCCCCGCTGGCGGGGTCGATCGGGTCGATCGTGGTCGGGGTCGGGGTGCCCGGCGCGGTCGGGTTGAACGTCACCTCCCGCCCGAAGCTATCGACGGCGGTGCACTGGCTCGCCGACGGGCACGCCACCCCGCTCAGGGGCTGTCCCTGGCCGCTGCCGGGGTCGATCGTGGTCGGGGTCGGGGTGCCCGGCGCGGCCGGGTTAAACGTCACCTCCCGCCCGAGGCGTCGACGGCGGTGCACTGGCTCGCCGACGGGCACGCCACCCCGGTCAGGGATGTGCCGGGCCGCTGCCGGTCCGGGTCGATCGTGGTCGGGGTCGGGGTGCCCGGCGCGGTCGGGTTGAACGTCACCTCCCGCCCGAAGACATCGACGGCGGTGCACTGGCTCGCCGACGGGCACGCGACCCGGTCAGTGACCGAGGGAGCTGCCGCTGCCGGGGTCGATCGTGGTCGGGGTCGGGGTGCCCGGCGCGGTCGGGTTGAACGTCACCTCCCGCCCGAGGTCGTCGACGGCGGTGCACTGGCTCGCCGACGGGCACGCCACCCCGCTCAGCGCTGTTGCCGGGGTCGATCGTGGTCGGGGTCGGGGTGCCCGGCGCGGTCGGGTTGAACGTCACCTGCCTGCCCGCCGCATCGACGGCGGTGCACTGGCTCGCCGACGGGCACGCCACCCCGGTCAGGCACCCTGGCGTCGATCGTGGTCGGGGTCGGGGTGCCCGGCGCGGTCGGGTTGAACGTCACCTCCCGCCCGGCAGTCGACGGCGGTGCACTGGCTCGCCGACGGGCACGCCACGCCGAACAGGCCGCCGCCGGGGTCGATCGTGGCCGGGGT
>CAWFSH010000012.1:0-145175 GCA_963818495.1 uncultured Actinomycetota bacterium
GCCGGACGATTCCTGGAGCACGCAGGAGAACGTACCGCTGGTGTCGGCCGCGGCCGAGACGGTGAATGCGGTGCCGAGCTGCTTGGCCACCGTGTTGAAATCCAGAAGCAGGCACGCACCGCCAGCCAACGCGGCCGGCGTCGGTGGCCCTGTCGACGGCGTGACGGACGCAGGCGGTCCGGCCGCTGAAGGCGTCGAGGTCGACGTCGAGCCGTGTCCCGCGGTCGTACACGCGCCCGGAGCGGTCAACGCGATCATCGCGGCCACCAGCGCGGCGGCCCGGCGCCCACGTGACTGCCACGCGAGACAACGAAGCCTGGACAAATGCCTATCCTCCCGGGTTCGATGCCGTCCCACCCTACGGCGCGTCCGAGCCCGGGGCGAGCCCACCCGAGTCTCGTGTGCCCGCGACACCCTCGCCGATCACACGACGTACGGGCAGTGTCGGCAGCCGCGACCGCAGCAGGTGCCCCGGCTCGTGAGGAATGTTGCCGTGAGGACGAAGAGACCGGTGGCCGGATCGAGGTAGCCCGCTTCACCGGCGGCCACGGCACCGGCGTGCGCGGCCAGGATCTCGCGACGGCCCGGGTGGTCCACCGCCAGCCGAGCCGGATGCGGCTCGTTCACGCCGCGGTCGGCCAGCGGCAACGAACGTGGCTCGGGTGTCGTCACCCGGCGATTATCCGCGCGGTGGTCCAACCCTTCGTCATGGCCGGCCGAGGTCGGTCGAGTGGGCACGTACGGTTCCACCGGCCGTACGCCAATTCGACCGAAACATACCGGTCGCGGGCTGCCGCCGAGCACGCCGATGGGCCATCATGGTCCCCATGGGCGACCTCCTTCTGCTGTTCTTTCTCGTCGACCTCGGAATCATGGTCGCTGCCCTATTCGACTGCATCACCACCGAGTCCGTCTTGGTCCGCAACCTTCCGAAGCTGGGCTGGATCGGGGTCATCCTCATCCTGTCCGGCATCGGCGGGGTCCTGTGGTTCATCGCCGGCCGTCCGACGCCGGCCGAACGTTCGGCGCAGGAGCCACATCCCGCGCACCCCGCCGGGCGCGGGCTGCGCGCGAACGAGCCGCCGGACCCGATCGGTGCCGCACGATCGTCGCAGCGAACGGTGGCCCCGGATGACGATCCGGACTTCCTGCGCAGCCTGTCGGACCAGACGCGGCGGGCCGACGAGGAGCGCTTGCGCCGGTGGGAGGCCGATCTACGGCTGCGCGAGGAGCGCCTGCGCCAGCGGGAAGACCCACCGAGCGATCCGGTCTGACGCGATCACACGACGCCGGATTGCGGCGCGCGGGCGTTACTGCCCGAATAGCGAGCGGAGTGCGGCGAGACTCTTGTCCACGTATTCCGGCCGGCCAGCTTCACGTCCGTAGGCAAGATCCTCCAGGACGCGGCACCGCGCGTAGAAGAGGCACGCTCCCGGATTCCCGCGTCGTTCGCGCCGACCCCGGAACGGAGCAGCGCATCGAGGGCGACCGGGCCGAGGTCGCGATAGAGCAGCCCGACGTCGTACGCCGGGTCGACCATCGCGGCGTCGCTCCAGTCGATGATGCCGGTGACCGTGGCGGTGCCCGGCTCGACCAGGACGTGCTCGATGCCACTCCATCGCCGGTACGGCAACCGGCAACGCACCCGCGATCGCATCGACGAGACCGGCCTCCGCGGTCACGAAGGTCACTCGCGTGGCATCGTCGGCCGCTTTGCGGAACCGGACACCGCCACTGTAGATCGGCACTCGCGGTGATCGCACAATTGCGAACATGTTGCGAATCCACAACGGCGATCGCCGGATGAGGTCACCACAATGACAATGGCCTATGGCTCACTCGCGTCGTCCGAGACCGATGCGGTGCGGTGTCCTCGGCGTGGCGCTGCTCGCGCTCTTCTCAACGACCGCGTGCACCAGCGCCGGGCCAAAGCACCTATCCGCCGTTCCAACGCCACACCCCGCCGCCGCCGCGGCAGCGACTCCGGGCACGATCGCGCCGGCGCCGACGCCGGCGGCCACGTGTAGCTATCGGCCATCATCCGCCGTCCTGCCGACGTGGGCGCGGACTGGATTCAGTCCGCCGTACAACGTCTGGAGACACGTGACCAGCAAGAGCGGCAACGTGGTCGGGGTCCTGTTCGGCGATCCTCTGCATGCGGGCACGCCCGGTCCCACGGAAGGGCAGAACAAGATCCTGTGGGTAGCCCGTGCTCCGGCTGTAGGCCCGATGACGATCGACGCAGAACTCGTCGGCTCCGCCGAACGCGTCCAGCTCGGCCATGTGCCGATCGGGCCGTCTTATGTGGACGTCACGCGCGCAGGGTGCTGGCACCTGATCTTGCACTTGGCCAGCGGCGACGACAGCGTCGACCTCGTATACGACCCGGCCTGACCGCGACCCACTCCGTCGGCCGTACGGCCCGCGCGGAACCTTGGCATCGGCACGCTCACGATGTCCCGGCGAGCCACTCCTCGAACGTCGGGCCGGCCAGTGTGGCGTGCGGCCCGGGCAGGAGCGCGCCGGTGGCGATCCGCTCGTTGTCCGGGTTCGTCGGATCGTCCACGGCTTCGATCTTCACTGCGTCGTGACGGCGATCCGCGAGCAGTACGGCCATGTCGGCCAGCGTCTCCGCGCGCGGCCCCGCGATCTCCGGAACGGATTCGCCATCGGACCCGGCCGACCATTCCGGGGCCGTGGCCATCTCGGCGAGTGCCTCGGCGACGGTGCGGGCGGCGACTAGTTGCGTCCGCATCCGAGGAACGTAGACGACCTCGCCCCGGCTGCCCCACTCCATGAGCTGCCCGACGAACTCGTGGAACTGCGCGGCCCGCAATATCCGGGCCGGAATCGGACCGGACAACGCGGCCCGCTCGTGCGCGAGCTTCGCGGCGTTGTAGCCATAGCCCAGAGTGAGGCGATCGATGCCGATGATCGACACCACGACCAGCCGCTGCACGCCGGCCCGCTGGCCGAACCGATGCAGATTGCCGGCCGCGGTCGTGAAGAACCGTGTGGCCTCGTCCTTGTCGGGCGAGGGACCGGTGGCCGCGTCGATGATCGTCTGCGCACCGGCCAGCGCCTCGGCCAGACCGTCGCCGGTGATGACGTCGACGCCGCTCGACCTGGACATCGATACGACGTCATGTCCCCTGGCGGTGAGTACGTCGACGACGTGACGTCCGACCCGTCCGGTCGCCCCGGCAACTGCGATCTTCGTCTGCTCCGGCATGGTTGATCTCCCCCAAAGTCTTGTTACATCTCGATCCAGCTCGTCACTGCTATGACGTGTGGCGACCGAGGAAGGTAACAGCGAAAGCGGAGCCGGCTCTTGCCGACTCCGCTTTCCGGACTTCACGGTGGCGATCGGGGCGGGTAGCAATCGGGCGTGTTCCCGATCGCCCCGATTCAGCTGCAGCCGCTGGTCGAGCCGCAGCCCTCGCACACGTAGCAGCTGCCGGCCGGGCGCATCTTCGTGCCGCAGGTGAAGCACAGTGGAGCGTCGGCGCCCTTGCCCTGCACCAGCTCCAGCAACTCCATCGACGAACCGGCGCGGGCGGTCGGCTTGGCGGCCTCCGCCGGTGCCGTCGCCGTGCTCGGTGCCTCCGTCCGAGCCTCCGGCGCCGCCGCCTTCGTCGGCTCGACCGTAGCGGGCTCGATCGGCGCCGACGACGCCAGCGCGGCGAAGTCCACGTGCTCCTCGACCGGTGCCGGCGACGCCGACGCCTCGGCCGCGGCGGCTTCGGCCCGCAGCTGCGCCGCACGCTCGGCCGCGGTGAAGATGCCGAGTTCGCTGCGCTTGTCGTAGGGCAGGAAGTCCAACGCGAGCCGCCGGAAGATGTAGTCCATGACCGACGCGGCCATGCGGATGTCGGGGTCGTCGGTCATGCCGGCCGGCTCGAATCGCATGTTCGTGAACTTCGAGACGTACGTCTCCAGCGGCACGCCATACTGCAGACCGATCGAGATGGCGACCGAGAAAGCGTCCATCACGCCGGCGAGCGTCGAGCCCTGCTTGGACATCTTCAGGAAGACCTCGCCGAGGCCGTCATCCGGGTAGGACGACGCGGTGAGGTAACCCTCGGCCCCGCCGACCGAGAACGACACGGTCTCCGACGGGCGCTTCTTCGGCAGCCGCTTGCGGGTCGCCCGGTACTCGACGACCTTCTCCACCCGCGGCTCCGGCGCGATCGCCGGCGGCCGAGATCGGGCTGCGTCGGCCTTCGGCTTCGCGTTCGACAGTGGCTGGCCGACCTTGCAGTTGTCCCGGTAGATCGCGAGCGCCTTGAGGCCGAGCTGCCAGCCCTCGAAGTAGATCTCCTCGATCGTCTTCGACGGTGGCCGACTCCGGCATGTTCACCGTCTTGCGAGATCGCACCGGAGATGAACGGCTGTGCCGCCGCCATCATCCGTACGTGCCCCATCGGTGCGATCGACCGCTCGCCCATCGCGCAGTCGAAGACCGCGTAGTGCTCGGCTGCGAGGCCCGGGCGCGTCGACGACGTGGCCGTGCTCGGCGATGTACTCGACGATCGCCTCGACCTGCTCCTCCTGGTATCCCAGGCTGCGCAGCGCCTTCGGCACCGTCTGGTTGACGATCTGCATCGAGCCGCCGCCGACCAGCTTCTTGAACTTGACCAGCGCCAGGTCCGGCTCGATGCCGGTGGTGTCGCAGTCCATCATCAGGCCGATCGTGCCGGTCGGCGCGAGCACGCTCGCCTGCGCGTTGCGCCAGCCGGCCTTCTCGCCGATCTTGTTGCCCGAGTGCCACTGCTTGGTCGCCTCGGCCTGGACGTCGACGGCCGACGATCGCCGTACACGTCGATCGCGTCGTTCGCCTCGGCGTGCTGATGCATCACGCGCTTGTGCGCCTCGGCGTTGCGGGCATATCCCTCGTACGGGCCGACGACACCGGCCAGCTCGGCCGACCGGCGGTAGGCGGTGCCCGTCATCAGCGACGTGATGGACGGCCGCGACGCTGCGGCCGCCCTCGGAGTCGTACGGCAGGCCGCTCGCCATGAGCAGCGCGCCGAGGTTGGCGTACCCGATGCCGAGCTGCCGGTACGCCCGCGTGGTCGCCCCGATCTTCTCGGTCGGGAAGTCGGCGAAGCAGATCGAGATGTCCATCGCGGTGATGATGAACTCGACCGACTTGACGAACAGCTGCGTGTCGAACGAGCCGTCCGCGCGCAGGAACTTCATCAGGTTCAGCGACGCCAGGTTGCACGACGAGTTGTCCAGGTGCAGGTACTCGCAGCACGGGTTGGACGCGGTGATGCGGCCCGTCTCCGGGCTGGTGTGCCAGTGGTTGATCGTGTCGTCGTACTGCAGGCCCGGGTCGGCGCACTCCCAGGCCGCCTGCGCGATCTTGCCGAACAGGTCACGTGCCTCGACCGTTTCGATCGTCTGAGCCGTCGAGCCGGGCCCGCAGGTCGAACGGTTCGCCGTGCTCGACCGCGTTCATGAATTCGTCGGTGACCCGTACCGAGTTATTGGCGTTCTGGTATTGCACCGAGACGATGTCGGCGCCACCAAGGTCCATGTCGAAGCCGGCGTCACGCAGCGCGCGGATCTTGTCTTCCTCGCGCGCCTTCGTGGTCACGAACTCCTCGATGTCCGGGTGATCGACGTCGAGGATGACCATCTTCGCCGCCCGCCGCGTCGCGCCGCCGGACTTGATCGTCCCGGCGCTCGCGTCGGCGCCGCGCATGAAGCTGACCGGACCGGAGGCGGTGCCACCGGAGGAGAGCAGCTCCTTCGACGACCGGATGCGCGAGAGGTTCACACCCGAGCCGGAGCCGCCCTTGAAGATCAGGCCCTCTTCCTTGTACCAGTCGAGGATCGAGTCCATCGAGTCGTCGACGGCGAGGATGAAGCACGCGCTGACCTGCTGCTGGCGACGCCGTCCCGACGTTGAACCACACCGGCGAGTTGAAGCTGAACACCTGGTGCAGCAGCATCCAGGTCAGCTCCTCGCCGAAGACCGCGGCGTCACCGGACGTGGCGAAGTATCCGTTCTCCTCGCCGGCCGTGCGATACGTGTTCACGACGCGGTCGATGAGCTGCTTCAGGCTCCACTCGCGCTCCGGCGTGCCGAGGGCGCCGCGGAAGTACTTCGTCGTAACGATGTTCGCCGCGTTGATGCTCCAACTGTCCGGGAATTCGACGCCGTGCTGCTCGAAGTTGATCGAGCCGTCGCGCCAATTGGTCATGACGACATCGCGTCGTTCCCAGGTCACCTCGTCGTAGGGGTGCACACCCTCCGTCGTCCACACCCGCTCGACCCGGAGGCCGGTCGCTTTGCGGCTCCTGCCCCGTCCCGACCCACCCGACGCCGCGCCAACACTCTCCGTCATCCCCGGTCCCCCTCGGTCCTTGCTAGCCATATCCGATCCTGCCCTCGTCCGTTCCCAGTCGCTCGCGTCGCCTCGCGCCGCTGCCTCCGTCGCGCTGTGCTGTGTCAAATGCGCCTCGCGGCTTTGCTACGCATCGGCTCTGTCAATGCGCCTCGCGGCTTTGCTACGCATCGGCTCTGTCAATGCGCCTCGCGGCTTTGCTACGCATCGGCTCTGTCAATGCGCCTCGCGGCTTTGCTACGCATCGGCTTTACCTCAACGTCCACACCGCCGTCCGCGTCACGCCCGTGGGCGGCGTGCCTGGGCCGACGTTTCGCATTCCATTGGTCTTCCGCTCGTCGCGGCGCCGATCGAACCGGTTCCCACCCCATGCCGCCCGCGGCGCCCGTGCGCTGCCGACAGGTCAGGCTTAGCCCGTTCCCGCGGGTACGCGGTTCGTTCCGGCGCGCGCCGGCGGTGCCTTGCCGCCGCCACCACCCGATCTGTCCGGCGGACTAGTTCCCGTCCGATCGGCGGCAGACACCGATCCACGACCGCTGACCAGATCGTCGTCGCCCGGGTCACTGCGATCCAGCGGGCGCCGTAGCACGGCGATCTCCCGCTCGAAATCGGCCAGCGACTCGAACGATCGGTAGACGCTCGCGAACCGCAGGTATGCCACCTCGTCCAGCTCGCGCAGCGGACCGAGGATCGCCAGCCCAACCTCGTGGCTCGGCACCTCGGCGACCCCCCGGGCCCGAATCGACTCCTCGACACGCTGTGCCAGCAGAGCGAGCGCGTCGTCGTCCACCGGCCGGCCCTGGCATGCCTTGCGCACGCCGCTCATGATCTTGTTGCGGCTGAACGGCTCGGTGACACCGCTGCGTTTGACGACGGCCAGCACCGCCTCCTCGACAGTGGTGAACCGCTTGCCGCACTGCGGGCACGACCGCCGGCGTCGGATGATCTGGCCGTCGTCGGCCTCGCGGGAGTCGACGACCCGTGAGTCGCCGTGCCGACAGTAAGGGCACCGCATACCGATCACCTCCCGACCACCCTGCCGACAGAAACCCTGCCGACAAAACCCTGGCGAAAAAACCCGGCCGACGAAGCGCGACCGCGTTCCCCACCACGGCCTCACGTCGCGGACCGCCGTCCCGCGACGAAAGCCCCCTATGCCCCGCAAACTGGCCTAAAGACCGCAAACACCACTTCTCTCGGACACAAGAACGGGGTCGACATCAGGTTTGCCACCCGATATCGACATCGGCTTGTATCCCAGTCTACCGGCTGACCGACCCAACCTGTAGGGAACTCACACCCATGTAACTACTAGATGTGGTGGTTGACGTTAGGCCCCGGACACCCTCGACGCAAGCGTGTCGCGCGTGTCGCGCGACGGATTTCGTACAGAGTCGCGCCGCGCGTCGGATCGCGGGCCGAAACGCGCTGGATGGGAGCGTATGTCCGGCTGACGTCGCCGGTGTGGTCCGACCGGCGACCATCCCGCCCGCGACCGTGAGATCCCACGACCCTGAGATCCCATGACCGTGAGGTCCGCGAGGAATATGGGGACGAGCAGCTGCTGGCCGACATACACCGTGCCGTTCGGCATGTGATTCAGCCGCTCGATCGCGAGCATCGTTTCGGTCGAGAGATCCGCGCGGATGCACCCGAGCAGCAATCGACCAGAGCGTGTCGCCCGAGTGGACCACGACTGCGCGAGGCGGGCTCGACGGTGAGGCGGCTTGCACGTTGGTCGCGAGCACCACGACCATGGCCGCCGCGAAGGCGAGCAGCATGGCAGCGAGGACAACGCGACCACGGCGGGTAAGCCGAATGGGCGGGTGAGCCGACCGCGCGTGGGCCGACTGCGCCCGAGGCGACCGCGCGTCGAGGCGACCGCGCCCGTGCCGACGAGTCTGCCGGCCCGACCGGCAGCCGAGCTATGACGGGGCGAGTGTCGACCGATTGGCGCGACATCGACGGGGTGACGACCGGCGGAACCGGCATACCAGCGTCAGGAGAGACAACGCTGTCGGGGCCGGCAAGCGCAGGCTCGGAGCGGGTCGCCTCCGCCGCAGGATCGCCCGCGGTGCCGTCCTTCAGCGTCGCAGTCGTGTCGGCCGTCCAGTCGGCACTGTCCGCCAGCGGCGGCACCAGTCGGAGCGTGGGGCGGTGTGCCGCGGCGAAGCGCTCCCGCGCCTTAACGCCGCCACGGGCGCGACGACCGGCGGGCGTTGTCCGGCCGCCCGAGGGGATCGCGATCGGGGGGCGGATGTCCGCCGCATCGTCGGTCAGTTGCCTGGCTGGGGCCCACGTCGACGCGCTCATGGCGGCCTCCATTCGTTCGGGCACTCGATCGGGCCGGACGTCAAGATCGTACGGGCGTTCGATCGAACCTACGTACGAAGGTCTACCAGAGGGCACCGACAGTTTCCAGCGACACGACGAAATCAACTCGTACATGCGTTTGAACTTGACCGGTGGTCGGGATACGGTCATGACACACCGGTTGCGTCGTTTCCCCGCAGAGTCGCCCGCATCGGCTCACCGGGGTACAGGCTGGCAACCAGCGTGATAAATCCGACGAGGAGGACCACCGTGCCGAGCGAATCGAAAGCCGCACCGACCCGCCGAGCGAGCACCGCCCGCCGCCGTGCCGGCCACGGCGACGCCCCGCTTCGCGCCGTCACGCCGGTGAGCAGCGGACTCGCCGGCGGCCTCGGCGAGGGCCTGACCGCTCGCCAGCGCCGCATCATGGAGTTCATCCGAGGCTGGGTCGCGCAGCACGGCTACCCGCCGAGCGTCCGGGAGATCGGCGAGGCGGTCGATCTAGTGTCGCCGTCGAGCGTCGCCTACCAGCTCAAGGAGTTGGAGAAGAAGGGCCTGCTTCGGCGCGACCCGAACCGCCCCCGGGCGGTCGACGTCCGGACCCCGTCGGACGTGATGGCCGACGACGACGAAGCGGTGCGTGCCGCCCGTCCGGCGCCAGCGTACGTGCCGTTGGTCGGCCGGATCGCGGCCGGTGGTCCGATCCTGGCCGAGCAATCGATCGACGACGTCTTCCCGCTCCCCCGCGAGTTGGTCGGCGAAGGGACGCTCTTCCTGCTGAGAGTCAAGGGCGACTCGATGATCGAGGCGGCGATCTGCGACGGCGACTGGGTTGTCGTACGCCAGCAGCCCGAGGCCGAGAACGGCGACATCGTGGCGGCCATGCTCGACGGCGAAGCGACGGTGAAGACGTTCCGCCGCCGCGAAGGTCATGTCCTACTGATGCCGGCGAACCCGGCGTTCGATCCGATCCAGGGTGATGACGCGACGATTCTCGGCCGCGTCGTCACCGTCATGCGTCGCATCTGAGTGAATCAGCCGGCTCAGCCTGAAGGCCGAGCCGGCTGGTTGAGCGACACTTCCCTGCACCCTGTCCTCGGGCGTCAGGCCACGTCGGGGTCGCTCCGGCGTGGCCCTCAGCCGCGGTACTGGCCGTCTCCGTACGGCGTGCCACGGCGGCCGCCGGGATGCCCGGAACCGTCGTCGCCGAACGGATCGGCCGGTGCGCCGTACTGGCCGCCACCGTGCTGGCCGCCACCGTAAACGCCGCCACCGCGGCCGTTCTGACCGTCGGGGGCGGGGGCCGCCGGGTGGTGGCCGGCGCCTCGAACTGGGACGCCCGGACGGGCCCGCCGGGATGCTGGCCGCCCGAATACTGGCCGCCCGAATATTGCCCGCCGGGATACTGGCCACCGCCGTAGACGCCGCCGCCCGACCCCGGGGAAACGGGTGGGCTGCTCGGTGCGCCGTACACACCGGCTCCGCCCATCGCGGCCGGCAGGCGTGCACCGCCGCTTCCCTGCGCGCCCGATTCGGCGGCCTTGGCGGCCTCGCCGGCAAATCCCTTACGTGCGCGCCGGATTCCGAGCACGCCGATCAACAACAGCACGAATCCGACCGCCGCGACGCCGGCCAGCAGCCACATCAGCTGTGAGAACGTCAGCTTGTTGAACCACGCCCGTATTGCGCTCGGCTTGCCTGGGCCGGCCGCCGCCTCGGCCGCCTTCTTTGCCGCCGCCGCGCTCAACGGCGCCGCCGGCTTGTATTTGAGGATCGGCGTCGCGGAGGACGTGTCCGACACGGTCAGGAACGACTTGCTGTCAGTCGTGTACGCGATCGCGTAGCCCTGCTCCTCGTTCGGCATCGGCGTGATGCGCGGCTTGCCCTTGGTCAGCGCGGCCACCACGTCGCCGTTCGTGACGTCCCATTCGTAGGCGTCGGTCAGCGTACGCAGGGCGACCTTCTTGCCGTCCGGTGAGTTCGCGCCGCCGGTGATCTCGTTCTGGGCCGGGCCGCGGTTGCCGAGCTTGTTCGACGTTCCGGTCTGCTCCGGCGTGAACTGGCCGACCTTGTTCAGCTGCATGGTCTTGCCGGTCGTCAGCGTGCCGGTATACGTGAAGATCGTGGCCGGACCGCTGATCGCCTTCGTAATGAAGATCGGTGCGCCGTTGCCGTTCAGCAGAAGCGCCTCGGTGTTGTGCGACCCGTCCGGGTAGGCGAAGCGATAGCGCGTCATCGTGTTCTTGCTCGTGACCTTGAACAGCGCGACCGTCTGGCGCTGCGGGGAGACCGGCTGATCGCCGGTGTCGGCGATCCACAGCGTGCCCTTGCTGTCGACGGCGATGTCCTGCGGGTCGACCGCCGCGCCGTTCGGGTACGACTGGGCCGAGCCGACCCGACCGCATTTCTTGTCGAGATACGCGACCCGGTTGCCCCAGGTGTTGTTCTTGCCGTCGATCACCACATAGCCGTCTGCGGTCGCCACAAGACCAGTGAGCTGGACCGCCGAGCCGGTGCCGATGGTGCAGACGGTGCTCGGAGCGACCGGTGACGGGACGGGCGTCGGCAGCGGTGTGGCCGCGGTGACTGGCGTGGCGACCCCGGTCGCGCCGGGCGAAGGGGCCGCAAATGCCGGTGCGCTGACGGATCCGACCAGCACAACGGCCGCGGCAACGGCCGCCATCCGAACAGATTGCATCGGCCTAGTGTTGCAGAGATGAACCGGAAAACGGCGACCGCAAGGCGTACCTCACAGTGTGTTATCAGTTAGAGATCCACTAGCCAGCTCATATGGGTGCAATTGGGCGGCAAGCGACTCGGGCACCCGTACCCACAGTTCAGTCCCGGCATCGCGGTGATCCGCGCTCAACACCTCGCCGCGCTCGTGCGCCGCGGCGACGAGATCACCCCGGTCGTACGGCACCAGCACGCGCAGCTCGACGGGCGGACGCGGTAGGCGAGCCTCGACGGCGAGCCGCAGGTCGTCGATGCCGGCGCCGGTGCGCGCCGAGACGAAGAGCGCGGACGGCCAGAGCCGCTTGAGTCGGAGCAGCGTCTCCTCGTCGGCGGAGTCGATCTTGTTAACCACGAGCAGCTCGGCGACCGCGTCCGCGCCGACCTCGCCCAGCACCTCATGCACCGAGCGGACCTGTTGCTCGGGGTCCGGGTGCGAGCCGTCGACGACGTGCACGACAAGATCCGACTCGCTGACCTCTTCCAGCGTGGACCGAAACGCCTCGATCAACTGGTGTGGCAGATGCCGGACGAAGCCGACGGTGTCTGAGTACGTGAAGATCCGGCCGTCCGCGGTCTGTGCCCGACGGGTCGTCGGATCGAGCGTCGCGAACAGGGCGTCCTCGACCAGGACCCCGGCACCTGTCAGGACATTCAATAAGCTCGATTTGCCGGCGTTGGTGTAACCGGCGATCGACACGCTCGGCACCTCGCGACTGCGGCGGTTGGACCGTTTGGTGACCCGTACCGTCCGCATCAGCCCGATCTCCCGACGCAGCTTGGAGATGCGCGTGCGGATCCGGCGCCGATCGGTTTCGAGCTTCGTCTCACCGGGACCGCGGGAGCCGATGCCGCCGCCCTGTGCGCCAACGCGGCCACCGGCCTGCCGGCTCATCGCCTCGCCCCAACCGCGCAAGCGCGGCAGCAGGTATTGGAGTTGCGCCAGCTCGACCTGGGCCTTGCCCTCCCGCGATTTCGCATGTTGGGCGAAGATGTCGAGGATCAGCGCCGTGCGGTCGATGACCTTGACTTTGATCGTGCTTTCCAGGCGGCGCAACTGACTGGGCGACAACTCACCGTCACAGATCACCGTGTCCGCGCCGGACTGCATGACGATCGAACGCAACTCCTCCACCTTGCCGCGACCGATATAGGTGGCCTGGTCGGGGCGGCTACGCCGCTGGATGAGAGCCTCCAGCACCTGAGAGCCCGCGGTCTCGGCGAGAGCGGCCAGCTCGATCAGCGAGTTGTCCGCGTCGATCGCGCTGCCCTCGGCCCAGACGCCGATAAGGACGACCCGTTCCAGGCGAAGTTGCCGATACTCCACCTCAGTGATGTCGGTGAGTTCGGTGGACAGCCCGGCCACCCGGCGCAACGCATTACGCGCGGCGAGCTCGAGGTCGCCGTCCGTGTCACGATCATCCCGGTCCGCGAACTCCAGGTCGTCGAGATCCAGGGTGGCGTCGAAGTCGATATCGTTGCCGGGCTTGCGCCCGAGTCGGTCGTCAGTCATCCCTTCGATCGTGGCACGCTCGTCTGCCGGCCGCACGCGCATTACACCCGCGCCACGCTCGCGAACGTTTCGCGCCGAGCCAACCGCGGGCGTCGGCGGGCGGGTGGGGCAAGATCGGTCGAGACGTGACGCGGGCCACCCGGGGCGACCTCCCGCTTGCGGGCGGTCGAGTGCGAGACTGACTGGCGACGCCAGCGGCGGACAACGGAAGTGACAACCGGCCACCGCGAGCGGGATGCTGACGGGCAGACGCACGAGCAGCACGTCTCGACCACGCTTCGATCACGTCTCGACCACGCTTCGATGAGGAGAGGTTCACGATGGCGGCAATGCCCAGCGCCGGGTTTTCGATCACGGTCCGGGTGTCGGTTCCCGCCGATTCGACCGCTATCGGCCGCATAGCAACGGCCGTCGGCGATGCCGGCGCCATCGTGACGGCGCTCGACGTCGTCGACTCCGACCACCTCCGAGTCATCGCCGACGTCACGTGCGACACGGCAAACATGGCCCATGCCGACCATGTAGTGGCCGAGCTGGCCAAGATCGATGGCCTCGAGGTGCGCAAGGTCTCCGACCGTACGTTCCTGCTCCACCTCGGCGGCAAGATCGAGGTGCACCCGAAGGTCGCGCTCCGCACCCGCGACGAACTGTCCCGCGCCTACACCCCCGGCGTCGCCCGCGTCTGCCTCGCGATCGCCGAGAACCCCGACGACGCCCGGCGCCTGACCATCAAGCGCAACACGGTGGCGGTGGTCACCGACGGCTCGGCCGTGCTGGGCCTCGGCAACCTCGGACCGGCGGCGGCGCTGCCGGTGATGGAAGGCAAGGCCGCGCTGTTCAAGCGGTTCGGCGGGGTCGATGCGTGGCCGGTCGTCCTGGACACGCAGGACACCGAGGAGATCATCCGGATCGTGCAAGGCCATCGCGCCCGCCTACGGTGGCATCAACCTGGAGGACATCGCGGCCCCGCGGTGCTTCGAGATCGAGGCCCGGCTGCGCGAGATGCTCGACATCCCGGTCTTCCACGACGATCAGCACGGCACCGCGATCTGCGTGTTGGCCGCGCTGACCAACGCGCTGCGCGTCGTGGGCAAGCAGATCGGCGACGTGCGGGTCGTCGTCTCCGGAGCCGGAGCCGCCGGTACGGCGATCATGAAGTTGCTGCTCGCGGAGGGCGTGGGCGACATCATCGCGTACGACCGCCAGGGCGCCCTGCATCGCGGCGCGGCCGGCTACAACCCGTCCTGGCAGTGGCTGGCCGAGCACACCAACTCCGACAACTACGCTGGCGACCTGCCCGGCGCGATCCGCGGCGCGGACGTGTTCATCGGTGTCAGCGCCCCGAATCTGCTGACCGGCGACGACATCGCCGGGATGGCCAAGGACGCGATCGTGTTCGCGCTCGCGAACCCGGACCCGGAGGTCGATCCGCGGGAGGCGCGCAAGCACGCCGCCATCGTCGCGACCGGCCGCTCCGACCAGCCGAACCAGATCAACAACGTATTGGCGTTCCCCGGCGTGTTCCGGGGCATGCTCGACGCGCAGGCCCGCGGCTATACCGAGGACATGGCGCTGGCCGCCGCCCGGGCGATCGCCGACGTCGTGGGCGAGGACGCCCTGAACGCGTCCGTCATCGTGCCGAGCGTGTTCGACGCGCGGGTCGCGCCGTCGGTCGCGGCGGCGGTCCGGGCGGTGGCCAAGGGCACGCCGCCGGCCCAGGCGGCGGCCGAAGCCAGCAGCGCCGCGGCCGCCACGTTGGCGGCCGGCCCATCGCTGCGCGCCGGTTCGCTGTTCGATCTGGAGATGGACCTCGCCGACTAGGGTTCGCGACCGGTCCGGATCGCGTCGTTCGGCGCTCGGTCCCACTCGCAGTTGAACGGGACTGGCCGGTCGCGGGCGACCGGCCAAGTCCGTACAAGTGTGGAGCGCGAGCCGGCGTGAGCAAGTGCGAGCGGGGCGCGGAACCCGACCAGGTCAGAGTGTGGCGAGGTCGACGTCACCGGTCGCCACAACGACCGCCCGGCCGGACAGCCGGCATGTGTCACCGTCCAGCGTGATCGTCAACCGGCCGCCGGGAACATCGACGGCGACCGTACCGGTTCCGGGCGTCATGCCGACATCGCGCAGGACGACGGCGGCCACCGCACACGCGCCGGAGCCACACGACAACGTCTCGCCCGAGCCGCGTTCGTAGACCCGCATGTGTACGTGCCGGTCGGCGCCGGCGACCGGTGCGCCGGCCGCGATGAACTCGACGTTGACGCCATCCGGGAAGGTGGCCGCATCGACTCGCGGCGGACGGGTCAGATCGAGCGCGTTCAGCGCGGCCACGTCGGCTACCGCGCAGATCAGATGCGGGTTGCCGACCGAGGCGGCGACGCCCGCGTACGCCAACCCGGCGACCGTGGCCGTCGACTCGCCGCCGACGATCGGCACCGGCAGCCCGACGGTCAGGTCGGCCGGACCGATCTCAACCGGCACGACGCCGGACCGGGTTGCCACCTCGAGTCGCGTGGTATCGGCCGCGATCAGTCCGGCCACCGAGAGATACCGGACGTACGCCCGCACGCCGTTGCCACACATCTCGGCGATCGAGCCGTCCGCGTTGTGATAGTCCATGAACCACTCGGCCTCGCCGGCGAGCCCGGAAGCCTCCGGATGCTTCGCTGACCGGACGACGCGGAGCACCCCGTCGCCGCCTACTCCCCGGTGCCGGTCGCAGAGCGCGGCGACCAGACGCGGCGTCAGATCGAGGGCGCCATCGGGGTCGGGCAGCACGACGAAGTCATTGCCGGTGCCGTGCGCCTTGGCGAACTTCATAGCTCTCCCGTCGTTGCCGCTCCTGCGTGTTCCATCATCGCAATCGCGTCCTCGACCAGGTCCGGCGCGGTCCCGTCGAGCCAGCCTATCCGCGGGTCACGGTGGAACCACGTGCGTTGGCGACGTACGAAACGCCGGGTCGCCTGGACCGTGTCGGCGGCTGCCCGGGCCAGGTCACTCCGACCGTCAAGATAGGCGAGCACCTGCTGATAGCCGAGGGCCCGGCTCGCCGTACGGCCGTCGGCCAGCCCCTCGGCCAGCAGCGCCCGAACCTCGTCTACGAGACCGGCGTCGAACATGTGCCGTACGCGGGCCGCGATTCGTTCGTCCAGCGTCGATGGATCGAGGTCGACGCCGATCTGCACGCTCGGGTAGACCGGCGCTCGGATCGGGCAGCGCCGCCACGAACGGCGCACCGGTCAACTCGACGACCTCGAGCGCCCGCACGACGCGCCGGCCGTTGGATGGCAGGATCCTCGCCGCCGCGGCCGGGTCCACCGCGGCGAGGCGGGCGTGCAACGGCCCGGAGCCCACGTCGGCGAGTTCGGCCTCGAGCCGCGCGCGCAGTGCCGGGTCCGTGCCGGGGAACTCGAAGTGTTCGAGCGCCGCGCGTACGTACAGGCCGGAACCCCCGACGAGCAACGGAACCCGGCCGCGGGAGCAGGATGTCGTCGATCGCGGCCCGGGCGAGCCGCTGGTATTCGGCCACGCTGGCCGATTGCGTGACCGGCCAGATGTCGAGCACGTGATGGTCGATGCCGCGGCGCTCCGCCGGCGTGAGCTTTGCGGTGCCGATGTCCATCCCGCGGTAGAGCTGCATGGAGTCGGCGTTGACGACCTCGCCGCCGAGACGTTCGGCCAGCGCGAGTGAGAGCGCCGATTTGCCGGCGGCGGTCGGTCCGACGATCGCGAGGACGGTCCCGACGACGGTCATGCCGCGTGCCCCGAATCGGCGACGGGCAGCCACGACGCGACGGTGTAGTGCACGCCGTACGGTGCGTCGGCGTACGTGACCGACCCGGCCCAGGCCCCGCCCGAGGCGTCGATCGCCCCGGCCAATACCTGCCAGGGCGCGCGCCCGGCGACAAGCAGATCGGTGGCCAGGTCGGCGTCCAGTGCGAGCAACGCATCCGTGTCGCACGCCGCCAACGCATTTGTCACGGTGGCGTCGAATCCGGTCGCTCGCGGATCGTCGTACCCCGGGGATTTCGGCCCGTGGCAGGCGGACCCGTCGCCCATGATCAACAAACCAACCCGCGACGAGCCGCCCACCAACGACGCACCCAAGGTCGCGCAGTCGCGTGCGGCGGAGTCCGGCGCGACCGATCGGCCGACGCGTGGCGGCTCAGCCGGATGATCGCGCAGCAGCCAGGCGGCCACCGAGAGGCTGAGTGGCAGGGTCGACGTGGCGGGGACCGGCAACACCTCGCGGCCGTCCAGGCGAAGGGCCAGCGGAAGACCGTACCCGACAAATGATCCGATAGCGGACGAAGCGTAAGTATCGGTCGAAGCCCCGGCACCGACGACGACGATCTGGTCCGGTCCGGCGGCCCACAGCTGATTGATTGCGGCGTCACAAGCTGAGCGAAGTTCTGTCAATTCCCAGGCAGCCCGCCCTGCCATCGCTGGCACGAGAAGGGGAGGATGGGGGCAGACAACCGCGACGACTGCAGGCACGCTGCCACCGTAGCCGGACATCGACCGGTGCCACGGGCCGACGGGTACCGGTGTTCGTCTGGATGTCAGGACACCATATGGTCACGGTCCGCGGTGGCCGCTCGACTTGGACCGGGGGATACCTGTGACAATGCCTTCGGTGGTAACTCCTTCGGGATCTACACCGATTGCTCTGTGGCGGCTCGCGCCAATCCCCAAGCGTGGCCGGGAAGAACGAGGTTGAGATGGAAGACTGGACCGCCTTCGGGCGCGTGGACTCCGACGGAACCGTATACGTCAAGACGGCCGGCGGCGAGCGCGCGGTCGGGTCTTGGCAGGCCGGCACACCCGAAGAGGGTCTCGCTCACTTCGCCCGCCGCTTCGACGACCTGGTCACCGAGGTCAACCTCATCGAGGCCCGGCTCGGCAGCGGCGCCGCCGACGCGCAGAGCGCCCTGTCGACCATCAAGCGCATCCACGCGAGCCTGCCCGAGGCACACGTCGTCGGCGACATCGACGGCCTGTCCGCGCGGCTGGAGAAGCTCACCGGCGTCGCGACGCAGAAGGCCGACGAGTCGCGCGCGGCGCGTGACGCCGCCCGGGTCGAAGCCGTCGCGCGCAAGACGGCGCTGGTGACCGAGGCCGAGGCGCTCGGTGCCGAGTCGACGAGCTGGAAGGCGACCGGCGATCGGTTCAAGGCGATCCTCGACGAGTGGAAGACGATCCGCGGAGTCGACCGCAAAACCGACACCGAGCTGTGGAAGCGTTACGCCGCCGCGCGGGACGCCTTCACCCGCCGGCGCGGTGGTCATTTCGCCACCCTCGACGCGACCCGCAAGCAGGCCCAAGGCCGCAAGGACGAGCTGGTGGCCGAGGCCGAGTCGTTGGCCGACTCGACCGAATGGAACGCCACCGCCAACCGGCTCAAGGAGCTGATGACCGAATGGAAGGCCGCACCGCGTGCGGCGAAGGACGTCGAGCAGCGGCTGTGGGAGCGGTTCCGCGCCGCCCAGGACGCATTCTTCACCCGGCGCAGTGAGACGTTCTCGGCGCGAGACGCCGAGGCAAAGGCCACGATCGAGAAGCGGCAGGCCATTCTGGCCGAGGCCGAGGCTCTGGACATCGACGGCGACCCGAAGGCCGCGCAGGCTGCGATGCGTGACCTGCAGACTCGTTGGCACGATGCCGGACGGGCACCGCGGGACTCGGGCGCGAATCTCGACCGGCGCTGGCGAGCGGTGGAGGAGAAGATCCGCTCCGCGATGGACGTCGCGTGGCGCCGACCCGAGCCGTCGGCGAGCCCGCTGCTGCTGCAGATGCGCGAACAGGTCGCCGAAGCGGAGGCTCGCCTCGACCGCGCGAAGGCGGCTGGCGACGCCAAGCGCATCCGCGAGGCCGAGCAGGCCCTCGACGGCAAGCGGCAGTTCCTCGCGTTGGCCGAGGGTCAGACCCGCTAGCCGCAGGTGCCGCCCGGTCGCCGGTCACGGTCTCGGTCACAGCCACGGTCGCGGGTGCGCCCACGGTCGGCATACCCAACACAACCCCGGGGGTACGGGCTATCCGGCCGGCCTCATACGCATCGCCGGCGCGGGTGCGCCGATGCGACCGGATGGCGCCATCCGCGTTCAGATGATGCGGTGCCGCGTACGTGATCTCGGTATGCACGATGTCGCCCGGTCGGATGGCCGCTCCGTCGACGCCGGCACCCGCGCCGTCGGCGTTGCCGCTCGTGCCGCCGTCGTTCGTGGCGCCGCCGCTCGTGGCGCCAGCGGCTCCGGTCGCGGCGAAATGGACGAGGCGGCCGTCGCGGGCTCGCCCCGACATCCGCCCGGTCGCGCCGTCCTTGCGGCCCTCACCGACGGCGACGAGGACCTCCTGCGTCGTGCCGATCAGCTTTGTGTTCTCGGCCCAAGTGATCTCTTCCAGCGTGGTCATCAGCCGTTGATAACGCTCGGCGACGACCTCCTTGGGCACCTGGCCGTCCATCGTCGCGGCGGGCGTACCCGGCCGCTTGGAGTATTGGAACGTGAACGCGCTCGCGAACCGCGCGGACCGTACGACCTCCAACGTCTGCTCGAAGTCGTCGTCGGTCTCGCCCGGGAACCCCACGATGATGTCGGTCGTGATGGCGGCGTCCGGCATCGCTGACCGGACGCGGTCAATGATCCCGAGGTAACGCTCGCGGCGGTAGCTGCGGCGCATGCTCCGCAGGACGGCGTCCGAACCGGACTGCAGCGGCATGTGCAGTTGGTGGCAGACGTTGGGCGTCTCGGCCATGGCCGCGATCACGTCGTCGGTGAAGTCCTTCGGGTGCGGGCTGGTGAACCGTACGCGTTCCAGCCCGTCGATCTCCCCCGTCGTGCGGAGGAGCTTTCCGAACGCGAGCCGATCACCGAACTCGACACCGTACGAGTTGACGTTCTGGCCGAGCAGGGTGACTTCGAGGACGCCGGTTTCGACGAGCGCCCGGACCTCGGCCAGTACGTCGCCCGGCCGCCGGTCCTTCTCGGTGCCACGCAGGCTCGGGACGATGCAGAACGTGCAGGTGTTGTTGCAGCCGACCGAGATCGAGACCCAGCCGGCGTAGGTCGACTCGCGATGGGTGGGCAGGGTCGACGGGAAGACCTCGAGCGATTCGAGGATCTCCACCTGGGCCGATTCGTTGTGGCGGGCCCGTTCGAGCAGAACCGGAAGGGAACCGATGTTGTGCGTACCGAAAACGACGTCAACCCAGGGCGCACGCTTGACGATCTCGCCGCGGTCCTTCTGCGCCAGGCAGCCGCCGACCGCGATCTGCATGCCGGGGTTGCGCGACTTCACCGGAGCGAGGTGGCCGAGATTGCCGTAGAGGCGATTGTCCGCATTCTCCCGTACGGCACATGTGTTGAACACGACCACGTCCGCCGTCTCGTCGGCGCCGGCCGGCACGTAACCGGCCGCGTCCAGCAGGCCCGAGATCCGCTCCGAATCGTGCGAATTCATCTGGCAGCCGTACGTGATCACGCTGTAGCTTCTCGACACCCGCGAATTCCCTCCCGTAGCCACCTCAGGCTACCCGGAGCACGCGGCCGCTCCCACCGGAGCAGGTGGCCGCTCCCATTTGCGCCGACCAGGTCGCCGGCCGCACCGGATTTCGCGTTCAGCTGAGCGCGAGCCACAAGAAACGCGGTGGTAACCGAAGCCGACGTAGGGTCGAAATATGACTTCCGCGCCTCCATCGCCGGCCACGCTCGGCGAGCTCCGCGACTCCGGTTACACCGCCCGCACCGTCAAAGAGGAGATCCGCAACAACCTGCTCACCCGCCTTCGCACCGGCGAGACCGCTTTCCCGGGCATCGTCGGCTTCGATGACACCGTCGTACCCGAGCTGGAGCGCTCCCTGCTCGCGGGGCACGACATCGTCCTGCTCGGCGAGCGCGGCCAGGGCAAGACCCGACTCATGCGTACGCTCGCCGGCCTGCTCGACGAGTGGATCCCGGTGGTCGCCGGCTGCGAGATCCACGACGACCCGCAGGCCCCGGTGTGCGTACGCTGCCGCCGCCTCGTGGCCGAGATGAGCGATGACCTGCCGATCGCGTGGCGTCATCGGGACGACCGCTACACCGAAAAGCTCGCCACACCGGACACGAGCGTCGGCGACCTGATCGGTGACGTCGACCCGGTCAAGGTGGCCCAGGGCCGTACGCTCGGCGACCCGGAGACCGTGCACTACGGCCTCGTCCCGCGGACCAACCGGGGGATCTTCGGTCTGAACGAACTGCCCGACCTCGCCGAACGCATCCAGGTCGCGTTGTTCAACGTCTTGGAGGAGCGAGACATCCAGGTCCGTGGCTACTCGCTGCGGCTGCCGCTGGACCTGCTGCTCGTCGCGACCGCGAACCCGGAGGACTACACGAACCGCGGCCGGATCATCACGCCGCTCAAGGACCGCTTCGGGGCCGAGATCCGTACCCACTATCTGGCCGAAGTCGCCGACGAGATCGCGCTGATCGCACAGGAGGCGGAGGTCGTGGCCGAGGTGCCCGAGCACCTGATGGAGGTGCTGGCCCGATTCACCCGTGCGCTGCGGGACTCGCCGTCGGTCGATCACCGGTCCGGCGTGTCGGCTCGGTTCGCCATCGCAGCCGCCGAGTCGGTGAGCGCGTCCGCGCTGCGTCGGGCGGCCCGCGCCGGCGATGCCGCTGTCGTCGCGCGCGTCTGCGACGTACCGCCGGTCATCGCGACCCTGCTCGGAAAGATCGAGTTCGAGATGGGCGAGGAAGGCCGCGAGGAGCAGCTCCTCGACCACCTGCTGAAACTGGCCGTCGCCGACACGTTCCGCGCCCGGACGATCGGCCTGGACCTGACCGGGTTCACCGACCTGTTCGCCGAGGGTTCCTACATCGAGACCGGCACGCTCGTGCCGGCGAGCGAGCTGCTCGGCCAGATCGGTGGCATTCCGGGCTTGTCGAAGCTGCTGGACCGGCTCGGGCACGGGGACGACGCGTCCCCCGGCGAGGTCGCTGCCGCGGTCGAACTCGTCCTGGAAGGACTGCACCTCACCAAGCGCATCGACAAGACGACGGTCGACGGCCGCTCGGTCTACGGAGCCTGACGCGATGGCAGGCAACAGCCCGACGGCCGGCGATGGTCCAACCGCAGGCGGTGGCCGGCCCAACAACCGCAGACGGATCCGGTATGGGCCGTGGTCCGGCGGCGCCGATCCGCTCGCTCCCCCGTACGACATCCGGGCGGCACTCGACGAGGTCGGCCGCGAGGTGCTGGACGGCGGCAGCCTGCGCGACGCGCTCCGGGAGATCATGCGACGCGGCATCGACGGCCACAATGGACTCGACCGGCTGCGCCGGCAGGTCCAGAAGATGCGGGAACGGGCACGGCGCCGTGGCGATCTCGCCGGCACCCTGGACCAGGTGCGAGCGGCGCTCGACCAGGCCCTCGCGGCCGAGCGGGACGAGCTGGCCGCGGCGACGGACGACAACGCGCGATTCGCCGAGATGGAGCTCGACACCGTTCCCGACGACGTCGCCGGGGCCGTACGCGCCTTAGCCGACTACCAGTGGCGGTCGGACGACGCGCGCCGGATCTACGAGTCGATCGCGGACATGCTCCGGCGCGAGGTGCTCGACGCGCAGTTCGCCGGCATGAAGCAGGCGCTCAGTGGCGGCGATCCCGAGGCAATGGCCCGTGTGAAGGACATGCTGGCCGACCTGAACGACCTGTTAGCCGCGCATTCGCGGGGCGAGGACACCGAGGATCGATTCCGGGCGTTCATGGATCGGCACGGCGAGTTCTTCCCCGAGGACCCGCAGAACATCGACGAACTCATCGATGCGCTCGCCCGCCGGCAGGCCGCCGCGCAGCGGCTGATGAACTCACTCACCCGCGAACAACGCGAGCAGCTCGGCCAGCTGATGAGCGGTGCGCTGTCCGATCCCGACCTCGCGTCGCAGATGGCGCAGCTGTCCGACAACCTCCGCGCGCTTCGGCCGGGCCTCGGCCGCGGTGGACCGGTCGACATGCGGCCCGGGGGCGAGTCGCTGGGCTACGGACAGGCGGTCGAGGCCGTGGCCGAACTGGCCGACCTCGAGGCGCTCGACCGGCAGCTGTCCGACAGCGAGCTTGGCTCGCCGCTGGACGATGTCGACATCGACACGCTCGAACGCCACCTCGGCTCGGCCGCCGCCGCCGACCTGCAGGCGCTACGCGAACTCGAGCGAGAACTCGAACAGCAGGGGTACGTCACCCGCGACGAGGATGGGCTGCGCCTTACCCCGCGGGCGATCCGGCGGCTCGGCGAGACTGCACTCCGGCGCGTGTTCGAGCAGATCGACACGTCGTCGAATGGCGACCACGCCGACCATCGCACCGGGTCGGCCGACGAACCTACGGGGCTCACGCGCCCGTGGACGTTCGGCGACGAGCTGCCGATCGACGCATCCCGTACGGTCGCGAACGCGCTGCGCCGCGGCGGTGTCGTGGCTCGCCCGCGCGGCTCCAACCGATCCGGCGGTGGCGACGGTGCCCGCGCCGGTGCCGGTGCTCATGCCGACGCCGGTGCTGACGCCGGTGTCACGCTTCTCGTCGAGGACTTCGAGGTCGTGGAGACGGAACGCCGGTCGTCGGCGGCCGTGGCGCTCTGCGTCGACCTGTCCTTTTCGATGGTCCAGGAGGGGCGCTGGGGGCCGATGAAGCAGACCGCGCTGGCGCTCTCGCACCTCGTCGAGACGCGCTTCCGGCAGGACGCGCTGCAGATCATCGGCTTCAACCTGGCCGCCCGACGACTGACCTCGGTGCAACTGGCCGAGGCCGAGCCCGAGTGGGTGCAGGGCACAAACCTGCAGCACGCGCTCATGCTGGCCGCCCGGCATCTGCGCCGGCATCCGGACAGTGAACCGGTCGTCATGGTCGTCACCGACGGGGAGCCGACGGCGTACATCGCCGAGGACGGGGCGCCCTACTTCCAGTGGCCGACGACCGCCGCCACGGTAGTGGCCACGGTGGCTCAGGTCGACGAACTCACCCGCTACGGCGCCACGCTGAACGTGTTCATGCTCGGCGAGGACGAGGGTCTGGCCCGGTTCGTCGACGCGATCGCCCGCCGCGCGGGTGGAAGGGTGTTCACACCGGACATCGATCGACTCGGTGAGTATCTGGTCAGCGACTACCTGCGAGCGCGGCGCGGGCGGCGCTGACCGTCTCGGGCGACAGGTCACCGCATTTGTACGGGAGTCGGCCGCGGTCCCGGCGACGGCGCAGCCAACTCCCGTACAAGTGCCGGGGTCGGTCGGGGCGACAGGGCGGTTGGCGCCCGCGCTATCGGGCGATCTCGGTGACGCGTGATTCCCGGACGACGGTCACCCGGATCTGGCCGGGGTAGGTCAGCTCCGACTCGATCTGCTTGGCCACATCCCGTGCGAGCACCGAGGCGCCGATGTCGTCGACGTCCTCTGGCTTAACCATCACCCGGATCTCGCGACCCGCCTGCATCGCGAACACTTTCTCGACACCGGTCTTTCCGCCGGCGATCTCCTCGATCCGCTCCAGCCGCTTTACGTACGCCTCGAGGCTCTCCCGACGGGCGCCCGGCCGGCCGCCGGAGCACGCGTCGGATGCCTGTGTCAGCACGGCCTCGATCGTCTGCGGCAAGACCTCGTTGTGGTGCGCCTCGATCGCGTGGACGACATCGTCGCTCTCGCCGTACTTGCGGGCAACGTCGGCCCCGATCAAGGCGTGGCTGCCCTCGACCTCGTGGGTCAATGCCTTGCCGATGTCGTGCAGGAACGCGCACCGCTTGATCAGCACCGGATCGAGCCGCAGCTCCGCGGCCATGACACCGGCGATGTGGCCCGTCTCGACAAGGTGCTTGAGGACGTTCTGGCCGTAGCTCGTGCGATAGCGCAGCCGGCCGAGCAGGGTGATCAGCTCGGGGTGTACGTCGGTGATGCCGACCTCCACCAGCGCGTCCTCCGCCGCGCGCTGACAGAGCCGTTCGACCTCGGTCTTCGCCTGCTCGTAGACCTCTTCGATGCGGTGCGGATGGATCCGGCCGTCGAGCACGAGCTTGTCGAGCGTGAGTCGGCCGACCTCGCGGCGTACCGGATCGAAGCACGACAGCAGGACCGCCTCGGGCGTGTCGTCGATGATCAGATTGACGCCGGTGACCGACTCGAAGGCCCGGATGTTGCGGCCCTCGCGACCGATGATGCGGCCCTTCATTTCGTCGCTCGGTAGGTGCAGGACGCTCACGACGCTCTCCGCGGTTTGCTCGCTCGCGACGCGTTGAATCGACTCCACCACGATGTGTCGGGCGCGCTCCTCGGCGGTGCTGCGGGCGTCGTTCTCGATGTCGCGGATCAGCAGGGCGGCCTCGCGCTTGGCCTGCGTCTCGATCGACTCGATGAGTTCCAGTCGGGCGGCCTCGGCGGTCAGGCCGGCGATGCGCTCAAGTTCACGGCGGCGGGATTCCTCACCGCTTGCGACCAACGCCTCACGCAAACCTAACGCCGTATCCCGCTCCGCCAGCTCCTGCTCGGCGGCGCCGATGCGCCGATCGCGCTCGGCCATCCGCTCGGCGTCCTCGGCCTGCATGCGTTCCCGTTCGTCCAGGCGCTTCTGGCGACGCTCGACGTCGGCGACCTGCTCCTTGACCGTCGCCGTGAGGACCTCGATCTCGCGCTCGCCGGCCCGTCGCCCGGCCACCCGGGCCTGCTCGGCGTCGGCCTGAGCCTGGCGGTGGCCGCGTTCGAGGAGGCTCTCGGATTCGGCGTGGGCGGCGCCGACGATCCGTTGGGCCTCGGCCCGCGCCGCGCTCGCCTCGGCCTTTGCCGCCGCTGCCTCGCTCCGAGCCGCGCTCGCCGACGTGCGGGCCTGCTCGACCGCAAGCGTGGCCTCGTCAGCGGCGTCACGGAGGGCGGCAAGTGACCGCTCGTGCTTGTCCTTCTCGGCGGCGTACGCGGCGTCATCGGCCTTCGACCGCTTGACGGCCGACGTCCCGCCGAGGCGACCGATCAGCCGCCCGAGCCAGAGGAACGCGCAACCGATCACCGCGGCGAGGAGAACTACGACGACTATGAGGATCGTCTCGCCGGTACTCACGAGCCACCTCCTTCGCCGACCCGTCGCGCCCGTCGCGGCGGCGGCGTGGACCGTGCCCCGTGACGTGCGACGACGCTGTGCCCGGTGAGAAGAAGCCCGACCCTACGGCCGCCTCACGCGTATGCGCCGACGCGACCTGCGGCTACGGCGCCGTAGGTCGTGCTATCGGTGCTACCGGATCCGCCGCGACGCGGCGATTCTTATGCGAGGCCAACCGCTCTCGGCGGCTGAACTGTTGCCGTACTGTTACGCGATCTATGTTGTGCGGTATAAGCCGCGATGGTTAGGAGTCTTCTCTTTGGTAGTTCGAGATTAGGTTGCGGATGGCGGTCGGGTCAAGAAACCATGATCGGATATCGGACGGTCCTATCCCGGCGATCCGCTGTGTCACCACTGTGTACGCGCATTGACCTGCACATGAGTCGACAGCCGCGGCGACGCGTGGTCAACGCGGTCGGCGGTCCGACAATTGGCTCGGTCGGTCTGCCTCATCGGGCTGGCTTCATCGGTCGGCCTCATCGAGCGCGGTCACGTCCGGATCGACCGCCGCCAGGTCGACCAGCTCGGCCGAGGCAAGCTCGTCGACGTCGAGCTGGGCGGCAAGCTCGCTGGTTGCCGCCCGCTCCGCGAGCGCGTCTTTGACGGCGCCGATCGCGACGCCGGCCGGATAGCCCTTGCGGGCGAGCATCGACACGAGGCGCCGGAAGACCATCTCCGGTGACGCCGAGCCCATGCTGCGCAACCGCCGCTCGACCAGCGAACGGGCGGTCGCCGCCTCGGTATCCGGGTCGAGATCCTCCAGGGCAACGCTCGCCACCTCGGCGTCCACGCCCCGTTGGCGCAGCTCGCTGGCGAGCGCTCGACGGGCCAGGCCGCGGCCGTGGTGCCGGCTGGACACCCAGGCCCGTGAGAACGCAGCGTCGTCGATCAGACCGACCTCGTCGTAGCGGTCGAGGACGGTCGTCGCGACTTCGTCCGCCACGCCCCGCTTACGCAATGCCGTGGCGAGTTCGGCCCGGGTCCGCGGTCGAAACGACAGCTGCCGAAGACAGATCTCGCGAGCCACCTCATACGGGTCGGACGGCTCAGCCGGCGCGGCGGCCGCATCGGAACCGTGTGCGCTCGCCCGCCGATCCGATGATTCGTCGGTCGTGGCGTGTGTGCGCCGAGGCCGGGGTGGACTCGCGTCCCAGCCCCGACCCGTACGCGCGCGTCGTGCCGGCATGGCGCTGCGGCTCCTGACCGATCAGGCGATCAGAAGTCGACCGTGATGATGTCGCTCGAGTTAGCCGCGTCCGCGCCATCGGCCGCACCGACACCGAGCTTCTCCAGGATCTTCTTCTCGATCTCGGCGGCGACGTCCGGATTCTCCTTGAGGAACTTGCGAGCGTTTTCCTTGCCCTGACCGAGCTGGTCGCCGTCGTAGGTATACCAAGCACCCGACTTGCGGATGATCGTCTGCTCGACGCCGACGTCGATCAACGAGCCTTCTCGCGAGATGCCCTGGCCGTAGATGATGTCGAACTCGGCCTGCTTGAACGGCGACGCAACCTTGTTCTTGACCACCTTGACGCGGGTCCGGTTGCCGACCGCGTCGGTGCCGTCCTTCAGCGCCTCGATGCGCCGGACATCCAGGCGGACCGACGCATAGAACTTCAGCGCCCGGCCACCGGTCGTCGTCTCGGGCGAGCCGAACATCACGCCGATCTTCTCGCGCAGCTGGTTGATGAAGATCGCGGTGGTGTTCGTGTTGTTGAGCGCGCCGGTGATCTTCCGCAGCGCCTGGCTCATCAGGCGCGCCTGGAGGCCGACGTGGCTGTCGCCCATCTCGCCCTCGATCTCGGCCCGCGGCACGAGCGCGGCCACCGAGTCGATCACGATGACGTCGATCGCGCCGGATCGGATCAGCATGTCGGTGATCTCCAACGCCTGCTCACCGGTGTCCGGCTGGGACACCAGCAGGGCGTCGGTGTCGACACCGAGCGCCCGGGCGTAATCCGGGTCGAGAGCGTGCTCCGCATCGATGAACGCGGCGATCCCGCCGGCCGACTGCGCGTTGGCGACCGCGTGCAGCGCCACCGTCGTCTTACCGCTGGACTCCGGTCCATAGATCTCCACGACCCGACCGCGCGGTAGCCCACCGATGCCGAGCGCCACGTCCAGCGCGATCGAGCCGGTCGGGATCACGGCCATCGGGATCGTCGGGCGCTCGCCCAGACGCATGACCGAGCCCTTGCCGAACTGCTTGTCGATCTGTGCGAGCGCGAGGTCGAGCGCCTTCTCGCGGTCTGGCACCGCACCTGCCATGGCTGCCACCCCTGTTGATCTACCGGACTTCGCGGTTGAGTTCTTCACTGCGCCCACGCTAGGCGGTCGGTCCGACAGAACGCATCTACCGCCACGCACTCCCTGTGGACAAGTACGCCTTGTGGACAATACCCGTACACGTGTTCGATGCAAGCGAAGACACGCCGAATGGGCATCAGTGGAGCTTGGCCGGCACCCGATCGGGGTAGGTGGCGACGACGGCACGCCACACGGTCAACACCGGTACGCCGTCTTCCAGTGCCTGATTGACGGTCCGGCCACCCAACTCGGCCAGCACTTGATCGGACGCGACACTCGAGGCGTACGCCGCGCCGAACGTCGCCTCCAGGCGCTGCCAGAAGTCGCTCAGTCGCACGCCGTTCCCCCTGCCGCTAGACCACCGAGGCTACCGTCACGGTGACCCATGCCCCGCACGGCTGGACTCACAGCTTCAGGTCGCGCCCGATGATCTCCTTCATCACCTCGGTCGTGCCACCGTAGATCGTGGTGACCCGGCTGTTCAGCCACGCCTTCGCGACCGGGTATTCGAGCATGAACCCGTAGCCCCCGTGCAGCTGGACGCACCGGTCGGCCACCTTGTTCTGCAGCTCGGTGGTCCACCACTTCGCCTTCGCGGCGTCGACGGCGGTGAGCCGGCCGGCGTTGAACTCGCTCACGCAGTGGTTCAGGAACGTCCGCGCGATCGTCACCTCGGTCGCGAGCTCGGCCAGCAGGAAGCGGTTGTGCTGGAACGAACCGATCGACTGGCCGAACGCCTCACGCGTACGCGCGTAGTCGACCGTCATTGCCAGGACGTTCTCAGCGGCCGCCACCGCGCCGACGGCGATCGACAGCCGTTCCCGGGGCAGGTTGGCCATCAGCTGATAGAAGCCCTGATTCTCGCCGCCGAGCAGGTTCGCGGCGGGCACCCGGCAGTCGTCGAAGAACAGCTCGGCCGTGTCGTTCGCCTTGAGCCCGACCTTCTGCAAGCGACGGCCGCGGGTGAAGCCGGCCGTACCGGACTCGACCGCGATCAGGCTCACGCCGTGCGCGCCGCGCGACGGATCGGTCTTGGCCACCACGATGACGAGATCAGCCATCTCGCCGTTGGTAATGAACGTCTTCTGTCCGTTGAGGACGAAGTCGTCGCCATCGCGAACCGCGCTCGTGCGTACGCCCGCGAGGTCGGAGCCGGCGCCCGGCTCGCTCATCGCGATCGCGGTGACGATGCTGCCGTCGCAGAAGCCCGGCAGCCAGCGCTGCTTCTGCTCGTCGGTCGCAAGGTCGGTCAGGTAGGGCGCCACGACGTCGTTGTGCAGGCCGAAGCCGAGCCCGGAGCAGCCCGAGCGGATGATCTCCTCGAGCAGCACGCAGTGGAAGCGGAAGTCGCCCGCCTGGCCACCGCCGCCGTAGGACTCCGGCACGTCCATCCCGAGCAGCCCGGTCTTGCCGGCCTTACGCCACACGTCGCGATCGACGATCCCGTCGCGCTCCCACTGGTCGTGGAATGGGACGGCCTCACGCTCGAGGAACGCCGCGGCCATGGCGCGGAACTCTTCGTGGATGGGTTCGTAAAGGTGCTGCTTCATGGTGACCGAGTCTGGCAGGTCGCACCGGTCGGCGACCAGCCCGTGCCGGGTCGCCGGGCCGCCCAGCCGGTTCACTCTCCGGGCCGCCCAGCCGGCTTACCCGCCGCGCCGCCCAGCCGGCGTTACGCGCCGGGCCGGCCGGGCGTGCCCGCGACAGCGGCGGCCACGGCATCGGCCAACGCGTCGACGCCGTCGAAGTCGAGGTGGCTGATCGTGATGCGTACGCCCGGCGGCGACGCTAGCCGATGCAGCGCGCCTGGCGCGACGGCGTAGCCGGCATCACGCAGCCGAGCGACGGTCGCCGTCTCGTCGCCGCCCGGCAGCGGAACCCAGACGTTGATGCCACTGCGCCCGACCGCCTGCACGCCGCGCGCGACCAGCGCCGTGACGAGGGCTTCGCGCCGCTTCTCGTAGGAATCGCGGGCATCGTCGACGAGCTTCGCGACGAACGGATCGGTCATCAGCGACAACACGAGGCGCTGCAACACCGTCGACACCCAGCCGGTGCCGACGCTTTGCCGTCCCCGTACCCGGGAAATGGTTGTCGCATCACCCGCGACCAGCGCAAGGCGCAGGTCCGGGCCGAATGGCTTGCTGGTCGAGCGGATGAATGCCCACGATGTCGTGGCGCCGGCCAGCGCGTGCAGCGGCTGCACGGACAGTTGGGCGGCGTGGTCGTCCTCGATCACGAGCACGTCGCGGCGCTCGGCCAGGATCGCTCGCAGGGCAGCCGCGCGATCGGCGCTCACCGTGGCACCGGTTGGATTGTGCGCGCGTGTCGTGACCACGACCGCCCGCGCGCCGGCCGCAAGCGCCGTCCGGAGACCGGCCACGGTCGGGCCGTCCCGATCGACCGGCATCGGGATGCGGGCGCAGTCCGAGCGCGGCCAGCAGATCGAGCAGGTTCGCCCAGCCGGGGTCCTCCACGGCCACGCGATCGCCGGGACGCAGGTGCGCGCCGAGCACCCGCTCGATGCCGTCCAACGCACCGCCGGTGACGGCGAAGGCAGCCTCGTCGAGGTCGATGCCGTCGGCCGCGAACGCCGCCCGGGCGATGTCGATCAGCTCGGGCAGCGGCCCACCGGTCGCATATCCGCCGGCGTCGGCCGCCGCGACGGCCGCGAGCGCCGCGGTGAGTGGCGGACGCAGGCGCGGATCGGGTTCGCCGGAGACAAGATCTAGAACGCCGGGCGGTACGGCGATCCGCCGGCTCGCGCGCTCGCCGCTCACGGCCGGGCGTGGCCGGATCCGGGTGCCGTTGCGACCGGCGGTCTCCACGATGCCCCGTTGCCGGAGCGCCTGGTACGCGGCGGCGACGGTGGCCGGACTGACGCCGAGATCGGCCGCGAGCGCGCGCACTGGAGGCAGGCCAGTGCCAGTCGGGAGTGCGTCGGAGCGCACGCCCGCCTCCACGCTCGCCGAGATCTCACTCGCCGTGCGGCCGGTGAACTGATAACGTACTGCCACAATATACGGACTGTACTAGAACAAAATCCCCAAGCCAAGGGCGGTGGCGCCATGACCTATCCGGTGTCGGAACTGACCACCCCGAGCCGGTATCCGGAGCGGGCGACCTACGAACACGACGCCGCGCATGACGTCCTCGACTCGGCGTTCGTGTGTCATGTCGGCTTTGTCGTCGACGGCGCACCGCGGGTCTTGCCGACGCTGTTCGTACGGGTCGGCGAGACCGTCTACCTGCACGGCTCGACGGCCGCGACGCCGTGGCTCGCTGCGCGCCGCGACGGCGGCCTGCCGATCGTGGTGGAGACCACGCTGACCGACGCGCTCATCCTGGCGCGGTCGCAATTCCACCACAGCGCGAATTACCGGTCCGTGGTCGCGCACGGCACCGGCCGACTCGTCACCGACGAGGCCGAGAAGCGCGCGGCCATGGCAGCGCTCGTCGACAAGGTTGGCGACGTCCTGGCCGCCGGTAGTCCTGCGTGTCTTGAGGTTTCCACGGACGAGCGGCGCCGCAGCGCACACAGCCGGCCGCCGACGCCGGCCGAACTCGCCAAGACCGCGGTGATCGCGCTCGATCTCATCGACGTGTCGGTCAAGCAGCGCACTGGCCCGGTCGGCGACGACGAGGCCGACCTTTCGCTGCCGTACTGGGCCGGGGTCGTGCCGTTGCGCACCGGCGTCGGCATTGCCGAGCCGGCCGACGGAGTCACGGTGCCGGCGCCTGCGTACGTCACGGTGGCCGCCGCGCGCAAGCGTTCCCGCTGGCTCGAGGGTGCCGAGCTGGTGAGTTCGCACGTACGGATGCGGCCGATGACCGTGGCCGACGCGCCCGAACTGTTCAGCCGCGTTCGATGATCCGGAGGTCTGGCCGCACATGACGGTGCCCCAGCCGATCGGGCTGGACGGCTGGGTCGCGCTGGCCGAGGCAGCGGTCGCCGATCGGGAACGGCTGGCCTGGGTGCAGCGGGATCCGGCCACCGGCGAGGTGGTCGGCACGACGTCGTACTACGGAGTGAACGAAGCAACCGAGTCGCTCGTAATCGGCTGGACGATGGTCGCGCGACCGTGGTGGCGTACGGCCGTCAACACCGAGACGAAGCTGTTGCTGCTCACCCGCGCGTTCGAAGAGCTTGGGCGCCGGGCGCGTGGAGTTCCAGGTGGACGTGCGCAACGAGCGGTCGCAGCGGGCGGTCGAACGGCTCGGTGCCACCCGGGAAGGCGTGCTGCGGCGGCACAAGAAGCGAGGCGATGGGACCTGGCGCGACTCGGTCATCTTCTCGATCACCGTCGACGAGTGGCCAACCGTACGGAATGGCCTGGCCAGCCGGCTCGCAACGCATGACACTGATGCTCGTGCTCGGAGTCACTAGCCTGTGGACGTACGTCGTCGGAACGGCACTGATCATCCTGCTGCCCGGTCCGAACTCGATGTACGTGCTGTCTACCGCCGCCCGCCGCGGCGTACGCCACGGTTACGCGGCCGCCTGCGGCGTGTTCCTCGGCGACGCGGCCATCATGACGTTGTCCGCGGCCGGGGTCGCGTCGCTGCTCAAGGCGCAACCGGTGTTGTTCGACATCGTGAAGTACGCCGGTGCCGCCTACCTCTGCTACATCGGGTACGGCCTGGTTCGCGGCGCGTGGCGACGTCGGCACCACGGTGACGAGGCGGACTCCGTACCGGCAGATGTGGAAGCGGCGGCCGAACCCGGCGCGTTCCGGCGAGCCTTGACCGTCAGCCTCCTGAACCCGAAGTCGATCCTGTTCTTCGTGTCGTTCTTCAGTCAGTTCGTCGATCCGTCCTACGCGTATCCGGTCGTATCGTTCCTGGTCCTGGGCACGATCGCGGAGGTCTTCAGCTTCGTCTACCTGACCACGCTGATCTTTGCCGGCAGCTACCTGGCGGCGCAGTTCCGCCGACGGCGCAAGCTCGCCCGCGGATTGACGACGGGTGTCGCGGCCGTCTTCCTGGCGTTCGCCGTACGGCTCGCCACCGCGTCGTTGAGCTAGCCCGCCCGCCTTCGATCGCCCTCCGCCAGTCTGCTGCCGCGCCTCTGCGCCGCTCCCGCTCCCGTCGCGCCCCGCATCGACCCGCTCCACCGGCCGCCGCGCGCCGCGCCGCGCCACCCCGCACCCCGCCGCCCCGCGGCCGCGTGGCTCCGCCCGCATTTGTACGGAACTTGGCCGGTCGCCCGGCGCCGGACCCACCAACTTCCGTACAGTCGTGCGCCGCCGTCTGATGTGAGGTCCGTCCGTCTCGGCCGGGCCCGGGCCGGGCGCTCGCCTGCGATTGCACGGAAGTTGGCCGGTCGCGCGGCGCCGGACCCACCAACTTCCGTACAGTCGTGCGGCGCCGGCCCGCGGGGCACACGTTGGCCCGGCGCAGATCAGTCGACGCCACGCGGCGCCGCAGCCGCGATCTCGGCGACCTGTGCCAAGATCCGCGATCTTGCAGCGTCAGAGGCCCGATCATGAAGGCGAGAGGCACTTGGCGTTTCAAGGTCACGGATCTTGGCACGGCAGGAGCCGGTCGCGCGGTGGCGGGGCCATGTGCATCGCACTTGTACGGAACATGGCCGGTCGCGCGGCGGCGGATCGGCCAACTTCCGCACAAATGGCGAGCCCACGGCGCCGGATCAGCCAACTCCCGCACAAATGGCGAGCCCACGGCGCCGGATCGGCCAACTTCCGCACAAATTGCGGCGGAGGCCGCCCGCGGCCGGCAAGACAGCAACAGCGCCCGGAGCGAGTCAGGACGGTTCGGCGAGCCGGTGCCGGTAGGCGTACTGAACGGCTTGCGCCCGATCGCGGACGCCGGTCTTCGCGAACAGCCGGTTGATGTGCGACTTCACCGTCGCCTCGCTCAGGAACAGGCGCGACGCGATCTCCCGGTTCGACAGACCCTCAGCGATCAGGCGCAGCACGTCGACCTCGCGCGGCGTAAGGCCGTCCGGTGCCGTACCCGTGGGAGATCCGGAAACTGCCGTCGACCCGGAAGCGGCCGAGCCACCGGATGCCGCCGCCAGCAACCGCTGCTGTACGGCCGGATCAAGCACCGCCTGTCCGGCCGCGGCGGCGCGGATGGCCTGGGCAATCTGGGCGCGGCCGGCGTCCTTCGTGAGGTATCCGAGCGCACCGGCGCCGAGCGCGGTCAGGATGTCGGCGTCCTCGGCGTACGTGGTCAGCACGACCACCTGTGTCTCCGGGTGATGTGCGCGGATGCGTCGCGTGGCCGCCACGCCGTCGAGGCGCGGCATCCGTAGATCCATCAGCACGACGTCGGCACCGTGTTCGTCGACGAGCCGCACCGCCTCCTCGCCGTCGGCCGCGGCGCCCACCACCTCGACGTCGTCGAGCAGGTCGAGCAGAACCACCAGACCCTCGCGCACCGCCGTCTGGTCGTCAGCCACCACGACCCGGATCGCCCTCACGACGGAATCCTGACATCGACCCGCCAGCCGTCACCGTCCGGGCCGGCCCAGAACGTGCCACCGGCCAACTCGGCCCGCTCACGCAGGCCGGTCAGGCCATAACCGCCGCCGGCGTCCGCGAGTGGTCGCTCGCCGCCCGGACTGGCACCGTTCGCGACGGTCAGGGTCACCACATCCGGCTGGTACGCCAGTGAGACGTCGACCGGTGCACCCGGCGCGTGCTTGTGCACGTTTGTGATCGCCTCCTGAGCCGTCCGGTAGAGCGTCAGCGTCACGTCGGCCCGCAGATCGCGCCGTTCGCCGGTGATGTCGACGGTGGCCGGGGCGCCGGTGTCCATCTCGTACGCCGTCGTGAGGGTCGCGACGAGGTCGGGCAGCGGCAACGTGTCACCCCGTAGTGCGCCGATGGCCCGCCGCGTCTCGGCCAGGCCCTCCTTGGCCAGCTGGCCGGCTCGGCGTACGGACGTGTGCGCCTGCTCGGTGCGGCCGCCCTCGATCAAGGCGTCCGCCGTCTCGAGCTGCACGGACAGCGCCGCCAGGGAATGCGCGAGCACGTCGTGGATCTCGCGGGCGATGCGGGCCCGCTCATCGAGGGCCGCCGATCGTGCGTGTTCGTCCCGGACGAGCTGCGCCTCGGCGGTGAGCTGGTCGTTTTGCCGGCGTACGAAGCCGAAGAGCAGGCTCACGACCACGACTCCGGGCCCGATGAGCAGCCACACGGCCGAGTCGGAGATCGCCAGGTGGCCGACCGTGTACGCGACGCCGAGCACGACGCCGAATCCGATGGCCCACGGGATCGGCCACCACCGGGTGGCGGCCCCGATCGCGATCCCGACGTACACCACGGCCGCAGAGTGGGGACTGACCAGGGTCAACGCGGTTCCGGCGGCACCGGTGAGGACGAGTGCTAGCGGCATCGAGGTCGCCGCGCCGAACGGTCGAAAGGCCAGACCGAGCCAGCCGAGATCCGCCGCCACCAGGAGCAGCGCGATGGCCAGATGGCGACCGGACCAGCCGGCGAATGGTGTCGAGCTCGCGACGCCGTACGTGACCGCGGCGGCGGTGAAGACGTTGCGTATCCGGCGCCGAGACTCGGCCCGCTCCGGGCCAACCCACACCCGTACGGTGTCGAGCCCGCCCGCCGTCAGCATCGCCGGTCCTCCCTGGCCAAGAAACGGGTGGCGGCCGTTATCGACCGCCACCGGATTGTGCCTGTTCGCTGCGACCGAATCTCATCGGGCATGTGGCCGGCGCCGACATGTGGCCTGGTAGCGGATGCCGACCACGCCGCGCCCGCGGCGGGACTGCTGCGGCATGATCGCCGCCCCCGTCGCCCCGGCGCGCTTTTGCACCACCAACGATTCGACGAGAAGGCTGAGCCCGAACGTCGCCATGATCGTGCCGCCCATCGGCAGGCTCACGCCGATGACGTGGCCACCGGACGCTAGCCCGATCCGCAGTACGATGAGAGCAATCCAGACGCCGAGCGTCGCGATCGTGTACCGCTGCCACAGGTGGCCGGCACGGAGGTAGAGCTGGATCGTCGCGCCCCGCCCAAGCCCGGCGAGCAGGCCGATGATCGCCTCGACGGCGAGCAGCGCGATATCGCCGGCGGTGAACCGCCCGTGCAGGTCCTGGTCGAGCGAGTAGATGCCGTACACGGTCAAGGCGACCGGCAGCGCGAGCGACTTGGCCTGGACCGGCGCACCGGCAAACCGGCGGACGATCATGAATATGACGACCGCGGCAACCAGTACGATCTGCAAGGCGTCCATGAGGTGTCCGAGCTCCTTCAAAGCGTCGTGAATCTGACCTCTCCGACGCTAAGGATCGAAGACCCTGAACACCGCCACCCACGGGTGGAAGCCGGGTGGAACCTGGGTGGACCGCCGCGGGCCGAGGGCGCCCGCCCGGCGGAGCCGCCCCACAGACGATCACCTCGGCGAGTGTCGTACCGGCGGGGCAGGATGGACGCGTGCCTCGAACGCCGCGCGTGCCCTCTCCCGGTGACCGGCCGCCCCCGGGCGGACCGGCCGGCCTGCCGCTCGGTCCGGGCCTTGCCGCCTTCGGCCCGGCGACCCGCGCCTGGTTCGACGCGGCGTTCGCCGCACCCACCCCGGCCCAGGCCCAGGCCTGGTCGGCGATCAGCGCCGGCAAACATGCCCTGGTCGTCGCGCCGACCGGATCGGGCAAGACGCTAGCGGCGTTCCTGTGGTCGATCGACCGGCTGGCCACCGAGGGGAAGCCGGCCGACGCGACCAAGCGATGCCGCGTGCTCTACGTGAGCCCGCTCAAGGCCCTCGCCGTGGACGTGGAGCGCAACCTGCGCACGCCGCTGGTCGGCATCCGCCACGCGGCGGCCCGGCTCGGCCTCCCGGAGCCGGACATCACGGTCGGCATGCGCACCGGCGACACCCCGGCGGACGAGCGCCGCGCGTTCGCGAAGCGGCCGCCGGACGTGTTGATCACCACGCCGGAGTCGCTGTTCCTGCTGCTGACGTCGTCGGCCCGCGAGTCGCTGCGCGGCATCGAGACGGTGATCATCGACGAGGTGCACGCCGTGTGCGCGACGAAGCGCGGCGCCCACCTCGCCCTGTCACTGGAGCGTCTCGACGCACTGCTGCCCCAGCCGGCGCAGCGCATCGGCCTGTCCGCGACCGTGCGGCCCATCGAGGAGACCGCCCGCTTCCTCGGCGGTGCGCATCCGGTCACCGTGGTTGCGCCGCCCACCGCGAAGACGATCGAGGTCAGCGTCGAGGTCCCGGTCGAGGACATGACGCGGCTCGACGAGGTCGGCGCCGACGATGACGACGCCGGCCCCCGCCGGCCCTCGATCTGGCCCGCGGTCGAGGAGCGGATCCTCGACCTGATCGAGGCGCACCGGTCGACGATCGTGTTCGTCAATGCTCGGCGCGGCGCCGAACGCCTCTGCGCGCGCCTCAACGAGTTGGCCGCCGAGCGCGCCGACCGGGATCGATCTCATCGCCGCCGCGCAAGCCGCCGGCGGACGCACGCCGGCCGAGATCATGGCCGAGTCCGGGATGGCGGCCGGCGCCGCACCGGTGGTCGCACGGGCCCACCACGGTTCGGTCTCGCGCGAGGAGCGCAAGCACATCGAGGAGGCGCTCAAGGCCGGCGACCTGCCCGCCGTCGTGGCCACGAGCAGCCTGGAGCTCGGCATCGACATGGGCGCGGTCGACCTCGTGGTCCAGGTCGAGGCGCCACCGTCGGTCGCCGCCGGTCTGCAGCGGGTCGGTCGGGCCGGCCACCAGGTCGGCGCGATCTCGCGCGGCGTCGTGCTCCCGAAGCACCGGGGCGACCTCGTCTCGTGCGCCGTCGTCGCGGATCGGATGGGCGCGGGCGCGATCGAGGAGCTGCGCTATCCACGCAATCCGCTCGACGTCCTGGCCCAGCACGATCATCGCGATGGTCGCGATGGAGCCATGGCACGTCGCCGAGCTGGCCGCGCTGCATCCGGCGGGCGGCGCCGTTCGGCGAGCTGCCGTCGTCCGCGCTCGATGCGGTGCTCGACATGCTTGCCGGTCGCTATCCGTCGACCGCGTTCGCCGAGCTGCGCCCGCGTCTCGTCTGGGATCGCATGACCGACATGCTGACCGCTCGGCCGGGTGCGCAGCGGCTCGCCGTGACCAGCGGCGGCACGATCCCCGATCGGGGCCTGTTCGGCGTGTTCCTGGCCGGTGCCGAGCGTGGCGGTCGCGTCGGCGAGCTGGACGAGGAGATGGTCTACGAGTCACGGGTCGGCGACGTCTTCCTGCTCGGCTCGACGTCCTGGCGCATCGAGGACATCACGCCCGATCGGGTGCTCGTCTCGCCCGCGCCGGGTGCATCGGCGCGCATGCCGTTCTGGAAGGGCGATGCGCTCGGCCGCCCGGTCGAGCTCGGCCGCGCGATCGGCGCACAGTTGCGGGCGCTGACCACGACCACGCCCGATGCCGCGCGCGCGTCGCTCTCCGCGACGGGCCTGGACGACGTGGGCGGTCGACAACCTCCTGGCGTACGTGGGCGAGCAGCGCGACGCGACGCGGGCGCTGCCGGACGACCGTACGGTGCTGGTCGAGCGGTTCCGCGACGAACTGGGCGACTGGCGGATGACCGTGCACTGTGTCCTCGGCGCGCGGGTCAACGGGCCCTGGGCGCTCGCCATCGCCCGCCGGATCGCCGAGCGGTACGGCGTTGATGCGCAGGTGATGCCGTCCGACGACGGGATCGTGGTCCGGCTGCCGGACGTCGTCGACGAACCGCCCGGCGCCGATCTGGTGGCCTTCGACCCGGACGAGATCGCCGACGATCGTCGAGGAGTCGGTCGGCACCTCCGCGCTGTTCGCCTCGCGGTTCCGCGAGTGCGCGGCCCGGGCGCTGCTGCTGCCTCGCCGCGACCCGAACCGGCGAACGCCACTGTGGCAGCAGCGCCAACGGGCGGCCCAGCTGCTCGACGTGGCCCGCGACTTCGCCGACTTCCCGATCACGCTGGAGGCGGCGCGCGAATGCCTCCGTGACGTGTTCGACGTGCCGGGCCTGGTCGAGCTGATGCGCGACCTGGCCGGTCGCCGGGTCCGCCTGGTCGAGGTCGAGACACCGAAACCGTCGCCGTTCGCCCGGTCGCTGCTCTTCGGATACGTCGGCGCGTTCCTCTACGAGGGCGACGCACCGCTGGCCGAGCGTCGGGCCGCCGCCCTCGCCCTCGACTCGACGCTGCTCGGCGAGCTGCTCGGCCGGGTGGATCTGCGCGAACTGCTGGACCCGGCGGTGGTCGACCGAGACCGAGCGACGGCTGCAGTGGCTCGACGCGACGCGCCCGCCGCGCGACGCCGAGGACGCCGCCGAGATGCTGCGCCGGATCGGTGACCTGTCGGTCGCGGACGCGGCCGTCCGGGGCGATCGATCCGAGCTGGCTGGCCGAACTCGGAGCGGCCCGGCGCGCCATCGAGGTCCGCATCGCCGGCGAGCAACGCTGGATCGCGATCGAGGACGCCGGCCGGATGCGGGACGCGCTCGGAGTGGCGCTGCCCGTCGGCGTCGCCGAGGCGTACACGGCGCCGGTGGCCGATCCGCTCGGCGACCTCGTCGCTCGCTACGCCCGTACCCACGGGCCGTTCACCGCGGCCGCCTGCGCCGCGCGGTTCGGCTTGGGCGTGTTCGTGGTGGAGCAGGCGCTGCGCCGGCTTGTCGCGGACGGACGGCGTCGCCTCCGGTGAGTTCACCCCGGACGGCGCCGGCACCGAGTTCTGTGACGCCGAGGTCCTGCGGATGCTGCGCCGCCGGTCGCTGGCCGCGCTCCGCAAGGAGATCGAGCCCGTGCCGCCGGCCGCGCTGGCGCGATTCCTGCCGGCCTGGCAGCAGGTCGTCTCGCCCGGTCGAGGCGTCGAGGCGCTTTCTCGCACGATCGAGACGCTCCACGGTGTCAGCGTGCCGGCCTCGGCGCTGGAACGGCTCGTGCTGCCGGCCCGCGTCGCGGACTATGCGCCGGCGTTCCTCGACGAGCTGTGCGCGACCGGCGAGGTGGTCTGGGCCGGCGCACGGTTCGATCGGCGCGAACGACGGCTGGATCCGGCTGGCGTACGCGGACGTCGCACCGCTGCTGCTGCCGCCACCGGACGCCGAAGCAGCCGCCGGGCCGTTGCACCAGGCGGTGCTCGCGTCGCTCGACCACGGGCAGGCGCTGTTCTTCCGCGGTCTCTCCGACCGGATCACGGCCCACTGGGCACCGACCGACGGCCCGACGCCGGCCGACGCCGACATCGCGGCCGCGATCTGGGATCTGGTCTGGGCCGGCTACCTGTCCAACGACACGCTCGCACCGCTGCGGGCACTGCAGACCGGCGGCAGCGGCGCACACCGCGCAAAGGCGACTCCGTCGCGGACGCGACTGCGCCGCCCAGGCGCCAGCGGCTACCGGTTTGACATCGGCCGGCGCGGGGCGACCGGGGCCGGCGCCGCCGCTGGCAGCGGCGGCATCAGCGGTGTCAACACGCCCGCCCGCCGCCACCGGCGATGGGCGGCCGGTGGTATCGCCTGCCGGAGCTCGACCTCGACCCGACCCGTCGCGCCGCCGCGACCGCGGACGCGCTGCTCGACCGGCACGGCGTGGTCACCCGCGGCGCCGTGTTCGCCGAAGGCGTGACGGGCGGGTTCGCTGCGGTCTATCCGGTGTTCGTCGGCGCTGGAGGAGCGCGGTGTCGCCCGGCGCGGCTACTTCGTCGAGGGCCTCGGAGCGGCGCAGTTCGCCGTCCCGGGTGCCGTCGACCGGCTTCGTGCGCTGGCCGAAGCGGATGCACCGGGCGGCGGCGGGCTGCCGAGTAGCCGGGCCGCCTTGCCACCGGCCCGGCGGACGGCAGCCGCACTGGTGCTGGCGAGCACCGACCCGGCCAACCCGTACGGTGCGGCTCTGCCGTGGCCCGAACGCGTGGTCGACGACGGCGCCACCGCCGCGGACGGGTCGGCCGGTGCTACGACCTCCGGGCACCGCGCCGGGCGGAAGGCGGGCGCGCTCGTCGTGCTCGTCGACGGGTCACTTGTGCTCTACGTCGAGCGGGGCGGCCGGACGCTGCTGTCCTACACCGACGACACCGACCTGCTCGCTCGGGCCGCGAAGGCGCTGGCCGATGCCGTACACGTGGGGGCCCTCGGCGCCTTGTCGGTCGAACGGGCCGACGGCGGGTCGGTGCACGCGAGCCCGCTGCGCGACGCGCTCGCCGCGGCCGGATTCCGCGTGACGCCGCGTGGGCTTCGGCTCCGCGCGCCTAAGCGTGGGCTTCGGCTTCAAGGCTAAACAGAACACCCGACGAAAGGATCACCGTGAGCGACATGATCAAGACGCGCAGCGTCGTGCTGGACTGCCCGGATCCGCGTGCGCTGGCCGAGTTTTATGGCGAGATCCTCGGTTGGCCGGTTGCGTACGCCGACGACGAGTGGGTCGTGCTCAAGGGCTCCGAGCCGATGCGCATCGCTTTCCAGAGGGTTCCGAATTACACGCCGCCGACTTGGCCCGAAGGCCCGGTCTCCCAGCAGTTCCACCTCGACTTCACGGTCGACGAGTTCGAGGCAACCGAAAAGCGAGTGCTCGCCGCCGGCGCCACGAAGGCGGAGGTCCAGCCGGGCGATGACTTCGTCGTGTTCTACGACCCGGCCGGACATCCGTTCTGCCTCTGTCTCTGACGCTGTCTGGTTCGTGCCGCCGACCCGCCGTCGGCCGGGCGTCGTCGGCCGGCGGCTTGCCGTATGGCCCCGGCGGGCGCCGACGGTCTCGGTCAGCGACGCACGAGCGGCAGGATCTCGGCGATCGCGTCCACGTGGTCCACGTCATGCAGATCGGGCAATTGCAGGAACAACCGAGACGCGCCGATCTCGCGATAGGCATTGACCCGCTCGGCGATCTGCTCGGGCGTGCCGTAGAAGCCGTTCGCACGAGCTCGATCCACGTTCGCCCCGGCGCGGTCAGCGCGCTGCGCCGCCTCGGCCTCGGTCCGTCCACAGAAGATCGTGCCGGTCGCCGAGAACCGGATCGGATCGCGGCCGGACGCGGCACGGCCGACACGCTCGGAGGCGGCGCGGACCCGGTCGAATGCCACCGCGGCCTCACCGACTGAGGTGAACGAGTTGAACTCGCCGGCGTAGCGGGCGGCGAGTTCGGGCGTACGCCGCGGGCCCTGGCCACCGACGATGATCGTCGGGCCGCCGTCGTTGACCGGCTTGGGCCGTGCCGGCGAATCGGTGACGCGGTAATGCGCACCCTCGTAACTGAACAGCTCGCCTTCCGGAGTTCCCCACATGCCGGTGATGATCGCCAGCTGCTCTTCGAGGATGTCGAATCGCTCGCCGACCGGCGGAAACGCGATGCCATAGGCGGTGTGCTCGGCTTCGTACCAGCCGGCGCCGAGGCCGAGATCGACGCGGCCGCCACTCATCGCGTCGATGGTCGCGACCGTGATCGCGAGCGGTCCCGGCTCGCGGAACGTGGCCGGGCTGACCAATGTGCCCAGCCGCACACGCGATGTCTCGACCGCGAGTCCGGCGAGCGTCGTCCACGCGTCGGTCGGACCCGGCCGGCCGTCCACGCTGCCCATGTGCAGGTAGTGGTCGGAGCGGAAGAAGCCGTCGAATCCACACTCCTCGGTGCGGAGCGCGAGCCGGCGCAGATCGTCGTAGGTGGCACCCTGCTGCGGCTCGTTGAAAATGCAGATGTCCATTCCCTGGTCCATGGGGCAACCTTCTCAGGTGACCGAAATTCGCGTGCGCCGGGCCCGCCCGGCCGACACTCCGAGCATCGACGCGATGTTCGCCGCCACCTGGGGCGAGCCGCGCGTCGCCGCCGGCGGGCGACTTTATGACCTGCGCACCCTGCCGGCGCTCGTCGCGACGCGAGCGGTGGTCGCCGGTTCCGCTCGAGATAGCGACGGTACGCATGAAGCCGACGAGCCGTCCGAGCAGATCGTCGGCGTGCTGACGTACGAGATCGACGGCGACGGGATCGAAGTCGTCTCGATCGAGGCGGACCCGCACCACGAGGGCACCGGCACGGCGTTGCTCGCCGCGGCCGCGGACCTCGGCCGGGCGGAAGGGTTGGCCCGGCTGTTCCTGGTCACTACCAACGACAACATCGACGCATTCCGCTTCTACCAGCGCCGTGGCCTGCACATCCTCGAAGTTCGACCGGATGGTGTGGCCCGTTCGCGCGAGGTGAAACCGCTGATCCCGCTGATCGGGTCGTACGGGATCCCGATGCGCGACGAGATCGTGCTCGGACGCGATCTGTAGAACGCCGTCGCGCCACCCGCGCTACGGTCAACGCATGGCAGGCGGCGGGTATGGCTGGATCAGCCTCACGACGGACTATGGCCGCTCCGACGGCTTCGCCGCCGCGCTGCACGGCGTGATCGCCCGCATCGCGCCGACCGTACGGGTCATCGACGTGACGCACGACGTACGGCCGGGTGACGTTGCCCGCGGTGCCGCCGTCCTTGCGCAAACCGTTCCCGACCTGCCGGTGTCCGTACACATCGCCGTGGTCGATCCAGGTGTCGGCACCGTCCGTCGTGCGATTGCGCTCGCTACCGATGGTGGCCTGCTCGTCGGTCCGGACAATGGGCTGCTACTTCCGGCCGCGGACGCACTCGGCGGCATCACGGAGGCGGTCGAACTGACGAAGCGGGACTGGCACCGTGAGACGGTGTCGGCGACGTTTCACGGCCGGGACATCTTCGCGCCGGTGGCGGCGCGCCTGGCGACCGGTGCGCCGCTCCGGGAGGCCGGCAGCCTGGTGGCCGCGGCGGATCTCGTCCGCCTGCCGCCACCGATGGTGGAAATCGGCGGTGGATTCATCGAGGCCGAGGTGGTGACGGTGGACCGGTTCGGCAACGTCCAGCTAGCCGCGACCGCGGACGACCTGGACCGGCTCGGGGAAAACGTCCTGGTCGGTGGCCTGCGTGCGGTACGGGTGGCGACGTTTGGTGACGCGCCGCACGGCAGCCTCATCGTGTTCGGCGACTCCGCCGGGCACGCCGCGGTCGCGATCAATGGTGGCCGGGCGGTCGTCGTGCTGGGCGTCGAGCCGGGCGATGTGCTGCGCGTAGCGACACTCTGATGGCCATCGCGCCAGTTGCCGGTCGCCTGATCACAGCCTGATGACAAAACGACCGGAGCGGAGAGAATAGGCGGCATGCCCGAGGGCGACACCGTCTTCAACCACGCGCGAGCGCTGCACGAGGCGCTGGCCGGGCAGTCGATCGTACGGTCCGACTTCCGTGTGCCGAAGCTCGCGACCACCGACCTCGCCGGCTGGAGAGTCGTCGAATCGGCCGCGCGCGGCAAGCATCTCCTGCTCCGCTTGGCCGATCCGGCCGGCGTGACCGCGACGCTCCACTCGCACCTGCGGATGGACGGCTCCTGGCGTACGTTTCGACGCGGTGAACGATGGCACGGCGGTCCGGCGCACACGATCCGGATCGTGCTCGACACCGAGAAGGTCACGGCGGTCGGCTATCACCTCCACGACATCGCGCTCGTCCCGACCGATGACGAGCACACGCTCGTCGACTACCTCGGGCCCGATCTCCTCGGCCCGGACTGGGATTCCGCCCGCGCGATTGCGAACCTGTCTGCCGCGCCGGAACGGGCCATCGCCGACGCACTGCTCGACCAGCGCAATCTCGCCGGCATCGGCAACATGTACAAGTCCGAGGTGCTGTTTCTGCGGGGGATCTGGCCGTGGCGGCCGGTCGGCGACGTCACCGACCTCGCCGGGCTGGTGTCGCTGGCGCGGCGGATGATCAGCGCGCACCGCGGCCGGTGGACCCAATCGACCACCGGGTCACTCCGACGGGGCGAGGAATTCTACGTGTACGGCCGCGCTGGTCGTCCGTGCCGGCGATGCCGGACGCCGATCCGGCGCGCCGACGAGGGCGATTACGACCGCATCACGTTCTGGTGCCCGTCGTGCCAGCGCGATTCTCGGTGATTGGCCTCGGGCCAAATAACCGCGAAGGCCTAGAACGCTCCATCAGTCGAGTGAGTGGGCCGCCGGCCTACGCGGCCACCAGCAGAGAACTCGGCCAACGCCTCGGCCATGCCGCGCAGCTTGTCCGACGCCTCCGTGAGCCGACCCTTGGCGACGGGCTCACCGAGCAGCCCGTTCTCGGCGACGACGCTGGCCGCCGCGGTGACGAACCCCTCGTACGCATCCGACTCCGTCGGTGAGCTGCGCGATCATGTCCTGGTGCGCCGTCACCAACTGGTCACGTGGACCGGCCGTGGTGGCTGGCAGCCGGAGCACCCGCTCGACGGCGGCCGCCCGCTCGGCGAGATCACGCAGCGCCCGCTCGGCGGTCATCGCCTCATCGAGCACGTCCGTGCCGACTCGCGCGCCGAGACCCGCCAACGACTTCGCCGCCCGGTCGAGGCGCGCTCCGGCATCCGCGACGGCCGACCCCCGGATCTTCGACAGGTGCTGGACGCGGTGCAACTCGCCGATCGCCGTACGGCCAATGGGCAGCCGACCGACGATCCGCTCGAGCCGTTGCTGATTGCGGGCGGCTCGAGCCGACTCGGACAGCGGCTCCGGGACCGGCTGCGCTGGCCAGCGCCCGAAGGTCGGCCCACCGCCAGAACGCAATGGCGACCGAGCCGCCGGCACCGGCCGCCCAGAACGCGTCCGGCAGCCCGATGCCCTCGTACGGAAGCAGCACAACGGTCGCGCCGACGAGGCCGCCGGCCGTCACGGTCCACCACCGCGCCGACCGTCGCAGCCAGCGCAGTCGGGTCAGGTGACGGGCACGGGGATCGGCCACGCCTCGGCTCCCTTCCTGGCCATGCGCGCAGCGCAGGGCAGTCTGCCGGCCAGCCCGGCCTAGCCGGCCGCCGACGTGTCGCCGGCTTCTTGTCCTTGGAAACGCTGCGGCGGATCTCGTCGAGGCGGGCGACGCTCGCGTCGCCGTCCCGGCTACTCGGCGTGGCCGCGGCATCGCCGGACGCGCCGGCGATGGCTTCCTTGTTCGCGCCGCCGGTTAGCTGGCCGCCCGACATGCTCGCCCGGATCTGTTCCAGGCGCGACGATCCGGCCATGTCGAGTGTGGACTTCTGCACCTCGAGCATGCGGCCCTCGACCGAATTCGATGCCAGCTCGGCCCGGCCCATCGCGTTGGCGTAGCGGCGCTCGATCTTCTCGCGCACCTCGTCGAGCGACGGCGTGTTGCCGGGTGCGGCGAGCTCGCTCATGCCCTCCAGCGAATGCGCCACCGTCTCCTGCATCTTCGCCTGCTCGAGCTGGCTCAGCAGCTTCGTCCGCTCGGCCAGCTTCTGCTGCAGCACCAGCGCGTTGTTCTCGACCGCCTTGCGCGCCTGGGTCGCCGCAGACAGCGCCTGGTCGTGCAGGGTCTTCAGGTCCTCCATCGCCTGCTCACCGGAGACCAGCTGGGTGGCGAACGTCTGCGCGGCGCTTTCGTACTGGGTCGCCTTCTCCTCGTCGCCGTCGGCTCGAGCCTTGTCGGAGAGCACCAACGCCTGGCGGGCCGACGACTGCAGCTTTTCGACCTCGGACATCGTGCCGCGACAGCTTCATCTCGAGCTGGCGCTGGTTGCCGATGACGGCCGCCGCCTGCTGGACGAGGGCCTGGTGCTGGCGCTGCGCGTCTTCGATCGCCTGCTGGATCTGGACCTTCGGATCGGCGTACTCGTCGATCTTGGCGCCGAACAGCGCCATCATGTATCTCCAGCCCTTGACGAACGGGTTCGCCATATCTGCGGTCCTCTCTCAGCCGTCTTTATATGCGCCGGTCGACCCGCGCGAGGCGGTTCGTGCGCCGCTGCGCGATTCGTCCCGCGACGCGTCGCGTTACCGACGCATGCCACTCCATCGTCGCAGGCGCGCGCGACCACGTCACGCCGCATCCGGATCGATCTTTACGACCGCCCGGATTTGTCTCGGGCCACCCTACGCATTTCGTGCCATCCGAGGGGACCGCCGCGCGGGGACCGGTCAGACCGAGACGGGGTCGCGACCACGGCCGTTCGTCGACCGGATATTGCGCTTGGCGCGCAACGTTGCCTTGAGCGGACTGTCCTGGCGAATGGAGACGGACACGTCGCCGTCGACCGCGAGGTGGCGTGCGGTGCGGGCGACCGCTGCCTTGGGCAGCATGATCGCCGACGGGACAGGGAGCTTCGCGCCGTCACTCGGCAGGTTGGCCATCGACGCTCGCCCGGTCGCGCCGGCGCCGGCAGGCTCGCGGGCGTCGAGCCGGCTCGGTCGACTCCGCCGCGTCGAAACGGGCGGCGGCCAACTCGGCTCGGGTGCGCTGCACGCCGACCGGCATGGCGTCGCGAGCGCGCCCGGGCACCGGGCGACCGATGTCACGCCGGACAGGTCCGACGATCGCCGGAACGGCCGGAACGCTCGGGCGGGCGGGCGCGGTGGTGTGGTTTTCGGCGACCTCGACGGTCTGGCTCACCTCGCGGAGCAACTCGGACAGCTGCGCGCCGAGCGCGTCGCAGATCGCCGCGAGCAGCTCGCTCGACGCTTCCTTCTGCCCGCGCTCGATCTCGGAGAGATAGCCGAGGCTGACGTTCGCCGCCGTCGACACTTCGCGCAGCGTGCGATGCTGAGACTGGCGACGCGCCCGCAGGGCGTCCCCGATTACCCTACGCAGCAGGATCATGGGCCACCCCCCTCTCCAGCGCCGTCCGAGGACGGATGCCAGCCACGGTACCCGGTAACCGCTACCGGCGGCAGCGCGGCCCGCCGTCGTCTCGGCGCACCGGTGCGAGATCGTAACCACAGTACTGGCGGCGGAACGCCGCATTTATTCCGCAACGTCCCACTGACTGGCCGGTAATGTGCAGCGCAAATCACGTTTGTCGCCCACCCCTTCGCTGTCGAGAGCGGTTGAGAGCAGACCGACCGCGGCACGAACCGTGGCCGCGCGGATCGCCGGGCGGTCCCCGGCGAGGCGCAACGCCAGCCCGGCGCGTCGACGGGCCGGCGACGGCGACGAAGACCGTCCCGACAGCGATGCCGTCCTGTGGCGTCGGACCGGCGACGCCGGTCGTGGCCAGCCCCCACGTTGCGCCACAGCGCTCGCGGGCCCCGGCCGCCAGCGCCGCCGCCACGTCCGGATCCACCGGGCCCCGCTCGGCCAGCAGATCCACGGGTACGCCGCCAAGCGTCGCCTTCAGGTCGGTCGCGTAGACGACCAAACCGCCACGGAACACGGCACTGGCCCCGGGGACGTCGACGATCGTGGCGGCGAGCAGGCCACCGGTGAGCGATTCGGCGGTGGCCACGGTCTCGCCACGCGCGGCGAGCCGGTCGACCAGGTCCGCGGCGATGCTCGCGACGCTCTCGGTCACCGCGTTAGCGATCTCGGCTCGACTGATCTTGGCCGGGCGTGTCGCGAGGCCTGTCACGAGGCGTGTCACGACGAGACGCGTCACGGCCGGGCGAATCATGAATCGGCGCTTCGCCAACGGGCCGCTCATGGCCGGGCGCACCGTGGACGATGACTCCGCTGCGGCGCAGCCGGAGCGCCCGCGCGACGTAGTCGACGCCGGTGACGACGGTGACAATCAACGCCGCGCCCATCAGCCAGGGGCCGGCCTGCGCCAGCGACGAGTCGAACGGCCAGAGGTACCACACGATGGCCAGCGTCTGCAGCGCAGTCTTGATCTTGCCGCCCCGACTCGCCGGGATGACGCCGTGCCGGATCACCCAGAATCGCAGCGCCGTGACGCCCCATCTCCCGGGTCAGGATCACCACGGTCACCCACCATGGCAGCGCGCCGTACGCCGACAGCAACAGGAACGCCGCACCGGTCAAGCGCCTTGTCCGCGATCGGGTCGGCGACCTTGCCGAACGACGTGACCAGATCCCAGGTGCGCGCGATCCAGCCGTCGACGAGGTCGGTCACCGGCGGCGACGAAGAACGCGATGCAGGCCGCGATGCGCAGGCCCGGCTGCGTCAGGCCGGACGCGACGGTCAACAGGACGAACACCGGCACCAGCACGATGCGCGCGGCGGTCAGGGCGTTGGCGGCATTCACCAGCGGCGCCGGGCCGACCCGCCGTCCGATGGGCGTCGGCTCGCCCTTCTCGGAGACCACAATGCCGTCCGTCACGCCGGCGATCCGACGGGCGTCGCGGCACCTACGTTCGTCGCACCGCGTCCGCCCGTCGCCGCCGAGAGCATCTCGACCGGTACGGCCACAAGTCGACGCCGTCATTGCCGATGACCCGAGCGCGTACGAGATCGCCGGGGCGCAACGCGGCCAGGTCCGCGACGTCGGCGCCACGACAGTCGAGTCGTCGACAACAGCGTCGAGCCATCGACCTCGGGCGCCTGGTGTGCGGCGCGGCCCTCGACACCGTCCGCGACCGATCGAGTCCACCAGCACGTCGATCGTCGAACCGATGCGGTCCTCGGCGCGCTGGGCACACAGCTCCTCGGCGAGCGCGCTCAGCTCGTCGTACCGGCGTCTTGATCGTCGTCGTCATTGATCTTGCCGGACAGGCCCGCCGCCTCGGTGCCGTCCTCGTCGCAGTAGTCGAAGACACCGATCGCGTCGAGGCCGGCGTCGGTGAGGAAGCGCTCCAGCTCGGCGTAGTCGGCCTCGGTCTCACCCGGGAAGCCGACGATGAAGTTGCTGCGCGCGCCGGCGTCCGGGGCGATCTTGCGGGCGGCTGTCGAGCAGCTCCCAGAACCGCTCGGTCGACCCGAAGCGGCGCATCCGGCGCAGCACCGGCTCGGACGAGTGCTGGAACGACAGATCGAAATAGGGTGCGACGCCCGGCGTGCCGGCGATCGCCTCGACGAGACCCGGCCGGGTCTCGGCCGGCTGCAGGTACGACGACCCGGACGCGGACGATCCCGGCGACGCGGGCGAGCTGTGGCAACAGCTTTTCCAGCAGGCGCGGATCGCCGAGATCCTTGCCGTAGGACGTCGAATTCTCGCTGACGAGCACGAGTCTCGCGTACGCCGTCGGCGGCGAGCCACTCGGCCTCGGCCAGGAGCTCCTCGGGCGTACGGGAGACGAACGCGCCCCGGAACGACGGGATCGCGCAGAACGAACACCGCCGGTCACAGCCGCTGGCCAGCTTGAGCGAGGCGACCGGTCCGCGAACCAGTCGCTGGCGGAGGACGGCGCGCAGGTGAGCCGGCGTGGCACTGTCGACAATCAGACTCGAGTGTGACCGGGGACCGGCACCGCGCTGGCCGCGGCGGTCGACCGGCGTGAGCGGCAGGAGTGTCCGGCGATCGCTGCGGCACATGCGACTCGACGGTCTCGCCGGCGGCGATCGCATCGAGCGGGCGGCCATGTCCGGGTAGTGGTCGAAACCCAGCACCGCCGACGCCTCGGGCAGGCTGTCGGCCAGCTCCCGGCCGTACCGCTCCGCCATGCAACCGGTCGCGACCACCTTCGCGCCCGTGTCGGCCGCGGCGAGCAGCGTATCGATCGAGTCCTGCTTCGCGCTCTCCACGAACCCGCAGGTATTCACGAGCACGACGTCGGCGTCCGAGCCATCCGTCGTGACCTCCAGCCGCCCTGGGCCAGCCGCGCCGCCAGCTCCTCCGAGTCGACCTCGTTGCGGGCGCAGCCGAGGGTCAGCAGCGCGACCCGACGGGGCGCGTCGGCGCGCCCACCCGAAGGGACGGACCCGGCAGCGTACGGCGCGGAAGAAGGCAGGTTGGACGGCACCTACAGAGGGTACCTAGCGGCGGCGACGTACCAGCACGCCGCTGTACGGATACTCAGGGTGACATTCACAACCCGTCAACGGCTTGGGAGCCAAAGTCGGTTACTCGACCGGCGCCCCGGCGCAAGCGAGTCCAGCACCTCGGCAGCTCGTCCGGCTTGATCAGCACGTCGCGTGCTTTGGACCCCTCGGACGGCCCGACGATGCCCCGCGGCTCCATCAGGTCCATCAGGCGGCCGGCCTTCGCGAAGCCGACCCGCAGCTTGCGCTGCAGCATCGAGGTGGACCCGAACTGGCTGGTCACCACCAGCTCCACCGCTTGCAGCAGCAGCTCCAGGTCGTCGCCGATGTCCTCGTCGGGCTTGCGCTTGCTCTCGGCCGGCGCGGCGAGCACGTCTTCGGCCGGAACTCCGGCTCGCGCTGGTTCTTGCAGAACTTGACGATGTCGATGATCTCCGACTCGGCCACCCAGGCGCCCTGGAGCCGGATCGGCTTGGACGCGCCCATCGGCAGGAACAGCGCGTCGCCGCGGCCGATCAGCTTCTCCGCGCCCGGCTGGTCGAGGATGACCCGCGAGTCGGCGAGGCTCGACGTCGCGAACGACAGCCGGGACGGCACGTTCGCCTTGATGAGGCCGGTGACCACGTCGACGCTCGGGCGCTGCGTCGCGAGCACCAGGTGGATGCCGGCGGCCCGGGCGAGCTGCGTGATGCGGACGATCGCGTCCTCGACGTCGCGCGGCGCGACCATCATCAGGTCCGCCAGCTCGTCGACGACCACCAACAAATACGGGTACGGCGTGATGACGCGCTCGCTGCCCGGCGGCGGCTTGATCTGCACCGGAGCGGACCTTGCGGTTGTAGTCGTCGATGTGCCGGACACCGGCCGCGGCGAGGTCGTCGTAGCGCATGTCCATCTCGCGCACGACCCAGTCCAGCGCGTCGGCGGCCTTCTTCGGGTTCGTGACGATCGGCGTGACGAGGTGCGGGATGCCCTCGTACGACGTGAGTTCGACGCGTTTCGGGTCGACCAGCAGCAGCCGTACCTCATCCGGCGTGGACCGGGCCAGCAGCGACACCAGGATCGTGTTGAGGCACGAGGACTTGCCGGCGCCGGTCGCGCCGGCGATCAGGATGTGCGGCATCTTGGCGAGGTTCGCGACGACGTACCCGCCCTCGATGTCCTTGCCGAGCGCGACGGTCAGCGGGTGGTGGTCGGCGTTGGCCGACCGCGAGCGCAGCACGTCGCCGAGCGCGACGTTCTCCCGGTCGAGGTTCGGCACCTCGATGCCGACCGCGCTCTTGCCCGGGATCGGGCTGATGATCCGCACGTCCGGCGACTTGACCGAGTAGGCGATGTTGCGCGACAGCTGGGTGATCCGCTCGACCTTGACGCCGTGGCCGAGCTCGACCTCGTATCGGGTGACCGTCGGGCCACGGGTGAACCCGGTGACCGCGGCGTCGACGTCGAACTGGTCGAAGACGCCGGTCAGCGCGGCGATCACCTCGTCGTTCGCCTTGCTGCGCGCCTTCGGCGGCTCGCCGGCGCCGAGCATGTTCGACGGCGGCAGCTTGTAGTCGCCATCGGTCAGCACAAGTTGCTCGTGCCGCAGCGGCAGCGCCGAATGCTCGGGCGCCTTGCGTGACCGGACTGGGTCGCGGCAGCGCGATGGTCTCGCGGGCGGAGATCGGATCGGGATCGGCGGCCGATTCGATCGGCAGCGGCAACGGACGGCGATCGAGCGCGTCGTCGGAGAACGCGGACTGGCGTCGCCGGCCACCCGACCGCCGGCGGCCAACGACCGGCGGCTCGTTGTCGTAGTCATCGAAGTCGTCGTCGGCGGTCTCGTCATAGTCGGCCGGTGCTCGACTCCCGACTCGACCGAGCGCCATGTCGCGCAACTGCGCCAACCGCGACGGGATCTTGTTGATCGGCGTCGCCGTCACGACCAGGAGGCCGAACGCCGTCAACATCGCCAGCACCGGCACGGCGACCCACGGACTGACCGCACGGGCGAACAGATCGCCGGTCAGCCGGCCGAGCACGCCACCGGAGACCGAAATCTCGATCCGCTGGTGCTCGTTCGCATGGAGATAGAGCAGGCCGGTCCAGCCGGCGAAGATCGCCGACCAGCCGACGACTCCGCGGCCGTGATGTTCCTCCGGTTCTTCCGGATGCCGCATCATGCGGATCGCGGCGATCACCAAAATGAGTGGCAGTGCGACCGCGCCCGCGCCGAGCAGCAGTCGGGCGAATTCGTTGATGTCCTTGCCGACGACGCTGCCCTGATCGAACCACACGGCCACGGCGAGCAGCAGGGCCGCGGCGAACGCGAGGAGCGCGGCGCCGTCGCGTTGATGCTGCGGATGCAGGCCGCGCGCCGTCGCCGCCTGCCGGCCGACCGCCCGGACGATCCAGCCGAGCAGGTGCGCGATGCCCATCCAGAGGCCGACGATGAGTTTGCCCACGACGTCCAGCGGGCCGGGGAAGTTGGCGGCCCGGCGGCGACGGGCGGCCCGGCGGGCGGCGCTGCCGCGGGCCGGTGCTCGTCGCGGCGGCCAGGTCTCGCGGCCCCGCCGGTCGTCGGCTGCGCGTCGCGACGCGGTCCTGGCCGGCGTGCGCCGCGTGGACGCGGTGCTTCGCCGGCCCGCCGAGGAAGTGCGACCCGCCATTCGTTACACGGTAACCGCGCAACGCTCCACCGCCGGTCACGGCGCGCCGAGACCGTCCACACCGACGTGAGCCGATGTCACATCCAGTTGCCCCTCGGGTTGCGGTCACGTCGTCGGCGATGGCTACGGGGTGGCCGGCCGGCGACCGGCCCGGTAATGTGCGCGACCGCACCGGCCCGGCCGGGCGTCCCGCGCGTCCGAACGAAGGAGACACCGATGGCCCAACCGATCGGCACCGGCGACGCCACCCCGTACGCACCGCCGGTGCGCGACGTGCCGTTTCAGGTCGCCGGCGACCCGGCCGCCCCGCCGTCGGGCGGGCCGGCGGTCCGGCCGCCGGTGACGCCGTACGACGAGCCGCTTCCGCTCGAGGTTGCATCGGCCGCCGCCGATCGGGAACTCGGCGATCTGGTCAAGGTGTTCCGGCCCCGTCGGCACAACCAGGCGCTCGTGATCGGACTTGCTGATCGTGTCGATCGCGCTGATCTGGTGCATCTTCCCGATCTACGAGCTGTGGCTGCTGCTGCGTACGCCGAACCTGAATGCCCGCGTCTCGGCCCGCCGCGTGTACGTGTTCCAGAAGGGCCTCGTCGTCGCGAACAGCCCGGGCAAGAATCGGCCGACCGAACTCGACGTGTGGCGGTGGGCCGATGTGTCCACGGTGTTCCAAAAGGTCGTGAACGCAAACACCCTCGGCGTGCGGACCGGCACGTACGACCGCATCACCGCAACCCGCAACGACGGCGCGGCCTTTAGCACCACGAACTTCTGGGACGACCAGGACGATCTTCGTCGACGGATCAACGTGCAGGTCAGTGCGGCACTGTTGCCACCAATGCGCCGTGCGCTTGCGCAGGGTCAGGCGATCCAATTCGGCGACATAACGATCGACCACGCCGGCGTTGCCGCCCGGGCGGCAACGACTGGCTGGGCCGACGTCGAGGCGTTCGACATCGTCGGTGCGTTCTTCCGGATCACCGTCCGCGGCAAGTCGCGATCCGTGGCCGCGTTGTGGAACGTCCCGAACCCGTCGTTGCTCTACGCGCTGGCCAAGGAGCTGCGAACGGCCGCCAGCAACTAGGAGGCGACGAGGAGCGCTAACGACCTCGGGATCAATACAGGTGGGTGGTGATGCGTTGTAGTGGACGCCGCCAATTGATGAACGCGATAGCGTGTTCGGCGGGGATGCGTGGCGCCACTTGGCGGCAGGCGTGTCACCGCCGGATTGTGTCGATGAGCTGAAGTCCGAGCCCGGCGGATGCGTCCAGGTCGAGGCGAGGTGACGTAGCGGCCGTGTCGCTCCGCTAGGAGCAGCCCGGCGGCCTTGAGCACGGCGAGGTGTCGTGACACCTCGGGTGGGGTGAGCGCCCAGAACTCGGCGAGTTCACCGGTCGTGTGCGGGCCACGGGCGAGAGTGCGGCACAGCCGCAGCCGCACTGGATGGCCAGGGCCGTGAGCCGGGCGTCGAGTTCATCGACGCGCAGCACCGGACGTTGTTCGCGGCCTGGTCGCGGGTACTGCAGAACTGGTTGCCACCCCGCGGTGTAGACGAGCGTCAGGTGCGGGCTGCCGAAGACGCTCGGGATCAGCGTGATCCGGGCCCGTGCGTCGGCGGTGAGGTCTTGCAGTTTGTCGAGCGTGAGGACACCTCGTTCGGGGTCGACCCGGATCGCTCGGGAGATCCGTTCGAGTGCGCGGAGGCCATCGCGGTCCAGGTCGATCCGGCGGCGTTCGGCCTCCTCGGCAAGGGCCGGCCGGATCCGTTCCCAGGTGGCGCCGAAGAATGCGGACTCGCAGTCGAGCAGGACACGGCGTACCCGTTCGCGTTCGACGGCAGGGTCGCCGAGGACCCGTGCGGCCCAGGCCGCCTGCCGCGGACCGCGCGCACGGGCGGAGGCCAGTGCTCGCCGTCGGGCGACCGGATCAGACAACGGCGACCACATCGTCGGCGGCTGTGTCACGGCGCGATGCGCGGCGAGAGCGGCTGACACCCAGGTTTCGTCGTCGAGGCGGTCGATGTCGTCGAGTTCAGCGCGTAGGCTCGGGCGCGGATCCGGCGGCAGCAGGAAGTCGGCGCCGGGCGGGTGGCCAGAGCAGCTCGAATTCGTCAAGTTCGGCCGCGAACGGGGCCCGATCGCGGTCGCCATGGACGCGGACGACGACGCGACGTCCGGATGGTGCTGCGGCTCCGCGAGCAGGTGCAGCACGGCGGCGAGCTCCGCCAGTGGCGACGGCGCGACCCGGATCCGGTCGGCGGGGACGCCGCCGATGTCGATAGAGGTGACCATCGACCTCATCCTGGCAGGTGCCCGCCCCTCGCGGTTAGACGGATTGACCAGACCGGTCAATCCACCACGGCTCCGCTTGAGGGTCTGTACACATCGAGGCACCTTGTCCGGTGCACGGCCACATCCTCGACACCGTGACGACAACGACAACCGCGAGCGCCAGGCCGAACAGCGCCGCGTCGACCCGAACGACTCTGCGTGACCTCGCACGTATCCCCGGCGGTGGCCGTTACCTGCTCAGCGTCGCCGTGGACGCGCTGACCTCCGGTCTCCTGCGCCCGTTCGTCGTGATCTACGCGATCACGATCGGCCTGGACACGACCCAGGCGGGTGTGGCGCTCACCGTTGGCATGCTCCTCGGACTCGCCGCCATCCCCCTGGTGGGCTACTTGATCGACACCGGTGCACGGCGTGCACCGGCGGTCGCCTCATTGCTCGTCCGCGTGGGCGGCGCCGCGACGCTGGCGCTGTTTCCCGACGTGCCAGGGTTCGTGATCGGCACCGCGCTGATCGGGATCGGCACCCAGGTGGCACCACCGGCGACCAACGCACTGGTTGCCGCCCTCAGCGGCGACCGGCACCGGACGGCGGCGTTGGCCGCCGCGCGCTCGATCCGCAACGCCGGCGTGGGTGGCGGCGCACTGCTCGCCACCGCGCTCGTCGCGGGCGGCCCCGGCGTGATCCGGTGGCTGGCAGTGGCGACAGCGATCGGAGCCGCACTCGGCGCGGCTGGACTGATCACGGTGCCGCTGCACCGCACCGACCCGCCGGCCACCGTTCGGACTGCCCGGCCGATGCTGGTGGGTGCCCAAACCTCCCGCGGCGGGCTGCGGGCGGTCACCGTGCTCGCTGTGGCCTGCATGCCGTTGGCGTTCTACGCCGACGTGCTCGAAGTCGCCCTACCGGTGACCCTCATCCAAACACTGCATGCCTCGCCGGCATGGTCGTCGGGTATCTTCGTCGGCAACACCGTCCTGGTGATCGCCCTGCAGGTGATCGTGGTGGTGGGCCTGTCGGGACGGTCCCATCGGACCGTCCTCGCCGCCTCGGGCCTGGTCCTCGCCGGGTCGTACCTCGGCTTCTGGCTCGGCGCCACCTGCGGCGGCACGCCCGGCTTGATCGTCGTCGCCGCCGTCGCCCTGCCGTACACCATGGGCGAGATCCTGGACACGGGCAGCAGCGTGCCGCTGGTGATCGAGTCGGCGCGCGCATCTCACCGGCCGCGCACTCGCTCGCTGGCAGCTGAGCTACGGTCTGGCCCGCGCGGCCGACCCGATCATCATCACCGGGACTACCGCCATCAGCGCGACGGCTCTGTGGGCCCCCTTAACCGCGGCGACCTTGCTGGGCGCCGCCGCGGTCGCCCTGTCCGGTGCGTGCGGGCCGAGCCAAGCCCGTGCACATCCTCGACCAGGATCGGCCGTAGCCGCCGGATCGGCGCCCGGTCCAGCGAACAGCGCATCGCTCCGGCCCAGATCGCTCGTCCGCGCCCGTCGCAGGCGAGGGTGGCTTTGATCGTGTTCTGTTGCTTCTTGCCGGACACAAACGCTCGCCGTCCGGGCTGGTTGGCGCGGGGCCGGCGGACCTGGATTTCGGTGCCGTCCAGACGTCAAGCTCCACACCGCCGCTACACAGACATACCTCTGTTGGCGCCGAGGTCGTGAGGCCGGCTCGGGTCGCTCGTCGGGCCGGGACCCTCGGTTCGTCCACTTCGCCCGTGTGTCCCGGCAGCGGCGGCCGACCGGCGTCCTCCCACCCCATCACGGCGTCGGCCCGGATGCCGGTGAACCGGCCGGCCGGATCCTTGGCCAGCGCCCACGGCCAGCCGCCGTAGTACGGACCGATCTGCCGGAACATGTCGTACGCCTCGGCGTAGCGGCCGGCCCGCGTCAGGGAGTGCGCGAGCCAATGGCGCTGCGTGGGTACGCCGGCCGGTCGGTCGCGGCCGCCCGTAGGTCGGCGAGGGCAGCGTCAAGGGCGACCTGCACCTCGGGACGGTGGTAGAAGTCGGCGCGGTCGGCTTCGGTCTTAGGGATCCGTTCGAAGTAGAACCATTCGAGCCGCAGATGGGTGAGCAGCGTTCCGGCCGGCTTGCCGAGCGTGGCCCAGTTCACGAACGACTCGGCCAGCTCGTCCGAGCCGAACCAGCGCGGCAGCCAGGAGGAGAGCGCGGCGGCGTGCGCGTGCACGTGATATGGCGCTGCGAGACGACCTCGTCGAAGATCTTCCGGTAGTCGTCGTTGTCGTACTGCAGCCCTTGGGCGATCGTCTGCAGAACCACCCACGGCGTCGGGTCGTGCGGGGCGACGGCCGCGGCGTGCTCGCAGTGCTCGGGAGCCTGCCGGAGCACCCGGAAGAACGCCTCCCACTGGTCGCGTTCGACATCCTCGGCCCGCGACGCGGTACGGATCGCAAATGCAGTCGTCGACAGCGTGCTCGCATACGCCGACAAAGCGATCGGGTTGTCCGGTTCGGCGGCGAGCCACGCCCGGAGCCAACGGTCGTCCTCGTCGGCCCGACTGGCGAGTGCGGACACCAACGCGTGCCGGCGCTCCCAGTCGGTGCCAGCGGACTCGACGACGGCCTTGATAGCTCCAGTGTCCCGCCGATCCACCGCCTCGAACACGGCCGTCGTGAGCGGGTGCGGCTCGGCGAGCTTGTCGATCAGCTGGGCCCGCGGCGGCAGGCCGTACTCCGCCGGCTTGATCGTGCGCGGCGGTGGCTCGGTCGACGCCGGCGTCGTCGCCGCACCGACCACACCGAACGTCGGCTTGCGCCCCCGTAGTCTGTCGAACACGCTCATGCCGGCACTCCCATCGTGTAGACGACCGCGCGCATTGGCCCGGCGTCGGGTGACACGGCTGCAAGAGCGTCGAGCGCGGCCTGGAGCTTCTCGTCAAGGTCGGGCGCCATCTCGATCGCCCCGGCCGCGTCCGCCCATGAGTTGCGCCAGCGTGCGCGACCCTGAGCGGCAAGCTCGGCCAGCGCCCAGCCCGCGACCATCGGCAGCATCGATGTCTTCGCGAGCTCCCGCGCGGCCCGGCCGCCCGCCTTTACGTTCGCCGCGCCATCGGATTTCGGCAGCCGATCGAGAATGTCGCCCAGCTGTCCGGCGTCGACCGCGTCGAGGAAACCGGACAACGGCCGTGGCTGCTGGTAGAACGATGCCACCGCGATACGCAGGGGATCGGCCGAACGCGCGGCGCGATCAGCGCCAGCGGCGGTGGCGAGTGTGTCCCAGTCGACGGCCCGCTTGCCGGCGTCGGGTCCGGCCAGCATGCGCGCCCCAACGGCGGCCGTCGTCGCGGCCGGATCGGACAGCGTCGCCAGCGCCCGCGCGTCCGATGTGTCCAGCGGCCGCCCATCCGGCGGGAGAGCCTCGATGGCGGCGATTCGGTCGCGAATCGCCGGGTGCGAATCGAACGGGTCCGATGCCTCGGCCGTCGGATCCTGCCGCAGTTCGTCCAGATCGGCCTGCCGGGAGGGCTCGGCCAGCAGGGCGGCGAACCCGCCCAATGTCTCTCCTGGCAACGGGAGCAGGTCACGCTCGATGCCGGCGGCCACGTACCGGTCGATGTAGAAGGAGAAGGCGGCCTCGACCGCCGGCAGTTCCCGCAGTCCGGCGGCGGCGTTGGCCTGGCCGGCAATGCCGGCGGCGACCCGGTCGGCCGCGAACTCCTGCCGTCGGCTGGCCTTCTGCGTCACCGACAGGACCAATTGGGCGTACGCCCGGAACAGTGCCACGTAAACCGTCTGACCCGGCATCCGGAACCGGCGCGGCTTTCCCTCGGCGGTCCGCCGGCCGGCAAGGCGCCCCTGTGCGGCCCCGACCGCCGCCATCACACTCTCGCGGGCGCGATGGTCGAGTGCGCCGAGTCGCGTGTCCCGGTTGCCGTAGTGGCCAAGCTCGTGAGCGACGACCGCATCGAACTGAGCCGGCGTCAACGCCATCAACAGCGGCATCCCGATCATCATGCTGCGCCGGCCTGGAATCAGGCCGAGCAGCTTCGCGTTCTCCCACACCGCAGCGTTCACGTCCGGCACGAGGTAGATCCGGGTGGGCGGCCGCGTGCCCACCGCGCGGGCCAGGAATCGCACGCGCTCCCAGAGCGCCGGTTCGTCGCGATCGGTCACCATGACGCCGACGATGTGCCGATGGCGCACCCGGGTGGACACGAACACGCCGCGTACGACGATGTAGAGGGCCACGGCCGTGAGCAGGTAGGCGATCGCGACGCCGCGCACAAGCGCCGGCGTTGACACATCGGCCCGGGTGACCGCGATATCGACTGCGATCAGCGCGGCCAGGAGGGCCAGACAAAGAACGTAGAAGCCGACGAGCAGAGCGACGACGATGAGTGCGTGGAGAATTCTGCGCATGGCCGTTCCGTGTGTGTCCCCCATGGATGAAGGCAGCAGCCTGTCACATGCGTCGGCTGTTGCATAGACCCGATCGCGCCGGGCGGTAACGTCTTCGAGGATTGCCCGCGATACGACGGAGGCCCCTGGTGCCCGGAACCAACCTGACCCGTGACGAGGCGCGTACGCGCGGCGACCTGCTCCGGATCGACAGGTACGCGGTCGATCTCGACTTCACCGCCGGCGGCGCGACGTTCGACTCGGTGACCGAGATCCACTTCGCGTGTACGTCGCCGGGCTCGTCCACGTTCGTCGACCTAATCGCTCCCCGCGTGCGGGCGATCACGCTGAACGGGCGTGCCCTGGATCCGGCCGCCACCTACCTCGACAGTCGAGTCCGACTCGACGACCTCGCGGCCGACAACGTGCTACGGATCGAGGCCGACTGCGCCTACATGAACACCGGCGAGGGTCTGCACCGTACGGTCGACCCGGCCGACGGGCGCACCTACCTGTACACACACTTCGAGGTGCCGGAGGCGCGACGCCTCTACGCGACGTTCGAGCAGCCGGACCTCAAGGCGAGCTTCGCGTTCACCGTCACCGTGCCGCAGGGGTGGCTCGTTATCTCCAACTCGCCCGCTCCGACCCCAACGGCGGCACTGGCGGCGGACGGCGCGGTCCGCGACGATGCCGCCACGTGGCGGTTTGCGCCGACGCCACGAATCTCGACCTACCTCACCGCGGTCGTCGCCGGCGACTACCACTACGTCACGGACACGTACACCGCGCCGGACGGTCGAGTGGTGCCGTTCGGCGTGGCGTGCCGGCGGTCGCTCGCCGAGTATCTCGAGCCGGCGGACATATTCGAGATCACGAAACAGGGCTTTGACTACTACATCGAGCACTTCGACCAGCCCTACCCGTTCGCGAAGTACGACCAGGTCTTCGTGCCCGAATACAACATCGGCGCGATGGAGAACGTCGGATGCGTCACGTTCACCGAGGCCTTCGTCTTCCGGTCGAAGACGACCGACGCGACCCGGCAGTCGCGCGCCGAGGTGATCCTGCACGAACTCGCGCACATGTGGTTCGGCGACCTTGTGACCATGCGCTGGTGGGACGACTTGTGGCTGAAGGAGTCGTTCGCGACCTACCTCGCGGCCCGCTGCCTCGCCGAGGCGACCCGCTACCGCGACGCCTGGACGACCTTCGCCAGCGACGACAAGACGTGGGCGCTCCGCCAGGACGAGCTGCCGTCGACGCATCCGATCGTCGCCAACATCCGCGACCTCGACGACGTGGCACTGAACTTCGACGGCATCACGTACGCCAAGGGCGCCTCGGTCTTGAAGCAGCTCGTCGCGTGGGTCGGCCCGGACGAGTTCTTCGCCGGCGCGCAGCGCTACTTCGCCGATCACGCCTGGGGTAACACGACGCTCGCCGACCTGCTCGCCGCTCTGGAACAGACGTCGGGGCGGGACCTGTCGGCCTGGTCACGCGAGTGGCTGCAGACTGCCGGCCCGAACACGCTGCGACCCGGTTTTACGGTCGACTCGAACGGCCGGTTCACATCGTTCGCGGTTGTACAGACGGCGCCGGCCGAGCATCCGACGCTGCGATCGCACCGCATCGCGATCGGCCTCTACGACTTCGCGTCCGACGGCCCCGTTGCGCCCAGACTTGTCCGGGTCGACCGGGTGGAACTCGACGTCGTGGGCGAGCGTACCGACGTGCCGGCGCTCATCGGCCGGCGCCAGCCCGCGCTGGTGCTGCTTAACGACGATGACCTCACGTACGCCCGGATCCGGCTCGATGAACGGTCGCTGGCCACGGCCCGGACCCACATCGGCGCCATCGTCGAGTCGCTCCCCCGAGCGCTGTGCTGGGCCGCGACCTGGGACATGGTGCGCAGTGCCGAGGCCGGCGCGCGAGACTTCATCGCCATGGTCCTGGCCGGCATCGACAGTGAGACCGATATCGGCGTCCTGGAGACGCTGCACGCCGACGTCGTCACGGCCCTGACGTCGTACGTGGACCCGGCAGCGCGGGCCGAAACGACGACGCTGGTGGCGCGCTCGGCGCGCGAACACATGACCTCGGCCGCGCCCGGCACCGACGGTCAGCTCGCGTGGACGCGGCAGTTCGTCCGGGTCGCGGCGAGCAACGACGACCTGGACCTGATCGCGGCGCTGCGGGACGGGACTCGGCGGATTGACGGACTCACCATCGACACCGACCTGCGGTGGGCGCTGACCGGCGCGCTGGCCCGGCACGGCCGCATCGACGAGGCCGACATCGAGGCGGAACGCGTACGGGACAACACCACGGCCGGGGCCGAGAACGCCGCCGGTGCGCTGGCCGCCCGACCGACCGTCGAGGCGAAGGCGACCGCCTGGGCGTCCGTGATCGACCGCTCCGACCTGCCGAACCGTACGCAGGAGCGGATCATCGGCGGCGTCCGCCGCAATCCGGCCGGCGTCGGCATGGTCCAGTCCGACCAACTCGACCTCCTCGCTCCGTACGTGGACCGCTACTTCGACGTCATCGCCGACGTCTGGGCGACCCGGACCACGGAGATCGCGCGCACCATAGCGGCCGGGCTTTACCCGCGCTATTTCGTGTCGGCGGAAACCCTCGATCGCACCGATGCGCTCCTCGCCGGCGACAACGTACCCACGGGTCTGCGACGGCTGCTCGGCGAGTTGCGGGCCGACGTGGCTCGCGCGCTGGCGGCGCAGGCACGCGATCGGCGTTGAGCCGGTCACGGACGTCAAACGGCCGATCGGGCCATCACCGGCTGATGCGGTGCGCGCGGCCGAGATGCATCGGACCTAACCGGCCGGCTGCGGCCACGGTACGCCGAGGATCGACTCGATCTCCCGCACCGTGTCCGGGCCGCCGTCAAACCCGATCACGCCACCCGATGCCGTATGTACGATCATGCCCGGGCAGCCTGATGTGCTAATCACGACGGTCGCCACGGCCGGACCGTTTACCGACCGCTCGAAGACAAGGGTCAGATTTCCGGTGCCTTGCATCGGGCACCGCACGATCGCAGGCACCCGGGGCGGCGCGCTATTGATGACGGCGGCGACCTTCGACACGCGCGCGGCATCGGTCAGGGTGACCGGTCCGTATATGTTCTTGTCGGTGACGGCGGCGAGAGTCTGCGCGATCATTGACGCGACGAGGACCGTCGAGCCGGGCGGGACGGCATTGCCGCCGGACCCTGGTCGCGGCTGGGCCGGCGGGGGCGTCAATATGGATCCCGTGGTCGGTCCGGTGGTCACCGGAGCCGGCACCGTCGGCGCGGGGACCGCGGTCGCCGGGCTCGACGGCGAGGAGGACGGGCCGCTTGCCGACAACGTGGTGCCCGAGCCCTGAGCGCAGCCGGTGATGGCCAGCGTACCCAGGGCCAATGCCGCCGCGAGGACGCCGACCCGACGCGAAACATGAGACTGGGCGAGATCAGCCATGTCGGTACGACGGGGCACGGTGGCCGCCGGTTCCCGCGACATACCCTCGCTGTGCCCTCGCAGCCGGCGACGCCGCACACGGTCGGGTGATCAGACTTCGACCACGTTCGGCACGATCATCGGCCGGCGGCGGTACTTGTCGTTGACCCAGCGCCCGATCGTGCGCCGTACGACCTGCTGGAGCTGATGCGGATCGCTGATTCCGTCGGCGGCGGCGCGATCGAGGGCCTCGGTCACGACCGGGAGACGGCCTCGAAGACGGATGCGTCCTCGCTGAATCCCTTGGCCGACACGGTCGGACCGCCGACCACCTTGCCGTTGACGGAGTCCACGACGACCGTGCAGGCGATGAACCCGCCGTCGCCGAGGATGCGGCGCTCGGTGAGCAGCGACTCGCCGACATCGCCGACGGCGAGCCCGTCGACGTACACGTACCGGCTGCGGACGTGCCCGGCCAGTCGCACCTGTCCCTCCACCAGGTCGACGACGTCGCCGTCCTCGCAAATCACGACACGTTCCTCGGGGATGCCGGACTCGATACCGAGTCGTGCGTGGGCCCGCAGGTGCCGCCACTCCCCGTGTACGGGCATGAAGTTGCTCGGCCGTACGACGTTGAGCAGGTAGAGCAGTTCGCCCGCGGGCGAGTGACCGCTCACGTGCACCTTCGCGATGTCCTTGTGCACCACCATCGCACCGGCGCGCGACAGCTGGTTGATGACCCGATAGACGGCCGTCTCGTTGCCGGGAACGAGTGACGACGCGAGCACGACCGTGTCGCCGGGCGCAATCGCGATGTGCCGGTGATCACCGGTGGACATCCGCCCGAGCGCGCTCATCGGCTCGCCCTGCGACCCGGTCGACATGAGCACCAGCTGCTCCGGCGGCAGGGTCATCGCGTCGTCCAGGCTCACCACGAGGCCCGGTGGGATGTGCAGCAGGCCGAGATCACGTGCGATCCCCATGTTGCGGACCATGCTTCGGCCAACCATCGCGACCTTGCGCCCGTGCGCGTACGCCGCCTCCATTACCTGCTGGACGCGGTGCACGTGCGAGGCGAATGACGCGACGATGATGCGGACCACGCGCCTTGGCGAAGATCGCGTCCAACACCGGGCCGATCTCGCGCTCCGGAGTCACAAAGCCCGGGATCTCGGCATTCGTGGAGTCCGACAGCAGCAGGTCGACGCCGAGCGCGCCGAGCCGCGCGAAACCGGCGAGGTCGGTGATCCGCCCGTCCAGCGGCAGCTGGTCCATCTTGAAGTCGCCGGTGTGCAGCACGACGCCGGCCGGAGTCTTGATGGCGACCGCGAGCGCGTCCGGGATCGAGTGGTTGACCGCGAAGAACTCGCACTCGAACGGGCCGAGCCGCTCGGTGGCACCTTCCTTGACCGTCAACGTGTACGGCGAGATCCGCCGCTCAGCGAGCTTCGCCTCGACGAGCGCGAGCGTGAACTGTGACCCGACGAGCGGGATATCCGGCTTGTGCGCCAGGAGGTAGGGCACCGCGCCGATGTGGTCCTCGTGCCCGTGCGTGAGAACGATCGCCTGTACGTCGTCGAGCCGGTCGATGATCGCCTCGAAGTCCGGCAGGATCAGATCGACACCGGGCTGGTCGACGTCGGGGAACAGGACGCCGCAGTCGACGACGAGGAGTTTGCCTTCGTACTCGAAGACGGTCATGTTCCGACCGATCGCGCCGAGGCCACCCAGTGGCATCACTCGCAATGCGCCCGCGGCGAGTGGGCCGGGCATATCCAGGTCGACGTGAGCCTGACTCATGCGCGCGCCACCTCCGCCAGTGCCGCGGCGGCACTATCGTCGCGACCCGTCGCACCCGGCGCCGCCGGCAACGTCACGCCGGCCGCCGCCGCGTCGACGCGCAGCGTCGCCAGCTCGTCCGCGGTCGCGTTGACCAGTGGCGAGTCGGACCGGTCCACTGGGCAGGCCGACCGTGGCAGACCGGCCTTGACCAGAATCGTGCCCTGCGTCTTGAAGATCCCGGTGAACAGCGGCAACAACTGGCGATGCAGGCGGCGGGCCTCGATCACGTCGCCCGACTCGTACGCCAGGATCATCTGCTTGGTTGCAACACCCACGAAGTGTGTGGATGTGCCCACCACCCGACGGCGCCGACGGCGAGCTGGGCCAGCGTCATCGCGTCCGCGCCGCAGTAGAACGCAAGGTCGGTGCGGGCGGTGACCCACGAAGTGGCGATGACGTCGTCCTTGGCGTCCTTGACCGCGACGATGCGGGGGTGTTCGGCCGCGCGGACGAGCGTTTCGGTCGTTATCGCCATGCCGGATCGATGCGGGATGTCGTAGAGCATCACCGGCGTGTCGACGGCGCAGCCACGGCGGTGAAGTGAGCGAGCAGCCCGGACTGCGGCGGCCTGTTGTAGTACGGCGTAACGACCAGCAGCCCATGCGCGCCGGCCTTCTCGGCCGCCCGGGCTAGCTCGATCGTGTGCCGCGTGTCGTTGGTGCCGACGCCCGCGACGATGTGCGCACGGTCACCGACGGCATCGACGACGGCGCGGAGCAGCGCGTCCTTCTCCGCGTCGGTCGTCGTCGGCGACTCGCCGGTCGTGCCGTTGATGACGAGCCCGTCGTTGCCCTGCTCGTCGACGAGATAGGTGGCGAGGCGGGCGGCGCCGTCGACATCGAGCGATCCATCGGCCGTCATCGGCGTGACCATCGCGGTCAGCAGCCGGCCGAACGGCCGCGCGGTCCCCGCGGTCGTACCCGGGCTGGTCATACCTGTGCTGGTCATATGCGTCAACCTAACCTGTGCGGCGGCCGTTTCCGACCGTCAGTGCTCGTGAGGTTCGCCGGGCCGTCCGCGCCGTCGCGGTTCGCGCGGAGCGCTCCGACGTCCGGCACGGACGGTCATGGTCAACCCTCGGTGGCGAACGGGCTGGCCGCGATCTCGGTGCCATCGGCGAGCGTCGAGATCGCGAAGTCGCCGAAGACGTTCGGCGCGACGGCCTGGAGTTGCCGAAGGCATTCGACGGCTAGCTCGCGGATCTCGACGTCGGCATGCTCGGTCGCGCGCATCGCGATGAAGTGCCGCCACGCTCGATAGTTGCCGGTCACAACGATACGAGTCTCGGTCGCGTTCGGCAACACCGCACGCGCGGCCTGACGCGCCTGCTTGCGGCGCAGGGTCGCGTTGGGCGTCGTCGGCGAAACGGTGCTGCGACAGCGGGCTGGCGGCCGGTGCGAGCTGGCGCTCAAGACCGGTCAGCAACTCGCTGTACGCCGCGACGCTGGCCTCGGTCGCGGCGACGAACGTCTCGTGCAATTCCGGGTCCGCGGCGATCACATCCGGCTCGACGATCGCCGCCTCCCGGTCCGGCACATATCGCTGGGACAACTGGCTGAAGGAGAAGTGCCGATGCCGGATCAGCTCATGCGTGAGCGATCGGGAGACACCGGTGAGGTAGAACGTCGCGGACGCGTGCTCGATCACCGACAGGTGCCCGACCTCAAGGATGTGCCGCAGGTAGCCGGCGTTCGTCGCGGTCGCCGGGTTCGGCTTGTGCCAGGCCTGGTAGCAGGCCCGCCCGGCGAACTCGGCGAGCGCCTCGCCGCCGTCGGCGTCGGTGTCCCACCGGGTGCCGTTGGCCGCGATGAGCTCGGATCGGGCGGCGGGGCGAAATGCGTCCACGCGCGAGGACGACCCGGCTGACGCGGCGCTGCCCGCGTGGTCGACTCCCTCTCCGTCGGCGGAGCACCCCGAGCTGGTGGGACGCGTGGTGTGGTTGCGCCGCCGCCGCACGGGACTATGGCGAGCCTAACGGTTGACGCCGACCCCGTGTTTCGGTCACCGACACCCCGAGTTACATCACTACGTCCACCTCACGCTGTTCCCACCGGGCCGGTGACCGCAACGCGCCGCCAGCCGGGCCGCGTCCCCCGCCATGACGTCGCATGACGTCAGAGTGGCGTCGGATCTGACTTGACTTGACGTCACAGAGGTGCCATGATGCCGTCATGGATCTGTCACCGTACATCGACGGGCTGCAGCGGGACCTCGCGGCCAGCGCCGCGCCCGGTGGACCCGGTGACCCGCGCGGCCGAGCTGCTCGGCGGCTCGCTGGAGGCATCGGCCCGACTGTGCCTCCTCGAGGCACTCACCGAGGCGGCCGCCGAGATCACCGCCCGGTTGCGGACCGCGACGGTCGACGTACGGCTCCGGGGCCGCGAGGCCGACCTGACCGTCACCGAGATCGGGGCCGAGGCCGCCGAGCACATGCCGAGCCGACGCCCCCCGCCCCACCGGCCCCACCCGGGGGTGCCTGACGGCCCCGGCGCCGGGACCCCGCCCGCATCACCCTGCGCCTGCACGAGGCGCTCAAGGAGCACGTCGAGCGCGCCGCCGCCGCCGGAGGGCATCTCGGTCAACGCGTGGCTCGTGCGGGTCATCGGGTCCGCGGTGCACGGCGGCGGCGCCGACCCACCCGCCCCGACCACCACCGCCTCCGGCCGCCGGATCACCGGCTTCGCCCAGGCCTGACTCCCGCGCCGCGACCGACCCGGAGGAGCCCCGAAATCATGTACGAGTTTCCCGTCGACGGCCCCACCCAGGCGACCGTCAGGATGTCCTCCGGCCGGCTGCGGGTGCACGCCGAGCCGCGCGACAGCATCAGCGTCGACGTCCAGCCGGGCTCCTCCGGCGGACCCGTCCCGGCAGGCCGCCGCCCAGACCCGGGTGGAGATGACCCCGGAGGGCCTGCTGGTCGAGACGCCGCAGCAGCGTGGCTTCGCGATCCTGCGGTCGACGACGGTCAACATCACCGTCCGGGTCCCCGAGGACAGCCGCCTGCTGGTCCGCACCTCCTCGGCCGACGTCGAGGTGGCCGGCCGGGTCGGCGCCAGGGCGACATCAACTCCGCCTCGGGCGACCTGCGCGTCGAGCACGTCGCGGGCGACCTGCGCCGCGGCGCGGCCTCCGGGGACACCCAGTTCGGCCGGGTCGACGGCGACCTGTCCGCCAGCGGCGCCTCCGGCGACGTGCGCGGCGGCACGGTCGGCGGCGACTTCACCGGCAAGTCGGCCAGCGGCGACATCACCATCGACGCGATCGGCGGCTCGACCCAGGCGAACAGCGCCTCCGGTGACATCCGGTTGGGCAACCTCGCCCGCGGCGAGGCGCGCCTGCACACCGCCTCCGGCGACGTGACGCTCGGCGTGGCCGAGGGGACCGCGGTATGGATGGACGTCAGCACGGTCTCCGGCGGCACGCGCAGCGAACTGGACGTCTCGGACAGCTCCCCCAGCGGCCCCGGCGACTCTGGAACCGAGCACCGCACCACGAGCGGCGAGTCGTCATCCGGCGGGCGCGCGCGCGCCCCCCGCGCAGCCCCCCGCCGGTTCAGGCGGTTCGGCGGCCGCCGACACCGCGGCGGACGAGGCCACCGATTGACGGGTACGCCCGCAGCTAGGTCCCACGGAACAGTCATTGCTCGCCAAGGGGTGAGGGCGGTCGCGCGCCGGGCGTTTGCCCGCACGCGGTCGCCCGCGGCATGATGCTGAGCGGACGTTGGGACTCGACCGCGTCCCGACGCGGCGCCCTCGACGGTCCCGCCCGGCCAGAATGGCCGAACGTCAGACGTAGAGCCAGGTGAACGGCGCCCAGGGCAGGTTGCGCAGGATCCTGAACGCCAGCCAGACAACAGGAACACGGTGATCGTCCGCGGAGTGGGCCGAACGGCGGCAGCTTCCAGTTGAACATGGCGCCGGCCGCCCAGGCGACGTACATGTACACCAGATACGGCGGCGCGAAGACCAGAAGGAGATGGCTTCGCGCCGCGGCCAAGACGTTGCCGTGCATCAGGTAGAAGAACGCCCGGGTGCCGCCGCAGCCCGGGCAGTCGAAGCCGGTCGTGAGCTTGATGATGCAATTCGGCGTGGACGCGGCGTCCGACGACGTGGGATGGGTGGGCAGGGTATAGGCCACGCCACCGAAGAAGCAGAACAGAACGGCGAGGGTGCGGTCCACCGGGGCGAGCGGTCCCATGTCTGCAGCATGAACCGGCTGAGCCGGTCGTGGGGCGGGGTAGGCGGGCTGCACCGGCATCGCGACCATGCCGGGCGGCGGGTACGGTCCGTATTGCGCGACCGGTTCCGGCGCGGCAAACATTCCGGGCGGCGGATAGGTTTCCGCTGGCCGGTACGTTCCGGGCGATCGTACGCGAAGTCGCCCCGGCGCCCGCCACCGGCGATCCCGTGCGCAGCGCGGTCCGGCTGACCCACCGGCTCATATGTTCTGCGTCATCGCCGCCTCGGATCGAGCTGTCCGATCATCGGTCACACGGGTCACCGGCCGCCGCCGACGACCGGATTCCGTGTCGCCACAACGCTACACCGGCCGCGCCGCCCACCTCGTCGAATCGTCTTCCGGTAACTACGCCACGGCCGCGAGCCGGCGGTCCCGGCGGCATCCGCGACCCCAGGCATCCCGGTTGAGAGCACCAGCGAGTTTCGGGCAAGATCGCCCGGGTGGGCGCTTCGATCGCGCCAGCCCGAGCCAGCCAGCCAGCCGAATGAGCTCCGCCGCGAGCGCGGCGGCGGTGTGCTCGGGCGCCCGGCCTCCCCGTACGGCTCCGGGAATCTGCAGCACACCGGGCCCGATCGGCCTTGAGGTCGACCCGGGCCACGAGCCGGTCGCCGAGCAGGAACGGCAGCACGTAATAGCCGTAGATCCGCTTGGCCGCCGGCACGTAGATCTCGATCCGGTAGTAGAAACGGAACAACCGCTCGGTGCGGTCGCGATGCCAGACGATCGGGTCGAAGGGCTCACCAGGGCCGCGGCCGAGACACGGCGCGGAGCCGAGCATCGCGATGCAATAAGACACGCCCTTGGACCCGTCCACCTCGACCGGGATCAGCTCCCCCGCCTCGACCAGCTCGCGGAGGCAGCGCGGTAACCCGCCGGCCGAAGACGGAAGTAGTCACGCAGCTCGATATCGTTGGCCACGCCCATCACGCGGGCGGAGATCCCAACGAGCGCCCGCACGCTGCCGCGTCGTCCGGCCGGGCGGCACCACGACCTCCGACGGCAGGACGCGCCGGGATGTCATAGAACCGGGCGAAACCGGAATTCCGTGTGCGGACCAGCACTTCGCCGTGCCAGAACAGCCATTCCAGCACGATCTTGGCATCGGACCAATTCCAGCCCCAGTCGCCGGACGGTCGGGGACGTCGGACTCGAGCTCGGCCGCGGTCATCGGGCCGTTCGCGATCTCGTCGCGCACCAACGACCAGTTCGGCCTCTCCCGCGCGATCCGCTCGACCCCGGGCCACGGGTGCTCGCCCCTCATCCGCCACTGCATCAGCGGATAGAGCTCACCGGCAGGTAGGACGCGACTGGCCCCAGTACTCGAAGAGCCGGCCGGTGAACCCGTCCGGACGAGGGATGCCGCGGGCGCACGCCGGTGCGGCCCATACGCGGCCCGGTCGAGCAGGGCCGTCGGATAGCACCAAGCCGGCTATAGAAGGGCAGGTAATGCGCGCGCTGCAGGACATTGACCGAGTCGATCTGGAACACCGCCACACAGTCGAGCACCCGCCGAAGATGCCGGGCGTCGATCGCGCCGGTCGGCCGCCGGTCGGCGAACCCCGTGGCGGCCAGCGCGATCCGGCGTGCCTGGGCCACCGAAAGCGAGTCCATCGCGCGAGCGTATCCGCGCGGTCCGACAGAACGCGGCGGCGGGGGGGGGGGGGGGGGGGGGGGGGGGGGGGGGGGGGGGGGGGGGGGGGGGGGGGGGGGGGGGGTAAAAAAAAAAAAAAAAAAAAAAAAAAAAAAAAAAAAAAAAAAAAAAAAAAAAAAAAAAAAAAAAAAAAAAAAAATTTTTTTTTTTTTTTTTTTTTTTTTTTTTTTTTTTTTTTTTTTTTTTTTTTTTTTTTTTTTTTTTTTTTTTTTTTTTTTTTTTTTTTTTTTTTTTTTTTTTTTTTTTTTTTTTTTTTTTTTTTTTTTTTTTTTTTTTTTTTTTTTTTTTTTTTTTTTTTTTTTTTTTTTTTTTTTTTTTTTTTTTAAAAAAAAAAAAAAAAAAAAAAAAAAAAAAAAAAAAAAAAAAAAAAAAAAAAAAAAAAAAAAAAAAAAAAAAAAAAAAAAAAAAAAAAAAAAAAAAAAAAAAAAAAAAAAAAAAAAAAAAAAAAAAAAAAAAAAAAAAAAAAAAAAAAAAAAAAAAAAAAAAAAAAAAGGATCGAGCGGGTCCGCTACATCCTGGGGGATGCCCGCTAGGGTAAACGCGTTGACGCCGGTTCCGCGACGCCGATAGGAAGATCGCATGATCTCGGTACGGCCAGCGACCCTCGACGATAGCGAACGCATCGCCGACATCCACGTCAAGACCTGGCAGGCGGCCTATGTGGGCGTCATGCCGCAGGATTTCCTTGACCGTCTCGACCGAGGCGCGCGGACGGCGATGTGGCGTCGCGCCATCGGCGCAGGTACGCCGCCGGGTGGCATCTTCCTGGCCGAGACCGACGGCGAGGTGGTCGGATTCATCGCGGTCGGCCGTTATCGACCGCCAGCGGGTGACCCCGATCCAACGGTCGGCGAGGTGTTCGCCATCTACGTCGCCGCCGAGCGCTGGTCGACCCGGGCCGGGCAGGCACTCATGCGGACAGCGGTCGGTCATCTCGCCGATCATGGAGTGGCCGAGATCCGGCTCTGGGTGCTCGCCGACAATCCGCGCGCCCGCCGCTTCTACGAGCGGTTCGGGTATGTGGTGGACGGCGAGACGCGGGTGGAGGACATCGCGGCCGACTACCCCGATGCACGGCCGGTCGAGGAAGTGCGTCACACGCTGCACGTACGCTGACGGCATGGCTACCGGTTTGTCCGCCCCGCTCGACCGGGCGACGCGTCCGAGATCGCGCGCATCCAGCTGGCGACGTGGCGTACGGCGTACCGCCGGCTCCTGCCCCGCGGCGTGCTGGCCGAGTTGGACGAAGCCTGGATGGCCGAGCAGTGGCTTGCGGCGATCGAGGAGCCGCCCTCGTCGCGGCATCACATCATGATCGCGATCGAGCAAGCCGGCCCGCCGCCGGACGAGCCGGAGGCCGAGGCCGACGCCGACGCCGACGCCGACGCCGAACCGGCCGTACGGTCGTATGTGGTGGGCTTCATCGCCACCGGCCCGGCCGACGAAGCGGCGCTCGCTCCGGAGGAGAAGCCGCTGCCCGAGACGACGGCGGCGATCACCGATCTGCTCGTGGAGCCGCGTTGGGGTCGTCGCGGCCACGGGAGCCGGCTCCTGGCGGTGGCCGTGGCCGGATGGCGTACCGACGGCTTCGACACCGCGGTCGCGTGGGCGTACGACGGCGATCCAGCGACGCGGGCATTCCTCGCATCGGCGGGCTGGGAGCCCGACGGTGCGACGCGCGCGCTCGACGTCGATGACCTGCTGGTCGACCAATTCCGCCTGCACGTGTCCCTCGATGACGTCGATGTCGACGTCGAGCCGACCGGCGCCTAATCCCGACGCGTCGAGCCGGGGCGCGGCGCTGGAGCTCGCGGTGGGGTGTTCGACACGGATGGTCGCCGCGGCTGGGTAAGCTTTGAAAATCCGTATGGGCCGTCTCGCATCAGACCCGGGTCGAGCACCAGCTTCGCTAGGTTAATGAAGTTCTGCTCAGGTACGACGGCCGGGGCAGAGAAGATGACGGTACGGGTCTCGCGGTGGGACACCTTGGCTACGGCGATCAACGACTCGCCGTCCGAGTCGGTGAAGAAGGTCCCTACCTCGCCGACGCCAGTCACCTTGTGTATGACAACGTGGTTACCCTTCGCGATGGCATCGACACCCTCCTGCGGCGACAAGTCCTGCTTGGCCGCCGTGACGACGAGGTCGAACGGGTGCTTGCCGCCGCTTCCGTACTTGCACTCGTAGTTGGCGAAGTCGTGGTTGGTGTCCGCCGCACCCTCGACGGCCGTCAGCTTGGTCTGGCTGTTGGCACCGCCGAGCAGTGTCTTAAGTTCCCCTGTGGACAACAACGGGCAGGCGGCGGTGATCTTCGCGACGGGTTTCGGTGTGCTCGTAGGTACGCGACTGGCGGGCGCCGCGCTATGCGATGTGGCCCCGGTCGCGGGTTCCTTCCAGATCGCCGTCCGGCTGGCGGTCGAGCATCCGGCCGGTGAGCGCGAGCAAACAGATTGCGGAACCGATCAGGACGATACGAGACACGTCGGAGCACACTACCCGATTGTTCAGCGACGCATTTGTACGGAACCTCGGCACTCCAAGCCGCGTTGAGCGCCTAACTCCCGTACAACTGCGAGGGAACACGCCCGGCATTGCGGCCACTCAGTCGAGGAGGGAGTCCAGGCCGACGGTCAGGCCCGGACGGTGCACGACCGCCCGGACCGCGAGCAGTACGCCGGGCATGAACGAGGCCCGGTCGTACGAGTCGTGCCGGATGGTCAGCGTCTCGCCGGTGGTGCCGAACAGCACCTCCTGGTGCGCGACCAGGCCGGCGGCCCGGACCGAGTGCACGCGTACCCCGTCGATCTCGGCGCCGCGGGCGCCGGCGACCTCGTCCTTGGTGGCGTCCGGCATCGGGCCCATGGCCCGCCTCGGCGCGCGCCTCGGCGATGATCGCCGCGCGGTCCGCGTGGCGGTGCCGCTCGGCGCGTCGAGCTTGTTCGGGTGGTGCATGCTCGATGATCTCGACCGACTCGAAGAACCGGGCGGCCCGGGCGGCGAACTCCATCATCAGCACCGCGCCGACGCCGAAGTTCGGCGCGATCATGACGCCGACCTCGGGCTTGTGCGACAGCCAGCCGCGGACCCGGTCCAGCCGCTGCTCGGTGAAGCCGCTGGTGCCGACGACGATGTTGATGCCCTGGTCGATGCACCAGTGCAGGTGGTCCATCACCACGTCGGGGGTGGTGAAGTCGACGACCACCTCGGCGCCGGCGTCGGACGCGTTGAACAGCCAGTCGCCCTGGTCGACCATGGCCACCAGTTCCAGGTCGTCGGCCGCCTCGACGGCCCGGCAGACCTCGATGCCCATCCGGCCGCGGGCGCCGAGCACACCGACCCGGATCGGCTCGCCGTTCGTCAGTCACGCGATCAACCTATCCCATGCCGCGCCGATGGGCCGCGCAAGTCAGGGCCGTCGACGTCACGGCGGCACGATCCGCGGGTCGCCTCGTTGCCCGATCGACGGTACGGCCGATCAAGCATGCCGCCCCGAGCGCGGTCGCCGGCGCCAGGCCTCAGTCGCTCACGCAGATCGGACGAAGTCCTGACTCGCCGAACGGGCCGACGACGCGCGAGCGACATCGGTCGGCTCAGCAGATCGGCGGCGACGGCCGCACGTCGTCGACGGTCACCGCGTCGACCCGGGCCAGCAGCTCGTCCACCGAGAGCAGGTCGTCGTAGAGCAGCTCGCCCTTGCCGAGCCGGCTCATCCGTGAACCGGTGTCCTCCAGGCCGAGCACGAGCGCGCCCTTGATCATGCCCTTGCCGCGGACGACTTCGGCCTCGGTGAGGCCGTCGGCCGGCCACCCGGCGCCAACTCGGCCCGGATCAGGTCGAGCACCTCGTCGACCTTGCCCGGCGCGCAGCCGGCGTAGACCCCGAACAGGCCGGCTGTCGGCGTACTGCGACTGGTGTAGGAGTAGACCGAGTACGCGAGACCGCGCTGTCTCCCGGATCTCCTGGAACAGCCGGCTGGACATGCCGCCGCCGAGCACGTTGTTGAGCACGCCGAGCGCGAACCGGCGCTCGTCGAGCCGGCCGAGCCCGGGCAGCCGAGCACCAGGTGCGCCTGCTCGGTGTCCTTGTCGCGGACGATCGCCGGCCGGCTCGTGTACGCGCGGCGGGCGGCCGGTCGGCGCGGTCGCCGACTGGTGCGGCGGCGCGCCGTCGAGCCGGACCGCGCGAACGCCTCGCCGGACCAGCTTGACCACGCTGTCGTGGTCCAGGTTGCCGGCCGCCGCGACGACCATCGATGGCGGGCGTGTAGCGGCGCCGGTAGAAGCGACTGGATCTGCTCGCGGGTCATCGGCGTGATCGTGTCCTCCGTGCCGGAGATCAGCCGACCGAGCGGGTGTCGGTCGCCGTAGATCGCCTCGGCGAAGAGGTCGTGCACCTCGTCGCCCGGCTCGTCGTCGTGCATGGCGATCTCTTCGAGGATCACGCCGCGCTCGGTCTCCACGTCGGCCGGGGCCAGGACCGAATCGGCGACCAGGTCGCACATCACGTCGATCGCCAGCGGCGGTCCTCGTCCAGCACCCGGGCGTAGTAGCAGGTGTATTCCTTGGTGGTGAAGGCGTTGGTCTCGCCGCCGACCGCCTCGATCTCGGCCGAGATGTCCAGCGCGCTGCGCCTGCTGGGTGCCCTTGAAGAGCAGGTGCTCCAGGAAGTGCGAGACGCCGGCCTGCGGCCGGGTCTCGTCCCGGGAGCCGACGCCGACCCAGATGCCGAACGACACGCTGCGCATCGCCGGAATCGCCTCGGTGAGCGACCCGCAGCCCGCTGGGCAGCACGGTACGGCGTACCGTGCCGCCCAGCGGATCGCCTGCGTCAGCGGTCCGGGTCGAGCCGGCGACCGGTGTCTCGGCGTCCATGCCGCTGCGCGAGGTCTACGCGCAGCTTCGGTCGATCACGTCCGTGACCGGAGGGCGTGCATCGCCGACGCGTCAGCTGCGCCGGCGTCCGGCGGACGACGCTGCTCAGCGCTGCCGCCGCCGTCGCCGGCGCGCCTCGTCGCCCTCGCCGCGGCCTCGCCCGACGGCGCACGTCTTCGCCACGGCTCGGGCCACGGTCGCCGCGATCGCGGTCGCCGCGGTCACGCGGACCACGGTCGCCACCCCGGTCCCGGTCGCCCGGTCCGGCAGCCGCCCGCGGGCGCGTGCCTCGCCCTCGGAGCCGCACCTTGTCCAGGTAGATCTTGCCCGCGGGCGTCGATCTCGGCGATCTGCACCTCGACCTTGTCGCCGACGTTGAGGAAGTCCTCGACCCGCTCGACCCGCTTGCCGTCGCCCACCTTGGAGATGTGCAGCAGGCCGTCGCGGCCGGGCAGCAGCGAGACGAACGCGCCGAACGCGGCCGTCTTCACCACGGTGCCGAGGAACTGGTCGCCGACCTTCGGCATCGTCGGGTTGGCGATCGCGTTGATCCGGTCGACCGCGGCCTGCGGCCGACGGGCCGTTGGTGGCGCCGACGTAGATCGTGCCGTCGTCCTCGATCGAGATCTCGGCGCCGGTCTCGTCCTGGATCGCGTTGATGGTCTGCCCCTTCGGGCCGATCACCATGCCGATCTTGTCGACCGGGATCTTCACCGTGGTCACCCGCGGCGCGTAGTCCGACATCGTCGCCGGCGACACTCGATCGCCCGCTGCATCACGTCGAGGATGGTGTGCCGGGCGTCGTGCGCCTGCTGCCAGCGCGGCCGCCAGCACGTCGGACGGGATGCCGTCGAGCTTGGTGTCGAGCTGCAGCGCGGTGACGAAGTCCGGGGTACCGGCGACCTTGAAGTCCATGTCGCCGAACGCGTCCTCGGCGCCGAGGATGTCGGTCAGCGTCACGAACGAGGTCTTGCCGTCGACCTCGTCGGAGATCAGGCCCATCGCGATGCCGGCCACCGGAGCCTTGAGCGGCACACCGGCGTACAGCAGCGACATCGTGCAGGCGCAGACCGAGCCCATCGAGGTGGAGCCGTTGGAGCCGAGCGCCTCGGAGACCTGCCGGATCGCGTACGGGAACTCCTCGCGCGCCGGCAGCACCGGGATCAGCGCCCGCTCGGCGAGCGCGCCGTGCCCGATCTCGCGCCGCTTCGGCGAACCGACCCGACCGGTCTCACCGGTCGAGTACGGCGGGAAGTTGTAGTTGTGCATGTAGCGCTTGGACTTCTCCGGCGAGAGCGTGTCCAGCGCCTGCTCCATGCGCAGCATGTTCAGCGTCGTGACGCCGAGGATCTGCGTCTCGCCCCGCTCGAACAGCGCCGTGCCGTGCACCCGCGGCAGGACGCCGACCTCGGCGGTCAGCGGCCGGATGTCGCGCGGGCCACGGCCGTCGATGCGGACCTGGTCGCGCAGGACGCGGGCGCGCACCTCCTTCTTGGTGACCGAGCGGAACGCCGCGCTGATCTCCTTCTCGCGCCCCTCGAACTGGCCGTCGAGACTGCTCGTGGGCCGCGTCCTTGATCCGGTCCAGCGCGCTCTTCGCGCTCCGGCTTGCCGGCGATCTTGAGCGCCTCGGCCGACCTCGCCGCGCACGGCGTCCGCGACCGCGCGAACACGTCGTCCTGGTAGTCCAGGAAGACCGGGAACTCGCCGGTCGGCTTGGCCGCGACGTCGGCCAGCTCGCTCTGGGCCCGGCACAGCTCGCGGATGGCCGGCTTCGCGGCCTCCAGACCGCTGGCCACGACCTCCTCGGTCGGCGCGGGCGCGCCGCCGGCGACCAGGTTCGACCGTGTGCTCGGTGGCCTCGGCCTCGACCATCATGATCGCGACGTCGCCGTCGGGCAGCGTACGGCCGGCCACGACCATGTCGAACGTGGCCCGGGCCAGCTCGTCGTGGGTCGGGAAGGCGACCCACTGGCCGTCGATGTGCGCCATCCGGGTCGCTCCGATCGGGCCGGAGAACGGCAGGCCGGCGAGCTTCGTCGACATCGACGCGGCGTTGATCGCCACGACGTCGTACGGGTGCTACGGGTCGAGCGCGAGGATCGTGCTCGACGATCTGGATCTCGTTGCGCAGGCCCTTGGCGAAGCGACGGGCGCAGCGGACGGTCGATCAGCCGGCAGGTGAGGATCGCGTCCTCACTGGGCCGGCCTTCGCGGCGGAAGAACGAGCCGGGGATGCGCCCGGCGGCGTACATCCGCTCCTCGACGTCGACGGTGAGCGGGAAGAAGTCGAAGTTGCTCCTTCGGGTGCTTGCTTACCGTGGTCGCGGACAACACGACGGTGTCGCCGAGCTGCGCGAGTGCGGAGCCGGCGGCCTGGCGGGCCAGGCGGCCGGTGGAGAAGGTGACCTCGCGGGTGCCGAATGACCCGTTGTCGATGATCGCCTTGCTGGTTTCGGTGCCGAGAGTGTGCTCGGACATGTGTGGGTTGCGCTCCTTGGTCTCCTCGACCCGGTCATCGTGACTCAGGTCGGCGGGCGACGACGCAGCCGGCGGGTTATGTCGAGTGGGCCGGTCTTCGATCGAAGCCCGCGGGAGCCGCTGCCCGTGAGGGCGTGTCCCGAAGACCACTACCGGAGACCGGTTCACCGAGCGCCTTACCCGGCGAGGGATGGGTCGTCGTCCTGTGCAATTGGATTGGGTGTTGCTGGTCGTGCAGTTATGGGTGGTGCGGTTACGGGCCGGGGGAGCGACCGGGCACCCACGCCGTCTCGCGACGCGGTGCTCGTCACTCCCCCGTTCGTGTCACCTACGCAGGCCGAGCCGCTCGATCAACGACCGGTAGCGGCTGATGTCGGTCTTCTGCAGGTAGTTCAGGAGCCGGCGACGGCGACCGACGAGCAGCAGCAGGCCACGACGACTGTGGTGGTCGTGCTTGTGCGTGCGTAGGTGCTCGGTGAGGTCGGCGATGCGCCGGGACAGGACCGCGACCTGCACCTCGGGTGACCCGGTGTCGCCCTCGGTGGTTGCGTAGTCCTTCATGATCTGTGTCTTCAGCTCTGCTGCGAGCGCCATGATCTCCCTGTTCGGTTATGCGGAGTGGTTTCGAGGTCCGCGCGGCCGCGGCGTCGTGCAGGCACGCGGAACCTGCCGGTTACCCGGCGTCGATGTCAAGGCTACCAGTCGGGGCGCCGATCCCACGAAACGACACCGTCGAGGGCATTCACCGTCGTCCTGTTGCGGGCCATTTGCCCGATTTGATCTGGTACGTCGGTACCGCGGGCTTTCAAGATCAATCCGACAGTACGGCCCGGGTCTCGGTGACGTCTTTTGCGATCTGCTCGACCAGGTTCTCTGGGCCCTCGTAGCGCCGCTGCTCCCGCAGGTGGGCCACGAAGTCGAGGCTGACCCGCTCGCCGTAGAGGTCGCCGTCAAAATCGAGCAGGTACGCCTCGACCCGATGCTCGCGTCCGGCGAACGTGGGGTTCGTGCCGATCGACACGGCCGCGCTGTAGGTCTTGTCCCGGACCTGGAGCCAGGCGGCGTACACGCCGTCGGCCGGGATCGCGGCGTACCGCGTACACATCAGGTTCGCGGTCGGGAAGCCCAGCTCCCGGCCTCGTTGGTCGCCGCGGACGACCACGCCTTCGATCCGGTGCGGCCGGCCGAGCGCGATCGCGGCCGCCGCGACATCGCCCGCGTCCACGCATGAGCGGATGTACGTCGAGGAGAACACCGTGCCGTTGTCGGTGACGAGAGCGGCATCCTCGACCCCGAAACCGAACGTACGACCCAGCCGGGTCAGCAGCTTCACGTCTCCGGCGGCGCGGTGGCCGAATCGGAAGTTGTCGCCGACCACGATGAGCGAGGCGTGCAGGTGCTCAACGAGGACATCGTGCACAAACTCTTCCGGCGAGAGCTGCGAGAACGACTGGGTGAACGGAACGACGCACAGGACATCGACGCCGAGCGCCTCGATCAGCTCGGCCTTGCGATGCGGACTCCGTCAGGACGGCCGGGTGTGATCCGGGTCGTACGACCTCGGCCGGGTGCGGGTCGAACGTCACCACGACCGACGACAGGCCGAGTTGAGCCGCCCGCTCGACGGTGTAGCCGATGATCTGCTGATGCCCTCGATGTACGCCGTCGAAGACTCCGATGGTGACGACCGACCGGCCCCAGCCGCCCGGTGCCGCCTCATAACCCCGCCAGCGCTGCACGCCGATCTCCCTTCGGTGTCCGCCCACGGCCGGGTCGACCGGCAAATGTACGGAACATCGGCCGCGCCGGGCCGCCGAGGTGGCCAACTCCCGTACATTTGGTCGGGTTGCGGCCCTCGGGGTGGGTTTGGCGCGCTAACCGCGCCATCCGCGCGACGCGAGCGCGGCCTTGACCTCGCGCACGACACCGCCGAAGTCACGGCCCAGTCGATCCGACGTGACATGAAGCACGAGCCAGCCGTCCGCGACTAGTAGATTCAGTCGGCGCCGGTCGAGACGCAGCTGCTCAGCCGTTGCGTGCCATACGCCGTCATATTCGACCGCGACCCGGAACTCCTCCCACGCCAAATCGGGATGGAGCACAACGCCACCCGCGACGACGACGGCCATCTGCACGGCCGGACGAGGCAGGCCGGCCAGCACGAACCGCACTCGCAGCCGCGATTCCGGCACCGATTGTGCGCGAGCGTCGGCCAGTCCGAACGCGGTGGCCGCCCTTCGCGAACCGCGCTTGCCGGCGCGGGCCATGACCATGTCGGCTAGCTCGACGGAACCGACGAGTTGCGCCGCCAGAAGGCCGTCGATGATCGGGACCGCCGCCAGCGGCGGGAGCCAACCGGCGACGTCCCACGCCGTTCGCAATGGGGTGGTGCGTGGCAGTGCGGCGTCGACACGCTCGGCCGCGTCGAGGTGAACGGCGTGGACTCGCACTCGTCGCCGTGGACTGATCCGGGCATCGGGCGGCGCGATCAGGTGTACGTCGTCGTCCGCACCGGCCGCGTGGTCCACGCCCCACAGAAAGGCGGCAGATGGGCCAGCGATCGTTGCCCGCGGCGGGAGTCCGGTGATCGCGGCACGGCACGCCAGCCCATGATCGCGTTCGAGACGCGCGTCGCCGTAGATGTCATAGCGCACGTGCTGCCACGATCGCCCGTGTAGCTGGTCCGCGGTCAGCAATCGACGGCGGACCGCATCCGACCCGCGAAAGACCTGGAACTCGAGCGACGGCGGACGCGCGCGCGAAATCGACATGCCGACCAGCGTCGAGGCGGACTCATCGACGGCGGAAGTCTCGATCGTGCGGCTGTGGACGGCGCTCGGGGCGCTCGTGGCCGCGCGCGTTCGCATTTGTACGGAAGTTGGGCGCTCCGCCCGCCGCCGACCAGGCAACTTCCGTACAAATGCGAGGGCGGCGCGACGATGGAGCAAGGCGGAAGAACGGCACCGAATCCAGATGCGGTCGTGCGGGCCGGAACATCTTTGTGGACAACGTGCCGATCTGCGGCTCTGAGTGATCTTGCCCCACGCATTTGAACGGAAGTTCGGCGCTCGGAGGCGCCGACACCGCCCAAGTTCCGTACAAGTGCGGGCGTGACCCAGCGAGACGGGCGCGACGTCGAGCGCGGGGCGCGACGCCGAGCGACACGGGCGCGGCGCGGGGGTCAGGCGGGGGCGAAGACCACTTCGGCGCGGGTCTTGCCGTCGCGCTCGGTCACGATCGCGATCACCGACCCGCCGGGCCCGAATACTGCGTACGGCCCATCGAGACCGACCGCGGCAAGGGGACCGCCATGGGACAGTACGACCGCCTCGTCCGGCGTCGCGTCCCGTCGGGCGAAGAACCGCGCCGTGGCATCGTCCAGCGAGAGCGAGATCGGCGAGCCGCCCGCGTCCACGAGGTCCGTCAACGCGTCGAGCGTGACCGACTCGGCCAACGTGAAGGCGCCGACGGCCGTACGGCGGAGCGCGATCACGTGTCCGCCAACCCCAAGCGATGCGCCGAGGTCGCGGGCGATCGCCCGAACGTACGTCCCGGTCGAGCAGGCAACCTCGACATCCACATCGACCAGGTCGGGGCCGCCGACCACACCCGCGCCGTCGACAACCGAGCCACCGACCACACCCGCGCCGTCGACAACCGAACCACCGACCACACCCGCGCCGCCGCCCGAGCCGCCGCCCGAACCGCCGCCGCCGCCAACCGAACCCCCGCCGCCAACCGAACCCCCGCCCGAACGAGCCGCCGGATGTCGAGGACGTCGATCGCGGAAATCGTCACCGTACGCGCCGCCAGCTCGACGGATTCGCCCGCGCGCACCTTGGCGTACGCCCGCTGGCCGTTGATCTTGATCGCGCTCACCGCGGACGGCACCTGGCTGACGATGCCGGTCTGGGCGGCGAGGCCCGGCCCGGATATCCGCGTCGGCAACCGCCGAGGCGGATGTCCGCGCGACCACCTCGCCTTCGGCGTCGTCGGTGATGGTCGACTCGCCGAGCCGGATCGTCGCGCGATAGCGCTTGTCGGCCCCGATCACGTACGTCAGCAGCCGCGTCGCTCGACCGACGCCGATCACGAGCACGCCGGTCGCCATCGGATCGAGCGTCCCGCCGTGCCCGACCCGACGCGTCCTGGCGAGCCGCCGCACCCGGGAAACGACGTCATGCGAGGTCATCCCGCCCGGTTTGTCGATCACGATCAGGCCGGCCGGGTCGTCCGGCGACGAACGTTTCGCAGCGCACACGCAGATCAGCTTGTCAGTTCACCGACGTCAAGCGCGCGTCGCACCCGGGACGGCCCACTGTCCGCGCCGGATGCGCGCGCCGATTCCGATGAGCCGGACGACCACGAACAGCGTGAGCCCGGCCCAGATGCCCGTCAGACCCCAGTGCAGCGCGAGCGAGAGCCAGATCATCGGGCAGAACGCGAGCAGGCCAGCGACGAGCGTGAGATTGCGCAGGAAACGCGAGGTCACCTGCGCCGATCAGCACGCCGTCGAGCGCGAACACGACGGCCGACAGCGGCATCATCGCGGCGAACCACGGCCAGATCACGAGCGCCTGCCCGAGCACGTGCGGGTCGCTGGAGAACAGTCGCGGGCAGCACCCGTACGCCGGCACCGATGAGCACGCCGATCACGAGTCCGCAGACGAGCCCGACGCGGATGAACTGACGGGCGAGCGATCGCGCTGCGACGGCGTCCGACCCGCCCAACGCCGCGCCGACCAGCGATTGGGCAGCGATTGCGATCGCATCCAGGACTAGCGCGCAGAACAGCCACAGCTCCCAGGCAATCTGGTGCGCGCCGAGCGCGGCGGCGCCGAACCGTGACGCTACGGCCGTCATCGACAGGAAGCAGACCTGGAACGCGCCGCCACGGATGACCAGGTCACGGCCGCCGGTCAGTTGGGCGCGAAGCAACGCGCCCATGCGGAGCCAGCGACACGCGCTCCCGCAGCAGCGCACCGACGAACAGGACTCCGACGGTCACCTGCGCGACCACGTTCGCGACGGCCGAGCCGGCGAGGCCGAGGCCGAATCCGTAGACGAGGATCGGCGACAACGCGGCCGACAGCAGGTTCGCGCCCAGCACGTAGACCAACGGCCGCCGAGTGTCCTGCACACCACGCATCCAGCCGTTGCCCGCCGTGGCGAGCAGCAGGCCGGGCGCGCCCAGCGCCGCGATCCGCAGCCAGGTGACCGCGCCGTGCGCCACGTCGGGGTTAGACCCTCCGAGGGTACGGACAACCGGACCGGCCGCGAACTGCGCGCCGATCAGGATGACCAGGCCGGCCGCGAGTGCGAGCCAGGAGGCCTGGACGCCTTCCTCGACCGCCGCCGCACGGTCACCGGCACCGAAGCGGCGCGCCGCGCGACCCGTCGTGCCGTACGCAAGAACGCCGCCGAGCCAGGCGCAGAACGTAATGACGGTGCCACCGACCGCCAAGCTCGCCAGCGCGGTGCCGCCGAGGTGCCCGACGACGGCGGTATCGACCAGCACGTAGAGCGGTTCGGCGGCGAGAACGACCAGGGCTGGCAACGCCAGAGCGGCGATGCGCCGGGCATCCGTACGCATCGGGTCCGACTCGCCGGGAGCGGCTCCGGGGATGGCCGAGACAGAATCGCTCTCATCGACATCGCCCAGCACCGGTTCACCCACGGCCCAGATCCTCGCAGAAGCCGTCCGGCCTCGGCAATCAGTTTTGTAGACCGTCCATGATCATCGAGGCCGGCTCATCAGCGCTGGATCATCAAAGCTGGATCAGGGCTGGATGATCGGAACTCCGCCACCGCCCTACGACTCTGCACGCACCAACGCCAGCAGAGCCGTAGAACACCCAACCAAACTCCGCCGCCCTACGACTCTGCAGACCGACGAAACGCCGCAACCAAAACTGGATCATCAGGGCCGGATCATCAGCGCCAGATCATCAGCGCCGGATCGCGGGCGATCGCCGCGGCGGATACCGCTCGTTCACACAGATCTGGGCGCCGGATCGGCCGAAATGATCAGCAGATCGGGCGCCCAGACCTGGACGTACCGTGTCGGCGGCTAGCGACGCAAACCTGGGGAGGTTGCCGCCGGATCGTGCTCGTGCCGTCGCGAGCGCACTTGAGTGCGCCCGCGGGCGAGGTCCTACTGACGCGTGTCCATCGACGTCTGCAGGGCGCGACGCGCTTCCTCGACCGGGTTCGGCACCGTGGGCGTGGGCTTTGGCTTGCGGTTCGTAGGCATGGCGATACTCCTGGAACAGGCATGTCGTTGCGACGTGGAACTCGAATTGCCGTCGCGACCGCCGTCCGGGATCGCCGGAATTTGGTGGCCGTGGGCTACCGCGCCTGGTTAGGCGCCGGCATCACCACCCCAAACTATCGTTCAGGTGATACGCCGTCGACGGAATCTCGCATAGTGGACGCGCTGCAATCGCGCCATCCACAATCCGCAACATTTCCGTGCGCAAGACGGCCGGCAGAGACGAGATCTTGGTGCGCTCGCGGCGCCGGAGCACCGGAAGCGCACCAAGATCTGGGATTAGTCGTCGTCTCCGTCGTCCCCGTCGTCGTCCTCGACATGATCGACCTTGTACGGCTGCGGATCGCCGGCGAACGTCGCGCCGGCCGCGCGGCGCTGCACCTCGGCGTCGGCGTGTTGGGCGACGGCCAGCAGCTCGTCGATCTCTTTGGCGTGATCCTGGACGTCGTCGAGGACGAACGCGAGCGACGGCGAGTGCCGGAGCCCGAGGGCCTTGCCGACCGTGCTACGAAGCAATCCCTTCGCGCTGTCGAGCGCGGCCGCAGTGTCGGCCTTCTCCTCGGCATCGCCGAGCACCGTGTAGAAGACGGTCGCCTCGCGAAGGTCGCCGGTGATCCTCGCGTCGGTGATCGTGAGCATCCCTAGCCGGGGATCTTTGACCTGGGTCCGCACGGCGGAAGCGACCAGCTCCCGGATCCGCTCGGCGTGCCGGCGAATCCGCGCAGGATCCGTCATTTCGCACCTCCACTGTGCTTGTCGCGGGGCTTGTCGCGGGCGCAGCATCGCGTCGGGTCGCGTCAGGTCGCAAGGTGGGGACTGATCTCGACTCTACTCGGGCGTCGCACCTTCGCTCGTTCCGCGTGTCGTTGCGCTTGGCATGGCCCAACGCGGGCCCGGGCTCCGCGTCAGTCGTCGCTGCCGTGCAGCCCATGCCGTACGGACAGGATCTCCACCTCCGGCCGCCCAGCGATCAGATGCTCGCACGAGTCGACCACTTCTCGAGCGTGCGCCGGCGTCGCGGCGACGGCGGCCACGCCGATCTCGGTCCGGCCGTGCAGGTCGAGTGCGCCCACCTCGGCCGCGGCCACCTCGAACTTGTGCAGCGCGGCGACGATCGGTCGCACGTACGAGCGCTTCGCCTTCAGCGACCGCGAATCGTCCGGCAGGAGCAGATCGAAGACGACCGTCGCGGTGTACACAAGCAGTCAGCGTACCGGCTGAAGTGATCTTCCAGCGACCCGATTAACGGCGCCGCCCAGGGGATCAGGCGGCCGAGCTGGCCTCGGGATGCCAGGCCGGCACCATCGTGCGACCGATCCGGCGTTCCTCTTCGCGCCACGAGGCCAGGCCGTCCTCGATCGCGAGGTCGCGGTGTCGCCGCACGCTCAGCAAACGTTCCGGGTCCGGGCTGTCCGGGATCGGCGCGGCACCGCCGGCCGCGCGCGGACCGGGCTTGCGCGGCAGCCGGTCGCCGGCGCTGCCGCCGCGTCCCGGGTAGATCATCAGACCGTTGATCGGATCCGGCACCGCATCGAGCGCCGCTACGACCGCCGGCAATTGCCGGTAGGTGACCCAGGCGTCCCAGTCCTCGAACGCAACCTCGAAGACCACGCCCCAGTCGAACTTGTTCCAGGCCCAATCCTTGGCGCCGTGGGAAATCGCCGCCTCGATGAGCGCAGCCGCATAGGCGTCGCGCCACCGGTTCGCCGGCAGCTCGGCGTCGAGAACCTCGATTGACCACCAATACTCAGCCATGTCGGCCTTGAGAGTACGCCCGCCATCGCCTTGGGTAAATGCCCCAAAACGTGTGTACGGATCAGAGTTCGCTCAACGTTTCCGCGCGGTGCATTCCGCTCAACGGCGTCCGGTCAGTGCTTCCGGGCGACGAGCACATCCCGATTGATCGACTGGTCAACCCAGTGTTCGAGGTCGTCGAATCCGACGCCGTACTGCACGCGCAGTCCACTGTCTTCAAGAATCTCGGCCGCAGCGGCCCGGTCGGCGACATGTGTGTTCCACGAGATGCCGATCGTCCCGCCGGGCTGGATGAGCTGCGACCACACCGGCACCGCCTCCTCGCAGCAGTGCGACCGGACTGCGCGACAGCCCACGCTCGGTACGGCTGCCGTGCGTCACGCCGTACGGCAGATCAGCCACGATCACGTCGGCGACGCCGCCCTTGAGGAACTCGCGAGCCTCGGTCGAATCGGCGTGGAACACGGTCAGCGACTGCTCCCCCGCGATCGTCACCGACAGGCGGCGGGCGACCGTGCGCTTGTCCTTGCGGACCGGCGTGACCTCGGCGCGGTGCTTGAGCCGTTTGCGTCGCAGCCACGTACGGATGAACGCGGTGTACGCGTCGAAATCCTTGCCGTCGTTGTCGATGCCGATCGCGTCGTAGCCGTACATCAGGGCCTGGTCGAGCGTGGTTCCCCGGCCGCACAACGGATCGAGCACGGTCAGCCGGCGGTCGAGCATACGGCCGGCGTGGTTCGACGCGAGCAGCGTGATGTTGAGCAGCAGCTTGGTGAACTGTTCGTTGGTCTTGCCGGCGTACTTCTGGATGGTCAGCAGATCGTCGTCGAAGTGGGCGAGCGGGCTCAGCCGGACCGGGCGCAGCAGATCGTCGTCGAGGTGTTCGAACAAGGCGTACGCCGACGACAGATTCGACAGGTACGCGAGGTCGCGGGCGCTCAGCGGTTCGGCGGTCTGAAGCCGAGGTACGGCACCCCACCGATCTCGGTCGGTACGACGTCGGCGACCTTGGCCGCGAGGACGGTCGAGTCGAACACGGCCAACTCGGCGGCGGCCATCCGCGGTGCCGAGTCCGCGTACACCCGGTTCGAGGACGGTGCGATCAGCATCGCGTAGCGGTTCACTGGCCTCATGCTATGCAACCGGACACCGCGCAAGCGAAGGCATGGCAACCAGACGCACTGGAACCGGCAGTCGCCCAACGGCCGACGGGCCCGACCGCTTGCGCGGTCGGGCCCGTCGGGTTGCTGTCGAGCGATCAGGCGCGGGGCTTCTCCCGCATCTCGAACGTCTCGATGACGTCGCCGATGCGAATGTCGTTGTAGTTGCCGAGCGTCAGACCACACTCGAAGCCCTCACGGACCTCGGTCGCGTCGTCCTTGAACCGCTTGCAGCGACGAGATCGTCGACGTTCTCCGCACGACCGCGCCGTCGCGAAGCAGGCGAGCCTTCGCGTTGCGCCGGATGAGCCCGGTGCGGACGATGCAACCCGCGATGAGGCCGACCTTCGACGAGCGGAAGACCTCGCGGACCTCCGCCGTGCCCAGCTCGACCTCTTCGAACTCGGGCTTGAGCATGCCCTTGAGCGCGGCCTCGACCTCTTCGATCGCCTGGTAGATGACCGTGTAGTAGCGGATCTCCACACCCTGGCGGTCGGCGTGCTCGCGGACCTTGCCCTCGGCCCGCACGTTGAACCCGATGATGATCGCGTCCGACGCGCTGGCCAGGTTGACGTCGTCCTGCGTGACGCCACCGACACCACGGTGGATGATCTTCAGCTGGACCTCGTCCGCGACCTCGAGCTTGACGAGAGCATCTTCCAGGGCCTCGACCGAACCGGACACGTCACCCTTGAGGATGAGTGCGAGCGTCGTACGGTCGCCTTCCTTGATGCGGTCGAGCAGGTTCTCCAGCGTGACGCGACCGCCACGGTTGGCGATCTGTGCCGCCCGGTCGCGAGCCGACCGCTGCTCGGCGATCTGTCGCGCGGTCCGGTCCTCGGCGACCGACCAGGAACGTGTCACCCGCGCCCGGCACCGACGGTCAGACCGAGCACCATGCACCGGCCGGGCCGGTCCAGCCTCGGCTACCAGCTCGCCGTTCTCGTCGAACATCGCCCGTACGCGGCCGTGCGCGTCGCCGGCCACGATCGAGTCGCCGACGCGCAGCGTGCCGCGGTTGACCAGCACCGTGGCCACCGGGCCGCGACCGCGGTCGAGATGCGCCTCGATCGCGATGCCCTGCGCCTGACCGTCGATCGGCGCCCGCAGGTCCAGCGACGCGTCCGCCGTCAGCAGTACGGCCTCGAGCAGCCCATCGATGTTGAGTCCGGCTCTTGGCGGAGATGTTGACGAACATCGTGTCGCCGCCGTACTCCTCGGCCACCAGGCCGTACTCGGTGAGCTGCTGGCGCACCTTGTCCGGGTTGGCGTCGTCCTTGTCGATCTTGTTGACCGCGACCACGATCGGCACCTCGGCCGCCTTCGCGTGGTTCAGCGCCTCGATCGTCTGCGGCATCACGCCGTCGTCGGCCGCGACAACCAGCACGACGATGTCGGTGGCCTGGGCACCACGGGCACGCATGGCGGTGAACGCCTCGTGACCCGGGGTGTCGATGAACGTGATCGCGCGGTCGTCGCCGTCGTGCTCGAACGTGCACCTGGTAGGCACCGATGTGCTGGGTGATGCCACCGGCCTCGCCGCCGACCACGTTGGTCTGACCGGATCGCGTCGAGCAGCTTCGTCTTGCCGTGGTCGACGTGGCCCATGACGGTCACCACCGGCGCGCGGGTGACCAACCGGTCGTCGTCGATCGTCCGCGTCGAGGTCGATGTCGAACCGCGCGAGCAGCTCGCTGTCCTCCTCTTCGCGCGTGACGATCTGGACGTCGAAGCCGAGGTGCTCGCCGAGCAGCAGCAGGGTGTCGTCGGAACACGACTGGGTCGCCGTGACCATCTCGCCCAGGTTGAACATCTCCTGGACGAGCGATCCCGGATTCGCGTTGATCCGGTCGGCGAAGTCGGACAGCGAGGCACCGCGCGGCAGCCGGACAACCTGGCCCTGCACCGCGGGGGGCACCCGAACTCATCTGCGGCGCGGACAGGTTGTCGAACTCTTGTCTGCGCTGCTTCTTCGACTTGCGACCGCGCGCGGGCTTGCCGCCGGGGCGACCGAACGCGCCCGCGGCACCGCCACCGCGACCACGACCACCGCCGCCGGGACGACCGGCGCCACCGGGGGCGCCACCGGCCGGCCGGCGCCACCGCCGGGGCCACCGCGGTAACCGCCACCGCCACCACCGGGACCACCGCCACCGGGGCCGCCGCGGTAACCGCCGCCGCCGCCGGGACCACCGCCACCGGGGCCACCGCGATATCCGCCGCCACCACCGGGACCGCCGCGGTACCGCCGCTACGGAAGCCACCGCCGCCACCGGGACCGGCCGGACGACCTGCGCCGCCGCCACCGGACCGCCACGGTAACCGCCCGGACCGCCCGGGCCACCGGGCGCCTGGACGACCCGGCCCACCGGGACCGCCCGGACGGGCCGGACGCTGCGATCGGCATCTGGATCGGGTTCGGCCGGGGCGGCATCGACGCCGGGTTGGGCCGCGGCAGGCCGGCCGGACCGGCACCAGCGGCGCGGCGCACCGCCCGGACCCGGCCGGGACGCCGGCGGGCGGCGTGATGCCGAACGGGTTGTTGCCAGCACCGCGCGCCGGCGGCCGGGCGCCCGGCCGTGGCTGCACCCGGACCGCCGCCCGGCAGGTTGCCGGGCGTGGGCCGCGGCGCCCGGGCGCCGGCGGACGAGCCGGGCTCGGGCTGGGGCTCGGCGTCGGCGGTAGCACGGACGGGCCGGCCTGCGCCGCTTCGCGCTTGGCCGCTGGGCCGCCGCTGCGCCGCCTCCTGCTCAGCCTTCAGGGCGGACGCGCGCGCTTCGGCCGCGGCCACCTCGATGTCGTGTGCGCTCGCCGGCTTCAGCCGCCGGCGGAGCCGGTACGGGGCTCCGACGGCCGGCCGCCTTCGCCGGCGGTGCCGGCTTCGCGGCGACCTTCGGCGCGTTGTTGGCGGCAGCCGGAGCCGCCGCGGGGGCCGATGAGGCGACCATCGCCTCGCGAAGTCGGCGCGCCACCGGTGCTTCCACCGTGCTCGACGCCGACTTCACGTACTCGCCGATCTCTTGGAGCTTCGCGAGGACGGTCTTGCTCTCTACCCCGAGTTCCTTTGCCAGCTCATGTACGCGGGCCTTGCCTGCCACTGCACTCCTCACTTCTGAGGTCGTGCGGGCGACCCGCAACGACCTCAGTTGTCCACTTGAAGCCTGGTCATTTCTGGAGCTTCATCGCGTGCTCATGTTGGTCGTCCTACCTTGTGCGATCCCGGGCACGGCGTCGGTCGCCGCACCATCGGTCGTACGTTCGTGCAGGTATGCCGCACCGCGTCGGTCTCCGTGACACCGGCCACTCGCAGTGCACGCCCGAACGCGCGGCGTCGCGCCGCTTGAGCGAGGCATGCGGGATCGAAGTGCAGGTGTGCGCCCCGGCCGGGACGCCTGCGGGACGGATCGGGGACGATGTCGACCCGCTCGGCGATCTTGAAATCACCGGCCGGATCGGCGCCGCCCTCGGTGCCGCCGTGACGGCGACGACCCGCAGCAAATCGGAGGCTGGCGCGCGCTTCCGGCAACCCACACAGGTGCGCTGCACAGGCCGGATACGCACGACGTACCACCGAGAAAGTCTACCCCTCTGCCTGCGCGGTCGCGCCATCGGCGTGATCGAGCATTGATCGCGCGTCGGAGTGGATGTCGATCTTCCAACTCGGTGAATCTTGCCGCAAGTCGGGCGTTCTGTCCCTCACGTCCGATGGCCAGCGACAGCTGATAATCCGGCACGACGACGCGCGCCCGCATCTCGTCGACGATCTCCACACGCAGGGCCTTCGCCGGTGACAAGGCGTTGCCGACGAACGTCGCCGGCGTCGTCGGACCAGTCGATGATGTCGATCTTCTCGCCATTCAGTTCGCTCATCACGGCCCGCACGCGCTGGCCCATCGGACCGATACAGGCGCCCTTCGCGTTCACTCCCGGTACGGTCGACCGTACGGCGATCTTGGATCGGTGGCCGGCCTCGCGGGCGATCTTCGTGATCTGTACGGTCCCGTCGGCGATCTCCGGCACCTCCAGCTCGAACAGCCGCTGGACCAGGTGCGGGTCGCTTCGGGACAGTGTGATCTGCGGCCCTCGGAACCCGCGGGTCACGTGGATCACGACGCACCGGATGCGGTTTCCGTGCTCGTAGAGCTCGCCCGGGACCTGCTCGCTCGGCGGGAGCATCGCCTCGATCTTGCCAAGGTCGACGCTGACGATGCCCTTCTCGGCCCGGCCTTCGTGGGCCTGGATCACGCCGGTGACGAGGTCACCGTCGCGGCCGGCATACTCGCCGAAGTGCGCCTCGTCGGTCGCCTCGCGCAGCCGCTGCAGGATCACCTGCTTGGCGGTCATGGTCGCGATGCGGCCGAAGTCGTTCGGCGTGTCGTCGAATTCGCGCAGCACGCCACCGTCGGCGTCGAGCTCTGCCGCCAGCACCGACACGGCGCCGGTCTTTCGATCGATCTCGACGCGAGCGTGCGGGTGCGCGCCCTCGGTATGCCGGTATGCGGTCAGCAGCGCTGTCTCGATCGCCGAAATTATCGTCTCCAGCGGGATTTCCCGCTCGCGCTCGAGCGCACGGAGGGCGGCCAGATCAAGGTTCACCGTTCGTCCTCCTCGCCGTCGTCACCGGCGTCGTCGTCTTTGTCGGCGTCCTGCTTCGCGTCGCTGACGTCATCGTCGTCCAAACTCACGACATCTGCTCGCTCATCCTCGGTGTCGCTGTCACCGATGTTGTCGTCGACGTGGTCGTCGCCGAAGTCGACCAGGTCGTCGTCGTCGACCTCGTCCAGCCGGTTGAACTCGATCTCGATGCGTCCACGCCCCAGCTCCGCGTACGGGTGGGTGGTCTCGACACCGTCCACGACGAGCGTGGCCCCGGTGTCATTGGCGGCGACGAGTCGCCCGGTCACCAGGTGACCATTGAGCCTCGCGGTGACCAGCCGGCCGACATTCCGTCGCCAGTGACGCGGCTCAGTGAGCGGCCGGTCCGTCCCGGGCGACGACACCTCAAGCTGATATTCGCCGGCGATGAACTCTCCCGCCGCGGATTCGGCCTCGTCGAGGCCGTGCGATATGTCGCGGGATAGCTCGGCTACCGCGTCGAGCCCGACTCCGCCGTCTCGGTCGACGGTCACCCGGACCACGTGGCGGCGTCCCATCCGTACCACCGAAAGGTCCTCGAGGTCGTAGCCGGCGGACCGGGCCAGCGGCTCGATCACCTCGCGCAGCCGGGCCTTGTATGCGGCCAGATCGCCGCTCGTCGGCCCGCCGGTGGCGCGCCGGGACTCCTGGGCCGCCGGACGCTGGCCACGACCGCCGGCGCGCGCGTTCCGACCGGCGGCGTGGCCACGTGTCGCTGCCATCTCGAACCACCTTCCGATCGGTCGGGCCAACTTTCGCTGGCGTTTTCGGCACACGCACATCTACCGCCGGGCGAACACAGCGCACGGCGAATGGCATAGAAGCGTAACCCGCCGCGTCGGCGCACGTCAGATCCGCGGGACACACGGACGTCACGGGCGTGCCAGACTTTGGGGAACCCGCCCATATAGTGTTCAATTTCCCGGTGCCCGCCGATCTGATCTCGCCGTCCGGGCGAGTCGCCGTCGGGCGAATCGCCGCCGGGCCGGTCGTTGCCGGACTCCCGGTTGCCGGACCCCCGGTTGCCGGGACCGGACTCGGTGCCGGATTGACGCGCCGCTCCGCCTTAGCCGGACTCGCGGCCACCGGCGCCGCACTCGCCGTCGCCGGATGCACGCCAAAGCAGACCACTTCGGCCGCACAGTTGATTGCCGGTGACGCGCTGGGACCGCTCTACACCGACACCTCTCGGTTGGTCGCGCAGTACGACCGCGCGTTGGCGGACGCACCCGCCCTGGTCGAGTTGCTCGGGCCGCTGCGCGAGGAGCACCGGCAGCATCTGATCGCGCTGGCGTCACTCATCGGGCTGGCCATGCCGGCCGTGTCGCCGGGACCGCATCCGAGCGGCATCCCGCTGCCGCCGCCGCATCCGACCGTCTCGGCTTCGTCGTCGACCTCTCCGACGGCTCCAACCCCGCCGCCGTCCAGCGCTGCCACACCTCCGGCTGTGGCGCCCGGGACGACGCCGCCAGCATCGGCGGGATCGGCCTCGCGCACGGGTTTGTCGGCGCCGGCATCGGCATCGGCCGTGCCGTCGGGTTCGCCGTCGACCGGACTTAGCACGCCGGCGATCAAGGCACAGCTATCCGCGGCGGAGAAGATCGCACAGGCGAACGCGGTCGCCGCATGTATCTCGGTCGCCGCCGATCGGGTGCCTATCGTCGCGGCCATCGCTGCCTGCCGCGCGACCCATGTGGCGGCGCTGCGGTGACCACGCTGGACGATGCACTCGACGCCGCGCTGGACGGGGAGCATGCCGCAATCTACGCCTACGGCGTGGTCGGCCCGAAACTCACCGGTACGGCCCGGGCGATGGCGCTGCAATATGAAGCGGTCCACCGAGCCCAACGCGACTCGATGCTCGAGACCATGACGTCGGCCCCAACCGGTCAGGCCATCTATTCGCTGCCGTTCGCGGTGACGGATGCCCGCAGCGCGGTCGCTCTCGCCGTCGAGGTCGAGGCGCGCTGCGCTCGACTGTGGCGCGCGGTCGTCGCGGCCAGCGAATCGAGCGGTCGGCAGGCACCGTTGACCGTGCTCACCAATGCGGCACTGCGGGCCGCCGCGCTCCGGCGGATCGGCGGCGCCGTGCCGGGCACGGTCGCGTTCCCGGGTCTGACGTCCTGACCGAGCGGCCCAGTCTCACGTCCTGCCTGAGCGGTCCCGTACTCATGTCGCAAAGCGCGATTCCGTGGCGCGCGACGGCGCGCGACCTTCTAGGTTGGGACCATGAAGGTGACGGTTTTGGGCGGCGCCGGGGCATACCCGACCGCGCATCAGGGATGCAACGGCTTCCTCCTTGAACACGAAGGCTTCGGGCTCGTCGTCGATCCCGGCTACGCGACGATCCAGCGGCTACTCGCGCTCGTCGATGCGGCCGACGTCGACGCCGTCTGGATCAGTCACGGCCACCCCGATCACTGCGCCGATCTCCAACCGTTGCTGCGTGCGCGGGCCCTCCCGAATCCGCCCGCCGCGGCGTTGCCGGTGTACGCACCGCTGGGCTCATTGGCACCGCTCCTCGCGCTGGACCAGCCGGATACCGTCGACAGCGCGTACGTCCTGCATGTCGTCGCGGACGGTGACGTATTCGACGTCGGGCCGCTGCATTGCACCGCTCGCGAGTTGCCACACATGATGCCGAACCTCGGCATCCGGATATCGGCCGACACTGCGACGGTGCCGACCGTGATCGCGTACACCGGCGACTGCGGCCCCAGCCCCGCCATCGCCGAGATGGCCGCAAACGTCGACCTGCTCATTGCCGACGCCACCTTCGTCGACGGCGTGCCGGCACCCCGTACGGCATTCCTGTCGAGCGCGCGCCAGGCCGGGGCGTACGCCCAGAGCGCCGGGGCTAAGGCGCTCATGCTCACTCACCTGTGGCCGGGTACGGACCCGGACGCGGCGTTCGCCGCGGCGGCCGAGACCTACGACGGCCCGGTCGAGGTCGCCACGCCTGGCTTGATCATGGTTCTATGATCGACGGCCAACCGGCCTGACGGGCGTCGAAGGTGTCAGCCGACGCCGCCGACACCAATGAGGTGTCCGATGCCGTACGTGGCCGCGGCCGCCGCGCCACCCAGGATGAGTTGGCGGCTCCCGCTATACCACCAGCGCTGCTTCGTGAAGCGGGAAGTCAGCGCGCCGGCAACGAACAGGCCGAGACCGCCCACGATCAGGGCCGGCCAGAGGTTGTTGAACCCGAATAGGTACGGCAACAGCGGCAGCGCCGCACCGATCGAGAAACACAGGAACGACGACACCGCCGCTATCCACGGGCTCGGCACCTCGTGCGGGTTGATGCCGAGTTCCTCCTGCGCGTGGATGCGCAACGCCTCCTCCGGGTTCTCGGCGACGGCGGTCGCCACCTGCCTCGCCAAATCCGGCGGCAGCCCACGGCCGATCCAGCGCTGGGCCAGTTCTTCGGCCTCGGCGACCGGGATGCCGTTCGAGCTCACGGCGTTCCTTCGCCACCTCGCTCGCGACCTGGTCGTTCTGCGTACGCACGCTCGTGTATTCGCCGAGACCCATGGAGATCGCGCCGGCGACCAGCCCGGCGATGCCGGTGAGCACGATGACGTGCCGTGACGCACCGCCTCCGCCGACGCCGCTGATCAGGGCGATGTTAGTGACGAGGCCGTCCATCGCACCGAACACGGCCGGGCGCAGCCAACCGCCCGACGACATCGGCATGGTGATGGTCGTCGTAGGCCGCGGGCGTCGTTGGGTGCTCGGCGCTGTCCGCTGCCGCGTGCACCGACGCGCCCGACGCGGGTGAGGTTTGATCGGTCATGGCTGGGTCAGAATCTCCGCGCCGCTTTCGGTGATCGCGATCGTGTGCTCGAACTGTGCCGTCCATTTGCGGTCCTTCGTGACCGCCGTCCAGCCGTCCGGCCAGATGTCGAACGCGGCCGTACCCAACGTGATCATCGGCTCGATCGTGAACGTCATTCCTTCTTCCATGACTGTCGTGAAGGCCGGGTTGTCGTAGTGCGGGATGAACAGCCCGCTGTGGAACGTGGTGTGGATGCCGTGACCGCCGAACTCGCGCACGACGCCGTAACCGAACCGCTTCGCGTACGCCTCGATGACCCGACCGATCACATTGATCGGGCGGCCGGGCGCGCACGCGTTGATTCCGCGCATCGTCGCCTCGTGCGTCCGCTCGACCAGCAGCCGTGCCTCCTCCGACACGTTGCCGACGCAGAAGGTGACATCGGTGTCGCCGTGCACGCCGTTGATGAATGCCGTGACATCGATGTTGATGATGTCGCCGTCCTCGATCACGGTCGAATCGGGGATGCCATGGCAGATCACTTCGTTGAGTGACGTACAACACGACTTCGGAAAGCCCTTGTAGCCGAGCGTGGACGGATATGCGCCGTGGTCGCAGAGGAACTCGTGCACGATCCGGTCGATCTCGTCGGTCGTCACGCCCGGCTCACACGCCGCCCCGCCGACCTGCGTCGCCTGCGCGGCGAGCCGCGACGCCAGCCGCATCTTCTCGATCGTCTCCGGCGTCTGGACGGCCGGCCCGGTATAAGTCTGCGGGCGCTTCTTGCCGACGTACTCCGGACGCGGAATGCTCGCCGGCACCGCTCGCCAGGGAGTTTGGACGCCGGGAGTGAGCTCGGTGCGGACGGTCATGCACCGAGCCTATCGAGGCCGGGGTGTCTCGTGCTCGCGGCCGTTCGCTAATCGCCTTGTCGGGTGGCCGGTGCCATGCCACAGTGCCGCCATGTTGCCATCGACCCTCGACCGAGTCGCCGTGGCGTGGAACGTACTCGCTGGCGTGCCGCACGGCTGGGTGCCCGGCAAGATCACGATCGCGTCCAGTGCAACGTCCGTCATCGCGCCGGCCGGGTGGGTCGGGGCGATCCGGCTGGGTGCCTGGCCGGTCGCCGCGGGTGCGTTGATCACCGCGCCGGATGAGCCTCAAGCAGCGTCGGTACGGGACACCCTCGGCGCAGCCACACCGGAGCAGGCGACCGACCGGATGGCGTGGGGAGCGCTCTGGCCGTCGGATTCCCGTCACATCCTCGGCCCGGCCGAACTGGCCTATCTCGACCCGCCCGACTTCGCGCCGCGGACCGGCGAACCCGTACGTGCGGTGGCGTTGGCCGACGTCGAGGACGCCATCGCGGCCCTCGAACGCGATGCCGGTCCCGACGACGTGAACGAGGTCGGCATCACGGATGCGGCGTCGCCGCTGTTCGTGATCTGGCGGGATGCCACGGTCGCTGCCGTCTGCGCGTACCGGCCATGGGTTGGTCGGCTCGCGCACATGATGGTGCTGACGCATCCGGACCACCGCGGGCAGGGGCTGGCCAAGCGGGCAGCGACCGAGGCGTCGCGGCACGCCCTCGACGCCGGCCTGATTCCGCAGTGGCGGGCGCGCGTGCCGGCGTCGCAGGCCGTGGCGCGGTCGTTGGGTTACACGACGGTCGGCGCCCAACTGAGCCTTCGCCTGAGCTGAGGTCGGCCGGACCGCGGATGGTTTGTGCCACAACGGTTTCGCCCCCGTCGCGTGTCTCTGACGTGAAGCGTCCTCGCCTATCGTGTCATCGGAACCGATCCGTCGCACGTTCGATCGTTGTCGCCGACGATGGACGCTTCGTGCCGTGCAACCCGCCGCACGTGGCCCCGCCGGGCCGGGCCAACGGTTAGCCGGCGTTGGCTCCAGTCGCGTGACGCATCGGCTTCCCACGATGCACGACACTCCGGATTGTCGGTGTCGTCCTAGAGCGCCGGTCAACGTTGCGGATCCGGCTTGTCCGGAAGGAGCGCTGGTGAGGCTCGCCCCTGGTGGGACCGACACGACCGCCCGGCCGGGCAGCGTCGATGTTGGGTGATCGGGTCCAGCCAGCGCCGGGTCGCTTGTTGTTGCTGGCCGTGGATGTTCTGTGCCACAACGGTTTCAGCCCCGTTTGTTGCTCCGGGAGTGTCGTACGTGTGTGCCATTGTTGGTGTCATGGACGAGGCGTGGCGGCAGGCGGCGACATGGCCGAGCTGGCCACGCGTGCGGTCTACGCCCTGTCCGACACCGAATTGTGTGAAACGGCCGCCGTCGTACACGCGATCAGCTCCCGCTGCGTCGCGGTGCTCGCCGCACTCGCCCACCAAGCCCACGGCCGGGATCTGCCCCAGCGGCAGGCGGCGACCTCGACGGTGGCGTGGCTACGTGACCTGCTGCGCATCAGCCCGGCCGAAGCCCGGGCACTAGTGTCGTTGGGTGAAGTGCTCGATACCCGGCCGGTACTGGCCGACGCGGTCACCGATGGTGCAGTCAACACCAGTCAGGCGGCCGCGATCGGCCGGGTCCTCACCGACGCCCCCGACACCGAACCGCCGCGGCTGCTCGACAAGGTCGAAACGGTGCTCATTGGCCACGCCGCCCAGTTCGAACCCACCATCCTGCGCCGCCTGGGTGAGCGGGTCATCGCCCACATCAACCCCGACCTCGCCGACACGCGGCTGCGTGACCGGCTCGAACGCGAACAACAAACACGCCCAGCAGCACCGCGGGTTCACCCTGACCCCCGACGGGCTGGGCGGCATCCGCCTATCCGGTGTAGTCGACGTCGAAGGCGCGGCCATCATCGACGCCGCCCTCGAACCCCTGACCCGGCCCAACCGCGGCGCCGACGGCCCCGACCCTCGCACCCCCACCGCCCGCCACGCCGACGCCCTCTCGACGTGTGCCACATCGCACTGCCGCCGGTGGCCTCCCCGACAACGGCGGCACACCACCACAACTCAACGTCACCGTCGACTTCGACGCCCTCGCCCGCGATCTCGCCGTCGGCCAGCTCGACACCGGCGCCCAACTCTCGCCATCGGCGACACGACGCCTCGCCTGCCAGGCACAAATCCTGCCCGTCATCCTCGACGGCCCAGCGTCCCGATCGACCTCGGACGCGCACGACGACCTACACCGGCGCCACCCGCACCGCGGTCATCCTCCGGGACCGGGGCTGCGCCGTCCCCGGCTGCGACCGGCCCAGCCGCTGGGCCACATCCACCACATCCAATTCTGGGCCCACGGCAGACACACCAACCGCGACAACGGCGTCGCCCTCTGCCGCCACCACCACCAGCTCATCCACACACACCGACTGGACCATCCAACTCGCACCCGACCACAAACCCGACTTCCTCCCACCCCGACACATCGACCCCACCCAGCGGCCCCGCCGCAACCCATACCACCAACGCAGACAGCAGTCAGCGATCGACGAATCGGACCCGCCAATCGTCCAAGCCGCCGCCGCGCCGCGCACGCTCACGATCGCCCACAGGGACCGCCCAACACGTCAGCAAGCGTGCGGTCCGGTCAGGCCCCGTTCCGCCTAGCACCCTCGGCAGCGCGTCCCAGCCCGACCTTGAGTTCGTGCTCTCCGAGCCGCACGCCGGCCGATCCAGGCCGATGGCGACGCCCTGCGGGAGCTGCTGATCAAGGGACTCCTGCCGATGACCGTGTTCCGCGCCGACGACATCGACGCTGTCTTCGAGAAGGTACGAGCCTTCGGCGCGAAGGTGCTGCAGGAGCCGATCGACCAGCCGTGTGGCTCGCGCGATCGGGCGGCCCGGGACCCTCGGGCAACATGGTGCGCAGCTCGCAGGCGCCGAAAGCGTAACCATCGCGATCATTCTGGAACGGCGTTGGGGCCTGGGCCTGCCCGCCAGAGACCGGTTCTCGAAGCGCCGCTGACGGCGGTTGAGGTCAGGCGTGGGCACCGTGCTCGTGGTCGGCGTGGCCGGCCGGCTCGAACTGGAACGTACTGTGCTCCACGTCGAAGTGTCCGGACAGGCACTGTTGCAACTGGTCGAGCAGTTGCGGCAGGTGACCGTCGTGGAAGCACGACTCGTCGACGACCACGTGCGCCGAGAGAACCGGCAAGTCCGACGCGACCGAGGAAGCGTGCAGATCATGCACGGTGTGCACGTGGCGGACGCCGAGGATGTGTGTGCGGATTTGCTCGAGGTCGACGCTTCTCGGTGTCGCCTCCATCAAAACGTCGGTCGTTTCCCGCAGCAGCTTCCACGTGCGCGGAATAATCATGACTCCGATGGCCAAAGACGCGATCGCGTCCGTGCGAGTCCAGCCCGTCAGCGCGATTATCACCGCCGCCAGCAGCACGGCGACTGAGCCGAGCGCGTCGTTGACGACTTCGAGCATCGCGGCCCGGGTGTTGAGGTTGCCGCGTTGGACCCGCGACAACAGCAGGATCGACAGTGCGTTGCCGAGCAGGCCGACGATTCCGAAAATGAGCATCGCGCCCGAGGCGACATCGGGTGGCGTAATCAGCCGGCGGACGGCTTCGACAACAACGAAAATGCCGACTGCGAGAAGCACTGCGGCTTGGGCCGCGGCCGCCAGGATTTCGGCGCGGCGATAGCCCCAGGTACGGCGCGACGTCGCCGGCCGCTCGACGAGCACTGCGGCGATCAATGCGAGGGTGAGTCCCGCGACATCGGTGAGCATGTGGCCGGCGTCGGCGAGGAGAGCCAACGAGCCAGAGATCAGGGCGCCAATCACCTCGACGACGAGGATCGCGCTCGATATGCCCAACACGACGGCAAGGGGTCGGCGGTTGCCCGACGTCGCTAGGCCATGATCGTGGTCGTGGCCGCTCATGTCACGCCGCTTCATCGCTCACTGCCGCCGCAACGTCCGCCACGCCGGCCGAGGCGGCGGGGTTGCGCACCAGCCCGACACGTACGGCCACCGGCCCATCGGGATCCCCATCCGTGGGTGCCGCGCCGGCAGAAGCAGCAGGGTCGACCAGCCGAGCCCCGCCAGAAGACCCAACTCCCGGCGACACGACGCCCACAGATCCAGCATCAGACGCAGCAGCGTCAGAAGCGGCAGCGTCCGCCAGCCGAGCCCCGTCCGAACTATCGCTCGGCGGACACAGTTCTACATCGTTGCCGGTCGCGGCAAGCAGGCTCTCGGCCGCGGTCAGGACCGTGAACAATTCGGGTCGGCTCAGCCGATATAGCGACTGGCGCCCGCGTGGACGGCTCTGGACGACTCCGCTCTCGCGCATGAGTGCGAGATGGGCGGAGACCGTGGATTGGGCGAGCCCAAGATGACGAGTCAGATCGACAACACGCCGCTCGCCCTTGGCCAACTCATGGACGATCGCGAGTCGGGTCGGGTCGCCCAGACTACGAAACAGGCTGACCGCGGGCGTCAGGTCGACGCGGCAGTTGCGATCGTGCGAGCTGGGAATCATCGCCATCAAGCGATCATAGTTTCGTCGAGGCATCGGCCGTCACGACACCCACGGTTCCCGGCGCTTCGAGTCCTCCGAGCCGGTCGAGCCCTCCGAGCCGGTCGAGCCCTTCGACTCAGTCGAGCCCGTCGAACCCATCGAACCCGTCGAGCCCCCGGAACAGTCCCAGGGATCCGCAGCCAACATCCACGGGGTTTTGTAGACGTTGACGACGCGACGAGCGTCCGGGTGGCATCGTTACGAGATGACAGCCGCCAGCCAAGACGCCGACATGGCCGCGAGCACACAGGCCAACCCACACGCCAACCCAGAGGCCACGACGCACGTCACGGGCGGAGCCTCAGCACAGGCCGCGCGAGATCAGCTGGCGCAGCGCCTCGTCGACAGCGCGGTCCCGGCGCTGGAGTTGTTCTCCGTTCACCTTGGTCTCGAGCTCGGGCTCTATCGAGCGCTCGACGAAGCGTCGACCAACCCGCCGGATCGTCAATCAACGCCGACCACGGCCGGCGGACTGACCGAGGGCGACCTCGCCGCTCGCGCCGGCATCTCCACTCGATACGCACGTGAATGGCTTGAGCATCAGGTCGTTGCCGAGGTTCTCAGCTGTGACGACCCATCCTCGCCGGCCGCCGATCGGGTCTATCGCCTGCCGCCCGGACACGCCGAGGTGTTGTTGGACGCCGACAGCCCGTACCACACTGGGCCGATCGCGACGATGCTCGCCGGCATCGCCCGGGCCCTGCCGTTGCTGCCCGACGCTTTTCGCTCCGGCGGCGGTGTGCCCTACGGTGCGTACGGCGACGAGATCCGCGAAGGCATCCGGTCGCTGAACCGACCGGGGTTCATCCACGACCTCGTGTCCTGGATCGCGGCGATGCCAGACGTGAGCAATCGACTGGATCGCGATCCGCCGGCTCGCGTGCTCGACCTCGGCTGCGGCGAAGGTACGTCCACACTCGCGCTCGCGGCGGCGTACCCGAGGATCCGGATTGTGGGCGTGGACCTGGACGCGCGGTCCATTGCCGCCGCCCAAGCGGAGGCCGCGCGCGTCGGCCTGGGTAGCCGGGTGACCTTCGCGCTCACCGACGCGAGTCAGATCAGTGGGGACGGCCCGTTCGACTTCGCGACGATTTTCGAGGCGCTGCACGACATGGGTGACCCGGTCGGTGTGTTGCGGGCGGTCCGCGCGGGTCTGGCCGACGACGGGACGCTGCTCGTCGCCGACGAACGGGTGGCCGACGAATTCACGGCGACTCCGGACGAAGTTGAGCGGCTGCAGTACGGGTTCAGCGTGCTGCACTGCCTGCCGGCCACGATGGCGGAGGATCCAGTTGAGGCAGCGGGGACGGTACTGCGCGCGCCGACCGTTCACCGATGGGCGACCGCGGCCGGTTTCGCCACGTGCACGCAACTCGCGGTCGACAACGATTTCTGGCGGTTCTACCGGATGGACCGATCCGGCCTCGCGTGACTGCTGATCATCGCCGCCGATAGCCGGTCGAGGCGGGCATCGAGGGACCGCGGCGGCGCCTTGCCGCCACTAGGATCGCCCATCATGAACCTCCCGGACCAGCCGAATCTCGCCCTGCGCGATCGCCGGATCGACGTCCTCTTCGCCGTTGTCTTCACCGCTTTCACGATCACATCGATCATCAGCGACCTGCTGCCGACGGTGGGCGTCGATTTTTCTCACCCTTCAGCAAACTTCTTCGTTCAATCCAATTACTGGTACGCCCATGATGCCGACCCGTTGTTCATGACCCCACCCGACTGGATGCGAATCGTCACCGGATTGTCGGCGTTCGTCTATATGCCCTTCTACATCGTGCTCGTGTACGCGCTGTTGACCGGCCGGAACTGGATCCAGCTGCCATCTGTCATCTATGCCACGATGATCGCCGCGATCACCGGTGTCATCGTGTTCGGTGTCGAGTTCTTCGGCGAAGCCGCGTTCCGGACCCACAATCCGGCCAAGTTCCTCGTCTTCAACCTGCCCTACGTACTCATCCCGTTGCTCCTGCTCGTACGCATGCGCAAGCCCGTACCATTCGCCCGCCGATTCTGAGCCGATCCGGCGAGGCCGCTCCCGAGGCGACCTCACTCCGGCGCGTGGCACACGGCTTCGACGTTGTTGCCATCCGGATCCCGGACGAACGCGGCGAAATACGTCGGGTGATACTCCGGCCAGACGCGTGGCTCGTGAAGGATCTCGGCGCCGAGTTCGAGCGCGGCGTCGAAGAATGCCAGCACTGCCGCGCGCGTCGGAGCGGTGAAAGACACATGGCATTCGCGTGCCGGTCCCATGGTCGTCGCGGCGCCGATCCAGAATTCCGGCCGGTCGATCCCATACCCGATGACATCACCGAAATCGAGGATGCGCGTGCCGCCGACCGTTGCCAGGACGGCATCGTAGAAGGCCGTACTGGCAACAATGTCGTCGCACTGCAGAGACAGATGATCGATCATGCGGACAGCGTCCCAGCCGATGCCGGACGTTGTCGGCGCCACGCCGTCCCAGCCACCGGCGAGCCGCGGAGGTGGCACACGACGCGGCTAACCGAGGGCCACTTTGTGCAGCGCCGCGAATTCGGCGCACAGTCGATCCAGGGTGTAGTGGGCGTTGAGACCGCTCGGATTGGGCAGGATCCACACACCAGTGTCGCCGATCCGGTCGGGTTGCCGACCGACCGAGGCGTGCCGTCGCCCGTACGCCGATCGGTAGGCTGTCACGCCAAGCACCGCGAGCCACGCCGGCCGAAGCCGCATAACCTTGTCCGCTAACAGGTCGGCGCCGGCGGAGAGTTCGGCGGTCGTGAGTTCGTCGGCCCGAGCCGTACCCCGCGCGACCAGGTTCGTGATACCGAGTCCGTACGTCAACATCGACTCCTGCTCGGCCGGATCGAGTTGGCGCGGCGTGAACCCTCCTCGATGCAGAGCCGGCCAGAATCGATTGCCCGGCCGGGCGAAATGATGCGCCGTCGCGGCCGACCAGAGGCCCGGATTGATACCGCAAAAGACGACGGCGAGGCCGGATGCCAGCACGTCGGGGATGGCTCGGCCGTGGGCGGCCAGGAGATCGGCCTTCGTCGGGCGGGAAAGTGTCGGACGGGAAAGTGTCGGACGCGCAAGCCGAGGGATCGACGATCCGTCGGCCGGATCCGTCGCCGGCCCGACGGTCTCGCCCGCGTTGGCCGAACGGGAGGCGGGAGCGCCGCTTTGCCTCATGCTCGTCACTCGTCCTCCACAGCGAGCGCCGCCAACAACTTGCCCAGTGCTGTTTGTGCCGTCGCAGAGACGTACGGACCGACGGCGACGAGCGACGCGATGAGTGCGGATACCTCGCCCGGTGTCAAGGTCAACGGTGGCAAGGACGCCCGGGTGTTGATGCGGTAGCCACCGCCCGGGCCACGGCGTACCTCGACCGGCACTCCCGCGTCGGTCAGGCGAGCGAGGTCCCGCTCGACGGTGCGTACGGTGGTCCCGGTGCGGATGGCGAGATCGGTACCTCGCACAAACCTCGGCGCACGGGCGCGTAACTCCTCGATCAGCGCATGTTGACGTTCGACGATCGGGATCGCCTGGTGCAGCTGCACCATCCCGGGAACACTCGCCGGGCCGACCAGTCGTCGCGGCCCGCGCCGTCGCCCCGGCCAGCTGACCACGCTCGCGATCTCCACCGACTCGGACAGGTCACCTGCGTCGACAGCCGCCATGCCTCGCTGCCTCCCTGTCGCCGAAATTGCCTCGAATAACCGACGTAGCGCAGTCGGGCGCCTGATCATACGGTCAGTTCCGTGACCAGCCGTGACCGGCAAGGTCTGCTCCACCCGGCGACGGCCGATGGAGTGCGCGGAGACGTCCAGCGCGGCACCCTATTACACCGAATTTCAGGAGCCGTCACCCGTGGGCATCGAAACGAACGTCGACATATCCGTTACGACAGTACGAAACCGTCCCGTTGACCCGCACCGGCGATGACGACGGCCTGCGTCGCGACTTCAACCGGCTCTGGCTGGGCCAAAGCATCTCGGCTTTCGGCACCCAGGTCACGACGCTGGCGTTGCCGTTGACCGCGGTGCTGTATCTGCACGCCACCGCGACACAGATCGGGCTGCTCGGTGCGGCGCGTGAGCTTCCCGTCCTCGGTTTGATGCTGTTCTTCGGCGTCGTCGTCGACCGCATTCGGCGGCGACCGCTGATGATCGGTGCCGACCTGGGACGGGCGGTCGCGATCGGTGCCGTACCGGTCCTCGCTTGGCTCGGCTATCTGCACATATCCGTGCTGTATCTGGTCGCGTTGGTGGTCGGCTGTCTCGCCGTCGTCTTCGGCCTCGCCTACCAGGCTTATTTGCCGACACTCGTGGGACCGGACCGCCTGCTTTCCAGCAACAGCCGCCTCCAGACGACCCAGTCGCTGTCCGAGGTGGCGGGTCCCGGACTGGCCGGCCTCTTGGTGCAACTGGTCCGGGCGCCGTTCGCGCTGCTCGCCGACGCGCTGTCGTTTCTGGTCTCCGCGTGGAGCGTCGCCGTCATCCGTACCCCCGAACCGGCTGTGCAGCACGAACCCGCAGCGGACGACGGCAGTGTTGTCCGGCGGGTCTTCGCTGACATCCTCGATGGTCTCCGATTCACCGTCACGCACACGTTGCTGCGATCGATAGCCGGCGCGGCTGCGGTGTTCAACATCTTCGCCAGCATGATGTTGACGATCTTCGTGATCTACGCCGCGCGTGTTTCACACATGTCCGCAGGCGAGATCGGCCTGGTATTCGCCGGCTTCGGCGTCGGCGGCCTGGTCGCGGCCGCGCTCTTGGACCGTGCGCTGAGCCGCGTCGGGCCCGGGCGTCTCCTGCTCGGCGGGTACGTCATCGGCGCGGCCGCCATCGTCTCGCTGCCCTTCGTGGGCGGATCGGCGACGACGCGGACGATCATCTTTGCCGCGGTCTTCTTCATCGCCGGGTGCGCGATCGTCGCCGCCAACATCGTCGAGATGACGATCCGACAGGCCGCGACGCCCAACGCGGTCCAGGGTCGGGTCGCCGCTGGGTTCGGGTTTCTGATCGGTGCGCTGACACCTATCGCCGCGATCGTCGCCGGCGTTCTCGGTGACCACATCGGTCTACGCGCGACGCTGTTCGTCGCTTCGGCGGGTGTGCCGCTTTCGCTGCCGTGGATCGTGTTCTCGAAGTTGCGGCGGGTTGAATCCCTCGACAATCTCGGCGACCACTGACGTTGGTGGGTCCCCCGCGGCGACTCGCGTCGCCGCATCGCGAAACCGGTTGCGACGCCGACCGGTGCAGGCGAAGGTAGTCGCACACGCACCTATCTCTCTGCACGCACCAGTGCGCGCAGAGAGGTAGGACCGTTCACGGCACGCTGTCTTTCGGCACGGCAGCAGTGCATGCAGAGACGTAGAACCCTTCACGGCACTTTGTCCGAGCGGAGGTGATCTTGGCTAATCGAGTCGGGCGTGCCTGACAGGGGACGACGCCGACGGCAGTGCGGTTGGACGACACCTACCGGTGGCAGGCGGGGCAACCTTCCTGACAGTGGCTGGCTCAAAATCTCGGCGCAAAGAACATTTCGGTGACGAGACAAAACCAGCAGGGGTACGGATTCCCGGATGCAACAGGCCGGGATGAAGCAGGAACTGGAAGTAATCGCTGGCCCAAGAGGCCGGCGGTGAATCGGTCACTCGCCAACCAAGCCTGCGAGCGCGCACCGCCGTGACCCGACGGTGAAGCGAGAGAGCAGACGGAACCCTGGGCCTTTCGAGTTTGAAGATCACTTCGACTCGTAAGGACCGGCCATCAGTAGGAACACCGAAAACACGCCGTTTGTCTGCACAAACTGCGGCGTGCCTGTCGCGCTGCTCACCGGCGGCAGCTACCGCAATCACTGCCCGGACTGCCTGTTCTCGCTACACGTTGACGTCCGGCCCGGCGACCGTGCGAATCCGTGCCGCGGTCTGATGGCGCCGATCGCGCTCGACCACCACCCGGCTAAGGGATACATGATCGTGCACCGATGCCTCCGGTGCGGACACGTCGGCCGCAACCGCGTCGCCGATCAGTCCGACAACATCGAGCGCCTCACGGCGTTGAGCGTGGCGACGACGCACGGCGTGCGCGACCAACGACGTCGCCGCTGAAGCAACGACTGACCCTCAGCCGCGGGGCACGTCGTCGCGGACGACGAGGCCGAGCGCGGCGGCGAAGGTCAACGCTTGCTGGACGTCGATGATCGCGCCGGTGATCGTCGAGGCTGTGGGGTCGATCGCGGACACGTCGGATCCGCGAAGGTCGGCGCGGCTCAGGTTGGCACCGTGCAGCCAAGCGCCGGACAGGTCCACGTTGTGGAGCAAGCCGTCCTGTAGCTGCGCCCCGGTCAGATCCACGTCGCGCATCCGCGTGCCCGCAATCGACGCTCGCCGGAGGTCGGCGCCGGCCAGCCCGACCAAGGACCAGTCGCCGCCGGCCACTTTGAGCAAGCCGAACGTACAGCGTTCGAAAATACTCCCGACGAACTTGCACTCGGTGAACGTCGCGTCGAAGAACGTGCTCGTGGCGAACGAGCAGTTCACGAACGCGGCCGACGTGTGGGTCGAGGCGTTGAAGCAGCAATCGCGAAACGTGCACTCGGAAAACGTGGCACCGGTATTCGTCGTGTCGAGAAAGTCGACGTCGACGAACGCGACGCGCTCGTACGTCTGGCCGGACAGGTCCGAGCCGGCCCAGTCGTCGCCGCGCACTTCGGACTCGGTCGGCGGTGCCGGCGCGCCGTGCTTGCGATCGGGCATACGCGACATCATCTCAAGTCGCGGCGTCAGTCTGGTGGGCCACTCGTCGCGCCGGCCGGGAAGGCGGCTGGGAATAGCCGCGTTTCGGGGTCATGTTGCCGTTAGCGGCAGCGCCGAATCGCCGCGATCGAGACTAGAGGAACGACCGAATCGACAGGACGGAGCTTCGCGACATGGTTGACGCACGGGTGATCGATAACCTTGGCACGTTCGGGGCCTTCCGGCGCTTCAGCGCGCTGACGCCGGAATTCGCCGTCGAGCTGGAACGGCTCGGATACGGCGCGATCTGGGTCGGCGGCTCGCCGGACGGCGACCTGCGGGTGATCGAGGATTACCTCGACGCGACCGCGACGATCATGGTCGCGACCGGGATCGTGAACATCTGGAAGGACGCACCCGAGTTGGTTGCCGCGTCGTTCCACCGGATCGAGAAGCGGCACCCGGGCCGATTCCTCCTGGGCATCGGCGTCGGACACCCCGAGGCGACCGGAGCTCGCTACACCAAGCCGTACGACGCGCTGGTCGGCTACCTCGACGCGCTCGACGAGGCACACGTACCCATGGATCGCCGGGTGTTGGCCGCCCTCGGACCACGCGTCCTGAAGCTGGCCGCGGAGCGCACCGCCGGCGCCCATCCCTATCTCGTGACGCCCGAACACACGCGCCGCGCGCGAGAGATCGTCGGCCCGGGCGTCCTGCTCGCGCCCGAACAGCGCGTCGTCCTGGCCGCCGACCCGGAAAAGGCCCGGGCAATCGGCCGTCCGACCGTCGAGAAGCCGTATCTCGGCCTGTCCAACTACACGCGCAACCTGCGCTCGCTCGGCTTCACCGACGAGGATCTCGCCGATGGTGGCAGCGACCGACTGATCGACGCACTGGTCGTCTACGGCGACCCGGCAGCCGTCGCGGCCGGCCTGACCAGACACATCGAGTCCGGCGCGAACCACGTCGCCGTCAATCTCATCACCGGTCCCGACGAGGATCCTGTCGCGGGGTTCGCCCAGCTCGCGTCCGCGCTCCCGAGCTGAGCCGTTCCCGGGCTTACCTCAGGCCTGGGCGATCTCGGCGACGAGTTCGCCGACGCGCCGGCACGCCGCGCGGTAGAGGCCCGCGCCGAAACTGACGCGAGCCACGCCGAGCGCGGCCAACTCCGCGATAGACGGGGTGTCCGCCGCGGCCAGGATGTTCACCGGCGCGCCGATCTCGTCGACGATCGCACGAATGTCGGCCGGCGACGTCATGCGGATCGGGTAGACGCAATCGGCGCCGGCCGAGACGTACAGCCGCGCTCGGCGGATCGCCTCGTCGAGCCGAGCCGTCGAGCCGCCACCGACCCCGACGCCATCGCGCAACACGTCGTCGAGGGCTATGTCATCCAGGAACGTGTCGATGCGCGCGTTGATGACCAGGTCGATGCCGGCGGCGCGGGCGGATTCCCGTACGGCGGCGAGGAAATCGGCTTGCTGGTCGGCATCGACGAGCGTGCGCGCGGACGGCTCCGAGTCCTCGAGGTTGCAGCCGACCGCTCCGCTCGCCGCCAACCGCTCGACCAACTGCGCCGGCGGAAGTCCGTACCCCCGCTCGAAGTCGGCGGTGACCGGCACGGACACCGCGCGGGCGATGCGGGCGACCGCATCGAGCATTTCCTCGACCGGCGCCGCCTCGCCGTCCGAATATCCGAGCGATTCAGCGACGGCCGCGCTGCTCGTGGCGACGGCGGCGAACCCCGCCGCCGCCACGATGCGTGCCGAGCCGGCGTCCCACGCGTTCGGCAGAACCAGCGGGCGCCCCGGCCGATGCAGGTCGCGTAGCCGCGACGCGGCCGCATTACTGACCGACGTCGTCACGACAGTGGCCACGCGCGCGCGGTCGCGCCGAGCCGGTTCCAGGCATTGATGACGGTGATCACCCAGATCAGTTCGGCCAGCTCGACCTCGTCGAACTGCTCGGCGGCCGCCGCGAACACCTCGTCCGAGACCGGACCGTCGGTCAGCCGGGTCGCCGCCTCGGTCAGCGCCAGCGCCGCACGCTCCCGGGCGGTGAAGAACGGCGTGTCGCGCCACACCGGCAGCGCATAGAGCCGCTGCTCGGTCTCGCCACCCTTGCGTGCGTCGGCGGCATGCATGTCGACGCAGTACGCACACCCGTTCAGCTGGGAGGCGCGGGCCCGCACGAGCTCCTGCAACGGCGCCTCGACGCGCGTCTTCCGCGACGCCGCCTCCAGAGCGTTCATCGCCTTGTTGATGTGTGGCGCCAGTTCATCCACCGCGGAGCGGATGGTGTTCGACGTCGTGACGAGCTGGCTGGTCGGTTCGGTCGGCGTTGTTTGACTGGGCGCCGTTTGAACGGGCGCTGCTGTCTGCGTTGTCATGCCACCAACGGTATGGCTCAATCGGCCCTATACTAAGGGCCAATACAACAACGAAAGATTGGGCCACTTTTGCCTGTCGACTGGGCCGCGTTCGGCGTCGACCTCCATCTCGAGGTCGGCACCGGCGCCGGGCGTCGAGTCGCGCTCGAACGCGCGCTCCGGGACGGAATCCGCGCGGGACGGCTTGCGCCGCAAGCGAAGCTGCCGTCCACCCGCTCCCTGGCCAAGGAATTGGGGCTCGCTCGCGGGACCGTCAACGCCGCCTACGACCAACTCATCGCCGAGGGATACCTCGAGGCACGCGCCGGGTCCGGCACCGTCGTTGCCGGCCGCTCCTCCGAACCGGCCACCACCACGGCGCACCCGGTCGCCGACGAACGCCCTCGCTTCGACCTCCGGCCCGGAACCCCGGATGTGACGGCCTTCCCGACGTCCGCGTGGGTGCGATCATTGCGACGGGCATTGGCCGCCGCACCGGTTTCCATTTACGGGTACGGAGATCCGCGCGGCCGTGCCGAGCTACGCCGGGCCCTGTCGGAGTATCTCGGGCGAGCGCGCGGAGTCCGGGCCGATCCCGATCGGATCGTCGTCGTCTCTGGGTACGTACAAGCGTTGGCGCTGCTGACAAGGGTGCTCACCGGCGCTGATTCACCACGCGGGATCGGCGCTGCGATCGCCATGGAGGATCCGGGCCTCGCGTTCCACCATGACGTGGTCCGACACCACGGAGCCGATATCGTCTCGCTTCCCGTCGACGGGCGCGGCGCGCGTACGGACCTGTTGTCCGACAATGCCTTCCGGAACGTACGGGCGATCGTGGTCACGCCGGCCCACCAGTATCCGATGGGTGTCACGATGCAGCCCGATCGCCGGCACGCCGCCATTACGTGGGCGGTCAAACACGATGGCTTCGTCATCGAAGACGACTACGACGGCGAGTTCCGCTACGACCGGCAACCGGTCGGCGCGCTCCAAGGCACCGCACCGGATCGCGTCGTCTACGTCGGCACGGCGTCCAAGACGCTCGCGCCGGCGGTCCGGCTCGCCTGGATGGTGCTGCCCGACTCGCTAGTCGAGCCGGTCGTCGAGGCGAAGCGCTACGCCGACGTGTTCACTGAATCGATCGGCCAACTCACGCTGGCCGATCTGATCGCGAGTCACGGATACGACCGTCACGTCCGATCCTGTCGGCTGCGATATCGTCGGCGCCGCGATCTGCTCGTCACCCGACTCCGATCGCATTCGCTGCACGGCATTGCCGCCGGCCTGCAAGCGCTCGTCTCGTTGCCGCCCAACGGACCGAGCGAGCTGGACGTCCTTCACCACGCCGCATCGTACGGCCTGGCCGTTGGTGATCTCGGCAGTGAGTGGTTGAGCACGCCGCCGGCCACGCTCGACCGACCGGCCACGCTCGACCGGCCGCAGGGACTCGTCGTGGGTTATGCGACTCCGTCGGAAAGCGGCTTCCCCGCCGCGCTAGATACGCTCGCGCGCGTTCTCCGTACGGCAAAACGCTCCTGACAACGACCCCGCGCGGCCCGAGCGGCAGACGGGCCGCGAGAACCTAGCCCACACGGCGGTTGGCCCGTCACACTTGGGGCATGACCATCGCCGGAGTGACGCGTGAGTTGCTCGTCCGGTATCTGGATGTGTGGACGCCCGCGGCGCTGCGCAGCGCAAAGCGTGTCACATTCGCGTACGCCTGGTCGGCGCCCGGCACGGCCGAAGACTCGCATACCGGCACAAAGAACACCAACGGCGATTCGACCGAGCCGCACGCCGCGACGGCCGAGGCGGCCCTGCGTGGGTTCGCCGAGTTCGACGACCTGCTGCGGGCGCGCAAGCTGACCTACATTGTCGTCGGCCCGGATGGCGACATCGGACGGCATCTGGAGGGCGTACAGGCTGAGTTGCGTACCCCCGCGAACCTGACCGTACACGTGCTGGACGGCCAGCCCGAGCAGCTCCTGACGTCGGCGATGACCGCGGCCGGTTCGGGCGGGGCGCCGTTGCTCGTGTGTTCCCACGTCGCCGCGCCCATCGAGGGGTTGCACGGTGCCGGTCGACCGGTCGAGCAAATCGCCGTCCTGCCGCCGGGCGATTGGATCCGGCAGCGAAATACGTTGCACGCCAACGGATTCGCGCTGACGACCGGTGTCGAGTTCCTGGCCGCCGATGGAGACGCCTGCCTGGTGAGCCTCGCGACCGATCGTGCCAACAGTTTGGACGCGTTCAAGAACGCTCTGTGGTCAGTCGACGAGTACGCCGGCGTGCGCTACCGCGATCCCACCGATCCGGGCGGGCATCTCCAGGACATCTCGCTCGAACCTCATCCGGGGCCGCTGCGCCGGGCACTCTTGACCCATCTCGGCGCCACCGGCCCGCAGACGGTGACGCAGCTAAGGCACTTCGTGTTGACCGAAACGATCTACCGCGCGTCGGACGCGACGCGGGTGATTTCCGCGCTGCGGCATGCCGGCGCGGTCACCAGCGACGCTCCTCACGGCCGGTTATCCGGTGATGTCGTGGTCGCGCGGGCGGGGACCTGACGGCCGCACGGGGCTCAGGCTTCCTGCCGAGCCGGTACGGGTATGTCCGCCCCGTGCGGCCCTTCCGCCCCTGCAGCGCCCACCCCCGGCACCGCTAGCTCCGGCATCGTCGGCTCCGGAACGGCTAGTCCTGGCACGGCCACAGCGATCGCCCGGCCTCGCACCCGCCAGGCGGCCCAGCCGGCCGCCACTCCGAACTGCGCCCAGGCGCACACGCCCAGTATGGCGACGGCGACGACCCCGTCGAGCCACCAGTGATTCGCCGTGCACACCACGACGAAGATCGTGACGGCGGCGTGGATCGGGCCGAGCGCACGCCACCGGCCGCGCCCGATCCGTACGGCGTACCACGCGATCAGTACGGCCCAGAGCACGTGCACCGACGGCATCGCGGACAGCTCGTTGGCGGCATCGCTCGCGTACACGGACTGGCCGTAGAGCACCGCGGTGTCGACGAATCCCGACCCGGCGAGGATGCGCGGGGGTGCCACGGGAACGAACGAGATCACGAGGCAGACGAGGGTCGAGATCGCGAGCACCGTGCGCACCTGCCCGTAGCGGTCGCGATGCCGCACGAACAGCCACAACAGGAACACGAAGATCATCGCGAAATGCATCGTGTCGTAATACAGGTTCGCCGCTTGTACGAACGCCGGATGGCCGAGTACCAAGTGCTGGACGGACAGCTCGGATGGGAAGTGGAACGCGTGCTCGAATCGGTCGACCCACCGCGCATGGCGTACGGCGGTCGGCTCGTCGGAAACCGTACGGTTGGCAACGAACTGCCAGACCGAGTAGAGCGCGGCGATCAGCGATGCCTCGAACGCGAACGCGGCGGCGACGCGGGTCCACGCCGGACGCGCGCAACGGAAGGCGATCCCGGCGACGGCGAGCGCAGCGGTGAGCTCCGTCGACTGCGGCCAGGTCAGCATGACGTTGTGCACGCTGAAAGATTATGCCTGGCCGGCTGCCGGCGGAGCCCCGGTCGCGCTATCGAGCGGCCGTTTCAACGCGAACGCTAGCCCGACCCGAACGCTAGCCCGACCCGAACGCTAGCCCGACCCGAACGCTGGCCCGACCCGAACGCTAGCCCGACCCGAACGCTAGCCCGACCCGAACGCTAGTCCGATCCGAACGCCGGGCGGTCGACCGCCTTACGCCGGGCCACCAGGTAGAGGGCCCCGATCGCCAACGACGTCAGGCCGCCGAGGAGCAATGCGTAGCGGGCGCCGAACGAACCGCCGATGGCACCGACGATCGGCGCCCCGATGACAGTGCTGCCCTGCCAGGACATCGACCAGATCGCCATCACCCGGCCGCGCATCTGTGGCGCGCTTTCGAGTTGCAGCAACGTCTTGGCCGCCGAGTTGAACGTGATCGCCCCGGCGCCGACCAGAACGATGACGCCATAGAGCACGGCCAGGTTCGGTGCCCCGGCCGCCGCCACGATGAGGATCCCCCAGATCGCCGCCGACAGCGAGAGCGATCGCACGCTCAGCCGGCGCCGTTTCGCCGCGGCCAGCGCACCGCCGATAGACCCGATGCCCAGGCAAGCCATGATCGTGCCGTAGACAGCTGCGCTGCCGTGAAACGTCTGTGTCGTCAGCAGCGGCAGCGTCACCGGGAACTCCCACGCAAACGTACCGGTTACCAGCACCATGACCAGTGGGGCGACCAGTGCCGGCGTACCGGCGATGTATCGCAGTCCCGCGCGGATCTGACCCCTCGAACGGACCTCTCGCTGCGACGGCATCAGCTCCGATGTGCGCATCGCGACCAGGCTCGCAATGACCGCGACGAACGAGATCGCGTTGAAGAAGAAGCAGGGCGTCACGCCGACTGTTGCGATGAGCAGACCGCCGACCGCGGGCCCGACGATCCGGGAACTGTTCATCGCAATCGAGTTGAGCGCGATCGCGTTGGCGATGCGGTCGCGGCCGACCATGTTGCTGATCAGGCTCTGCCGGGCCGGGCCGTCGAACACGTTCACGATGCCGAGCGAGACGACGATCGCGATCAGCGCGAGCAGCGTCACGTGCCCGGTCAGCGAGAGCACGGCGAGCACCAACGACAGCAGCGCCAGGCAGATCTGCGTGATGATCATCATGCGTCGCTTGTCCGACCGGTCGGTGATGAGACCGCCCCACGGCCCGAGCAGCAGCAGTGGCACGAACCGCGCGGCCGTCAACGCACCCAACACGACGCCGCTGTGGCTCAGCTGCAGGACGACCCAGCTGATCGCGACGTTCTGCATCCAGCTACCGGCAACCGACGTGCTCTGCCCGAAGAAGTAGAGCCGGTAGTTATGGATACGCAGCGACGCGAACATACCTCCGACACCGGACGCCGCCTCGAATGACTCGACTTCATTCGGCCCCTCGGTGACGGACGCAACGGGTGCGACGGTCGCTGGCTCGGCGTCGTCGGCCCGCGGACCATCGTCGAGCGTGCCGCCGGTCGACTTCCGGTCGCCGGTGGTGGCGGTCACCGCGATTTCCCTGGTACGTAACGACGCCAGTGCTTGTCCGCGGCCATCAACGGGTCGGCGTCTGGTCGTCGTGGGTACGGTGCGCCAGGGCATCATCCATGGCGGCACCGAGCCAGGACAGGGCTTCCATCAGGCGCGGTCCGTCTGGGGAGCGCGTGGAAAGGTCGAGAATCCGTTCGACCATTGCCCGCTCGACCCGGTCGAGCACGGCCTGACCCTCGACGGTCAGCTTGAGCGCGACGGCGCGATGGTCGTCGCCGACGCTCGACCGGCTGACCAGACCGCGCTGACACAGCGAGTCGACGGTCGCACTCACCGTCGGCTTGCCCAGCGCGAGATTGCGGCCGACCCGTGAGGCACGCTCGTCACCGGAGCCGATCGCGGCGAGCACCCGATAATTCGCGAGACTCAGCTCGGTGGATGCCTTCTCCAGCATGCGGGACACCCTGGCCAGGCCGCGGACCGCGGCGATGGCGGTCCCATCGGGCGCGCGGCGACCGGCCGTGCGGCTCGTCGCCTCGCTTGTGGTGGTCCGCGTCCGCTTCTCAACCGCCACATCAGCCACACCACGATGCTAGCACATTTAGTTCGGTCGACGAACTACCCGCCAACGGACGAGCGCGCACAACGAGAGCGGGCCGGGCGCGATGCGCCCGGCCCGCTGCGATGCGGTTTGCTCGCCGATGACATCCGGCCGTGCAACGAGCCGATCAGCCGCCGATGACGATGCGCTGCACGCCGGTCCAGCGCTGCCGGATCCGTGACGCGACGGCCATCCACGAGCACCCGTACGCCCGGCAGGTCAGTTGCCGACAACGACCGGTATTCGGCGTGGTCGGCCTGGATCACGGCCGCGGTCACCGGTTCACCAGCGTGCGGCGGGAGCCCGAGCGCGGACAGCTCCGCCGAGCTGTACATCGGATCGGACACGTACGGCATGGCGCCGCGGGCCCGAAGCGCGGCCACGGTCGGGAACACGCCGGAGAACGCCGTCTCCTTGACCGCTCCCCGATACGACGCGCCGAGCACGAGGACACCGACGCCGGACAGGTCGCCGTACGCCGACTCCAGCAGTGAGACCGCGTACTCGGGCATCGCCGCGTTAGCCTCGCGGGCCGACCGGACCACCGTCGCCGCCGGGTCGTTCCACAGGTACATCCGCGGATAGATCGGGATGCAGTGGCCGCCGACCGCGATGCCGGGCGCGTGAATGTGGCTGTACGGCTGCGTATTGCACGCCTCGATGACCTTGGTGACGTCGATGCCGACGGTGTCGGCGAAGCGTGCGAACTGGTTCGCCAGGCCGATGTTGACATCGCGATAGGTCGTCTCGGCGAGCTTCGCCATCTCGGACGCCTCGGCCGAGCCCAGGTCCCAGACTCCGTTGGGCCGCGGCAGGTCGGGGCGATCGTCGAAGTCGAGGACGGCCTCGTAGAACTCCACGCCGCGACGGGCCGACGCCTCGTCGATGCCGCCGACGAGCTTCGGATAGCGGCGCAGGTCGGCGAAGACCCGGCCGGTCAGCACCCGCTCCGGGCTGAAGACCAGGAAGAAGTCGCGTCCGGCACTCAGGCCGGAGCCCTGCTCGAGCATCGGCACCCAGCGGCCCCGGGTGGTGCCGACCGGCAGCGTGGTCTCGTAGCTGACCAGCGTGCCCGGCTTGAGCCCACGGGCGATCGCCTGCGTCGCGTTGTCCATCCAGCCGAAGTCGGGCGTCCCGTCCGCATCGACGAACAGCGGCACCACGACGACGACCGCCTCGCTCTGCGCGACGGCCGCCGCGGTGTCGGTGGTCGCGGTCATCAGACCGGCCGCGACCGCCTCTTTGAGCTTCACGTCGAGATCGGCCTCGCCGGGGAACGGCACCATACCGTCGTTGACGAGGTCCACGACGTGCTGCGAGACGTCCGCGCCGACTACCTCGTGGCCTTTGCTGGCGAACTGGACCGCCAGCGGCAGCCCGATCTTGCCCAGCGCGACAACGCAGATCTTCATCCGGATTTCTTCCTCAGTTCGTGTCAGCCGGCGGCGAAGCCGGGCAATCAGCTTGCGCGGACGGATCCGCGCACCTTGCAACATCAGTTGACCTCGGTCGCTCTTCGTCAGTGTGGCGAGGTAGACACCGTGTGCCGTGACACACCAGGCTCGCTGGTTTCCGTCGACCGCCGGGGCGCGTACGGGTGTCTCCCGAGCGCCGGAGACGTCGTCGACCGACCAGACGTACAGCGGGCCCTTCGTCTTCGCGAGCTCCGCGACGTGAAATGCTACCGAAACGATCTGGCCGTCGGTCGTTGTCGTCGTGAGTGCGGCGACGGGACCGGCGCGAAGCTTCAGCGGCCTCGGTGCTCACGCCGGCCGGTCCGGACCGGGCGCCGCGAACCGTCATGACCAATTTGTCGGACAGCAAGCGGGTACGAGCGGTGAAGATTAGGTCGACCTTCTCGACCCATTCCTGCGCGACTCGGGTCACGTCGAAACAGCTGTCCGGCAAGCCCGGCCGTCGCATCGCGGAAGCCCGGATAGGCCGCATACCATCGCCCGGCATCGACCACGGTGGGCGGAGTGCCGTGCTTGGCATCCTGCCGGATGACCGCGACCAGCTGTTCGCGCGTGCCGTGCTCGGCAACCGCCAGCCGCACCCGGGATTCCGGCCGCAACCGATCGCGGACCGGCTCGGTGAGATATGCCTCGGCGAGCCGAGCCACACCGGCCCGCACTCGTCTCCTGCGCATCCGGCGCCGCCCGAGAAAGCGGTCCTCGACAAGCTTGGACAGCTCCCACTCGAAATGCCGGACGAAGATCGCGTCACGTCGCGGACCCGGCTCGACCAGACTCGCGACGAAGTCCATGATCGTCGCGGTGCAGGCCAGCCGGGCCAGGTCGTCACTGGCGTACGTGATGTTGAGGGCGTTACGGCGCCGGACCGAGTAGTAGAACCGGTAATCCGACAGCACGGAGATCCGGTTCGCGCGCAGGCACGCCTCGAAGGTGAACGGCTGATCGCTGCCGACGGGCATGTCCTCCGGGTAGCGGATCTGGTGCTTGTCGAGCAGGTCACGGCGGAAGAGTTTCGTGTTGGACAGGTGATAGGGCAACGGCGAATCGAATAGGTCGACCGACACCTGATTGCCGTTGAAGATGGCCTGATGGGCGTAGCGTCCATTGACGCCGACCATGCGGCCGGCGACCACGTCGGACTCATAGTGTCGGCCGCGGTGACCAGCCGCTCCAACGCTTGCGTGCCCAAGTAGTCGTCGGCGCCGATGAAGAACACGTAGCGGCCGGTGGCGGCGTCGAGTCCACGATTACTCGGACCGCTGGGCCGCCCGAATTGGGCTGGTGGATCACCTTGATCATGTCCGGGATATCGGGTCGCGAATCGGTCGAGTTCGGCACCACCGCCGTCGGTCGGAACCGTCGTCGACCGCGATGACCTCCAGCCGATCGAGGCCGATCGGACTGAGAGACGAGAGAGGTCAGACACCGGGTCAGATACGGCATGGTGTTGTAGACAGCAATGATCACGAACGTCGGCGGTGCCGTCACCGTTCGGCTTCCATAGCGCTGCCCGCGGTGATCAACCCTGACAACAGGCACCGACCGACAGGCGTACCACCGGCGGTGTTCTGCCGTGCTCCGGCGAACAGGGCCGCCCGCCGAGCGATGGTTGCCCCCGACGGCCGCTCGACCGCGATGGGCAGCGACCGAGTCGTGCGCGTGCGGAATTCGCGCGGGCGTCGTTGTCGACGAACATGACGAACCGAAGTGAGTCGGCACGTGCGTCGACTGTCGCGCCGATAATCACGGTCGCGCCAGTCCTCTCGGGTCGATGGTGGTCGGCCGGAAGCCTGATTGAGCGTACGGCATCGATGCCCGCTCGGCCGGGGCGGTCAGCGCCCCAGTTCGACGTAGCCGATGCGGCATCGGATTCGGGATCCAGGTCGGCCGAGCCTTCGACGATCGCATCGACAGCACCCGAGGTCGAGACCGTCGGGATGAGCTCCTCGAACTTCCGGCTGACCACCTGCCAGTCCCAGGTCTGGATCGCGGTCGTCGCCGCCGCCGCGCCCGCCGCGCGCCAGACGTCTTCGCGCTGCGTGAGTTCCAAGATCCGCGCCGCCGCCTGCTGTGGCGTGTCGACCACCCAGTCGCTGGGAAACAGCGTGCGAGCGCTGTGCCGCCGCCCGGCGAAATACGGCCAGTCGCGCACGACCGGGATGGCACCGCTCGCCGCTCCTTCGACAAGTGAGCAGTGGAGGCTCTCCTGCAAAGACGAGCTGAGGATCACCCCGATCTGGGTGAGCGCCGCCGGGACGTCATCGACGTGGCCAGCGAGGGCGACCGCGCCGGTCGCCTCGGCATCGGCGAGTTCGGCCGTGAGCAACTCGAAGTACTCGCGGGCGGCCCGGCTCATTTTTGTATCCGGCTCCGCACCAACCAGCACCAGCTGATAGCGCTCGTCGGTCCGCCGTAGTTCCTGGACGACCTCGATTGCCCAGCGAGGATCCTTCGCGACGCTTCCAATGCCGACGACCCCCAGCGTGAAGCGAGCGTCGCTGGACTTGGGGTGGGCATCGAGTGAGTTCCATCGCGTTGTCGATCACGGATACACGCGTTCGTGCCGTCGCCAACTGTGGTAGCAGGGCGACGCCGAGATCCCGCACGTGCTCGGAGACGAAGACGAGATCGTCGACGCGATCGAAGTCCACCAGGTGTGGCCAGATCGAGAACGCCTCGAAGCCATGCCACCGGACGATCACCCGCGTGCTGCCCGGATCGATCATGGAGAACATCGCCGCGGTCGCGACGCAACCGTCGACAAAGACCGTGTCGGCCCATTCCAGATGCGGGGTGAGCCACTCGTCGACGCGGTGGCCGTACGCTGTCGTGCCGGCGAGTGCATGCTCCATCATCTGCTTGATCGAGCGAGTCAATCGCGACCTGCGCCGTCCTCGGCAAGGTCGATAACGCGGACGTTCACGGCTGGGTTTGCTTCGAACAGTTGCCGGATCTCAGTGAGGAAACTCGGGTTGCCGTTCGTCGCAAGTAGCAAATGCATCGGTCGATCGGTCGGCGGCGCCGCCGCCGGAGCCGACCTGCCGCGCGGTGCCGCTAGGGCCATAGCCGCGGTGCTGCGCCGCCATGGCTCCATGAACGCGTCCGGGTCGTCGATCAACGGTGACGACATGCGATCCAGATGCAGCATTCGATGGAACAACAGCCGCCGCGCGGCGTCCAAGGCATCGGCCGCCTTATGGTAATGGCCGGCGGAGCGGGCGGCATCAGCGAGTTCGAGTTGCGCGTGCAGCGCGCGGGGTAACGAGGGCGTCACGCCCGCCGCGATCTCGCTGGCCGCTTCCCGCGCGAGCAGCGTCGCACGCTGTTCCGGCTTGCCGAGGTGCACGAGCGCCGCGTCAGTGGCGGCGAGCGCCTGCTGCGGGCGGCCCGCAGCCATCATGTTCACATGGGCGCGATATGCAATCTTGGTCCGTACGTTCGGTGGGATCCCGGGGGCCGACGCCAGCGCCGTCCAGGCGCTGACGCCGACGCGGCTTCGCATGACGGTCGGCGACACTGCGAGCCGAGCGGCCCGCCGCACAGTAGCGATCGCCTCGCGCCGGGTGCGACGCACGACTCGACGACCAACGACGGGCACGTGGCCGACGACGGACGCGCCCGCCGGCAACGGCTCGCCGAGGAACTTGTCGAGCAGGGCCAATGCCGGCGCGAGGCCGTAGATCGCCTGCGGACGTCGGTGGCGCTGCGCGAGCTCCCAGACCGCGTGGACCGAGCCCTGATCCAGCGCCACAATCAGATTCGCGTGCCGAGACTTCGCGCGAAACCACGGATCCGCGTGGAACCTGATCCACCGCCGGTACGACGGCGAGGTGGCCCTCGGCCGCCGGCGGATGCTGACCTCGCCGCTCTGTATTGCGGCTGGCAGGCTGCGAACCTCGACATGCTCGTCGGGTATTGCGTATTCGGTGGCGTCAAAGTCACACATGACTGACAGCTCGACCTTGCGCGCCACGATTTGTTCGATGGCGTCCAGCAGAACCGACTCGCGGATCGGACCGGTTAGCGCGAGCACCTTGATCATCGCGCCAGCTCCCCGGTTGTCATCTCCCCGGTCGTCAATTCCCCGATCGTCAATTCCCCGGCCGTCATTTCCCCGGTTGTCGCACCCACCAGCGCGCTTACCTCTCGCACGGCGGGACGCATCAGTGCGCCGCGAGCATATTTGCGGGCATGGGCCCGGGCCTGGTCTCGCTGTTCGTCGGTGGCCTCGACGGCGATCCGTGCACCCTCGACGAACAGGTCGGCAAGCGGTCGCGCGTCAAGCCCGACCGCACCTGTCCAGAGCGGATGACCGGCCAGCACGGTGGACGCGTCGTGCTCGATCTCGTGCGCAGACACGATCGGCAACCCGCTCGCCATCACCTCGTAGACCTTGCCCGACGTCACGAACCGGCCACCGACGAGGGGAAGCATCAGCACGTCCCAGCCGGCGTAGAGCGCGCTGACGTCGGCCTTCGGCACCGGTCCGCCGAAGCTCACGCCGTCTTCGGCATGTTCGTCCAGCAGGTTCGAATGGCTGTTCGCACCGCGCAGCGCGCCGGCGCCCATGTGTCCGCGGAACTCCATACGGGAGCGTGCCACGACCGGGTCGAGTCGCCGAGCGATCCGCCAGGCCGTCAAGATCGAGTCTAGGGCGGCCGGGCTGAAGTTGATCGAGCCGAGATAGCCGAAGGTGAGACCCTGCTCGGGGCGCGGACGGCGGTAGACGTCAGGCAAGCTGTCCTCGTCATAGCCGTTGCGCACGACGTGGACGCGATCGGCGATCGCCGGATAGCGGTCGCGGTAGAAACCGGCGATCGGATCGTTGACGCACCACACGGCCACGGCCTCGGCGAGCACCTTTCGCTCCCAACGGCCGGCGGTCGAATCCGGTGCAAACGCTTCCGTGCCGGCGATGACATCGATTGACCAGCCGTCCCGGAAGTCGACGACATACGGCACCCGGTGTTCCTCCCACAGACGCCACGTCGCCGCGAGATTCACGTACGGTGCGCAGGAGGTCATCAAGAGATCGGCCGGATGCTTTCGGTGGACCTGGAGAACCGCCTTCTCCAAGGCCGCGCGAAATCCGCCGAAAACCGGCTCCGGAAACGATTCGAGGACGCGCTTGTCGTGTGCCGCTCGCCACCTCGCGGGCGAGAGTGCGCGCACCTCGGCGAAGCGGCGGATGTCGGTTTCGAGATCTTGGCGTACCAGCGGCAGCTCCACGATCCGGATCCGCGGATCGACGCCGGCCATCAGCGTGTGGTCGATGCCGAACTCGCGCTCCCATGCCCGCTCGCACAGATTGATCACGGTGACGTCCCAGCCGAGCGACGCGAATTGGTTTGCGGTGGCGCGCAGCCGGTAGGTGCTGCTCTTCGCAGCGGGCGGAAATCCGATCGCGAGATAGATGACATGCGGTCGGTGGCCTGGACGAAGCGCTGCCGCCGGGCCATCCGATGTCGGCCCCGAAGGGCGACGGCGAAGTGTCCGAACGAATTTCGTGTTGTCCACAGGTGAAAACCGCATTCTGTTGTGCGCTCGCGTGCGCGGAGGTTCGGTTGCGGCCGGCTCGGCATCTGATGAACCACGACAATATATGGGCAAGTTTATGGTCGACAAACCAGTCGTAGTGTGTCGATCCCCGTGATCGATGCCCAATACGCTGAAGTAAGCTCCCCGCGGACGGCCGAACCGCATCGCCGCGCACCACGTCTCGCGACACCGTGGAAGCACCCGCTCGGCGATCTTGGACGATCGAGACATCACGCCGCACGACATAGCCGCTTGGTCGGCTGCTTAACCGGATACGTGAGGAGATCGTGACGTGAAGGTGGTCAGCGTCGTCGGTGCCCGACCACAGCTCGTCAAGCTGGCGCCGATCGCCGCGGCGTTCGCGAAGACCGACCACACCCATGTGATCGTGCACACCGGTCAGCACTACGACGCCGAACTGTCGGACGTATTCTTCGCCGGCCTCGGCATCCCGGCACCAGATGTTCATCTAGGGATCGGGTCGGCGAGTCACGGCGTACAGACGGGGGCCACCCTCGCCGCTATGGACCCGGTGCTGGATCTCGAACGCCCCGATTGGGTGCTCGTGTACGGCGACACGAACTCGACTCTGGCCGGGGCACTGGCCGCGGTGAAAATGCACATCCCGGTGGCGCACGTGGAGGCGGGCCTGCGGTCGTTCAACCGCGAGATGCCCGAGGAACATAACCGCATCCTCACTGACCACGCCGCAGACCTGCTCCTCGCCCCGACCGAGGAAGCCGTCCGGCACCTGGGCATGGAGGGCCTTGCCGAGCGCGCTGTGCTATCCGGCGACGTCATGGTGGACGTATGCCTGAGCGTCCGCGAGGCGGTCTTGCGCGGTGAGTTCGCCCCGCCCGACCTGCCGGAGGGCATCGACCCGGCGAGGCCCTACCTGGTCGCCACGCTGCACCGCGCGGCCAACACCGACGACCCCGATCGGCTGGCCGAACTGCTGGACTCGCTGGCCGGGCTGCCCATGCCAGTGGCGCTGCTGGCCCATCCCCGCCTCGTCGCCCGAGCGGAAGCGTTCGGCCTCTCGGTTCGTCGTGGCTCGTTACACGCGGGACGGCCGTTGCCGTACGCCGGTCTGATCGCCGCCGTGCTTGGGGCCAGTGGCGTCATCACCGACTCGGGCGGGCTGCAGAAGGAGGCATACCTTCTCGGCCGGCCGTGCACCACGCTGCGCAGCGAGACCGAGTGGTCGGAGACGCTCGCCGACGGCTGGAACGCGCTCGCGCCTAGCCCGGCCACGCTCGGCGCCGAACCATGGGCTCGCCTGGCCATCCGACCGACCCCGACTGCGGCACGAGCGATGCCGTACGGCGATGGGCACGCCGCCGAACGCATCGTCAAGCTGCTGGCCGAGCGGCAGATCAAGCCCAGCACGGGCTAGCGGCCAACCCATCGGCGATGCCTCGTCGGACCGCCGCCGGGCCTCGCCGCGCTCCCATCTGGGCCGGCGAGGCTCGTTGCCGACGATCTCGCTGTGGCATACTGGCGCCACAATCCGACGACAGTCGACGCTCGGCCAGGTGTTGCGAATCGTTCGCGGTCGCCATCTCGTGAAGGAAATCTGCCCCCTCATGATCGTGGAACGCTCCGGTGCGTCGATAGTCACCCTCCGGCGTCGAGGATGAACGCGGCACGGTCGGCTCGGCGGATCTCGAAGGCGACGCTGCGCGTCGTGGTCCCACCGACGATCATGCGTTCGCGAGCGGCCGCCCGGCTCTGGACAGCGGCGGTCTCCACGCCCGGCTTGCCCGATACGGTGCGCCTAGAGCTGGCCGACCGGGTCCACTCGAGCCTGCTCGATGCCGGATATCCGGCGTTCGCAGCCCAGGTCTCGCACAACGTCCGGCGGCGGATCAAGAGCCCGCGGCGACGGGCGGATCTGCTCCTGCGCCAGGCGAACGCGCAGATCCGTTTCGGAACGCCGGCCGGGCTCACCGCTGCCGCCGCCGCCGAACTGGCGTTTGCCGACAATTCCCTCGCCAAGGGTGACGTCCGCAAGGCGGTCGCGTCGGTTCACGCGGTCCAGCGCCTCCTGTTTGATCGACGGCTTCACTTCGATCGGCTGTCCTCGCCGCTAGCCGAAGATGCCGGCCGCTTCCTCGCCGCCTGGCACGAAAGTTCGGCGGTCCAGGCGCTGTCGGCGGCCCGGGGCCGGCGTGCAGAGGCCAGCCCACTGCCGACCGATCGGCCGGTGCGTCTGCTTCTGGCCACGTACGGCAATCACGGTTTCATCGAGCTCATTCGGCGGCATTTCGCGGATATGCCGGGCGTCGAGGTGCGATTCATCGATCCAACGGGCGACGCACCCACCGTGGCTCTAATGAATAATCAGCGAGCGATGATGGAACACATCTTGTCGGGGCGATCGCCCTACGGCGACAAGGTTTCCGCGTGGCTCCAGCCCGAGATCGAGTGGGCCGATGTCGTGTTCGTCGACTGGTGTGCCGCACTCGCGGTGCTGTTTTCGATGATCGACCCCGGGACGACCCGCATCGTCGTCCGCCTGCACAGTTTCGAAGCGTTTGCCGCGTGGCCACACTTCGTCGACTTCTCCCGGGTGGACGACTTGATATTCGTGTCTGACCCCCTGCGTGATCTGGTCACGGCGGCGGTGCCGGCGGTGAGATCCGGTGGAGCGCGACTCCGGGTGGTCCCGAACGCGATGGACCTGCAGACGTTCGCGTGCGAGAAGAAGCCGGGCGCTCGATTCACGCTAGCGGTGCCTGGGATCAAGGCGGTCGCTAAGGATCCTCGCTGGGCGGTCGAGGTGCTGCGACACCTCCGAGCCCATGACGATCGGTACCGATTGGTGTTGTTCGGCAAAGACATCAACGGGGCGGACAGCCCGGACGCCCAGCGATACCTCGATCTCCTTCTCGCGGACATTGCCGACCTGGAAGAGTCCGGCGCCGTGTCGCGGCCGGGTCATGTCACCGACATGGCCGGCGCACTGACCGAGGTCGGGTCGTCGTCAGCAGCTCGGTTCGGGAGAGCTTCCACTGCGGCTCGTCGAGGGCGCCGCCAGCGGCGCCGTGCCCGTCGTGCGGGACTGGCCGTTCTTCGCCGACAAGGCCAACGGCGCGCACACCCTGTTCCCGCCGGACTGGATCGTCGATACCCCGCGGGCCGCCGCCGATCGCATCCTGGCCGCCACCGCCTCAGAGGAAATCTGGCGGAAGACGGGCGCCGACGCGTCCGCCCACGCGCTGGCCGCCTGGGACTGGGACCTCGTCAAGCATCAATTCGACTGGCTGGTGCACGATGAGGGCACCGGCACGGGAGCGGGTGCCCCCGAGCCTCCAAACGGCCGAGGCGCACCGCGCCGCACGCGTAAACGGTCGCTAAACTCCTTGGCGCCGCGGCGTTCGCCCATGATCGGCACGAACGTACGGAACGGGCATGAAGAAGGCGGAGGAATAGATGCAGTCGACGACAGACACCGGGGCACCGGCACCGGCACCGGCACCGGCACCGGCACCGGCACGCATCGTCATGCTCGTCGACAATGGCGTCAACGGCGACTCACGCGTGCAGAAGACCGCGAAGTCGGCCGCGGCGGCCGGATGGGACGTCATCCTCGTCGGCAAATCGCCGAGCGGGAGTCCGCAGACCTGGCGGCTCGGATCCGCGGAGGTCCAGCTGTTGCGCATGCCGAGCCCGCTGAAGGCCCGACGCCATGAGTTCCGGCGGCGATGGATCGTCGCGCCGTTTGCATATCCGCCGACCGGGATCGCGGAGCATCGCGCCCAGTCCGTACGGGCGTGGCAGGCGGACCTGGCCGTCCGGCGTGCGCTGTTGAAGCAGAGCGAGCGGCCGTCGACGTTTCGGCGCCAGAGCCTTCGAGTCCAATCGTTGGCCGCGCGAGTCCTCCGCAAATGGGTGTCGTTCCGCCGCTGGCAGCTCAGCATCGGCCGGCGCTATCGAGGTTCGCTGCGCAGGCCGTGGGATCGCGTCTACACGTGGTTCTGGCAACGGCTGCGAACGAGCGGTCGTGGCGGCGGCTCGAACCAGAGCTCTGGGACTACGAGCTGGCCTACGCGCCGGCGGTCGACCCCCTGAAGCCGGACATCATCTACGCCAACGACTTCCGGATGTCGGCGTCGGTGCCCGCGCGAAGATCCGCGCCGCCGCCAAGAAGCGTGACATCAAGCTCATCTGGGACTCCACGAATATCTGCCCGGCGTGAAGCCCCGGGTGGATAACGGGCGCTGGATGGTCGCCAACCACGCTCACGAACGGGAGTACGTGAAGTACGCGGACGCCGTGATCACCGTCTCCGAGAAGCTCGCCGAGATGCTCAAGGCCGACCATTAGCTTCCCGAACGCCCGCCGTCGTGCTGAACACGCCGGGCGCGGCCGATATGCGGGCGCGAGGTCCCCGGCGCCGGGGACATCCGGACCGCGTGCGGCGTGGACGCCGACACGCCGATGGTGGTCTATAGCGGCGCCGCCGCCGCACTCGCGGCATGAACGTCATGGTCAAGGCCATGCCGATCCTCGACGAGACGCGCGTGGCCTTGTCGGCAACTGAACATCTGGGCCATATATGACCACGCTGAAGGCCCGGGCCAAGGAGCTCGGCACGGCCGACCGGCTGCACGTGATGCCATACGTGCCGCACGACCAGGTCGTCGGGTTCCTGTCCACCGCGACCGGGGCGTCATTCCGATCCACCACTGGCTCAACCACGAGATCCAACTGATCACGAAGTTCTTCGAGTATTCGCACGCTCGACTCCCGATCATGGTCAGCGATGTCGAGACGATGGCCGCGACGGTACGCGCGAACGGTCAAGGCGAGGTGTTCCGCGTCGAGGACGTCGAGGACTACGTCCGCGCCGTCAAGGCGATGATCTCGGATCCGGAGCGTATCGCGCGGCGTACGACAAGATCGATCTTGACGCGTGGACGTGGGAGGCCCAGGCGGGCCACCAGGATAAGGTTTACCGGCGCCTCGCGCCGATCGGCCGCCAACCGCAGGGTGTCGTCACATCGAATCCGGTGGTCTCGCCAGAGTCGGCACAGTCCCCGAATTCGGTGCAGTCCCCGAATCCGGCAGCTCGCCGGCATCGGCAGCTCGGCCTGAGTAACTGGCCTCCAGCAGCAATCGAAATGAAGGGTCAGCAATGACAGATGTCGTCATCCTGGGGCTGGGGTACGTCGGCCTGCCGCTCGCCAACGAGGCGACCCGAGCGGGCGCGTCGGTGCTCGGCTTCGACATTCGGTCGACCGTCGTCGACGCGCTGAACGCCGGGCGGTCGCACGTCGACGACCTGTCCGACACCGACATCGCCGAGATGCTCGCGGGCGGATTCCGCGCCACCACCGATGAGAACGAGATCCGTCGGCCGGGACCGCGGTCATCTGCGTGCCCACCCCGCTCTCCGCCGACGGCGGCCCGGACCTGGGCGCGGTCGAGTCGGCCACCCGGACGGTCGCGCAACCTGCGGCCGGGATGCTGGTCGTGCTGGAGTCGACCACCTACCCGGGCACCACCGACGAGGTGGTCCGGCCGATCCTCGAGGAGCTCCGGGCTGCACGCCGGTGTCGACTTCAACCTCGCCTTCTCCCCCGAACGCATCGACCCGGGCAACAAGCAGTTCGGTCCCCGCAACACGCCCAAGGTGGTCGGCGGCGACACGCCGGGTTGCACCGAGCGGGCGGCGGCGTTCTACGGCGGGTTCGTCGACACGATCGTCCGCACCAAGGGCACCCGCGAGGCGGAGACGGCCAAGCTGCTGGAGAACACCTACCGGCACGTCAACATCGCGCTGGTCAACGAGATGGCCCGGTTCTGCCACGAGCTCGGCATCGACCTCTGGGACGTGATCCACGCGGCGACCACCAAGCCGTTCGGCTTCCAGGCGTTCTACCCCGGCCCGGGCGTCGGCGGTCACTGCATCCCGATCGACCCGAACTACCTGTCCCACAACGTGCGCGCGAAGCTCGGATACCCGTTCCGCTTCGTCGAGCTGGCCCAGGAGATCAACGCGACGATGCCGGCGTACGTCGTCGGGCGCGCGCAGAACATCCTCAACGATGCCGGTCTGGCCGTGAACGGGTCCCGCATGCTGATGCTCGGCGTGACCTACAAGCCGGACATCGCCGATCAGCGGGAGTCGCCGGCCATCCCGCTCGCCCGCCTGCTGAACGCCCTGGGCGCCAAGATCCTCTACCACGATCCGCAGGTGACCAACTGGCGCATCCCGGGCGTCGAGGTGCCGCGCGTGGACGACCTCGGGTCGCCGCGGGCGAGGCCGACCTGGTGATCCTCGTGCAGAACCACGCGTGTACGACGCCGAGAAGCTGCTCTGCTGCCTCGGCGGTTCTTCGACACCCGGGGCGTCACGTCCGGCGAGGCGTCGCATCGGCTGTAGCCGTTGGCCGGGCGACGCGGTTCTGCGGCCTCCGGCCACGAATCTGGCCGCCGAGGCCTCCGGCAGCGAAGCTAACCGCCGACCTGCTGCGCGCGCAGCCGCGAGTAGACGCGGTCGAGAACATCGATCTGCGCCTCCCAGGTCCACGCGTCGAGCACGCCCGGCGCGTCGTATGCCGCCGGTAGCGCTTCGGATCGGCGAGGACGGCCCGCACGGCCCGCACGAATCCATCGATATCGCCCGCCGCGAACACCTCGCCCTGCCCGGTCGCCAGCACCGTCTCGGCCATTGTCCGGACATCGCTCACGACGATCGGAATCCGCGCGTGCGAGTACTCAAAGAACTTCGTGATCAGCGCGATCTCATGATTCGGCTGGTGGTGGATCGGAATGAGGCCGACGTCGGCCGGCGACAGGAACGCGGAGACCTGCCAATGGGGAACGTACGGCAACAGATGCGACTCGGTCGCCGACACCGGACGCCGCGGCGCGCGTCGACAATTCCTCCGAGCGGCATTGCGGCCACTGGGGTGGAGCGTGACGAATGCGACGTGGACTCCGTCGAGTCGTGGCAACGCATCGACGACGGTGTCGAGACCGCGCCGCGGATTCACCCCACCACAGTAGACGAGCAGCGGAGTTTCGTCGTCGATGCCGCAGATGTCGCGGATGTTCGGCACCGGCGGCGTCGTCGTCCGGGAACCCCGGCGGGGCGTTGAGAACCACCATGGGCAGCTCCGGCAGATCGTGTGCGACGCGCAACAGTTCGGCGAGGGCCGGCGACACCGTAACGACGGCGTCGGCCTGCGGGGCGAACTCGTTCACGTACTCGATCTGGGCCGGAAGCCAGCGAGGATTCGTGGCTCGCCCCAGCACTCCGGCGACCGATTCGTGTGCGTCCCAGACGAGCCTGACATCGCGACCGCCGGCACGAGCGCGACGGGCCGCGCGGACGCCCACGCCGAGCATGCGGAAGTCGTTGGCGTGGATGATGTCCGGCTTTCAGCTGGTCGACGACTTTGCCCATCGCGAGCTCGTAGTCCCATAGTCCCGGATCCAGCCGCCGCCAACTGCGGGCCCCATCACACCGCGCCAGAACGCGATCGCGGCCCGGTTGATCGGCGACGTCGGACTGGCCTGCGCGGCCCGCAAGTGATTCAACTCGCGGGAGCGCAGCGACGTCCACAGCCCGCCCGCCTTGACTCGCACCCGGGTGAGATTGACAAGCCGGCTTGGACGGTGCGCGGCAGGCCCGGCGTCATCACGGCGACCTTGGCGCGGCGCGCCGTGAGATCGGCGCGACGTGCCTTGATGACCTGACGGCGATACTTCGGCGCCGGGCCCGGCGGATATGCCAGCGGCCGTCGCAACGAGCGCCGGAAGTGCGCCGCCGGCGCCGTCAGCACCAGCGGCGTCGGCACAAGGCGCACCTCGGCTTGGCCGATCCGCCAGCTGTCGGCACCAGCGGCACCCTTGATGCCGACGAGGACGACGTCCCAGCCGACGCGGCGGCCGAGCGTGCCGTCTTCTGCACCCGGGAGTCACCCTCCACGCCGTTGTCGACAAGCATGACCACGCGGCCGCGGGTGGCGGCTGCGGACCCACCTCCGGACCCGATTCCGGTCTTGGCGTCATCGCCCATGGCGGTTGCCCTCTCAGAGCAATGGCGGCCGCGACCTGCTGCCCCGCAGGTGCCGGCACCAGACGGATGGTTGGCTCGGTCAGCCGGTCGGCGCGACACCGACGGTTGTGCCGGTACGTGCCGACTCGAGCACGGCGGCGGACACCTCCACCGTACGAAGGCCCTGCCGCAGGGTCACGATGTCGCTGTCCTTGCCCTCGACCGCGTCGCGGAATCGCTCGTGCTCCACGAGCAGCGGCTCCCGCTTCGGGATGGCGAAGCGGATCATGTCGCCTTCGGCCACGCCCCGGAACGACCGCAGCGCCTCCCACTCGGTGTTGATCGCGCCGTTGGCGTAGAACGTCAGGTCGGCCGTCAGCGTGTCGGCGACAAAGCAACCCCGGTCGCCGGTGACGACGGTCGAGCGCTCCTTGAGCGGGCTCAACCAGTTCACCAGGTGACTGACCATCGAGCCGTCCTGGAGCTGCCCGACGGCGGCGACCATGTCCTCGTGCGGCCGGCCGCTGCGCGACACCGTACGGGCCGAGATCGAGGTGTACGCCTGGCCGGTGACCCAGGCGGTGAGGTCGATGTCGTGCGTGGCGAGGTCCATCACCACGCCGACGTCGGCGATCCGGTGCGGGAACGGGCCTTGGCGCCGCGTCACCACCTGGTAGACATCGCCGAGCTCGCCCGACTCAAGACGCGTACGCAGACTCTGCAGAGCCGGGTTGTAGCGCTCGATGTGCCCGACGCCGGCGACGAGTCCGGCCGATTCGAACGCGTCGACCAGGCGACGGGACGCCGCGACCGACGGCGCGAGCGGCTTCTCGATGAGCGCCGGCACACCGGCCTCGGCCAGTTGGAGCCCGACCTCCTCGTGCAGGCCGGTGGGGCAGCACACGACGGCGTAGTCGAGACCGATGCCGATCAGATCGGCGACGGTCGCGAAGACCGGGATGCCACGCAGCACGTTGTTGCCATCGCCGTTCGGCTCGGCCACCCCGACCAGTTCGACACCGTCGATGATCTGAAGCACGCGGGCGTGGTTACGGCCCATCGCACCGAGACCGATGAGTCCGGCGCGCAACTTCGGCGTACCCGTCATCAGGCTGCCCCACCCGCCGCGTTGGCCGCGTCCGCGATGCGCTCGAGCTGCTCCGGCGTAAGCGACGGGAAGATCGGCAGCGAGATGACCTCGGCCGCGGCGCGCTCGGTTTCGGGCAGGTCCCACGGGCCGGGCTTGCCATCCGGGCCGAGGAACGGCCGGAGGCGGTGGATCGGCGTCGGATAGTAGACGGCGTTGCCGACGCCGTGCTCCGCCAGCACCCTCTGGGCGGCGTCGCGATCACCCCGGACACGCACCGTGTACTGGTGATAGACGTGGCGCGCACCATCGGCAACCGGCGGGGTGACCATCTCAGTGATCCGCGAATCGAGGAACTTGGCGTTCGCCTGTCGCTGCTCGGTCCACTCGGGCAGCTGGCCGAGCTGGACGCGACCGATGGCGGCCGCGACGTCGGTCAGCCGCATGTTCGCGCCGACGATTTCGTTGGCGTACCGCTGCTCCATGCCCTGGTTGCGCAGGAGCCGAAGGGTCCGCGCCACCTGAGCGTCGTTGGTGGTGATCATGCCGCCCTCGAGCGAATGCATGTTCTTGGTCGGGTAGAAGCTGAAGCAGCCCGCGATGCCGAATGCTCCCGCCGGCGTGCCGCCGAGGGCGGCGCCGTGGGCCTGTGCCGCGTCTTCGACCACCGCCAGGCCGTGCCGTTGCGCGATCGGCATGATCCGATCCATCGCCGCCGGATGGCCGTAAAGGTGGACCGGCATGATCGCGACGGTGCGCGGCGTGATCGCCGCCGCGACGGCGTCCGGGTTCACGCAGAACGTGTCGGCGTCAATGTCGACGAACACCGGCTCGGCGCCGACCAGGCGCACGACGTTGGCGGTGGCCGCGAACGAGAAGGACGGCACGATGACCTCGTCGCCGGGCTTCACACCGAGCGCCATGAGTGTGAGCTGCAACGCCGACGTGCCGGAGTTGACCGCGACGCAATGCCGGCCGTCGACCAGCGCCGAGAATTCCTGCTCGAACGCGGCGACCTCCGGGCCTTGGACGACCATCCCGCTGCGCAACACGCGGACAGCGGCCTCGATCTCGGCCTCGCCGATCACCGGCTTGGCCGGCGGAATCGGGTCGAGCCTCGTGTCCTGCATGTGTGAACTCCTGTCACGTCTGGAAAATCCGAGGCGATGCTAGCGCCTCCGGCTAGCCCCGCCCGCACGGGTCAAACAGTGGGAACTTCGGTCACTGCGTGCGCTTGGTGCGGCGCTACCTGGACGCCGGGCGCCGTCTCGCACAATGCCCCCAGCGCCGCGGTGGATGCCGCGGCCATGCGGCTCACATCAATACCCGACAAAGGTGTACGGGAGATGGCCAACCGCCAGTAGAGCGGACCGACGATCAGGTCGACGACGAGATCCGGGTCGACCGTCCCGCTCAATTCGCCCCGCGATCCGAGCGTGCGAAACCAGCTGTTCACCGATGCTGCGCTGGTGGGCCCGCAGCACCTTTTCCAGCGACTCGGCGATCTCCGGCGTGCGGGCCGCCTCGGCCAGCAGGTCGGGGATGATCTGCGAAGCGAGCCGGTGGCGCAGCGCACGAGCGACGATCTTGAGGATGACCTCCAGATCACCGCGCAGGCTTCCGGTATCGACAAGTGGCAGAGTCGCATCCGCGACGGAACTCACAACGTCCAGCACCATCTGGAGCTTGGAGCTCCACCTACGGTAGACAGCGGTCTTGGCCACCCCCGCTCGCCGGGCAACCGCCTCGATGGACAGGCGCCCGTAGCCGACCTCGGCCAGCTCGTGCACCAGTGCCTCGCGGATCGCCTCGGTGATGTCGCCACGCAGGACCGCCGCGCCGGCCGGCATGCGCCTGGCGTCGGTGGGCCTCGTGTCGGTTGTCACAGAGGCAACGTAGCACAACGACGATCCGGTTGCGTAGCGACGTGTGCGGGACTACAGTGCTGTAGCGACGATACGGTGGCGTTTCATTGTTCGCTGAATGTTGGTTGGCCGGTGAACATTTTGCCGGAGTGGCCGCACCGGCGTTGGGGCCGCCACAAGCGCCGCGTCGTGGGAATTGTCTTGGGGATGGGAGCGCCGAGTTGGTCAGCACAGCCACCGCCGGGCCAGATGCGGGGCTCACCGGAGCGGAACTCGCCGCCCGGCATGGGCTCGGCATCGCCGGCGCCCGGCCGAACATCGCGAATTACACGCGCCAATTGTGGTCCTACCGGAACTTCATCGCGACGTACGCGTCGTCGATCATCTCGGCCTCGTTCAGCAAGTCGAAGCTCGGCCGGCTCTGGCAGGTCCTGACCCCGCTGTCCAACGCGGCGGTCTACTACCTCATCTTCGGCGTGATCATTGGTACGAAGCGGGGCGTCCCGAACTTCATCACGTACCTGTGTATCGGCGTGTTCACGTTCCTGTTTACGTCGTCGTCGGCGGTGCAGGGCGTCCAGTCGATCACCAAGAACCTCGCGATGATCCGGGCGCTGCACTTCCCGCGGGCGACCATGTCGATCGCGACCACCTGGACGCAGCTGCAGAATTTCCTCGCCTCGCTGATCGTCCTCGTCGCAATCGCGCTGGCCACCGGCGAGCCGATCTCGCGCACCTGGATCTACATCCCGCCGTGCATCGCGCTGCAACTGATGTTCAACACCGGGCTCGGCTTCGTCTGCGCTCGCATCGGGGCAAAGCTGCCCGACCTGAAGCAACTCCTGCCGTTCATCACCCGTACCTGGATGTATCTGTCCGGCGTGCTCTACAGTGCATCGACGTTCGACAAGAACCTGCCCGGACCGCTGGCCGCGATCGCCAAGGCGAACCCGGCGGTCGTCTACATCGACATCATGCGGCACGCCCTGCTCCGCCGGGATGCGCACGCCAAGGCGTACGCCTGGGTGTGGCCGCCGATGGTCACGTGGGCCATCGCGATAGCCTGGGCCATCGGGATGCTCGCCGTGGGATACATCTACTTCTGGCGCGGCGAGGAGGAGTACGGCCGTGGCTGAGCTCATGTGGCAATCGGACCTAATGCAGCACACTGATCTCGTGCAGGATCACGCCGACGTGGCATCACCGGGGCCAGAGGTGGACCGGGAGACGGCCGAGCCGCGCAAACCGCGCCGTGAACTCGGCGCGCCGACGGTGATCGTCGACAACGTGCACATCACGTACAAGATCACCGGCGCCGGCAAGACCATGAACAACACGCCGGCGATGGCGCTCAAACGGATCATGGCGCGGCAGAAGGTCAACCCCACGATCCGCCAGGTCAAGGCGGTCAAGGGCGTGAGCTTCACGGCGTACCAGGGCGAAGCGATCGGCCTGATCGGAAGCAACGGCTCCGGCAAGTCGACGATCCTGCGCTCCATCGCCGGCCTGCTGCCGATCGACTCTGGGTCGATCTTCACCATGGGCCAGCCGTCGTTGCTGGGTGCGAACGCGGCCTTGCTGCCGGACCTGTCCGGCGAGCAGAACGTCATCCTCGGCCTGCTCGCCATGGGCATGACCCGACCGCAGGCCGAGGAGTTGATGCCCGGCATCATCGAGTTCTCTGGCATCAACGAGCATGGTGAAAACTTCGGCGAGCTGCCGATGAGTACCTACTCTTCCGGCATGTCGGCGCGCCTGCGTTTCTCCATCGCCGCCGCGAAGATGCACGACGTACTGCTGGTCGACGAGGCCCTGGCCACTGGCGACGCGCGCTTCCGGCGGCGTAGCGAGGAACGGGTCCGGGAGCTGCTCGCCGGCGCTGGCACGATCTTCCTCGTGAGCCACGCCGTCGGCACGATTCAAGAGGTGTGCGAACGATCGATCTGGCTCGAGCGCGGACTGATCCGGATGGACGGGCCGACAGACGAAGTCGTGGCGGCGTACGAAGAGTTCATGGCTCGTTAACCCGCAACATCTCGGCCGACCGCGCGTTTCCAGATCGTGGACTCGTGCGGTCGGTGGTTTCGACGGCCATTCGGCCTGCTCGGACGGCTGCCGTACGGCCGCGGCCACCGACCCCGGCATCGACGTCGCGTTACCGTGGCGTTACGGAGTTCCGGAAAGCACCATCGGGCCGCCTCCGGCCGTTCGCCTTTCGGTCGAGCCCGCGACACCCACGCTGTCTTGGATTGCCTTTACCCAGCTCATTCGACGTGCTGGCCACCCGGAGGCATCCTCATGCGAGCTGCGACCCCGAGCCGCACGCCCGACGCGATCGCGCAGGTTCCCGACGTGACAGTGATCGTCGCCGTCTACAACACCATGCCGTATCTGCGGCGGTGTTTGGGGTCGTTGGTGCGGCAGAGTTTGGGGTTGTCGCGGTTGGAGGTCATCGCGGTCGATGACGGGTCGACCGATGGTAGTGGCGCGGAGTTGGATCGGTTCGTGCGGCGGTTCCCGGATGTGTTCACGGTGATCCATCAGGCGAACTCGGGTGGGCCGGCGGCGCCGTCGAACCGGGCGTTGGGGTTGGCCACCGGCCGGTACGTGTTTTTCCTGGGTGCCGATGACTATCTGGGGCGGCAAGCGTTAGCGCGGCTGGTCGCGGCGGCCGACGGCTACGGCTCGGATGTGGTGGCCGGGCGGATGGTCGGCTGTAACGGCCGGTTCGTACCCACGGCGATCTTCGCCCGCACCGACCCGGATGTGGACCTCTACACCTCGGCGTTGCCCTTTGCCATGTCCAACACGAAACTGTTTCGCCGCAGCCTGCTCGACACCCACCACATCCGCTTCCCCGAGGACCTGCCCTTCGGCTCCGACCAGCCCTTCACCGTGGCCGCCTGCGTCCACGCCCGCAAGATCTCGGTGCTGGCCGACTACGACTACTACTTCGCCGTACGCCGCCACAACGCCACCAACATCACCTACCGCTCCAGCCACCAGCAGCGACTGGCCTGCACCACAGCGATCATGGCCAACACCGCCACACTGCTGCCCGAAGGCCACGCCGCGACGCCATCCTGCACCGCAGCTTCGCCTCCGAACTGTCCAAACTGACCCGCCCCGACTTCCTCACCCTCGACCGGGCCACCCAAACCCACATCGCCGCCGGCATCGCCGCACCTCGCCGACCAATACCTCACCCAACCCATCGCCACCCGCCTAGACGTCAACCGCCGCCTACGACTACGCCTAGCCCAACACCACCACCTCGACCACCTCCTGGCCCTCATCGAGCCACAACGCCAGCCACCAACCCCCACCCCTAACCCTCGACCACCACCCCCACGGCGAACGCCTCTACGCCACCTACCCCGGCTTCCGCCAAACACCCGCCTTCCCCGACGCCTGGTACCTGATCACCGACTCACCCACCCAAACCATCGCCCACCAACTCGACCTCACCGGCCTGACCTGGCGACGACACCGTCGCCGCGACCACCCTGACCGTGACGGCGCACAGCCCGCATCCGCCGGCCACCATCACCGCCGCCGACCTCCAGCTCGTCGCCGGCCACACCCGGACGTCGGTAACCGTCCGAGCGCACCAGAGCGGATCGACGATCCAGGGCCGGCTGTCCATGCGCGATCTCCTCGCACGCCAGCCTCCGGCGGGCGGACAGCCTGGATGCGTACATCGTGTCGGGATCGGGCGGCGTGACATCACCGGTTCCGGTCCGGATGCCCCGCACGGTGACCGGCAGCGAGCGGCTCAGCTGGCCGGCCCGACGAGCGTACGTGATCCGGCCGACCCGTCGTACCGACGGCGAACTGTCCATCGACATCATCCCCGTCACTCTGCGTCGGTTAGCGCGGCGGATCCGCCAGCGACTGGTGGCCGCCGATCGCGACGCCGCCCGGTCGCTGCCGATCCCGCCGGCTCCCAGCGCTAGCGGACCGAGACACGGTTCAGAGCACAACCGCGACAACGGTTTCCAGCGCACCGGCGCTAACGGCCAGCGGGGCCGCGGCGGCAGCTGCGCAACCGCAACGGCGGCGGCAACGCCTCGTCGGCTCGATAGCGCCGGGCGGGCTCGAAGGCCTGTCTCAGAGGCCGGCCGGGCGCTCCACCTCGCGCGAGACCACGTTTCCCTGTTCGTCGACCCATCCCAGCGGGCGCGCGGGATTTCCGGCCACGAGTTGGTTCGCCGCGACGTCCTTGGTGACTACCGACCCGGCGGCGATCATCGCGTACGGCCCGATCTCGACCCCGCAGATGATCGTCGCATTGGCACCGACGGACGCGCCGTGCCGGACCAGCGTCGGAGTGATCTTCCAATCCGGATTCTGGGCCCGGGGCCGCAGATCGTTGGTGAACACGGCGCACGGCCCGACAAAGACCTCGTCCTCTACGGTCACGCCCTGGTAGACCGACACGTTGTTCTGAATCTTGACCCGGTCGCCGACCACCGCGTGTGCGTCGACATAGACGTTGCGGCCGATCACGCAGCCCGCGCCGACCGTCGCCGAGGCCCGGATGTGCGCCAGATGCCAGACCTTGGTGCCCGGACCGACGCCGCGCCGTCCTCGACGTCGGCGGTCGGGTGGACGAACACGGGCTCAGCGGCTGCGCTATCGGTCATCGGTCGCTCACCTGCCGTTTCGGGGCGGCTCGCCGGTCAGCGAGCCGTGCCGACTATAGCCGCCGCCGTCGGATGCCATGCCGGCGCCCGCAAAGCCTGATGGCGCTTGGATTCCCGGTCGCGACGGCATGCCCGTACCGGGGAATGGTCGAAAACGCGCGCGGGCCGACTGGCATCCGCGCGGCGATAGGGTCGGATCATGCGATTTGCTTTCAAGACCTCGCCACAGCACACGACGTGGGCGGACATGCTGGCCGTGTGGAAGGCGGCCGACGACATCGACACCTTCGAGTCGGGTTGGACGTTCGACCACTTCTATCCGATCGCCGGCGACACGGACGGGCCATGCCTGGAAGGCTGGCTCACGTTGACGGCGCTGGCGCAGGCGACGACGCGGGTCCGGCTCGGCAATCTTGTCACCGGCATCCACTATCGACACCCGGCCGTGCTCGCGAATATGGCCTCGACGCTCGACATCATCTCCGGGGGCCGGCTGGAACTCGGCGTCGGCGCCGGCTGGAACGAGCAGGAATCGGGCGCCTACGGCATCGAACTCGGTACCTGCGCGAGCGCAGCGACCGCTTCGAGGAAGCCTGCGAGGTGCTCGTCGGTCTCCTTCGCGACGAGACGACGGACTTCGACGGCAAGTTCTATCGGTTGTCCGGCGCGCGCAACGAACCTAAGGGACCGCAGCGTCCGCATCCACCGATCGTCATCGGCGGCAGCGGCGAGAAGCGCACGTTGCGGACCGTCGCGCGATTTGCTCAGCACTGGAACTTCGGCGGCGGATCGCCGGAGGAGTTCCCGCACAAGCGCGATGTCCTTTACGCACACTGCGAGGCGGTCGGTCGCGACCCCAAGGAGATCCTGATCTCGAGCCACGTGCGATTTGGTCCGGACGGCGATCCGCAGGTCGTGGCCGAACGGGCCGCGGCGCTCGAAGCCGTCGGCGTCGACCTCGCGATCGTCGTGCTTCCGGTGCCGCACACTCCGGCGGTCCTTGAACCGCTCGCGGCCGCGCTCGAGCCATTGCGGTGATGGACACGCGGGGCCGCGGTGCGTGCGCTGAGGCCGCATCGCACGCACCGCGCTATCTGACAAGCAATCCGGGTACGGCGCCGCCGCGCTGGTCAGCGAATGCGTCGACCGGCCGGTGTCGGCTCGGACCGCGAAGGTCCGGTGGACGTCCGAGCCCCGGAGCCAGCCGGCTCCGATCGCACCGGCGGCGGCCACGGTGCCTTCATCGACAACGGCGGCATCAGTCCGCGTCGCACGAGCACCGCGCGGATCACCATGACGATCGCGGCCCACGCCACCGTGACGATCGCGACAACACGCAGCGATCCGAAGTACGCGAACTGCGGGGTATGGCCGGCCCGCTCCAACGATGCGATCGCGGTAGCGACGATCGCCAGACCGAAGCCGCCGAACGAGACGAGCACGGTCAACACGACACCGGACGCCTCGCCTGCGCGTTCGGTACCAACGACATCCTGCGTGGCCACGTTCGCAAACGTCCAGCCGAGGCCGAAGCCAAATCCAGCGATCGCCAGCAGTGGGATGCAGCGAACCAAGACCCAAGGTCACAGCCGTGGGTACGGATGAACCGGCGGCGCCCGCGGCGGCGCTCTAGGCTGGCGGTCATGACGTATATTGCCGCCGATGGCCGTTACGAGCGCATGGTGTATCGCCGCACCGGCCGCAGTGGCCTCGACCTGCCGGCGATCTCACTCGGACTGTGGCACAACTTCGGCGACGGCCGGCCGTGGGAGACCCAACGGGACATCTGCCGTCGCGCGTTCGATCTCGGAATCACCCACTTCGATCTGGCCAACAACTACGGCCCGCCGTACGGGTCGGCCGAAGTCAACTTCGGGCGGATCCTGCGGGCGGATCTGGATGTCTACCGCGACGAACTCGTCATCTCCACCAAGGCCGGCTACGACATGTGGCCGGGCCCGTACGGCGACCACGGCTCCCGTAAATACCTGACCGCATCGCTCGACCAGTCGTTGAAGCGGATGGGTCTCGACTACGTCGACATCTTCTACTCGCACCGCTTCGATCCGGACACGCCGCTCGAGGAGACGCTCGGCGCGCTCGACTCCGCCGTACGCGCTGGAAAGGCGCTGTACGTCGGCATCTCGTCGTACTCGGCCGAGAAGACGTCGGAGGCGGCCGCGATCCTGCGTGACCTCGGCACTCCTCTGCTCATCCACCAGCCGTCCTATTCGATGTTCAACCGCTGGATCGAGCAGCAGAATCTGCTGGGCACGCTGGAACACGAGGGCGTCGGCTGCATCGCGTTCTCGCCGCTGGCCCAGGGTTTGCTCACCGACCGATACCTGAACGGCATCCCGGACGACTCCCGGGTCGCCACCGGCGGCGCACTCGACAAGGGCATGCTGAGCGAGGAGAACCTGCAACGCGTACGGGCTCTCAATGCGATAGCGGAGCAGCGCGGCCAGACGCTGTCCCAGTTGGCTCTCGCCTGGTCACTGCGCGATCCACGGATGACGTCGGTGCTGATCGGCGTCAGCAGCGTCAAGCAGTTGGAGAACAACGTCGCCGCGCTCGACCACCTGGACTTCACCGACGACGAACTGGCCGAGATCGAACGGTACGCCACCGAGGGCCACATCAACATCTGGTCGTCGTCAAGCGAGGAGTGAGCGCGGGTCGGGCCGTACCCGCGGATTGCGGTTGGTCAGACCGGGCGCCGAGGTTCCCGGCCGACCGGCTGCGTCGGCCGTGGACCCGCCTTGATGCTTTGGTTCGGTCGTGTCTGGCGCATGCTCGGCACGACTCGCAGCGGTTGGCCGTAATGGTGTAGGTCGATCGGCTCGCCGTCGTCGACGTGATAGGTCGTTTCGTTTGGGGTGATCTCCACATGCAGCGTCTCGTGGTGCCAGCAGATGCCGAAGGTCAGGCGCGATATGGCACTAGGCAGTCGCGGCGTGAACCATAGCCGACCGTCCATCTCGCGCATGCCGCCGAAGCCGGCCACGAGCGCGATCCACGCACCGGCGAGCGAGGCCATGTGCACGCCGTCGCGGGTGTTGTGCTCCAGGTCGGCCAGATCCATCAGCGCGGCCTCGCCGAGATAGTCGTAGGCGAGCTCCAGCTGGCCGACTTCCGCCGCGATCACGGCTTGCGTGGCGGCCGACAACGACGAGTCGCGGACCGTGATTGCTTCGTAGTAGGCGAAGTTGCGGGCCTTCTGATCGGGCGTGAACATATCGCCGCGCGTGTGCATCGCGAGCGCCAGATCGGCCTGCTTCACGACCTGCTTCCGATAGAGCTCGCGATATGAGTAGTGCAGGAGCAGCGGATAGTTCTCGGGCGGAGTCGATGCGAAGTCCCACACCGCGTGTTCGGTGAAACCTTCCGCCTGCGGGTGGATGCCGGCCACCTCGTCGTACGGGATCGTCATGTTCTTCGCCGCGTCGCGCCATCCGGTGATCTCATCGGCCGTCACGCCAAGGCGGTCGGCCACGTCGGGGTGGCGTATCGCGGCGTTCGCGGCGCCGTCGAGATTCCGTTGCGCCATCAGATTTGTGTACACGTTGTTGTCGGCGAGCGCGCTGTACTCGTCCGGTCCCGTGACACCGTCGATCCGGAAGAGGCCGGCCGCGTCGACGTCGCCGAGGGACATCCACAGCCGGGCGGTCTCGACCAACAGCTCCAGGCCGACGTCCCGCTCGAAGTCGACATCGCCGGTCGCCTCGATCTGGCGGATCACTGCGTACGCGATGTCGGCGTTGATGTGAAACGCGGCCTCGCCGGCCGGCCAGTATGCCGAGCATTCCTGTCCGACGATCGTCCGCCAGGCAAACGCGGCTCCACTCAGTCCCATGTTGGTCGCGTTCGCGCGCGCGATGTCGAGCGTGGAATGCCGCCAGCGCAACGCATCCCGGGCCGCCTCCGGCCACGTGTACGTCACCACCGGCAACACGAACGTCTCGGTGTCCCAGAACGAATGCCCGTCGTACCCGGGTCCGGTCAGCCCCTTGGCCGGGATCGCGCGCCGCTCGGCCCGGCAGGTCGCCTGCAGGACGTGGAACAGACCGAACCGGACCGCCTGCTGAACATCGTCGTCCCCATCGATCTGCACATCGGCCCGCGACCAGTAGACGTCGAGGAAGTCTCGTTGCTTGCGGAGCAGGCCGGCCCAGCCGATGGCCACGGCCGCCGTCAACGCCGCCTCGACCTGAGCCTCGATCGCCGGCAACGAGCGCTGGGCCGACCAGCCGTACGCGAGGAATTTCGTGATCCGTAACGTCTGGCCTGGATCGAGCGCGACCGTCACGGTAACGCGGCCCAGCATCGGACGGCTGACCGTCTCGGTCTGCAGATCGGGCGGCCCCTCGATGATGTGATCCATGCCGGCGCCCACCCGTAGCCCGCTGCGGCGGGTGCTGTGCACCAGAACCGTACGCAGCCGGGTTGAGCCGTTCAATTCGGGAACGAACGGCGCATCGACCGACCCGGACGCCCGCGGATCGTTGGGCCGCTCCGGCATCGGCTCGTTCACGACGAGATCCGACTGCAGCACCACCTGAACGCGACCGTCGACCGGCGTGACCTCGTAGCAGATCGCGGCCACCGCGCGCTCGGTGAACGAGACCATGCGGGTCGTGCGTACCTCGATCTGGCGGCCGGCCGGCGACGTCCATTTTGCGTACCGGCACAGCGTGCCGGCGCGCATGTCGAGCACCCGCTCGTGCTGCTCCAAGCTGCCGTAGCGCACATCGAACGGCTCGTCGTCGACCAGGAGTCGGATCACCTTGCCGTTGGCCACGTTGATGACCGTCTGGCTGGAGCTCGGGTTGCCGTACACCGATTCGCCGTAGTTGAGTGGCCGCAACTCGTGCACCGCGTTCAGGTAGGTGCCCGGAAGGCCGTGCGGTTCGCCCTCTTCGAGATTCGCCCGCAGTCCGATGTGGCCATTCGACAGCGCGAACACCGACTCGCACTGGGCCAGGAAGTCGAGGTCGATCTTCGACTCGCGGATCGTCCACGGTTCGACCGGGAACGCACCGTGGGTGATCATGCGGTATCTCCATGTGTGTCGTGCGGAGTGCCGACATCCGTACTCAGCAAATCGGCGAGATCGCGCACGACGATGTCGGCGCCGTGCTCGCGCAGCGCTTCGGCGTGGTCATCCTCGCCATGCTGATCGACCCGGTCGACGCCGACGACATACCCGAATGAGCCGGCGCGGGCGGCGGCGACACCCGATGTCGCGTCCTCGAACACCGCGGCATGCGCCGGTTCGACATCGAGCTTGAAGGCGGCGTTCAAAAATGTGTCCGGCTCGGGCTTTCCCCGCAGCGACTCCCTCGCGGCGGTCACGCCATCGACGCGGACATCGAGGTATTCCACGAGGCCCGCCGATTCGACGATCTGCTCGCAGTTGCGGCTCGACGACACCACCGCTGTCTTCAGACCGAGGGCTCGGGCCGCCTTCAGGTAATCGACCGATCCCGGGTACGGCTTGACGCCATCGTGCGCGACTTTCGTCTGGAAGATCTGGTCCTTACGGGCAGCGAGACCGTTGATGGTCGACGGGTCGGGGCCGTCGTCCGGCGTGCCCTCGGGCAGGTCGATATGCCGGGCGGCCAGGAAGGAGCGGACGCCGTCGATGCGCGGCTTGCCATCGACGTAATCGTCGTATTCGCGGATGCGATCGAACGGCGTGAAGCCGTCGCCATAGCGTTGCCGCAGGAACTCGTCGAACATCTCCCCCCAGGCGGCCGCGTGGACCAGCGCTGTTGGCGTGAGCACCCCGTCAAGGTCGAACAGAAGCGCGTCGATGATGTCCGGCAATCCGAGCTTCACGCTCCAACCGTAGCCGGA
>CAWFSH010000013.1:0-101187 GCA_963818495.1 uncultured Actinomycetota bacterium
GGGAAGACCACCGCGCTCAGGATGGTCGCCGGGCTCGAGGAGATCAGCGACGGCACCGTCCGGATCGGCGACCGGGTCGTCAACGACCTCTCGACGAAGAGCCGCGACATCGCGATGGTGTTCCAGAGCTACGCGCTCTACCCGCATCTCACCGTGCGCGACAACGTCGCGTTTCCGCTCAAGATGAAGCGGAGCCCAAGGACGAGATCGGCGGCGCGTGCAGGAGGCCGCTCGCATCCTCGACCTGGAGCCGCTCCTCGGCCGCAAGCCGCGCGCGCTGTCCGGAGGCCAGCGGCAGCGCGTCGCGATGGGACGGGCGCTCGTGCGGGAGCCGGCGGTGTTCCTCATGGACGAGCCGCTGTCGAACCTCGACGCGAAGCTCCGCGTGCAGATGCGCGCGGACATCAAGAGGATCCAGGCCGAGCTCGGGGTGACGACGATCTACGTCACCCACGACCAGGTCGAGGCGATGACCATGGGGCACCGGGTCGCCGTCATGCGCAAGGGCGAGCTGCAGCAGGTCGCGCCGCCGCAGGAGCTGTACGACCGCCGGTCGAACCTCTTCGTCGGCGGCTTCATCGGCAGCCCGGCGATGAACATGCTCGAGGCGCGGATCGAGCGACGGCACGGCGGCCTCGCTGCGGTGCTCGGAGAGACGCGCCTCGCGCTGGACGACGAGACGCTCTCGCGGCGTCCGGCGCTGCAGGCGTACGAGGGCCGTGAGGTCGTGCTCGGGATCCGGCCGGAGGATCTCGACGACGCGGCGCTCGCGAACGGCGACCCGCGCCCGCGGCTTCGGGGCCGGGTGGAGATGCGCGAGGCGCTCGGGTCGGAGGTGCTCGTGCACTTCACGATTGCGGCGCCGCAGGCGGTCACCGAGGACGTCCGCGAGCTCGCGGAGGATGTCGGCGACGACCGCGCCGTCGGCCAGCTCGCGGCGGACAGCGTCCGAACGAGGCCACGCTCGTGGGCCGGTTCAGCCCCCGCACGCGGTGGCGGAGGGTGAGTCCGCCGACGTCGTCGTCGACCGGCGGGCGCTGCACTTCTTCGACCCGCAGACCGGAAAGGCGATCCCGGCGACCGGCGACGTTGTCTGATGAATCCGCGTGACAAGGCAATGATTCGCGCATCGAGCCGCCCCAACGCGAATATTGGTCTGATCTTTCGCGCGATCTTCCGGTACAACTGCGCACCGGAATGGGTGGTGCCGTGAGTGCCGTGTACTACGAGGGCGCCGGGCCGGTTCGCGCTCGGACGGGTCGCGAGGAGGCGCCCGGAGCGGGCGAGGTTCGGCTCGAGGTCGCGTACTGCGGGCGTCTGCGGCACCGACCTCCACATCGCCCACGGCGCACATGGACGCGCGGGTCGCCCGCCGCAGGTGATCGGCCACGAGATGTCCGGGACGGTCGCCGAGCTCGGCGCCGGCGTCGACGGCTTCGCGCGCCGGGGACCGGTGGTCGTCCGGCCGCTCGACCCGCGCGGCGAGACGCCGGCCGATCAGCGGCTTCAGCCACATCAGCCGCAACCTCAAGTTCCTCGGGATCGACAGCCCCGGGCGCGCTCCAGCAGCTCGTGGACCGTTCCGGCCTTCACGCTGCACGAGCTGCCGCGCGGTCGTCGACCTGCGTCTGGCCGCGCTCGCCGAGCCGCTCGCGGTGGCCTGCCACGACGTCCGCCGCGGCGAGGTGGCGGCAGGGCGAGACGGCGGTCGTGATCGGCGGCGGGCCGATCGGCCTGCTCATCGCGCTCGTCGCCCGCGTCGCGCGGAGCGCGAGGTGCGTCGTCATCGAGGTCGACGCGACCCGGCGCGGCCTCGCCGCGAGAGCTCGGGCTTCGACGTCGCTCGACCCGGCAGCGGACGACGTGGCGGCTCGCGTGCGCGAGGCGACCGACGGCGCCGGCGCCGACGTCGTGTTCGAGGTCTCGGGCTCGGCCGCGGGCGTGCTGGCGATGACCGAGCTGCGTGCCTGCGCGGGCGGATCGTCGTCGTCGCGATCTTCCCGAGCCGGCGCCGGTGCGCGCTCTTCGACGTCTTCTGGAAGGAGCTCGACGATCGCGGGGCGCGCGCGTCTACGAGCCGGAGGACTACGAGCGCGCGATCGAGCTGCTCGCCGAGGGCTCGCTCGCCGCTCGAGCGGCTGATCACCGCGGTCGAGCCGCTCGAGCGCGTGCCGGCGGTGTTCGAGGAGCTGCGCGCCGACCCGTCGGCGATGAAGGTCCTCATGGACTGCCGGGCGTGAGCGCCGTGACCCTTCGACCTCGCCGGGCGCGACGGCGCTCGTCACGGGCTGCAGGCGCGGGATCGGCAGGGCGGCCGCGATCGCGCTCGCCGCAGGCGGGCGCGGACGTGATCGGCGTGAGCGCCACCTCGAGGCGGGCAGCGAGGTCGGGCCGCGGTCGAGGCGCACGGGCGCAGCTTCGCGGCGCACCGCTGCGACCTCGCCGACCGGGCCGCGGTCTACGAGCTCGTCGCCGCCGTCACGGCGCGGCCCGAGCGGATCGACATCCTCGTCAACAACGCCGGAACCATCGGGCGCGCGCCGGCCGCGGAGCACTCCGACGAGCTGTGGGACGACGTGCTCGAGGTGAACCTCACCGCCCAGTTCGTGCTCACGCGCGAGCTCGGCCGCGGCATGGTCGAGCGCGGGCAGCGGGAAGATCGTCTTCGTCGCGTCGCTGCTCTCGTTCCAGGGAGGCATCACCGTGCCGGCTACGCGGCGAGCAAGGGCGGGGTCGCCGGCACTGACGAAGGCGCTGGCGAACGAGTGGGCGCCGCACGGCGTCAACGTCAACGCGATCGCGCCCGGGCTACATCGACGACCGACAACACGCAGGCGCTTCGCGACGACCCGGTGCGCTACGCAGCAGATCCTCGACGCGCATCCCGGCCGGCCGCTGGGGCGAGCCGGAGGACGTCGCCGGCGCGGTCGGTCTTCCTCGCCTCGCCCGCCGCCGACTACGTGCACGGCGTCGTTCTGCCGGTCGACGGCGGCTGGCTCGGCCGATGAGCGCCGTCGCGAGCGCGGACGCGGTGCTCGCGTCTGTCCGACGGGAGCGGGTCGCTGCCCGTGCGCGCTCGACGACGCGTCGGCCGTGGCCGACCTGCGGGCGCTCCTCGCGGGGGGCTCTCGGCCGTCGAGATCACCTTCCGGACGGCCGCCGCGGCCGCGGCGATCGAGCGCGGCGTCGCGCAGATCGAAGGGCTGCGTCGTCGGCGCCGGCACCGTGCTCACCGCCGGGCAGGCGCGGCCGCGCGCCGAGGCGGGCGCGCGCGTTCGCCGTCGCCCCCGGGACGGACGACGAGGTCGTCGCGCGCCTGCGCGCGAGCTCGGCCTGCCGTTCGTCCCCGGGCGTCGCCACGCCGACGGAGATCGGGCACGCGCTCGCGGCTCGGCTGCGACGGTGGTCAAGCTCTTCCCCGCCTCGCTCGCTCGGCGGCCCCGCGTTCCTTCGCGGCGCTGCGCGCCGTCTATCCCGGAGGCGCGCTTCATGCCGACCGGCGGCATCGACGCCGGCATCGCTCGCGCTCGTACCTCGACGTCCCGTCCGTGCTCGCGCTGCGGCGGCAGCTGGATCTGCGACGCGGCAGGCTGCTCGCGCGAGCGGCGAGTTCGACGGGATCGAGCGGCCGCGCGCGCGCGCCGGTGGAGGCGATCGCATGACGTGACCGCTCGCGTTCGACCGGCGACGGAGTGCCGCTACGACCTCGTCGCGCTCGGCGAGGTGATGCTCCGCCTCGACCCGGGCGACGGGCGCATCGCGACGACCCGCACGCTTCGCGGTCTGCGAGGGCGGCGGCGAGTACAACGTCGCCCGCGGGCTGCGGCGCTGCTTCGGCCTGCGCACGGCGATCGTGACCGCGTTCGCCGACAACCCGGTCGGCCGGCTGATCGAGGACCTGATGCTCCAGGGCGGCGTCGACCAGACGCTACGTCCGCTGGGTCCCGTACGACGGCGTCGGCCGCGAGCGTCCGCAACGGCCTCAACTTCACCGAGCGCGGCTTCGGCGTCCGCGCGCGCGCTCGGCTGCTCCGACCGCGGCCACTCCGCCGCGTCGCAGCTGCGAGCCGGGCGACGTCGACTGGGACGCCGTCTTCGGCCGCGACGGCGCCCGCTGGTTCCACTGCGGCGGCATCTTCGCGCGCGCTCGGACGAGCACGGCCGCGCTCGCGCTCGAGGCGATGAGGCGGCGCGCCGGCACGGCACCATCGTCTCGTTCGACCTCAACTACCGCCCCTCGCTGTGGGCGTCGCCGGCGGCACCGAGGCGCGCCGCCGCGGTCGAACCGCGCGCTCGTCGAGGCGGTCGACGTCCTGCTCGGCAACGAGGAGGACTTCTCGGCGGCGCTCGGCTACTCGCTCGACGGGCGTCGACGACGATCGCCTACCGGCCTCGACGTCGCCGCGCCTACGAGCGGCTGCATCCGCGAGGTGCTCGACGACGTACCCGAACCTCGCGCTCGTCGCCACGTCGCTCGCGCGAGGCCCACACTGCGACCGTCAACGACTGGGGCGCGGTCTGCAGCGACCCGCGACGCCTTCCTCGTCGGCCCGCAGCTGCGCGGCTCGAGATCCTCGACCGCGTCGGCGGCGGCGACTCCTTCGCCTCCGGGCTGATCTACGGCCTGCTCGCCGGCGCGCGACGTCGAGACGGCGCTCGCGTACGGCGTCGCCCACGGCGCGCTCGCGATGACCACCCCGGCGACACCTCGATGGCGACGCTCGCCGAGGTCGAGCACGTGATGCGCGGGCGGCGGAGCCCGCGTCGTCCGATAGCACAGACCCGGGACGTTTCAGGCGAGGGCTGCCGCGCGCCGTCTGCTCCGCGGGCGGGTGAGGTGCCGCACCGACTCCCGCTCGCGGAGCGGCATGGGAATGCGGTGGATCAGCGTTCGTCCCTTGGGTTGCTGCGCGTGATCCTCGTCGAGGAGGACGCTGATGGCGACTCGTCCGAGCTCGTAGTGGGGGAGGGCGACCGTCGTGAGCTGAGGCTTGACAGCGTCTACGACAACATCGGCTTCGGCCTGCGCGTCCGGCGCATCCCGAAGCCCGAGCGCCGGGCGCGGATCGAGCGCGCGGCCGCGATCCTCGGTCTCACGGAGCAGCTGAACCGGGCTGCCGATGAAGGTCGCGACGAAGAGGTTCGCCGGCTCTGCGTAGACGCGCTGCGGCGTGTCGAGTTGCTGCAGGACGCCGCCGCGGAGGACGGCGACACGGTCCGCCATCGTCATCGCCTCGACCTGGTCGTGGGTGACGTACACGGTCGTCACCCCGAGCTCGTGCTGGATCCGCGCGATCTCGGTGCGCATCTGCACCCGCAGCCGGGCGTCGAGGTTCGACAGCGGCTCGTCCATGAGGAAGGCCCCTGGCTCCCGGACGATCGCCCGTCGCATCGCGACGCGCTGGCGCTGGCCTCCCGAGAGCTGGCCGCCGGCCGGAACGGCTTCCACGACCGGGGGACCCTGGACCGGCAGGACGACCGTCGTCGCGAGGCTGCCGGCGGACTCGGCAGTAGAGCGTGACGCGGTCCTGCCGCCCACGATCGACCCCGGCAAGATCCACTTCTTCGACCCGGACGACGGACGCGCTCTCCGTACCGGAGCGGCGGAGGAACCCTCGGCCGGCGCCGCGGGTCGCGTCGATCTCGAACCATGGGCTCTCGGGAGGTCGCCCGGCTGAGGCGTGCGTCCGCTCGCTGCTCAAGGGGTCGGCAATCGCGACGAGAGCGCCTCTCGATCGATCGCGCGGCGGTCGATCTTGCCCGTCGGGCCGTGGGGGAGCTCCTCGACGAGCTCGATGACGCGCGGGTACGCGTACGAGGCGAGGCGGTCCCGGACGAACGTCTTCAGCTCGCCGGGATCGCACGGCGTGTCGGAGACGACCAGGGCGGCTACCTCCTCGCCGAGGGTCGGGTGCGGCAGGCCCAGGACGATCGCCTCGCGGACGCACGGGTGCGCGACGAGAGCTGCTTCGACTTCGCTCGGGTAGACGGAGTAGCCGCCGCGGAGGATCACGTCCTTCTTCCGGTCGAGGAGGAAGAGCTCGCCGTCCTCGTCGAGCCCGCCAATGTCGCCGGTGGCGAGCCAGCCGTCGTGGTCTCGGGCCAGCGTGGGGCCGCGGACGACGACTTCGCCGTCGGCGGCGAGGCGGAGCTCGCCGGAGATCGGTGTTCCGACCGAGCCGGGCTTCGCGGCGTACTGCGCCGCCGCGTCGAGCCAAACGCCGAGAGCGACCGGCGCCGCAGCGAGCGGGAGCGCCTCGACCGGCGGTGGTGTCCGGTGACCGCGAACGCCACAAACGGCGGCGCGCCGAACGGCGGACGCGACATCCTGGTGACGTTGCGCGGCCTGAAGTCGACGTCGGTGCCATCCAAGCGCCGGGTCGCCGACTACATCCTGCGCGACCCGGCGCTCGCCTCAACGGCCACGATCTCGGAGATGGCGCAGGCCGCCCACACCTCCGAAACGACTGTCCTGCGGCTGTGTCACGAGCTCGGCGTGCGCGGCTATCGGGAGCTACGGGTGACCCTCGCCGCGGAGTCCGGTCGCGAGCAGGAACGGGCCGGCAACCGCGAGATCGGCGGTGACATCGGTCGAGACGACGACCTCGAATCGATTATCGAGACCGTCACATTCACCGACCAGCAGGCCATCGCGGACACGGCACGGATCATCGACCGTACGGCCCTGGCCGAGGCGATCCGGCTGACCGCGAACGCGCGCCGGGTCGACATCGTCGGCGTCGGCGCCAGCGCGGTCGTCGCTCTGGACCTTCAGCAGAAGCTGCACCGCATCGGCCTCATCGCCTACGCCTGGCATGACACGCATGCGGCACTCACCGCCGCCGCGATCCTCGGCCCCGAGGACGTCGTCATCGGCATCTCGCACACCGGCGCAACGTTGGACACCATCGACGCGATCCGCGAAGCGTCGACGCATGGCGCACGAACGATCGCCCTGACCGGTGTGCCGAACTCGCCGGTCGCGGCTGCCGTCGATGTCCTGTTGGTGACCGCCGACCGCGAGACGACGTTTCGTTCCGGCGCCACCGCATCGCGGATCGCCGCCTTGAGCGTCGTGGACGTCATGTTCGTCGCCGTCGCTCAGTTGCGCTATGACCGGGCGATTTCGGCGCTCAACGCGACCCGTCGCGCGGTGGCCAGTCGCCGGGCCATCTCGAGCGAAGAGTCCCCGTGGCGGTCACCGAACCCGCGACCAGGAGGCACTTCGTGAACCGCGCGGGAGTGAGAGTCAGCTCCCCGACCGAATCCGTCAACCCCCGGACCGTCGACATCGACATCGTCCCGACACTCGATCTCGTACGCTTGATCAACGACGAGGATCGGATCGTGGCGGAGGCGGTGGCGGCCGTGCTGCCTACATTGGCGCGCCTGGTCGACGATGCCGCCCGGCGCGTCGAGGCCGGTGGCCGGGTGCACTATTTCGGCGCCGGCACGTCAGGTCGCCTCGGCGTGCTCGACGCGGCCGAGCTTCTACCCACGTTCGGCTGGTCCGACGATGTCGTTGTGGCACACCAGGCCGGTGGCGCCGCCGCGTTCCTGAATGCGGTGGAGGACGCCGAGGACGACGACGGTGGCGCCGATACCGCCGACGTCACCGGGGCCGACGTGGTCATCGGGCTGGCCGCATCCGGCCGTACCCCTTATGTGGGCGCGGCGTTGACCGCGGCCCGTGACGCCGGCGCCGCGACTGCTTTGGTAACCGCGAACCCTGATGCGTCGCTCGCACCGCTGGCCGACTATTTCCTCGTCGTCGCGACCGGGCCAGAAGCACTCACTGGCTCCACTCGGCTCAAGGCCGGTACGGCACAGAAAATGGTGCTGAACACGTTCTCGACGGCGCTCGCCGTGCGTCTTGGCCGCACGTACCAGAACCTGATGGTGGACATGCGCGCGACCAACGCAAAGCTTCGCGGCCGCGTGATCGAGCTGCTCATCCAGGCGACCGCCGCCGACGAAGACGCCTGCGCGACGGCATTGGACCTGTGCGGAGGCGAATTGAAGGCCGCGTTGGTGCACCTGCTCAGCGACGGCGCTGCGACTCCACGACGGGCACGCGACGCTCTGGCGGCTTCCCGAGGGCGGGTCCGCGATGCGCTGGCGGCGCTCGACATCGGCGACGGCGACGGCGAGACGCGAACACTGGACGCCAAGCCGTAGCGACCAACCGACACGGTCGCGGTTGGGCGTGCCGTGGCTTTTCGCACAATCTGTGTGTCCGCGGGTCGATTCCGTACCGGCTCGATCACCATCGCGCCCGACGACGCTTGGCGTGCCGGGCAAGCGCGACGACGGCGGCTTGTCCGCACCGTCACTGCCGCATCGCTACTGCGTCGTTATCGCTACCCGTTCTCGGTCGCTCCTGCGTGTCCGGCGCGTTGGCACGGGCTGCCACGGAAGCGCTGGCTTTACAAGAGACCGCGCCGGCGCAGTCTGATCAGGCCGATCCAGCCGGGCGGTACGAGCAGCCACACGGAAACGAGCCGCGACAACAATGTCGCGGCCGTAGCGGTCGGCAATGGCACTCCCGCGACGGTGAGACCGGCAATCAATGTTGCTTCGACCGCACCGGTGCCGCCGGGCGTAGGGAACAGCGATCCGGCCGCCGCACTGGCCAGATATACGGTGGCGAGCGTCAGGATCGAGGCGTTGCCGCCGGCTGCCCGCACGCAGAACGCAAACGCGGCGACGTGAGTCACGGTCAGCATCGCGCCGGCGACGATGCCGGTCGTGGCCGACAGCGGATGGGCCCGGCTGTGCGCGACCACCGACAGCACGCTCGTCGCGGCCTGGCGTACGAGCCGGGCAGTGCGTGCACTCAGCCGCACCGCGAGCCAGCCGGCGAGGACAACGAGCAGTCCGCCGGCCAGCCACAGGCTTAGCTGAACTCGCCCGACGCCGTGCAGCTCACCCCACCCCGACACCACTCCGAAACCGCCTACCAGTGCGGTCGTGACCACGAGCTGTACGGTCTGCGCGACGCCAACGCTGGCGAGCGCATCCGGAGTGGTAGCGCCGGACTGGGTGAGGTATCGCGTGGCAATAGCCGGTGTACTCACCGCCGACGGCGTGACGACGCGGATCGCGCTGACCGCCAGTTGAGCCAACAGCGTTGGCCCGAGGCGCAATCGCAGCGGCGTGAAACCCAGCAGGTTATAGGCCGCCGCCACGACCGAAGCGGCGATCGACACGACCGCCAGTCCGACGTAGAACCATTGAATGTGCGCGAATGTCGCGCGCAGATCCGTATGCCGCAACTCGACGAACAGCACCGACACCGTCGACAGCAGCACGAGTGTGGCCAGGATCCGCATCGCGAGTCGGCCGTGCCGCCGGCGCCAAATGCCCGCGAGACCCGCGGTCAGCCGATCGGAGCCGTCTTCGCGGACGTCGTCGGTCGGCCGGCGCGGCCCGGCGGCCGCTTCGTGCGACGTGTCTTGGAACTCGGTCGGCGTAGGCGTCATCGAGGCAGGCACTCGTTGATCGTTGCCGTCGTCGCACCATGACGTCAGTCCGGATTCCCACCCATCGGCACCTGAGATTCCCCGCTCCTAGCTCAGGGTCGACAGCGTCAAACGAGCGCCGTGTCGCCATATCGCTCCGCCAATCGACCTAGCCCGGGCCGAGGTCGAGGCGGTGTGCGTCCCAGGATGACCGCCGCAGGGTGGTCAGTTCGGTGCGGGCAACCTACTTCCACTCATAGAAGTGGCCTTCCGATTTGCCCGACTCGTCGACCTCGTATTCGAAGAGCACCGCAATTCCGTTGAGCCTGGCCAGCTTGGCGGCGGTGGTTTCGTAGAACACCGCACCGCGCCAGCTCGTGGCACCGGGCCTGACGAAGTGGCCGACTCCGGTGCCCCGATACGTCGCCATTTCGCCATCCTCGGTCATCACTGTTCCGGTGCCGGTTGCTGCGATCGTGCCATTGGGGCGCGTTACGCCGACGTAGGTGACTGTCGATGTGACGTGGACGCCGCAGAGCGTACCGTCGGCCCGCTCGGTGATCTCCATGCCTTGGCCGTGCCCCTCATCAGGCAAGACCCTCATGCCGATGCTCTGTCCCCGCAATTCACCCACGCGTTCGCCGAGCATTGCCTCAGCCTCCCCTAGTCCGAATCACACCCTTTTGTGTGCACCTTGAGTTGATGCTAGGGGCAGCACCGAATGGCGTCAGGCGATCCATGACAGCGCCGAGGGAGGCGCGGTCCGGCCGAGCGTGGTGGGTCCGGTGCCGATGCCTCCGGTGCTGGGTGATCGCGGCGTCAGTGTGGCCGATGAATTGGTCGCGGCTCGTGACGAGGAACGTTGGTGATCTACCTTGACTCGGCCGCCGTGGTGAAACTAGTGCGGGCGGAGAATGGGACCCGCGAAATCGTCGAGTGGCTCGGCGATCGTGCGATTCATCTGGCCACCGCGCAGCTTCTCGCGGGATCACCCGACGCCGACTTCGAGGCGTTTGTCAGCTACGACAAACGGCTGCTTGCCGCGGCCGCATCGATCGGGTTGCCGACCGCGAGTCCCGGCGCGTAGGTCACGCACGCGGGGGCCGACTTGCTGGATGCTTGCCGAACGGCGGCGTGCGAGCCGGTTCCACGCGCCGTACCTGCTGCAGCGCTCCGATGAATGTCGCGATCCTGGTCAGGGCCAAACGGTATTGCGGCCCGGGAGGCATGGTCGCCATGGGCCCAGCCTGGACACGCGAACCGCGTTTGACCATCCGGAGGATCCCGGATTTACCCTGAGTCTCACTCCGGCCCGGCGGGATCGGATCGGTCCGCTGAATCCCACCAGACCGCTACGTCGCTCGGTATGACGGCATCCGCCGACATCGGCTCACTCGACAGCAGCACCCGAGCCGCGGACTGACCGGGCCACGCGGCTGCCACGTCCGAGAGCGCGATGGGGCCGGGGCCAAAGTTTACGACGCAGGCAAACCCCGGCTCGCGGCGAAATCCCAGCACGGTCGGTGGTAGGTCGAGCCACGTCATCGCGCCGTCACCGAGCGCCGGATGGCGGCGCCGGATCCGCAACGCGTTCCGGTACAACTCGAGCATGGAGTTGGGTTGACCGGTCTGCGCAGCGACGCTGAGGGGTGCCCACCCGCGCGGCTGCGGCAGCCACGGCTCGGCCGTCGATCCCGCCGGACCAAACCCGTAGTCAGGCCGGCCACCGGACCACGGGATCGGCACCCGACATCCATCTCGGCCGCGCTCGGTATGACCGGATCGCTCCCAGGTCGGATCTCGGAGCGCCTCCTCGGGAAGGTCCTCGACCTCCGGTAGCCCCAGCTCTTCGCCCTGGTAGACGTACGCGCTGCCGGGTAGGGCAAGAGTCAGCAGAGCGGCGGCGCGGGCGCGTCGAAGCCCGAGGTCGAAATCGGCGTCGCTCGACAACAGCTGGCTGAGCGACGGCTCGAGGGTGCGAGTCTGAGTACGGGCGTAGCGGGAGACCTCGCGGGCGACGTCGTGGTTAGCCAGCACCCAGGTCGCCGGAGCGCCGACTGACTCGTGCTCCCGCAACGTCTCGTCGATCGCCTCGCGCAGATCGGCAGCCGTCCAGGGTGACGTCAGATAGTTGAAATTGAACGTCGTGTGGACCTCGTCCGGCCGTACGTATCGAACCAGTCGCTTGGGCTCGTCCACCCACGCCTCCGACACGAACACCCGGGGCGGTTGATACGAGTCGGCGATCTTGCGCCAGGCGCGATAGACGTCGTGGACGTCATCCTGATCCCAGTGCGGATGTTCGCGCCACGGAGGCCGAACCAGGCGGCCGTCCACTTCCATCCGGGCCGCCGGCCAACCTTGGTCGCCGACGTCGGGTAGGCCGGCCTGCTTGATCAGGGAGTGCGCGACATCGATGCGGAAGCCGTCCACGCCGCGGTCGAACCAGAACCGCAGCGTACGTTCGAAATCTGCCCGCACCTCCGGGTTCTCCCAGTTGAGGTCGGGTTGTTCGGGCGCGAACAGGTGCAGGTACCACTGCCCCGGCGTGCCATCGGCCGATCGTGACCCGGCGCCACGCCGGACCGCCGAACCGACTCTGCCAATCGTTGGGCGGCTCGTCGCCGTGCTCGCCCCGACCGTCTCGGAAGACGTACCGATCGCGCATCGGCGAGCCTGGGCCGTCGGCCAACGCCGCTCGGAACCACGGATGCTGGTCGGACGAATGGTTCGGCACGATGTCGAGCAGGACGCGAAGCCCGACGGTGTGCGCATCGCGGATGAGCGCCTCGGCCTCGGCCAACGTGCCGAACACCGGTTCGATGTCGCGATAATCGGCCACGTCGTAGCCGGCATCGGCCATCGGCGACGGATACCACGGATTGATCCAGATCGCGTCGACGCCGAGGTCGACCACGTACGGCAGCTTGGCGCGGATCCCCGCGATGTCGCCGACGCCGTCGCCGTTTCCGTCGGCGAAGCTTCGGATGTAGATCTGGTAGATGACCGCGCTTCGCCACCATGTGCGGTCCGACAGCTCCGTCGCCGTCGGACGATGCCGACGGCGACGGAATCCGTCCGACCGCGGGTGTTGTCGGGTCGTAGCGAGTCGGTCAACCCTTCACGCCACCGGCGGTGAGGCCACCGACGATGCGGCGCTGGAAGATGAGCACGACGATCACCAGCGGGATGGTGACCACGATGCCGGCCGCCATCGTCTGCGTGTACGGCACGATGTGCGGCCCAGCGGTGAAGTTCACGATCGCCACGGTCGACGGCGCCACCTTGTTGTTGCCGTTGGACAGCACGCTCGACAGCAGATATTCGTTCCAGGACGCCAGGAACAACAGGATCGACGTCGTGAAGATGGCCGGCGCCGCGAGCGGCAGAATGACCAACCGGAACGCCTGCCCCGGCCGGGCACCGTCGACCCGCGCCGCTTCTTCCAGATCCCACGGCATCTCCGAGAAGAAGCTCGTGAGCGTGTAGACCGCGAGCGGCAGCGAGAACGAGATCTCCGGCAGGATCAGCGCCTGGTACGTGCCGAGCCAGTGGAAGTTCGTGAACAGCTGGAACAGCGGCGTCAGGATCGCGACGCCGGGGAACATCGACGCGCCGAGAATCGCGGCGAGGACGAATCCCTTACCTCGAAACACGAGGCGCGCCAGCGCGTAACCGGCGAACACACCGACGACCATCGCGATGACCGTCACCACGGCGCCGATGAGCAAGCTGTTGACCAACGATCGGCCGAACGTGTTGTTCGTCGTATCGAACGCGTACCGGAAGTTGGACCACGTGACGTGTGAGAACCACGGCGTCGTATCGAACGTGTACGCCGGATCGCGGAAGGACAACACGAGCATCCAGTAGAACGGGACCAGGCACCAGATAAAGATCAGCGCGATGACGGCGGTCGTGCCGATGTTGCCGCGGTTGAATCGCGGCATCCGCGCGCGCATCGGCGGCCGGTTCGTCGGTGGGGTCTTCGTGGTCGCCGGCGTCAGAGTCGTCGTGGTCATGTCACTTCACCTTCGCAGCCTGGGCGCCGAGAATGTTGGCATTGAACAGCTTCACTAAGCCGAACGCGATCGCGAAGATGAAGATGAACGTGATCGTGGACAGCGCCGAGGCGGAGTTGATGCCCGCTGTTCAGCTGGTGGACCACGAGGATGGACAGTGTCGTCGTGCCGTTGGCGCCGCCGGTCAGGATGTACGGCAGGTCGTATATGCGCAGCACGTCAAGCGTCCGGAAGATGACCGCCACCGCGAGGGCCGGCTTCACCAGCGGCAGGGTGATCCGCCAGAAGCGTTGCCAGGGGTTGGTGCCGTCGATGCGGCTCGCCTCGTACACATCGGCGCTGATGCCCTGCAGGCCGGCGAGGATCAGCAGCGCGATGAACGGCGTGGTCTTCCAGACATCGGCGATCACGACCGCAGACCGAGCCGGCCACATCGATGACGTCCATGCGATGTGCGTGCCTAACACCTTATTCAGGATGCCCTGCGGGTCGAAGACGACGACCCACAGCTTCGATGTGACGGCGGTCGGGATCGCCCAGGGGATCAGGATGGCGGCCCGCACGATTGCCCGGCCGCGGAAGGCGCGGTTCATCATCAGGGCGAAGCCCATGCCGATCGCCGTTTCGAATGCGACCGTGACGACGGTGAAGCCGCACCGTGACCAGGACCGACCCGTAGAACTGCGAGCCCGAGCGTGCCGGTCGGGCAGTGGCCGATGCCGTCGGTCGTCGGGCATTGCTCCAGCAGCCAGTGCTTGTAGTTCGTGATGCCGTTCCACGCGCCACCTTGGTCGAAGATCCCGGTCACCTTGTTGAGTCCGGGATCGGTGAGGAACGACTGATAGATCGCCTTGACGATCGGATAGCCGACCACGAGGGCCAGCAGCGCGATCGTCGGCGCGATCAGGTAGAACGCCCGCCGAGCCTGGCCCTTGTTCGCCGCGATTGGCTTTTCGCGCGGGGCGACGCACCCGCTTCGCGACGTCGGCTTCCGTCGCGACCGGCTCGGCTTGCACCGGGTCGACAATGCTCATGGCTGCTCCTGCGCATCCTGGGGGACAGCATTCGGGGGGCACAGCACTTTCGGGGCACAGCACTTTCGAGCGAGCAGGCGGGACAGATGTCGCCGGGGTCGCCCGACCCGCCGGAGTCGTCAAGAGGTCATCCGGCGGGTCGCGCGACTGCGGTCACGACTGCGTCGAGATCACCCACCCGCGGTTGCGGATGAGATTGCCGCTTGCATGTTCTTCAGAGCGGTCTGCACATCGACTGTTCCCTGGAGAGCGGCGTAGGCGTTGGTCTCGATGGCCTCGGTGACGCCCGGGTAGTACGGCGTGACCGGCCGCGGGACCGCGGTCTGGATGCTCTTCAGCAGCGTTGGCAGGTACGGGAACTTCTGGACCAGCGCGGCGTCGGAGTAGAGCGACGGTCAGAACCGGCGCGAGCGTGCCCTGGGTGAGGTCGTTGCGCTGGATCTTGTCCGACTCGAGGAACTTCAGGAAGTCGAGGTCGGTCGCCTTGTACTTCGAGTAGTTGCTGATCGCGACGCTGTGGCCGCCGAGGGTCGATGCGCCGTGGCCGTCCGGTCCGGGCAGCGGCGCGATGCCGAACTTGCCGATGACCTTGGAGCCCTTAGCACCGAGGATTGCGTCCGCGTACGGCCAGTTACGCATGAACACGAGCTGGCCGGCCGAGAACGCGTTCAGGCTCTGCGTCTCCTGGAAGCCGAGCGCCTCCTTGGGGATGTAGCCCTGCTTGAACCCGTTGACCAGGAAGTTCAGGCCGGTCGCGGCCTGCGACGAGTCGACCGTAGCCGTCGTGCCGTCCGAGCCCACGATCGCACCGCCCGCCGCGTTGATCGCCTCGGCCGCGTTGCACGTGAGGCCCTCGTACTTCGCGAACTGACCGGCGTAGCAGCCCGGCTTAGGTCCGGTGATCGTGCCGGGCGTCGTCTTGCCCTGGCAGTCAGCGATCAGCTGGTCCCACGTGGTCGGCGGGGAAGGCACCAGGTCGGTGCGGTAGTAGAGCAGGCCGCCGTCCGACGCGTACGGAGCCGCGTAGAGCGTGTTGTGGTACGTCGCGGCCTTCACCGTGGCCGGCAACAGACCACTCGTGTCGATCGCCCGGCTTCCGGTCAGCGGGGCGATCCAGCCCTTGGCCGCGAACTCCGCGGACCAGACGACGTCCACGGTCACCACGTCGTAGCCCGGGTCCTTGGCCTGGAAGTGCTGCTCCAGGTCGGACAGTTGCTGGTCGGCCTGGTCGGACTGCTGCTTGATCGTGACCTTTTCATTGGGGTGCGCGGCGTTCCACTGCGCCGCGATGAACGGCATGATGCCGCTGTTGTCTTTTCCTGTCACAAACGTGATCGGACCACGGGCGTTAGCCCCGGCGCTGGATCCTCCACCACTGCTACCGCTGCTACCGCCGCCGCACGCCACGAGGGACATGGCCGCGACGAACAGGCATGCCGCGGCTGCGGCACCCTTGTATCGCATGGAACCCGCCTTTCCGTCCGGTATATCCCGGTTATACGAGTCATCGATTCGATTCGACGCCACATTTCAGGAAAGTTAAAGGCACACGACGCGCACGTGTCAATGGTCACTAACGACTGTCACACACTCGTGACCGCCACACCTGGGTCGATGTGTTCCCGCGCGATGAATCCATGCGGTGAAGCTGGCGCGACCGCTGTTCTCAATCGACAACTGCCGATGCGCGCACGGCCGCGACCGTGCCGCGCTCGCGAAGGTGCCCTTTGAATAGGGATTGGCAACGCTTTACCGATTCGCCCTCCAACCGGCGGATCAACACGTCGATCGCCACGCGAGCGACCTCGGCCGCCGCCGGCCCGATGGTCGTCATGGGGGGATTTGTCATCTCGGCCAGCTGCAGTGGCATGTCGATCGACAGCACCGAGAAGTCGTGCGGAATGCGTAGGCCATAGTCAGTCGCAGCGGCCATGACTCCGGGAATGGCCTGTTCGTTGAATGCGATGACCGCGGTCAACGCCGGATCGCTGCGGACGAGCTGGCCGAACGCCACCCGGCCGGCGGCGTGCGAGCGTTCGCACATCACCGTCGTCAGCACCGTGCCGTACCCGGCCGCGGCTCGAACGAGCCCATCGCGCAAGCGCACCGCGTTGCCGCGTCCGGACCTGGTCGCCTCGGCCAGGTTCACGAAGCCGACCCGGCGGTGACCGAACCGTCCCAGGTAATCGATCGCTAACCGGGCGCACTGGTCGAAATCGGTGTCGGTGTAGTCCGTCTCGCCGGGTGCGTCGGTGCGACCGATCATCGTGAACGGCAGACCGGCATCGGTCAGAATTCTCAAGCGTGGATCGCGCATCTGAACTTCCATCAACAGCGCGCCGTCGATGAGTCCCTGTCGTGCCAGTTGGCTCAGGTTGTCGAGCGTATTGGCGTCACTGGTCCACAGCAGCAAGTGGTATCCGCGCCGCTGGGCGTGGTCCGACGCTCCGATGACGTATTCGACGGAACTCAGGCCCAATTGCGCGCCTTGGACGGGAAACAACAGTGCGATAATGCGGCTGCGCTTCATCTTCAAACTTCGCGCGACGGCATTGGGCGTATAGCCCAACTCCACCATCGCGTCTTCGATGCGTTCCTTGGTCGACTGCGAAATGGGCCGTACGCCGGTCAAGGCATACGACACGGTGCTCACCGATACGCCGGCTAATCGCGCCACGTCCGCAATGGTCGCCATTGCGTGCCCTCCGGATCGATGCCGATAGTGGCCACGACGACGGTCGCCTGAACCCTGCCGGCGAGAAGCGCGACGCCGACACGCCCGAGGTCGCGGTTCCTAGAGAGTGCACCCTTCGATGTCCGGCGGGCAACGTCGCGACACGTCATCGCAGGTCAAGGCATATGTGATTTCTGCTCCGGATGGCATCTTGTCGCGCCACGTACGCATTCGCGGACGCACGATCGCACGCCGAAACGGCAAGCGACCGGGCGGCTGGTCGCGCGATCCGCGACCCATAGTGGATCAGCGCCGACGGGTTGGCGCACGATTGTCGACGATGTCGACGCCACCGAGATGCCATCGCCAATCAGTGGATTCGGCCATACGATCGCAGCCATGCGACGGGCCGGCCGGCATCGGCCGTACCCGCAATCGCTAAGCGCGACTGCGACGCAGCTGCAGCTCGGTTGCGACCGACTTCAAACGGGCGATCGCTACCGGTTTCTTGGTCGGCTTTGCCGGCTGGAGTAACGACGGAGGGACGTCGACATGCGTCCCGTCCGTTCGTGTAAATCGAATTGTGTGCGCACCGCGCACGCCGGAGACGACATCGATGCCAGCAATCTCCGGCCACGGCAGCCAGGACTCCCGTCCGACGAATCGGATCGCGACTCCCTCGTCGTCGACCACCAGATACATCCGCATCCCGACGATCGCCCAGGCGAGCGCAGCCAGAGCGAGCAGGATGGTGAAGATTCGCACCGGACCCGACGGCCGCCAGTAGATATTCAGCGCGGCGCAGGCGGTCACAACGAGGAAGAGGATCGCCGTTTGCGCCGGGGGGATTCGCCACGAACGCGCGCCCGTCGATCCGACCGGATCAACCATTGGCCGAGCCTAGCCGACACCACGCTCATCGGGCGTGCCCGGAGACCGCGGCCGGCCGAGCGGTGCCGACGAGCGCGGCGCTGACCAGCGGTTTTGTTATCAGCCGTCACACCAGACCCACCCGCACCACTGGACGTATCGCACCGTAACGCATCTCTCTCTTTGCCGTTCGGCTTGACGCATGGCCGAGGGAGGACAAGCGTGGCCAATGCACAACGGGTGGTTTGTCCACGAGGGCATCCAGCCACCAGCGTCCTATCTGACGGCAAGTAGACGATGAGGAGTCTGACTGTGCTGACCCTGACCGATGACGCAACCATGCAGATCCGCAACATCATTGACAGCCCCGGGGCACCCGAAGGCTGCGGCGTACGAATCGCCACCGATCCGGCGAGCGGCGCCTTGAGTCTGGCTCTCGCCGCGACCCCGGCCGAGGACGACAAGATCCTCGATGAGGCCGGAGCGCGAGTATTCCTAGAACCACAGGCCGCCGTGATGCTTGATGACAAAGCACTCGACGCCAACACCGATGGATCGGGACAGGTCCATTTCAGCATCGCGGACATGGGCAACTGATGGCCTGACCCCCGCTGTGTCGGGGCCGCCGCACCACTTTCACGCTCATTTCGCCAACGGACTGCGCTGCGCGCAAACGCCGGCCGTAAAGCGCTGGCCGTAGCCACCCGTGGCGGGGCAAGCCTTCCTTCTCGACGCCGCAACACCCGAGGCTGTGGCATCGCGGCCACTAAGTTACGTGTAACGGTGGCAGGCGTTCGAGGGGGTCGGCGTGATCGGTCCAGTGCGTACGGCGGATTACCACACAGCAGGGGAACCGTTCCGCATCGTGACGGCGGGCGCACCGGCGATTCCGGGCGCGACCGTGCTCGAACGGCGCGCCGCCGCGCAGACCAGCGCAGACATTGACGCCGTCCGTCAACTGCTCGTACGGGAACCGCGCGGGCACGCGGACATGTACGGCTGCTTTGTCGTGCCGCCCAACGATGACGGCGCCGAGTTCGGCGTCCTGTTCTGGCACAAGGACGGCTACTCGACGGCGTGCGGGCACGGGACGATCGCGCTCGCGGCGTGGGCGGTCAACACGGGCCTGGTCGATGCCCCGTTCGACGGTGACACCGACGTCGTCATGGACGTGCCGTCCGGGCGCGTGACCGCCCGTGTCACCTGCGCGGCCGGCGTCGTCCGGCGGGTGGCGTTTCGCAACGTGGCCTCGTACGTGCTCGGCCGCTCGATCGTGGTCGCGACGAGCCTCGGCGATGTCCGCGTCGATGTGAGCTACGGCGGCGCCATCTACGCGTCGCTGCCGGCGGCTCACGTCGGCCTCACGGTCGACGCCGAGCACTACGCGGCCCTCATATCGATCGGCCGGGAAATCAAGTGGACGCTCAACGCGAGCGAATGGGCCCGGCACCCGACCGACGACCGGCTGGCCGGGATCTACGGCACGATCCTCTACGACGACCTCGGACAGTCCGAGAATGGTCCGCATCAGCGCAACGTGACCGTGTTCGCCGACGGCGAGGTGGATCGCTCACCCTGCGGTTCGGGTACGTCGGCCCGGCTGGCGCTGCTCGCCGCCGACAGACGTATCCGGCCGGGTCAGGTTCTGACTCACGAGTCGATCATCGGCACGACGTTCCTCGGCCGCGTGCTGCCCGGTGACGGCATCGCCGCGGGCGATGCTGTCGCCACCGAAATCGAGGGTACGGCCTTCGCCACGGCCGAATGCGTGTTCGTTCTCGATCCGGCCGACCCGCTCGGAACGGGTTTCGTCCTCCGGTGACCACGTCGGCCGCGGCCGACGTGGGCCGCGCTCAACCCCGCCGGCCGACGCCTTCGTGCCCGACCGGCCGGTCCTGGCCTAGTCCGTCGGTCCTGGCCTATTCGGTCGGCGCCCGGTCCGGCGGAAAGCCACCGGTGGCGATCGGTCCCCACGCCTCGATCGTGATCCGCACGAGCGATTTGCCCTGCCGGCGCATGGCGGCCCGATACTCGTTCCAATCGGGGTGCTCACCCGATATGCACCGGAAATACTCCACGAGCGCGTCTTCGGTCTGCACGCCCGGCATGTCCAACACTTCGGCCACGCCGTCGACCTGGACGTACGCGCCGCCCCAGTCATCGGAGTGGACGAGAACGGACGCGGCCGCATTGCGCCGGAGGTTCACGGCCTTGGCGCGGTCGGGATAGGTCGAGATGACGATCCGTCCCTCTTCGTCCACGCCGCCAGTGACCGGCGAAACCTGCAGCCGGCCGTCCCGTCGGGTGGTCACGAGCGTCATGCGATGTCGCGGGCGTACGAAGTCGAGCAGGCGGTCGCGGTCGACGCGATCAGCGGTGGCGATGGTGGGCATGGGATCGACTCTAGAAACGTGACCGTCAGACAAGGTGGCCGTCAGACAACGTGACCGTCGTACGGCCTAGGTCGATGGGCCTACTCCCCCGCTGGACATGGACCGATGACGACGCGCTGGGCGCATGGACATCATGAGGTCATGGAACTGACGTATCACGACCTGCCGGGCCTCATGACCCGGATGACGGGCGACGAGAAGCACACGCCGAGCGCGACGTCGACGCTCGAGGTGCTCTGGGTCCTGTACGACCGGATCCTTCGCGTGACGCCATCGACGGCCGATGACCCCGATCGAGACCGTTTCCTCCTCTCGAAGGGGCACGGACCGGCGGCGTACTACGCGGTGCTGGCCGCTAAGGGTTTCATACCGGAGCCCTGGCTGGACGACTTCGGCCGCATCACCTCCCGGCTGGGCTACCACCCCGACCGCAACCTGATTCCCGGCGTCGAGATCTCCAGCGGTTCGCTCGGTCACGGCCTCCCGCTGAGCGTCGGCGTGGCGCACGGACTGCGCGCCCAGGGACTGCTCTCGCCACGAGTGTTCGTCCTTGTCGGCGACGCCGAACTCGACGAGGGGACCAACCACGAGGCGATCGCGTACGCCGGTGCGATCGGGCTGCCGAACCTCACCGCGATCGTGGTCGACAACCAGTCGTCCAGCCATGGCTGGCTCGGCGGCATCGCATCGCGCTTCGACGTGAACGGCTGGTCGACGTCGAGCATCGACGGCCGCGATCACGACCAGATCGTCGAAGCATTGTCGAAACGATCCGCCGACCGCCCGCACCTCGTCGTCGCCGTCGTCGAGCCAAAGGATTCCTGATGACTGACATGCGCACCGCATTCGTGCAAACCGCCGAAGACATCGTCGCTCACGATCCGCTCGCCGCGGTCGTGCTCGCCGACATCTCGACGGCGCTGTTCGAGGACGCGACGGCCCGTTTCCCCGACCGACTCATCAATGTCGGGATTCGTGAGTCGCTGATGATCAGTGTCGGTGGTGGCCTTGCGCTGACCGGCATGCGCCCGATCATGCATTCGTACACGCCGTTCCTGATCGAGCGCGCATTCGAGCAGATCAAGCTCGACCTCGGCCACCAGGACGCGGCGGGCGTTCTGGTCAGCATCGGCGCGTCGTACGACGTGCCCGAGGCCGGCCGCACGCACCACGGTCCGGGCGACGTCGCGCTGATCGACACCGTGCCCGGCTTCACGGTGCACGTGCCCGGGCACCCCAGCGAGGTGCCGACGCTCCTTCGCAGCGCCGTCGGCCAGTCGCATTCGTCATACATCCGGCTGTCGGAAGCGACCAACATCGCGCACGTGCCCGTGTCGCCACAGCTGACCGTCGTCCGCGCGCGGTCGCCGGGCGGCTCGTGATCGCGGTCGGACCGATGCTCGACCCGGTGCTCGACGCGACCGACGGGCATGGACGTCACGGTGGCGTACGCCACGACGGTCCGGCCGTTCGACGAGACTGGTCTGCGAGCGCTCGCCGACGCCGACACGGTGGTCATCGTCGAGCCGTACCTGGCCGGTACGTCGATCCGCCTGATCGACGACGCGCTGACCGATCGGCCGCATCGGACGCTCGGGCTCGGTGTCGCACGAACGGAACTACGCCGGTACGGCACGGCTGACCGACCACAGCCATCGGTACGGCCTCGACGCGGCCGGCATCAGGGCATCCCTGGACGGCTTTCTCGACGAGTCGGGCGGCGCGTAGCGGTCGGATCGGCACCGACCACCCGCCCAACCGGGATTATCGTGGGTCTGTGACTGCCAAACACCGGGCGCCGGCGGTGTCCGTCGAAACGCGTGTACGAGCCGGCCGAGCCCGGCGACGGAGCACGCGTCCTCGTCGACCGCCTGTGGCCGCGCGGCCTGGCCTCGGCGACCGCCGGGATCGACGATTGGGTGCCGGCCGTCGCGCCATCGACAACATTGCGCCGATGGTTCGGCCACGACCCGGCGCGCTTCGACGAGTTCCGGCGCCGATACCTCGACGAGCTCACCGACGACGAACACAGCGAGCCACTGCGGATTCTGCGCGACGCCGCGGAACGCGGACCGCTGACGGTGCTCACCGCGACCAAGGACGTGTCGGTGAGCCATGCTTCGATACTGGTCGGAGTGATCACGAAGGCGCCATGAGCGTCCGCTGTCGCTTTTTGCTTAGTTCGCGGGCGATTCCCGCGCGACAAGGATTTCGGCGTGACAAGACAGCCGCCATCGCGTCGCCACGCCGGCCGGAGGGAGCAGGCCGTGGCCAGCACAGGCACCGCGAAAATGACCGCGCGCCAAGCCGCACACGTGTTGGCCAAGCGCGATCCGGTGCTCGCCCGACTGATCGCGGAAACCGGTGAGTTCACCTTCCCGACGCGGACGGACACACATTTCGCGACGCTGGTCCGCGCCATCACCTACCAGCAGTTGGCCGGGGCCGCGGCGAGGGCGATTCACGGGCGGTTGGTCGATGCCATGGGCGGCGACGTCACCCCGGAGCGCCTGCTCGCCCTGTCCACCGAGGAGCTTCGTCACGCCGGACTCTCGGCGAACAAGATGGCGTCGCTGCGCGACTTGTCGACCAAGGTCGTTGACGGAACGGTCATCATGGATCCGCGGCGCATCGCGCGCATGAGCGACGAGGACATCGTCGCCCGGCTCACGGCCGTTCGCGGCATTGGCGGCTGGACGGCGGAGATCTTCCTGCTCTTCCAGTTGCGCCGCTTGGACGTGTGGCCGACCGGCGACCTCGGTGTGCGCCGAGGGTACGGGCTGGCGTGGAACGTCCCCATGCCGACACCGAAGCAGCTCGATGCGCTGGGCGAGCCGTACCGGCCCTATCGCAGCATCGTGGCCTGGTATTGCTGGCGCGCGGCCGAGTTGTACGCCGGTGCCCAGGCGACCGCGGTCACCGGCGGCGCAGATCCGAAATAGGCGGTCGCCTGATGGCCGACGTTGGCCGACGCAACGGTCAGCGGGTGTCGGAGGCCCGTGCGACCATCGGGCTATGGCCACCGAACACATCACTGTCGCTATCGAACGCCCGGTCGACGTCGTCTACGCCTACGCCTCTGACCCGACCCATCTGTCCGAATGGGCGGAGGGCCTAGCCAGCGCACCGTTGAAGCCAGACGGACCCAGCTGGGTCACGGACTCCCCGATGGGCCAGATCACCATCGACTTCGCGTCGCCGAACCCATATCGGCGTGCTCGACCACATCGTCACGATGCCGTCCGGCGAGACGGTATACAACCCCATGCGAGTCATCGCGGACGGCGACCGATGCGAAGTCGTGTTCACCATCCGACAGCGGGTCGGCATGAGCGACAGCGAGTTCGCGACCGATATCGCGGCCGTACGCGCCGATCTGGAGACTCTTCGTGACCGGCTCGAAGCATCCTGAACCGCCGCCGGTGGTGTGAAAAGCTGGGGCCATGCCCGCACACCTGACCGACAGCGGAGTCGCTCGCCTGCATGACGCCATGGCGCAACGAGTCGCCCGGCGTGAGTTGCCTGGCCTGGTCACCATGGTCGCTTGCGGCGACGCCGTCCACGTGGATCCGATCGGAACGGTCGCGTTTGATTCCGACGCGCCGATGCGACGCGACACCGTGTTCCGGATCGCATCGCTCACCAAGCCGATGGTCGCCGTAGCCACCATGAGGCTGGTGGCGGACGGCCGGATCCGCCTTGACGAGCCGGTCGATCGGCTGCTGCCGGAGCTGGCCGACCGGCGCGTGCTTCGTCGCATCGACGGACCGACGGACGATACGGTGCCGGCCAACCGATCGATCTCGGTCGACGACCTATTGACATTGCGGCTCGGGTTCGGGCAGATCACCGAGCCTGAGTTCGACCCGCCCTATCCGATCGTGCACGCGGCCGGCTCGCTGGACCTGACGCTCGGCGCTCCCGATCCGCGGACGCCGCACGCGCCCGACGAGTGGATGCGACTGTTCGGTTCTCTGCCGCTGATGGATCAGCCCGGCGAACGTTGGCGCTACAACGTCGGCTCCCTTGTCCTGGGGTTCTCGTGGCCCGCGCCGGCGGAGCCACGCTCGGCGACGTGCTCCATGACCGCCTGTTCGGGCCGCTCGGCATGGTGGACACCGGATTCGAGACGACGCCGGAGAATGCGGCGCGAATGCCGACCCAATACATGTCCGACCAGGCGACCGGGAAACTCGCGGCGCAGATCCTCACGGCCGCCGATACGTGGACGTCGCCGCCCGCCTTCCCCTCCGGTTCCGGCGGGCTGCTCTCGACGGTCGACGACCTCTACGCATTCGCGCGCATGTTGCGCGACGGCGGTCGTCACCAGGGCCGGCAGATCCTCTCGGCCGCGTCGGTGGAAGCCATGACCACTAACCATCTCAGCGACGATCAGATCAGCTCCGGCGGTCTGCTGCTCGGAAATCAGGGCTGGGGGTACGGCATGGCCGTCGTCACCCGGCCGCACGGACAACGGTCTCACGCCGGGTCAGTACGGCTGGAGTGGCGGCTACGGTACCACCTGGTTCAACGATCCGAACCGCGACCTGATCGCGATCGCCCTCACGCAGACGTCCGACTTCCTCTGGAACGGTGGACTCGACGAATTCGATCGGCTCGCCATCGGAGCGGTCGAGCCGGGCGATCCCGACCGCGACGCCACCTGACGCGTACGCGACCCGGGCGGCCTGCCTGCTCGACCGACGCGGTGGACGCGGCCGCGAACCTACGACGGGCCCGCCTCACCGCCGCTGTCTGGTCTGGCGCGGGTCGAGCGCGTCGCGCATACCGTCGCCGATGAAATTGATGCATAGACAGATCAGCACGATCGTGGTGCAGGGAAAATAGAACAGCCACGGTCGCGTTTCGATCGCACCCTGCGATACCTGGGCGAGCCGTCCGAGCGAGGTGTCCGGGCTTTGGATGCCCAACCCGATAAAGGACAGACCCGCCTCGGCCAAGATGGCCGCCGCGATGTCAAGCGTTGCCTGGACGATCAGCACGCCGGTCACGTTCGGAAGCAGATGCCGGAAGATGATCCGGGTGTCGGATGCTCCGAGAGCGCGAGCCGCCTCGACGAAGTCCTGGTTTCGCACCGACAGAACCACACCGCGGGTCACGCGTGCGTTGATCACCCAGCCGGTCACGCCGAGCAGGAGCGCAACCGTGTACCAGGTGCCACCGTAGTGTTCGGCGAGCGCGCCGGTGATGACGATGAACGGGAGGGTGAGAATGACATCGACGATGCGCATCATGAATCCGTCGATCTTGCCGCCGAAGTGGGCCGCGATGGCGCCGTACGGCGCACCGAACGCACTGGACATGAGCGCAACAATGAAAGCGATGTTCAACGACTGTCGCGCGCCTCGCAGGACGAGTGCGAGATAGTCGTGCCCGATCTCATCCGTACCCATCGGATACGTCGATGACGGCGACAGTCTCGGCGGATGGTTGATCGCCTTGTAGTCGAGGCCGAAAATCGTCGGCGCGAGGTAGACGAGCAGCACGAGTGCGACGAAGACGACCAGTGAACCGAGCGCGAGGCGATGGCGGAGGAAGCGCGACACCACCATCGACGTCTGAGTTCGCTCCCGGACGGTGAACTCGCGCTCCGTCCGGCCGTCCGGCGGCGGAGGAGGCGGCGGCCCGATGGCGACGGCGGCGGCGGCACCCGCGGAACCTCGCGAGTCGTCCGCGCTCGGCCGACTCGTGGTCTCACTCATTGACGTCTCCAGTTGGGCCGGTTGGCGGACCGTCGTCGGACGTCGTCGGACGACCGTCGCCTTGTGCGGGTCGCGGTCAGCAGGCTCACACCAGGAAAGACCCTCGAGGCATCGACGGTGTTGCGCGCCGCGGGCGTCGATTTGGTATCGACTACTCCCGCGGGGCAGGCCCCGTGATGGCGACGCTTCGATGTACGGGCGCCGTTGGTCGCGGCGAGATGCCCGCACGGCGTTGCCAATTCGTCCATTTCGGATGGCGGACGCCATGTCGTGGGCCACCGGTGCGGCCCTGCCTCGGCCGGATCCCGGGCACATCGCGCGAGCTACGGAACCCGTACGCCGCCGAGGCACGACGCCGGCAGATGGAACTCGCGCAGATCTTCGAGCTCGGGCGGGAGCCCGCTCGGACCATCAATGAGGAGGTCGGGTCGGCCGGTCAGGCGGCACTCGGCCTCGTCCAAATAGCTGGCGAGGGCGTCTTCGCCCGCCGCCTGGCCGGCGAATGCGCGACCGACTCAGCACGTCGGTGACGTCGATCCGTGCGACGGACCGATGCCCGCCGTGCCGCCAGTGTCCGCTGCGCGGGTCGAACGAATAGTCGGTGAGGAGGCGATGGCCGTAGCGCGCGACGAGGTCCACGGCCTCGATGATGAAGTCTCCGACGGTGTCGGAGATGAAGTAGTTGAAGTTCACCCGGGCCCAGCCCGGCTTGATCCCCAGGTACCCGCGGGCCGCCTGCGCCCGCAGCGCCGCGGATCTCGCCGGGGTTATCGAGAGCACGCGATGCCCATACGGCCCCGCGCAGGAACAGCCGCCGCGGGCTTGGAGGCCGAACAAGTCGCTGAGGAGACTGACGACGAAGTTGTGGTGCAGGATCCGGCCCTGGCAGTGGATGCGGAACGACACGATCGGCAGTCTCGCCGCGTCGAGATTGCCCAGGATCTCCATGGCTGGGTTCCGGCTCCAGCGTTCGCGGGCACTGCCGCCACCAGAAGTCTTCTCGCTCGCGATGAGATCGGTTCCGACGGCGTCCTTGAGCGCGACCACGACACCGGCCCGAATCGACTCGACGATCGCCGGCGTGCCGCCCTCCTCGCGGGCGATCGGATCGTCGATGTAAAGCGCGCCGTTCGGATCGACAAACGCAATCGTTCCGCCGCCGGGGACGGTCGGCACTTCGCCGGTCACCAGATCCCGGCGTACGACCAGGACGCCGGGCGTTTGCGGCCCACCGATGAACTTATGCGGCGAGAAGACGATGGCGTCTTTCCCATCGCGCCGGCCGGGACGACTGGGAGCCATGCTGATCGGCACGTACGGCGCTGCCGCCGTGTAGTCCCACACCGCGAGTGCTCGGTATTCATGCAACAAGTCCGAGATCTGGCTCGGTGTCGGACAGGATCCCGGTCACGTTGGAGGCCACGGAGAACGCACCGATCACCTGCGGGCGATCCGCGAACTCGACCAACCGCCGGCGCAGATCGACAACGTCAATGTGTCCGTGATCGTCCTCGCCGATCGCGACGACCTCGGCGGCGGATTCGCGCCACGGAAGTTCGTTGGAGTGGTGCTCGAACGGTCCGACCAGGACGACCGGCCTGTCGCGGCGATCGAGGCCGCGTGCCGCGCCGGTGACCGTCAGCCCGAGAAGTCGGGTCAGTTTGTCGACGGCGGCGGTCGAGCCGGAGCCGCAAAAGATCACCAGGTCCTCGGGTGATCCGTTGACGGCTCGGTGGATCAACCGACGAGCATCTTCCCGCAGCGATGACGTGTAAAGGCCGGTTGCCGAACTCTCAGTGTGCGTGTTCGCGTACGTCGGCAGGACGGCTCGGCGGATGTAGTCCTCGACGAAGGTCAGGGCGCGCCCGGACGCGGTGTAGTCCGCGTACGTGATCCGGCGCGGCCCGTACGGACCGTCCAGGATGTCGCCTTCGCCGATCACACTGTCGCGAATGCGGGACATGAGATCCGTTGCGCCACTCGACGAACCGATGTCCGTACCGGTAAAGGATTCTGGTTCTGACCGCCCCGTCGGTCGGCCGACGTCAAGGGGCACCGCGACGGGGCGATCGATGAGACGCTTCATGTCGAGCATCATCGGCCGGTGGTCCGGACTTCATGGGCGCCGCCGATACTCAATTTAGCGCCGTGGGATACCTATGTTTGGCCGGCTCGGTGCCCGATGCCGGCGGCGGCATCGGCCGCTTCGCGGCGGGACGTGACACCGAGCCGGCGCAGCAACGCGGACACATGGTTGTCGACTGTCCGCCGGGACAGGAACAGCCGATCGGCGATCTCAGCGTTGGTGGCGCCCTCGTCGAGGAGGCCGAGGATCTCGAACTGGCGATCGGTCAGTCGACCGGGGTTGGCTTGCGTCGTCGTCCGCGGACCCCGTGGTACCCCGCGCACTCCGGCGGCGTGCAGTCGGCGGCGAAGGATCGACGCGGCCGCCTTGGCGCCGAGCCGATCGAACATGCTGAGTGCTCGCAGGACGATCGTGACGTCCGGTGAATCGCTGAGTTCCCACGCCTGCTCGTACGGATTTCCCGCCTCCTGCCACAGTGCCGCCGCGCGCTCCCAGTCGCCAGCGATCCCGGCCGCGAACGGCGCCGGACATCCGCGAAACTCCGCCACCTCGTCACCAATTCGGCGCAGGTAACGCAACACCTCGGCGTGTAGCAGACGATGCTGGGCGTGACCGGACCGGGACAGCAGATCTGTGCCGATCGCTCGCACTCCTGCCGCGTCTCCCCGTCAACCACAGCCACTCCAGTTTCGCGGCCGCCGCAACGGCGCTCTTCTGGTCCTCGCCGCTCGCGGCGGCCAGCGCGACGGCGCGCTCGATGAGGCCGGCCGCCGCCGGATCGTCCCGCCGCGACAGGAGCCGGCCAAGGAAAGCCAACGGATTCACGGCGTTGGCGCCCGCGTCGGTGCGCGGATCCGACAAGTTCGCGAAGCCGTGACTCCGGCCTCATCCCATCGCCCTTGCCACATGAGGACGAAGCATTGCTGGGCCGAGATCCGGAACCGCGCCGTCTCGAGCCGATGTTCGCTCGCGACCCGATCGGCCGTGTCCAGATGCGGCTTGGCCGCCAGCACCTGCCCGGAGCGCATCAACATCACGGCCAGATTGTGCGCCGCCACCGTGAGATAGTCGGCGTGGCCGATGCGGGCCGCGATCTCGACGGCGGATCGCAGGTCATCCAGCCTGAGTCATCCCCGGCGGAGCACGTCGCGACGCCCCGATAGCCGAGGGCATGCGACACGACATCGTCGCTTCCGGTGGCGTACGCGACCTCCAAAGCGCGTTCCGACCAGGTGCGGGACCCGTCGAAGTCGGCCCGCAACGCGTCCTGCGCGGCAAGCGTGCTGTAGCCGAGGGCCAGATCATGACTGGCCCCGAGTGGCTGCAGGATGCTGATCGCGCGTAGCGCCTTGTCGCGACCCACGATCGGCTGGGCAAGCAGCGTACTGATGCGCGCCGAGAGGAGCAGCGCGTTCGCTAACTCCTCGGGCGACGCCCCGTCGGAATCCCACGCCGCGACGGCTCGGTCGGCGGCGTCACCGGCCTCGCCGAAACGGTTGAGGGCATACGACGCCCGCGCGGCCAGCCCGTGCATACGCGCGCGCTCGGCCGCCGCGAGTCTCCGGCCATGCTCCAGTGCCGTACGCGCGTACGCCTCGGTCTCGACGTGGCTGTCGGCGCGAGACGCCTCGATCGCGGCGCCGGCCGCAAACGTCGCCGCCGCATCGTAATCACGCGCACCGATCGAGTGGTGCACGAGCAACAGACCGCTCGGCCCGCCTCTCCACGAGCGCGGCGAGCGCCAGCCGATGACACGCCACGCGTTGCGCGTCGGACAACGACGCCTCCACGACTCGACGCGCGATCTCGTGCCGGAATCGAAGTCCGCGCGACGTGAATTCGAGGATTCGTCGACGCTCGGCGGGTTCGAGATCGCCGATGTCGTCGACGATGCGCGTGAGGAGGAACGAGTCTACTTCGGTCGGATTCACGGCGATCCGGCCCAACGCTTCTCGGCACGACGCTGGCAGAGCGGCAACCCGCGCGGCGACCGCGTCGCGAACCGAGTGAGGCACCGCGGCATTGCCCTCCATGATGACTTCACTGAGGTAGAAGGGATTGCCGCCGACGGCCGCAACAACAGGCAGCGGATCCATGCCGGCCGCGAGCGCGAGTGCGCCGACCGCCGCATCGGAGAGACCGCCGAGGTGGATTCGAGTTGTCCACGCTCCGGCCAGGGAGCCGAGCATGCGCTGCAACGGTTCATTCTCGGGTACGTCGTCGTCGCGATAGCTGACCACGAGGAGCGCCGGCAGGCCGTGGATGCGTCGACCAAGGTATCCGACGATGTCCAGCGAAGCGTGATCGGCCCACTGGAGATCCTCCACGATGACGACCGTGGGTCGATGCCGGAAGCTCATCTCCGCCGTGAGGACGTCGATAAACGCGTCCCGGTCGTCGAGGACGTCACCAAACACGCGCCGGTGGTGCCTTGCCATATCGCGGAACGGACCGAGTGTGCGCGGCGTGATGAGCTCATCGCAGCGTCCCTCGAACACTCGAGCGTGTGCCGTCGCCACTTCGGCGAAGGCACGCAGCAGCGTCGTCTTGCCGATGCCGGCCTCGCCGGAGAGCAAGACGGTGTGTCCGATGCCGCGTCCGGCCTGCGTCAGCGCGTCGTGCAGACGCGCGAGCTGCGTGTCGCGCTCCACCATCTCCATCGCGCTCTCAGGACAGCAGCGCGGCCGGTGATACGCAAGGTGTCATCGCATTGATCCGCGCCATCGCGGCCGGACTGACACAGACCACCGCCGCTGTCCGGATCGGTTTCATGCGGCCCGTGCAGGCCATTGATGGTCGGCGTGCCATCGACGGCGCCTTGGTCAGGGTTACTGACAACTTCTATACAGATGTCGGGAGTGCACGAATTATCGGCGGATACTCGCCAGAGCGGCGCGGTCGACCGAGACACGCGCCGCGGTCGCTCCCGTGAGCACGGCGACCCCGGTTGGCGTGCGTGCGGATGAACCCCCGACGGCGCCGGATGGAGGTCGCGATGGCAACGCCGTACAAACGGCGGCTGGTCGGCCCGCTCCTCAGCGACCGGCGACGGTGCGTCGGCCACCGATCGAGCCAAGCTGCTCTACACCGTCGCCGACCGTGTCGCGGTGCTCGTCGAGTTGGACGTATCGCGCGGAATAACGCCGGCCCGCGAGGAATTCGTCGCGTTATTCGATGACACGTTTCCCGATCCCGCCGTCGTACGCCCGCTGGCCATCGCGCGACAATACATGCGCTGCTTCCTGACCCCGGCGCAGATTTCGGCGCTCGCCGATGCCGATCGCGCCGGACCGAGATCGATCTTTCGGGTCTGGCCGGACTTCAAGATGACCGCGCACATCGACCGGTCGGTGTCGACGGTGAAGGCCGACGCCGCGGCGCGCAGCTACGGCGCCTCGGGCGAGGGCATTGTCTGGGCAGTCATCGACTCCGGTGTCGCGGCGAGCCACCCGCACTTCTCGTGCCCGGGCATCGGGCCGACGCTCGGCGATGCCTTGGTCGCCAGCCTGCACCGGGATTTCACCTACCTGATGGCCCCCGATGGCACCCCAAGCGACGATCCCACGCTTGCCCTGCAAGACGAACTCGGCCACGGAACCCACGTGGCGGGCATCATCGCGGGCGCGATGCCGCCCGCACCGGCCGAGGTACTGATCGCGACGAACCAACCGACGACCGACGATCTGCCCGCCTGGGTTGCCCGTACGCTGCAGCCCGGCCATACCTTGACGGGCATTGCACCGAGGACGCGAATTGTCAGCCTCAAGGTGCTCGACAGTGACGGCGAGACGAGCTCGAGCGCGGTGATCTCGGCGCTCGACTACGTCAAGCAAATCAACAACGACGGGCGGCTGCAGATCCACGGCGTCAACCTGTCGCTCGGATGCGACTGGTATCCCGACGAGTACGCCGCCGGTCAATCTCCGTTGTGCGGCGCGGTCAACGATCTCGTCCGCAACGGCGTGGTTGTCGTCGTCTCGGCCGGCAACAGCGGTGCCGCCGGGACCTTGACCGGCGGCAGCAGCGACGTCAGCGGCCAGTTGTCGACCATCACCGACCCGGGGAACGCGGCGGAAGCGATCACCGTCGGATCGACCCATCGCTTCGCTCCGCACATGTACGGCATCAGTTACACATCCTCGAAGGGACCGACACTCGACGGGCGGCTGAAGCCGGACCTGGTCGCGCCGGGCGAACGCATCACGTCGGCGGCGACGGGCGCCATGCGGGACGGCGTCAAGCCGCTGGTCGGGAGTCCCGAGGCGGCAACCTACATCGAGGACAGCGGCACATCGATGGCCGCTCCGCACGTGTCCGGGGCGATTGCCGCGTTCCTGTCCGTACGGTCGGAGTTCATCGGTCAGCCCGACGAGGTCAAGCGGATGTTCTGCGAGAACGCCACCTCGCTGGGGCGACACGAGTTCTTCCAGGGTGCCGGCCTGCTCGACCTCATGCGAGTGCTGTCCAACGTCTAGATCGAGAGGTCATCATGGCTGACATCGCCGGACTCACCTATTTCGAAGTCGAATTCGCCGCGGACGGCATCCTGACATCGGACGGTGGGTTACCCGCCGCGGTCGCCGCCGGTGGGATCACCGACCTGTTCGTTCTGTCGCACGGTTGGAACAGCAGCGTGGCGGGCGCTCGGTCGCTCTACGACTCGATGTTCTCGCTCCTGGCCCCGATGCTCGGCGACAAGGTGTCCACGAGTGCCGCGGTCGGGATCATCTGGCCGTCACTGCTGTTCCCCGATGACGACCCGACGCATGCCCAGGCGGCGCCATCATCGGGCGCGCAGCTGGCGACCGCGCTCGCGCCCGCGTTCCCGGGCCATGAGGACGACCTCACCACGCTCGGTACGCTGCTCGACAAGCAGCCGGCCGATCCGGCCAGCCTGCAGCAGTTCCATCAGCTCGCCTCCGGGCTTGTCACCACTCCCGCGCTGGCGCCCGAGGACGCCGGGCCGGCGGCCGCCATCACTGGCGAGACCGGCGCGGTGTTCGGACACGCCGCCGCCATGGCCAAGACTCCGGTCGGCGACGCTCAGGGACTGCCGAACCCCTTCAAGACCCTTTGGTCCGGAGGGCGTGAAGTGCTGCGCGGCATGTCGTATTACGAGATGAAGAATCGAGCGGGCGTTATCGGACGCCACGGACTTGGCCCGATGCTCTCCCGGCTCGCCTCCGGGGCGCCTGACCTACGCGTTCACCTCATGGGACACAGCTTCGGCGCGCGGCTGGTGTCCTATGCCCTCACCGGCCTGCCCGCCACAGCCACCGGCAACGCGAGCCCGGTCAAGAGCCTCACCCTGATCCAAGGCGCGTTCTCGCATTTCGCCTTCGCGCGTCCAACCCCGTGCAAGGCCGTCGCGGCCGGCGCACTGTCGGGCGTGGTGGATCGCATCGATGGGCCGCTCCTGTCGACCTTCAGCGCGGCGGACCGGGCGGTGGGTTGGTGGTACCCGGCCGCCAGCATGCTGGCCCACCAGAACGCGGAGGCCATGGCGGACCTGACCTACGAGTGGGGCGGCATGGGCCACGACGGCTTCCAGCAGTCGCCGGCCGCCAATAAGATCGAGTTGAAGCCGCCGGGCTCCGCGTACGGATTCGCGACCAACGGGATATATCTTCTCGACGCGAACAAGGTCATCGCCCAGAACCAGTCGCCGTTCATCGGTGCGCACTGCGACATCTGCCATCCCGAGGTGGCCTGGGCCGTCGTGTCAGCCGCGGCTGGCTAGGCCGCTCTCCCGACTCATCAGTCAACATCCTCCCCGCCCGTACCAGCGTCGTGTACCGGGACGGCGACTCGCACTGGCTCGACGATCTCAGCCTCAAGATCCTCGACGCGCCCGAGCCTCTGGACGCGCCCGAGCCTCTGGACGCGCCCGAGCCTCTCAACGCGCCCGAGCCTCTCAACGCGCCCGAACCGCTCGATGCGGCCGAGCGGCTGGCGCTCGGTGTTTGGCCGGTTGTCCCACAGCCACCCCACGTCACGACCGAACGACTCGGCCAGCAGCGCCAGCGCGGCGGCCAGCACAACTACGGCCGCCGCGGTCGGCAGCACGCCCGTGGCGACGGCCGCCAGCACGATGCCCTGGGTCGCCGCGACCACCTTGCGCCAGTAGCGGGGCGGCAGCGCCGCGCCCATCCACGGCAGCAGCCGACCGGCCACGCCGAACACGTAGCGCGCCGCGCCGATGGCGATCACCCAACCACCGACGGTACGGGCGGCGTACACGCTGAGCACCAAGATCAGGAAGGCGTCGACCTCCATGTCGAACAGCGCACCGAGTCGCGACACGGTGTCGGTGTGGCGGGCGACCCAACCGTCGACGGCGTCCAGCACGAGCGCGACACCGGCGAGCGACACCAGCGTCGGCACGGACACCGGCCGGGCAAACGCGTCCGCGACCAGCGCCGTCACACCGCCGACGAGTGCCGCCCGGGTGAGCGTGACCCGATCGGCCGGCCCCAGCCGGTCACGGCCGGCCCGATGGAGGCCGCGCACCAGCATGACGTACATCACTACGCCCCACGCGGCACCGGCGAGCCAACCGGCGACGCCCAGCCCGACGCTGCCGGCAAGCACGCCGAGCAGCGTTAGCTGGGCAATCAGGCCGATCGCCAGGCCCGTTCGAACCATACGCACCGAACCTCCGTTGTCTGTGGAGTACAGCAATAACACGGGTAATAGGACGGTACGGTTCATTTCGGGGAGCAAAGGAGGGTGAGGCCGGTGCGGAACGACGCACTCGGGTTCTGGCTGTGTCAGCCCGGGATCGGGGAGATCCGGCCGGTTGCGCTCCCTGATCCCGGCCCGGACGACGTCCTGGTCCGCACGCTTCGCACCGGCGTCAGCCGGGGCACCGAGACGCTGGTGTTCCGAGGCGGCGTGCCACCCACCCAGTACGCAGCGATGCGGGCACCGTTCCAGGAAGGCGACTTTCCGGGCCCGGTCAAGTACGGCTACCTGAACGTGGGCGTCGTCGAACAGGGGCCGGTGTCGCTGCTCGGCCGTACCGTGTTCTGCCTGTACCCGCATCAGACGCGCCTACGTGGTGCCGGCCCGATCGGTCGTCGTCGTGCCCGATGACGTCCCGCCGGCCCGCGCCGTGCTGGCCGGCACGGTGGAGACGGCCGTCAACGCGATGTGGGACGCCACTCCCCTGCTAGGTGACCGGGTCGCGGTCGTCGGCGCGGGCATGGTCGGTTGCTGCGTCGCCCGCCTGCTTGGGCAGTTTCCCGGCGTACGGGCCACGCTAGTCGATGTCGACCCGAGCCGAGCCGGGATCGCCGCCAAGCTGGGCGTCGACTTCGCGCTGCCGGCCGACGCGATCGGCGGCTGTGACCTTGTGCTGCACACCAGCGCGACGTCCGCCGGACTCCAGCTTTCGCTCGACCTGCTCGGCACCGAGGGCAAGGTCATCGAGCTCAGCTGGTACGGCGACGCCGACGTCACCCTGTCGCTGGGTGGCGCGTTCCACTCGGGACGTCTCGCCATCCACGCGAGCCAGGTCGGCATGGTCTCCCCCGCCCGCCGCGGGCGTCGCTCGATGGCCGACCGGTTGGCGCTGGCGCTGGACCTTCTGCGGGATCCGGCGTTCGACGGTTTGATCACCGGTGCATCGAGTTTCCACGAGCTGCCCGAGGTGATGTCGCGGCTAGCCGCCGGCCGCCTCCCGGCACTCTGCCACACCATCACGTACGGCGAAGGGTGAGTCCGTGTTCAGCGTCACCGTCCGCGATCACATGATGATCGCCCACAGTTTCCACGGCGAGGTGTTCGGGCCGGCACAGCGCCTGCACGGCGCGACATTCGTCGTCGACGCGACATTCCGCCGTCCGGCCCTCGACGCCGACAACATCGTGGTGGACATCGGCCGCGCAGCCGAGGTGCTGAACACGGTCGTCGGCGAGCTGAGCTATCGCAATCTCGACGACGAGCCGGCGTTCGCCGGGATGAACACCTCGACCGAGGCGCTTGCTCAGGTGATCGCCGACCGGCTCGCCGCCCAGATCGACGCCGGTCAACTCGGCGAGGGCGCCCGAGGACTGACCGGCATCGTGGTCACGCTGCACGAATCCCACATCGCGTGGGCCAGCTACGAGCGGTCGCTGTGACCACTGTCCATTTCGTCGTACCCGACGGCATCGACGATCCCGAGCGGCCGAGCGGCGGAAACGCCTACGACCGCCGGGTGAGCGACGGTCTGCGCGCGCTCGGCTGGGACGTAGCGGAGCATGCGGTGCCCGGAAGCTGGCCAGAGCCGGACGCGCGGGCGCGCGCCGCGCTCGAGGAGGTCATCGCGCGGCTCCCGGACGGCGCCGTCGCCCTGGTCGACGGCCTCATCGCTTCGACCGCTCCGGAGGTGCTCGTGCCGGCCGCACGTCGACTGCGGCTGGTGGTCCTGGTGCACATGCCGCTCGGCGACATCCGTCCTCTCGGCATCCCGTTCGGCGCCGACACAACCGGCGCCGGCCAGCGGGAACGATCGGTGCTATCGGCCGCCGCCGGAGTCGTCACCACCAGCGAGTGGACCCGCCGACGGCTAATCGACCGGTATGAGCTGTGGCCCGATCGCGTACACGTCGCACACCCCGGAGTCGACGCCGTCGACGTGGCACCGGGAACCGGCGGCGGTGGGGAGCTGCTCTGCGTGGCAGCGGTCGCGCCGCACAAGGGCCACGACCTGTTACTCGCGGCGTTAGCGAAGATCGCCGACCTGCCCTGGCTCTGTACGTGCGTCGGGACCCTGGATCGCGATCCGGGCTTCGTCGAGCTGCTTCGCCGTCAGGTCCACGCGGACGGGATCGAGCACCGCGTGCGCTTTGCCGGTCCACGTACGGGCGGCGATCTCGACAGCGCGTACGCCTCGGCGGATGTGCTGGTCCTGGCGTCACACGCCGAGACGTACGGCATGGTCGTGATCGAGGCGCTCGCTCGAGGTCTTCCGGTCGTCGCGACGGCGGTCGGCGGGCTGCCGGAAGCCCTCGGTCACGGAGCCGATGGCCAACAACCGGGTCTGCTGGTGCCGCCGGGCGATGCGGGCGCGCTCGCCGCCGCGTTACGCGACTGGCTCGGCGACGGCGATCTCCGCGATCGGCTCCGTCGGAGGGCCCAGGATCGACGATCTGCGTTGACCGGCTGGTCGACGACCGCGCGCCGTGTCTCGATCATCCTGGCTGGGGTGGCGGCATGACACGGGATGGCGGCATGACACGAGGTGGCGACATGACCGACACGAGCGTCCGGGTCAGCCCGGAGTGGCTGGCGCTGCGCGAGCCGGCCGACGCGGCGGCCCGGTCGCCCGAGCTGGTCGAGATGGTTGCGCGAGCCGCTCCAGCCGGTCGGCCGCATGATCGTTCACGATCTCGCCTGCGGCACCGGATCGATGTCGCGCTGGCTCGCGCCCCGATTGGCCGGTCCACAGCATTGGATCCTCTACGACTGGGACCCCGGCCTGCTCAACTGCGCCGCCGAGGCCATGCCCGACAAGGCCGCGAACGGTGCCGCCATCACGTTCGAGACCCGGACGCGTGACATCACCCGGCTCGACACCGCCGATCTGGCCGGCGCGTCCTTGATCACGGCATCGGCGCTCCTGGACATGCTGACCGCCGACGAGATCCGGCGAATGGTGGTCGCATGTGTCAGCGCGGTCTGCCCCGCGCTGCTGACGCTGTCCGTCGTTGGCCGGGTCGACCTCACGCCGGCCGATCCGCTCGATCAACGTATCGCCGCGGCCTTCAACGACCATCAACGCCGTACCGTCGGCGGCCGCCACCTGCTCGGTCCGGACGCGGTGGGCTTCGCCGCAGACGAGTTCATACGTGGCGGCGCCGACGTGCTCGTCCGACCGAGCCCGTGGCGGCTCGGTCCGGCCGAGGCGACGCTCGCGGCCGAGTGGCTCGCCGGCTGGCTGGGCGTCGCGTGCGAGCACCAACCCGAGTTGAGCGCGGTGACGAGCGAGTATGGCCAGCGCCGTGGGGTGGCGGCCGCGGCCGGCCGGCTCGGCGTCACGGTCGGTCACCATGACCTTCTGGTACGGCCCCGATGACAGCCTGTACAGCGGATGAACCGCGGGCACCCTGCGCCCGCGTATGCCTGTTCGGGGAGCGGGTTTGGCCAGGGGCCCCGAATGGACAGCGCCTCGGCGGCACCCTCGGGGAGGTCGGGCGCAGGGATGAGTCGGACGTTGTGGGCTTGGGCACGCCTGGTCGGCGGCGCCGTCCGCGCCACACACACGGGTTCCCGGCTGCATCCCGAACGCGTGGAGCCAATCCGGTGGCGGGCACTGGCCACCGCCGAGCCGAAGGGCGCGACACGTGGGTGACCGTCCGTACACGCTGTTGAGTTGCGGCATGTCGATCGACGGCTACCTCGACAGCGCCACGACGAAGCGGCTCGCGCTGTCCAACGACGCCGACTTCGATCGCGTCGACGCGGTGCGCGCCGCCTGCGACGCGATCCTGGTCGGCGCGGCGACGGTACGCAACGACAATCCGCGGCTGCTGGTGCGTTCCCAGGCCCGTCAGGACGCCCGCGTCGCTCAGGGGCTCCCGCCGTCACCGATCAAGGTGACGGTGACCCGCCAGGCCCGACTGGACTCGTGTGCCAACTTCTTTGCCACCGGCGACGCCGAGAAACTCGTCTACTGCGCGAGCGACATTGTCTCGGAGGCCCGCGACCGGCTCGGTGCCGTTGCCACCGTCGTCGACGGCGGCGAGCCCGTCGACATGTGCCGCATCAGCGAAGATCTGTTCGACCGTGGCGTACAGCGACTGATGGTCGAGGGCGGCGGCACCGTACACACGCAGTTCCTGACCGCGGACCTCGCGGACGAGTTGCACCTCGTCGTCGCGCCATTCTTCGTGGGTGACTCGCGAGCGCCGCGGTTCGTCAGCGACGGCCGCTTCCCCTGGAACCCGGACCGGCGGGCAACGCTCGCCGAGGTTCGCCAGATCGGTGACGTGGTGCTTCTGCGTTACGCCCTCTCGTCGCGGTTCTGCGCGGACTGAGTCCAGGAGGCCAGATTGCCGGGAACACTGCCCGTGGCGACGATCCGTACGCAGGTGTTGGTGCCGCTGCGTTTCCTCGACGGATTCACGACGACCGCGCGCGTCTTCACCTTTGACGGCCTTGTGGACCACCGCGACCATCTCGCGCTCGGACTCGGTGACTGCGCTTCTCCGTTGCCCGCGATCGAGCCCCGGGCGCAGGTGCCACTGGTGCGGCCGCACAGCGAATGCCTGACCGGTGACGTGTTCGGCAGCCAGCGGTGCGACTGCGGTCCGCAGATGCGCGAAGCGGTCGAGCGCATCGCCGACGCTGGCGGATTCCTGCTCTATCTGCGACAGGAAGGCCGAGGCATCGGGCTCTACGCGAAACTCGACGCGTACGCGTTGCAGGATGCGGGCCTGGACACGTACGAGGCCAATCTCGCACTCGGCCACGGCGAAGACGAACGGGACTACACAGTGGCGGCCCAGATGCTGCACGCGCTGGGACAGCGACGGGTCGCTGTGCTGAGCAACAACCCCGACAAGGCCGCTCAACTCACCCGACTCGGCGTGACCGTGATCGAAACGCTTCCCACGCACGTGCACCTGTCGCCGTCGAACGCCAGCTACCTCGCCACCAAGGCCAAGCGCGGCGCTCACACGATCGACGTACCGCTCGTCAGTGAACCGTCGGCCTGACTGCGGTTGCCGGGCTACTCGCGGCCGAAGAACTCGATGAGTACGGGAGCCAATGCGTCCGGATCGACGTCGTGGGTCTGGCCGTCGAGGCCACGCAGCGTCGTCGATGGCATCGCCTTGGCCAGCGTCTGCGCCGAATCGGCCATGAACGGCGGGCTCGCCTCGCCGTAGAGGACGAGCGTCGGCGTATGTATGCCGGCGGCGCGATCGACCGGGACCGTAAAGTCGCCGTTCATCGCTCCGATGTGGTCGTACGCGAGCGTGGGTGCGATCGACTCGGCGACCGGCCAGAACGGAGAGTGCCGCACTCCGTCGATCTGCTCGGGCGGCATGCCCACCTGAGTCATGAACGCCGCGACCGCGTCGCCTCGCCGACCGTCGGCCAGAGCATCGGTGAGCGCCGCCAGATACCCCTGCCATCCGGGCTGCGCGGCCGGATCGTCGTTGTAGGGCGCGTCGTAGAGGGCCAGGCCCGCTACGTTGTCGCCCAACTTTGCGGCGGCTTCGAGGGCTAGGCACGCACCGGACGAGTGCCCGTAGAGGCGCACCGGAGCACCGGCGACCACGATGATCGCCGCGAGATCCTCGATTTCTCGCGCCAACGCGTACGGAAGGGTGTCACCGCTATCGCCGCGGCCGCGCCGGTCGTACACGTACACGCTGAAGGTCGTGGCGAGACGCTCCGCGAGGCGCGGTTTGGACCCGGACCACCGCGTGGTGAGCGCGCCGTCCACGATGATCAGCGGTCGTCCCTCACCGCTGCGGTCATAGGCGATTGTGGTGCCGTCGGCCGAACCCACCGTTGTCATGTCGAACTCCCATCGCTCAGGCGCGCAAGGTATGCGGCGAACTTGTCGAGGGACGTACGGAAGCCTGCCTGTGCCTCCGGTGCCCGGAACGCCTCGGGGACGTTGGCCTGATGGATGCGCACCTCAGTGCGTCCGTCGCCCAGATCGAGGAGGGTTGACGTCGTCACCACACCGGTGCCGCGCTCGCGCCACACCAGTCGAGAGGGCGCCACAACCTCCACGAAGACCGCGCGCGTCGGGTAGCGGCTGCCGTCGCTGTCGTTGACCATCACGGTCTCGAACACGCCACCCGGTCGGACGTCGATCGTGATGGTGGCCAGTGGCGTCGACACACCGGTGGGTCCCCAGAAGTGCGTCAAGATGCTCGGGTTCGGTCAGGCACCGAAAGACGAGGTCGCGCGGTGCATCGAACACGCGCGTATACGTGAGCTCGTTCACGTCAGTCATGGGTCGCGCCCTCGGCGCTCGTCGGTTCGGCGGTCATCGGTTCGGCTGGCGCCGGGCCGGCGGCGACTGCGTCAGCGACGGCTGCTGGCGCGGGCCGGCAGCGTCAGCGATCGGCCGCGACCGCGTCAGCGGCGATCGGGCCCGAGCGTTGGATGTCGCGCAGATGTGCGTCGAGTTTGTCGAAGCGCTGTGACCACAGCCGCCGGTTTGCCTCGATCCAGCCAACCGCCTCGTCCAGGGCCGCCCACTCGAGATGGCACGGCCGGAATTGGGCCCGGCGGCTGCGCGAGATCAGCCCCGAGCGCTCCAACACTTTGAGGTGCTTGGAGAACCCGGGCAGCGTGAGCCCGGACGGCTCGGCCAGCTCGGTCACGGTCGCATCGCCACGGGTCAGTCGGGCGACGATCGCACGCCGGGTCGGATCGGCCAGCGCAGTGAACGTGGCGTCGAGCTGAGCGTCACTCAAAGGCATACCCTTATTTCACCCCAGAGCTAATTAGCTGTCAAGCTAAATACACTGCATCTCCGAGCCGGCTCGTGATCACCTCGAACTGTTCGGCCCGCCACCGCGTCGTCATGGGTATAGGCGTCACGCACCCGAGACCGGGCGGCCGGCGACGATGGGAGACGACACCGCGCGGCTGCTGGAAACCGCGTGCTGGAAATGCCGAATCGCACCGCGACGACGAACAGGCTCAGTCATGATCAGCGAGGACAACCTCGCGGGACGTCCATTGACTGGAGGCCCGCGACCGCGACGCCTTCCGTTCGGAGGCCCGCCCCTGGTCGTGCCTGCGCCTGCCGCCCATCACGCCGTGCCGCCAACCGCCAGCGCACACACCGCGACCGCCAACCAGGCGCAGGTCGCCACCGCACAGGCCGCCAGCCGCCACCGCACAGATCGCCACCGCCATCCGCGACGTGCAATCACCACACGGGCTCGCTCTGCCGCCCGCCGCAGTCCCGTCGCTGTCACGGCGCCCACGGTCACCACACCAGCCACACGTCCTGTCGCTGCCACGCCGCCGACGGCCCGCACACGCCCCGCCGCCACGCCGGCCACCGCACGGCCGAGGCTGGTCGGCCTAGACGGCATCCGCGGCCTCGCCGCCTTGTTCGTGGTCTTCAATCACATATTCCTGCGTGCTTTTCCCGGCTATCCGGTCGATCACGCGCCATTCTGGGCCGGCTGGTTCATTTACGGCCGCTTCGCCGTCATCGTGTTCATCGTGCTTTCCGGTTTTTCCCTCACCGTCTCGCCGGTGCGATCCGGATGGCGACTCGGTCCGACGTCTCGTTTCGCATACCGGCGCGCGTGGCGCATCCTTCCGCCGTACTGGTCGGCGCTGGTTTTCAGCCTGCTGATGACCTGGTTCGTGCTCTCGCAGCCGGGCTGGGCGGTGCCGAACGGGAAGTCGGTCGTGGTCTACGGACTGCTGATACAGGACACAGTCGACGCACCGAGCCCCAACAGTGCGTTCTGGTCGATCGCCATCGAGGCCCAGCTGTACGTCGTGCTTCCGTTGCTGTTGCTCATGGTCCGCCGGATCAGCGCGACGGCCATGGTCGCCACGGTCGCGGCGATCGTCGTCACCGTCGGCGTGCTGGCACCGCATGTGGCGATCATGAACACGGCGCTCATCCGCTTTACGCCCGATCTCGCCGTACTGTTCGCCATCGGAGCCATGGCCGCCGGCGTCGTGGGCGTCAGCGAACGACGCAAATCCTGGCCGTGGCACTGGTTAGCGCTCGGCGCCGCCGCGCCGGTCGTGGCGCTGATCGCCTGGAAGGGCTCGGTCTGGACGATCGACAACTTCTTCTGGGTCGACCTGGCCTGGGGACCGGCGATCGGCTGCCTGCTCGCCGCGGTGGTCACTGATCGACCCCGACCGCTGGTACGGGTTCTGGACACGCGCCCGCTGCGCAGCCTCGGCTCGTTCTCCTACAGCCTCTACCTCACGCACGCCCCGATCGTGATCGCCGTGTCGTACGGGATCGTCGCCGGCCGCGTTCCGCCGGGCGTGCCGTCGTTTCTCGTCCTGGCAGCCATCCTCATCCCGCTGACGGTCACGTTCGCTCGGCTGTTCGCCGCCGTCTTCGAGATACCGTTCCAGCGCCATCGCGGCTGGCAAGCGCTGCGCACGGCCGCGGCCGACTCATGGAACCGAAAACATTCGTCCGTACGGCGACCGGGTCATCCGGAACCGCACATCCGGCTGCCGCAGGCGCTGCGCTCACGCGGGACGGATAGACACCACCGAAGCCGGCGGCAGACCGGCGCGCGATGTCGTCCTCGATCGACGCGTATCGGCAACCCGCGCCGATGCTTGCGTGCGCATGGCGTGGGCACTCGGCGTGACCCCGGCCAGTCCGCCGCACACTGACTCCAAGGGCTTTCGGAGGTCGTGTCGGCATCCTCCACATTGGACAAAGGGCGCGGTTGAGCCCCGAATTTGTCGTACAGGCGTGCGAAGATTGCGTTATGGATGAGCCGGACGAGCTTGCTGGCGGTGGCCTCGGCCGTCGCGACGTTCGCGGCCCGGCCGGCGTATGCGATGTCCAACAACGAGCTGCGGTCCTCACTCGGGCGGCTGCAGCACATCGCGACGCTGGTGGCCGGCGCGTCGGCTGCTCTCGTTCACGAGGCCGCCGGGCGGAACCTGCCACACGAGGACGGTGCCGCATCGACGGTGGCCTGGCTACGCGACCTGCTTCGCATCCCGGCCGCCGACGCCAGCCGGCTCCTCGCCCTCGGGCAGCTCATCGACCGGCGACCGGCCATCGCCGCCGCCGTCGGATCGGGCACGCTCAACCCGGCCCAAGCGCTGGCGATCGGCCACGTCCTGGACGACGTCCCTGCCGAAGATCCAGCCATCGTCGACAAGGTCGAGGCGATCCTCATCGACCACGCCACCCAATTCGAACCCGCGATCCTGCGCCGCCTCGGCCAACGCGTACTCGCCCACGTCAGCCCCGACCGGGCCGATGCCCGGCTGCGCGACAAACTCGAACGCGAACAACGAGCCGCCCACCAACGCCGAGGCTTCACCCTCTCCCCCGACGGACTCGGCGGCACCCGCATCACCGGCGTACTCGACACCGAAGCCGCCGCCATCCTCGCCGCCGCGATCGAACCACTCGCCCGGCCGGTCCGCGACGACACCGGCCCCGACCCTCGCAGCGCACCCGCCCGCCGCGCCGACGCCCTCATCGAGGTGTGCCGCATCGCGCTGGCCGCCGGTGGCCTACCCGCCACCGGTGGCATACCGCCGCAGCTCAACGTCACCGTCGACTTCGACGCCCTCACCCGAGACCTCGCCGTCGGGCAGCTCGACACCGGCGCCCTACTCTCACCATCGGCCACCCGTCGCCTCGCCTGCCAAGCCCACATCCTGCCCGCCATCCTCGACGGTCACAGCGTCCCGATCGACCTCGGCCGCACTCGCCGCGCCTTCACCGGCGCCGCCCGCGCCGCGGTCATCCTCCGCGACCGGGGCTGCGCCTTCCCCGGCTGTGATCGGCCCAGCCGCTGGACAGACATCCACCACATCCAATCCTGGGCCCACGGCGGATCCACCGACCGCGACAACGGCGTCGCGCTCTGCGGCCATCACCACCGACTCATCCACCAAAACGAATGGACCGTCCGGATGGGAGCCGACCACCGGCCCGAATTCATCCCACCCGCCTACATCGACCAGCAACGCCGACCCCGCCGCAACCCCTACCACCCACGACCCTGAACATGCCCAGCTGCACGGACTCCGCTGCGGCCGTAACAAGCCGCACACACACAGCAACCTCATCGCCACGGCGACGTCGACACGCCGTGCGTGAGCGGCTCGCGGCGCACGCAGCCGCGCACGCGAAGCTCAGGCAGCCTGTGTAATCGAACCCCATGCGCCGCTTCCGAGCGAACCGCAGACACAGCGCACAAGCGGAGGCGAAGAAGCGCACACCGGCAGCGGACGTTCGACGCTGCCGCGCACGTTTCGCAGCATCTCAGCTATGGTGCAGCGGCAATCGACCGCCCACGTACATCGACCTACAGCTTGACTGCTCCTTGCGTGCAGAACAGCGCCGGACGAATCGGTCGTGCGGTGCAACAACTCGGCGTGGCCCCAACTGCCGCTGGAAGTGGATGACATGCGCGCGACTGAAACATCGGCGATCAGCCGATGGAAGCGAATTTCCTCCGGGTGTTGATCGGCGTGGTGCGCGAGCAGACGACCGACGCCGGCGGCGGTATGTGAGCGAGCCGGCGTCCTCGCACCGGGAGGCGGTTGACCGAAGACGGCAAGACCGGTCTCCCTGCGCGAAGGCAGACCTCAGGCGGACGCCGTGAACAGCCAGGCATACCGGTGTAGTGCCTTCGTCGCCCGCGCGTCGACGTCCGCGACCAGTCGGCGGTGGAACTCCCGCCGGTGCTCGTTACCGAGATCATCGAGAAACTTCCGCGTGCCGTGGGTTTGCAGCCATCGCCACAGCGTCTCGCCATCGGGCAGCGGAATCTCTACGGTCAGCGAGCGTTCGCGTACGTCGGTGAACCCCGCCGTTCGCAGGGACGCGACTTCCGCGAACGGTCGGCCCATCCCGCCGCCGGGCGGCAGGTGCGCCGCGAACTCCGCGAACAGCGCTGTCGCCGCATCGTGAAACACGAAGCCATCGGGTACGCGACCCGGCACGGTGAACATGAACGTGCCGCCGGATCGCAAAACCCTCCGTGCCTCCCGGATCGTCGCCATCGGGTCCGGCAACAGGTGCATGACGAACCCGGCGGTCACGATGTCGAAGCTCCCATCCTCGAAGTCGAGCGACGCCGCGTCCATCACTCGTGCGTCGATTGCCGGATGCTCTTCCCGCAGCCGCGTCACCATCGCCGTCGAGCGGTCGATCGCTACCACGGCGTATCCGCGTTCGAGCGCGGGCGCGGCTACGGCTCCGATGCCGGCCCCGAGATCGAGCAGGCGCTCGCCACCGGCCGAGGGCGGCAACCACGCGGCCAACTCGGCACCGAATCTGGCGAAGAACGGCAGGACAGTGTCGTAGACCAGTGCCACCTCGTCGAATGCTCGAATGACGGGCTCCACCACGTTACTGAGGTTGGCCGTACGTCCGAGCGCGGACAACTCATTTCCCACCGAGACGCCCGAATCGACCAGTGGCGCGATCGCTATCCGTATGTCGGGTGCTGCGGCCACCCGGGCTGGGAATCCTCCCAGTCTTCCTGCCGGCCGTACGGCGTCAGGTCCTGGATGCTGTTGACGAATACCAGCCGGTCGACGCCACGGGACGTCGTGCTCTGTGTCCGGTAGACATCCTCGCCGTCGCGCAGGAAGACGCTCAGCATGAACCCTCCCCCGCGCCGCAGTCGTCCGCGAAGGATGTCCCGTGCGACGACACAAACGGCAGCGTCCAGCCCATCCGCGTCTTGTACGCTTCGATCTGGGCGAGCGGCATGTTCGAGACGGTCGTCCAGGTGATCCCGTTGCAGGCCAACAGATTGGGCGCGGCGGTGGGCACGTTATTCGTGAACCAGGTGCAGCCCGGGCAGTAATCGTCCGGCCCGTTGTCCATGAACTGATAGATGACCAACTGGTCCCGGCCGTCGAACAGGTCGAGCAACGTCTTCGGGCCCGTAGGCGTCGCGAACTCGTACCCATCGGCGAACTTGACCATCGACAGACGGCGACGCCGCGCCGCCAGCGCGTCCAACGCACGCGTGGCTTCCTTCTCGGCCGTGAGCAGCTCATCGCGCTCCTGCTGCCATTCCCCGGCCGAAACATCCTTCGGCTTGTTCATCCAGGAGTGGTGCCCCGCCCGACCGACAAGAAGCCCGGAAACGACCGGTGCCCCTGGCTACTCCACGCGGCACGGCGCAGCGATCTTGGTGCAAATCCGGCACCCAAGCACCGCGCGGGCACCAAGATCTCTCAGGCCGCGCCGCTACGCGCCGACCCGCTCGACAAAGATCGGCGTGTCCGACACCGCGACCCGCAACTGACCACTGCCGACGTCAATGGCGTGCTCGTGGCCGAACGCGTCCGTCGCCGACGCCGAGTCCTCCGCCCACGGCACGCGCACCGTCACCGGCGGCAGATCCTCGCCATCGAACCAGTCCCGCTGGTCCCAGACGACCAGCACGGGCAGCGCCGCCGACCGGTCAACCTCGAACGCGAAGATCGACGGCGCGTCGTCCACAGTGATGCGTCGTGCGCCGGTCACGCCCGCAAAGCGTTCGGCCAGCTGGGCGAACGTGTCCGCCGCGGGTCGGCGACGATCGAGATCGGTCCCGTCGTAGTCCAGCAACGGGAGCTTGCCGAAAAGCAAATGCATCATCTGGTACGGGTCGTGCCAGCCCGCGATTTCCGGCGCGAGATTCCAGTAGGCGGCCCGCCGGATGCCCGACGCGATCGCGAGCACCGTCCGGGCCACGATCTGCCGGGAGTTGATCCGGTGTCGTTTGGCTTCGAGTTCCGGCGGGCACCCGTCCATGAACATCTGCAGCCGCGGTGGCAGCTCGGGCATTTTCGCGTACAACGCTGTCATGGCCCGTCGTTCCGGGGTGTCCTGCCCGGCCTGCGCCGAGAGCTCCTCGGCGCTCTGAGTCGGTGGTGGATCGGTAAAGGCGGCCGCGAACACCTGCCCGATAACGTCGTCGAGCTCAGGAAACTCGAACAGCAGCGGCCCGCCGTGCTCCCCGGCGACGATCGGTTTGTCGTACCCGTGCCGACGCATCATCTGTCGGGCCGTGTCCACGTATTCCGGGATGCGCGCCGGCTCGCCGTACAGGTGGACGCTGAACAGATCGAACGCGTCCCGTCCGGCGTCGACGAGGTGGTCGAAGAACTGTCGTTGCGGACTGTCCGGGGCGCCGCTGAACACGTCGTACCCGCAGCCGCCGAGCACGACGAGCGCGCCCGGATCTGCGTCCCGGACTGCGGCGTGCATGGCCTTGAGCTGGGCCACATACTCAGGTGCGGTGCCGGCCCACAGCAGTCCGGTGTTGCTCGGCTCGTTGTCGCACTGCCAGTAGCGCACCCGGCCGGCGCAGTGTCCAACCAGGCGCCGAACGAACTCGGCGTAAGCGTCGATGTCGGCCGCCGGCGACGGCGGTAGGAAGTTCGTTGACTCCCGGGTGGCCCAGGTCGAGCTGGAGCACACGGTGATCCACACCTCCTCGTCGCCGTCCAGCTGAGCCAGCAAGGCGTCGACGGTGTCCCACACATATCGGCCCGGCTCCGGTTCGACCTGAGCCCAGTAGACGTAGGCCCGGATGAGGCCGGCGCCGAGCGCTCGGGCCTGCGGTACGAACTCATCCGGCTTAGCGAACAGTCCATAGCTGATGCCGCGGACCACACCGAGACGGATTCCCGCCAGGTCGGTTACCGGCGTTCCCGAGTCGTTCGTCATGATCACGCTCCTCGCAGGTTTATTACGTATATCGTGAGTATAGGTCGTATACTCAAGGCATGGCAAAGCGCTCCTCCGCACGTACCGTTCCCTTGATCTGGACACAGCCCGCGCCCGCGGCACGACACCGATCCTTGGGTCGCGACGAGATCGTGTCGGCCGCGATCGCCCTGGTTGACGCGGACGGTCCGGACGCGCTGACGATGAAGGCCGTCGCCGGACGCCTCGGGCCCTATACCCCAATGGCGTTGTATCGCTATGTGCAGAGCAAGGACGGCCTGGTCGATCTGATGCTCGATGCGGCGATCGGTACGGTTCCCGTACCCAAACGGCCCGGACCCGACTGGAAAGCGGACCTACGCGAGGTCGCTGTCGCGACCCGCGGAATGATCAAAGACATCCCTGGTACGCATGGCTCGTCCACACGCGGCCGCCGGTCGGACCGAACACGATGCGCCGCACCGAATTCATGCTCGCGGTCCTGGTCGGGCGCGGGGCGACCGTCCCCGCGGCGATGACGTTCGCCGCCCTGATCGACCGGCACATCTTCGGCAGCGGACTCCAGGAAGCGCACGAGGCGCGGTTCAATGAAAGTCGCGGTCTCGATCGCCCGGAAGACGTGATTGCGGCCATCGCATCCGTACGCGACCTGGCCATTGCCGACGGTCGACTTCCGTTACTGGCATCGTGGCTGGCCGAGCCGACCGCCGACGGCGTCGACGAACAGTTCCAACTCGGCCTGGATTTCCTCCTCGATGGGATCGCGACGCGACTCCCCGACGGCGTCCATCGACACGACGGCAGACCGTCCCGGCCGAACGAAGTCGGACGGTTGACGGGGGCAGACCGACGTTAACGCGCGTCGGTATTGTCGGCGCATAGACCACGAGTCGATACCTGCTGTCGGCCACGCTCTTTCTCGCCCCGCAGCTGGCCGACGATCGCATCTTCATCTCGGACCTGTCCGGGCGGCTCAGCCTCTGGGCCATGGACGCCGACGGCAGCGTGCCGGAACGCCTGCTTCCAGCCGACATCGGGCTGTTGACCCCGGAACTCGTCGGGGCGAGTCGTTTGTGGCCTTGCCGGGACCCGGGAAGATCGTCGTCGTCCTCGACAACAACGGCGACGAGAACATGCAGCCGTGTGTCGTCCCGATCGGCGGCGGAGACCCGGAGCCGCTGTTCGGCGATCGCTTCGCCGGCCAGCAAGTAATGCTGATCCGGCTCGACTCCGACGGCCGCGGTCGGATCCTGGTCGACCCGCGTAAGCGGCCGGACCTCGAGGCGTACGAGTTCGACCTGACCCAGCCGGACGCCGGCCTGCATCTGCTCGGCACGTCGAAGTACGGCTACCTGCCGGCCGGCCGCGATGACGACGGCGGACGGTATCTGATCGTCGACGAATACCTGCCCCGAGACACGACCCTGTGGCTGTGGGAGCGTTCCACCCGCGAGCGCCGGCTGTTGCGAGGCACGCCGATCGACAACCGCTCCGGAAAGGAGCCCGAGCGCCGCGAGGGAATCGGCAACGGTTGGTTCGTGGATGACGACATCGTGCTCCTGGAATCGTTCGCGTTCGACGATCTCGGCGGCCTCGCGTGGCTCTTGTTGGCGGGGCCCGATCGGCTTACGCCGTGGAGATCACCGGGCTGCGACACGACGGGCGGGGCGAGTTCACCGGCGCGCACCATCTGACCGGCGATCGCTACTCGCTTACGTACAACGTCGACGGAGTGTCCTACGGCTACGGCGCCCACTTCGATACCGTGGCGCGGCGGATGGTGGTCGACAAGCTGCTGTTCGGCGCCGGCGACCTCGGCAGCGGCGTCGTCGAGCACATGCAGTACGACGAGACGACCGATCGATACGTCGTGTCGTACTCGTCCGCCGCCACCCCGTCACAGCTGGGCGTGCTCGGGCCGGCCGGCGACGACGGCGTACGCGCGGCGATGTTCGTGACGCGCAACCGCGTCATCGGCCTCGACGCCGGCATGCTCGGATCCGGCGAGGACGCGTCCTTCACCAGCCATGATGGGTTGCGGGTCTCGGCGCGCCTCTACCTTCCTGCGGAGCAACTGGGCTACGTCGGACCACGACCGGTCGTGTACTACATCCATGGCGGTCCGCAAGGTCAGGAGCGACCCGACTTCACGTGGTTCTCCATGCCGCTCATCCAGTATCTGACGCTGCGCGGGTTCGCCGTCTTCGTACCGAACGTTCGCGGTTCCACCGGCTACGGTCAGGAGTACATGTCCCGCGTCGACCGGGATTGGGGTGGACAGGACCGGTTGGACCACATCGCCGGCGTCGAACATCTCGCCAGGATCCCCGGTTGGACGCCGGTCGGATCGGCGTGATGGGTCGTTCCTATGGCGGTACATGACGTTGACGCTGGCCGGTCGCCATCCGGAGCTGTGGTCGGCGGCGATCGACATGTTCGGCCCGTACGACCTGCCGGTGTGGGTGACTCGGCTTCCCGAGGCCTGGCAGATGTATTCCACCTGGCGCTCGGTCACCCCGAGCGGGACCGCGACGAACTGATCGCTCGCTCGCCGCGCACCTACCTGGGCGACCTGGCCTGCCCGATGATGGTCATCCAGGGCGCCAACGATCCGCGCGTGACGAAGGCCGATTCCGACGAACTCGTTGAGGAGCTGCGCGGCAAGGGAAAGCAGATCGACTACCTGGTCTTCGAGGACGAGGGCCACGACGTCACCAAGGCCGCGAACAAGGTCCGGTGCTACGAGTCGATCGCCGATTTCATGGCCGCCCACCTGCATCCGGGCGAACCAAAGCAGTAATTCGCACGGTCCGGCGCGGCGTCACTCGCCGCGCCGGATTGAAATCCACGGGTACGGCAGGTCGGCCAGCTGGCGGAATCGCCGTCACGTCGGGGTGTCCAATGTGCCGGCCGTGCGCCGATGGCGACTCAACATGCGTGTCGGGGCCACACCGTATCCTCGATGCAACGAACAACGCCCGTCCCCCGCGTTGAGGAGTGCCGAATGACGGTCAGCACCGCACCCGCCACCTCATCCGACAAGCTGGATCGTGGCGTCCTGAAGGTCGCCGGGGTGGTCGTGCTCGGGGCCATCATGGCGATCCTCGACATTACGGTCGTCAGCGTCGCGCTGCCGACGTTCCAACGGGTCTTCCACGCCTCGTACGCCACTGTGGCGTGGACAATGACGGCGTACACATTGGCGTTGGCGACGGTCATTCCCGTGACCGGGTGGGCGGCCGACCGGTTCGGGACCAAACGGCTCTACCTCGCCTCGATCGCCTTGTTCGCGGGCGGTTCGGCGCTGTGCAGCGTCGCCTGGGACATCGGTCCGCTGATCGGATTCCGGGTGCTGCAGGGGCTCGGCGGCGGCATGTTGATGCCATTGGGGATGACCATCATGACCCGCGCCGCCGGCCCCGATCGCGTCGGACGGGTGATGGCCGTCCTCGGCGTGCCGATGCTGCTCGGCCCGATCGGCGGGCCGATTCTCGGCGGCTGGTTGATCCAGGCCGCCAGCTGGCACTGGATCTTCCTGATCAACGTACCGATCGGCGTGGTTGCGTTCGTCGCTGCTCTGCGGATCCTGCCGACGGATCAGCCGCGACCGTCCGAGAAGTTCGACTTCCTCGGCATGCTGCTGCTGTCCCCCGGCCTGGCGCTGTTCCTTTACGGCGTGTCCTCGATCCCCGGCGCCGGCACCGTCGCCGCGGCCAAGGTGCTGATCCCGGCGATCATCGGCCTCGTTCTCGTGCTCAGCTTCGTCGGCCACGCGCTGCGCAAGGATCATCCGCTGATTGACCTCGGCCTGTTCCGCAACCGCAACCTAACCATCGCCGTCATCACGATGACGCTGTTCTCCGTCGCGTTCATGGGCAGCATGTTGCTGTTCCCGAGTTACTTCCTGCAGGTGCGCGGCGAGACGACGCTCAATGCCGGCCTGCTCCTGGCGCCGCAAGGCTTCGGCGCGATGCTGACCATGCCGATCGCCGGGCGGCTCACGGACAAGATCGGGCCAGGCAAGCTCGTTCTCGGCGGCATCGTGCTGATCGCCGCCGGCATGGGAGTGTTCACGCAGGTCACGGCCGGCTCTTCGTTCGTGCTGCTGCTCGCGGCGCTGTTCGTGATGGGCATGGGTATGGGCATGACCATGATGCCGATCATGTCGGCCGCCCTCGCCAGCCTGCGTGATCACCAGATCGCGCGCGGCTCGACGATGATGAACATCATCCAGCAGACCGCCGGCTCGATCGGCACGGCCACGATGTCGGTGATCCTGACCAACCAGGTCCTGGGCAGCAAGGCCGCGACGGCGTACAGCGCGGTGACCCAGGGCCTCGTTCCGACTAACCAGGTGCCGCCCGGCGTGCTCCGCAAGGGCAGTCTGCCCTCGCCAACGCGTTCGGACACACCTACACGGTGGGACTCATCCTCATCGTGCTGTGCCTCGTTCCAGCGCTGTTGCTTCCGCGGAAGAGGATCGAAGGTGCGACGGAGCAAGTCGCGCCGGAGCTGGCCTCGGTCGGGCAATGAGGTAGCGGCGGCCGCTCGCCGAACGGCCGCGCTGCGGTGTCTCCGCCGCCACCTTTCGCCGAGAGATACCCGTTCATCAGCCATGCCGTTCCCGGACCGTTCGCATGGAAATGATTCCCCATGGACTATCCCCGGTGGTATGTCGCCCGCGCATGTCGTACGCGCCGCTCGGTCGCGGCATCGGATCGCGCCGATCCTCGGTGTCGGTGCGGCCGCGATGTGTTCGCGGCGTTGCTGCTCCTCGTGCGCTTGCGACGGCAGCCGCTGGAGTCGATCGACCATGTGCCGCCGAGCACCTCGACAGTGCCGTCGCGGGCCACCCGCCATCGTTGCCGTGGTCAAGGCGATCACCTGGCTCGGCAGCGACGGGGTGCTGTGGATCGTCATCGGGTCTTGCCGGCGTTGCTCGCTATCCGGCGGCGATGGTGGCTTGCTGGTTATCTGCTTGTTACCGGCGGGGGCGCCCTCGCGCTCGATCCGGTCCGCAAGTCCCTGGTCGGACGCCGACGCCCGGTGGTCGCCGACCCCATCGCGCGCATGGTGGTGCCGTCAGTTTCCCAAGCGGAGATCTCGCTCGGCTCGATCGTCTGCGACGGCGCCGTCCCGCTCCTGTTCATGCCCGGCGTACGGCGATGGTGGCGAACGACGGTCACGTCGCTGATCGTCACGTTGTACGTCGTGATCGTATTCAGGCTGCTGCTTCTCGGCGTGCACCACATCAGCGATGTCCTCGGCGGCTGGGCGCTCGGTGTGACCTGGCTCTGTCTCACCGACGGCCGCGTTCGAGTTGCAGGCCGCCGGGCGGCCTGGTCGACCGGTTACCCAGCCCATCAGCGAGGGGCTGGAGCCGGAGGCGCGTACGGACGTCAAGCCGAGCGCAGCCCGTGCCGCAACTGAGCCCGCGGCACACGGCCGGCTCGTTATCTGTTTCGTCATTGCGGCCGGGGTCGCGGTGGCCTGGGTGCTCATTGTTGGAGCTGTCGTTGGCCTGGGAGTACTCGTGGTCCGGGGGCGGCGTCGATCCGGAATCCTGCTCGGCGACGAGACGATCCCGCACTCGGTTCGCCGTTTAGAGGACGCCAGCATGGATGAGTATGGAGTTGATGTTCTCTCGGTCCTCGGCGCGACGGAGGCGATCCTCATCGTCGCCGTCGCCACCTGCGTCATCGTGCTGCGGTGACCTGGTGAACGGCGACCCGTCGCGTAATGTCGCGACCCTGACCACCGGCGGGGTCAACGGCGTCTCCCGTCGCCGTGGCGCCTGGGCAAGCGGCCGCGACCGTACTGAAGATGCAGCTCGATCTGCACCTGCCGACCTGGGCCCTCCTGTTCGTACATGAGGCTGCGACCTGCTGCGTGTACGTTGTTATCGCTCTACGCACGCTCGGCTATGCGCAGGCTGGTGGCGATGGCTGTTGCTCATCCTGGCGATCGCGATGCCGGTGCTGGTCGCCGTGTCCCGGATGTACTGGGGCGAGCACCACCCCACTGATATCCTCGGGAGCCTCGTGTTCGCCGGACTCTGGCTCACCGCCACGTACGCGTTGATCCGTCCAACCCAGATTGCCGAGCACATGGAGCCGAGCGACGGCACAGCGTCCCGCGCGGACCGTCCGGATCGGTCGGCGAGCGCGGATCGGCCGGCGAGCGCGGACCGGTCGACCGACGCGGATCGATCGGATCGGGAGACGGTCCATCACTCGATCGGTTGACGGGCGATCACCGGCGGCGGGCGGTGACGAATTACCGCACGGGCAGTAGCCAAGACCCGCAGGCCGACCAGAATCAGGATCAGGTCCAAGATGGGCGGATGGGCGATGCGTTCGCCGAATGGGTCCGGAAGAACGCGGTGGTCGCCAGGTAGGCAACGGCCGTAGCGAGGACGCGACCGAGCAGGCCGAGGGCCCCGGCGGCCGCGGTAACGGCGCGACGGGCGCGCCGTCGCACCCGTCGCGGCGAGGGTGCGCAGCTCGCTGCCGGTCTCGCTGCGGATGAGGCCGATGGTCATGGCCAGCATCCCCAATATCAGCACGATGCCGGCCGAGGTGGCGTCGTTGCGGATGGTCGCGAGCGACGGCGCTTGGCTTCTCGTTTCGATTGTCATACCGGTGGCGACCGCGAGCTGTCGTGCGGTATCGATCTTGATCGAGTGAGCGCTCTGCGGCGCCTGGATCAACCATGCGGCGTTCGGCGTGACGTGAATCTTGAGGGCCGCTACCGTGCGTTCGGTGACCAGCAGATCGGGCGCCGAGGCATCGGTCGGCAGCTTGGCGAACGCCTGGATCCGTGGACCGTTCAGCGCCTGCGAGTCCGGTCCGAGCCACCGACCAGCTGGAGTCCGCCCATGCCCTGAGCCCGGGGTGTGATGTGACCAACAGCGTGGCCGGGTCGACCGATGCGGGTCGACGCCGTAATGCGTCAGGACCGCCGGCGTCGCCACGTAGACGATGCGGGACCGCCCATAGTGCCGGTCGCGGTATCCGGCCGAGGAACGCGTCGGTCGAATTCAATGCCAGAACGTCGTGGCTATTTAGCGATGTGGCGATCGCCGCGGCCTGTGCTCGCTGCTCGGCCGGTGTTTGCGCGGGCGACTGGACCGTATTTCCTTTAGGTCCAGCCGATCGTTCCGGGCCGCGGCGACGAGGATCTGGTTGGCCGGGAGGTTCGGTCCGAAGCAATCGACCGGGTCGGCGTACCGCCCGGTGGTGATCAGCGTGATCAGCATCGCGATCAATGGGCGAAATGGTCGCGGCGAGCGCGGCCCCCGAGCGCGATCGATAGCGCGCCAGGTCGCGAAGTGCAATGCGGATCGCTACCGGAGCGCGGCCGGCGACGACGCCAGGCAACTCGATGGCCAGCGGAGCAAGTACAGCATACCGACCGCGGTGGCGATGAGCCCGAGGAGTGGAACCCCGTGTCCCTGCCGCTGTTACCGCCCCACCCGCCGGAAAACGCGAGCATCAGCGTGGAACGGTCAAGATGATGGCGCCGGGGAGGCCGAACGTGGACCGCCTTCGCCGTCGGGGGCGACCGGACAGGCCGCCACGACCGGGACACGGGCGACGATGCGGGCCGGCCGACGGGGACGCGATGGTCGCCGTGAGCACGGCCAGCACGATCGCGCGACCGACCAGCGACCAAAGCAGGTTCGTCCAGGTCACACGGTGGTCGGCCGCGAGGCGAGGTAAGGCGCGTACGCGATCCAGTCAGCAAGACCGATGACGGCGCCGATGAGCGCGCCGACACACCGACCAGGGCGCCGTTGGTGACGATGACCAGACGGACGTTCCGGTTGGTTGCACCGAGCGCGGAGAGCATGCCGAGGGCGCGCAACCGGCGCCGGGCCAGCACCGTGAAGCCGGCCACGGCGACCAGCCCGACAAAGATCAGGCCGATGATCGCGTTGCGACCGCCATGACGGCCGGCTGGATCCTGGATCGGTTTGCCGGCGCGACGGGGGCGGTGCCGGCCGGAAACCGGAAGCCGGCGAGGCTCGCGCGGGTGGCGTCGAAGAGTACGGTCACGCGGTTAGGCTGCTGACCTGCCCCGGCGCGATCAGCGCGAAGTTGTCGAGCAGGTTCTGTGGGTTCTCCACGAGTCCGACGATCCGCAGCTCCCGACCGGCGTTCGACCAGTGGCCACCAACGTGTACGCCGAAGGTCGACGCCAGCTGCGCGGTCATGGCAACCTCGCTCGCGCCGCTCGGATAGCGGCCGGAGCTGAGGGCCAGCATCGGTCCGCCGTACGCGCCGTGGGTGTCCTGCGCGCGTAACTGCGCGCCCTGCGCCAGGCCGGTGGCGAGATTGGCATTCTCGATGACATCGGCGGCGCCGAAATGAATCTGGATGGTGGCGATGTCGGTCGCGAAGGTGCGTATCGCTACCGGGAATCGTTACGAGGTGGTTGGCGGTGCCGAAGCCCAGCGTTGGCGGGCGGCGGCGTGTTGCTGGCGATGGCGGCGCCCAGGATCGTCGCGGCGACCGCGACAATGATCAGGGCCAGCACCGGCGTTGCGGCGCCGCTCCCGCCGACACACGCCGCGCCGAGCGCCAACGGCTCGTCGCGCCGGCGCGCCGCCGTCGCGGGTTGCGGCTCGGGCGAACGACACGGCCGGCGGTCATGACCGCGGGCTCGGCTGCGGCGCGGCTTCCAGCAGTGATTCCGGGCTCGGCGGTGGCGACGTTTGATCCATAACGCGCCCGTCTCGAAGGAACACCACGCGGTCGGCCCAGGACGCGAGCTGGGCGTCGTGCGTGACGACGACGGCGGCCACGCCACGGCGGCAGGCGGCCAGCACCATCCGCATGACGGCTTCGGCGTTGGTCGAGTCGAGGGCGCCGGACGGCTCATCGGCGAGCAGCAGCTGCCGGTCGCCAACGACGGCGCGAGCGATCGACACCCGTTGCCGTTCACCGCCGGAGAGTTGGTCCGGAAAGTGCGCCGCCCGATCGGCGAGACCCAGGTCGTCGAGCGTCTGCAGCGCGGTCGACCTGCGCTTTGCGGGCGGCGACACCGTCGAGTTCCAACGGCAGGCCCACGTTTTCCACCGCGGCTAGACCAGCGAGCAGGTTGTAGTCCTGGAAGACGTACCGATCGAGCGGCGCCGCAACTTTGCCTTGGCATTGCGCGACAAGCTCGCCAACTGTGCGCCCGCGACGATCACATCCCCGCTGGTCGGGTCGTCCAGGCTGCCGGCGATGGTCAGGAGCGTGCTCTTGCCCGAGCCGCTGGCACCCATGACGGCCACCATCACGCCGGCGTCGACGGCGAGACTGATCTCCCGCAGGGCGTGCACCTCGGTGGCCCCTTGGCCGTACACCTTGCTGACCGAATGCAGTTCGAGCACGCTCATCGCTGCACCCCCACCCGTCGCCGCATCTTCGGCATGGGGAATTCCGGCGCGGGTACCGGTTCGATCGCCGCACGCTTGAGCCGACCGTCCGCCGCGTCCAGCCACCGGATGACGGAATCCAGCCGGAACAGCTCCGCATCCACGACCAGTGCAAAGCTCAGGTCGAACTGCGCATCGTCCTCCTTGAGCCGGGTCCATTGCTGCATCAACTCCACCAGGTAGCGGCGATGCACTTGAATCACGTCACGCACGTCGATGCCGGGAACCCGCAACGCCACCAGGACCTTGACCACCAGCTCGTCGCGCGGCGGTGAACTCAGATCGGGTGGCGTACGCAACCACCGGGTCAGCTCGGTCTCGCCCTCCGCTGTGATCTGGAAGTTCTTCTGGGCGCCCTCATCGGTGCCGTCGTCGGACGCGACAAATCCATCACGCTCTAGGCGCTGCAACGTCGTGTACACCTGCCCGACGTTCAACGGCCACACCTCGCCCGGTCCTGGCTTCGAACTCTTGGCGGAGCTGCAGACCGTACTTCGGACCCTCGCTCAACAGCGCGAGCACGCATGACGCACGCTCATCAGCCACCTCGCTCAGTAGATACTGAGTATCATACTAGCGATGCCATCGCCTTTGTCCACTCCCGACCCCGGACCCGTATGCGATCTGCCCGGCTACGTCCGTCAGTCGTCGACCGAGTCGCGGGCGCCACGAGTCGTGAGCAAGCAGAGGCCGAGCACGAAGACCGCCGTCGCGCACGATGCGGCACCGCCGTCGTGTGGCGGCCGGTCGGGCCACAGCCACGGCGTCGTCCAACCCTGGTTGATCGCGTACGTGCTCATCGCCCAGAAGGACAGTGGGCCGAGCCACGACAGTGTGCCGCCCGTGGCTACCGCGACGACGAGAGCAACGCCGACGAGACCGACGACGTCGCGAACCAGGCCGAGGACGCCGTACTGGAGATCGGCCGTGGCCGAGCCGGCCGCGAGCAAACCGACGGCAACCAGCGTCAACGTGATCGTCGTGATGAGACGAAGCGCCACGAGTCGATGACCGGTGGCCCGCTCGGACTCGCCGAACGGGCTGCGGGTCGAGATCCCCACGATCGACGCCGCGCCGGCCGCAATGAGCAGGGGAAAGATGCGCGCGCCGGGTCCGCTGCCGGCCGGATTCCAATGCAACACCACCCGCAGTGCAACCCCGCAGGCCGCGACCGCCAGTGCGGCGACCGGAGCGCCCCGACTGACGAGGTGGAGCCGGAACAGGCGGCGCGGTCCGGCCGCCACTCGCGCCCGTACGGTCGCGTCGGTGGCGGTCACGGAATCTCCGCAAGGGTGATCCGGCCGGCCTGCAGCGCCGCCAGGTGAGATGCAAGCCAGTCGTGTCGGGTGATCAGTGGCAGCGCGGCGAACCGTTGCGCCGCTGCCGCGGCCGGCGATCCGGGCGCGGGCAGGAGCGAATCGGCTTCGCGATCCCGCACATCCAAGCCCATCGACTGGGCGAGCGCTCCCGCGATGGCCTGCTGAGCCGGTCCGATGCCGACCTGACCAGGCGCGATCACGACCTGTATGACCCTGATCGCCACGTTCGCACGCAGATCCGGCGGCGCCGTATCGAACGTGACACCCAGAGAGATCAGAACCTCGGGGCCGATGACGATGGCGTGTGCCGTGCTGCCCGCGGCAGTCGTCGAACCGATCTCGACGCGCTCCGGTGCGCCGGGCAGTCCGGCGACGTCGCCTAGCAGCGGATCGATCTGTGCCGCAAGAACCGGCAGCATCGCCTGGTACGCCGGGTGTACGCAGATCGGGACCGAGCTGTGATCGCATACCGGGGCGGCGACCAGCGGCCGGTCATCCGCGGCGACGTGCAGCGCCGGGATGATGATGCCCTGTGTCGTCTCGCGGGCGGTATCGGCCAGGGCGATCCCGGTGCCGGCGGCAAGCACAGCTATCGTCGTCGCGACCGCGCCGACGGCTCGCAGCCGTCGTCCACCGGCACCACGCGGCATTGCCAGCGCACCGAGAGCGACTCCGGCGACGCCCACGAGGAACAGTAGTTGCGCGATCGACAGTCCGGCGTGGAACGGAAAGATGGTGGCCGTGCCCGGCACGGTGGCGCCCTCGGCGAAGCTGACGCGGCCCCACGGATGTCGATGCTGTATCGCGATGACGCCGATCTGCGGGGCGAACAGTGCGACGATCGCTACCAGCGGCGCCGTGAAGCGGCTCGGGAGCGCGCTGCCGACGGCGAACCCGACGGCGCTGAACGCAACGATCGCGGCGGCACCGACCGCGGGCAGCCACCAGATGGGTCCGCCCCAATCCGTCTGGACCGCGGTCACGCCGTACACCACCGCCACGCACGCGCCGTAGAACACGAGCGCCCACCCGGTGACGGCCGCCCACGCCGTGAGCTGCCGACTCCATTGGGATCGGACCGAGGTCAGGACGAGATCGGTCACGTGTCGTCGACGATCTCGGGTCGCCACCCAGGCCGCGACGGCGGCCACGATCGCACCGGTCAGCTCGACCTGGATCTGCAGGTCCATGCTCCGTACGGCCCACAACGGAGGGTGGCCGAGATCGTTGCGGAGCTCGGTCGCGCCAAGCAACACGGCCAGCAGCGGCAACAGCACGAGCATCGTGCTGCGACGCAACTCCAGCCGAAGGAGACGAGCGGCGGCGGGTATACGCAAGCGCCACCGGCCGGAATCGGGTCGCACTGGCGCGAGGGCATGCGACGCCGTCATGAGCGGGCCTCGGCCAGGACGGCACTGTAGCCGCGTTCCAGTGGGGCGTCGCCAGCACCGTGTTCGGCGCCGCGGTCGGCCAACTCGGTCGGCGTACCGTGAAAAACGATCTTTCCGTCGTCCATCAACGCGACCTCCGTGCACGCCGCGCCGACGTCCTCGACCAGGTGAGTGCTGACGATGACGGTTGCCCGCCGGCCGAGCTCGCGCATGAGCGCGCGGAACTGGATGCGCTGTTCCGGGTCGAGGCCGGCGGTCGGCTCATCGAGCAGCAACAACTGCGGTTCGTTGACGATCGCCTGTGCAATTCCGGCGCGGCGAAGCATGCCCCCCGACAACGTGCGCAGTTTCGAGTGCGCCTTGGCTCCGAGCCCGACCCGTTCCACCGCGGTGGCGACGGCGCGGGACACCTGGAGCGCCGGCACTTCCTTGAGGAGCGCGAAATACTCGACGAACTCCAGCACCGTGAACCCCGGGTAGTACCCGAGAGCCTGCGGCAGGTAGCCCAACCGCCGACGGATCTGGCGTCGCGGTCCGTAGCTGCCGGGATCGCGATCCAGCAGAAGCATGGTGCCGGAGCTGGGTGCGATGACCGTCGCCATCATGCGCAGCAGCGTCGTCTTGCCGGCGCCGTTCGGCCCGAGCAGGCCGAACACGCCCGGGCCGGTGCGCAGATCCACACCGGCGACGGCCGACGTGCGACCGAAACGACGGGTCAGGCCGGTGATTTCGACGTTCATACGGAACCTCTCGAGACTCGGGTCGCGGTCACGACGATGACCGCGCAGCACACGCCGATGGCCGCGTACGGCACGGTCAGCAGTGAATTGGTCACGGCGGTGGAGAAGGCACCGGTCGCCGCGCGGGTCGAGACGACCGTCATTGCCCACCCGGCGAGTCCGGCCGCGACGCCCGCGTTCGCCGATCGCGCGAGCGTCGCAGCGGCCAATGCCAGGGCCGACATCGCGGCCATCGGGAGCAACCACCCGAAGGTCAGGCCGACCGCACTCGCCGACGCCACCGACGCGACAACTCCGATCGCCGCGTCGATGCCGAACACCGCGACCGCGCGGACCAGCAACACCATGCGGTCGCTCACGGCCATGCTTCGGGACAACTCGTAGGCCGGGTCGATGCCGGGGCCGTAGGCGTACGCGATTCCAGCGACCGCGACCGCCGGGGCCAACAGCGAAACCCAAGGTCCGCCGCCGCCGAACGTCGCCACGACACCGGCGGCGAGTACGACAACGCTGGCGATCAGCCACGGAACGACCAGCGAAGGCGTGGTCAGCAACGCCCGGGCGAGCCCCGGCGACCGCAATACCCGGGTCGCGATGCGTTCGACCCGACCCGGCCGCCGGCGCCACACCTCCGCCGCGACGCCGAGCCAGGCCCGATCCAGGTCGACGCCGGCAACTGAGTTCACCTCGCTCATCCGGACCCTCCTTCGGCGACGCCGCTACGCAGGGCGCGACGCATGATGCGGCGTACCCGGTGTGCACGGCTCTTGACGGTGCCGGCAGCGACACCGGTGCGCGCCGCGACGTCGGCCACCGTTCTGTCCTCGACGTAGAGCAGTTGCCAAACTTCGCGATCGGGCGAGCCGGGCGGACCCAACTCGGCCAGCGCGGCTTCGATGTCAGCGCGCCAACCGGCGACCTCGGCCGGGTCGCACGCGTGGCTATGCCGCCTCGTCGGTCGGCGACACGGATATCGCGACGGTCGACGGGCCACGCCGGCGCAGCCAGAGCGCGGCCTGCCGGCGAGCAATGCCCCAGAGCCAGCCGCCGGCGGTGTGCGGGCGATAGCCGGGCGCGGCGCGCCACACTGCGAGAAAGGTCTCCTGCAGGACGTCCTCCACGTCGGCGGCGGGCAGCATCGCCCGGAGGCGGACAGCCAGCCACGGCGCGTGCCGGGCGAATAACTCCCGCAGCGCGATGTCGTCACCGCCGGCGATCGCGGCGATCAGATCGTCGTCCATCACCTCTCTATTGCTCCGGCGCGGCGATCGGTTCACGGTCATTCCCACGGGTACGGCAGAAGCCTGGCGACCGCGGTTTCGGACGACCTCGTCGAGGCGAGTCGGCGCACTCGAACGGTCGGACGGCGCGACCGGCGTGGGACGACAAGACCCCTCACCGCCGCCACTACCTCGGCAAACGACGTCAGCGACGCGTCTTATGGGGATCGTAGAGTCATCGGAGCGCGGGTGACAGGCCGCGATGTCGGCTCGCATGGTGTTCGCGGTGAGCGCCCCGACTCGCCGCCCGGCATCGGCGTGCGCGAGCCTCGGCGGCCACTGCCGAAGAGCCCGGCCGGCGCGGCGGAGCGTGTCCCTGCCTTCGCAGTGAGCCCGCCCGACGTCCGCACTGAGCCGCGCACAGCGTCCGGGCCGCTCTCAGTGCGGGCCCGACGGCTTGACCAGTGGGAACGCGATCGAGTCCCGGATCGTACGACCGGTCAGCATCATCACTACGCGATCGATTCCGACACCGAGGCCGCCGGTTGGTGGCATGGCATATTCGAGCGCGGCCAGGAAGTCGTCGTCGATGTCCATCGCGTCCGGGTCACCACCGGCGGCGAGCAGCGACTGGGCGGTCAATCGCCTCCGCTGTTCGAGCGGATCCGCCAGTTCGGTGTAAGCGGTCCCGATCTCCATGCCGAACGCGACCAGATCCCAACGCTCGGCCAATCGCGGATCCTCACGATGGGCGCGCGCAAGTGGCGACACCTCGACCGGAAAGTCCGTGAAGAACGTCGGCCCGTCGGTTGCGGCTTCGACCAGGCGCTCATAGCACTCGAGGAGGACCTGCCCACGGTTCCACGACGGGTCGACCGGCACGTTCGCGGCTCGCGCCCATTCGCATACCGTCGCCGCCGGCGTATCCGGAGACAGCGGCTCACCAAGCGCCTTGGCCACCGCGTCGTGCACCGTCATGACTGGCCACGGTTCGGCCAGGTCGACCTCGGTGCCGTCCAGCCGCCGAGCCACCGGCCGGCCGTACGCCGCGGTCGCGGCCGCCACCACGAGTGCCTCGGTGAGCTCGCGCATGTCGGTGTAGTCCGCGTACGCCTGGTATGCCTCGAGGATCGTGAACTCGGGATTGTGCCGAGCGTCGACTCCTTCGTTGCGAAATGCGCGGCCGATCTCGAACACACGCTCGACGCCACCGACGGCGAGCCGCTTGAGGAACAGTTCCGGCGCGATCCGCAGATACAGGTTCATGTCGTACGCGTTGATGTGGGTCGCGAAGGGTCGCGCGTTCGCACCACCGTGCGAGCGGTGGAGCACCGGCGTCTCCACCTCGAGGAAGTCCCGGTCGACAAGCACGCTCCGGATGGCGTGCAGTACGGATCCGCGCCGGCGCAGGGCGTCCCGCGCGGCCGGGTCGATGGCGAGGTCGAGATACCGCTGGCGCACGCGCGCTTCCGCGTCGACCAGGCCGCGATGCTTGTCGGGCATCGGCCGCAAGCACTTTGCCGCCATCTGCCAGCGGGTCGCTCGCACCGACACCTCGCCGTTTCGCGAGGTGACGACTTCGCCGGTGATCGCGACGTGATCGCCGAGGTCCACACCGCTGCGCCAGGCGCCCATCGCGACCGCGTCCAGCCGTCCGACGTCCAGCATGACCTGCAGGTCACCGCTGCCGTCCCGGACGGTCGCGAAGCAGACCCTGCCGTGGTCGCGGGCGAGGATGACTCGGCCCGCCACGGTCACCGTGACGCCGGTCTCCGAGTCGGGCGCCAGGTCGCCATACGCGTTGACGATCCCGTCGCAGCTGTGCGTGCGGGTGATGCCGACCGGGTACGGGTCCCGACCGGCCGCGCGCAGCGCATCGAGTTTCGCGATGCGGACGCGTTCCTGTTCCGGTCGCCGTACCGCCGCAGGGTCCTGGGCCGCGACCACAGTAGCGCCTGATCCGGCCGACGTCGGTGGCACATCGACGACCGCACGGGTCGTAGGTGCCGTCCGAGCGTGCCCGCGACGCAGCAGCGTGCGCAGGCGCGGCACCACCACGAAGCCTTCGGCGATGCCGGACGCGAGCGCGACCTTGGCCAAGTCGCGGCGATCCTCGAAACAGAGGTAGCGAGGCACCCACTCGGGCCGATATTTCACGTTCGACCGGTAGAGCGACTCGAGCTGGAACCAGCGCGACAGGAACAGCAGCATTCCGCGCCACGCTTGCAGCACCGGTCCGGCGCCGATGCGCGCGCCGTCGGCGAACACCGACCGGAACACCGCGAAGTTGAGCGAGATCCGGTTGACGCCGAGCCGAGGGGCGGCCTCGACCACCTCCGCGATCATGAATTCCATCAGGCCGTTGTCGCTCGCGCGGTCCCGGCGCATGAGATCGAGCGATAAGCCGTCGGTCCCCCACGGCGCGAAGGACAGGATGGCCGCCTCGCGGCCGGCGCTGTCGAGCGCCTCGACCAGGACGCACCGCGCATCGGCCGGGTCACCGAGCCGGCCCAGGGCCATCGAGAACCCACGCTCGGTCTCGGTGTCGCGCCATCGGTCCGCGAGTTCGATGATGCGCGCCATTTCGTCGGGCGCGATCTCGGCGTGGCGGCGGATCCGCACGACATAGCCGGCGCGCCGGACCCGGGCGACCGCTTGGCGTACCGGTCGCATGCCGCGACCGTCAAGGCCGAAGTCGGCGACATGGACGATCGCTTCATCGCCGAGTTGCAGGACGCGCAGTCCGGCCCGGGCGTACGCGGTCGCGCCCGCCTCGCTCGAGCCCATGACGGCCGGGGCCCACGCGTACCGCTCGGTCAACCGCAGCCAGGCACTGATCGCCGGCGACCACGCCTCCGGATCGCCGAGCGGATCTCCGCTAGCGAGGCAGACGCCCGCGACGACGCGGTAGGTCACGGCCGCCTTGCCCGAGTCCGAGAAGATCACCGACTTGTCGCGACGCGTCGCGAAGTAGCCGAGCGAGTCGCGGTCGCCGTACGCGGCCAGCAACCGCCGGATGTCCTGTTCGTGGTCGGCGCTGACGGTCGCGATGCTGCGTTGCGACGCGAACAACGCGGCCACCACGGCAAGAATCGTCAGCGCACCGCCGAGTCCCAGCACCAAATCGACCCACTCCGGTGCCTGGCCCTGCCGGGTGATGTCGAAGACGAACGCGCCGCCCAACACCTTTTCCAAGCTGTAGACAAAACGATCCCCGACCTTCAGGGTGCCGGGGAACGCCGCCACGAGACCCCAGCCGGCAACCGTGCAACCAACGACGCCGCCGACCAGCACCGCCGCGGCCTTGCGTACGCTGGCCGGCTGCACCTCCGCGCAGAACCGGTCGCGCGCGAACCACAGGATCGCCGTCGCCCCGATCGCGATCGCGAGGTTCGCCGCGGTGCTCGACGCGGCGTACCACGGGGCGCGGGTCAGGCCGGTCAGGTGGCTGGCGAAGTGTCCGACGCTGCCCAGCAGCGCGAGCACGCCGAGATCGGCGACGATCTGTACGCCCAGATAGATCAGCAACACCTTGAACGCCAAACGTTTACGCCGCTCGACGCTCACGGCCAGGATGCCGACGAAAGCCGCGTACGCGAGGTTTGCCGGCGCCGGCAACAGGACGTCGTTGATGGCTTCGCGGATGGGTCCACTGCGGGCGAACGCCGCCTCGCTCACCGCCGCGACCGCACATAGCGCAGCGAGCACGCCGAGGACGACCGCGAACACGGACGGCACGCGGTTGGTCCAGCCGGCTGGCTGCGCCGCCCGCCGCCGGACCGAGCCAGCGACGTCCGCGTCCGTGCGAACCGTAGCCGAGCGGCGGTCGGTGGTGTGCTTCACGCGCACATCCTGCTGAGTGCTTCCTGAAAGAATGCTGCGACTCATGTGGGTCGATGTCGGGCGAGCGGTCTGGCCGACGCAGCCGGCCCGGGTCGCTGCGCCCGCGCGACCGGCGAGCGGCCGCCTAACGAACGGCGAGGTAGACGAGGCTCGCGAGGCCGGCCACCACGCAGTAGATCGCGAAGGGCGTCAACGTACGGGTCTGGAAGTATCGAGTGAGCCAGCGCACAGCGGCGTACGCACCGACGGCGGAGGCCAGACTGCCGAGCAGTACCTGACCGCCGATGCCGTTACCCATCGGTCCGGTCAGGTCCGGCAACTTCAGCGCACCGGCCGCGAGGATCACCGGCGTGGCGAGAAGGAACGAGAATCGCGCCGCGTCCTCGTGTGACAGCCCGCGGCGCAACCCGGCCGCCATCGTGACTCCGGACCGGCTGATGCCCGGCAGCAACGCCAGGATCTGTGCGGAACCGATCAGCGTTGTTTCGGCGATGCGGCGCCGAGCGATACGGGCGTTCGATTCGTCGGCTATGTCGCCCGGCTCCGTCGCTGCGCCGAGCGGTATTGCCGGCACGGCCGCACCGGGGCCACCAGCGTCGCCGACACCGTGGACGGAATGTGGGCTGACGTGGCCGGCCTCGGAGGCTACGAGGTCAGCATCGCGCTGCTCGGCGTACGTCGACGACGAGTACACGGTGCCACGGTCGTCGGTGCCGACGGCGATGGGCCGGCGTCGAAATGGTGGCGACTCGTCAGCGCCACGACGGCGGAGGCGCTCGGCGCCGTACAGGATCGCGCCGTTGATCATGAGAAAGACGGCGGCCGGAGCCGGCTTACCGAGGACGGTCCGGAAGGTATGTTCCAGCAGCAGGCCGGCGATGCCGACGGGGATCGTCGCAACGATGATCATCCAGGCGAGCCGCTCGTCCGCGGTTTCCACCCGCCGGAATCGCACCGAGGTCACGAAGCCGCTGATGATGCGCAGCCAGTCGCGCCAGAAGTAGACGAGCAACGCCGCGGCGGTGGCGACGTGGAGCCCGACGATGAACGCGAGGTACGGCGACTCCGGCGCCGAGACATTGAGGTCGGTTGCCCACCGTCCGCCGATCAGCGCCGGCAGCAGCACGCTGTGGCCGAGGCTCGAGACGGGAAAGAGTTCGCTGACACCCTGCAGCAGACCGACGACGATCGCTTCCGGATAGGTGATGGTCACTGTCGCGGCTCCCCCGCTCGGGCGGCTTGCGTTTGGGCGGCTTGCGTTTGGGCGGCTTGCGTTTGGGCGGCTTGCGTTTGGGAATCGCCGCGTCCACCGTCGTGTCCGGCCGCCGGATTTCGCCGTCGCCGCCGTCGGTTCCGCGCAACTTCGACGAAGATCGGGATGACCGAGACGATGACGATGACGGCGATGGCCGGCAACAGATACTTGTCGATGTTGGCGGCGCCGACCGTGTCACGAAGCTTGCGCGCCGACAGGTAGCCGGCGAGAAGGATTCCGTCGGCCCACACCACTCCACCGATGACGTTGTAGAGCAGGAAGCGGCCGGCCGGCATGCCGAGCATGCCCGCCACCGGGTTCAGGAACGTCCGCACGACCGGAATGAACCGAGCCAACACCACCGCTTTGGCCGGCCCGTACCGGGTGAAATAGTGCTCGGCACGCTCGACGTACTCGGCCTTGAAGATGCGCGAATCCGGCCGGGCAAACAGGCGGCGGCCATAGCGGGCCCCGAGCAGGTGCCCGACCTGCGCCCCCGCGATCGCACACAGGGGTACGGCAACCAGCAGCACGACGATCGGCAACCGCACGCCGACGACCTGGGTGGCCACCGGTGACGCGGCGACACCGGCCAGGAACAGCAGCGAGTCGCCGGGGAAGAAGAAGCCGACCAGCAGTCCGGTCTCGACGAACATGATGATCAGGACGGCAGCCAAACCGAACGATTGCAGCAGGGACTTCGGATCGAGCACATTCAACGCGACAGATGAGGCGTGCACTGTGTCTGCGCTCCCTGGATGTGGTCGGCACGTGGTCGTCGTGCGGCGGTTTGACGAGGTCAGGACGAAGATGACCGACACCCCTACAGAGTGTAGGGATCTGGCCCGAGACTACCGATGTGGTCGGCGGCGCGCAAAAGATTCGGTGCACGCACCTCAAATGTCGCCGATCTGGTAGCCGCGGCCGCGGACGGTCCGTACGGCATCGGGCCCGAGCTTGCGGCGCAGATAGTAGACGTACGTCTCGACGATCGACGGATCCTCGGCCGTGTCGAACACGCGCCGGAGGATCTCGTACCGGCTGACGATGCGTCCGGGTCGGATCGCGAGCTCCTGCAAGAACGCGGTCTCCCGGCCGGACAGCCGTACGGTCGACGAGTCACTGAGATATGCCACCCGTGAGATCAGGTCAACGGAGCCCCGCCCGATGGTGATCCGGTGGCCGTCGGTGTTGGCTCGTCGCATCACCGCCCGGAGCCGCGCCAGGAGCTCATCCGTCTCGATCGTCACCGGCGCGCAGTCGTCGGCACCGGCGTCGAGGATGGCGACCCGGTCGGCCGTCGTACTCGCATCGACGAGAAGGACGGCCGGTGTGACGATGCCCCGCTTGCGCAGTCGGACCAGCAGGTCGAGGCCATCGACGACCGGTATCCGGCGCTCGATCACGAGCGCCTCGTAGCTGCGGGTGAGCGCCCGGTGCAGCGCGACATGGCCGTCGTAGGCGTCGTCGACCAGATAGTCGTGGTGGTGGAGCGCACCGACGACGCGATCCGCCAGCGTACGGTTCCGCGCCGCGACGAGCAGCATCGGCTGGCGGCTCAGGGCGCGCGGCAGCTCACGGATGCGTCGGAGCGCCAGATCGGTCATGCTCGCAGCGTGGGTCGTCGAGCCGGCGCAGCCGCGCCGGGCCGTTTGTGGTCGGCGTCACATGTGACGAGTTGATGCAGGGCGACGCCCGATCGGCAGGCAACTTCACCTACGACGCCGGCGTCGAGGCCGGTGACGTACATGTCTCCGTCCGCCGTGACGATCGTCGTGCCGTGCTGCCCGCCTGCCGCCTTGTCGAGTGCCGCGGCCAGCACGGCCGGGGTGGGCGTGCGTACCAGCGTCATGGGTTCTGCCTGGCCGCCGAGAACCTCCTCGACGGGTCCTTGAGCAACGAGCGAGCCGGCCGAGATCTCGATGACGTCGTCGGCGAGCAATCTGACGTGCGACGGCGTGCGGGACACGAAGACGATCGTATGGCCGGCCGCCGTGAGGTGCCCGAACAACGCCTGCATCCACCGCAGACCGACGGCGTTGAGCCCACGGTTGGGTTCGTCGAGGACGAGGAATCGCGGGTCGGGCACCAGGGCCGCGGCGATCGTCAGCCGCCGCCACTCCTCGGCCGCGAGACCCGCCCCCGTCTGTTGTTCGGCCGCGTTGAGCTCGACCAGTTCTAGCAACTCGGACGCTCGCGAGGCCGGCATGCGACGGCGCCGGCACAGCCGTCGCAGATAAGCGCCGATCGACTCCGTCGTTGCCAAGTCGTCCGGCGGATCCGACCCGGCTCCGAGCACCGCGCCAATCGTCGCCGACGGATCGGGTAGGTCGGCGTACCCAAAGCCGTCGATCATGATGCAGCCGGCGGTCGGTTGGTCAAGGTTCAGCAGGAGCCGAAGGATCGTTGTCTTGCCCGATCGCTGCGGGCCGAGGATGGCGGTCACCCGGCCCGGTCGTACGGCGAACGACAGGTTATCGACGGCCGTTATCTGACCGAAGACCTTCGTGAGTCCGAACGCGACGATCTGTCCATCGGACACGGTCGCTCCCTTCCGGCCGACGCGGCGAGCCGTCGGTCCATGATGCCGTCATCGTTGCCAGATATCGGTGATGGGTGACGTCTGTGCCGCCGAGCCGACCGGGGGCAGCCCGAACATCGCCTCGATCGTGCGGAGGATTCGGTAATGGTTGACGGCCTCGGGATAGCTGCCCGGACGAACCCCGGCGCCGGCGAGCATCGTGAGGATCTTGTTCCCGGATCGGCCGTCGTTTTCGTCGTACGTAATCAGCAGCAGGCTGCGATGGGCGGTCGCCCAGTCCAGATACGGGCCCAGGTTTGCGCGGGCCCACCGGTCGCCGACCGTGGTGGAGCAGTCGTGCATGTCGTGGCACAGGTTGGGGACCACGAACGCCACCGAGGGCAGATCGCTGAACTGTCGCGGAAACGCCGAGTACGGCTGGTTGGCGGTGGCCGGCACATTGTCGAAGTGGGCCCAGGGATTGTGCTTGGCCGCGTACCCGGCATTCGAGCAGCCCTGGAACCCGACCGACGGCAGGTCTTCGGAGTAGCCGACAAACGAGTTGCCGGCGCCGAGCAGCTGAGAGCCGAGGTTGGCGCGGTTGTGGAACGGACTCAGACATTGGTCCCCGGTGACGCCCTGTGTTGAGCCTGAGAACAGGGCTAGGTAGTTCGGTTGGCTCGGGTGCGTGATGGCGCGCGAGTTCGTGAACGTCGCGGCCCGGGTCGCCACCGAGGACAGGAACGGGGCGCTGGCCGCCGTCTGAGACGTGACGTCCTTGTTTTCGAAGATCACGACCACCAGGTGGTCCGGCCGCGGAATGGCCGGCTGTTCGGTGGCGCTCGCGGACGCCGACAGCGAGGGCGTGGATTGTGGGGCGGCAGCGACGGGCGGCAACACCGATGTCGACGGCGAGGCCGAGGGCGCGAGGCTGCCACAAGCCGCGACGCCAGCCGCGGCGGTGATTGCGATGACAGCGCGTGTCCAGGTCCGCACGTGCCTCGCCACCAGCACCCCTCTCCTCGTCTCGATTCCTCGTGTCGATCGGCCGATGAGCAGACGGTAGCCGAGTTTTCCTACACCCTGTAGGGTGCTCTCCAGACCTTCTCAGGTTTGTGCAGGTAATCCATGTTTGTACAGGTAGGCGGCTTGTACAGGTAGGCGGCTTGTACAGGTAGGCCGGAGGATCGCCGCCGACGGGCAACCGCGCCATCGACCGGTGCCGTGTCACTTCGGACCAGGTCCCTTCCGGGCCGCGGCGCTCGGGGGTCGCGGGACGGGGGTCGGCCCGGCCTACCCGGATGTCGCGGTGCTCAGATGCGTCGCGGACAATGACGGCCAGGAGGTGGATGTGAGTACCTGGTTGCTCGTCCTGTCGGTGTTTCTGGCCTGCGCGGTCGAGGGCGTCGAGGCGACTACCATCGTGCTGGCGGCGGGCACGACGCGAGATTGGCGCTCGGCACTGACCGGCGTCGGCGTCGGCCTTGCCGTACTGGCGGTCGTTGTCGCGGTTCTCGGCCCAGCGATCACGGCGATTCCGCTGGGCGGACTGCGGTTGGTCGTCGGCGGACTTCTGTTGATCTTCGGTCTGCAGTGGTTACGCAAAGCGATTCTCCGTGCGTCCGGTCTGAAGGCGCTGCACGACGAGGACGCCATCTATGCACGGCAGGTGGCCGCCGCCCGCGAAGTCACCACCGGCGGCCGGTACGCCATCCCGGACTGGTACGCCTTCACGCTGTCCTTCAAAGGCGTCGTCCTCGAAGGGCTCGAGGTGGTCTTCATTGTGATCACCTTCGGCGCCAACCAACACGGCATCGGGTGGGCCGTCGCCGGAGCCGTGGCCGCGATCGTGGTCGTTGTCGCCGCCGGCGTCGCGGTGCGTGGGCCGCTCGCGCGAGTGCCCGAGAACACGCTCAAATTCGCCGTTGGGGTCATGCTGACCAGCTTCGGCATGTTCTGGGGCGCCGAAGGTGCGGGCGCACACTGGCCCGGCTCGGACTCCGCGATCCTCGCCCTCATCGCGGCTACACTCGTTACGTCGCTGGGCACCGTAGCGGTGCTCCGCGTGAGCGCGCCCCACCCGGAGTCGACCGACTCCCCCACCGCGATGAAGGTGAGCTGATGCGCGCGGTTCGCGGATTCTTTGCTTTCTGGTACGACTTCATCGTCGGCGACGACGCCACGATCGCGATCGGCGTCGTGATAGCACTAGCGCTCACGGCGTTGTTGGCTCACCATCACGCCACCGCCTGGTGGCTGTTGCCGGTGGCGGCTCTGCTTCTCCTGCTCGCCTCGATCGCCCGCGCCGCGCGAGCCGGACGCAAACCGCCGCACCCGTAAGTAAGGTTGCAGGTAAGGAGGCTCACGCTATGGACGCACCGCGTCACGAACGGCGTGCGGCCGGAGCCCTCGAATCGGAGGTGCTCGCGGTGCTTCGCTCCGTCGATCATCCGATGAAGCCGTCGGAGATCCAATCCGCCGTCGGTCGCGACCTCGCGTACAACACCGTGCACACGATCTTGACCAGGCTCCAGCAGAAGGGTGACGTGGTTCGGGTGCCGTACGGCGGCCGGATCGGTTACGCGCCGGTGAAGAGCGCCGCGCAGGTCGCGGCGGATCGGATGCGCGAAGCGCTGCAGTCCAGCAACGAACACCACGAGATCCTCCAGCGCTTCATTACCACGCTCTCACCGGACGAAGAGGACGCGCTCCGTGCCGCCCTGGACGGTGATCGGCGATCATGAATATCTCGGTCTATCTGCCGTTCGTGGCGAGCGTCTTCATCGGCCTGGCCGGCCCGGTCGTCGCGCGACGGGCCCGCCCGGCCGTCGGCGCGACGGCTCTCGCCGCCATCGTCACCATTGGCGCCGTCGGGACCCTGTGGGCCACGGCCTTGCTCGCCGCCACCTTCATCGACGACGTACCGTTCCTGGCCCGATCGGTTGGCCCGATGCCGGTGCCCGACGGTGTTGCGCTGGTCGCACTGGCCGCTTTCGTCGTTGCGTTAGCGCGCCTGGTTGCCGTCCTTCGCAGCCGCCGCCGGCTGTATCGCCGCATCCACGATGTGATCGCCGATCTGCAACCCGTTGACGCCGATGTCGTCGTCCTCGCCGATGCCCGGCCGGATGCGTTCGCGGTGCCCGGCAGCGGATCGCCGCGCCGGCGTCACGAGCCACGGATTGTGCTGACCGAAGGCATGCTGGCTGCGCTCGACAGCGGCCAGAAGACGGCGTTGCTCGCGCACGAACGCGCGCATCTGCGCGATGGACACCACCGTCTGCGGGCGGCGGCCGACCTCGCGGCGGCGGCCAACCCGCTGCTTATTCCGGCCCGGAACACCGTGGGTTTCTTGTGCGAGCGCTGGGCCGACGAGCGCGCGGTCGCCGATGTCGGCAGTCGCCGGCTCGTCGCCAATGCCATCGCCACGGCCGCCCTGGCCCAGGCGGCCGACGCTCGAGCGAACGCGGCCGGTCGTCAGGTTGCACTGGGCTTCAACCACCTTGGCACCGTCGACCGCGTCGCGGCCTTGCATCGGCCGCCAGCGTCGGCGCTGCGCGCGACCACATTTCTCGCGCTGGTCGCCGGCGTGTGCATTTTGGCCGCCGACGTGAACGCGACGGGAGAGTTGCTCGAGATCGTACGTCGGCTCATCTGACCGTTACACCCTGTGCACAAGGCGGCTGAGGGCGACCTGAGCGCTACGGCGGTTGCTCACGAAGATCGGCTTTAATGCCGCCTATGCATAATCAGCCCACCCGCTCCGGTCGTGACGATCGGACCACCGACCTGCGGCGAGCAGCCCATCGGCCCCGGTCGCGCGAACCGTTGGCCGCGAAAGTTCCGGAGATCACGGTCCTGTTCTGGGTCGTCAAGGTCCTGACCACCGGTATGGGTGAGGCGGCATCGGACTATCTGGGCGAGGTCAGCCTTGTCCTGGCCGGGGCGGTCGGTGCGGTGGGCTTCGCGGCCGCCCTCTGGCTACAGCTTCGGACCCGACGTTACGTCGCCGTCGTGTACTGGTCGGCCGTTGCGATGGTCGCCGTATTCGGAACCATGGCGGCCGATGGTCTGCACGTCGCCCTCGGTGTGCCGTACGTGGCATCGACGGTCTTCTACGCCATTCTGCTGGCCGCGGTGTTCTACCTATGGCGTCGCAGCGAGGGCACGCTGTCGATTCACAGCATCTATACCCGGCGCCGCGAGACGTACTACTGGATCACGGTGTTCGTTACCTTCGCTCTGGGCACCGCGGCCGGCGACCTGACCGCGGCCTCCATGCACCTCGGCTACTTCACATCCGGGGTCATCTTCGCGGTCGCGATCGTGGTGCCGGCGCTGGCTTGGTGGCGCCTCCGGCTCAATGGGGTGGCCGCTTTCTGGATCGCGTACGTGCTGACGCGGCCGCTCGGTGCATCGTTCGCCGACTGGTTCGGCAAGCCGCACCACATCGGCGGAGGGCTCGGGTACGGCGACGGCACGGTTACCCTCATCGCGCTCGCCGCCATCGCCGTCCTCGTCGGGTACGTGGCCATCGCCCGGCGCGACATCCAGCCGCCGCTCGACGCCGGCGACGCCGGACTGGTCGCGGCGACCGACCCGGTCCTCCGCGACACCGCCGATTTCAGTCCGTGGCGCTAGCGGCCTCGCCGGTCGGCCGATAGCGATCGGCACACGGCGATCGGCATGGTGTCGTCGACCGGCACGCGCATACGTGAGACGACTCTCATAAATGCGACGTAGCCTGGCGAAATGGGCATCCCGCAGGCGCTCCGCCCCCGCTTGTCCGGGGGTCGATCGGCTCGCCGACCCGGCCTCGTGGGCGGGCGGCGATGAATCGCCGGCAAGCGCTGAACCGCCGGCAGGCGCTACGGGCCGCGGCCGTCGCTGGAGCGAGTCTGACCGTCGCCGCCTGCGCCACGCGGCCGTCATCCGTGCGCGAACAGGGCCTGTCCGCGACGGCGACTCCCGGAACACCGTCACCGCCGGCGGCGCCGAACTCGGCCGCGAGCCCGGTAACGCACCTTCCGCCGGAAGTAACCCACGGCCCACGTGACCGACCCACGGTCGCTCTCACCTTCCACGGCCAGGGCGACCCGGCCCTCGTCACGCAATTGCTGTCGAAACTTGAGGCGCGCCGCGTCCACGTCACGGTGCTCGCCGTCGGCAGTTGGCTCGCCGCCCAGCCGGCGATGGCGGGTCGCATCCTCGATGGCGGACACGAGCTCGGAAACCATACGCAGCACCATCTCGACATCGCGCGGATGAACGGGCCGCAGGCCTTCACGGAAATCGATGATTGCGCGCGGACGCTTCGGCGGCTGACGGGATCGATAGGTACCTGGTTTCGTCCATCGCAGACCCAGCACGCCACCGGCACCATTCGCGCGCAGGCGAAGCGAGCCGGTTACCGAACCTGCTTGTCGTACGACGTCGACTCGTTGGACTACACCGATCCACCAACCACGACAGTTGTCAACGCCACACTCAGCGCGGTCCGCGGCGGCTCGATCGTCAGCATGCACTTCGGTCACGCCGTGACCATCGCCGCTCTCGATCCGATCCTCGACGGGCTGCACAGCCGCGGCCTGCACACCGCAACCATGAGCCAACTGGTGACCGGATGACGCCGAACCAGTGTCGCGCGCGGTTCGCCGCATTGCTGACGTTGCTCGCGATCTCTGTGGCGGGATGCGCGTCCCCTTCGACATCCCAGTCTCACGGTGCCGACCCGATGGTCGGTATGCCCGGCATGACGTCGAGCCCGGGCCCGACACCGCCGCCGAACCGCGTCAGGGCCCGCCGCATCCGATCGCCTGCCCCCGCTGCCCGGGATGCCGGCGCCGCTTTCGTCCACCGATGTCTACGCCGCCGACCGACCGAACGCGTTCTCGCCGGCCGTCGCCGGAGATCTCCCGCGGATCTACGTTCCCAACCACGCCAGCAACACCGTCTCGATCATCAATCCGAGCACCGGCAAGGTGGTCCGTACGGTGCACGTGCCGGCCGGACCGGAGCATGTCGTGCCGTCGTACGACCTGAAAACCTTGTGGGTCAACAGCGACACCGGCGATGCGCTCACCCCGATCAACGCGAAGACCGGGCAATTCGGCCGGCCGGTGGCGGTGAACGATCCGTACAACCTCTACTTCACCCCGGACGGGCGGTTCGCCGTGGTGATGTCGGAGGCGGCACACCAGATCGTCTTTCGCGACGCGCACACGATGGCCGTCCGAAAGGTCGTCCCGGTGCAGTGCGGCGGGGTGAACCACGCCGACTTCTCGGCCGACGGCCGCTATTTCATCGTCAGTTGCGAATTCACGGGTGACCTACTCAAGGTCGACACCGAGCAACAGCGCGTCGTCGCCCAGCTGCATCTGCCGAAGCGAATGGCGATGCCGCAGGACGTGAAGGTGTCACCGGACGGCAAGACGTGGTACATCGCCGACATGCAGAACTCGGGCCTGTGGATCCTGCACGACGACCGATTTGCCGCACCGACATTCCTGCCGACCGGCGAGGGTGCGCACGGCCTGTACGTCAGCCGCGACTCGAAACGTCTCTACATCACCAACCGCGGCGAGGGCACGATCTCCGTACTCGATTTCGCCACGAACAAACTGATCGCCAAGTGGACGATTCCCGGCCACGCCACACCGGATATGGGAGGGATCTCCGCCGACGGCCGCACCTTGTGGCTGAGCGGTCGCTACGACAACGTCGTCTACGCCATCGACACCACGACCGGCAAACTCGTCCGCAAAATCCCGGTCGGGGTCGAACCGCATGGTCTGTGCGTCTGGCCGCAGCCCGGCCGGTATTCCCTCGGCCACACCGGCATCCTGCGTTGACGGTCAGCCGCGGGCGAGGCTCGCGAGAATGTCGTCGAGCGGCGGCTTATGCGCAGGTCGATCGTGCTCGACGAACCATTCCCGACCGAACGCGAGGCGGAACAGCGGCGGCGGCAGCCGCAGGAACCAGGCCAGATTTCGCTCGACCCGGTCCGCGGTCGTCTGGCTCACATGTGCGCGCATCGCCTCACGCTTCTGGGTGAGAAAGGCGCTCACGTCGACGCAATGCGTAATGTCGTCAGGATGGGTGTAGGAGTCCGCGAAGCGTGACGCACGCAGGTCCGGCGACCGCGGTTTGACCCAGCCCATGATCCGCACGGCCCGTTGCAACGCCCGACGGTCGACGGTGGCCTTGAACAGCCGCGGAGTTTTCGCCAATGCGGCCGCTCGTTGGCCCACGCGGTGGACGTGGACGTGATCGGGATGCCCGTAGCCGCCCGCGGCATCGTAGATGGTCAGCGCGGCGGCGCTTTCCTCGTTGAGCACTTCGGCCAGCCGGCGGGCGGCCGTGGCTGGGTCCGTCCGGGAAAACGCGTTCGCGGCTCCCGACGGTCGTCCGGCCATTCCGGAGTCCGCGTAGTCCAGCTGGACGACGCGCGCGCAGCCGAGGATCCCGGCCGATCTCGACAACTCGTGCCGTCGAACCTCCCCGAGTCGGTCGCCGGCGCTCAGCTCGGCCGACGCCAGACCCGCTTCGCCCGCGGTGGCCGTCACCAGCACGACACGATGACCCTCGGCGGCCAGCCGCGCCATCGTGCCGCCGGTAAGCAACGCTTCGTCGTCCGGATGGGCGTGAAAGAACACGACGGTACGGTTCATGCCGCCGCCCCGCGCTCGACGGGTTCGAGTCGGCTACTCGCCGTCGGCCCGATCGCTCGCTCGTACAGCGCGTCGCTGAGGCGGATCGTGTCGGCCCAACTGATCGGCGGATCTGTCGTGGCATTGTGTTTACGCATACGACCCAGTGTCTCGGGCGTCGTTGCCAGCTCGACAATGCGCTCGACCATCTGACTGTCATCGGCAACGAGGAGGCCCTCCACCCCGTCGAGCACGAAGTCTGCGATCCCGGTGCCGCGATATGCGACCACCGGCAGACCCGCGCACCGTGCCTCGAGAGCCGCGATTCCGAACGACTCCAGGACGGCCGGTGCGACGTAGAAGTCGGCACCGGCGTGGATCCGACGAATGTCCTCGGGACACGCCGCTCCGACCAGACGTACCCAGTCCGTCATGTTGTGGCGAGCGAGATATCGACGCATCGGGGGCGCCAGCGGGCCGTCGCCGGCGAGCACCGCCTCGATCTGGATGTCAGCCGGGATGGCGTCGCGTGCGTCCCGAAGGATCCGCAGCAACTGTCGCGGCCGTTTCCGGCGAGCCAGCCGTCCGACGCTCGCGATGACGATTCGGTTCGGGTCGCGGGCGATCGACGCCGTCCGCCAGGCCTCGGCGTGGACCCCGTTGGGGAGGACCGCGACGGGCACGTCCGGCCCGAGAATGCGCTGAAGTGGTGCGGCGGCAACGGAACTGACCGCCGACCACGTCACCGGCCACTGCCGCCAGCGCACGGCCCGATCGGCCCAGCGAAACAGCGGCGACGCGTACGCCCACAACGAGTGGACCGTAACGACCGTCGGCACACCGAGCCGGGTCGTGGCCGCCGCGGTGGCGAACGCCAAGGGGGACATCGTTGACGCATGGACGTGGACGACGTCGACGCCGCTGTCCAGGACGTGGCGCCGACCGCGCGCCGACCATCCGTAGCGAATGCTCGCCGGATCGGCGCCGGACCGTGGCCATGTTCGCGGGGGTGGCCGGTGGACCGCGATCGCGTCGAGGCCCGCCGGTGGCGCTCCGGCGACGCTCGTCACGATCTGCACCTCGTGCCCGTGCTCCTGCTGTCGTACGGCCAGGTCGTGGATCTGCCGTTCGATGCCGCCGACGCGGGGAAGATAGCAGTCACTGACGTGGGCGATTCTCATCGGACGAGCCCGGCCGGTGGTCCGTCGCCGACGTTGACCGGATCATTGACGGGATCATTTACCGGATCCGCGCGGCCGGAGTGTCGGCTGTGCGCGGGTAGGCGGCGCTCCGTGAGCCAAACGATCGTTGCGGGCGCACGGTTTGGCGACGGCACAGGACTCGTGACCTCCGCGAGACGCGCCGCAGCGCGCGCCCCTGCCACGGTGGACGGGCGCTTAGCGGCGTGCTGTGGTGACCGCGCTAGTTGCACGACCGCGACGCCGAGCAGCACCACGAGTCCGACGAGCGCAGCACCGGCACCAGGACCGCGCCGTATGTGCTCGTCGTAGACGCTGACACCGACCACGATGCTCAACAGCGGATCGATCGCCGCGGTCGCCGGGAGGCTGGCGGTGATCGGGCCGGCCTGAAATGCCAGCTGACTCAGCAGGAGCCCAGCGGCACCCAACGCGACGAACGCGTACAGCTGCCAACTCGTAATCAGGGCAAGTGGTGACCGTACGGCGATGTCGGTGACCGCCTTCAACATGGCGGCCGAACCGGCGTAGACAATGCCGACCGCGATGCCGAGGAGTGCAGCGGACCGGCCCCGCTCTCGCTGGCGCCGGCCGAGTTCGATGCACGCGGCGGTCAAGGCCGCTCCGACCAGGCCCGCGATGATGGCCGGTAATCGATCGACCGACGCGTGGTGAACCATCGACTTGCCGGCCGTCGCGAGCGCCAGAAAGCCGGCCAACGCCGCGGTGACCGTGACGCCCCAGACGAACTCGCGTCCAGTGATGTGCTGGCGTTCGTAGCGCTGGCGCAGAATCAGCGCGAACAGCAGTCCAGATATCAACAGTGGCTGCACGACCGCCAGCTCTCCCAGATGCAGCGCGACGACCTGCAATGCGAGCCCGACAGTGTCACAGACAATTCCGCCCAGCCACAGCCGGTGAGTCAACGTGGCCCGTATGAACGTGCCTACCAGACCCGGACGCAGAGTTTGGGCATCGGGCACATGGCCAGCGCTGACGTGCTTGAGCGTGCTCGACATGGCAAAGACGAATGCCGCCGCGAGACTGAGCACCACGATCAGCCACGCATGCCCCATCTGAGCGCACCTTCCTCCCGCAGCCAAGGGACCGTCTCCAGTCGAGAGGTCCCGAACAGTCGATAGACGGACCGGGCGAGCGCGCCATGACGCCCTCCGTCAATGCGCCGGCGAGTCATCAGGCGATCGGGCTGGTCGACTCCAGCGCGCGTCATCTGGGTGTTCGCATCCGTCGAGGAATCGCGACGACCCGGCTGACGACCGAGTCGGCGTGGTGTGCGACCCAGATGCACAGCCCGGCTAGCGACACCTCCACGGTCGAGGTTGCTAGGGCCGCATCGACGTCCGACGCGCGGACACTGGTCGTCACGTCGAACCAGGAATCGACGAGCAGCAGTGTCGCTGTCGCGGTGGCAGCGAGGGCGACGCGTGGACTGCCGAGCCACGACAGGACGGCGGTGACGGCGAGCAACACCATCAGTGCCAGATCGAAGCCCACCCAGGGCACACGGTCGTACAGCCGCGCACTCTTGGGCAGGGTCGCCGCGAGGTAGCCAACCCATGGGATGAGCCCGACTGCGAATACGGCGAAGCCGGCGGTGACCCACCCCGGCACGAGTCGTTGCGGCGCCGGATCCGCGGCGCCGCGGTTTAGCTCGGGCACATCATCCGCCACCTGACCCGCCTGTACCCGAGGCCGGCTGGGAGCCCTCGACCGATCGGTGGGCCACCGAGACCGCCGCCCGTGCTAGTCATCGACCGGGCAACCCGTCTCGCCTGGGCTGCGCTACGCCCTGGACGGCGACAGCTCCGCCGCCGCCCCGACCGGCACGGGCGTCACGGTGGCGGGTATCGAGCGGCGGATCCGATTCCGGACCGCCAGATCCCGGGCTGCGATAGGTCTGGCGTCTCAGCGGGGCACACGCGGTCACGACGGCGGTGATCACAAAACTGATCAGCCAGCCACTCATCTCGTCGCCCCCGGGTCCCGTACGCGCAGGTCGCGCCCGGGAGGTGCCGCCCATGTGCGAGTCCCGGCCGGCCGACATTACTACGACAAGCTGTGTAGTAGATGAGAAAGTTTCCGTGCTCGGCTACGACCGTGGCCGAGCCGGATCAACTCTGTGGATCGGACTCCGGGATCGCCAGCAACTCGAGCAGTAGCCGCTCGTCGTCGCCGGACAGCGAACTGACGAATCGGGTCAGTACGGCGGCACGATCGTCGTCGGATTCGAGCAGACGCCGCATGCGCATTGCGGTGATTTCGGCAGGATCACGTACCGGCGTATAGATGTCGGCTCGACCACGGCGTTCCTTGATGGCAAGGCCCTTGTCGGCGATGCGCGAGAGCACTGTCAATACCGTCGTGTACGCGAGCCGGTTGTCCAGCGCGGACCGCACCTCGGCGGCCGTCATCGGCGCGGCCGCAGCCATCAGCGTCCTGAGAACCTCGGCCTCGAGACGGCCCGAGGGACGGCGAGCTTCAGCCATCTGCCCTCCCGCCGTACTGGATTCCAGGTCGACCATCCGCTTGCGAGTCTATGCGGAGTCCCTCGCACGCCCCGCCGAGGATTCTCGTCCTGCCCGCGAACGCCGTCGGCGCGACTACCCACCAGTTACGCGTGATGCGCCCCGGGTCTGATCGACGCGTCCCGTTCTCGACGTCCGGACAGGATGTCGCCCAGTCGACGGGCGATCCGAGCCAGCGTCACAGGGATGATGTCGATGGACATTTCGCCGTCGGCGCGCCGGTTCGCTCGGACGACGTACGGTCTCGGGCCGGCGAAGGCGAGCCGCTCCCGGCGCGAAACGGTCACGGGCATCGGCAGCGGGATCCGCGAGGTGCTGCCGTCCGACCCGGCTTCGACATATATGTCGTGGCTGTGGACCGAACGCGGCCGGTGAGTGAGGAACTCGTGGAGCGGAAGCTCCGCGTGCAGGGTGCTACCGCCGGTTGGTCCGTCGGCGTGTGCGGTGACCGTCGCGTGGGTGGTGCCGACGGTCAGCCGCAGGTCGGCGTTGACGAGGGTGGCTGGTGGGTGGGGGCTGTGGAGGTTGAGGGTCGGGGTGGTCCGGCGGCGGTATCGGGTCCAGGTCAACGTCGTCGGTTGGAGTTGGTGGGCGATGGTTTGGGTGGGTGAGTCGGTGATCAGGTACCAGGCGTCGGGGAAGGCGGGTGTTTGGCGGAAGCCGGGGTGGGTGGCGTAGAGGCGGTCGCCGTCGGGGTGCTGGTCGAGTCTGAGGGGTGGTGGTTGGTGGCTGGCGTTGTGCTCGATGAGGGCCAGGAGGTGGTCGAGGTGGTGGTGTTGGGCTAGGCGTAGTCGTAGGCGGCGGTTGACGTCTAGGCGGGTGGCGATGGGTTGGGTGAGGTATTGGTCGGCGAGGTGGGCGATGCCGGCGGCGATGTGGGTTTGGGTGGCCCGGTCGAGGGTGAGGAAGTCGGGGCGGGTCAGTTTGGACAGTTCGGAGGCGAAGCTGCGGTGCAGGATGGCGTCGCGGCGCTGGCCGGGGGGCAGTAGGTCGGCGGTGGCGGCCATGATTTGGGTGGTGCAGGCCAGCCGCTGCTGGTGGCTGGACCGGTAGGTGATGTTGGTGGTGTCGCGGCGGCGTACGGCGAAGTAGTAGTCGTAGTCGGCCAGCACCGAGATCCGGCGGGCGTGCACGCAGGCGGCCACGGTGAAGGGCTGGTCGGAGCCGAAGGGCAGGTCTTGCGGGAAGCGGATGTGGTGGGCGTCGAGCAGGCTACGGCGAAACAGTTTCGTGTTGGACATGGCAAAGGGCAACGCCGAGGCGTAGAGGTCCACATCCGGGTCGGTCCGGACGAAGATCGCCGTGGGCACGAACCGGCCGTTACAGCCGACCATCCGCCCGGCCACCACATCCGAGCCGTACCGGTCGGCCGCGCCGACCAGCCGCGCCAACGCCTGCCGCCCCAGATAGTCATCGGCGCCCAGGAAAAACACGTATCGGCCGGTCGCCAGTCCCAGCGCCCGGTTCGACGGCACGGCCGGGCCACCTGAGTTCGCCTGATGGATCACCGTGAACACATCCGGGAACCGCCGCACGAACCGATCCAACTCCGCGCCACTACCATCGGTCGACCCGTCATCCACCGCGATGACCTCCAACCGCGACAACCCCAAACTCTGCCGCACCAACGACATCAAACACCGCCGCAGATACGGCATCGCGTTGTACACCGGGACAACAACCGTCACGTCGGCGACGCCGTCCGACAATCTGGGAGTCGCCGGCCGCGGCCGCCGCCTTATCTCGACGGCCACGCCGCCACCGAGCCGCAGCGAGGGTGCGATGGACGTGCCGTACCGGCATCCCGGTCCGAGACGGAGTGCTCGCGCGCCCGTACGAGCCGCCGCATATCAGCCGACGATGCGCTGGCTGACATCCGGGCCGATGAGGCGCCGCGGCGCGGAAGCGCTGTGCCACAAGCCACGGTACAAACGCTACTACGACGCGCTGTGTAGTAGATGAGAGCAGCTGAGCGTTTACTGGCAGCTCAGCACAGGTATCAGCGCGGGGCGTCGGCAGCCCCGCGGACCCGCTCCCCCGTTGAGATCGTCATGATCGATGGTGCCACGGCGGCCGATCTGCCAGGGATCAGATCTTGCGATACCGGGACTGGGCGAAGCAGTAGATGCCGAACGCGACAAAGCCGATTGCCACGATCACCAACAGCGCCGTACCAAACGGCTGGCCGGCCAACGTTCGCAGCGCACCGTCCAGGCCACGTGAGCGCGCCGCCTGGTCGGAGATCGCCGCATCGAACAGCAGGGCGCCGACGATCGCAAACGCAACGCCCTTGGCGATATAGCCGACCTGGCCGAGCCGGACCACCGTCTGCCGGACCGGGCGGCGCGCCGACGCCAGGTTCAGCTTTGACTCGAACGACCGCTTCGCACCGTAGATCATCATGCCGACACCGATCGCGAACACGACAATTCCCGCCAGTGCCACAAGCCACTGACCGGCCGGATGGGCCAACACGCCGGCCGTGGCGTGTTCCTGCGAGGACGAACCGGACGTCGCTGTGCCCTGAAGCACTCGGATGTCGGTCCACAGCAAGAATGCGTACACGACGACCCGCGCGAGCGACGCAATCCGTTCGAAGGTGCGACGTCGGCCGTGGTAGTTCGTGTGGCCGACGGCGGCGACGAGAAGTTGCCAGAGTGCCATCGCGCCGAGACCGACCGCAATGATGATGAGTAGTGCGCGGCCGGCCGGTTGCTTGTCGAGCAACTGGAACGCGCCGACTTGATCCGCCTTTGTTCCGGCGTGGTGTGCCGCGACCTGCAGAGCGAGCCATGCGATCGCCAGGTGCAGGAGCCCGTACCCAATGAATCCGATCCGGGTGAGCGCCTCGAGCGCACCGCTGTGCGCGGTGCGGCGGGCGCCGCCGCGGACCGTTGCAGTTGTCGACATGCTTCTCAGTTCCCCTACAGTGGGTCGGAGAAACACGCCGACGGCCGCATCACCGACGTCGCGAAGTAGATGCTTGCCAGCGGCGTCGGCGGCCGGCCTCTGAGGTTCGGTGTGTCAGGCGTGCGCGTCGCGGCGATAGAGCGTCGCCACCCGGGCGAAGAACGTATGTAGCTCGGCCATCGATGCCCGGAATGCGTCGTAGTTCAGCGCCTTGGTCACGAAGGCGTTGGCGTGATCCTGGTAGCTGCCCACGACGTCGTCCTCGGCCGACGACGTCGTCAGCACGATCACCGGGATCGTCAGCCACGGCGAATCCGGCGCCTTCAACGTCCGCAGGAGTTCCCGGCCGTCCATCCGTGGCATGTTCAAGTCGAGCAAGATCAAATCGGGCGTCGGCTCGCCCGCATACGTCGTCCTGTCCAGTCAGGTAGCGAAGGGCCTCGACACCGTCGGCCACCCGACGCAGATTTGCCGGGTACGAATGACTATCGAAGAACTCCTCGACCAGTACAGCGTCGGCAGCATCGTCCTCGACGAGCAGCACCGTGAGCGGAGGTGCGGCGAGTGCAGCGGCGGCCATCAGTGCCCTCCGGCGGCTCGGGGTGGCGGGGCCCATCCGGGCGGTGTCGGCAACACCGTACCCCTGCCGATCGAACGGCGATATCCACCGACCCGCGAGGTGAAGCCGGATGGCATGATCGGCAAGACCAAGGGCGGCGGTGTCAGCCGGACGTGAGCCGCGAGCGCCAAGGAAGGCGCGCCAGCGGTAGGGTCTGGTCGTTGGTCGATGACAATCCGAGGAGGCTACGCGTGGGGCTGTCCGTCTCCGTCCAGCACGACAGCGCCGGCGTCGCTCGGGTGCGGCCGAGCGGTGATATCGACCTGGCAACGGTCGGCGAACTCGATCGAACACATCGCCGCGACGGTCGCCGACGAGAAGACGGCCAGCGTCGTGATCGATCTGTCTCAGGTTTCGTTTATCGACTCGACCGGCATCGCCTCGTTACTCAGGGGTCGTCGCCTCGCCGACGCCCCGCCGAAGCCGTACCACATCACCGGCGCGTCCGGGTTGGTCCGCCAGGTCCTGGAGCTCACCGGCGTCTGGGCGCACCTGTCTGCTCCGGGGAGTTGAGGTCGGCTGACCAGGATCGCGTCATATCGACAGTTGCGGGGTGTGGACAGGGCCCATTCCGGCTGCGACAGTCAATCCGATGCCGATCTTGTGTGTGAGCTAAGGATGCCCTGGTGATGGTGAAGACTCCTCCGGACAGCGACGAGAAGCTTCGGCGGCTGCAGAGTGTCACCGATGCGGCTCTCTCGCGATTGGGGGTCGAAGAGCTTCTCGCCGAGCTGCTGGAGCGCATCCGCGATCTGCTCAGGGCCGAGACCGCCGTCGTGCTCCTGCTCGACCCGACCGGCACGGAACTCGTTGCAACTGCCGCCAAGGGTCTCGAGGAAGAGGTACAGCAAGGATTCCGGGTACGGGTCGGAGCTGGATTCGCCGGCGCGGTCGCGGCGCAACGGCGACCGATTGCCATCGAACACGTCGACAGCAGCAACGTCGTCAACCCACTGTTACTCGCCAAGGGAGTTACGTCCGTCCTCGGCGTACCCATGGTCAATGCGGGTCGCCTCATCGGCGTGCTGCATGTTGGCTCGCTGAGCCATCGCCACTTCACCGACGACGATGTGGAACTGCTGCAGCTCGTCGCCGACCGGGCGAGCCTCGCAACTCAGGCTCGGCTGTCGCAGCTCGACCGCGCCGCCACCCTGGCGCTGCAACGAAGCCTCCTGCCCGTCCGGCCCGCTCCCATCGCCGGTCTGGAGATCGCGGCGCGCTATGTGCCGGGCACCGAGGTCGGCGTCGGCGGCGACTGGTACGACGTGTTCACGCTCCCGTCCGGCAACATCGGCATCGCCATCGGCGATATCGCCGGCAGCGGCCTGCATGCCGCCGTCGTCATGGGCCGGATCCGAAGCGCCCTGCGCGCGTACGCCATGGAGACCGACGACCCCGCCGACGTCCTCACCCGGCTCGATCGAAAGGTCCAACGGTTCGAGCCCGACGCGATGGCCACCGTGTTCTACGCCGTCCTCGACTCCAGCCTCAGCAACCTGACCATGTCGAGCGCCGGCCACCTACCGCCGATCGTCGTCACCGAAACGTCGCCGGCCGCATATCGTCACGATCAAACCTGATCTTCCGATCGGAGCCCATCACGACGCACCCCGGCACAATACCCATCGGCCACTACACGTCGGTGAATGTCTGTTCCTCTACACGGACGGGCTGGTGGAACGTCACGACCGGTCGGTCATCGACGGCATGAACGAAGTAGCGGAGGCCCTGAGTCTGCGCGCCGCCCGACATCATCTGCGCAACGGCGATGACACGAATGCTTCGCGGCCAGCCGGCGACCGACGATGTCGCCATCCTCGCGATCAGACGAACCTTCACATCGGAGCTGGCCGAGCCGCGGTGACCCGTCGCAACATCGGCGGCACAGACCGCAGCTACACGTCGGCGACTAGGAGCCGCCTCGCGCCACGGGCGGAATCGACATCTTGCCGGAGAAGGTCAGCGAGGGCGCGGCGGGGCCGGCGATGCGTCGGACGGCGAGTCCTGGCGGGCCAGCTCGTCCGGGCCGATCGCGGTGAAGCCCGCGAATGCCGCCACCACCAACGCCGCGATGCCGAAGACGTGGGCCACCGACGCTTCGGCGATCGTCAGCAAAACGACGCCGATGAGCAGGCTCGCGATCGCGACGCGCGCGGACCATGCCGGTCGTGGCGCATCGGGACCGGCTGCGGGCTCTTGTCGGCGGATCGCGGCCGGGTCGAAGCGGCCGGCGAGACTGAGCCGGAACAGCAAGCGCGAGGCTGGGAAACAGGATGACGGCACCGAGCGCGATGGAAATGATGATGGCGATCATCGTGCTGTCCGCGGCCGACGCGGCCGACAGCGTGAGACCGGGCAAGACGTCCGGGCGCTGCGCGGCGGCCCATCCCGACAGGAGTCGCCGCGACTGCCAGCGCGGCGCTGGCTCGCGCGGCTCCATAGCGACGCGTCCACGCCAGCCCGAGCGATGTGATGCCTGCGACGCCGGAGACGATGACGGCGGCCAGACCCCAGCCGGTGGTGAGGCCGTTGTAGATCGGGTGCGCGTCGTGGTCTTCCACGACCAGGCCGGCGATCGCGAGCGCGCCCGCGGCGGCCCCAGCGAACAGGCCCGCGCCCGGAAGGCGTCCGCGAGCGCGGCTCGCCGCATGCCGACGGGCGTCGGCGGCGAGGTACACCGCGGCGAGGAATGCTCCGGTGACCACGGCGAGGCAACCGGCGAGGATCGACGTCGGATTGACCCAGCTGGTGACCAGGTCACCGGCGGCGTTTCCGACCGGTACGCGGCCGGACGCGATCGCGCCGATGACCGTGCCGAGCATGTACGGGGTGATGATCGACGACACCGCGAACGTCATGTCGATGAGTCGCCGCTGCCGTGGCTCCATCGTCGCGTTTTGCAGCGTGTACGCCAATCCGCGGAACACGATCCCGATCGCGGCCACGAAGATCGGGATCGCGAGCGTGGAGAAGACGGAGCCGAAGACGGTCGGATAGCCGGTCCACAAGCACGGTGATGACCAGGATCAGCCACACGTGATTGGCTTCCCACACCGGTGCGTTGGCGTGATGGGCGTGGTCGCGGATCTGCCGGCCGCGTTCGCCGCCGCCGGCGAACGAGCTGCCAGAACCCGGCGCCGAAGTCGGCTCCGGCCAGCACCGTGTAGAGGATGAGACCGACGAGCACGATCACCATCGGCAGCGTCTGCAGGATCATGGCACGGCCGGATCTTCCACGGGCGTCTCGGGACGAGCGGGCGCTGGCCCCGGCATCGGTATCTTCGCCAGCCGCCACTAGCGTCCACGCCAACGCCAGCGATGAGGATCGCGAACACCGCCGGCCAGGACGCCGTACCCGATCGGGATCCCGGAGGCGCCGGTGACGGCGTCGGATGTCCGCATGACCCGATAGACCACCCACGGCTGGCGCCCGACCTCGGTCGTCACCCATCCGGCGATCAGCGCAACATAGGCCAACGGCCCGGCGACGGCCAGGGCGCGATAGAACCATTTGGTGATCGGCAGTCGCTTGTAGCGCCAGCACACGAACAAGAACACGAGCGCGAACAGCGCGAGCAACGTACCGATGCCGACCATGGTCTGGAACGAGTATCGAACGACGTTCACCGGTGGTTGGTCGGCGATCGGTACGGTGTTCAGGCCTTGCACGACCGCGTTCGGGTTGTGGAACGAAAGCAGCGACAGCAGATCCGGGATTTTGATGCCGTAGCGGACCTCGCCGTTGGTGTACCAGCCGAGCACGTGTTCGGGCGCGCCGCGCGTGGTCGCGCCCAAGCCTTCGAAGGCGGCCAGCTTGATCGGCTGGGTGGTGGCGACAGTGCGCGCGGCCCAGTCGCCGACGAGGACCTGCAGCGGCGAGGCGACAACGGCCGCGGCTAGCGGCACGGTCAGCGCCGTGCGTTCATAGCGCCCCCAGCGCCCACGAAGCCGGCCGACGGCGTACGCACCGGCGACGAGAAAGCCGGTCACGATAAACCCGGCCAGATACATGTGGACGAACTCATGCCAGAAGTACGTGTTGCCGAACAGCGCGTGGAACGGATGTACGTCCACGACCCGACCGTTGCGCAACGCGAAGCCCTGCGGATGGTTCATCCAGCCGTTGACCGAGATGACCATGAACGATCCGATGACGCCGGCGGCCGCGATCGGGATGCCGGACAGGAAATGGGCGCGCGGTGACATGCGGTCCCAGCCGTAGACGTACACGCCGATGAAGATGGCTTCCAGGAAGAACGAGAAGCCTTCGATGGCAAACCCGAGCCCGAACACGCTGCCGAACGTGGCCGTGAAATTCGGCCAGAGCAGACCCATCTCGAAGCTCAGAATGGTGCCGGTCACGACGCCGGCGGCGAACAGGGCGACGAGCACCTTCGTCCAGCGCCGGGCGAGGATCCGAAAGACCTCATCTCCGGTGCGCAGGTAGCGCCACTCCACGAAGAGGATCAGCGCGGGGAAGGCGATGCCGAAACAGACCAGCGGGATGTGGACCATGAACGACATAGCCTGCATCTGCCGAGCCTGGAGCAGATACTGCTGCAGTCCCATCGGCCGAACCCACCCCCCGGGTCGTACGTCGGCAGCCCTTAGTCTGCCATGATCGGCTGACCCGATCCCCGGGAGTCCTCGCACAAGGTCCGGCGTCTCGGTCCGCGCGACGTGCGAGGATCAGCCGCTGGCACGGTCGTCCGCCGCGTCACGCCGAGCGGAGGCCCGGTCTCGCGAATGCCCCGGACTCGAACGTCCCGGATCGCTGGCGCGCGGTGCGCCCTCCGAGCTCACGGAGCCCGTTGGCCCGCGTACCGGACGGCAGGCCGGCCGTACCGGCGGCGTGCGCTCGTCCACCCGTACCGCACCTCTTTCGTGATCTCTTGGGCGGACGGCCGTCTCGCGCCCAGCGACCCGAAGCCGTCGGGAGATCGCGGCGTGCGGACACATGCGATGGGCCGGCCCGAGCGGCGCGAGTACGTCTGCGTCCGGCGTCCGGCGTTGACGCGGAACGTTCGCCGGCGCGCGTTCCGCCTCGTGCAGACGTCGTCCCGCTATGCCCGGGCCACCGATTGTCGGCGTCCGCCGACCCCGGATCATCGGTAGCTGCGCCGCGCCGGCGACGATCGCGGCCGCGACGAGACCGTCCAGCCAGTAGTGGTTCGCGGTGCCGACGACGACGGTGAAGGTGCATACCGGGTAGAGGAGCCACAACCAGCGCCAGCGGCTCCGAGTCGTGCGGATGAGGCCGATCGCGACGATGAGCGCCCAGCCGACGTGCAGCGATGGCATCGCCGCGTACTGGTTGGTCAACGTGTCGTCGCTCGGCGGACCGTAGACGGACGGGCCGAAGACGGTTGCGGTATCGATCATGTGCAAGCCGGTTACGAGGCGCGGCGGTGCGAGCGGAAACGTGAGATGTACGACGAGCGCGATGCCCGTCACGGCCGCGGCGAGTCGCCGCAGCGGGACATATTGCGCCGGCCGGAACAGGTAGACCCAGAGAAGAAAGATGATCATCGCGGCGAAGTGCGCCCAGGCGTAGTAGACGTTCGCGACGCGGATCAACGCCTGGCTGGTCATGAGCATGTGCTGGACATGCGCTTCCTGCGGCAGACGCAATGACCGTTCAAAGTGCCAGACACGCTTCGCGTCCGCGTACGCCCGTGCCACATGTCCGTCGGCGACCGCCCGGCCGGCCTTGTAGGCCAGGAACAGGGCCGCCACCAGCACAAGCTCGCGGATCGGCCGCGGCCGCAATCGCGGTGGCGCACCGGGTTCGGCGGTCGATCCGCCGCGGGGTGAACGGTCCAACAACGGCGTAAACAGCACGTCGGCCCTCCGATCTTGGGACCACGTGCGAACGCTAGGTTGCTTACCGGCCGGCCGTCAAGGACGGTCGAGGGTGATCGTCCATACGTCGGTTACCGGTTGCCAACCGCATGTTTCTGTGAGCGGACTGCACGTTCGCTCACCTAGTCGCGCCGGGCGGCTCGAACCGTTACCGCCGATCGCGAGCTCCCAGCCGCTGGAACCGGCCGACCTGCCTTCCGCTGATCCGGGCCGCCACCTCGGGATCCACCGTGTACGGACCGGGCCGCCACTTCGGGATCCACCGTGTACGGACCGGGCCGGCCGTCGGGCGGACTAGCATCAAACCTGGAACCGATCACGTTCGGAGGCTCTCGTCGAGCGACGTCGACATCACTGTGACGGATGGGCCCGGCGGCCTCGTGACGCTGGCCGTGGTCGGTGAAATCGATCTCAATTCGGCGCCGGCCATCTCCGACCGCGCGGAGGCTCATCCCGATGGCCCGGATGTGCTCGTCCCGATGGTTGATCAGACAACCTCATGCTCTGCCCTCGGCTGGTCTGACGAGCATCGGCCGGTCTGACGAGCATCGGCTGGTCTGACGAGCATCGGCTGGTCTGACAAACAAAGGAGATGTGATGTCCTGGATGCTCTCTGGTCCCGGCGGCGCAGCCGTTATCCGGGCCGAGGACGCCGAAACGCTGGCCAACGACGCCGTGCAACTGCGTCTGCTCCTGGACGCCAGCGCGACGCATGGTGCGGTCAGCGCGCTGCGCGTCGGTCTACGCCACGGAGCCGACGGTGCGACCCCGCATCGCCACGACCAGTCAAGCGAACTCTTCTACGTGCTCGATGGTGCCGTGGACGTACTGGCCGGCGACCAGGTCATGACCGCCGACGCCGGCGCTCTGATCGTCGTACCGCCCGGGCTGCCGCACGCATTCGCCGCCCCGCGTGGGCGCGACGGTGAGTTGCTCATCGTCATCACTCCGGGCGTCGAACGCTTCGAGTATTTCCGGCACCTCGCGCGCGTCGCCCTCGGTCACGAGACCCGTGAGAGCCTCCTCGCAGTGCAGGACCGCTACGACACGTACTTCCTCGACAGCGTCGACTGGCGCAACGCTCGCGCCTAAGCGGCTGCGTCGTGTGTGCCGACCTCGTCTAGCCGAGCGTTCTGGCGTCGCCCTGCAACAGGTTGCCCACGCCCGTGAGGTCGAGCACCTTGGCCACGCGGCCTTGGGCGCCGATCGCCTGGAGCGTCTTGCCGAGACGATCGGCGGTATTTCGGCAGCCGATGAGCGTGCCGATGCCGCTGGAGTCGATGAACGTGACGCCGGTCAGATCGAGCACGAGCTTCGTGATCGCTGGGTCGGCCAGGCGGCGGCCGACAATATCGTTGATCTGCGGTTTGGCGGCCAGATCGAGCTCACCGCCCAGGTGGAGGTGTACGACGCCGTCGTCTTGCGACTCACGGATCGCGAATTGGTCGTTCACTCGGCTCCTGTCGCGCTGCGTCGCATGTCTGATGCCACCCGTAACCGATGGTATCCAGGGTGTGGATCGGATCGGGTCCACCATTCAGTGCGTTTGCCGGGCCACGGCCTGGGTAAGGTCCCCAGCCGCGAGGCTCAGCGGCCCAGCCGACGCGTAGCGCAGCCGCGAGGCTCAGCGGCCCAGCCGACGCGTAGCGCAGCCGCGAGGCTCAGCGGCCCAGCCCGTTTCGGTTGCCTGGGCAGGGTGCGAGGATGGCCAGGTGACAAACGTCCGCGCCCGCAACAACGTCGTCATCACCGGCCCGGCCGATGGCCCGGTCGTGATGCTTGCACACGGGTTCGGCTGTGACCAGAACATGTGGCGGCACGTCGCTGGCCCGCGCTGACGAGATTCCGGATCGTGCTGTTCGACCATGTGGGTTCCGGCGGCTCGGACCCTGTCCGCGTGGAACACGCAGCGGTACTCCACGCTGGCCGGGTACGCGCGAGGACGTAGTGGAGATCTGTCGCGGAGCTGCGACCTGGAGGAAGGTCGTCTTCGTCGGGCACTCGGTCAGCTCGATGATCGGGGTGCTGGCGGCGCGGATCAGGCGCCGGAGCGATTCGCGGCGCTGCATTCTGGTGGCGCCGTCGCCGCGCTACATCGACGACGACGCGACGGCTACCGCGGCGGATTCTCGGCGCGACGACATCGAGCGAGCTACTGGAGTCCCTGGACAGCAACTACCTGGGCTGGTCGGCCGCGATGGCGCCGGTGATCATGGGCAACCCGGAGCGGCCGGAGCTCGGGCAGGAGCTGACCAACAGCTTCTGCCGCACCGACCCGGCGATCGCCCGCGTGTTCGCGCAGTGCGACGTTCCTGTCCGACAACCGCGATGATCTGAACGAGCGTCGACGGTGCCGACGCTGGTGCTGGAGTGCGCCCAGGACGCGATCGCGCCGCCGCGAGGTCGGCGCGTACGTCCACGCCGCGATCGCCGGCAGCGCGCCTGGTCACACTCGACGCGACGGGGCACTGCCCGCAGCTGAGCGCCGCCGAGGCCACTGCCGACGCGCATCCTCGCCTTTCTGGCGGCGCGACGGTGACGACTGCCGCACCGGCGAGTGGCCGGAGCGGCCGGAGACCGGCGACACGGAAGGTACGGACTCCACCTTCAGCGCATGCTGGAGGACAGCGTCGAGGAACTGTACGAGCGCGCGCCGTGCGGTAACCTGTCGACGCTGACTGGACGGCACCATCGCGAAGATCAACGCCACGCTGCTGGAGCTGGCTCGGCGTACGAGCGGACGAGGTGGTGGGCAGCTGCCGATTCACCGACCTGCTGACCGTCGGCGGCAAGCTCTACCACGAGACCCACTTCGCGCCGCTGCTGCGTATGCAGGGCGAGGTCACGGCGTCGCGGTGGAGCTGAAGGCGCCAGGACGGCACGCGGTTGCCGGTCCTGGTGTCACGTCCATGGTCAAGACCGGCGCGGCGGCGAGCCGCAGCTGATCCGTACCACGGTCTTCGACGCCTCCGACCGGCGCGCGTACGAGCTAGAACTCCTTCGGGCCCGGCAAACGGCCGAACACGAACGCGACCGCCTGCGACTTCTGGTCACTGAGCTCCAGCGCAGCCTCCTGCCGGTAGAGCTGGCGACGCCCGTCGGCATGCAGGCGGCCGCGTACTACCGGATGGCCTCGGCCGACGAGGTCGGCGGCGACTTCTACGACCTCTTTCCGCTCGGCCAGGACCGATGGGGCTTCGTCCTCGGCGACGTGTCCGGCAAAGGCATCGACGCCGCCGCCGTGACCGCCCTCGCCCGCTATACGCTCCGCGCCGCCGCGGTCTACAACCCCGATCCCACGTCCGTGCTCAGCAACCTCAATACCGTGCTTTACCAGGAATACCTCACGGGCGGCACGCGCTACTGCACCGTCCTGTACGGCATTCTGGAGCCCGGCGGTGACGCCGGACGTACGGTCAGGCTGGCCGGCGGCGGCCATCCCTATCCCATACTGATCCGGGCGGATGGGCACGCCGACTACCAACCCACCGGAGGCGGCCCGATCGTGGGCGTCATCCCCGTCGCCCGATTCGCCGCGACCACCGTCACCTTGGCGCCCGGAGACACGCTGTTTCTGTACACCGACGGGCTCACCGACGCTCGTGTCGACAGCGCCGGCGGCCGCTACGGGCCGGAAGCATTGTTGCAGCACGCTCGTACGCTGGCGCCCGCGACCGCGCCGGCCATCGTCGCCGCGACGTCACGACTACTGGACAGTTTCGGTGACGGTCTCGAGGACGACGCAGCCATCCTCGCCTTGACAGTCGGGACAGCCCAGCGGTAAGGCCGAGCGGGTTCCGATCCGATTTCTCGATTCCCCCGTGCACTGTCTGGACAACCTGAGAAACTCCTGCCGTCCCGCACTCGCCGGCCGGGCCGGGCCAGACCGGGCCGTGCGTGGCTGGGCCGGCGCCGGGCCGTGCATGCCCGGGCCGGCTGGCCGAGCCAAGGGTGGCCGGGCCCGGCCGTGGGTGGCCGGGTGCGGCTGGGCCGGGCCGGACTGCGACATGACCGTTGGTCTGTCGATTTGGCTTCGGCTTGTTCGTCGTACTTGTGGATCGACCAAATTCGGCGGCACGGGCCGACCGAAGGAGCAGAGGAGTTGTCATGGCAAAGTTCGTCTACGTCTACACCGGTGGCCAGATGGCGGAGACGCCCGAGGCCCAGGAAAAGGCGATGCAGGCCTGGGGCGCCTGGTTCGGCACCCTCGGTGGCTCGGTCTCCGACCTCGGAAACCCGTTCGGGCACTCGGCGACCGTGAGCGCCAGCGGCACTTCCGATGGAGGCGCGTCAAAGGCGGCTGGATATTCGATCATCGAGGCCGACTCGCTCTCCGACGCGACGGCGAAGACGGCCGACTGCCCCGTATTCGCGGGCGGCGGCTCGATCGAGGTGTACGAAGCGATTCCGATGTAGGCAGCTCTCGGGGTGCAACGGCCGTGGCCGCTGCACCCCGGCCGCATCCCGAGCCGACGTTGTCGGCCGGCGCCACGAGACCCGATCGGAACCTCGAGAGGACAACCGTTGCAGAACAACACCGTCGTCACGTACACCGTACGGCCCGAGGCGTACGCCGAACACGTACGCCTGATCGAACTGGTCTTCGCGCAACTGCGGACAGAGCGTCCGAGCACTGTCGACTATCAGGTCCTGTGCCTGGCCGACGGCGCGTCCTTCGTGCACGTGTCAAACCACGACACCGCCGACGGATCGAGCCCGTTGCCGGCCTTGTCCGCGTTCAAGGAATTCACGAGCAATCTTGCCCAGCGAGTTGCCACTCCGCCGACGGCATCTGACGCCCGCAGCATCGGCGCGTACCGCGGCCGCGCCGGCGCTTCCGCCGACGCCGACGACCACGTCTGACACAGCGGTCAAATCCGCCGGGGCCTCGGCTCCCGAGGTTAGGCGAGACCCCCGGACACCACGGTCAACTCCGGTCATTCCGTCGAAATGGCCCCATCCGTGCCCGGCGAACGGGTGCTGCGATCACATCCGCCAGCGGGCCGGGCATCGGCCGCGACTCCGGTGCCACGGCGGGGACGTCACCTCGAGCGCGACGTGTCGCTAGCGTGGGTGCGAGAGCGTGCGAAAGGGTACGAGGGGAGAAACGAGTGGCATCCCTGCTGTCCGTCAACGTAGGCATGCCCAAGAACGTGCCCTGGAAAGGCAAGACCGTCTACACCGGGATTTGGAAGGCACCGGTCGACGGGGCTCGCATGGTCCGGCGACTCAATGTCGACGGCGACGGGCAAGGCGATCTGGCCGGTCACGGTGGTGAGCAGCGCGCCGTGATGGTCTATCAACTGGAGTCCTACGCCCACTGGCAGCGTCACTTCGGCCGAGGTCCCTTCGAGTACGGCCAGTTCGGTGAGAACTTCACGGTCGATAGACTCGCCGACGACGAGGTCTGTATCGGTGACCGGTATCGCATCGGCGAGGCCGAGTTTGAAGTTACCCAGCCACGGGTGACCTGTTTCCGGGTCGGAATGCGCTTGGGTGAACCGCAGATGCCCTCCTTACTCGTCGCTCATCACCGGCCCGGCTTCTACCTGCGAGTCATCAGTGAGGGACGAGTCCAGGCAGGCGACGAAATCATCCGGACACGTATCGGGCGACATGCTCTGACGGTCGCCGACGTCGACGCTCTGCTGTACCTGCCCGATCGGGACGTCGAGAAACTCCGCGCTGTCGTCGACATTCCGGCTCTGAGCCCCGGATGGCAGCAGTCCTTCCGCGAACTCCTCGACGCCGCCGATCGTGGGGGCAGCGCCGCCGGCCCGCCCATGGGCCAGGAACCTGGTTGGACGGGTTTCCGGCGACTCCGGGTCGCCAAGCTCGTCCCGGAAAGCAGCACCGTCGATTCCGTGTATTTGACCGCCGCCGACGGTCGCCCATTGCCCGCACCCATCGCCGGCCAGTACGTCACCGTCCGAGTCCCCGACGCCGGCGACCCGCCTCCCGTTCGCAGCTATTCTCTGTCCTCTGACCCGGGCGCTGACAGCTATCGGATCAGCGTCAAGCGCGAACCGCACGGCGTTGTCAGTGGCTACGTACATACGCGCCTGGCGCCAGGATCTGTTCTTGACGTGGCTGCCGCCCGCGGTGATTTCGTCCTCGGCGATGGTCACGAACCCGTGGTGCTCCTGTCGGCCGGCGTTGGCGCCACGCCCGTCCTCGCGATGCTGCACCAACTCGCAGCGGAACACAGCAGTCGCGACATCTGGTGGATCCATGCCAGCCATGACGCCGAACAACACCCCTTCGCCGCCGAGGCGCACCAATTGCTGCAGTCATTGCCAAGGGCCCGGGAGCATATCTTCTACACCAGCGGGCCGACACCACACGCCGAGACGACCGTCCACGGGCGACTCACGTCGGCCGTACTGTCGTCTCTGCAGCTGCCCACCGAGGCCAGTGCGTACATCTGCGGGCCGCCGGCGTTCATGACGGATATGAGTGACGCCCTCACGGCGGGCGGCGTCGACGCCAGCCGCATACACATTGAGCTGTTCGGCGCGCGCTCCCCCATCAATCCCGGGGTCGTTGACGCCACGACCACACAGCCGCACCCGCCCTCGGGCGAGCCGGGAACCGGACCCGAGGTCACCTTCGCGCGCAGCGGTCTCACCGTCGCATGGTCGCAGCGGTACCGCTCGTTGCTCGAACTCGCCGAAGCCTGCGACGTACCGACCCGTTGGTCGTGCCGCACCGGCGTCTGCCATACCTGTATCACGACAGTCGTCACTGGTGACGTCACCTACGATCCGGCACCGCTCGAACCGCCCGCGAGCGACGAGGCTCTCATTTGTTGTTCCCACGCCCGCTCCGACGTGGTGCTCGACCTATGAGCCACCCGATGTGATCGGCATCGATGCGGCGCGCAGAGCGTCACCGGCTGTCGAGGGTCGTAAGGAGTCGGAAAGTCGGATCGCGGACCGGTAATCACGCGGATTCGTCAAAGCGGCCCACCAATGCCCGCACGCTGGTTATGTTGCTGGCACGCACTGATTTCGTCCGAGACCGCCAGACGAGCGTCCATCGGGAGGTCCCACCATGGCGTCCACACTCGGCCCTTTGCGGCGGCCGTTCGATGCGCGCGCCGGATACGGGGAGAACATGACAGCTCAGCGCGGCACCGTGGGCAGACCGCGCGGCAGTATGTTGTCGGCTCCGCGACGGGCAACCTCGACGCTTCGAGAATGTACGCAACGGTCTCGTCCAGCGTCGACGACTCCGCGATGACGTGCTCTCCCACGATGTCCAGCACATCGTGCGGCTGGCACCAGCCGCGCAACTGGTCGGGTGTGGCTTCCACAACGTGGTAGCCACGATCTAAGGCGAGCCGTGCGGCGGAACCATTTTACTCCGGTGCGAACCCCGTCGGCGCAGTGGAATCATGGTCTCGTAGCACGATCCGGCTGTGCCGCCCGCCCGCCCGCTCCGCGATTCGGCCTCGGCGAGTCGTCGACGGCCAACTCGAAAGGGTAGCGAGTTGGTGCTGACATGATTCCGCTTCTGTGGCTGTGTGGGCCACCGGGCGTCGGCAAGACAGCGGTCGCCTGGCAAATCTTCTCCCGGCTCACACAGGGCGGCGTGGCGACGGCGTACGTCGACATCGACCAGCTGGGGATCTGTCATCCCGAGCCGATCTCGGATCCCGGTCGACATCGGATGAACGTCAGCAACTTGAGCGCGGTGGTGGCCAATTTTCGGTCGGCGGGCGCCCGGTGCGTCGTCGTGTCCGGAGTTACGGACCCGAACCATGGTGTGGTTCGCGACCAGCTGCCGGGAACGGTGCTCACCGTCTGCCGGCTGCGGGCCGACCGCGACGAACTCGTACGGCGGTTCGTGTCACGTTCCGGCGACATCGGCCAGGTCAACGACGTCATCCGTGAAGCCGACGACTTGGACCGCACAAGCTTCGCCCACGCGTGCATCGACACAACCGGTCTCGCCGTGGCCGATGTGACGCGGCTCGTCCTGGAGCGCACCGGTTGGCCCACGCCGACCAATGCGAGTCCGCTCGAACAACCGCCGGAGCGGCATGCTCGCTCGGCTATCGACACCGACGGTCCGGTGCTGTGGCTGTGCGGCGCAACCGGCGTGGGCAAGTCGACCGTCGGTTGGCAAATCTTCCAGACGGTCGTTCGGGACGGGCACACTGCGGCGTACGTCGATCTCGAACAGGTCGGATTCCTCGGGTCGACCCTCGACGGCATCCACCACCACCGGGTGAAGGCCGACAACCTCGCGGCGTTGTGGCAGACGTATCGCGCGGCCGGCGCCGAGTGTCTGATCGTTGTTGGACCGGCTCACAACGCCGCGGCGGTCGGCGCCTACGTCGAAGAGCTGCCTTCGGCCGACGTGACTGTTTGCCGGATGCATGCCGAGCGTGACCAGTTGACGCGACAGATCATGCTGCGCGGACAGGGCGGTAGCTGGGCGGCGCCCGGCGACCCGTTGTCGGGATTGCCCGCCGCGCGTCTGCTACAGATCGCGGACGACGCCGTGGCCGAAGATGCGTCCTTGGCGCGGGCCGCGATCGGTGACTTCGACATCGCGGTGGACGGACGCACCGTCGAGGAACTGGCCGACGCAATCCGTGCCCGTACGCCCGGTTGGCCGCAACGGACGCGGGCGCTCCCCACCGGTAGCCCGATCCTGGAGGCATCGTGCGTCGTTGACGACTGAACGCCGCCCGATACGGTGATCAACTTCGACGAGACGCAACGAGAGGGCATGCACCGCCCGTAACGTGGGGTTGCGAAGGAGTTTCCTCGGCAGCCGGAAGGTGAGACGGTGGCGTCGGCGGACGGTCCGCTCCCGCGTGATCTGTCGTCCCGGGCGGTCTGGACGATCTTCGCCGGCCTGATGCTCGCCCTGCTGCTCGCGGCGTTAGATCAGACGATCGTGGCAACCGCGCTCCCGACGATCGTCCGCGACCTCGGCGGCGCGGCGCATCTGTCCTGGGTCGTCACGGCATACCTGCTCGCGTCGACGGTCACAACGCCGTTGTGGGGAAAGCTCGGCGACCTCTACGGACGCAAGAAGCTGTTCATCGCGTGCATCGTCATCTTCCTCATCGGTTCCGCTCTGTCCGGGACCTCGCAGAACATGATCGAGCTGATCCTCTACCGCGCGGTACAAGGCATCGGTGCTGGCGGTCTGATCGTGCTCGCGCAGGCGATCATCGGGGACGTCGTGCCACCCCGCGAGCGCGGGAAATACCAGGGGGCGTTCGGTGCCGTCTTCGGCATAGCCAGCGTCGCGGGGCCGCTGCTCGGCGGGTTTTTCGTAGACAACCTGAGCTGGCAATGGGTGTTCTACATCAACCTGCCGATCGGGCTTGTGGCGCTCGTCGTGGTCGCCGCCGTCCTGCCGAGCACCACCGCGCGGATGAAGCCCAGCATCGACTACGTTGGCATCAGCCTCCTGGCGACGGTGGCCACGTCGATCATCCTCGTGACGAGCCTGGGCGGATCCCAGTGGGCATGGGATTCCGCGCCGGTGATCGGCTTGTTGATCCTCGCGGTCGTTTGCCTGATCGGGTTCTGGCAGGTCGAGGCGCGGGCGAAGGAGCCGGTCCTGCCGCTGCGGCTGTTCCGCAACCACGTCTTCGCCACCACGGCGGTCGTCGGTTTCGTCGTGGGATTCGCCATGTTCGGCGCGATCACCTACTTGCCGCTATATCTCCAAACCGTACAAGGCGCGAGCCCTACCGGATCCGGCCTGCGGCTGATCCCGCTGATGGTGGGCCTGCTGATCACCTCGATCGGCAGTGGGCAGATCATCAGCCGGACCGGCCGGTACAAGATCTTCCCGATCGTCGGCTGCGCTGTCTTCACCATCGGACTCTACTTGCTGTCGCGTATGGACCAGGCGACCAGTGGCCTCCAATCGAGCGCGTTCGTATTCGTCCTCGGGCTCGGCCTCGGCCTGGTCATTCAGGTGCTTGTCCTCGCCGTGCAGAACGCGGTCGACTACCGAGACCTCGGCACGGCGACTAGCGGCACCACGTTCTTTCGATCCATCGGCAGTTCGGTCGGTGTGGCTATCTC
>CAWFSH010000014.1:0-497965 GCA_963818495.1 uncultured Actinomycetota bacterium
GCGAGGGCTATCTGTTCATGGTCCGATAGTGATCGCGCCAGATCAGCCGGTAGACGCCGAGCCGGCGAGGCAGCGCCCGAAGCCCGGGGATGAACGGAACAGGACGAGTGCCGCCGATAGCACCATCATCAGGCCCCAGACGAGGGCGTCGGCATTGTCGGACGTCGAGAACGGTCGATCTGGTACCAGAACGTATACAGCCACAGCCACGCTTGACCCGGGTAGCGGCCGGTCTCGTTCATCATGCCCCACTGGTCGCCGCCGAGGTTTTCGGCGCGCGCCTGATCCTCCAGGTAGGTGCCATCGGCGAGGAACAGCAGCGAACGCGAGTAGTTGGTCTGGTAGAAGCCGCCCTGCTGTTGGATCAGGCCATCCAGACCACCGCGTTGGGCCATGGCCAGCAGGCCGGCCGCCATGGCCGGAACGGGGCCGTAGTCGCCGGCGAGCGACCTGAGCCGGATCGCCATCCGGTGCCTTGGCCAGTGCATCGCCGTACGCGTTGGCCCATTTCTGCTGCTGGTCGGCGCTGGCCGCCCGGTACTGGGCCACCGCGTTGTCGACCGCGCTGGATCGGCGCTCGTGGACAGCGGCCCGAGCACGAAGTCCGTCGCGGTGTCGATCGGCTCGCGCACGCCGGCCCGCGCGCTGCAACGGCAACGGTCCGAGCTTCTGCCCGGCGCTCGGGTCGTTGATGTACGGCGCACCGTACGTGGCCGTACCGCTGGTGCCGTCCAGTTCGGCGACCGCCGTGGCGGCGAAGTCGGCCGGCGCCGTTGTTCGCCCAGCGCCGAGAGTGATGGCCTGTCGGTCGGGGGATCCGAAGATGATCGCCAGGCCAACTGTCAGCAGCGTGACGACGGCGAGCGCGGCGACGAATTCCTTGACGATGTCGTAGCGCCGAGTTTCGCCCGTCCAGGGGCGAGCGTCGATGGCTTCTTGCGCTCGGTGCCGGGCCCAGATACTCATGGCGTCACCTCGTCGGTGGACGCGAGGCCCGGCAGCGGGCTCCTCGGCAGCTGGATCCTCGGCAGCGAGCGGGGTGGTCGATTCGGCGGTCGACGGTCCGCTTCCTTGCTCGGCTCGATGTCGGCGAATGGCGGCACGACGCCGCGGCGGCGGACGAGCAGCACGTGCCAGACGACGAGCGCGCCGAGAACGAACGGCAACAATGATGACGTGGAACAGCAGCATCTGGCCGTAATCGAGGACGTTGAACCAGGCGCCAATGCCGACCGAGTTCAGCCCGTCCTTAGCCTGCGTGGTGATCCATTGCGAGTCGAAGTTCGACTGGATCGAGTAGCCGGTGAACGCGGTGGCGATGGAGCCAAGGAACGCGACGGCGCCGGTCACCCAGGTCATGGCGCGGTGGCCACGCCACGCGGCCATGAAGAACTTTCCCCATAGGTGGATCACCATGGCGAAGAAGAACAGCTCGACACTCCAGAAATGGAGGCTATTGACGAAGCGGCCGGCGGTCGACACGTGCCACCACTGAGGACCTTCGAGGGCGAGGACGACGCCCGGAGACGAGCACGACTGACGAGCGCGGCGAGCGTAGTCACGCCAAAGACGTAGATCCAGGACGAGACGTAGGCCGGCTGCCGGTCGGGCAACAACTGCTCCGGCGGGAAACGCGCCCACGGCTCTCGTTTCGAAGCCGCGCGGTCCACATCCGCTCGTCGCCTGACGGTCTGCTCACTTCTTCCTCCCCGGGAATGGCAGCACCAGCGCAGCGACGAACACGACGATCATCAAGACGATGACGATGAGGTTGGCGACCGAGATTTGGATGACGCCCCAGTGCAGATAACGTTCCCGGTGGAATCCATCGGAACCACGCCGGCGAGAGGTTTGGTCAGGTCAGTCATGAAGTGCCTCCACGTCTGCGCCGAGCACTACGTGCGTGACGTGATCATCCTGCGCGACCGTCATCGATCTACCCAGGGCCGAAAGTCCCTTTGTGGGCAACCCTAGGGGCAATTCTCTACAAGGCACCGGCCGTGACGATGTGTTCGGCGATCGCCAACGATGACGTCGCCGCGGGCGAGGGTGCGTTGCGGACCAACAGAACTCGGCCCGATCGCTGAAGGACAAAGTCATCGACGAGGTCGCCGCGGCGAGTCAGTGCCTGGGCGCGGACGCCGGCCGATGCCGGCACGAGGTCATCGACTTCAATCTCCGCGCACGTAGCGGCGCACTAGCGCGGCGTAGCGGCGCGTCGACAACGAGCTCGCCAACTCGAGCAGACCGGCCCGCCAATGTCGAGCCGCCAACCGCCACATCCCCGGCCATGTCAAGATCCGCCGTAGATCGGCCGGACTGATCGTGCGCCGTAGATATCCCTCGTACGCCAGCGCGAGCACGGCATTCGGCCCGACATGCACCCCATCGTGTACGTCCCGAGTGAGGTGTACGCCCAGGAACGGATACCGGGCGTCCGGAACCGGGTAGATCATGCCCCGCACTCGTTCGCTCGCCTTTGGCGACAGCGCGTAATACTCACCGCGAAACGGCACGATCCGAAGATCGCCGGACTGCCCCGCCATTCGCGCCACACGGTCACTCTGCAATCCAGCGCAGGCCACCACGGTGTCGAATGACCGGCGCGTACGACCCGTCCACACCTCAACCGCGTCCGTCGATTCGGCAACGCCAGTGACTTCCGTGCCGGTGAGCACCGTGCCGCCGTGATCCTCGATGTCGCGGGCCATCGCCGTGCACACGCCTACGTAGTCGACCGCCGCGGTATGCGGTGAATACAACGCAGCAACACCACGGACGAATGGCTCGACGTCCAGCATCTCCGCCGGCCCCAAGCGCGTCACGTCCGGCACGAGGTTCGCCGCCGATCGGCGCTCGATCTCGGCGAGGGCGGCAGCTCGTCGTCCGAGCTCGCCACGATGAGCTTGCCCAGCTCTCGATATTTCACGCCATGCTCGGAGCAGAACTCTCGGAGCATTCCCGCACCGCGCCGACACAGCTGCGCTTTGAGACTGCCGGGTCGGTAGTACACACCCGCATGGACGACACCGCTATTGTGGCCGCTTTGATGCGCGGCGACCCGGTCTTCTTTCTCGAACACGGTGACCGCGATGCCGTCGTGGCGCAGCGCCAACTCACGGGCCACGGCCAGGCCGACGATGCCTCCGCCGACGACCGCCACCGACTCCGGCTGAGTCTTCATGGCGCTGCTCGGTGCATGTTCACTGACCCCTTCAGCCGCGGAACCGCACCCGAACAACCCGGCGGTGCACGCCAACGGCGGCGGGGTAATCCTACGGTGATGTCGTCACCGGACTCCAGGCCGAGCGTGGCCCCGGATCCCATTCCATCGCCGCGGAGAGGGGCATCGCCGCCGCGTAAAGATGCCCCTGACCGAGCGCACAGCCGGAGTCGATCAACATCGAACGCGTCGTCTCATCCTCGAGTCCCTCCACCACCAAGGAGATGTCCAAACTCTTTGTGAGTGCGACGACGGATCGCAGGATTGTGCGAACGCGTGGTTGCCCAATCCCGGCCAGGAAGCTGCGATCCAGCTTCAGCATGTCGATGACCGGGTGCCGCAGATAGGCGAGCGACGCGTATCCGGTCCCGTAGTCGTCGATCGCGACCTGGATACCGAGTTCGCGTAGATCGGCGAGATCGTCCCAGATGTGTTCGTCATCCTGGACGATCTGGCTCTCGGTGATCTCGACGACGAGCCGGGACGGCTCGAGCCCGGCCGCGGAGACCATGCGACGGATCCGCTCGGCGAACCCCGGTTGGACAAGTTGGGTCGCCGATACGTTCACGCTTACGTAGCCCGGAGCCGAGCGGGCCGATCCGAGTGCCACCGCGTCACTGAGCGCCCGATTCAACACCCATTCCCCGAGTCGTACGATCAGATCCGTACGTTCGGCTACCTCGATGAGTTCGGACGCTGGAACCAGCCCCAGCGTGGGATGGCGCCACCGGATCAGCGCCTCGAATCCCTGTGTCACGCCGGTCGCTAACTCGATAATCGGTTGGTAATGCACCGCGAGGCCGCGATCGGCCGACGTGCCATCGTGGTCGCGGAGTGCCTTCTCCAGGTCGTCATGAAGATCGACGCGCCGGCCGATGGGGGTTGACGCGGTGTTTGCGCCCCACGCCTTCCCATCAGGTCCGGCCTTGCCCGTTAATTCCGCATATGCGCGTCGCCACAGGCCGGCGTGCTGCAGCTGAGTCGACGCCGTCGCCACACCGAACTCCGCGTCGAACATCAGCCGGAGGCCGACCACTCGTACCGGCTGAGCCAGCGTTTCGGCTAACCGACGATGTAGGTGCCGGACGTCACCATCACCCGCGTCCCGCATAAGGACCGCAAACGTCGTGGCGTCCAACTCTCCAGCCATGTCAGCGTCACGCAGCTGCGAACGCAGTCGATCGGCAATGGCGGCGCGAACCTCGTCACCGGCATCCAGACCGAACTGCTGGTCGACCGCGACGAGGTCGTCAAGCTCGATCAAGAGAATTGCCGTCAGGCCGGGCTGCACCTTCGCGCGCGACGCGATCTTGATCTGCATCCGGAGCGACTTGGCATCGGCCAGTCCGACGCGTGCGCGGCGCGATAGGTGATCATTGGCTGAATTCCGCTGGTGCCCGCGGAGGCGATCGGCCGCGGTCATTTGGCCCTGCCCGACGGGCAGCGGCGACCGCGCTAGCTCGCTCACGACGGCAGGCTCCCCCGCGGGACGGAATGTTCCGACCGGGTCCGGGGCCGGCCAGCACGAAAATCGTACAACTCGCCGTTTGCCGGTCACTCCCCCACAAGGTTGAACCGACTGCTCAGTCGACGGCGACCGCGAGACTCGCGGCTCGATGCGTTCACCCGTGCGACTTAACCGTACGCCCGGAGCCGCGGGTGGATCGACGAACACGGACTAGGCGCGTCGCCACCTGAGTGCGCCGATGCTGGAGCGCATTAGTGAGGCGGATGTGCCCGTACCAGCCCATGTCGGTGGACTCGATCTTGATCGTTCGCTCCGAACACTTCGCCTCACACGCCCGGCGGCATCTGTTCGGACCCGTCCACAATGGCCTGGGCGAGCTCGACAGCCTGCGGTTGCCGCCTCGTGCCTGGTTCCTCAGCAACCTGAACGCCTCGTCGACATCGACGTGCAGACGCTCGGCCACCACGCCCTTCGCCTGTTCGATGAGAACCCGGGTGTTCAGCGCTGTCTGCAGTTGCTGGACGAGGACATCGGTGCGACGGATTGTCCGTTGTTGCAGAAGACCGATCGTGGCAACGTCGGCGAGCGCCTGGCCGACGTTCAATGTCCCCGAGTCGAGCGCGCCGGCCTTGACGTCGAAGAGATTGAGCGCGCCGATCACCTCGTTGCGCAACCGCATCGGCAGTGCATGGACGGCCATGAAACCAACCTCGGTGGCGGCGGCCGCGAAACGTGGCCACCGATCCGTCGAGGCGAGATCGACGACCGAGACCTGCTGACCGGTATGGAAACTGTCCAGGCACGGACCCTCGTCGGCCTGCAATTGGAACAACTCCAGCAGCCTGGTGCGCTCCGACGAGGCGGCCACGACCTGGAGGTTGTCCTGCCCATCGGTCAGCAGCAGACCAGCGGCGGACACGCCCAACAATTGCACGCATCGCTCGGTGAGGACGTGCAGGAAGTCGAGCAGGTCGAAGTCATCGACCAGCGTATCGGCCATTTCGACGAACACGTCGGCAAGTTCGATTTCGCCCATCTCATTCACCTTCGTCGTTCTGTGTATACGGAGATTGCGCGCTGCCATGTGCCACGGTGGGGCGTCCGACGTCCGAATCGGGCATCATCGTCTCCCATCCGTCGAGTCCGATTCGAATCGCAACCGTCGGGCAACCACGTCCGCCGCGACATCGCGCAGTCGGCGTTCGTTGGCGTACGCGTAGGCGCGCAGCCGCGTCAACGCAACCGCGATGGATACACCCAGTTGCACGCTGATCATTCCGGTCGCCTGGTGTACCTCGGGGTGATGTGGACCGGCACGCGCGGGTACGTTTCGACCGGACCTCAGTCGTTCGGTCCGCCCATCCAACAACAGAGCGCACGCGGTGTCGGCCAGCACCAGCGCATCGGCGAGTTGCGCGCCATCCAATGCACCGGGCTTGTCCCGGTAAAGGTCCATGACTCCAAGCCGTACGGCGCCGACCTGCAGTGGCAGGGAGAAGACAGCGCGCACTCCGGCCGCGATCGCCGCGTCGGTGAAGGCCGGCCATCGAACGCCGGAGTCGACGTCGGCGACGTCGGCCACCAGGATCGGGCCATCGGCGAGAGCGTCCACGCTCGGCCCTTCGCCCAGTGTCAGCACCAACTCAGCGAATTCCGCGGCCGTCCGATCACTGGCGTAGATCTCCTCGCGTGGCGTCGCCGGCAGCCGTACGGTGACGGCAAGGCCGGTGACACCGGCGACGGACAGCATGACCGCACCGACATGCTCCAACGCGACTTCGCCGTCGCCGGCCTGCGCGACAACCAAGCTCCAGAGGCGGACGCGTCGATCAACGCTCACGACGGAACGCGAATTGAGTGGGATGGTCTCGGTGCCGGCACGAGATCCGAGAAATTGGCGCGCATGTCCTCCGCCGCCGGCTCTGCAGCTCGCGGCGATCCGGAGCGCCTGGCTCGTAAGTCTGGCAGCATCACGACTGCTCCGATCGGGATGCTGGTCGCAAACGTGCATCATTCGCCACCGATGTCCCGAGTGACCCGCTAACGATACTCCCTGGAAAAGGGCGTGGCGCCAGCCGTCGCCGATCGGGCGACGCGAGCTATCTTGATCCGGTCCTTAGATTCGGCGGTGCGCGTCGGTTCGAAACGACCGAAGCATGGGCGTGGTCGCACGCAACGGCGGTGTTTGCCACCGCAGGCCCGCGGCTCAGCGATTTGTCGACGGGATATGCGAGGCGGTTTTGTCGGCCGCTTTGGCCCGCTTAGCCGACCGCTTTTCCTTCAGGGTCTTCCCGACCTTTTTCGTGTTGGCCTTCTGGCTGTCCTTGTTTGCCATGATCCGTTGTCCATTCTTTACGCCGGCGGGAATGCTGGTTGCAGTGAGGAATCGGTGAGTAGGACGGCGACCGGGAGATCGGACGAGGCTCACCCTACGCCCTGCAACCATCGTTAGCGCCGAACGACGAGGCTGCAATCGGGGCGGCGTGAGCAAGCATCGCCCGTCGTTACGACTGCCGGTCCGCAGCCCGTGCCGAACTCATGTCTGCCGACGGTCGGACCAACGGCCATCGCGTCCGGACTCTCGGCCCGCGTCAGACGCCTTCGACCGCCTCGGCCACGCCCTCTTTCACGGCGCGCTGGAACTCGGCGTAGTCGCGCTCGTTCTGGTCGGCATAGGTCTCCGCGAACTCCGCGATCGCTTGATCGAATTTGGCCGAACTACCCAGATAGGCGGCCAAGGCGATGCGATCGCCGGATCGAGCGTGCGCACGCGCGAGCGTCCATCCGCACATCCGCGCATAGATCATCATTCCCCGCGGTCGCAGCAACTCGATCGGCACCGAGAATTTCCAATCGCGGAGCTGACGAACGTAATAGTGGCGATCGACCCCATCCGGTGCCGGAACATGAGTCCAGCCGAGGAAGATGTCGCTGGCCGCCTGCATGAGCCGCTGGCCCGCGACGACCCGCTCCCCCTCATTGCGGTACTGGCTCCGACCGCAGAAGTCCTCCAACACCGACGGCTGCGCCTCTTTGGCCTGAAGGAACAGCGGTTCGTCGCCGTTGCCGGCATCCATGAGCACAATCCAGGCCCGAGTGCCCACACTGCCGACTCCAACCACCTTGCGAGCGACCTGGTTCAGCGTGAACTGCTCGAGCAGGTGCTTCCGGTCGGATTCCAAACTGCGGCGGTACGTACCGATCACCGTATGGATGAGTTCGTAAATGGCCGTGCTCTCGAAACTCGCTGAAGACCTCTTCGACGGGCACGATCGTCGGCGGCGCGCTCACGATGCGCCGTTCACCGTCCACAATGGTGGTGAGCTTGCTCAATGCCTGGGTGCTGTCGTGAGTGTGTGCCTTGGACAGCATCGACTCCGCGGTCTTGACCCGCTTGGCCTTGATGTCCGATTTGAAGTTCCGGATCGCGTCCTCGATGTCGAGATGCGCGTACCAAACATCGAGCAACGGCTGCTCGGCGAATCCGCGCATGGCTGTCCGGTAGGCCTCCCCAACAGCGATGCCGATCTTGCGTCGCATCTTGGCCGGGAAGCCGCTCTCCCGCCCGGCGACCGCGAAGCTTGCGGCGAGACGCTTGACGTCCCACTCGAATGGACCAGGAAGCGTCTCGTCGAAGTCATTGACGTCGAATACCAAGCGCCGCGACGGCGAGGCAAACCCACCGAAGTTCGACAAGTGGGCATCCCCGCACAGCTGGGTGCGGAGCCCGGACGCCGGTGTGTAAGCAAGATCGACTGTCATCGGCAATGCGGCGCCACGAAGGAAGGCGAAGGGAGAGACCAACATCCGGCCGTGCCGGATCGGGATCAGTTCCGGCACCCGCGACGTTGCCTGCGTCAGTAGCAGCGCGACCGGATCGCGCGGCCGGCTCGGGCCGAAGTCGGCGTGCGACTCCAGCGGCGTCAACGCCCTCGCCGCCTTGCCGCGGGCCATTCGTTCGGCGTGGCTCGCGTGCCCGGCGCCGGCAGCCCTGGCCGTCCTACCGTTCGGCCGGTGGCCTCGGGGGGCCTTTTTCGCGGCGCGTTCCATTACTGCAGTCATGACCGTTCCTCCAAACCGCAAGGCGGTCCCGCGCCGCCATCGAGCGGCGGTGCCGCGCAACCATCAAAAGCGGCGGTGCCGCATCGGTCGCCGCCACGCGTCGCCCCGGAATTGGGCCGGGCGAAGCCAAGCAGGTAGCCCCATCGAGTGAAACACGGTCGGCGCCGAGAAGGGCCTGAAGTCGGTATCCCTCAGACGAGTGCCCGCCATCGTGGTAGGCGACGTGGCCGTGCTGAGACGGACGGAACTGCCGGTTGGCCGGTCATCGCCGCTGACTCTCCAGAAACTCCTCCACGTCACGCGCGGTGTGTCGCGCGAGGCGATCGGTCTGACCGGATCGCGCGAGCGCGCTGGGCGGAACGATCACCACCGGACAGTTGGAATGACGAGCGCAGAATCGCGCGGTCGCCGCGCTACGCAGCCGGCCGAAACGACGCGCACCGCAACCGCCGATGATCAACAAGTCGGACTCGCGGTCGGCCACGGACACGAGCGCGTACCCGGGTGGACCCGTCAGCACGACGATCTCGACATCGAGATCGGGCGGAAGTTGGCCAACCGCCTCGACAAAAGCAGACCGCACCTGCTCGGCGGCGGCCTTCGTCAGCAGCGCGACATTGAGCAGGCCCTCCTCGCCGTTCGCCAGATGGAACGTCCGCACCGCAACGAGAACGGCCCGCAGCCGACGTGCCTCCGCGACGGCGTAGCGCAGCGCCTGGTACGCGCCGAGGGACCGCCCGACGCCGACGACGACCCGACCGGTCGGCTCCATCGTGACCACCTCCCTACACGGCGCCCAGATCTTGCTGATCGAGGATTCCTTCGGCGGCTTCTCGACCGGACTTGGTGGCCTTGCCTCGAAGGATCCACTCGAAGCCGACGGCCACAACGGCGCCGATGGCCGGGCCGAGCAGATAGATCCAGTAGTGGGTCAGGTCGCCGCCGACCAGGTCAGGAGCGAACGAACGGGCCGGATTCATCGATGCGCCGGTGACCGGCGCCGCCCACACCGACACGAGGCCGATGTAGCCGCCGATGGCGAGAGCGCCGTTGACTCCGATGTTGCGCGCACCGGACGCCGTTCCCAGGATGACGCTGACGAGGCCGAGCGTGAGTATGGCCTCGGTCAGCATGGCGACCCATATTCCGACGTGCGGCGTCGGTTCGGTAGCGCCGTTGATGATGCCGCCGTACATCCATTGGAGCACGAGCGAAGCGAGGATCGCGCCGGCCAGTTGAGCAATGATGTAGCCGGGCACGCGCAACCAAGGAAAGTCCCGGCGGATCGCGAATGCCAGCGTGACCGCCGGGTTGAGGTGGGCTCCGGAAACCGTGCCCATGAAGAAGATGATCGCCGTGACCATGATGCCCGGGGCCAAGGCCTTCATGGCCAGTGTCAGCCCGCTGCCGAAGGCCGTCGCGCCGATGACTCCAGCGCCGGCCGCGACGAGAACCAACAGGAACGTTCCCCAGACTTCACTGAACAATCGGCGGTACTCGAGGCGCGGGTTGTCGAAATCAAGCGCCGACAGCTGCTGCCGTCGCGCGCGTCGTTCCAGCCACGCGAGAACAGGCTCGCCCGTGTCCGACGCGGCGACGGGCTCAGCCACGGCGACACGCCTCGCCGGCTCGGCGCCACGGCGGTGCGGCGTCGCGATCAATCGGCCGGCTCCGCAGAAGGCTCCGGCCCCGCAGAAGGCTCCGGGCCCGCAGAAGGCTCAGGACCGAGTCGGACGCCGTTGCATCGACTGCCATGATGCGTGCCTCCGTGTGGAATCGCGACACACATTCACGTTACGCTCAGCTACGACGAGATGTCCCTAATGCGAAAATCTCGACCGAACGGCCACGTACCCTCCATCATCGGCGCCCATCGATGCTGGCCAACCGCGCCGATGCAACAACCGCGCGGCCGAAGGCGTACGGTCGGTGGAGTGGCCCCAGACTCTGGTCCATCATTCGGGCGCGTAAACAACATTCGGGCGCGTAAACAGAGGGCAGGTCTGCAATGGAGATCAACAAGACCAAGGTCATCGAACTGCTCAAGCATCGAGGGCTGAACGACCGCGCGGACTGGGTTGATCGGCAGCTGCCGGCACGCATCGACGTATACGAAAACGCCAGCCTCCTCGCGACGCTCAGCATCAACCCCGATGACGTCGCCGACGACGCTCCGCCGAACCGGGACGAGGCTCCTTCGAACCGGTAGCACGCTCAACCAAGCCCCGGTCCACATGCATTGCCCACGTAGTGTGTGTTCACGACCCATGGGCGGGCGTTCAGCAAATCCGTAAGTTCGGCCCATGACGATCGTCGAGCCTGTCGACCGTGTGGTCCGCCTCAATCTGCACGGCCGCAACGCCGTAGTGACCGGTGCAGCGAGCGGGATCGGTCGCGCCGTCGCCGTGCGCCTGGCCGGGGCCGGCGCGCATGTATTGGCGATCGACCTCAATGCGGCCGCGGTCGAGAAGGTTGCGGCCGACATTGGTGGCGAAGCACTGGCGGTAGATCTCGCCGCCACCGAGGCAATCGATGCGATCGACCTGGGCGGCGCGACGATCGTGGTGAACAGTGCCGGCCTGCAGCACGTCGCGCCGATCCCCGAATTCGCCGGCGAACGGTTCGCGCACATCCAGCGCGTCATGGTGGAGGCGCCGTTTCGCATCGTGCGACGGGCGTTGCCGGCCATGTACGACCAGGGCTGGGGACGCATCGTCAACATCTCGTCCGTACACGGTCTGCGCGCGTCGCCGTTCAAGGCGGCCTATGTCGCCGCCAAGCATGGCCTGGAGGGTTTGTCCAAGGTCATTGCGTTGGAGGGCGCCGACCACGGTGTGACGGCTAACTGCGTTAGCCCCGGGTACGTCCGCACCCCGCTGGTCGAAGACCAGATTGCGGCCCAGGCGGCCGCGCACGGCATCGCCGAAGAGGACGTACTCGAGGGCATCCTGCTCGTCCGGTCGGCACTCAAGCGCCTGATCGAACCGGCCGAAGTGGCCGAACTCGTCGCATATCTCTGCTCTCCGGCCGCTGCGTTCATCACCGGTGCGTCGCTGACCCTCGACGGCGGGTGGACGGCCAGTTGACAATTGCCCTCATGCCGGCGACCCGCGAGTTCCTTGACCTGCTGGCCCGGGAAGCGGCACCGGTCGAGTTCGAGGGGCCGCTGATCGCTGCCCGGACCGCCGGCCTGCCCGCGGACGAGGTGGCCGAGCTGGAGGAGGCGAAGCTCGTCGCGTTGCGCGTACGCAGCCTCCTCGGCCGCCGCCGGCGCCGGGAAGAGGAACTGTCCGCGCTCTACGACACGGCCAATGACCTGGCCGGGCTACGCCAACTCGATGCCGTGTTGACCGCCATCGTTCGGCGGGCGCGGACACTCCTCGGCACCGACGTCGCCTACATGACGCTGACCGACATCGAGCGGGGCGACACCGCGATGCGGGTGACCGACGGCTCGGTCTCCGCGCGATTCCAGAATCTCCGGTTGGGAATGGGCGAGGGGCTCGGCGGACTCGTCAGCCAGACCGCACGGCCGTACGTGACCGCGAACTATCCCAAGGACAGCCGCTTCAAGCACACGGGCACCATCGATGCCGGCGTCGGCGAGGAAGGGCTCATCGCCATCCTGGGCGTACCGCTTCGGCTGGGCTCCAGCGTGATCGGCGTGCTGTACGCCGCGAACCGTACCGAACGACCCTTCGCCCGCGAGGAAGTGGCGCTGCTCGTGTCGCTGGCCGCGCACGCCGCCGTAGCCATCGATACCACCCGGCTGCTCGACGAAACACGGACGGCGTTGCAGGAGCTGTCGGCGGCGAACGCGGTCATTCGCGCGCATAGCGCCTCGGTCGAGCGCGCCGCCGCCGCGCACGACCGGATGAGCGCCATCGTGCTTCGCGGCGGTGGCCTCGAGGACGTGGCCGCGGCGGTGACCGAGCTGTTCGGCGGCACGCTCGTCGTCTACGACGACGGTGGTCGCACGCTGTACGGCACCGATACTCATGATCCGTCGCTCATCGCCGACGCGGTCGCTGCATCCCGCCACGAGGGCCGAAGCGTGCTGCGCGACGACGTCTGGGTGGCACCGGTCGTCGCCGGCACCGAGGTTCTCGGCGCACTCGCATTGCGGCCGGAGGTGACCCTGGTCGATGCGGACCAACGCATCCTCGAACGCGCCGCCGTCGTCACCGCGCTGCTGCAGTTGTTCGCCCGCAATGTCGCGGAGGCCGAAGGACGCGTTCGGGGCGACCTCCTCGACGATCTGCTCACCTATCGCGACCACAATTCCGATGCGCTGCGGACCCGCGCGGCCCGCCTCGGTATCGACCTGGATCGACCGCACGTCTTGGTCGTGCTGGCCGCTGACGACGATCCGCTACGGCAACGTACGTTTTCGTGGGCGTCCACGTACGCGTCCGGCCGGGGCGGCCTCGCAGCGGCCCGGCAGACCCGTATCGCTTTGCTGCTGCCCGGCTGCGATCCCGGCGCCGCGTCGCGAGCGGTGATCCGAGACCTGGCGCGGATCCGGCCGACCGACGCGACGGCCGGCGCCGCCGGTCCAACCACCGATCCCGCCGAGTTCGCCGGACTGTTCCGGGACGCCGATCGAGTCGCCTCGGCGCTGATCGCGCTCGGCCGCGCCGGCGACGGAGCCAGCGCCGGCGAGATGGGCTTCGTCGGCCTGCTTCTCGGGGACGATCGAGACGTCACCGGGTTCATCGACCGCACCATCGGACCGCTCCTCGCCTACGACACGCGGCGCGGGACCGCACTCGTGGCAACGCTACAGGCGTATTTCACCGTCGGCACCGGCCTCGCGCGGGCGGCCGAGGTGTTGCACGTACATGTCAATACGGTCACACAACGCCTGGATCGCATCGCCCAGCTGCTCGGTGCGGACTGGCAGAAACCGGAGCGGTCGCTGGAAATTCAGCTGGCGCTGCGTTTGCACGCGATCGGGCCCTCACTGGCCGCGCGCTAAGGCGAGAGATCTGGCCGCCCGCTGACACCGTGGCATCTGGCCGCGCGCTGACACAGTGGCATCTGGCGGCGCGCTGACACCGTGGCATCTGGCCGCGTGCGGACGCAGGGATCGGCAGCATCGCCGGTCAACACGGGAACCGACGCCGACGGCGGTGTGTCACGAACTCCTGCCGCGAACGGCATCGTGAGCCCGCGGAATCAACGAAGTTCGGCCCGCGGCAGGTCCTTTCCGGCCGTACGCGCGCCGGACACAGCGCGCAACCGAGCCGGCAACCCGGTGATGCCGCCCGGGATGAACAGGACGATGACGACGAATGCGAGCCCGAGCAGAAACAGCGGTTGCTCCAAGGGGCCTCGGACCACGCCGGGCAATGCCGCGACGCCCGACGAGCCGGACAGGCGGGTCAATGACTGACTCGCGTAGGCGTAGACCGCCCCGCCGACGATGGCGCCCCATCGCCGTCCGGATCCGCCGAGCACCACCATGACCAGCAGTGCCAGCGCGAAGTCGGATGTCGACACGGTCGGTGTGGCGCCGCCGAGCAGCAACAGATAGACGACGCCGCCGGCGGCGCCGAGCACGCTGGCGATCACGAACGACAACAGCTTGAACAGGTACGGGTTGAGCCCGAGAACCTCGACGCGACGCTCGTTGTCCCGCAGGGCCCGCATCACCTTGCCCGGCATCGACGCCGAGATCCCCCACACCACCGCGATGCAGAAACCCAGGTATGCCAATGCGATCCAGTAGAGATGCGGCGTGTTAAGCACTCCGGACAGCGCAGCCGGCACGGCGTCATCGCGCAACGCCTGACCCTGTTCGCCGCCGGTCAGTTGGGGTGACCCGGACAGCACAAGGATCGACAGTGCCTGCCCGAACGCGAGCGTGACCATCGCGAACCCGATGCCCGAGACGCGCAGTGCGACCGCACCGAGTACGACCGCCGCGATGACGGCGCCCGCCAGTCCGATCACCGCCGACGTCCACAGCCCGAGACCGGCGTGGTTGACCAGAATCGTCGTGGCGTACATGCCCAGGGTCACGTACATCCCGTGGCCGAAGGACAGGATGCCGGTGTAGCCGAACATCAGGTCGTAGCTGATGGACAAGCCGGCGAAGACGAGGCAGACGGCCAGCAGCTGATCGACGCCGGGCGAGTTGAACGGCCCGTCGAACACACCGGGCAGGGTGAGTGTCGTGTACGGCACCGCCGCGAGCACCGCTGCCACCGCGAGTGCGTGCAGCCAGGACGCCCGTCGTAGGAACATCATGCCGGCCGCCCGACCAGGTTGCGCCGGCGAGCGAGCAGGACGATCGCAAGCAGGATCACGACCGACAGGCTCCCGAGATTTGCCGAGACGTAGTTCGCGAACTGCTGCACCAATCCCACGATGGCGGCGGCGACGGCCGTGCCGACGATCGACCCCATCCGACCCAGGACCACCACGACGAACGCAAAGATCAGCAACGACGTGCCGTCGCCCGGTGACACCGAGCCCTGATACACGCCGTCCAGGGCACCGGCGAGCCCGGCCGCGGCACCCCCGAGGGCGAACATGCCGGTGAATGCGATTCGTACGTCGATGCCGAGCGCGCTGACCATGTCCCGGCTTTCGACACCGGCCCGTACGACCAGGCCGGCCCGCGTACGGGCCAGAAAAGCGGACAGGCCCAGTAGCACAAGGATTGCGACCGCGATGAGGATGAACCGGATCGCCGGTATGTGCGCCCCGGCAACGGTCACCGTGCCCGACAGCCAGGCCGGCACACTCCACGTCCGCGCATCACCGCCCCACCCGGCTTCAATCGCGGCCGGAATCGCGAGGCCGAGACCGACCGTGGCGAGCACCTGGTCCAGCGGTCGTCGATACAGCGGACGGATGACCACGAGTTCGGTCAGCGTCGCAATGCCGGCTCCCGCCCCGATCGCGGCCAGGCAGGCCAGTACGAGTCCGGGCGTACCGCCGAGTGCGTTCGCGACGCTCCAACCGACATACCCGCCGATCGTCACGAACGCGCCGTGGGCGAAGTTCAGGACGTCCATCAGCCCGAATATCAATGAGAGCCCGGACGCCACAAGGAAATAGAGTGCGGCCACGCCCAGCCCGGTGATGGTCAGCAAGACGGCGGTGGTCATCGAGATGGCTCCTTCAATGCGACGCCGAGCAGTTCGTTCGTCAACCGCGGATCGGCCAGAAGTGCGGCGGCGTCACCGGTATGCACGACGCGACCGGTGTCGAGGACGACCGCGTGACGGGCGGCATGCCGTACAACGGCAAGGTTTTGCTCCACCAACAGCACCGGGACGGCGTCCGCGATCCGGGTGAGGGCAACCGCGACTTCGGTGGCGATCCTCGGCGCGAGACCCTTCGTTGGCTCGTCGACCAGCAGCAGACGATTGTCCATGAGCAGGACGCGGCCCAACGCAAGCATCTGCTGCTCGCCGCCCGACAACGTTCCGGCCGGTTGCGCCGGACCGCTCGCGCAGGACGGGGAACAGTTCGTACATGTGAGACCACCGCTCGTTGCTCTGGTCGGGTTGTGCGAGGCGGAGATTCTCCGCGACGGTCAGTGACGCGAAGACCGCCCGGTCCTCGGGTACGTATCCGATGCCGCGACGAGCGATGCGGTGCGTCGCCATTCCGGCGATGTCCCTGCCGTCGAAGCAGACCGATCCGCGGGACGGAACAAGTCCCATGATGGCGCGCAGAGTCGTGGTTTTACCGACGCCATTGCGCCCGAGCAGGGCGGTGACGCCGTTCGGCGCGACGTCGAAAGCTACGCCGTGCAGGATCGAGCTGCCGCTCAGCGTCACCCGCAGTTCCTGCAGCCGAAGGATCGGAGCGTTACGGTCGGCGGCTTTCTGGCTCGGCATCGGATCGTTCATAGCGTCGTGCCCATATAGGCCTCACGCACAAGCGGGTCCGCGGCGACCTCACCGGCGGAGCCGTGTGCGATGAGCTCACCGTGGTGGAGGACGGCGATGCGTTCGGCGATGCCGAGCACGACCTCCATGTGGTGTTCGACCATCAGCACGGTCGCGCCATCGCGGTGTATCGCGCCGATCAAATCGGTCAGCTCCGGGACTTCCTCCATCGCCATGCCCGCCATCGGCTCGTCGAGCAGCACCACACTGGCGTCCCCGGCGAGCACGATCGCGAGTTCGAGTTTGCGCTTCTCGCCGTGTGACAGCGCCGCGGCCCGCACCGCAGCGCGTGCGCCGAGCCGCGTGCGGTCAAGCGCATCACGAGCAGTGGTACGGGCGTCAGCGGTGATCCGGGCCCACGGAGCGAGCGACTTCCACGGCCCACTCATGGCGGCCTGCGCCGCGAGTTCGACATTCTCCCGTACCGACATGCTGGCGAACACGCTGGACGTCTGGAACGTACGGCCGAGTCCGAGGGGCACTCGCCGATGCGGAGGCATTCGGGCGACGTCCTGGCCGTTCACGACGATTTGGCCGGCGGTCGGTCGGATGAACCCGGTGATGAGGTTGAACAGCGACGTCTTGCCGGCGCCGTTCGGCCCGATCACCGCCAGTAACTCCCCCGGCCGGACGTCGAGAGTGACCGCGTCGACGATGGTTCGGCCGCCGACCCGCCACGTGAGGTCGACGAGGCTGAGCGCGGCGCCGGGCCGGCTGTGGTCCAGCCGGCCCGCCGCGGTGCGTTGTGTCGGTGCCGTCATCAGCCAGCCGACCAGACCGACTTCGTCGGCTCCGGCGGTGCGATGGTGGTCGGGTCGATGGTCTTGACCAACTGCGGCGTCCACGACGTGCCCGACCCGGTCAGCTTCGCTTCGAACTCGGGCTGCAGCAGTGCGTGGTCGGAGGCCCGAATCGTGTACTGGCCGGCCGCGCCGGCGAAGGACCAGCCTTCGAGCGCCGCGATCTGCTTGGTGACATCGGTCGGGCCGGCCTGGATGGCGCGGGCGAACATCTGCGCGGCCGTGAATCCGTCCGGTGTGAACAGGTCGACAGTGCCACCGGCACCCTTGACCGAGGCGGTCATGGCCGACTCGATCGGGTTGTTGCCGCCCGCACCGGCGAAGTAGTGCGCGAGGAATTCGATCTTCGCCCCGGCCGGACCCGTCGCCGGGTACGTGGCGGTATTCGCGAGCCCCGTCACGACCTGTGTCTTGGCTAGGACGCCCTGCTGGTCGAGGGCCGTCCACATCTGGGTCGCGTTCGCGCCGGCCCAGGCGACGAACAACAGATCCGGGGCACCGGACGTGATCTTCTGCGTGAACGGGGTGAAGTCGGTAGCAGTCAGCGGCACGAGAACCGAGCTGACCGTTGCTCCCTTGGCGCCCAGAACGGCCTTGACGCCGGCGACGTTCGCCGCACCGAACGCGCTGTTCTGCGCGAGGACGAGAACCTTCTTGCCACCGAGGTCGCCAACGAAGGTGCCCGCGGTCGCGATGTCCTGGTAGGACTCCCGACCGGACCGGAACGTGTAGCGATTCAGATTGTCGAGGCTGTCCACGGCGGCCGGCCCCGCGATGAACAAGACTTTGTTCTGGCCGGCGACGGCCGCGACCTGTAGTGCGATGGCCGAGTCGACGGAACCGCCGAGAATCGTCACGCCCTTGCCGATGAGGTCCTTCGCATTCGAGACGGCGGTCGTCGGGTTGTCGGCGTCGTCATCGACGATCAGATCGATCTTGTGACCGTTGATCTTTCCGGTGCCGTGGGTGACGTAACTGAGACCGGCGTTCAGGCCGGCCAGGTATTCGGCCGCATACTCGGCGTACGGCCCGGTCTTCGAGGTGACAATTCCGATCTTGATGTCCCCGCCGCTCTTGGACGACGACGCCGAGGTACTCGTTGAACACGCCGCAGCGAACGTCACGGCGAGTACGGCCGCGGCGCCTCCAGCGACGCGCAGAATGGATGAGCGCATCTTCGCTGCTCCTCGGTTTCCGAAAGTGTCGACAGGATGGCGGCCGGGTCATACGCCGGCGCTGACTGTGGACCATAGGGAGCAACAGCGGGACGCGACCATGTGTGCGCGCCACATATTCCGACCTCAGGAACGTGGGTCCCGCCGCACCGGTCGTCGCTACAGGGCCGATGGCCGGCCGAGCCGTGCTCATTGTCGCGACGTACGTGCGATCGAGCGAGTACTATTCGACGCTGGCCATATGGCCTCGGTCAGTGTGCGGTACATCGTCGACGACGTTGACGCGGCGATAGCGTTCTACGTCACCCACCTCGACTTCGCCCTCGTCATGCATCCGGCTCCGGCCTTCGCGATGCTCACCCGCGGTCCGCTGCGGCTGGCGCTGAGTGCGCCCGGCGGCGGCCCGGGCGGCGGCGCCGCGATGCCGGACGGCACGCTGCCGCGACCGGGTGGCTGGAACCGATTCGCCATCGAGGTTGACGATATCGACTCGGTGGCGAGCCGGTTGCGGACGGCGGGCGCGCCGTTCCGAAGTGCCATCATCGACGGCGTCGGCGGCCGGCAGGTGATCGTGGACGACCCGTCGGGCAATCCGGTCGAACTGTTCGAGCCGTCGAGGGACGAGGCGCGATTGCGCTGACCGTGGTCCGAGCCGCCGACGCCTCGCGCCTAGTCCTGCCCCGTACCGATCATGACCACCGGCTGCGCGCTGTCGCCGCAGCACGCGCTTGCCCCGCCGCAGCAGGTGCTGTCGGCCTGCTTGGCGAGCCGGTCGGCGTCGGCCTTGACGGTATAGACCTCCCACGGTTCGTGGCCGGGTCCGTGCACCCACACCTTGTCCTGTAGCGCATAGCAGCAGGTGGTGTCGTCCTCAGTGAGCGTGACGAGCCCAGCGTCGGTCAGGCGGCGGGTGGCGGCGTTGACCTCCTCGGTGCTGAAGACCTCGACGCCGAGGTGGTCCATCACGGTCGGCTGGTCGGGCTCGCCTTCGATGAGCACGAGCTTCAACGCCGGCTCGTCGATGGCGAAATTGGCGTAGCCGGGCCGCCGCTTTGCCGGTTCGGCGTTGAACAGCTTGGAGTAGAACGCGATCGACCCTTCGAGGTCGGATACCCGCAAGGCGAGTTGAACGCGGGACATGGAACACCTCCTGTTTAGATAACTGTCTAGACAGAGAGTTGCATGCTGTCTCGATGATTGTCAAACTAGACGGGTGTCTAGACAAGAGTTGCCCGTACTTGCCGATCGCTGCTGCCAATCAATGACGGACGAGTCGCTGACCGTTGACCTGGCTACCGATCTCGCCGCCGGATTCAAGGCGCTCGGCGATCCGGTCCGGTTGCGGTTGCTGTCGTTGATCGCCGCGCGCGGCGGTGGCGAGGTGTGCGTGTGTGAGTTGACGGACGCATTCACGGTGTCCGGTCCGACGATCTCCCACCACCTGCGGGTGCTCCGGGAGGCCGGACTGATCGACTGCCAACGCCGAGGCACCTGGGTCTACTACTGGGTCCTGCCGCAGCGGCTGACGGCCCTGTCGCAGCTGCTCGCGGTCTCCCCCAGCGTCCGGACATGACGGCAACGTTGGTCCGGCGTGCCGCCGGCGAATTCACCGGCACGGCGTTGCTCGTCACCGCCGTTATCGGCTCCGGCATTGCCGCGGCCCGCCTGTCGCCCCACGATGTCGGGCTGGAGCTGCTGGAAAACTCGATCGCCACCGCGTTGGCGTTAGGCGCGCTGATCGCGATGTTCGCGACGGTGTCGGGGGCGCACTTCAACCCGGTCGTCTCCCTGGTCGACTGGTGGCTGCACCGGCACGACCGCGGCGGCATTACCGCCCGCGACCTGGCCGTCTACGTTCCCGCCCAGATCGGCGGGGCGATCTGCGGCGCCGTTCTGGCCAACGTGATGTTCGGCGTCGGGGCCGTTGCCTGGTCCACGACCAGCCGCACGGGCGGCCGACTCTGGCTCGCTGAGGTCATCGCGACCGCCGGTCTGCTGCTGCTCATCTTCGCCCTTGCCCGCACCGGGCGATCCAGTGCCATCCCGGCCGCGGTCGGTGCCTATATCGGCGCCGCCTACTGGTTCACCTCGTCGACGTCGTTTGCGAACCCCGCCGTCACGATCGGCCGAATGTTCACCCATTCGTTTGCCGGCATCTCCCCCGCAAGCGTGCCAGGATTCGTCGCCGCGCAGTTCCTCGGCGCGATCGCCGCCGCGGCGGCGATCACCGTGTGGTACCCACGGCCGGTTACCGACAACGTGGCCGAACCAGTCCCGAGCGCGACGATCGGAGCCCGCCGATGATCGACCCCAGCGTCCGGATCGCTGCGATGGACAGCCGTCACGGGCCCGTGGTGCTCGACATCTATCGCGCCGGGATTGCCGAGGGAAACGCGACGTTCGAGACCGAGCCACCGACGTGGGACCGGTTCGACGCCACCCACCTCCGCGATCACCGATTCGTCGCGCTGATTGGCGAGACGCCGGTCGGCTGGGCCGCCTGCGTGCCCGTCTCCGATCGATGCGTGTACGCGGGCGTGGTCGAACACTCCGTCTACGTCCACCCCGATGCACGTGGGTACGGCGTCGGGCGCGCACTCCTGGCCGCGCTGATCGCCTCAACGGAGCGCGCCGGGATCTGGACCATCCAGTCCGGCATCTTCCCCGAAAACACCGCCAGTCTGGCCTTGCACCGAAATGCCGGCTTCCGCGTCGTCGGCACCCGGCACCGTGTCGGCCAGCATCACGGCACCTGGCGCGACGTCGTCCTCATCGAACGCCGCAGCCCGAATATCTAGCGCGCAGCCGCGACCCGGATGAGCCGCCGCGCCCATACGATGTCGGTCATGACGCAGTTTGCGATCAGCGATGCCGCCGAACTGCTCGGCGTCAGTGTCGACACGGTCCGCCGGTGGTCGGACACCGGGCGCCTCCGAGCCACCCGCGACCCGCACGGTCACCGCATCATCGACGGCAAGGTCCTCGCCGCCTACTTACACGACCACGGCCGGGTCGACCAGGGTACGGCGACGTCGTCGGCACGTAACCGATTCCCCGGTCTGGTCACCAACATCAAGAAGGATGCGGTCATGGCGCAGGTCGAGATCCAGGCCGGCCCGCATCGCGTCGTGTCGTTGCTGAGTCGGGAAGCACTCGACGAACTCAAGCTGTCCGTCGGTGACATCGCGGTCGCCGTCGTGAAGTCGACGACCGTTATCGTCGAGACACCTCGATAGACCCATCTCGATAGACCCGTCGGCGGCCACTGCGCGGCACTCCGCGCGTGTCCGCCCGGCCTAACTCGAAGCTGACGCCGCCGCCGGCAACACGATCCGGAACGTCGCCCCGACTCCCTCACGACCGGATGCGGTCAGCGTGCCGTCATGGGCCTCGATCACCTCTCGGGCAAGGGCGAGCCCGATCCCGAAGCGGCGACCGCTGCCGTGCGCACCGCGGGCAAATCGTTCGAAGATCTTTTCGGTGTCCCCTGGTCCGATTCCGTGTCCGTCGTCAATCACGTCGCAGACGACCGTCGGCGCGTGACCATCGTGCCGGTGAATAGCGACCGTGATGTGTCCGCCGGTGTCGACGTGGCCAATGGCGTTGTCGACGAGCGCGTTGACGACGCGGCGCAGCGCCGTCGGCGAGCCGGGCACGATGTACGGGCCGCCGTTCTGGCGAAGGCCAAGGTCTACGCCACGATTGCGTACCCGCGCTTGTTCGGCATCGACCACGTCGCGGGCGACCTGGGCCAGATCGACCGGGACCATCGTCGTGGGATCGGCACCCAGTTGCGCCGACATCAGCAACTCTTCGACGATGTCGCCGAGTTCGCGGGTGCTGCTGACCAACCGGCCGGCCTCCTCGGCCAGTTCGGGGTGTCCGTCGACATCCCGCAGTGACCGCTGCAGAAGCTGCGCGCGCAGGTGAGCTTGCGTCAGCGGCGTACGCAACTCGTGGCTGGCGTCGGCGACGAAGCGTTGCTGGCGCAGGCTGGCCTCCTCCAGCGGCCGCACCGCCCGGCGGGCGGTGACTGATCCGATGGCGATGGCGATAACGATGCCGACTCCGCCGGCGATCAGCAGTCCCTCGATGAGCCGGTGGCGCTCCCGATCTTGGTCGGTGAGGTCGAGCGCGGCTTGCACCGTTGCCTCACCTCGCCGGACCGTACGGAGTTGATACTGGCGGCCGCCGGCGTCCGCTTCACCGGTGACGGTCGGACCACCCGCCTCGACTCTCGCGAAGGCGGCCGCGTCGAGTGGCCGACCGTGGAGTTCAGCCGATGCCCGTATCTGGCCGTTGGTCGATTGGTAGATGAGTATCCCGGCCGGCGGGTCGGTCATCGCGTCCGCGTCGACCACCGCTGCGCGCAATTGTCGTTGGGCATCGGCCGTCTGCGCCCGGAGGATGAACACCGCGGCAAGGGCGGCCAGGGCCACGAGGCATACGGCGAACAGCGCGGCCGTCTGTAGCGTGATGCGTCGCGCCGTACGGCGGATCAGCGCGTGTTCGGGCGTCGGCCGATGCGACCTCACATCGCGCCGATCCGGTAGCCGTGACCCCGCATGGTGTGCACGACGCCCTTGCCGAGCTTGCGCCTAAGGTAGTGGACATACGTGTCGACAACGGTTTCCGAATCGGCCGTGTCGAACACGGTCTTGCGCAACTCGTCGCGACTGAAGACACGGCCGGGGCGAGACGCGAGCGTACGCAGCAGCGCGCACTCACGACCGGACAGCTCGATCGCTCGCCCGTCGGACGTGCGAGCGATCCGGCCGACGAGGTCGACGGTGCCGTCGCCGATCTGGATGGTCTCGCCGACCGTGCCGTGCCGTCGCAGCAACGCACGCAGTCGGGCAAGCAATTCATCGACCTCGAAGGGCTTGACGAGATAATCCTCGGCGCCGGCGTCCAAGCCCTCCACCCGATCGACGACCGAGCCGTACGCGGTCAGGATGATCACGGGGGTGCCAACGCCACGGCCGCGCAGTCGCCGCGTGAGGTCCAGACCGTCGATCGCCGGGAGCCCACGGTCGATCACCATCACGTCATATCGATCGATCAATGCGCGGTGGAGCCCGGCCTGACCATCGGCCACCGCGTCGACGTGGTAGCCCTCTTCGCCCAGCAGCCTCTCTAGCATGGTGCGCAGTTCGCGATCATCCTCGACGATCAGCAGCCGTCGCACATTCGGTGAGACGTTCGAGGCCATCCGGTTGGTCCACCTCGCTCCCGCCTCCCGCCGCACTCCGTCCGCCTCAGCTGCCGAAGTGAGCGGCGTCCAGCGCGGCCTGGAGAGACTCCCGGTATCCGCCGGTGGTGACCGTGGCACCGCTGACGCCGTCGATTCGGGCACTTTGCGCAGACAGTACCTCTTGCCGGAGGAGCGGCAGCGCGTAGGAGTTGATCGACTGGTCGTGGCCGCTGCCAGTCGGGTAAACCAGTGCCTTGACATCAGTGATGCGGTGATTGGCAATTCGCACCTGGACCTGCACCGGGCCCCACTGGGTCTGGGCCACGGTTCCGTTGACTACGCTCGCCGCCGACCCGCCCTTCGCCGTCGACGACCGTGACGGCCTCGCGCTGCCGCCGGCGCGGGGCGTCGGCTGGGCACCGACGACGCCCGGTGCCTGAGCGGAGGGCTGCTGCCCGGCCGTGTTACGGGCGTTGGTACTTGTGTGATAGCTAAACAGCAGCACCACGATGGCGACCGTGGCACTGAACCACAGCGTTATGCGTCGCACCCGTTACCTCCCAGATCACGGCATATTCCGAGCGGGGTTCGACCGGTTTTCGGTCACCAACTGAACGCCTCCAGATGCACGTGTTCGCTCGGGACCGAAATGCGTTCGAGCGCGTCCGTCACGGCCGCCATCCACGGTGTCGGGCCGCAGACGTACACGTCGCTGTGAACGACATCGGGCGCCAGGGCACGCAGCGCGGCCAGATCGTCGCCGTACCCACTGGGCAGCCACGATGAATCGTGGGCGCGGCGCCCGACCAGGTAGTGCACGGCGACGCCGCGGTGGCGCGCGAGGTGCTCGAATTCTCGGTAGAACGTGAGGTCCGACGGTGAGCTGGCTCGATAGATCAGGACAGCCTCGCCCGGCAGGTAATACTCCGATTCGAGCAATGCCCGCATCGGCGTGATCCCGATGCCACACGCCAACATGGTCAAATGGCGCCGGCGGCGCATCTCCCCGGTCAGCCGGCCGTACGGCCCTTCGACCAGAACCCGCGTCCCCCGCTTGATCCCGATGACGTCTCCACTGCCGTCGCCGAGCTCCTTGACCGTGATCCGCAGGAGGTCGGGGCGTGGCGCCGCCGACAGCGAAAACGGGTGCGCGCGGGTCCAGCCCGGTGCGCCGAGGAATCGCCACAGAAAGAACTGACCCGCCTGTACGGGCATCCGGTCGAGTTGCCGCCCACGGATATAGATCGACGTCACGCCGGGCGACTCCGGCACGACCGCTTCGACCCGCAGATCGTGTCGGACACTCCGCCATATCGGCAGCCCGAGGCGAAAGACGAGGACGCAGCCGACCGTGACGATGTAACAGAACCACCAGTAAGCGCGGGCCGCGCCTGAGCTCACGAATTCGGCTCCGGTCCACAACTCGTGTGGCAGCGCCAGACCGACGCCGAGGTAGGCGTAGAGATGTAGCAGATGCCATGACTCATAACGAAGTCGGGCGCGAGCCGCGCGCACGGACGTCACGGCGATCATCACTAGAGCGGCGCTCGCGGCCGTGGCCAGCAACATCCCCGGGTACGTCGTCACGAGCTGCCACGCCTCCGGCAGCAACGAACTATGTGCCGTGGCGGCGTAGCCCAGCGTGATGAACGCCACGTGGGCCAGCATGAGGTTAATAGATGTGAACCCGACGAGCCGGTGCCAGCGGGCGAGCCTGTCCTGGCCGTATGTCCGTTCGATCCACGGCACCCGTGCCATCAGGATCACCTGGACGAGCAGGAGATCGGCGGCGACCAGGCCGGTCAGGCGTCCGATCGAGGTGAGGGCACTCCCACCCCCGGAAAACAGGGCTTGCACATTGCCGCCGTGGACCCACAGCGCGACGACGATCAGGACTGACGCCGCGGCCACGGCGCTCAGAGCGTCCGGCCACCAACCGCGCCGGCGAGGACCGCGAACGCGCTGCGGGGTCCGACGTGGTTGGCGCGTGGTGGCCACATCCATTCGTCCGCTCCCCCTCTCGCGCATCTGCCGGTCAAGCACCACTGTCGCCGACGATTCTTAGCCGTGGCTAAGGACCACATTGCCGCGCCACCGCCGTGACGGCGGGTTGACTCGCTCAACGACCGCCGTGGGCGTGGCCGTCGTGGAAGTGCGCGCTATCGGCGCTCGCCGTGCGCCACGCTCCGGCGACCGATAGCGCGAGCACCGCTGCGAGCGCTCCGGACACAACCGCGGCGGCGAGCGTCGCCGATCGTCGGTGCCGTCCGGGCACCCGCGGACGATCGGACCACCGCAGCACGGTGAGCTGAAGCGCCGGGATCAGCCGACCGAGCGTATGGGCGCCGGTGACGATCCCCCAGACCACGAACGTCGCTTTGTGGATCATCAGTAGGCTCACGCCAAACCCGGCGGCCGACACGAACGCCCGGCGTCCCGCGTCCGGGCTGACCAAGATCAGGGCGACGCCCGAGCCCAGCACGGCCAGCGTGAACAAGACCACCAGCGGACCGAGAAGGCGCAGCACCAACGTCGGCGGACCGGCGTCCCGGTACGGTCGACTCCCGGTGTAGTAGCGCATGATCCGCCAGCCCGTACTCGCCGTCTTGACCAGCGCCGGCGGGATGAGCAGCACGCCAAAGACGATGTGCCAGTCGATCCAGCCGCGGACATTCGGCAAGCGTGAATAGCTCGGCACCGAACAGCACGAGCAGCAGCAGGCCGGTCCACGCGGTGAGCCGAGCGTTTCCGGCCGGCCCACCGCTCGACCCGACCACCTCGTCGCGACGATGGGAAAGGCCGGCGGCCTGCCTCGCATAGTCCATCGCGGCCGTGCGAAGCACGATCGGTCCCCCTCGAATCTGACTGTCCTTCGCCCGATCGCCGCAGGAATCACGGCGCCATCACATCAGTAAGGACGCGCACACAATGATCTTGGCTCTCGGCGGCATCGGCGATGCCGACTTCGCCATTCATCCACTATCACGACTGATTCTTAGAGCTATCTAAGACACGACACACGCCGGGCAGCGCGGCGGGCGGAAGGCTGAGGGCCTCCCGCCCGCGCTGTTGGCGTCAGCGATCGTGGTTACCGGAGCCACGGCAGTCGCTTGACCAGGTTGGTGTTCTTCCACCAGACGCCCACGCCGGCGGTGTCTCCCGCGTTGATGAGCGCGAGTCCGACGAGTGCTCCGGCATAGATCAGGTGGTCGTCCATGAATAGGTTGTTCGCGGGCGGTAGGACAACGGTCCACATGAGGACCAGCAGGATCGCGCCGGCAAATGCGGCGATGCGCATTCCCGCGCCGGCGATGAGTGCGACACCGATGCCGAGCAATCCGAGCATGAACAGCCAGTCGGCCCAGCCCGCGCCGGCGATGCTGTGGTAAAAGTCGGTGAACGGTCCGCTCGCGCCGAACTTCAGGAAGCCCTGAGTCGGGCTGCCGCCGTGGATCCAGGCGGCTTTGCTTGCGGTCTCGTGCCCGAGCCCGAACAGCTTGTCGAGGAACGCCCAGAGAAAGACCCAACCGAGTGCGATGCGTACGCCGGCGAAGACGTAGCGTGCCGCTGCGGGGAGGGCGGGGGTCTGGGGAGTTGCCGGTGTGGTCGTGGCGATCTTCGGCGCCGCTGTGGCACGCAGCGTGGTCATTGGTCTTCCTTTCTCTTCGGGGACATGTTCAGTTCACGCTCGTGAAGATGGCGGTGCGAGTGCCAGCCGACCTGAATTGGGCAGGGCTATCGGCCCGCCGTTGAGGGCAGGGCCGAATTCGGTCCGCTGTGCGAGCCAGCGACCCGGCGTTGTGCCGGGTCGCAAAGCGCGGACGAAGTGCGCCCGGAGAACGGGCGCGCCAAGGATCAGAGGATGCCGGACGGTATGCCGGCGGTTTGGTCGACAATGGCCGAACGCTGCTCTGCCTCACGGACCGCGGGAACGATGACGACCGGGCACGGCGCGGTCCGCACCACGGCGTCGGCGGTCGATCCGAGGGCGGCGTGGAAGAGACGGCTGTGGCCGTGGCTGCCGAGCACGAGCAGTTGGGCTTCCTGTGCACGGCCGACGAGCACCGTCGCAGGGCGGCCACGCTCGACGACACCGGTGATGAGCAAACCGGGATGCGCTCTGCGAGCCGCCGCTACCGCCTCGGCGACGATCTCGTGGGCGAATCGCTGTGCATCGGCATTTTCGGCCGAGATAACGACATTGTCGAGGAGGTGTTCGGGATGCCAGGCGATGACAGCCTGGACGACGCCGTTGCGGTGGGGGCATTCCTCGGCCGCCCATTCCAGGGCGCGTTGGCCGGCGTCGGATCCGTCGACTCCGACGACGATCCGGTACACGGTGTTCATGGCGGACCTTTCTCTGCGGGTACGGCTCAGCGTGATGCCGTACGGCCAGCGTGCGCGGCATGGCGAAAGACGGTGCAGGGCCAAAGGTCCCGCCACGGCAAGGATTTGGCCGTTGCCGTTGTCGTGGCCGCGCCCGAAAGATGCCGCCGCACCACCGGCGAAGCCGCCGCAACACTGGCGAACAGGAGCGGCATCTGGTGGGACCATCGTCTGAGTCGAAGGGACCAGGGGCACTAGTCCGAAACGCCGGCACGTGTCGAGAGTGAGCGGGTGGAGTCTGTGCAAGCGAAGCCGGCCGATGGTCGCGAGCTGACGCTGGGACTCACCTCAGCCGAAGCTGCGCGTCGGCTGGCCGCCGAGGGACGCAACGAGACTCGACCCGCCGCCCCTGTTCCGGTCTGGTCGCGCATCGGTCGGCAGATCGCCGACCCACTGATCGTCTTGCTGTTGGCGTCGGCGACCGTGACGGCTATTGCTGGTGACGTAACGGATACCTCGGTCATCGTGCTCGTGGTCGTCGTAAATACGATCATCGGCGTCGCGCAGGAGGTCCGTGCCGAGCGCGCGATCGCCGCACTCAGACAACTCGGCGCCCCAACCAGTCGGGTGGTCCGCGACGGACGAGATCAGGTCGTCACGGCGGCCGAGATCGTCCGCGGCGACGTCGTGAGGCTGGCCTCCGGTGACATCGTGCCGGCCGACATCGTGATCGACGACGCTTACGTGCTGAAGGTCGACGAGTCGGCGTTGACTGGCGAGTCGCGGCCGGTCGGCCGGTCGGTCGGACAGGAGCTGTCGGCCGGCACCGTCATCGCCGCCGGTCGGGCCACGGGAGCGGTCGTACGCACCGGTCCGGACAGCGCGCTCGGTCGAATCGTCGCCTTGACGGAGCAAGCCCGCAGCGGCGCAAACCCCGTTGCAGCGGCGGCTCGCCCGCCTCGGCCGCGTCTTGGCCACCTGGACCGTGGCGCTGTCGGCGATCGTCACCGCGGTCGGCATCATCCGCGGCCGGCCACCGCTGGAGATGGCGATCGTCGGTGTCAGCCTGGTGGTCGCGGCCGTGCCGGAGTCATTGCCGGCGGTGGTCACGCTGGCCTTGGCATTGGGCGCCCGACGGATGGCCGCCGCGCACGCGTTGACGCGTCGACTGGTTGCCGTGGAGACGCTCGGCTCAGTCAACGTTCTGGTCTCCGACAAGACCGGCACGCTGACCCAGGGCAGGATGGCGGTGCAGCAGGCGGCCACCGTCGATGGCGGTCGGTACACGATTTCCGGTGACGGCTACGCGCCCAGCGGCGACGTCCGCACCGACGTGACAGGCGACCAGGCGTTGCTGGCCGCGATGAGCCGCGCTGCGGTGCTGTGCAACGACGCTGAGCTCGTTGCGCCAAACGCCGAGCGTACGGCCTGGACGGTCGCCGGCGAGCAGCTCGAGGGTGCCCTGGTGGCCTTCGCCGAGCGCACCGGCGTCGGCGCAGAGCGCACGCGCGCCGCGTCGCCACGGGTCTCGGAGATTCCTTTCGATCAACGGTCGCGGATGATGACCACCGAACATGCCGGTCGGCACGAGACCCATCTCGTCGTATGCAAGGGGGCACCGGAAGCGATCCTGCGCCACGACGTCATCGACGCGACCGATGCCGAAATCGACCGGTTGATCCGCGCCGCGAGCGAGTTCGCATCCGCGGGCCTACGGGCGTTGGCTTTCGCCGCCGGTCCGGTCGGAGAGCTACGGCCGGTCGGTGTCGTCGGTGTCGGCGACCCCGTACGCGTCAACGCCGCCGACGTGCTTCGACAGCTTGACGAGGCGGGCATCCGTACGGTGATCGTGACGGGCGATCACCCGGGGACCGCGCGCCGCGTGGCCGAGGACGTCGGCATCTGGCGGACCGGCGACGTCATCGTCGACTGCACGACCGACGACTGGACGCTGGCCGACATGGCCCGGGTCCGGATCTTCGCGCGGGCACGGCCGGACCACAAGCTCGCTATCGTCGAATCACTGAAGTCGCGGGGCGCGACGGTTGCGGTGACCGGTGATGGCGTCAATGACGCGCCCGCGCTGCGCCGCGCCGACATCGGTGTGGCCATGGGTGGCGGCACCGAGGTCGCCCACCAGGCGGCGCGGCTCGTCCTGGCCGACGACGACCTCGCCACCGTGTCATCCGCGGTCGGTGAGGGCCGCCGGGTCTACGACAACATCCGCCGATTCCTGCGCTACGCGCTGTCCGGTGGCGTGGCCGAGTTGGCGACGATGCTCGTCGGACCCGTCGTCGGGCTCGCCATACCCGATCCTGCCGGCGCAGATTCTGTGGATCAACTTGCTGACCCACGGACTGCCCGGGGTCGCGATGGGTGCCGAGCCGGGCGCGCCCGATGCCATGCGTCGCCCGCCGCGACCCGCCGATGAATCCGTACTCGGGGCCGGCCTTGGTCGTGCGGTGCTCGGCACCGGTTTCCTCATCGGCGCCTGCACGTTGACCGTCGGAATAGTGGCGGCATCCCGGTCGATGCCATGGCAGAGCCTTGCGTTCCTGGTGCTGGGGTTCGGGCAGCTCGGCGTCGCGCTCGCGGTCCGAGCGCCGCGCCGACCCGGCCAGGGCAACCCTTGGCTCGGCGCGGCCGTCGCACTATCGGCGGCGTTGATGCTCGGCGGCGTCTACGTTCCCGGTCTCCGCCATCTGCTCAGCACCGAGTCGGTCGCCCCGGTCCAGCTCGCGGTCGTCCTGGCCGTCAGCGCCATACCGGGACTGGTGATCGCGGTAACACACCGCCTCCGGCCGACACCCGCATGAACGCCTCGGTGAAGCGGATCAGGCTGATCGGGAACTGGCAGTCAACTCCTCCGAGCTGAGCACGTCCTCGCCGTAGAGATCCTGCAGCCAGTTCGTCTGGTAGACGGTATCGAGATAGCGCTCGCCGAGGTCCGGAGCGATGGCAACCGCGGTGAGTTCACGCCCGTCATGGTCGGCCAACCAGCCGACGGCGCCGCTGACCACCGTGCCGGTGGAGCCACCGAACAGGAATCCGTTTCTGGCCAGCCGATGGCAGGCACGGATGGTGTCCGCCTCCTCGACCCGTACCACATCGTCCACATAGGACTCATCGAGCAATGGTGGCCGGACGCTCGTGCCGAGGCCCGGAATCATGCGGCGGCCCGGCGCGCCGCCGAAGGTCACCGAGCCGACGCTGTCGACCGCGACAACCCGCACCGGCCAGTGCTGCGCCCGGAAGTAGCGCGCACAGCCCATCAGAGTCCCGCTGGTGCCGGCTCCGACAAACAACACGTCTAGTCGCGGGAACTGGCGGGCGATCGCTGGCGCCGTCGTACGGTAGTGGGCTTTCCAATTGTTCGGATTGGTGTATTGGTTGAGCCACACGTACCGGTCGTCGGAGGCGCACAGCCCGCGGACGTATTCGATCCGCGCGCCGAGGAAGCCGCTGGCATCCGGCTCGGTGACGATGTGCACCTGGCTGCCCAACGCCTCCATCGCCCGCCTGGTGGACAGGTTGCAGCGCGAGTCGGTCACGCACAGGAACTGATATCCCTTGCTCGCCGCGATCATGCTCAGCGCCACGCCCAGGTTTCCCGACGAGGACTCGACCAGGATCGAGCCCGTCTTCAGGACTCCGTCCCGCTCTGCAGACTCGACCATCTCGGCCGCCGCCTTCAGCTTGATCGACCCGGCGAAGTTGAAGCCCTCACACTTCAGATAGAGCGAGTGCCCGAAAATCGACTGAAGGTCGACGTAGAGCTCCTCTTCGTTGAAGACCTCGGGAACGGAAATTACTGGCATCATGGCCTCCTCGTCTGTTGCGGAGCACTCGGCCGTTCATCCGTATCGATGTATTTCGTGGAAGAAGTCGTCGACGACGCGCAGCTCACCGGCGCGGGCCACCTCGTCGTGGACGTACTTGCCGACGGCGAGGTCGAGCACGCCCAGGCCGAACGGCGAGAACACCGCCGGCCGGTCGGCCGGCACAAACGTTCGCCCGGCCATGACGTCGTCCAACGTGCCGTTGAGGAAGTCACGGTTGCCCGTGAGCTGTTCAGCCAGGTGCGGCGACGTATTGGCCTTCATGCAGTGCTCGATATCGTCGAGGATGTTCGTCGAAGTGAGAATGATCTCCGGTGCGAGGTCGCGCAGCGACACGTGCAGCACCACCGGATTGTGTGCGAACCACGACACGTCCGTGACATGCGGCTCACTGGCGACGGTGGCGAAGACCACCATGTCGCTGGAGCGGATCAGCTGCTCCGGGCGGTCGTACACGGTGATGCGGCCGCTGACGTCCGACCGCTCCAGGTAGCCGCGGAAGCCGGACGCGCTGTCGGCCGAGAGATCGTAAACGCCGATCTCGTCGAACGAAAAGCCGGTGCCCGCCAGGAACGCGTGGATGTAGCGGGCGATCAGGCCAACTCCGAAGAACCCGACACGCTTCGGGCGCCGCCGGTCGCGGCTGAGCCAGTCAGCCGCGAGGGCCGCCGACGCGGCTGTCCGGGTCGCGCTGATGATCGAGCTCTCCAGGCAGGCGAACGGGTAGCCGGTCTCGTGATCGTTGAGGATCAACACGCCCGAGGCCCGCGGCAAGCCCGCCGACACGTTCTGCGGGAAGCTGGAGATCCACTTAAGTCCGTCCACTCGCACTGGCCCGCCGATCGATGCGGGTAGCGCGATGATCCGGGCTGAAGGCCGGTCGGGGAAACGCAGGAAGTACGACGGCGGGTTCACGGAGTCACCGGCGCCGTGCAGGCGGTAGGTCGCCTCGACCAACGTCATGATCTCCTTTTCGCGCCCCTGTAAACCTGCTGGACCTGAGCGCCCGAAATCACCGCAAACGGTGGAGTGGTGACCGCCGTGGCCAGGGCAGACTGGCCGGCGGTGGTATCGACCGCAGTCATCGGGCCGTCACCTCACCAGCCGGCGAGCAGTCATCGAGCCGCACCGCGTCGGCCATCCCGACGAGCACTTCGCGCGGGCCCTCGAAGGCCTCTCTGCTGTGCGCGGTGCGGATGTTGTCCACCAGCATCAGGTCGCCGGCCTGCCACGGTTCGCGGACCGTGTTGGCGTCGTACACCCGATTGAGCAGCATGACGACGTCCTCGGTAATTGGCTCGCCATTGCCGAAGCGCGTGTTGAACGGCAGGCCGTCTTCTCCGTACATCTCGATGAGGTACTCGCGAATCTCCGGAGCGATCGTCCACTCGTTCAGGAACGCGATCTGGTTGAACCAGCAGCGCTGCCCGGTGACCGGATGACGTACGACGGCGCTGCGACGCTGCTCGGTGCGCAGTCCGCCGTCGGCTTGCCACTCGAACTCGATCGCATTCGCGTGGCAGTAGCTTGCGACAGCGTCGGGGTCATCGGTGCCGAAGGCCTCCGCGATCGACGATCCGATCTCGTCGTTGTAACTACGGGTCAGCAGCCATCCTTCACGCTCGAACCGATCGGTCAGTTCGGTCGGCAGCGCGTCGAGTACGGTCGGCGAGTCGGCCACCGCCGTCGCGCCGCCGTCGGTCGGTGGTTGCAGGCAGGCGAACATCATCAGGCCTGGAAACTCCAGCGTGTAGCTCAACTCGTGGTGCATGCACATCGGCTGGTTCGCCGGCCAGGTCGCCGAGGAGTACACGCCGTCGGCGTAGGTCTGCCTGGGTGCGAACGCCTCCCGCTCCGTCACGAGACCGTTGGCCAGGCGGGCAAAGACGGCGCCGATCTCGCCCACGTCGCGCAGCCCGAGGCCACGCACAAGGACCGACCCGTGCTCGGCGACGAGCGCGCGCAACCCCTCCCGGTGCTCGGCCGCCCATGTCGGCGCGTCATCAGGAACCGCGACCCGCATCATCGGAGGCTTGCCGGGTTGCCGCTCGACGTCGAGCAGCGACGCTGCGGAAGAGGACGACATATCGGTTTCCTTTCGGTTCGGGAATGCTCAGGTCAAACGAAGCCAGTAACTCGGTGGTACACAGGACGGCCTGCGCCGCTTCGGTCGGACGGGTACGCAGGAAGTAGTGGCCGCCGTCGCGAATCTCGTACGAGTCGACGTGTTCGGCCAGAAGGTGCCAGTCGCCGTGGCGGCGCGCGAACTCCGCCGTGATACGGGTCGTCGGTGGCGACGACTACGGTGACCGGCGCGGACAGCTTCACCACCGGCGGGGAGTCCAGGACGTCGGCGAAGTAGCTATGAGCCGACACGCAGTCATGCCGGTAGGCGGCGCCAACCTGGTCGGCGCGGCCCGCGTCCAGCTCACCGAGCTCGGTGTAACCGCCGTCGGCGCGGAGCCCGGCAGCGATCTCGGCCGTGCCGCGCCCGGTCAGCTCGGTGATCGCGGCGCGCCGATCGGCGGCGTCACCGAGCATCTGCGCGGCGACGAACACCCGCTGGACATCGACCCCGCGCTCCTGCAGTCGCCTGGCCGTCTCTACCGCGAACGCTGAGCCCGAGGAATGCCCCCACAGCAGCACCGGGGCGAGACCACGCCGGGTGATCTCGTCGACGACCTGATCGATCATGTTTGCCATCGCTTCGAACGGCTCGCCTCCCGCCGCCACATCGTGGCCGGGCAGTTCCACGGCGTAAATCGCAAGCCCGCTGTCCCGCAGCGCTTTCGCCATCGGCTGGTAGTTCACCGCGTTGCCACCGGCGTACGGGAAGCAGACCAGCGCGCCGGCCGGCGCACCGTCCGGATCGGACAGTGACTGCAATAGTCCAGAGCGGTGCTCGGACTGGCCGTCGACCAACCCGGCTAGGTCGGCAAGGACAGGGTGCCGGGTGATGTCCTTGAGCGACACCGCGCGGTCCAAGGTGATCGCGAGCTTCACCGCCGACAGCGACGTGCCGCCGCGGTCGAAGAAGTGGTCCCGCCGGCCAATCTGATCCTGCCGGGATGCCGAGCACATTCGCCCATGCGGCCGCGAGCCGTTGCTCGGTCGGCGTAGCCGGCGCGTGGTAGTCGTCGTCGACGACGTCAAGGTCTCCGGCGAGCGCGGTCAGCGTCTTGCGATCGATCTTGCTGTTAGCGGTCAGTGGCAGACTGTCCCGCCACTGGAAAGCCGTCGGGACCATGTACGTGGGCAACGACTCGCTCAGGCGGTCCCGCAGGATGTCGACCCGCAGCGGCTGCGGGGCGGCGTAGAAAGCCACCAGATGCTTGCTCTGGTCGGTCCGTTCGGCGACGACCACCACGCCGTCGCGGACACCCGGCACCCGCAAAAGGGTGTTCTCGATTTCGCCAATCTCGATCCGGAAACCGTAGAGCTTGACCTGGGTATCCCGGCGGCCAAGGAACTCCAGCTTGCCGTCGGGCTGCCATCGTCCATAGTCGCCGCCTCGGTAGAGCCGCCGACCCTCGCGGTACGGATCGGCCATGAAGGCCAGCCGGGTGCGCTCGGGGTCGTTGACGTAACCGCGACCGACACAGATTCCGGAGAAGACGATCGCGCCGGGGGCGCCGAGCGGCACGGGCGACAGACACTCGTCGACGACGTAGATGTGCACGTTGTTCACGGGCCGGCCGAGCGGGACCCGTGCGCCCGTCCGGCGCCCGATCCAGGACCTCGTGGTTGGTGTCGTCGGAGGTCTCGGTCAGTCCGTACGCGTTGACCAGCTTGATCGTGGGCTTGGCCGCGAACCAGCGCTGCGCGAGCTCGCCCTTTAGCGCCTCGCCGGTGACCGACACGCACCGCAGGTCCGGCAGGTCATGGGGGTGCTGCTCCAGATAGGACAGTACGACTTCGAGGTACGACGGCACGAGCTGGAGTACGGCGACGCGCGCCTGAAACGATCTTGTCGACGAACCGCTCGACGTCCAGGATCACGTCCTGCTCGACGATCAGCGTTCGCCCGCCGACCAGGAGTGCGGCGACAAGCTGCCACAGTGAGATGTCGAAGCACTGTGGCGCGGTCTGGGCGACTACCGACCTCTCGTCGATCTCCAGGTCGTCGATCTTGGCGTACAGGTGATTGAGCAGGCCGGCGTGCTCGCACATGGCGCCCTTGGGCTCACCGGTCGACCCGGAGGTGAAGTAGATGTAGGCAAGCTGATCGGGCGAGACATCGATGCCGAGATCGTCGTCCGGGAGGTCCGCTTCGTTGGCCGCCTCGACGAGAATCGTGTGGACTCCGGTCAGGGACCCGACCGCCTGTCCCAACGTCGTCGCACTGGACGGCTCGGTCAACACGAGACGGCAGTCGGCCCGCGATAGCGTGGTCGCGATGCGATCGGCCGGGAAATGCGGCTCGATCGGCAGATAGGCGCCACCGGCCTTGAATACCGCGAGAACGGCGGCCATCCAGTCCAGATTCCGTTCGGTCACGACGGCAACGACACCCTCGCGGCCGAGTCCTCGCGCCAAGAGCGCTCGCGCCAGGCGGTTGGCGCGAGCATTCAGCTCGCCGTACGTCATCTGCCGATCGCCGTGGACGGCCGCAACGGCGTCCGGGTGGGCGCGTACCCGCTCTTCGAACAGCTCGTGAAGGCGGCGGTCCGGAAGCTCCCGGTGCGGTCCGGCGAGTCCGTCGAGCTGTACGTGTAGCTCCTCGGCGGACAGCAGGCTCTGCCGCCCGTGCTCGGCATCCGGCTCCGCGACGATCAGCGCGAGCGCGGTGAGGTGGTAGCCGGCGATCCTCGCAGCGCAGTCCGCATCGAGCACATCAGTCCGGTATCGCATCCGCAGCACCAGGTCGTCGCCGTGTGGCGAGACAGCCACATGCAACACCGTGTCCTCCGAGAAACCGGCGCTCTCGTCAGCCGGATCGAACACGGTCTCGAACGACGGCTCGGACAGGCTCAGTTCGCGCCGGAGGTCATCGACCGGAAATTCTTTGTGTTCCAACAACTCTGATTCGGCTCGATACGTCTCCTTCAGTAAGGTCCGCCACGAGTCGGGCTCGATCGAAAGGATGCACGGCAGCGGTCGGTCCAGCCGCGGCCGCGGGCGACGTAACCGGTTGTGACTTCGCGTTCGCCAGATAGCGCGGCCAGGACCTTGCCGTGCGCGGCCAGCAGCACCGAGTCGAGCGGCACCCCGAGCTCGTCCGCCAGCCGCCGTAACGCCGCCACACGGTCGTCGGGAATTGTCGCCTCGTACTCGCTGATGCCGTGCGTCGGGTCGAGCGTCCACCGCGGGATGGCGGTGAGTCCGCCGGCGCTCAGCGCGCCGAGCCAATACTCCCGGTCGCCCGTCGCTAGCCGTCCCATCGAGTCCCTCCAGCCACTGTCGCTGGGCTATTCGCCGGTGAGAGCGCTTCACTGGCGATGTCGTTGCCGCCACCGCAGACCTGCGAAGTGGCCACACGGTCATCTCGAAGATTTCTGGCCGGGTTTCCGGCCCACCTTGCGTGCGGTGGGACGTCCTCGCCCTTCATGAGAAACGCGTCGGGGGCGAGTACCGCGCCGTCGCCCATGGTCACGCCGTAATGGACCCAGGCGCCGATCCCGACCGTGCAGCCAGAACCGATCGTGATGCGGTCGGACTTGAAGGCGCCGTCCTCCTGCGAGTGGCACTGGATGGTCGAGCCGAGATTGAGGGTGGTGTCGTCGCCGATCGTCACGAGCGTCTTCTCCGGGATCGAGCAGCCGTCGTCGAAAACCCGGCGGCCGAGCCGAACCCCCAACAACCGCCAGATCACGTTCTTGTACGGGGTGCCGTTGAAGACATTGAGGTACACCGTCACCGCGGCGCCCTTCCAGAAGCGTTCATGGCGCCAGAAGCGGCGGTCGTAGATCGAGCAGTAGAGAGGTCTCAAGGGCAGGAATACTTGGACGGCACGTTCCACCGCGATGAAATAGGCGGCGGTGAACACGAGGCTCACGACGGAGGCCACCGCGATCGCCCAGGTGCCCGCCGGGCCGTACGAGGCGCGCGGTAGTCCACGCGAGCAGGGTGACCGCGAATACATAGATCCACCTGGTGAACAGGTACATCCCGGCGGTGACGGCATTGTGCCTGTTCTTGGCCTTCAGCCGGCGGTGCAGCTCGTCGCCCGTCCTCAGGTGGTCGAACCTGGTGTCACGCTGGACCGATCGTGGGATCTCAAAGGACGGCGAGCCCAGAAGTCCGATCCCCTCTCGGACCTCCCCCTCGATCGGGATCATGGCCTTCGTCGCGAGGAGGCAGTTGTCGCCCGTCTTGCCTTGCGACGGATAGGCGATGAGGTTCCCCAGGAAGTTGTGTGGTCCGATCGACGCTCCGGACACGCGAAAGGACGTGCTGGAGTAGTCGGCATTGATGATCGAAAACCGTCAGCGACCATCGTTCCGCTGCCGACAGAGCTCAGGTACGGGTTCTCGTGCTTCAGGTGCGTACCGAAGTTCGACCCGGTCTGCTCGACGTCGGGAAGGCGATATCCGAGATAGCGCAGGTAGTGGACGATGCTGGAGCTGTCGCCGAACAGGATCTTGAAGGACCTGTTGTTGGTCAAGGTCACGATCGCCCGGTGCACCGAGTAACGGATGCCGTACAAGGGATAGATCTTGTCCGGCTTGATGGCCCGGTTCAGTAAGCGGGGGACAGTCGCGACGACGAGCAGGCCGACAACCATCAGCTCCGAAGAAGAGCACGAACGAGACGACCAGGGCGGCGAGATAGAAGCGTCCAACTTCTGAGCGCGTGAGGTCCTGATTCCAGCGAGGCCAGCCGCGGGATCTCGCGCAGCACGATGTCCGCACCACCGATCGCTAGTGGCAGATAGAGGAACAGCAGGTTCAGCACCTGTCCGACCGCGTACCCGGCCCGCCGCAGGGTGCCGCAGTCGGTGGGGTCGACCGTCCGGTAGTCCACGTCGGTCCGCTGCGCTGGCGACCCGTGCCAGTGCTCGCCGTCCGGCACAGCCTGGCCGGTGTGCAGTGACGACGTGTGGCCGAGCTGGGCACCGTCGCCCATACGGGTCCCGATGTCGATCACCGTCAGCTCGCCGACGAACACATCCCGCCCGAGAGTCACGGTCCCCGTTTGGATCCGGCCGCCTTCGACTCGGTAGCAGGTGAGGTGCGAGTCTTTGCGGATGACCGTGCCGTCGCCGATGGTGAGCAGGTCGGTGCAGACGGGCACAGTCCGGGAGAAGATCGCGACACCGCGCCCTACCTTCGCGCCCAGCGCCCTCAGATAGAGCGAGTAGAGCGGCGAGCCGACAAACACCAGGACCAGAAGGTTCCGCTGCACAAGCGTCTTGACGATCCAGAAGCGGACGTACGCCAGACTCCAGACACGGATCTGCCGGGGCTTCCACCGACCGACGAGCACCCACTTCACGAGGATCGGAAAGATGCTCAAGGCGAGGAAAGCCGCGCAACCGAACAGGACCGACCGCAGGTAGTAGTCGATCAAACCTGTGCCGCGGGATATCCACTCGTAGCCCAGGGTGACGACGAGAGCGACGATTACGGAGTAGCCGAGGAAGATCAGAAGCTGTAGCGCTCCGCACAGGACGTACTGCGACGTGCTGGCCGGCGTCGACACCTCGGCCGGCGCCGGGAGCCGGCGATTCAACCGGAGTGGACGCCGCGTCCGCGAGTTCTTTGGCCAGGCTCTCGATCGTCGGGTGCCGGTAGATGTCCTTCATCGACACCGATGGCAGGTCCGCCCGCTTCCGGACGCGCGCACAGAAATGGGCCATCACCAACGAGTTAGCACCCAGGTCATCGAAGAAATGACTATCGACCGACACCTGTTCGACACTGACGACGTCAGCCAGCACCTCGGCTAGAACCCTCTCGGTGCCGGTCCTCGGGCCGGCGTAGGTGCCCCGGTTAGTTGACGGTTCGGCCGCATCAGCGGTCAAGACATCGACAGCTTTTTCCACCACGATTGGTCATGCCTCCCAGCGGAGGGAAAGGTGACGATTGGGTGTCGTCCAGCCGGACAGCCCGCCCGTGCTCGCCTCCTTGGCTGTGCGCAGAAGTTGCCCCCTGTACGCGAATCTGCTCGGGGCTGCATTCCGGTGGGACGCGATCGGCAATGGGCGACGGCGCTGACAAACGCCTCGCGAGAACGGCGGCGGGTCGACCGTCACGCTTTCTCATTCGCGTACGAGCGCAACGACCCGAGCGTCGCGAAGAAAACGGGGCGCCACGAGCTATCTCGCCCGGACTGCGCGCCGCCGTCAGCCGGTGGTGAGGGTCAGACGTTCCGCGCGCTGACGCCGTACCTCACAGCAGCCTCACAGAGCAGAACTTTAGTTCCCCTCCCGTTGGCCACGGACGGAAACGGGGAAATCCGGCCGGTCATCGAGGGTAGGTGAGTGGACGCGGTTGGCTCGGCCCACACGGTGTCGCGGCCGCTCAGTCGACTAGCGATCTCCACGGGAGTTCGGTGACGATGATCGGCCCAGGGGCGAGCACCGTGGCCGCGGCCGCGTAATCGTCGCCGGGACTCAGATCGGCCATCGTGACGGCACTAAACGAACGGCCGGGATAATCGAGCAGGAAGGCCGGTTCGCTCGGCCGGCTCACGCGAACCCGTTCCAGTCCGGCCGGGATCCCGTCGCCAGTCGCCTTGACAACCGACTCCTTCCGTACCCAGTAGGTGAAAAAGTCTCTCGTCGGAAATTGCCAGCTCGCCCGGGGCCAACACCTCGGATGCCAGCACGCCCACCTCGATCGGGACTGATGCGCTCGACATCTACGCCGACCGGTCCCGCGCGCGTCAACGCGACGGCGATCCGATCGCCCGAGTGCGAAATCGATGCGTGGAGATCGGTCCCGACCAGTCGGGTCCGCCCATGCGGCTGGCCACACGCGTCACACGTCCGATCCACGCAAATCATCACCGGATCGACATTCGCCAGATACCCAGCAGCAAGGCGTAGAAGTGCCGCCCCGGCAATCTGTCGCGTGCGATCTTCCGCGCGGACGACGCGGTCGACGCGCGCAGACTCTGCCGGGTCAAGCAGGTCGCCACGACGAGCGAGATCGATGCGATCGCCCCAGAAGATCCGACAGATGTCTGACTCCGGCACAGTGAGCTAGTCTGCCAGCTCGCTGCCGCCCGCAGGTGGGGTCCAGTCCGGATGTCGGATTCGGAACGGTCGCCTGTGGTGCCTAGCGAGGCTCCACGGACCCTCATTCGACGCCGTGTTCGCCGCGGACCACAGCCAATGGCGGGCCGGCGTGACGGATGAGGCCGTCGACCGTCGAGCCGAGCCGCAAGCCGAGGAAACCGCCGTGGCCTCGCGATCCAACCACGATGATGCCGGCGTTATAACCCGCCTGGCTCAACGCATCGACGGCGTCCAGGCCGTGGATGACGCGCCGGACGATGGTCAGGTCCGGGTAAATGTTCGCCCAGCCCTCCGTCGCCTCAGTGAGCAAGCGCATTGCCTTCTTCTCGGCGACATCGGCGTCGAAGTCGTCCGGGATGATCGGCCCGATGTCATGGACTTCGAGAACGTTCCAGACGTACACGGCGTGCAGATGCGCGCCCCGCGCAACCGCCTGCTCCACGGCGAAAGCCATCGCTCGCTCCGACTCGACCGACCCGTCCAAACCGACGATCACCGGTCGATCGGTGATGACGGTCGGATCGACGTCAAGGTCGTCGGTCGGACGAATCACGACGACCGGCGTATGGGCGTGCGCCGCCACTTGCGCGGCGACGGAGCCGCTGAGGTGACCGATGACGCCGCCGGCGGCTCGGGTGCCGACAATCACCAAGCTCGCGCTTCGCGACTCGTCGACCAATGATCCGGCCGCGCTGCCGGATACCACGGCGGTCTGGAGCGTCACATCCGGATGTACGGCGGTGACACGCTGCTCGGCTTCGACCAGCATGTCGCGGGCCCACTGCCGCTCCCAGCGGTTGTCGTCGGCGAGCAGGATGCTCGGCCCCCACATCGGCGCGGGCGCGTGCGCGAAGACCAGCCGCAGCGGGACGTTGCGCCGTTTCGCCTCCCACGCGCCGTATGCGGCCGCGCGCACCGCTTCCGCGCTGCCGTCCATGCCGACCACGACAGGACCGTGCGATGTGCCGGTCATGTGTCCTCCTGATCGCTCGCTGGGATCTCTGTCGAACCTGCCATTGTTGGCGCTGTCGTGGCAGGGCCGGACGGCCCGAGGTGCCGGCGCCACCTGATCATGCTTGCCTCGCCCGGACACCCGCCGGGACTGATGCTCGTCGCCCGGCGAAGTACCCCCGCTCTTTTCCGGGGCAGTTGCCCTAGGTTCCCGGGCGGGCGTCCGTAGACGACCGGGCCATCCGGCCCTGCAGCCCGCATGGATGGAGTCGCAGACTTGCGTTGAGGTCTGGCACGCCGAGCCCGTACGGCGGGGTCGGTCAAGATCGAGAAGCGAGGTCAGCGATGGTTTCGCCGAAGGACAGGATCGTGGTTGGCGTCGACGGTTCCGAGTCGTCGAAGGCGGCCCTGCGCTGGGCAATGGGCCAAGCGAAGCTGGCCGGAGCTCGCGTCGAGGCGGTCACGGCATGGGAATACCCGGCCTGGTCCGGTTTCCCGCCGCCGGTGGCCCGGTTCGACCTTGAAGAGAACGCGAGCCGGTCGCTCGCCGACGCGATTGCGGCGGCTGCGCGCGAAGTTCCCGACTGCGAGGTGGCCTCCCGCGTCGTCGAAGGCAACGCGGCACGTGTGTTGATCGACGCCGCCAAGGGTGCCGGCATGTTGGTCGTGGGCAACCGGGGATACGGCGGCTTCACCGAGGCGTTGCTGGGCTCAGTGAGTCAGCATTGCACTCACCACGCGCAGTGCCCGGTGGTTGTCATTCGCGACGCATAGCCGCAACGTCACGCGCGGTGGCGAGTCGGGTGGACAGATCTCGGCTGATCAGTCCGCGGCCGGCTCGCGCATCGAGAACACCGCGGTGCGGATGTCCGAGATGATCGCGTCGATCTCGTCGATGTGTGCGCTCAAGGCTTGGCGGGCGAACGGATTGGAGACGCGCGGTAAGGACCGACTGGACCGCGAGACCCGCGGCGAACAAACGGGAGATCACCTGCTCACGTAGCTGCTCGGCGATGCGGGCGCGGTCGTCCACCATGTGCATCTGTTCGGTCTCGCGTCGGCTCGCGGCCAAGCCCAGGGCGAGTTCGGCCCGGCTGGCAAACGCACCGATCAATGCTTGGTCGGCATCGTCGAACGGCTCCTCGCCGGGCGCACGCGATATGCAGAGCACGCCGGATGGCCCGCGGGTGCCAAGGATCGGCACGGCGAGCGTGGGGCCGATGACGCCGGGCGAATCGGCGGTGAGCGCGGCACGGGCATCGGCCGCGGGATCGCCGGCGAGGATGGCGGATCCGGAGGCGAGCGCCATGCCGACGATCGAATCGGCGCGGCGCACCTGGCGCCCGTGCCACCGTTCGTACACGCCTTCGACGACGCTGAGCCCGAGCGTGTCGTCGGCCTCGTGCGGAATGAGGATGCCGGCGCCGGATCCACGCGCGCTGACGAGGGCGTGATGGACGAGCTCACGCAGCGCCTGGTCGGGATCGGTGCCCGACAGCAGTCCGGTGGTGATCTCCACGAGGGCGTTCTGCCAGCCCTGCCCGCGGCGAACCTGGTCGAGCAGCCGGGCATTGTCGATAGCGAACGCGGCGGCGGTGGCCAGAGCCTGGACTAGTTCCTGATCGTCCGCGCTGAATTCGTCGGCGCTCTGCTTATCGGTGAGATATAGATTGCCGAACACGCGGCCGCCAACCTGGATCGGCACGCCGAGGAACGATCGCATCGGCGGGTGATGCTCCGGGAAGCCGACCGACGAGACGGAGCTTCCGATGTCAGCCAGCCGCAACGGTTCTGGGTAGTCGACGAGCCGCCCGAGGAGACCTTTCCCTTCGGGAAGCGCACCGATCTGGCGCACGGTGTCCGCGTCCATACCTTCATGCAGAAACCGCACCAGACGCCCGTCGCGGACCACGCCGAGCGCGGCATACCGGGCGCTGACGAGCTCGCGTGCCGCGGACACGACGTGGCGCAGCACGTCCTCCAGGTCGACGGCGCCGGCAATGGTGAGATAGGCGCGCAGCAAGCCGCGCAACCGGCCCTGGGTCTCCTGAACGTCGCGCGCCCGAGCGATGAGCTGCTCGAGCAGGTCGTCCAATTCGAGTCGGGCGACCGACGGAAACCCGAGCTGCGCCGCGTCCGCTGCGGCGGGAGGAGCGAACCGCCCGCCCGCCTCCGTCGCGGCGGACGCACGCGCTTGGTCGGGAGGTCGCGTCGACGCGCTTTCGTCGCCCATCCGGAGCCTCTTTCGGAGTCGAGGACGCTGCCACTGCCACTGCCGCGGTCAGCCGTCTGTGAGGCGGCGACAACGGAACCGCTCGGGTTGATTATGCCCTGCCGCGCCACCTTGATACAGCGGGCGTAACACCGGGCCGGTGGCGTCACAGGGATCGCGGCGACCCGTTGCCCGTTCGACGCCGCCATCTGTGCGGCTAGTCGCCGCCAATGGCGGTCACCGGTCGAGGACTCCTGCGGTCAAGGACGGATGTCGAGGCGGCGGCGGTCGAGCTTGACGATCATGAAATGGTCGCCTGGATTGCGGTGATCGCGACCGTGTTGACGATGTCCGCGACGGTTGCTCCGCGGGACAGGTCGTTGACCGGCTTACGGAGGCCTTGCAGGACGGGGCCGATGGCGACCGCGCCGGCAGAGCGCTGGACCGCCTTGTACGTGTTGTTGCCGGTGTTGAGGTCGGGAAAGATCAGCACTGTTGCGTGGCCGGCGAGCGGGCTGTCCGGTGCCTTCGCGGCAGCGACGGTGGGGTCTACCGCCGCGTCATATTGAATGGGCCCGTCGACGAGTAGGTCGGGGCGGCGCTGCCGAACCAGCTCGGTCGCCGCGGCGACTTTCTCGACGTCGACGCCATGGCCGGACGTACCGGTGGAGTAGGACAGCATGGCCACGCGCGGTTCGATCCCGAACGCCGCCGCGGTGGTGGCCGAGGAGATGGCGATATCGGCCAGTTGCTGCGGGTCGGGATCGGGGTTGATCGCGCAGTCGCCGTAGACGAGGACCTCGTCGGCCAGGCACATGAAGAAGACCGATGACGCCGCGGACAGTCCGGGCACGGTCTTGATGATCTCGAACGCGGGCCGGATGGTGTCGGCGGTCGGGTGGGCGGCGCCGGACACCATGGCATCGGCGTACCCACGGTGCACCATCATCGTGCCGAAATAGTTCGGATCGGCGAGCCGGTCGCGCGCCGCGTCGATCGGTGACGCCTTTGGCCGCCCGCATCGTGGCGTACGCGGTGGCGAACTCGTCGCGCCACGGAGACGTCGCCGGATCGATCACGGCGGCGCCGTCGAGCGTCAGTGCAAGTTCCCGGATGCGGCGCCGGATCTCGTCGACGGGACCGAGCAGAGTCACGTCGCAGACGCCGCGCCGCAGCAGGATTTCGGTGGCCCGCAGGATGCGTTCATCGGTGCCTTCGGGCAGGACGACGTGGCGGCGCAGGGATCGGGCCCGCGAGATCAGTTCGTACTCGAACATCAGCGGGGTGACGCGCACCGAGCGGGCGATGTCCAACCGCCGGGCCAGTTGCGCGGTGTCGACCGAGGACTCGAAGGCGCCCAACGCGGCCTCGACCTTGCGGGGGTTATCAACGGAAAGTCGGCCCTCGACAGCGGCGACCCGCGCGACGGTTTCGAACGTGTCGGACCCCACGACGCAGACCGGCAGGTTGCCGCCGAGCCGCTCGACCAGGGCGAGCACGCGTTTGTCCGGCTCGATGCCGAGTGTCAGCATGATGCCGGCCAGGGTGACCTGCCCGGCGACGTGCACGCTGTAGGCGGCTACGACCAGATCGGCCCGGTCGCCCGGCGCGATGACCAGCGCACCGTCGCGCAGATGGTCCAGAAATGTTGGTACGGTCGCGCCACCGACGACGACCGACAGGACATCACGGGTGTACGCCTCGGCGCCGCCGAGCAGACGGGTGGCATGCAGCGCGTCGCAGACCTCGGCTACGGTCGGAGCGGAGACGGCCGCGACGTCCGGAATCGCGAAGACAGGAACGCCGCGAAGGTCATCGACGGTCGCCAGCGCCGGGCCTGCGGTCGAATCGTCGACGCGGTTCGCAATGACGGCGACCTGGGTCGTGCGCAGGTCGACGAGCGCGTGGAAGGCGCTGCGAATCGATGCCGCGACTGAGGCCCCGTCGCGTCCGTGTGCGTCGACGACCGGCAATACGGTGGCGTGCATCTCGATGGCGAGACGGGCATTGAGCGCCAGCTCGTCGGCCAGGCCGTTGCCGTCACGGGTGTCGCCGCCATCGCGGCCGAAGTCGGTGCCGATCACGACGGCGGCATCGGCCTGCTCGTCGACGATCCGGAACGCATCGACGATGCGTTCGACGAGGTCGTTCACTCGGCCGGCGGCGATCAGCTCCATGGCCTCGGCGTAGGTCGCCCCGAAACCGACCGCGCCGAGGTGGTAGCGGGTGCGCAGGAGCTCGAGGATCGGATCGGGATCGGTTCGCACCAACGGCCGGAAGGCACCGAGCCGGCGTACGCGCCGGGACAGAAGTTCCGCGACGCCCAGCGCCACGGTCGCCCGGCCGCTCCCGGGCTCCACGCCCGTCACGTAGACAGTGCTGGCCACCGGAACACCGTACGCCGATACGGCGACCGGACCCGGTGTGTCCGCGGCGACGTGCCCGTCGACATCCCCGGAGCTGGCCAGCGTCGCCGCGCCGCTTCGCGGGCGTCGGTTCATCGGGCCAGCTGCGCGATCATGTCACTGCCGGTCACGATTCCCACGACGACGCCGGCGGGGTCGACGACGGCAACAGCGTCGGTGCCGATCGCGCGCATGGCGCGGGCGGCGTCGAGCACGTGGGCGCCCGGTCCAACGATCGCCGGGCCGGATTCCATGGCGGCCGACACCTCGACCCGCGCCAGGCAACTGGGATCGGCGGCCCACGCGGCGGCGATGGCCCGGTCCGACAGGATTCCGATGAAGCGGCTGTTGTCGTCGACGATGGCGAGATGGCGCACGGCCGAGCGCACCATCGTCTGCAACGCGACGCCGAGCGTCGTCGACGCCCGTACGCACTGCACCGGGCTACTCATGATCGCTGTCACGCGTCGGCGAGCGCCGTTGACGCCGCCCTCACGAGGATCATGCGAGTTGATGTAGATCGCTTTCATGGCTCCTCCGGTCACCGGTGTCGTTGCTGTCCGCGACGGCGTCTCAGTCCGATGCTCCCGACATGATCGGATATCGGTCAGGGCCGGACAGCACGCGTGGCGGGGGTCCGATGGCCCGTTTGGCGTCCGGCTACGAGCGTGCTGGGACGTCCGCCGGGTCGCGATGCCCAGTGAAGTACGCGATGCGACGGCGAGCGTGTCGACGGCTGCGGCGCGGCAACGGTCGGCGCGGCCGGCGGTCAGCGGCCTTGTAGAACGCCCACTTTCCCACCTCGACCAGGGCCAGGTACGCGAGCACCAGGCCGCAGAGCGCCGCGAAGAACGCGCGCCGGCAGCGACTGGAATCCCAACAGGCGTGACAGCGGTGAGGCCGGCAACAGCGCGCCGATGGCGACAACGGAGAGGGCGGACAGCGTCAGCGCGAGACTGGGCCGGCTGCGGAAGAACGGCACGCGCTTGGTACGGATCGCGAAGATGATCAACGTCTGGGTGGCGAGAGACTCAACGAACCAACCCGACCGGAACAGGGCCGGGCCGGCATGGAAACCCCACGCCATGATGCCGAACGTAATGAAGTCGAACACCGAACTGAACGGCCCGAAGTAGAACATGAACCGCCGGATGAACGCGATGTCCCAGTGCGACGGCCGGCGCAACTGCTCGGCGTCGACGTTGTCGGTGGGGATCGCCAGCTGACTCGAGTCGTAGAGCAGGTTGTTGAGCAGGATCTGCGACGGCAACATCGGCAGGAACGACAGGACGATCGAGGCGCCGGCCGCGCTGAACATGTTGCCGAAGTTGCTGGACGTACCCATCAGGACGTACTTGATCGTGTTGGCGAAGATGCGGCGACCCTCGACGACACCGTCGGCGAGCACGTCAAGATCCTTTTCCAGCAGGATGACATCGGCGGCGTCCTTGGCGACGTCGGTGGCCGTGTCGACGGAGATCCCGACATCGGCGGCGTGCAGCGCGAGCGCATCGTTGACGCCGTCGCCGAGGAATGCGACGTCGCCCCGGAGTGGCGGCGTACCCGAACGATCCGGGCCTTCTGCGCCGGTGTGATCCGAGCAAACACGGTGGTGCGAGCGATCGCCGCGCCGAGACCGGCGTCGTCGAGCCGGTCGACGTCGGCGCCGGTGAGCGCAGCACCGGTGGCAGGCCGAGATCGGCGCAGAGCTTCGTGGCGACGATCGGGTTGTCACCGGTGATGACCTTGACGGTGACGCCGAGGTCGGCGAGGCGAGCGCAATGCGGTCACCGCGTCCGGCTTCGGCGGATCGAGGAAGACCAGAGATCCGACCAGGTCCAGGTCGACCTCGTCGGCGGCGGTGACGCCGTGGCGGCCGGCAGCGGTACGGGTAGCCACCGCGATGACCCGGTGTCCGGCCGCGAATTCGTCTCGAGCGCAGCCGACAGGTCCGCCGGGGTAGACCTCGGGCAGCGGCGATGACGGCCTCCGGTGCGCCCTTGACGACCAGGGTCGCGCGGTCGCGGATGCCCGCTCGGGACCAGCACCGAATTCATCGCTCGGTCGTGGTCGAACGGGGGCGGCGAGGCGTTCGAACGCGCGAGATCGGCCACGAGGAGCCGCCGGTGTCGAGGTCATCAGCGCCGCGTCGAGCGGGTTAGCGCCCGCCGCGTCGAGCGCGCTGGTGGCGGCCGCGGCGAGTCGATGCGAGACGGCTCCATCGACCGGGTGCGGGCCGGCGTCGAGCGCGTCGGCGCCGGCCGCGGCCAGCGACGGCGACGCACCGATCGGCCCGGCGGGTGTCGGTCGGACGGCCGGGTATCCGTAGCGAGGAGTCCCCAGCGCAGGACGTCGGCGGAGCGAAGCCGTGTCGACCGATCGCGCGCATGAAACTGATCTGCCCGATGGTGAGCGTGCCGGTCTTGTCGGTGAAGAGAACATCCACGTTGCCGAGGTCCTCGATGCAGACCAGTCGCTTCACCAGAACCTTGCGCGCAGCCAGCCGGCGAGAACCGGTGGCGAGGCTGGTGGCCACGACGGCGGGCAGCAATTGCGGGGTGATGCCGACGGCGATCGCGAGCGCGAACAGGAGCGCGTCGAGGAGTGGACGGTGCAGTGCGAGGTTGACCGCGACGATCACCACGCTCAGGCTGGCCGCGACGTAGACCAGCAGCATCGAGAACTTCCGCAAGCCGACCTGGAACTCGGTCTCCAGGTTGGGGGTCCGCAGCCCGGCGGCGATTTTCCCGAACTCGGCGTGGCCACCCGTTGCGACCACTACGCCGGTGCCGGTGCCCGGCGCTGCACCACGGTGCCCATCAATGCGCAGTTGACGAGGTCGGTCAGGCCGGTGGGACCCACTTCGGCGTCGAAGCGGGTGGTCAAGGTCTTCTCGATCGGCATCGACTCGCCGGTCAGCACCGATTCGTCGCAGGCGAGCCCGGTGCCATCGAAGAGCCGCACATCGGCCGGCACGATGTCGCCGAGTCGCAGCAGTACGACGTCGCCGGGGACCACCTCGGCGACGTCGATGCGCGTCGCGGTGCCGTCCCGTACCACGGTGGCCTTGCGTTGGACCTGGTCGTGCAGGAGGTCGGCGGCCTTCGCCGCTCGGTATTCGTTGACGACGCCGAGGCCTACCGACAGCGCCACGATCACCCCGATGATCACCGCATCGGTACGTTCGCCGACGACGAACGAGACCGCGGCCGCCACCAGCAACAGCACCAACAGCGGCGAACGCAGCCTGGGCGACGACGACCGGCCAGAGCCGAGCCTTGTGGCTGGCCACGGTGTTGGGCCCGAACGTGCGAAGGCGATCGGCCGCATTGAGGGTCGTGAGGCCGGCGGCGCTGCTGTGGACGCTGGTGAACACGGCATCCAGTGGGGCCGCGGAGGCGGCTGTGACGCCCCTGGCTGTGGACGGCACCGGAGCGACGGGGTCGGTCGCGATGCTCATCGTGACCGGCCGACCGGCTCGCCTGGGCTGTCCGTCATGTCTCTGCCCCCTGTGACGTGGATCCGCGTCATTTCGTGCATACGCGCGCGGCCGACGGATCGTCGACCGCGAGCGTCGTTTGCGACGGGCCGGGCATCTCGCCGGCCGCAGCCGCTATATCGATGTCGATTCAGTCCGGTCCGACGAGCGCAGCGACTCCTCGGCGGCGAACGCGACGGCGCGGGCGAGCCGGCCGGCGCCGCGGGAACGGGCCATGGCCGGAACGGGCGCGATCAGGATGGGGCACTGGGCATGCCGTGCACAATAGCGGGCGACCGTCGCGCTCCACGCTCGCGACAGACGGTGCGTGCCGGAACCCCCGATGACCAGAAGGTCATCTTCACGGTCGGCCGACGCGACCAACACCGGTCCCGGCGAACCCTCGTGTACAACGACCTGGGTGCACACGTCCCGCGGCACCTCACCGAGTGCCTCGGTGAATGCGGCGGCGACCTCCGCGACCGCCGCCTCGCCGAGCGCCGAGCGCCACAACGCTTCCCGTGGCGCCGCAACGCTAAAGGCACGGACGGCAACGAGGCCAGCGCCGCGCACGCGGGCCTGTGCGACTGCGTACCGCAGCGCTTGATATCCGCCGATTGATCGGCAAACTCCGACGACGACTCGTCCGGCGTCCGAACCGGCCATGACAACCACCTCCCGTGCTCAAACCAGAGTCGTGCCCGCGCCCGATGCGACGCCAGGGTCGGCCGACCCAACGCCGGTGGGCCCTTTGTCCCGCGACCGAGCCCGGCGGTCGAGCCATATGCGCCGCCCGGCGGACACGGGACCTTTGGCCCGTCCGCCGCGACGCTGGCCGGGACCTCTGCCCCTACCGCCCGGCGGCAATCCGGCCGATGGTCGAGGAACAGAAGCAGCTCTGGAACCTATGGGTGACGGCAGCCCTGGAACAGCGGGCTCCGGACGATCGTGGAGGGACACCGAATGGGCGAGCCGCAAGCAACCGCGACCAAGGTCGACCGCCTCGCACCGATTCTCGTCGGCATCGACGGTACGGCCGCGAGTTGGGACGCGTTGGCCTGGGCCGAGCAGGAACTCGCCAGCCGTTCGGCCGACGCCGGACCGAGGCGGCTCGTCATGTGCCGGGTGTATCCGCTCGACACGCCGGGGGCGCGGCTACCCAATCCGCCCGATATGGCGTGGCTCGCGTTGCTGGACCCGGGGCTGTATCGGCGGCTGCGCCTGATCCGTCAGCGGCGGCCGGACGACGACATCACGCTCGACGTCGCCGCGGGAAGCGTAGCCGCACAGATGATCGCCCGGACGGCACCGGGCAGCGTGGCGGTGATCGCCGCGCCGACCCGTGACATCGCGGTCGTGGCCCGGGTCGCCGCGCACGCGCGTGGCGTCGTCGTCGCGGTTCGCCCGACCACGCCCCCGATCGAGGTGACCGCAAGCCCGTTCGCCGGCCACGTGGTCGTCGGCGTCGACGGCGGCCCGTCGTCGCGCGCCGCTGTGCGGTTCGCCTTCGACTACGCGGCTCGGCACCGCTGTCCGGTCGCGGCCGTGTACGCCGAGGCCCTCGACCCGGCCGGGGCGTGGGTCGAGGACAACCTCGCGCAGATCCATCTGATGCCGCACGCGTTCGATCTCGACCTGCTCGAAGGCGCCGTCATGCAGGCTCATCACGCGCACCCGGGCGTCCACGTCCGCCGTTTCGTGCTCCGCGAACGCGCGCAGTCGGCGTTGGTGAGCGCGTCATCGGGCGCGGCGTTGCTAGTCGTCGGTGACCGCGGCCGCAATGCAGTGGCGCGGCGGGTCCTCGGTTCGGTCAGTCGCCACGTGATTCGTCAGGCGCATTGCAGCGTCGCTGTCGTGCATGACACGGGAGGCTCGTCATGACAGTCATACCGTCGATCGATGTCGACGTGTTCCGCAGCGCGGTCGCGGCGGCCGTACGCGCGCCGTCGGTGTACAACGTGCAGCCGTGGCGATTCGCTCTGGTCGACGGCGCTATCGAGGTCCGCACCGACCCGTACCGACTATTGCCGGTGGCCGATCCGGGTCGGTGGGCGACACGGGTCGCGTGTGGTGCCGCCATCGCCAACATCGAGCTGGCCCTGGTCGTCGCGGGAGTGCAGGCGAAGACGCGGCTGTGGCCCCGATCCGCCGACGACCTTCTCGTCGCGACGGTCACCGCCGATGGCGCATGCGCATCTTCACCCCGGCAACAGGCGTTGACCGCGGCGATCGCGCGACGGCGCAGCAACCGGCGACCGTTCTCGGACGTGCCGGTTCCGGCCGAGGCGCGGGCCCGGATCGTTGCCGCGGCCGAGGCCGCGGGCGCATGGTTGGTGCTGGTCGACGAGCGTACGTCGGTCGCGAACGTGGCCTCGATCGTGCGCGACGCAGAGCAGTTGTTGCGCAGCGACGCGGCTTACGTTGCCGAGATGCAAGCGTGGACCAGCCGCTACCACACCGAACAGGTCGGCATCCCGGCCGACGCTGCCGGCGTCGCACCGGCGCCCCAGGACGTGCTCGCCATGCGCGACTACGGCGGCAAAGAGCGGGCCGAGGGCCGGGATTTCGAACAGGAGCCATTGCTGGCCATCCTCGGGACCAGCGGCGGCGGCCGCTACGACGATGTCGTTGCGGGCATGGCACTGCAGATGGTGCTCCTGACGGCCACCGATGCGGGCCTCGCGGCATCGATGCTGTCCCAGCCGATCGAGGTGCCGCGGGCACGGGATGAGCTTCGCCGGACGGTGCGCCGGCAGGGCACGCCACAGATGATCATTAGGTTGGGGTACGGCCAGCCGACGACGAGTTCGCCCCGGCGATCGATCGAAAGCGTCATTGACACAACCGGCTGACCGAGCGATCCGAGCCGAGCGTGGTGCCGCGGGGTTGCACCGTGACATCCCATGTGATCGGCGTGCTGCGTTCGGCCGGCATCACTCTGGCACGTGGTCGGCGGCCGCCGGCCGGTCGGTCGGTCTTGCGAGGCCCGCACGGACCGCCCGGCCGCCGGCGGCGACCGCGACCGCGATAGTCACCAAGGCGCCCAGGATGAGCGCCGCCGGCTCACCCGCCGCCAGCACATGCGTCTGCGCGCCGATGGTCGCCGCCGCGACAGGGACACCGAGTTGAGCGGCGGCCAGGCCACTCATCGACAACGGCTGGCCGGTGAGTCGCATGGCCGCGTGCACGAGCACTGCGCAGCCGCCGAGCACCACGCCGAGGCCGATGAATGAGCTGCGATGACCGAACTCGCGGACGTCGAGGGACGCGCCCAGCCAGACGAAGAACAGCGGTCCGAGGAATCCCTCCGTCAGCGCGAACAGTTGCCGCGCAAGCCGGCGCGGCTCACCCACGGCCGCGACGGCCAGCCCGAATCCGAAGCCGGCCAGCAGAATCGACACGTGCGTTGCCACGGCTAAGGCGGCCAACGCAAACAGGACGACCAGGTTGAACCGCAGTTCCAGGGCGAACTTGCGGCGTTCGGAGAGACGATGGATGCGCCTGCGGATGCCCGCGCGTTCGAGATGACGGAGCGCGACGAACAGCGCTGCCGTACATGCGATGACCGCCGCGGCGCCCAACGCTGCCCGCGCCGCGTGGCGGGCATCGATGACCAGGGGCAGCGCCACGATGCACAACGTGTCGGCGATGGCCACCTGAGGCAGCAACGCAACGACCGGTGCGCCATCAAGACGTAACGCATCCACGATCGGTAGCACGAGCGCCGCCGAGGACGACGCCAACAGGACGGCGTACAAGGCTGCGTGCCCGGTGCCGAACAGGTGGGCGACGGCGATGGCGATCGGTACGGCGAGTGCGCTGACACCGAGCACCCGAAGCCCTCCGGTGCGCAGCGCTGCCGGCAATCGTGGGTCACGTACGGGCACATGTGTGCCCGCGACGAACATCACGAGCGCGAAGCCGATATTGGCAAGGAGCTCGAATGAGTCGTCCTGTGGGTCCAAGACGCCGACACCGGTGTGGCCGAGCAACACGCCCGCCAACAGTTCGCCGAGGAGTACGGGCAGATGCCAACGATCCGGTAGCGCGAGAAGCGGGCCGAGGACGGCGATCGCCGAGATCAGTGCGAGAGTGCCGAAGCTCATCGAATCTCCCGCACCCTTCTTCGTCTCTGGCCGGGCCCATCTCCCGCCGGCTCGGCGCCGGCGGTCGGTCGCCCGCGTCCGACCAACCCAGCAAACCCGCCCGAGGGCGTCCGGGCGCGCGGTTTCACTCAAAGAATCCACGCGTGTCGCGATATCCGCCGGCCGAACCACTCGCGTGTCGCTTTGTGTTCCTTCGCGTTTCGGCCGCGAATACATCATCGGCGAACCGGTCCGATGCAACCACGTCGCCGATGATGTTGGCCTGCGCCGGCCGGCCGGGTCAGCTCACCATGGTGATCGTTTCGCTCGCCGGCAGCCGCGGTGTATGCGGCGTGGCCTCCTGGTTGGGGTCGGCGATGCCCAGTCGTACGGCCAGCTGGGCATAGCCGAGCCCGCCGAGCATGCGATGCAGGCTCTGGCGGGTGAACGCCGCCTCCACTGCCGCGGACAACGGCAGGACAGCGATGTTGTGCGCGACCGCGTAGAGCCACATGGCCGAGAGCGCTCGCCCGGCCTGAATCCACGACGTTGGCTCGTCGTCCGGACCATAGAGGATCGCGTACATGGCACTCTTGTCGTGACCCGATGTCGTTGGAGCGGCGCCCGGATGTCCGAAGTCGCGCGACGGCACCGTCGTCTGAGTTGGCTCGCTCAGGATGTTGGCGTCCGGCACGCCGGCGCCGGTTGGGCGGCCGCCGCCGGTCCACGCGTCGAGTTCCCGTTGAGCGGCGACGTCGTCGATCTCATCGCGTTGTGCCCGCGCGGTGGCGGCGGCCAGGTCCAGCACATCCGTACGACTGATCGGGTGCAGTCCGGTATCGAATCGGCCGGCGATCGTCCGCATCGCGGCGACGTCGCTGCCCCGGATCGGCTGGTCGAGCAGTGGTCGGCGGTCTGTGTGACGGATCTGGATCGTATGGAACAACCGCACCGCCGCATCCGACACGGTCGTCTGGCCGGTCACGGAGAGCCGGGCCAGATGCGTCGGATCGCCCGCGCTGGGGATGAGGTCGACGCTGGCGGCGATCCCGTCGGCGGCGAGTGCGGTGCACGCGTGATCCAGAGCCGCACCGCAACTGACCGTCATCAGCCGGCGGTCGGGATCGACGACGACGAGTTGCCGCCGGGTGTCGGCATACAAGTCAGCCATGTTGCCGCGCAGGCGCCATCGCCACGGCTGGGTGTTGTGGATCGACGGCGCACGCCCGGCGATGGTGAGCGCGTACGCGAGTCGTTCGCTCAGGTTGATGTCGGTGGCGCGACTGTTCGCTGTGTCCATGTGGTCCTCCCCAAGTCACTTCCAGCGTTGTCGTCCGCGCGGCGGCGGGGCAGTGCCGCAGGTCCCGAGCGGGCGGGCCGACCTGGGTCCCGTCCGGAGGGGGCCATTGGGCCCTGCCCGGCCCGGTCGCGACCGTGTACAAACAACATGTGATCCGTGTCTTCCTGCTCGACGACCATGAGGTCGTCCGCCGAGGCATCGCTGACCTGCTGACCCAAGACGGCGACATCGAGATCGTCGGCGAGTCGGGTTCGGCCGTCGAAGCGGTGCACCGCATTCCGGCCCTGCACCCCGACGTCGCCGTGCTCGACGCGCGATTGCCTGACGGCAACGGCATCGACGTGTGCCGGGACGTCCGCGCGGTCGATCCGACGATCCAGGGCCTGATTCTCACCTCGTACGAGGATGACGAAGCGCTCTTCTCGGCGATCATGGCGGGGGCGGCCGGCTATGTCCTCAAGCAGATCCGCGGCACCGATCTCGTCGACGCGGTCCGCCGCGTTGGTGCGGGCCAGTCGCTGCTCGACCCGGCCGTGACCGCGCGGGTGCTGGATCGGATCCGCAGCGGCGTGGAGCAGCCCAACGAACTCAAGTCGCTGACCGATCAGGAGCGGCGCATCTTGGAGTACATCGCGCAGGGCCTGACCAATCACGAAATCGCGCAGAAGATGTTCCTCGCCGACAAGACGGTCAAGAACTACGTGTCCAGCGTCCTGGCCAAACTCGGGCTGGAGCGGCGTACGCAGGCCGCGGTGCTGGCGACCCGATTGCTGGGTGACAAAGCGCGGTAGCCCGCCGCCTGCTGCGCTGCCGCGTCGCATCACGGTCGCGTCACATCGCTGTCGCGCTACGTCGTTTTATCCGCGGCAGACACAATTGTGCGCCGCGGTGGCATCGAGCCGGTGCCACCGCGGCGTCGACCTCTCTATCGGCTGACCCAGACCCAGTCCGTGACCTCGGGCAGGTCCTCACCGGTCTGCCGCACGTAGTCGTGGTGTTCGGCGAGCTTGTCCACCATGCGCTGGCGTACGGTCGCGGCCCGGCGGGCGAGCCCAGGCACCCGATCGATCACGTCGATGACCAGATGGAATCGGTCGAGATCGTTGCGTACCAGCATGTCGAACGGTGTGGTCGTCGATCCTTCTTCCTTGTATCCGCGGACGTGGATGTTGTCGTGACCGGCGCGGCGGTAGGTCAGCCGGTGGATCAGCCACGGGTAGCCGTGGTAGGCGAAGACGATCGGCCGGTCGGTGGTGAAGATGGCGTCGAACTCGGCCTCCGGGAGACCATGCGGATGCTCCGATTCCGGTTGCAGACGCATCGGATCGACGACATTGACAACCCGGATCTTCAGATCCGGTATGTGTTGACGCAGCAGGTCTGTCGCGGCCAGCGTTTCCAACGTGGGTACGTCGCCGGCGGCCGCCAGCACCACGTCGGGATCGCCGTTGTCGTTGCTGGCCCAGTCCCAGATGCCGAGCCCCCGTGCGCAGTGCCGGGCCGCGTCGTCGATGTCGAGCCAGGTTGGCGCCGGTTGCTTGCCGGCGACGATGACGTTGACGTAGTCGCGGCTGCGCAGGCAGTGGTCGGCCACCGACAACAGCGTGTTTGCGTCCGGCGGCAGGTAAACCCGTACCACCTCGGCTTTCTTGTTCATGACGTGGTCGATGAAGCCGGGATCCTGGTGCGAGAAGCCGTTGTGATCCTGCCGCCACACGTGCGAAGTGAGCAGGTAGTTGAGCGACGGGATGGATCGGCGCCAGTCAAGGCCGCGAATGACCTTCAGCCACTTGGCATGCTGGTTGAACATCGAGTCGACGATGTGCACGAAAGCCTCGTAGCACGAGAAAAGGCCGTGGCGGCCGGTGAGCAAATAGCCTTCCAACAGACCTTGGCAGGTGTGTTCGGACAGGATCTCCATCACCCGGCCGTGGCGGTCGAGGTGCTGATCGACGTCGAGCACTTGTGCCTGCCATGCTTTGCCGGTCACGTCGAGGACCGCACCGAGCCGGTTCGACTCGGTCTCATCGGGGCCGACAAGACGGAAGTTCCGGTAGGGGGCATTGGCCGTCATGACGTCACGCAGCCATCCACCGAGGACGCGTGTCGCCTCCGCGGTCTGACCCGCCTTCACGCCGTAGGCGCGGAAGTCGGGCAACTCAAGGTCGCGCGGGTGCGCTCCGCCGTTGGTGTAGGGGCTCGCGCTCATCCGCAACAGGCCGCGCGGTAGCCAGCCGACGACCTCGGACCGTGGCGCGCCGCTCTCGTCGAACAGTTCCTCCGGCCGGTACGACCGCATCCACTCGACGAGCTGGCCCAGATGGACGGCATCGCTTCGGGCCGCGGTCAAGGGGACCTGATGGGCACGCCATGTCCCCTCGACCGGCAGGCCGTCGACGACCTTCGGGCCGGTCCAGCCCTTCGGGGTGCGCAGCACGATCATTGGCCAGCGCGGCCGGTCGGTAGCGCCGTCGACGCGCGCACGATGCTGAATTGCCGCGATTTCGTCGAAGACGGTGTCGAGCGTTGCCGCGAGCAGTTGATGCACCGTCGTCGGGTCGTCACCCGCCACGAGGTACGGCGTGTAGCCGTAGCCGCTCAGCAGGTCGGATAGTTCGTCGTCGCCGATGCGGGCGAGCACGGTGGGGTTCGCAATCTTGTAGCCGTTGAGGTGCAGGATCGGCAGGACGGCGCCGTCATCGACCGGGTCGAGCAGCTTGTTGGCGTGCCATGACGCGGCCAGCGGGCCAGTCTCGGCCTCGCCGTCTCCGACGACGCACGCGACAACCAAGTTCGGGTTATCCAGGGCCGCACCGTACGCATGCGAGAGTGAATAACCGAGCTCGCCACCCTCGTGGATCGAGCCGGGTGTTTCCGGTGACACGTGCGACGGAATCCCGCCAGGGAACGAGAACTGTCGGAACAGCCGCTGCATGCCGCGCTCGTCGCTGGACACGCGCGGGTACGTTTCGCTGTACGTTCCGTCCAGCCAGGCGTTCGCGACCAGGCCCGGCCCACCGTGGCCCGGCCCGGCGACGTAGATGACCTCCTGTTGTCGGGCCGCAATGATCCGGGACAGGTGGGTGTAGAGGATGTTCAGTCCCGGCGTTGTTCCCCAGTGACCGAGCAGCCGTGGTTTGACGTGTTGCGGATCGAGAGCTTCGCGCAGAAGCGGGTTGTCCATGAGATAGATCTGGCCCACCGACAGGTAGTTGGCCGCCCGCCAATGGGCGTCGAGCTGGGCGAGTTCGGTGTCGGTCAGCGGGGTGCCGTCGACGATCCGCATCGTGGTGCTCCTTCGAATCCGAGGTGATGACGATGTGATTTCGGTCTCCGTTGACCTCAAGATCGTCGGGTTCATGTTGGCGCGACGGCCGGCAGATCCGGGTGGAATGGGGCCCCGGCGTGGACCGGGATGACGACGACTGGGCAAGTGGCGCCGCGGACGCACGCATCGGCGACGGAGCCGAGCACAGCATGGAAGACCTCGCTGTGTCCATGGCTGCCGAGGACCAGCATGTCAGCGCCGGCGCTGGCCCGGACCAACGTGGCAGCGGGATCGCCCTCGAGCACCTCCCCCGCGATCGCGACGCCCGGAAAACCTGCGCGGGCGACGGCGATCGCGTGGGTGAGTACGCGTTCAGCGGCGTCACGCGGATCCAGCGGTCGCACGGCCACACTCTCCGGCTCGTCGGCCGGGTCCCACTGCCAGGTCGTGATGGCCTGGACGGAGGTTGGCTCGCGCCGACGATCGACTTCGGACACGGCCCACGTCAGCGCGCGTTGGGCGGCCGGGGATCCATCGACACCGACAACTAGCAGACACGTGTGATCCATCGCGACCTCCATCGTTGAAGCGAATCGAGTGACCTAGATGGTGCGTACGTCATCGATCGTGAAACGGAAGAATTCGCCGGCCGGCCACCTTGCCGTGCCGTACCACCATCCCGCTCGACCCTGTGACACGAGCGTGAAATTGCCGTAAGAGGCTTCGGCGTCGGCGACCAAGCCGAACGGGATCCACCCGAACCGGCCATGAGACCGTCCCCAGCGCGACATCGCCAGATCGCGGACCGCACCATCAGAGTCGATCCCGATGCGCAGATGGGTGTAGGTCCCGGATCCAGGGACGGTCGCGTCGGCGTGATCCCGATCGACGGCGGACCAGTGGGTGCCGTTGGCCGGCAGCAGACTGCCGGGCAGCCAGATCGCCTGCTCGGCAATGAATCGACCGAGCGCGCTACGGCTGACGTCTTTCCCGTCGGCGACCACGACCGGGACGATCCCGCCTAGCGCGAACCGGGTCTGGCCCTGCTCGTGATCGAAGGTGTCGCTGCCACGCAACAGCCCATGCGCGACGTTCGCGGTCCACCAGAAGCCACGGTCGTGGTCGATGACCTGCTCCGCGCGGAACGGCAACCAACCGCCCATGACCTTGATGTGACCGTGCATCGTCAAGCTGACGCGTTGCGGAAGTGGTGCTCCGGGGCCGATCGCATGCTGGAGAAATGTGGCGGCCGGTGCGGGCAAACCATCGAGCTGGCCTGGCTGAAAGGTGCCGCGTGGCTCGGCGGTGTGCAGCCGGATATCGGCCACTCGCCCGTACGTGACGATGTCGTTCATGCTCATCTCCGTTCGTGTTCGCCAGGGCTGCCGGTGCCCGACCGCCTCATCAGCCCCAGGCACCGGGACCGGTGGACGGCGCCCCAACCGCGGACCGGCTGGATTCGAGAACATCAGCCAGTGGCCGCCGCGGCGTCGACGGGCACGGGTCGCCGTAACCGAGTCGGAGAATGACCTGCGCGACTCGCCGGTCGCCCGAATCGTTCAGCAACGCCCGCAGCTCGGGGAGTTCGGTCGGCGCCGTCATCGGAGTGTTCGCGACGCCCCGTACGGTCGCGGTCAACAGAACGCGTTCCATCGCCTGTCCGGCGCGCAGCCATTGCACCGGTGTATCGGCCTCGGTGGACAGCATGACCACTGTCGGAGCCGCTTCGAACCAGGCGTGACGGCGGCGGACATCGGGGTGGGCCAATCCGAAGTCACGGATCGGTACGTCGGCCCAGTCGTGGCTCGGGCCGAAGGACTGGGCCGGCACACCCTCGCCGAACATCGGGTCCAACGCCGTCCAGTTCGCGAGTTCGTTGACGTAACGCGGGTCGTGGGCTTGCGCCTCCTGTGCACTGCGGACCACATCGAGGATGACCTCGCGTCCGATCGGGTCAGCGACGGTGAGGGCGGCGGCTTCCACCCGTGCGGCCGTCCTGAGCTGGTCGATGACCTCGTCGCGGACGTCGATGTCGCGGAATGGGCGCCGGTTGGTGCGGCGTTTGCCGATCGCGGATGCGAGAGCGAGCACCGTCGCATCCGGTACGTGCGCTGCGCCTAGCGTGATCCTGGCCGCGAGCGCCGGCTCGTCCGGACTCGGCAAGAGTTGCGTGAGCGGAACCCGTCCGGCCGCGAGGATAGCGACGCGTAGGTTCAACACGGCGGCGCCGACGCTGATCATCGCCTCGCGACCCATCGGATCGATGGCGGCGAGTCGACGGTGCGGGTCGATAAACACGTCGACGTGGTGCTGGCCGAGCCGAAATCGCCATGGTTGGCTGTTATGCACCGACGGAGCCGCGATGGCGGACTGCAAGCAGGTCGCCCACTTTGCACCGAGCTGGACGGTGTCCCATCCGGCGTTCATCGCGCGGTCCCGCGTTCCAGGCGTATCGCCGCGTTGCTCATCATCGGTTTCTCCTTGGTCTCGCCACCCAGCGTTGCAGCGAGAGCGATCGCCAGACAGGGCCGGTCAACCCGGGGTGCACGGGACGTTTGGCACCTGAGCAGGCCGGGACATCAACCGCCGCCGCTTCGCCCGGCTTCATTCCGGTTCACGCAGCGCCCGGAGGCCGGCATCCGGTTCCGTGCCGACCGTCGCGAGTCGTACCTTCACGCCGGCGACCGCGGCACCGTCCGGCCCGACAATGACTGGTTCGAGATCGAGCGCCGCGACCTCTGGAAGATCCTCGGCCAGCCGGGCGAGACGCAGCAACAGATCCTCCACCGCGGCCGTGTCGACCGGAGTCGAACCACGATGGCCGGTGAGCATCGGCGCCGCCTTCAGATCACGCCACATGCCGGCGGCATCGACGTCGGTGAGGGGCAACACCCGCCGGCTCCGATCGCCGAGGAGTTCGGTGGTGATCCCAGCGACACCACACGTGAGAACCGAACCGAACAACGGATCGTGGGCAACTCCGACCACCATCTCGACGCCCGCCAGCGTGGCCACCGCCGCCGGTGATGCCAAGACCGGGATGCCGTAGCAGCGCAGGAGTTCCGGGCCGAGATCCTCAGGTGCGCCGACGTCGCCGGCACTCCGCAACGCGTCGTCGACCAGGCGGCGTGCCCGGAAGGCGTCAATGCCCGCCAGTGCCGGCCGCTGGCCTAACGGCGACGCACGCCACCGGGCATAACGTACGGCGCGACCGAGCGCACCGATCGCGATCTCCGGGCGGTCGAAGAGCGCGACGCCGCGCCGGCCCAGGCGCATCGGCATCGGCTCCACTCCGAGCAGCACGACGACGAGCGGCATCGCGAATTCGTCGATGGTGCGTCCGAGCGACGTGACGACGTCGGCTACGTCGTCGCCCGGTGTGGAGCCCAGTGCGATCACGATCGCATCTACGTACGGGGCGACCGCCGCCACTGCACCACGCACTTGATCAGCGGTGGCGGCCGCACCGAGGTCGACCGGGTTCACGGCCGCGACGCAGCCCGGAACGGCCGACCGGATCGCCTCCTGGACCTCGTCGGGCAGCGTCGGCACAGTCAGCGACGCGGATTCCGCGGCGTCGGCGCACAACACGTTGACGCCGCCCGCGTTGCCCACGATCGCGATCCGATCTCCGGTCGGCATCGGCTGGTCGACCAGAACGCGTGCGGTAGCCACCAGGTCACTCAGTCCGTCGCACCGGATGACGCCGGCCTGGGCGAACAACGTGTCCACTGTGACGTCGGCGTGCGCTGCGTCCGTAGCGCCGGTTGCGCCGCCGACTCCCCGGCGACCGCTCTTGATCACGAGGACGGGCTTGCGTCGTGCGACCGCGCGGGCGATCCGTCCGAACCGACGCGGATTTCCGAGCGACTCGAGATAGAGGGCGACGGCTTTGGCCGCTGGATCGTCGTACCAGTAGGACAGCAGGTCGTTGCCGGACACGTCGGCCTTGTTGCCGAGCGATACAAACGTGGCGATGCCGAGGTCGTGGCGGTACGCGTTGCCCAGCAGGCTGCTGCCGACCGCGCCGGACTGGGCCGCGACCGCAAGCCCGCCGACCCGGACGGCTCGCGCGCTCGTTGCGTGGAGGCTTACGGTCTCGGCCGTATTGACAACGCCGAGGCTGCTCGGGCCGACCAGGCGCATTCCGCCGGCGCGCGCGATGCGCACGAGCTCGGCTCGGCCGCGCGCACTTTCCGGACCATCGCCATCAAAGCCCCCGGTCGCGACGACCGCGACACGCGCACCGGACTCGCCGGCGGAGGCTAGCGCCGCCGGGACCGCCGCCGCGGCAGCGGTGATGATGACGAGATCAGGGCTCGGCGCGGCACCGATGCTCCGATACGTGGCTGCGCCCAAGGAGCCGTTGTCCGGCGCGCCGACGGCGTACACGGTTCCCGCGAATTTGCCCTCGACGATCGCGTCGAGAAGCGTGCGGCTGGCACCGCCCGAAGACCAGTCGTCGCCGACGATCGCGATCGTCCGTGGCGCGAACAGGTTGTCCAGCGAGTGGCGGGCGGCGGCGGCGTCACGAACATCGACGACGTTGGAATCGGCCAGGTCGGTGTCGAGGTGCACCTCGATGAGACCAAGATCGAATTTTGATCGAATGGGCTGGCCGAGATTGGATGCCACGCGCAGCATGGAGCTGTTGGTCGGCAGCACCTCGCCGAGGAAGTCCGGGATCCCGTGGCGCCGGCCCCAGACGGCCAGATGTTCCAACAGCAGAGTGCCGATTCCTCGGCCATGACACGCGTCGTCGACGAACACCGCGAATTCGGCCGTACGCCGGCCGGGAAGTACCTCGTACGAGCTGGCACCGACCACACGGCCGCGTTCCACCGCCACCAGGGCCGCGTGATCGGCATCCGGGGGTCGGACCAGGCGCGCGACCTCGCCGGCGATCGGATGGTGTCCGGCCGACAGGAACCTGCGGTACAGCGTGTCGTTGCTGGCCCGCTCGTGCAGATCGGTCAGCGCGACGGCATCGCCAGCCCGCACCGGTCGGATGCGGATGATCGCACCGTCGGCGGCGAGCGCATCGACACCGCCGGCAAGGTCGGCCACATCGATGTTGATCGGAGCACCAGCCCGGCCCGCGAATGTGTGTGCGTCCGAGGCCGCAGTCATGACGCCCAGCTTCGGTCACCGGATACCTGGGCGACAGTGCCAAAGGTCCCGCGCCGGCAGGCCCTACCGTTCGTCGCCGGCCGCCAGGATCGGCACCCGCCAGGTCAGCATCGTGCCGTGCGGCTCGACCGGAGCGACGGAGAACGTGCCGGAGCGCTCCTCGGCCCTGGCGCGAAGGTTGCCGAGCCCGTTGCCCGGCTTGCCGGGCACGATCCCGACCCCGTCATCGGCGACCCGCAAGTCGAAGGTGTCGGTCGACACGTCCACCGCCACCTCGACCGCGTGCGCATGGGCGTGCCGGACGACGTTGGACAGCGCTTCGCGGACAACGGCCACGATCTCCGGCCGGAGCGCCTCCGGCACGCCCCGGTCGATCAGGCCGGACACCCGCAACGTCGGACGGAAGCCGAGGGCATTGGCGGCCGCTTCGACGGTGTCAATGAGCTCGCTGTGCAGGGACGCCGCCGCCGGCGCCCGCAGCTCGAAGATCGCGGTGCGGATGTCGCGGATCGTCGTATCCAGGTCGGTCACCGTCTGATCAAGTCGCTGACGAAGATCGTCGCGGCCGACCAGGCGCGACATCGACTGCAGGCCCAGGCCGGCGGCGAACAGTCGCTGGATCACCACGTCATGAAGGTCGCGGGCGATCCGTTCACGATCTTCGAGTACCACGAGAAGTTGCCGTTCGTCCTGCGCTTGAACACGTTCCAGGGCCAGCGCGGCCTGCACGGCGAAGGTATTGATCATGCTTGCGTCGGCGCCGCCGAACCCGACGCCGTCGGTCGGCAGCGCGACTAGAAGCACACCAACGCTTCCCGCATCGCGGCCGAGCGGAGCGATCAGCGCCTGGCCCGACGGAATTGTCATTGCCGAGGGCATCGCCCGATCGAGGTCGGCCACGACAGCGTGGTCGCCCGAGGTGATGACGCCCTCAAAAGGCGTGTCGGCCACCGCCAGCGACGTGCCGGTGGCGATCGCATGTGGCGGTGCGGTCACGTCGACCCGCAACTCGCCTGCATCGGCGTCGTAGAGCAGGATCGCCACGAAAGCGGCGTCGGCCACCTCGCGCGCCCGCGCAGCAACCAGCGAGAGAGCCGCGGAACGGTCGACCTCGCCGATGAGCGCGTTGGTGATTTCCGCGGTCGCCTCGAGCCATTGCTGCCGGCGGCCGGCTGTCGCGTAAAGCCGTGCGTTGTCGATGGCGATGCCGGCCGCCGTCGCCAGGGCCACGACGACTTGTTCGTCGTCGGCGCTGAACTCTTCGCCGTCACGCTTCTCGGTCAGATATAGGTTGCCGTACACCTGATCCCGGATCCGTACGGGCACGCCGAGGAAGCTGTGCATCGGCGGGTGATTCGGCGGGAAGCCGAACGATCGCGGATGCGCGGTGATGTCGGCCATGCGTACCGGTCGAGGATCGTCGATGAGGAGGCCAAGGACGCCGCGGCCGGTGGGCAGGTCGCCGATCGCGTGGCGTTCGGTGACCGTGAGGCCGTCAGTGATGAATTCGACGAGTCGCCGGTCTGGACCGATCACACCGAGCGCACCGTACCGCGCACCGGAGAGAGTGCAGGCCGCGGTGATGATCCGGTGCAGGGTGCTGCGCAGATCCAGGTCACCGCCGATTCCGACGACAGCCTGCAGCAGCGCCGACAGCCGCTCACGGCTGGACATGACCTCGCCGACCCGGTCCAGCAGCTCCTGGAGCAACTCATCCAGGCGCACGCGTGACAACGCCGAGATGTCGAAGGCGGGCGCCCAGGCGTTGCGGTCGCTTTCGGGCTCGGATGAAGAGGACACAGATAGATCCTAAGGTCACCCGATCCTTCTCGTTCCGCCGTGATCGGGTGCCGGGCGACGCAGGCATCGGTGGCGGGCTCTCCGACCTGACGAGAGGGGGCCGACGGCCCTAACCCGAACGGCGCCATCGCGATGAGATAGGACCGACACCGTTGTCCGCGCGTGAGGAGCCGTGATGACCAAGTACGTGTACGAATTCGCCGACGGCAACAAAGACATGAAGGACCTACTCGGCGGCAAGGGCGCCAACCTCGCCGAGATGGCCAACATGGGGCTGCCGGTGCCACCGGGCTTTACGATCACCTCTGACGCCTGCCGTGCCTACTTGGCCACCGGCCGCGTACCCGACGGAATGTGGGCCGAGGTCGCCGATCACCTTCGCGGGCTGGAGATGCGGGCCCGGCGGTCGCTGGGCGACGTCCGTGATCCGCTGCTGCTGTCGGTACGGTCCGGGGGAAAGTTCTCCATGCCCGGCATGATGGAGACTGTCCTGGACATCGGCCTGAACGACGCCACGGTCGCTGGTTTGGCGGCGCGCACCGGTGACGAGCGCTTCGCCTGGGACTCGTACCGGCGGTTGATCCAGATGTTCGGAAAGACGGTGCGCGGCATCGACGACGCGGCGTTCGCCGGCGTTCTCGACGACCTCAAGAACCGCCGGGCGGCGGCCGCCGACATCGACCTCGGCGCGACCGACCTCCGCGAGCTCGTCGAGGCCTACAAGAAGGTGTTCCGCGACCACGTCGGCGACGACTTCCCCCAGGCGCCCCACGACCAGCTCAACCAGGCGGTGGCGGCGGTGTTCGCGTCATGGAATTCCCCGCGGGCCGCGATGTACCGCCGCCAGGAACGCATCCCGAACGATCTCGGCACCGCGGTCAACGTCATGATGATGGTGTACGGCAACCTCGGCTCCGACTCTGGCACGGGTGTCGCGTTCACCCGCGACCCGGCGACCGGATGCCCGCGGAATCTACGGCGACTACCTGTCCAATGCCCAAGGCGAGGACGTGGTCGCGGGGATCCGTAACGCCGTGCCGCTCGAGGATCTGGCCACCCTCAACCCGAGTTGCTTCACGCAGCTGACCCGTCACATGGCTACGCTGGAGAGGCACTACCGCGACCTGTGCGACATCGAATTCACCATCGAGCGCGGCACGTTGTGGATGCTGCAAACCCGGGTCGGCAAACGTACGGCGGCGGCGGCGTTCATCATCGCCACCCAACTCGTCGACGAAGACCTGATCGACTTGGACGAGGCGCTCAGCCGAGTCACCGGCGCCCAACTGGCGCAGCTGATGTTCCCCAGTTTCGTCGACTCCACTGACATACCGGTGCTCGCGACCGGCGTCGCGGCGTCGCCCGGGGCGGCGGTCGGGCGGGTCACGTTCGACTCGGCCCGGGCCGCCGAGCGCGCCGCCAACGGCGAGAGCGTCATCCTCGTACGCCGCGAGACGAATCCCGACGATCTTCCCGGCATCGTCGCCGCGCAGGGAGTGCTCACGTCGCACGGCGGCAAGACCAGTCATGCCGCGGTCGTGGCGCGCGGAATGGGCCGAACCTGCGTCTGCGGCGCCGACAGCCTCGACATCGACACCGAAGGTGGAATCTTCCGCGTGGGCGACCAGACAGTCGCCGACGGCGACCTCATCTCGATCGACGGCACCACCGGAAAGGTCTACCTCGGCGAGGTCCCGGTCCAGGATTCCCCGGTCGTCGCGTACTTCGAGACCGGTGCCGTGAGCGGTCCGCTCGTCGCGGCCGTTGAGCGGCTTCTGAACCACGCCGACGACAAACGCCGCCTCGGCGTCCGCGCCAACGCCGACACCGTCGACGACGCCCTTCGGGCACGCCGTTTCGGTGCCGCTGGAATCGGCCTGTGCCGCACCGAGCACATGTTCCTCGGCGACCGGCGAGAGCTGGTCGAGGCGCTCATACTGGCCGAAGGTGAGACGGAACGTCAATCGGCCTTGGATGCGCTGTTGCCCTTGCAACGCACCGACTTCGAGGGCATCCTGACCGCCGCGGACGGACAACCGGTGACGATCCGGTTGATCGACCCGCCGCTGCACGAGTTCCTGCCCTCGCTGGAGGAATTGGCGGTACGGGTTGCGCTCGCCCAGGAGCGCGGTGTCGATGTCGAGCACGATATCCGGCTGCTGGCGGCCGTTCGGCGCATGCACGAGGAGAACCCCATGCTCGGCTTGCGCGGTGTCCGGCTCGGGCTGATGGTGCCGGGCTTGTTCGCCATGCAGGTCCGGGCGATCGCCGAGGCGGCGTCATCGGTGGCCGCCGCCGGCGGGGACCCGCGTCCGGAGATCATGGTCCCGCTGGTCGGATCGGTCCTCGAGCTGGAGGCCGTGCGCGACGAGGCGCTGGCCGTGTTGGCCGACCGTACCGGGCACGCCGACGACACCAAGATCGGCACCATGATCGAGGTGCCGCGCGCGGCCATGACGGCTGGTCGCATCGCCCAACTGGCCGAGTTCTTCTCGTTTGGCACCAACGACTTGACCCAGATGGGCTGGGGATTCTCCCGCGACGATGTCGAGGGCGCGTTCTTCCCTCGCTATCTGGAGCTGGGCATTTTCGATCGGTCGCCGTTCGAGTCGATCGACATCGAAGGGATCGGTCGGCTGATCCAGATCGCCGTCGCCGACGGCCGTGCCGCCCGTGACGACCTTCAGATCGGTGTCTGCGGTGAACACGGCGGCGATCCCGACTCGGTCCACTTCTTCCACGAGTGCGGATTCGACTACGTTTCCTGCTCGCCGTTCCGCCTGCCAATAGCACGGCTGGAAGCGGGCCGGGCCGCGGTCATCGCGGCGGGATCAGACAGCCGATGATCAATGGGTGATGGCCGAGGTCGGCGCGTGCCGCCCTCGGCCCGTCCATGTCAACCTCGGCCCGTCCATACCAACGAGGGGGCACACCGACCGCGCTCGGCGGGCCGTACGACTCTGTCTTGGTCCCGTGGCCGGCACGACGATGAAGACAGTAAGCGTTTCGCACGTCTGAGGAGGAGCGAGCCATGAGCGATGACAGCGGCTCGCCGCCGGCCACGATGCTTCATCGATTTGCTCGGTCTCTGCGTCGGTGTCAAGGAAGTGCGGCACGCCCGACCATGCCCACGACGTGGACGCCGCGCCGGCCGCGATCACGGCGGAGCACCGCCTCCACCCGGTTATCATCGCCGGCCTCGACGAAACGCCCGGCGGCCTTCTCGCCGTCGACGAAGCGGCCAGGGAGGCACGGTTGCGCGGCGCGACGTTGCGGATCGTTCACGTCCAGTCCGCGACAAACCTGGCCGAGCGGCGAGATGCCGACCGGAGCGCCGGCGCGGAATTGCTGTCCCAGGCCGTCGACCGGGTCCATTCCCGCGCGCCGGACGTCGTCGTGTCCACCCAGTTGCTGGTCGGCACGCCCGCCGGCCGGTTGATCGAGGCATCCGCGAACGCCGATCTGGTTGTCGTGAGTCACCGCGGGCGGGATCCGCGCGGCGGGCGGGATCGCGCGACGGGCGGGATCCGCGCGACGGGCATTTTGCCGACTCCGTCGGCGCACACCTCGTGACATATGGCCACTCGCCGGTGCTTATCGTGCACCGGCCGATCCCGAACCGTGGTGCCGGACCGGCGCGGCCATCCGGTTTTCGTGGGCGTGGACGGATCACTCGCATCCTGGGCGCGCCGTACAGTTCGCGGTCGGCGAGGCCGGCCTGCGCGGAACCAGGTTGATCGCGGTGTACGCAAGCCGTAGGCCGACGCCGGCCTGGGATGATCCACTCCACTCCCCATGGCTGTGCGACGAGGTGGCCGGACGCGCCGGCATTGCCATCGAGCGGCGTCGCGTGGATGCCGATCCGCGCCGGGCGCTGATCGACGTGTCCGCGCACGCGAGTTCGGTGGTCGTCGGCGCCCACGGTCGTGGCCGCTTCGCCCATGGCTCGAACGCCTCGGTCCTGGCGACCGTGATGGCCGAGTCGCATTGCCCGGTCTTCGTCGTGCCGGCCGCCGGGCTACGACAACCGTGGACCTTCACCGACTCGGCGACGGTGGCAATCGCACCTCAGTCGCCGGCGCTTCAGCTCAGCAACGCCAAATGACGCAGCGGTCCCAGCCGGGCGGGGTCCTAGGAAGTAACCACGTCAACCGTTTCCGATGGTGCGAGCCGTGGCGTACGCGGCAAACTCGCTTGATCCGGATCGGCGATGCCGAGCCGCATCGCGAGATACGGGTATCCAATACCACCGAGGATCCGACGCAACGCGTGGCGCTGGGCCGGCGTCTCGACCGCGGCGGACAGCGGCAGCACCGCGACTGACAACTCGGTCGCCATCAGCCACAGCGCCGAGAACGCTTCGCCAGCTTCGAGCCACGCGCGTGGGTCGTCGTTGCTTCCGTACAAGATGGCGTAGGACGCCGCAGAATCGTGGGTGGACGACGTCGGCAGACGTCCCCGCATGCCCGAAATCACGGCTCGGCACGGTCGTCTGCAGCGGTCGTTGGGGAATGTTCGCATCCGGGATACCGGTGCCGTCGGGATGCTCGCCGGTGGTCCAGGCTTGTAGTTCGGCGCGAACCTCATCGTCATGGATCTCGCTCGACTGCGAACGGTCCGTCGCCGCTGCCAGCTCAATTACCTGGTCGCGGCTGAGAACGTCGAGGCGCACCGGCGACGTGGCCATGGTCGAGTGCAGCGCGGCCAGCGTGGTGGGCGGCACCGGCTCGTCCAGCAGTGGTCGACGGTCGGTATGGCGTATCTCGGCCGTCTGGACCAGCCGCATCGCGGACGGCGTCACCGGAATGGATCCGGTGATCGACACCGTGGCCAGGAGATCGCCGTTTCCCGGGTCCGGTATCCGGTCTACCTCCACCGCCACTCCCTCGGCGGCCAAGGCAATGCGGGCGTGATGCAAAGCCATGCCGCAGCTCAGTATGAGCAGGCGTCGGTCGGGATCGGAAGCAAGCAGTTGCCGTCGTGGATCGGCGAAGAGATCGGCTACCCCGTCGTGGACGCGCCAGTGCCACGGTTGCGTGTTGTGAATGGACGGCGCAGCGCCCGCTGCCTCGGCTGCGCTGGCGAGCGCTTGCGGATGTCCGTCTCTGACCGTCACCACGGCGTCCCCTCTCCCGCGTCTCTCCTCGGATCTTGCCACCCAAGCCGGGCCACGGGTCGCGCAGACCGACGTTCGGGCCCTGAGATCCACATTAAGCCGAAGCCAGAGATCCACATCGGGCCGGGTGGAACGCGCGGGTTCAGCTTCTCCCGGTGCCGGGGCGACCTCACCGGCGAAGCGACGGTCGTCGGGGAGCCGGCCGCCGACGATTCGATCCCACCGGGCCGCTCGGCCGTGCGGTCCCGGGCCGTTCGCCCCTCGCGCCGGTCACCGCGGCATCGATGATCCTGAGAATGTGGGCGGTAACTTAGTCGCGTCGGCGAAGGCGCTAGCCAATGTCCGACACGAGCGGTCGACCCACACATGGCCGAGCGAATCGCAGCGGCCCCGCGAAGGGAGACAGCATCATGCGTGCGCTCATCGTCTACGAAAGTCTGTTCGGCAACGCGAAGTCGGTTGCGGAGGCGATCGGCGATGGTCTGCGTACCCGGGCCGACGTGCAGGTCATCGACGTGCGGTCGGCTCCCGAGAGCCGTTCACGACATCGATCTTCTGGTCGTCGGCGGTCCGACCCACCAGCTCGGCATGACGAGGCCATCATCCCGACGGCAAGCCGAGACGCAGTACGAGGAGGCGCCTCCGGCCGCGCAGACCGGGCTTCGGGAGTGGATCGGCGGACTGCGGCTTCCTGCGGGCACCGCGGCGGCCGTATTCGACACCCGGCTTAATCATCCCAGCGTCCTGCGCGTGCTTGACCACGCGGCCCGTACGACCGGTCGGATGCTGGAGCATCGGGGCGCTCACACGATTGCGCCGCCGCAGCGATTCCTCGTCGAGTCGGCCACCGGGCCGTTGCTGCCCCACGAGATCGATCGCGCACGCGACTGGGGTCAAACGCTGCTCAGTCTGGCTGCGTCACCCGCGTAGCGCCAGCTGCGTCACCCGCGTAGCGGCGGCTGCGTCACCCGCGTAGCGCTGGCTGAGTCACCCGCGTAGCGGCGACGGCGGTTCGCCGTCGCCGGCGATGGCGATCGCCGGCAGGCCATCGGACCGAAAAGCGTCGCCGCGTTCGGTCACGACCGCGCACTCGTATCCGTCGAGCGTGGCCAGCCATTCCAGGCCGCGCTCGTTCATCGCGACGGCCGCGGTTGCGTACGCGTCGGCGATAGCCAGGTCGGGGCCGGTGACCGTGACGGAGCGCAGCGACGAAGCCGGATGACCGGTGAACGGGTCGAGCACATGAAGACCCCGCTCGTACGTCCCGGACGTAGCAACCGCCAGGTCGGACCCGGCGACGACCCACGCGATCTTGTCCGGTTGCCAGGGATGTCTGATGCCGATCCGCCATGGCTCGCCATCATCGGACACGCCCCGCACGCGGACGTCGCCACCGGCATTGATGCAGTGATTCGCGAGCCCGGCCTCGATCAGCCGGTCCGACGCCACCTGCACGGACCAGCCCTTGACGTATCCGGACGGGTCGAGGTGCCGGTTCGCGTACACGTCGAAATAGCCTGCGGTCTCGATCCGCATCCGTTCGCCGGCGGCGAGGACCGTACGCATGTCCTCGGAGAATTCGTCGGGCCGCAGCTCCCCGCGGTCGATGCGGCAGACCTCACTGTCCGGCTTGTACGTGCTGAATCGGCGATCGACTTCGTCGAACCACTCGAACGCTCGGGCCACCAACGCGGCCGTGTCCACACCGGGCGGCGCATGCGCGACGTCCACGGCGATCGCCGTGCCCATCAGCATTTCCACCCGGTGCATCACGTCCGCTCCCAACGCTCGGCCGAGGTTTCAGCCGGCGGACTTCAGCACCGCGGCCAACGCGGCCTTGTACGCATCGGAGGTGTACGTAGCGCCGGAAACCGTGGCGATGTTGGCACTCTGTGCGGCGAGTGCCTCGGAGCGAAGCTTGGGGCACGCCTGCGACGTGCAGTACTGCGGCGAGTTCGAATCGTACGCCGCCGTGATGGCCGTGATCCGGTGCGAGGAGATCGTCACGGTCAGCGTCAGGGTCCCGTACCGCTCGCTCGACGACGCCTTGTACGTGCCGTCTCGCGGTCCGCTCGGCGTGGGCTTCGGCGTCGGGGTAGGGGTTTGGTTTCGGCGTCGACTTCGTCGGCGGAGGCGTGGTGCGGCCCGAGGTTGGCGATGGCTTCGTCGACACGTGAGTGCGAGCCGACGGTGCGACGGCGGGGGCCGAGCCTCCGGTTGACCCATCCGGAAGCGGGATGGCCGTGGCTCCATCGGGGCCGGAAACGGCGGTCGCGGTGGCGGCGCCGGAGGCCGCAAATGACGCGTTGCCGACCTTGGCGCCGACGAGCAATCCTGCGCCGGTGAGGGTGCCCAGAACAACCGCGGTAGCGCGACGCAAATCGAACTCCTCCCCTAGAACTCGAATGGATCCATATGAATATGCTTACGCCGGATATGGAGCGGCTTGAGTGCCTTCAGCGACGCGTCGACCAGGCCGGGCGGTCCGCATAGGTAGACGTCGCGCTGCTTGACATCGGGCACAAGCTCGCGCATACCGGCCGCGGAAAACGCCCGTCGCGGCCCCGGATCGTCCCGCGACCCGAGCACGTACCAGAGGCGGGCCTCGCGATTGTCGGCCAGCCATTCGAGTTCGTCCCGGAAGACGAGTTCCTCGAGTGAGCGCGCTCGATAGATGATGATCGTACCGGTCGGCAGTTCTTCGAGAAGCGCGCGAATCGGCGCGATGCCGCTGCCGCCGGCGATCAGCAGAGCGGCCGGATGCCGGCGCTGGTCCGCCGTGAAGATGCCCCACGGGCCTTCGGCGAATACCGCGACGCCCGGTCGCAGCCTCCGCAGGTCCGACGTGTGTTTGCCGACCACCTTGATGGTCAGCCGGAGCCACCGTCCGTTCGGCGCCGCGGACAGCGAGAACGGATGCGCCTGCCACCAGCAGCCGCGGGCAAGAAACGCCACCGGAAATACTGCCCGGCCCGCACGTCCAGGTCTTCCAGGCGGCGTCCGGTGATGTAGATAGACACCATGTCACCGGCCTCGGCAACGACGTCGGCGACCCGCAGCCGGTGGCGGAGCGTTCAGCCGGACCGGTCGGATCAACCGGCCCCACACTACGCACGAGACGGTGATGGCGTAGAGAGCGACCCAGTACCAGTGTCCGAATCCGCCCTTGCTGAGTTCCTGGCCGGCGGCGAACTGATGGCCGTAGCCGAGCAGCAGCACGAGGTAACTCGACAAATGCAGGTAATACCAGAGTTCGTACGGCATGCGACTGCGAATGGACCTGATGGCGAGCAGGCCGATGGCCACGAGTACGCCGGTCGCGACGTACGCGCTGATCATGGCGGTCGGTGCGTTCCACAACTGTCCGGTCTGGCCGAACACCGAGATTCCCGACTCGCCGGCGTAGCCGAGCGTGATCAGGACCACGTGAGCGATAACGAGGATGACCACGCCGGCACCGAGTTCGCGGTGCCAGACGAGCAGATCGTGCGATCCGATCGATCGTTCTAGCACGCTTATTCGGCTCATCAGGAGGATCTGTGTCAGCAGGAAGAACCCGGCCGCCATGCCGGTGACCCGACCGCTTTCGGTGAGAACGGCGGCCGTTCCGTGCACCGAGTGCAGAGGGGTGTCGAGCCACCACAACTCGATAGACACGGCAAGCATGAACCAGAACGAGATGATCAGGTACAGCCGAGCGCCGCGGTCCGCCTGCTCGGGAACCGTCGGCTGATAGCCCCAGTCGCCCACGAACTCGTGGTGAAGGGCCGCTGGGGCGTCGGTCGCGGCAAAGCCGGTATCGCTGTGTTGCGGACGCGGCGGAAGGTCGGGGCGCTCGGGCAGCCGTACCCGGGGGATGCTGCCGGTAGCCGTCACGGTCATCGGAGCGGGCCGACCACTACGGTCAGGAAACGGCTCGACGGAGGTCCGCCGCGGTGGCTCAGCCATGTGTCGCGACGTCACGCGGCACTCCCATATCGGTACGTATGCAACGAACAGTCTCCGCTCGTCTGGGCGGACGTTCCGGCATCTTCTGTCGGCATCCCTTGCATCGTCGGAAATATATGCGCGGATCGGCCGTCCGTCGATGGCGGGCCCCCGATCGGGCCAAACTGCTCCGGAGCGCGCTTGTCCAGTAACCATCTGTGGGCTCTCCCGACCGATCGGTCGCGACCACGTCCCCCACCAAAGCCGGCCAATACCCCGTACTTATGGTCAATTCCCCTAGACTGGTACCCGTCGTCCTCAGGGTCATGCTGCACGATTGGGACAGCCGCCGTCGGCGCCACCCGCCGTCATCGGGACGAATAGTCAGATCGTGAGAAGGGATCGGCCGTGGCGCTGAAACATCCCAACGGACCAGAGGTGCCCGATCGCGATCTCGTTCCACCACCGATATTCGGCATGATCGGCGAACATATTCCGCGCCGCGTGTTGCCCGACGGCGAACTGCCGCCGGACGTTGCCTATCAGATCATCCACGATGAACTCGCGCTCGACGGCAATGCTCGGCTGAACCTGGCCACGTTCGTCAGCACGTGGATGGAGCCGCAGGCACGAGTGTTGATGGCCGAGTGCCTTGACAAGAACATGATCGACAAAGATGAGTACCCACAGACGGCGGAACTCGAGATGCGTTGTGTGCGGATGCTCAGCGAGCTATGGCACGCGCCGGACGCCGACGAAGCAACCGGATGCTCGACAACCGGTTCGAGCGAAGCGGCCATGCTCGCCGGTCTGGCGCTCAAACGCCGATGGCAGAAGCGTCGCGACTCGGCCGGCACGTCCTCGGCGCGGCCGAATCTCGTCATGGGCATCAATGTGCAGGTCTGCTGGGAGAAATTCGCCAACTATTGGGACGTCGACATGCGGCTGGTTCCGATGGAAGGCAATCGGTTCCATCTGTCCGCTGAGACCGCCGTCGAGCTCTGCGACGAAAACACGATCGGGGTCGTGGCGATCCTCGGGTCGACGTTCGACGGTTCGTACGAGCCGGTGAAAGAGATCTGCGCGGCGCTCGACGACCTTCAGGCGCGTACCGGCATCGACGTTCCGGTCCACGTCGATGGTGCATCGGGCGCCTTCGTCGCACCATTCCTGGACGAGACCCTGGAGTGGGACTTCCAGCTCGCCCGCGTGTCGTCGATCAATGCCTCCGGACACAAGTACGGCCTCGTGTATCCGGGCGTCGGTTGGATCGTGTGGCGCGATGCTCAGGCGCTCCCGGACGATCTGATCTTCTGGGTCAACTATCTCGGCGACAACATGCCGACGTTCGCCCTGAACTTTTCGCGCCCCGGTGCGCAGGTGGTGGCACAGTATTACAACTTCCTCCGCCTGGGCTTCGAGGGCTACCGACGCGTGCAGGGTTACGCCCGCGAGGTCGCGACCCGGTTGTCGGGGCGGATCGCCGAAATGGGCCCGTTCAAACTGATCACCAGCGGGAACGAGTTGCCGGTGTTCGCATTCACCCTCGCCGAAGACGTGGCCAACTACAGCGTGTTCGACGTATCGCGGTCACTCCGCGAGCGCGGCTGGCTTCTGCCGGCGTACACGTTTCCCAAGAACCGCACCGACCTCGCAGCGTTGCGCGTCGTGGTCAAACGCGGCTTCAGCCACGACCTCGCGGACCTGCTTGATCGGCGATATCCAGACGCAGCTGCCCCGGCTCCAGCGGCAGGCGGCGCCGGTTCACGACGCCACGTCCACCGGATTCCATCATTAGTGCGGCCGCGGACGGCGGCGGCCGAGATCCGCCTTCAGCCGACTACTCCCGCATGAGCAGAGCGGTCGCTTCGCGTTCGAGGTCGACGTACGGTTCGCCGCTGACGTCGACAGCCACGCGGTGGATGGTCCCGCCCTTGAACGACCACGGCATCTCACCTGGGTAGTCGTCCGTGACTCCGGCGCCTCCGTCCCGGCCGATGCACAGACCTTCGCCACCGATCGCGAACTTGCCCGGCTGTGTCTTGATCTGCGCCTCGCCGACCTTCGCGTCGCCATGGTAGAGCGACAACGCCCCGACCGCGACGCCGGGCGGGTCCTCGCCCGTCTTGTCGAATGCGGCCGACAGAATCAGGTTGTCTCCGACGGGCAGGTCACGATCGGCGACTACGGTCTCCTCGACACTGCCGACAAAGCTGTACGTGTAGTGCAGCCGGTTGTCCTTGACGTAGAGCGCATGACCGCCGAACCGTGCTCCGTGAGCAAAGAGGACGCCCTCGGCTCCCGCTCGCGGGATATCGACGAGCGCGCCGATCGTGTACGACCGGTTGCGGATGTTGACCGACTGCGATTCGGGCACCTCGGCCGTTCCGGGAAAGTAGACGTACCGGTCGCGCGGCGGCGACAGCATCGGCCGTGGCGTCATGAAGATCTCGAACGCGGACCTGTCGTCGAGTGGGAACGCGTCATTGGCACCGGCCTCGGCGAACCAGAGGTTGACCAACTCGCGGAGCTTGTCCGGCTGCTCCGCGGCGAGGTTTCGCAACTCGGCCCGATCGACGTCCGTGTGGTAAAGCTCCCACTCGTCGTCGTTGAAGTGGCCCCATCCGCTGATCGCGGGATGGTTGGTGACGGCCTTCCAGCCGTCGTGCCAGATTGCCCGCGAGCCGAGCATGGAATAGAACTGACGCTTCCGGCGGCCATCCGCGGTCGGGTCATCGAAGGAATACCGCATGCTCATGCCGTCGATCGGACTCTGCGTATATCCCTTGATCGTCGCCGGTGAAGTGACGTTCAAAGCATCGAGGATCGTCGGCGTGATGTCGATCGCGTGGTGATACTGCGTACGGATCTGCCCGCGAGCGCGCATCCCGGCGGGCCAGGAGATGATGCACGGATCGCTCGTCCCACCATTGAATTCGTAGCGCTTCCACATCTTGAACGGCGTGTTGAACGCCATCGCCCAGCCGGTCGGATAGTGGTTGTACGTGTCCGGGCCGCCCAGTTCGTCGATCATGGACAGGTTTTCCGCGAGATCGTCGGGGATTCCGTTCATGAACTTCATCTCATTGACCGAACCATCCGGACCGCCTTCGCCGCTGGCCCCGTTGTCCGAGACGATGACCACCATCGTGTTCTCCCGCATGCCGGACTCCTCCAGATAATCCAGCAGCCGGCCGACGTGGTGGTCGGCATGGGCAAGGAAGCCGGCGTACACCTCCGCCATCCTGGCGAACAGATGCTTTTCGTCGTCGCTCAGTGAAGCCCAGGGCTTGGTGAAGTCCATCATCGGGAACGGCTTGCCGTCCGGGCCGGTCCGTGTCTCGGGCGTGCCGATCGGATTGATCGGCGGCAGCTCGGTGCTGTCCGGGACGATCCCCAATTTCTTCTGCCGAGCCAGCGTCTGCTCGCCGGATCGCCTCGTAGCCCATATCAAACCGGCCGCGGTAGCGGTCGATCCACTCTTTCGGCGCGTGGTGCGGCGCGTGGCAAGCGCCCGGGGCGTAATACAAGAAGAACGGTTTGCCGGGCGCGACGGCGTTGGCGTCCTTGATGAACGCGAGTGCCTTGTCGGTCAGGTCCTCGGTCAGGTGATATCCCTGCTCCGGAGTGGCCGGTTGCTCCACGGGATGGTTGTCGTACACCAGATCGGGATACCACTGGTTGGTCTCTGCTCCGAGGAAGCCGTAGAACCGCTCGAAACCACGTCCGGTCGGCCAATTCCGCCGGGTCGACGCGAGGTTCATCTCCGCTTCCGGGCACAGATGCCACTTACCGACCATGTACGTGTTCCAGCCAAGCTCGCCGAGCATCTCGGGCAGCATTCCGTTCTCCGGCGGGATCGTTCCGCTCGCGTTGGGGAATCCGACCGCGGCCTCGGTGATGCACGCCATGCTGTTGCGCGTGTGATTGCGACCGGTCAGCAGACAGGAGCGGGTCGGCGAGCACAACGCGGTGGTGTGCCACTGGGTGTAGCGCACGCCTTGCTCGGCCACGCGATCGATGTTCGGCGTGTCGACCGGGCCGCCGTAGCAGCCCAAGGCGGAGAAGCCGACGTCGTCCAGGACGACGTACACGACGTTCGGCGACCCGGCCGGCGCCACCGGCGGCTGGAACGGCGTCCAGTCGGGCGTCGAGTCTCGAACATCGATGTTGACCACTACCCCGGAACGGCTGCTGAGCCACGAAACTCACTCCCCCGAACGCCCATGACTAGGCGGCCGGTCCCGTCAGCCACCAACAGTCACGGACGCGGCTCGCCACCTCTCACTATCGCGGCACACGAAGGTGCGAGGGGCCGAATGCGAAATCCGCTCGTCGGCTCTTCCCTGGCGACGACGTGCCCGGCGTTGGGCAGGATGATTGCGACCAGCAAAGGTCCGCCGACGTCGTCAAGCGCCACATGGGCGCTGACGGGCCGGCGGACCTGATGATCATCAACTACGCGTGAGTAGAACCTTGAGGGCACCAGTGTCGGCTGCGCGGGCGAACGTGTCGTACGCGGCTTCGAACTCGGCAAGGCCGAACCGGTGGGTGACCATGTTGGCCACGTCGAGCTGGCCAGCGGCGAGCATCGTCAGCAACGTCGGTGTGGAGTTCGTGTCGACGAGACCCGTGGTGATCGTGATGTTGCGAATCCACAGATCTTCCAGGTGCAACGTGGCTGGCTTGCCGTGCACACCAATGTTCGCGATGTGTCCACCCGGGCGGACCAACGTCGCGCACAGCTCGAACGTCTGCGGCGTGCCGACTGCCTCGACGACGACATCCGCGCCGAGACCGTCGGTGACAGCGCGTACGACTTCGAGAGGATTGGCATCGGGCAGCACGGTGATGTCGGCGCCGAACTGCTTGGCCGCGGCCAACCGGGTCTCCGCCTTGTCGATCACGATGATGCGCGATGGCGAGTAGAGGCGGGCGGTGAGGATCGCGGCGAGACCGATCGGTCCGGCACCAACGATGACAACCGTGTCGCCGGGCTGGACGGAACCGTTGCGGACGCCAACCTCATAGGACGTCGGCAGGATGTCGGCGAGGAGCACCGCGTCCTCGTCCCGCACCGCGGTGGCCAACTTGTACGTCGACAGATCCGCGAACGGCAGCCGAGCGAATTCGGCCTGCACGCCATCGATCTTGTGGCCGAGGATCCAGCCGCCGCCGCCGAGGCACTGGCCGTAGCTGCCGACGCGGCAGTAGCGGCAGGTGCCGCAGGCCGTGATGCACGACGCGAGCACGCGGTCGCCGGGGACGAGAGTGTTGACGCCGCTGCCGACGTCAACAACGGTTCCGACTGCTTCGTGGCCGAGGATGCGTCCGGGCGTTACGGCCGGTACGTCGCCGCCCAGGATGTGCAGGTCGGTGCCGCAGATGGTGACGGCATCCACTTGGATGATCGCGTCACCGGGGTTGATGATGGCGGGGTCGGGAACGTCCGTCCACGACTTGTTGCCTGGGCCGCCGTACACCATTGCCTTCATGCTGTGCTCCTTACGTTGTGGTCGGTGACGACCCGGGGGCGGGCGTCGTACGCAGTGATCCGACCTATAACCTCAGGCTGCTCGGGCCGGCGCGGTCCGGTGAGGGCCGAACGGCACGCGGGGTACGGGACCGGAGACCTGTTCCGCACCCGCGCGCTCACGTTCGTTCGGGCTCCATGACGATGGCTCCGCATGGGCACTCCGCGGCACAGAGTCCGCATCCCTTGCAGTAGTCGTAGTCGAAGGCGTAGCCGTGGGCACCCTCGATGAGGCGTACGGCGTTGTCGGGGCATACGCCGAAGACAGTTGTCGCAGCCGAAGCAGTTGCCACACGACATGCAGCGTCGTGCCTCGTACAGCGCCGTGTCAGCGTCGAGTCCGCCAACGACCTCGGCGAAATCCGCGGTGCGGCGGGCCGCGTCCAGGCGGGGGCGCATGACGTGTGGTGCGTCGCTGTAATACCAGGCGTTCATCGCACCGAACGCAACCGGCTGCCGAGCGTCGCTTTCGGGCCCGTTGACGTCGGCTCGACCGGCGGCGCGCCGCAGCCAGCGGTCGATGTGGCCGGCCGCGGTCTTGCCGTGCCCGATGCCGACGGTGACCGAACGAGCCGACGGTACGAGATCGCCGCCGGCGAAAATACCGGGATGCCCGGTCATCATGGTCGCGTCGACGCTGACCACCCCGTCGACGATCTGGACGCCCGGCACGTCTCGAGCAACGACCGGTCGACGTCCTGCCCCAGGGCGAGAATGACCGCATCGCCGGCGAGTTGTTCGTAAACGCCGGTGGGTTGAGGCTTCCCGTGTTCGTCAAGCTCCATCTTCTCGAGGGTCATGGCGCCGTTGTCGACCTGGGTGATCGGTGCGGAGCCACTTGAGCTGTACGCCCTCCTCCACGGCCTCCTCGACTTCGATGGGATTGGCGGGCATCTGCGCCTGCGTACGGCGGTACACGACGATGGCGTCGTCTGCCCCGAGCCGCCGGGCGGTGCGGGCCGCGTCCATCGCGGTGTTGCCGCCGCCGTAGACGACGACGGTCCGGCCGAGCTGCGGCCGCTCGCCCGCTGGCGGCGTCGCCGAGCACGGAGAGCGCGTCGAGGACATGCGCGGCCTGCCCGGCCGGGACATAGGCGCGGTGGCTGAGTTGGGCGCCGATGGCCAGAAACGCCGCATAGAAGTGCCCATCGCGCATCGCTCGGTCGAGATCGTTGACGCGAGTGTTGAGCTTCAATGTGATGCCGAGAGCTAGCAGCCGGTCGATTTCCGCATCGAGGACGTTGCGCGGCAGCCGGAAGGTCGGGATGCCGAAGCGCATCATCCCGCCGGGTTCGCTGCCGGCTTCGTGGATCTCGACCTCGTGTCCCAGCAGCCGAAGGTGATACGCCGCGGACAGTCCGGTGGGTCCGGCTCCCACGACAAGCACTCGGCGGCCGGTCGAAGCGGCCGGCGCCGGCAGTTGCCAGCCCTGCGCGGATCGCTTCGTCGCCGAGGAACCGCTCGACGGAGTTGATGCCGACGGCGGTGTCGAGTTCGGCCCGGTTGCAGGCTGTCTCGCACGGGTGGTAGCAGACGCGGCCCATCACGGCCGGGAACGGGTTGTCGGCCACCAGCCGGCGCCACGCGGTTTCGTAGCTGCCGTCCTCGGCGGCGTACAGCCAGCCCTGGACCTGTTCGCCCGCGGGGCAGGCGTGATTGCACGGCGGGAGTCCATCGACGTAGACCGGGCGCTCACTCCGCCACGTTCCGGTGTGGTTGGCCAGGCTGGAGTCGATGTCCAAGGTGATGGCGAATGGCTTGTCCATCGAGCTCATGCCTCCTCGGGCAGCAGCCGGTAGCGTGAGATGTTGCGGTCAGCGAGCGCCTGCACGAAGCGAGCACGTCGGGATGGCCCGGGTCGCCGAACAGATGTGCGTACCGCTTCTGCGGTCGCAGGTACTCCTCCACCGGCACCGGGCTGCGAATGGGCATAGCCGCGGTGACGTCGCCGTGTTCGGCTTCGAAGACCGGAAACAGGCCGCTGCGTTGGGCGAGACGCGCCAGCGTTGACGGTGTCGGCCGGTGCCGATCCCCAACCGAGTGGGCAAGGGACGAGGATGTGCAGGTAGCGCGCACCGTGCATGCGACATCGCCGTTTCGACCTTGGCTTCGAGGTCATGCAGCTCCGCGACGGTGGCCGTGGCGACGTAGGGGATCTCGTGCGCCATGGCGATGCGCGGCATGTCCTTGCCCGTGCCGAAGACGTTGCCCGGGTGCGCCCCGGTGGCTTCAGTTGTCGCGGTGCGAGCGCCGGGCGGTGTCGCGCCCGAACGCTGGACGCCGGTGTTCATGTAGGCCTCGTTGTCGTAGCAGACGTAGAGGACATCGTCGTTGCGCTCGAACATCCCGGACAGGCAGGCCATGCCGATGTCGACGGTGCCGCCGTCGCCGCCCTGGGCCAGCACGCGCACGTCACTGCCGATCGTCCGCACGGCCGCGGCGACGCCGGCTGCGACCGAGGCGGCGTTCGCGAACAGCGAATGCAGCCACGGCAACTGCCACGAGCTTTCCGGGTACGGGGTGGAGAAGACCTCGAGACATCCGGTGGCGTTCACGGCCACCAGGCGTCCCTTGGCCGCACGGTAAGCGGTGTCCAATACGTAGCGGGCCGCCAACGCCTCGCCACACCCCTGGCAGGCGCGGTGCCCAGAGGTGAGCGAGTTACGTCGATCGGGCTGGGCCTGCTCGGTGCGCAGATCCGCCGGCAGCAGCCGATTGCCGACCGCGCGGCTGCCGACCTGGTAGAACTTCACGCTCTGGCTTGTCATCGCCGGTCACCTCATCCGATCCGTACCGCATCGATGGGTCGATCGGTGGGGTCCGCGGCGACGTCCGGTCGTGCGATCTCACCGGCGACGTCCAGTCGCGCGATCTCAGCGGCGACGACGTCCGTACGCAGATCCAGGAAGCTCAGGTCGGGCAGCCGGTCGGAGCGGGCGTCGTCGAGCATGGCGGAAAGCGATGCCTTCGTCACGGCGCGGCCACCGAGTCCGGCTACGACGGTGCTGATCCGCTTCGACGTACCGGCCAGTGCCATCCGGACGTCGGCGGACACGATCCCGCCGGCACCGGGCGCGAACGCCCGCTCGAGCACGATGACGTGGTCGGCGTCGGCGAGGACTTCGCGCACCTCGGCCGCGGGGAACGGTCGATACATCGTCAGGGTGGCAAGGCCGACAGCGGCGCCGTACTCATCGATGGTGTCCTTGACCGTGCCGGTCACGGAGCCGAGGGCCACAACGACGGTCCTTGCGCCCTCGGTTCGATACGCGGACACCGTCGAGGGCGTCGGCTGCCCGGTGATAGCGGCGAAGTCGGCCGCGAGTTCGGCGAACCGGTCCAGCGCCCGATTGAGTTGATGGTGCGCGAGGTAACGCACCTCGGTGAACGCCTCGGGTCCGACCATCGCACCGATCGTGACGGGCTCATCCGGGTCGAGCAGTTGTCGCGGCCGGTATCCGGGCAGGAAGCGATCGACCTGGTCCGGCGTGGGCACCTCAATGGGCTCGACGGCGTGCGTGAGCACGAATCCGTCGACGCAGACCATGACCGGCAGGGATAGCGCCTCGGCCAGCCGGAACGCGATGACGTGTAGTCCGACCGCCGCCTGGTTGTCCTCCGCGTAGAGCTGGATCCAGCCGCAGTCGCGCTGGCTCATCGCATCCGACTGGTCGTTCCAGATGTTGATGGGTGCGCCGATGGCGCGGTTGGCGACCGTCATCACGATCGGCATGCCCAGACCGGCCGCGTTGAACAACGCCTCGGCCATGTAGAGCAAGCCTTGGCTCGCGGTGGCGGTGTACGCACGGGCCCCGGCGGCCGAAGCACCGATCGCGGCCGAGAGGGCGGCGAATTCGGACTCGACAGTGATGAACTCGCATGGCGTCAAGGTGCCGTTCTTCACCATCGCTCCGACCGCCTCGACGATGTGGGTCTGCGGCGTAATCGGATACGCCGGCACGACCTGAGGTCGGCATCGTGCGACCGTTTCGGCGATCGCACGCGATCCTTCAATCTGGTTACGCATGCTGGCCCTCCGAGACGGCGTGATAGGCGGCACGGGCCGCGGCGACGTTCGCCTCCGCGATCGGGCCGCGGAAGCGGTCCATCACGGCCGACTCGATCGACGCGAGCGTGACCACACCGGTCTGTGCGGCAAACGCGCCGAGCAGACAGACATTGGGCAGCGGGCGCCCAACGTGATGACGAGCCAGATCGGTCGCGGCGACCGCGACGATCCGTCCGCGATCGGACCGCTCGACCAGGTCCCCGACGCCGAGCTCGTCGACGGATCGGGTCGAGTTGATCAACACGTAGCCGCCCGCGGCTAGTCCGCCGAAGACGTCTACGTGATGCAGGAGCGTGGCGTCGACGATGATGACCGCATCCGGCGCCGAGACCGGCTCCCGCAGCCGTATCGGCGTGTCGGCGATCCGGCAGTACGACACGACTGGAGCGCCCATCCGTTCGGAGCCGAAGCTCGGAAAGGCCTGCGCTTCGTGACCGTCGCGGAAGGCGGCCACGGACAGAAGCTCGGCGGCGGTCACCACACCCTGACCGCCGCGTCCGTGGATCCGGATCTCGAGCATCGCCTCAGCCGTTCGCGACGAGGCGCGTGAGGTCGACGAGACGGGCGGTGTAACCCCATTCGTTGTCGTACCAGCCAAACACCTTGACCATGGGTCCGGCGGCCTGCGTCAGGCTCGCGTCGAACAGGCATGATGCCGGGTCGCCGATCACATCGGTCGAGACGACCGGGTCGGTCGTGTAGCGCAGCCGACCCGCGAGCGGCCCGCAGCCCCCGCGGCCTCGAACGCGGCGTTCACGTCGGCCACGGTGACATCGGCGTACAACAGAGCTGCGAGGTCGACCAGCGATCCGTCAATGACTGGCACCCGCAATGCCACTCCGTCCAGCCGGCCCTTCATCGCCGGTATGACCTCGCCGACCGCGCGGGCGGCTCCGGTCGTGGTCGGAATGATGTTGACGGCCGCGGCGCGTGCCCGGCGCGGGTCCTTGTGCGGTGCATCGAGTACGTTCTGATCGTTGGTGTACGCGTGCACCGTGGTCATGAAGCCCTGTGCGATGCCGAAGCTGTCGTTGAGCACCTTGACCATCGGCGCGACGCAGTTCGTCGTGCACGACGCATTGGAAATGATCCGGTGATTCGCGGCGTCGTAGGTCTCGTCATTGACGCCGACCACAATCGTCGCGTCCACATCCTTGCCCGGCGCTGAGATCAGCACTCTCTGCGCGCCCGCGGTCAGGTGCCCGGTCGCGCCAGCGCGACCGCGGAACTTGCCGGTTGATTCGATGACGACCTCGACCCCATGGTCGCGCCACGCGATCTGCGCAGGATCCTTGACCGAACTGACCGCGATCTTGTGTCCGTCCACGGCAATCGAGTCACCGAGGTCTTCGACCGTACGGTGAAACGGACCGAATGTGCTGTCGTAGCGCAACAGGCGGGCCATCGTCGCCGAATCGGCGATGTCGTTGATCGCCACGACGTCGAAGGAGGGAAGGTCGAAGACCATACGCAGATAGTCGCGACCGATGCGGCCGAAGCCGTTGATGCCGATCCGCGTCGTCATGACGTCGCCTCCGGCACCGGCTGGTCTCCGTGCACGACAAGAACGGGGCAGGTGGCATGTTCGGCGACGGCAGCGCTGACAGATCCGAGCAGCAGACCGGCGAAGCCACCGTGGCCACGGCTGCCGACCACGAGCATCAGGGCATCAGCGCTCTCCTCGAGCAGCACGTGGGCAGCACTACCCTGCCTGATAGTGAGTGTCATGTCCGGCGCACGCTCCGGACCAAGTGCGAGCTCCACGGTTTCGGTCAACAGTTTCTTCATGTCGTCGCCGGGATTCCAGTCGGCCGGCAGCCCCCAGCCGTACGTGACGGGGTAGTCCCACACGGCGACGGCGTTGATCCGGGCGTGCATCGTTGTCGCGAATCGCGCCGCCCACCGTAGGGCTTGCTGCGACTGCGTCGATCCGTCGACGCCGACCACGATGCGTTTCGCGGCGGGATGAACATTGGTCATGGCTTCTCCTTCGGTCACATCCAGCGTCGACGTACGCGGACGCGGCCGGCAGAGTCGAAGGTCCCTCCGGCACCGTCAGGACGGCCCGCGCAGTGGCGCCGCGATCGCCGTACCCCGGTGACCCGTCGGCAGTCGCCTGCCCGCGGGTCGCCGGGGTGGTCGATGCGTCCGCTTTCGCGGACGGGTCGGACTGTCAGAACAGACCGAGGGCCTTGCTGCCGTACGACACGAGCAGGTTCTTGGTCTGGCTGTAGTGGTCGAGCATCATCTGGTGGTTCTCGCGTCCGATGCCGGAGATCTTGTATCCGCCGAACGCGGCGCCAGCCGGATACTGGTGGTAGCAGTTCGTCCACACTCGGCCGGCCTTGATCCCCCGACCCATCCGGTAGGCGCGGTTGCCGTCGCGGGTCCACACACCGGCGCCGAGCCCGTAGAGGCTGTCATTCGCGATAGCCAGGGCGTCGGCCTCGTCGGTGAATGTCGTGACCGCGAGCACGGGACCGAAGATCTCCTCTTGGAAAACGCGCATCTTGTTGTGCCCCGAAAGGACGGTCGGCTGGAAGTAGTAGCCGTCGGCGAACTCGCCGCCGACACGCGTACGCTGGCCGCCGATGAGCAGCTGCGCACCCTCGTCCAGGCCGATCTGCACGTACGACTCGATCTTGTTCAACTGGGCCGCCGAGACCTGGGCACCGAGCTGCGTTTCGGTGTCGAGCGGGTTGCCCTGCCGGATCGTGCCGATACGTTGCAGCGCGCGGTCCATGAACGCATCGAAGATGTTGCGCTGGATCAGTGCCCGCGATGGGCAGGTGCACACCTCGCCCTTGTTGAACGCGTACAGGACAAGGCCTTCGATCGCTTTGTCGAGGAAGTCATCGTCGGCCGCCATGACGTCGCTGAAGAACACGTTGGGCGACTTCCCACCGAGTTCGACGGTGGACGGGATGATGTTCTGCGCGGCGTACTGCATGATCAACCGGCCCGTGACGGTCTCACCGGTGAAGCCAATCTTGGCGATCCGCGGGTTCGCGGCCAGCGCCTTGCCGATCTCGCCGCCAGGCCCGTTGACCACATTGATCACGCCGGGCGGCACGATGTCCTCGATGACCTCCATCAGCTTGAGGATCGACCACGGCGTCGGCGATGCCGGCTTGAGCACCGAACAGTTGCCCGCGGCCAACGCCGGGGCGAGCTTCCACGCGGCCATCAGCAACGGGAAGTTGAACGGAATGATCTGACCCACCACACCGAGAGGCTCCCGGAAGTGGTACGCGACGAGATCCTTGTCGATCTCCGTCGTACGGCCTTCCTCGGCCCGAGCCGCGGCGGCGAAGTAGCGGAAGTGGTCGACCACAAGCGGTATGTCGGCGGCTAGCGTCTCTCGCACCGGCTTGCCGTTCTCCCAGCTCTCCGCGACGGCGAGCATCTCCTTGTTGGCGTCGATCGCGTCCGCGACCGCATTGAGAACCTCGGCTCGGCCGGCAGCTGACATGTCGGCCCAGGTGTCCTTTGTGGCATGGGCGGCGTCGAGGGCGAGTTCGATGTCCTCGGGCGTCGATTGAGTGACCTCGGTGATCGCGCCGGCGGTCGCCGGACTCACGTCGGTGCGGTATTCGCCGCGCGTCGGTTCCTGCCACTTGCCGCCGATGAAGTTCTCGTAGCGGGGTGCGACGGTCACGATGCTGCCGGACTGTCCGGGCGGGACGTATTTCACGGTGTCTCCTCCTCCTCGAGGAACATGTCGTGGCCAGGATGCGACCCCGGCCGGCCTGCGACGCAGGTTCACCATCCACGCAACTCGGCCGCCGGTAACGCGCGCAGGGCCGTTGGTCCCGTTCCGCCGGGGACCGTCGCGGCGTCCAACGACTGACGCACCGAGACGCACGAAGCGGCCCCCCGCTTGCGCGAGGGGCCGCTGGGCTTACCGGATGAGGGTTGCCGATGTCAGGCGGTCACCGGCGTGGCCGTCGCCTTGACACCCGGAAGGATTTCGGCGGTCTCGGGCACCCGGCGAGCGTGCCAGAAGCCGAAGCCCACCAGAATCAGGAGCAGCGCCGCGAGGACGAACGATGCGATGCCGGCCCAGAGTGCGATCGTCGCGAACACTGAGAAGGCGTACGCCTCCAGTAGCAAGCCGCGCAGCGTCGTGCCTTGGAAGGACGTCTGCACCTCGGCGGCGAGTTTCGCGTCGCTCGGGTTGGCCCGCGAGGCCGCGCTGACCTTGGAGTAGACGCCACCCAACGGCATCTCGGACAGGTGCACCCCGATGAAGTGGTCGGCATACGCCTTGGCCTGGGCGCCGGTCGTCAGGTTCTGACCCGCGTACTTGTTGAGATACGGGCCGATCTGTGGACTCGCGAGAGCCTCACTGCCCTTGTCCGGGAACACGATCTGTTGCTGTGCCAGCTGGGTGTGGACGCTGGAATTTGCGAAGCTGTAGCCCCACATCGCCAGGCCGCCCGCAACCACCAGCATGACCACGACGACCAGCCCACCGAGGCTAGCAAGAACGTCGAAAACCTTGCGGCGCATGGGAATCACCCTTCTCCATTCGTTTGTGATGCTCGAGTTACTGCTGGGGTTTGTGTTCTGGGCGTTACTGTGCGCTCCGGCCGATTCCCGGCAGTAGGGTCCACCGCCATCTGTTCGGGGGACCAATGGCCCCCGTCCGCACAGACGTTTGGAACCCGACACCGTGACGTTTCGGCACGGCTACCACGAAGGTCCGGACCGCCGTCGCCAGATCCGGACGACACCGCCAAATTCGACCGGCACCGCGAAATTCGGCCGGCACAGCGAAGATCCGGACCGACACAGCGTTCGCGATCACGCGACGGCCGGTCGGCGGAGCTAACGGGTCGATGGACTCTGCCGGCACGGCTCGCCGCCGACGACATTGAAACGCGACGGGACGGATCGTTCGATGCCGAGCTGGTGTTGCAGTGACCGTCCCGCGCGAGGCCCTCGCACGGGCGAAGGTCCGCATCCGATCACGACGATTGTGAGGGATCACCGTGCACCGTTTGACCGTCGGAGACGTGATGACTCGGGAGGTTGTCACCGTCAGTGCCGACACCGGTTTCCGGCAGATCGCCGATCTGCTGGTCGTCGGCGACTCAGTGCCGTACCCGTGATTGACGCCGACGGCGTCGTTCTGGGTGTGGTGTCGGAGGCAGACCTTCTCCTCAAGCTGGAATACGCCGACCGGCTCCCGCATCATCCGCTCGCCACCCGGCGCACCCGCGTGATCCGGCGAAAGGCCGGCAGCGAACGGGCCGTCGACCTGATGACCGCTCCGGTGATCTCAGTTGGCCCGGAGATTTCGGTGTCCGCGCCGCCCGCATGCTCGAGGCCGCTCGCGTCAAGCGCCTACCGGTCGTCGACAATCAAGGCCGGCTGGTCGGCATCGTGTCCCGCCGTGATCTGGTGCGCACGTACGTGCGGACCGATGCCCAGCTTCAGACCAGCGTGCGGGAAATGCTCAACGCGTTGTGGATTGACCCGGCTACGGTCACGGCGGAATGTGTCGCTGGCGTCGTCCGGTTCACCGGGCGGGTTGACCGGAAATCGACCGCCGAGATGATCGCGAACGTCATCCGCTCGACCGCGGGTGTGGTCGACGTCATCAACGATCTGACCTTCGACTACGACGACACCAACCGTCATCACCGCAGCCAGCAGGTTGGGGTGTTCGACGCGATCATGGGTCCCCACTGACGTCCGCCGTCGTGCGCAATCGGACGACGGCACGAGAGGACCGCGGCACCGGCTCGGGCCTGCGGCGAATCCCAATGCCCGGGTGACCTTCGGCCCTGTGTGCGCAGCAGGCTCGCAACGACACTGTTCGTGACGAAGGAGGCGACATGACCACCAATTACCGGCCGGCCAGCGCCCGCGTCGTGGTCGGCGTGGACGGCTCCGAGCCATCACACCAGGCATTGCGATGGGCGGCGAAGATCGCGGACGCGTGCGGTGCGCACATCGATGCCGTCGCCGCTTGGCATTACTCGATCCCATTCGGCTGGACTACGCCATCCTGGGATCCACGCGCGGACATGGAAAAGGTCCTCACCAAGACGGTCGATGCCGCGTTGGGCGAACGACCCGCGGATATGAACCTCGTGGTGTGCGAGGGCAACCCGGCCCACGTCCTGCTCGAGCACAGCGCCGGCGCGCTGATGGTGGTTGTCGGCAGCCGAGGCCACGGCGGCTTCGCCGGCATGCTGCTCGGCTCAGTCAGCGCCGCTGTCGCCGAACACGCGACCTGCCCCGTCCTCGTGATACACGGCAACAAGCCCGTCCCGGCGATGCCATTGTGATCACTAGGACCCCACGCGGCGACCGCCCGACGCCTGGGCCACCGTCCACGGGCCGACAGTTGGCGCGTCAGCGTGGCGCGCCGAGTCTCGCGACTCGGCGCGGGAGGCCGACCGGCCGCCATACTGAAAGCTGCAGTTCTTTTCGGCCGTCGCATAGGAGGTCTCCATGAACGGGCATGTCGGCGACCGGCTAGTTCTTCGAGGCACCCACGTGGGTGATCCCGGACGAGTCGGCGTGATCACTCAACTGCGACACGACGACGGGACACCGCCGTACATCGTGCGGTGGCTGGACAACGGCCGCGAAGCCCTGGTGTTCCCCGGCACCGACGCGTGCGTCGAGGCACCGCGCGACGACCAACCGCCAATGCCGGACACCGATTGGTGACGCCTAAGGCCTGACGCCGGGCCGCGGTCGAGCGTTGCCGGGCCATGGACGCCAGATACCGGTCCAGCGCAGCCACGTCGCGGCCGCCGAGGCGGAAGTTTCCCCGCCAAGCCGTGCCGATCGGCCCTGACGGGCGCTCGATCGGCGCGCCAGCCTGGACCAAACCAGTGCGGGTCGGCCTGGCGGAGCCAGAGAGGAACGTCATGAACCAGCGACCGTTCGGACCAGTCATCGTGGCGTACGACGGCAGCAAGGCCGCCCGGGCGGCCGCGGCGTACGGAGCCCAGGAGGCCACCCGGCGCGGCGTGGGGCTGACGATGATCTACGCCCACCAGCCCACGCCCATGTGGGGTCCGGCCACGCCGATCCTGGACGATTACAGCTGGGAGCGCGACTGGATCCACCAGATCCTCAGGGATGGACGCAAAGAGGTTGCCCTGGCGTATCCGGAACTCGAGATCGACGCGAAGATCATGTCGGGCAGTCCGGCCGGCGCCATCATCGATGCATCCGCGACTGCCAGCCTCGTGGTGACCGGCACCCAGTCCACGGCCGGCATCATCGGCCATCTGGCCGGTTCGGTCGCCGCCCAAATCGCCGCTCACGCTCACACGCCGGTCATTGTGGTACGGGAGACCGACAGCGTTCGCCCACACTCGTCGCCGTCGCCGGCGCGCATCGTCGTGGGACTGGACGGCTCGGACGAGTCTCAGCGAGCCCTCGCGTTCGCCGTCGACGAGGCAGTCGAGCGTGACGCATCGATCGAGGCGGTCTATGGGTGGTGCGTCCCGGACGTACACGACATCGAGCCGTTCATCAACTCGACGTACGTTCTCGAGGACGAGAAGGCCAAGGCGGACCGGCTCGTCTCCGAGGCCGTGTCCGGCTGGTCGGACCGCTACCCGGACCTGGCGATCACGCACCGCATCGTCTACACGTTCGACGCGGTCGATGCACTTCTGCAGGCCTCGACCGAGGCCGATCTCATCGTGGTCGGATCGCGAGGCCACGGTGGCTTCCTCGGACTTCGCCTCGGATCGACCGTGGACGGCCTGATCCGGTTGTCTTCGGTACCGGTCGCTGTCGTTCGCGGTGAGTACGCGGCACGCCGATAACAAACCCCCATGCGTGCCAATCGCGCCTCGTAGGCCTGGCTTGCGGCCGGGAGACCCTCTGGTACGGGGCCAATGGCCCTGGAGCGCCAGTAGGGGCAGCGGCAATGTGAGGGGTGGCACCCGCCGGCCGAGAGACACCGGGCGGCGCATGCGGAGGGTCGATGCGTGGCCGGCCATACGTCGATGTACGCGTCGTCAGGACGCGAATCTCCGTTGCGCGACCGGTCGGCCGATCCCAGGCCGACGGGTGCCACGCACGCACCGATGGGTTTCGCCGTCGGTCGCCTGTCTCGAAGGGTGGCTCGTGATGATGGGTTGGTATGGGCACGACATGGGCGCTTGGGCGTGGACCTTGATGGGCCTGTTCTGGATCGTCATCATCGGGTTGGTCGTCTTGTCCATCATGACGCTCGTGACGACACTGACTCGCCGCGGCCACCGCACCGAAGACGGCGGCAGTGACCGCGAAAACAGCGGAAACTCCGGAGACTCCCACGCTGAAACGGCCACCGACATCCTGGACCGCCGGTTCGCCCGAGGCGAGATCGACGAGGAGACGTTCCTAGCTCATCGAGCCGCGTTGACCGGTGCCCGGCGGCATGTCGATGGTCCGTAACCATTCTGCGCAACGCTCGGCCAGCCTGCTTGGCCGGCTTGCTTGGCCGGCTTGCTTGGCCTGCTTGCTTGGCCGGCTTGCTTGGCCGGCTTGCTTGGCCGGCTTGCTTGGTCAGCCTGGGGTCGGACGCAGCGCACGCCCGACCCGCGCGAAGCGGCTCAGGCCGAGAGGCGGAACGGCGGGTACGCGTCCGTGACGAGCACGAAGGCATAGGCGATGACCCGGTTGTGCCAGCGGATGACGCCCTCGACGTAGTCGAAAAAGGCCCGCGGGTATCGGCCGGTGAACAGGATCGCGAACCATGCGATGACCACCGCCACCACGAGACCGATCTGCAAGAAGAACAGCACGATGTAATGCGGGATGGCCAGGAACCATTTGACCAGCGGTAGCCATCGGTTCAACTCGCGACCCGCGTCCGGGTATTCGTAGTCGAGGCGTACGGATTGCTGATCGTCGGTGGCGGGATACCGGTCGTCCATGAGTGCCAGGTAGGCCACCGCGCGGTTGGCGAATCGTTGAAGCTCGAGATTGAAGTCGAACCACCAGCGCGGATACTTTTTTCGGAACAAGATCATCAGCAACGGCGCGAAGAACAGTAGACCGCCGGTGCCTACGGCGACGGTTCTCGTGTCCGATCCGGTTCCCATTGACCAGCTCGCGCCGTCGACCGCGCCCAGCACGATGAAGATGGGTATCGCGACGAAGATCCGGAAGAACGTGGTCAGTCGATTGAGTTCTCGATCGGGGAAGTCGATCGACAACGTCACGGGGTAGCTGGTCGGTTGCATGGCGCACCTTCCTTGTCGTCGTGGTCGGGATAGCTACGTCGTCAGCGACGTGGCGATATTCGCCGCCCACGCGTCGATGGCGTCCCAGTCGCGGAAGTCGCCGTACGGCGCGTGCAAAGCCGCGACGACGGCGCGTTCGGCGAAACCGAGGCGGTCGCGCCGCAGAGCCCCGGCGAAACTGCGATGCTCGCGCGCACCCGTGGCATCGACGATGTCGCTTACGTCGATAGTCTGCTCGGCCGGCTTCGGGGGGTCGCCGATCGGGCCACTGGAGAACAGCCATACCGGATGGTCGGTCCATCCGCTCACCCGGTGGATGAGCTCGCGCGCGTCCGTCAACCATCGTCCCATGTACACGGCGCTGCCGATGACGTACGCGTCGAAGCCGTCAAGGGAGTCAACATCGGCCGGCGCGGCTACCACAACGGCGATCCGCTGGGTCCGGCCGAGAACTCCGCGATGCGCGTCGCGATCTCCGCGGTCGACCCATGTCGGATGCCGCGCTGACCAAGACTCTCATCGCGAGCCAACCGTCGCGGGCAGCGGGGCGGCCTCGGCGCGCAACTTGATGCCCAGAAGACACTTGCGCATCATCGGGAAGTCGCCGATCTCCATCAACATCATCGAAAGCGGTGCCGCCGGTCCGGCGTAGCGGGTGCGTACCCGGGTCACGAGTCGCGTGCCTCCGTCGGCGATCGGGTGCAGGACCACACCCACGTAGCGTCCGGTTTCGCCCACAACAGCTCGACCCCGGGCGTGACGGACGCGACGCGAAATGCGGTCACGTCGGTGACCCGGCCGGTCATGGGCACCGCGTCGCCGATCTTCGGGTGCTGATATTCCGGCAAGATCACCGTGGCGCTCCGTCGACCGACGTTGTCCAGCGGGTCATAGCTGTACCAGCCGGCACGGCCGTACCCCATCTGCACGATCCATGGCCAGACCGCCACCGGCGACGCGCCGATGGTGATCGAGCGAGTGGCAGCGAAATGTGCTTTCGAAATCAGCGAATCGCCGGACATCGCGGCCTCGGACTCCGCCGCCGTCGCTCCCCACGCGAGATGCCACCGGCGGTAGTTGAGCGCGCCGAGACACACGATGGTCAGTCCCCAAGCCAGTATCGCGGGCTGCAGCCAGGAGACGAGCCCGATCACGACCACCTGCACGGCGATCCAGCCGGCGACGTCTAGTCCGAGCAGCAGATGCGCGAGATGAGCCCACGTCCGGCCGGTTATCGTTCCGACGGCACGGTCCCGGCCGGCACCGCCACGCACACGGCAAGCAGCACACCGGCCACACCCAGGACGAAAACGGGGTTCGAGCCAGAATGTCACGCGGCATCGCGTCCTGCGGTGATGCCCACAACGAAACGGCACCTCCGAGCGCGGCCACGCTGAGCGCTGCCTCCACTGTGACCAGGGCACGCGCGAACCGACCACCGGCGGCGGACGGCGACGCAATGACCGACATACCTCCACTCTGTCCGGTTCGCCGCGCGCGCGTCAGGGCCGATCGGCCCTTGGCGCGGGCCGGGCACTTCGACCCTGTCGCCGCCAGCGCGAGGTCGTTTGGATGGACGGCATGACCAAGCTGCCTGGGGGGGGCGTACGGCCGGGCGGCTCAGTGCGGCCGACAAGATCAACTTGGCGGTCGAGGCGCCGGATACACCGATGCACGTCGCGGCGATCCTGACCTTCGACGGGGCATCGTTCTGCGAGGCCGACGGATCACTTCGGCTCGACGACATCCGCGCTCGAATCCTGGGCCGGCTGGCACGTGTGCCGGCAATGCGGCGTCGGCTCGCCGGGCGAGGCCGGTCAACGGCGCGCGCCCGCTGGGTCGACGACGTCGACTTCCGCATCGACCGACACGTACGGACCGCGTCAGCCGCCGCGCCCGGTGACGAGGCGGCGTTGCGGAGTCTCGCCGAAGACCTCTTAGCGCCACGCCTGGACCGATCACATCCACTGTGGCGACTGTGGTTCGTCACCGGCCTCACGGATGGACGCATCGGCGTCGTGATCGCGATCCATCACGCGATGGCCGATGGCAGCGGCGCGATCCGTCTGCTCAGTGATCTGTTCGGGGCCGACGAAGGACAGCTCACGTCCGACGCGGCGCCCGCCGCCGACCACGTCGGATCGTCGAGTCGCCCCGACCGCCGGAGCGTACGAGGCGCGGCGGGCCGAGGGTCCATCGGATGGTTCCATCGGGCCCGGGCCGCGACGTCGCTTCACATGGCATGGCGCGCCATCGCCCATGCCACCGGCGCGCCCGCACCTCGTTGACCGGTCCGATCGGACCACGACGCCGGTTGGCCGTTGTACGCCTGGATCTCGCCACCGCGATCGCCACCGCGCGGGCTAACGGGGCCACCGTCAATGACGTCATCCTCGACGTCGTCGCCGGCGGTCTACGAGCGCTGCTCGCATCCCGGTCCGAACCGGTCGAGGGCGTGCAACTGCACGTTGCGGTCCCGGTGGCGACGGCCGACGTCGACCGTGGCCGGCAACAACACCGGCATGATGGTGGTTCGACTGCCGCTGGGTGACGGTGACCCGCGTCCTCGACTAGCAGCGATCCATGCAGAGACCGCCGCGGCCAAACGCGGGCAGCCGGCGACGGCTGGCACACGCTTTCTGGTGTGGTTGGCCCGGAGCGGGCTGATGCGTCAGGTCACCCGCCACCAGCACCTCACGAACACCGTGGTCAGCGACGTCATCGGACCCCGATCCCCAATCACCTTCCTCGGCACGCCGATCATCGACCTGATCCCGGTCGGGCCGCTGGCCGGCAACCTCGCCTCGGCGTTCCTGGCCTTCTCGTACGCCGGGGCGCTCACCGTCACCGTCCACGTCGACGCCGACCGCTTCGGCGACCTGGACATCCTGACCGACGCTATGTCGTCCGAGTGGCGGCGGCTCGCCTCGGACGTGACCACCGATCGAGCGAGCGCCCGCGCTAGTCGCCTCGCACCCGCCGCCGATGACATCGCCGGCAAACCGGTTGCACGAAACGTCTCGTCGATGAAACATCGTATTGCGGACACACGCGCGCCGCGTCGGGGCGTCATGAGTATCGTTGGCCGGGGCCTAAGGGGCCGGACCCCAGCGGCCGGGCCCACGCGGCCGGGCCCACGCGGCCGAGAGCCGAGGTCGCAACGCCGGGCGAGCGAGACGGCTCTGTCCCGGCCCCGACCATCGTGCATACCGATGCAGCGTGCGTGCTGCGATCGCGAGAGGATTTTTCTATGACTGACCCGTCGAATGGCCATGTCCAGTCACCGGTCGATCTACTCGAGAACGGCTCCATCGCCGGCACGTGGCACCTTGACCCGCAACAATCTCGCATAGAGTTCGCCGTCAAACACTTCTGGGGAGCGGTGACCGTCCGCGGCTCGTTCACAGTGCTGCGGGGCGAGGCGGCCGTCGGCGCCGACAGAACGGTAACTGGCGAGCTGAGCGCCGATGCGACGTCGCTGAACACGAAGAACAAGAAGCGCGACGAGCACTTGCGCTCGACCGACTTCTTCGACGCCGAGCGTCATCCCAGGTCGTCATCTCCGTGACTGCGGCCCAGCCGGCCGGACCCGACGCGGTGTCTTTCCGCGGAACACTCGACGCGGCCGGACACGTCCAACCGATCGAATTCACCGGGCAGGTCGTCGAAGCGTCCGCGCAAGCGATCACTCTGCGCACCGACCTCACCGTTGACCGCAGCGCGTTCGGGATGACCTGGAGTCCACTGGGCATGGCATCCAAGATCGCCACCGGCACCGCCGTGACGCGATGGGTTCGTGCCTGATCGGGGCGCCCGCGCCAAGCTTCACAACCAACCTCGCGCCGAGCCGCGGCACACGTGTTGGGCCTCCGGATGTGTATTCACCGTTGTATGGGGGAACTGCTTAACCGGATCTCGGCCCAGGCCGTCAGGGAACGCGGTGCGGGATCGTCACGTCCCGTAACCGGTGGAGGCTTGAGATGCTGGCCGCGCTGCTCCTGTCAGGCCTGGTGGCAGGTCCCTTTACATCGCTCGCCCTGCTCGCGTTTCCTCGGCGACGCTTCGGCGGTCGCGGTTGGTTCCACGCCGGCCGACGATTCGTGTACGCCATGGCCGCCACGGCCGTGACCGCGATTGTCGATGTCGCGCTGCTACGAGTCTTCGGGGTCGGCACGCATCTGGTCATCATCGCGGTCGGTTCGCTCGTCGCCATGTGCCTCGTGTGGCTGCCACTGACCAGACGCTGGGGCGGTCTCGCACACGTCGCCTGGGCCTGCGGCGTCTACTTGTTCGTCGCCTACCTCGCATACCTGCTGTGGTGGACGTTCGCCAGTCACCTCGGCCCGGTCAGCACCGTTGGCGGCTTATTGCTCTGGGTCCTCGAGGCGTTTACGTCGTTCCTTGCCTGTGCGTACCTGTGGGAACTCTGCGATTCGCTCGGCACCGAGGACTGGCGTCGCCGCGTGACCGCCGGATCAACGATTCCCGACGCCGTGCCGTTCGTCAGCTTGCACGTGCCCGCCCACAACGAGCCGCCCGAGATGGTGATCCAGACACTGACAGCGTTGCTGCGCCTCGACTATCCGGCGTACGAGATCATCGCAATCGACGACAACTCCGAGGACGAGGATTCGTGGCGCCCGATCGAGGCGTGGTGCGCCGTGAACGGCGTCAAGTTCGTCCACCTTTCGGACTGGCCGGGATACAAGTCCGGCGCGCTGAACTACGCCCTCCAGCGACTCACCGATCCTCGCGCCGAGGTCATCGGCGTCGTTGACTCCGACTACCAGGTCGATCGGCGCTTCCTTCGACGGTGCGCGCCACTGTTCGCCGATCCGGAAGTTGGCTTTGTGCAAGCGCCGCAGGACTACCGCGACTGGTCGCAGGACCCGTTCTATCGGCGCCTTTACTTCTCGTACCAATACTTCTTCGCGGTGACCCAGCCGTCGCGAAATGAGCACGATGGCGCGATCTTCGCCGGCACCATGGGCCTGATCCGACGTCGAGCACTGGAGCAGCTGGGCGGCTGGGACGAGTGGTGCATCACTGAGGACGCCGAGTTGTCCCTCCGGTTATTGCGGGCTGGTTGGTCCGGCCTCCACATCGACGAATCATTCGGGTACGGAGTCATGCCGTTGACGTTCGAGGCTCTCAAGAGCCAGCGCTATCGGTGGTGCTTCGGCGGGATCCAGTTGTTCCGGATGCACTGGCGCAGTCTGTTCTCCCGATCGTCGGCGGGCCGCCTCAGCGCGGCCCAACGGTGGGCCTACCTGTGCGGCGCCATCCAGTGGTACGGCGACTTGATGGGCGTCGTCTTCTTTGTGCTGATGCTCGGCGGAGCGGTCAACCTGGCGACCGGCGGCGGCCAGCTCTTCCGCAAGATGACCGTGTTCCTCGTCGCCGCGATCTCCATCCTGGTCGCCCTGGGCCTCGTGCGGGCGCTCTCACTGATGCGCCGAGGTACGGGCGCGTCATTGCGCGACGCGCTCGGCGCGTTCTTCATCTGGCAGTCGACCGGGTTGACGGTGGCACGCGCTTCCGTGCAAGGCCTGTTCGCTCGCAAGGCCGCGTTCCTGCGTACGCCAAAGGTCGCCGAGCGGGCCTCCGTTTGGCGAGCGTTCGCCGCAAACTGGGCCGAGACGACGCTCGGAGTCCTCGGCGTCGCAGCGATCGTGGCCTCTCTTACGCGCTTCGACACAGCCAGCGGACCGTTGCTGGCCGTGCTGCTGGTGGTGCCGACGGCCGGGTTCCTTGCCGCGCCGGCCAACAGCCTGGCCGCACAGCGAGCGGCGTTGCCACCGGAACTGCGTGCACGCCGGCAGTCCGAGTGGCGACGCGACGGACGCGCTCTCGTTGGCGGGGCAACGGTTTTCGCCGGCGCCGGCGCGGTCGTGGCGGCAATCGTGGCGTTGTTCGCGCTTCTCGTCGCGCCGAGTCCACACTTCACGCCGCCGCAACTCACCGAGCCGGCGCGTCCCCACCATTCGACGACGCCGGTCCCATCCCCGTCCGGAAGTCCTTCGCCGTCGTCGCCGCCGTCGGGAGCCCCTTCATCGACGCCATCGCCGTCGGGTAGTGCTCCGATGGGAACCCCATCACCATCCAACACACCGACCTCGGCGCCATCAAGCGCTCCGAACCAGCCGAATCCTTCGGGATCCTGAGCTAGCGCCGACATCTTCGCTCGATCAACGCTCGTTTGCGGAGCCAGACAGGCCGGCGCGACCCTCGATTCGCCGGAAGCGCGCGGCGTCCGTTGCTAGGTTTGGTGAGTCGATCTCGCCCGAGAGGAGCAACGGCATGTCCCACCACCTTGACACCCCGCTCGCGCGGCAGAACGGCCAGCTCTACATCGACGATCTTTATGTCTTTCCGGGCCACCACAGCACCGTGCTCATCATGGATGTCAACTCCACCATTACCGGACCTGATGTCCAGCGCGGCTTCCATCCGGAGGCACGGTACGAGTTCAAGGTCCACTTCGGTGGCGAGTTCGAGGAACTGACCTACCGCGTCTCCTTCGGCCAGCCGGACCCGGCCGGACGGCAAGCGCTCCAGCTTCACGCCCTCGCCGGCGACGAGGCCCGCGACGACAAGGCGACCGGCACCCTCGTTCTCGACGGGCAGACCGGCGCATCGGCCGGTATGAACGACACGCGACTGTGGGCCGGACGCATTCGCGACCCGTTCTACATCGACCTGGCGCAACTCGGGACCGTCAACGCGGCGTTCAAGAATGGCACCGCCGTCGACCGGTCCGCCTGGCACGCCGCCGATGCGCAGAACAGCTTCGCCGACACAACCGTCGAGTCCATCGTCCTCGAGGTTTCCCACCAGCACCCCCAGTTGCACACCGGAGCACACATCGGTGTCTGGTGCGCCACCAAGCTCGCCACCGACGCCGGCGGATGGCGTCAGATCAACCGGGCTGGTCACCCCATGATGTGGCCCATTTTCTGGCCCGACGACACCGACTTCAGCAACCCGGCCAACGACCGCCACCCGTCCGCCGACCTCAACGCCGACGGCAAGTACATCGCCGACAGCGTCACCAGCGTCGTCGCGGCCAGCGGGACGTCGGACGACCCGCCCGGGTACGGGCAAACCGTGGCCCGGACGCTGTTCCCCGACGTGCTGTCGTACGAGGTCGGGACGCCGGCGACGTACGGATTCGCTACCCGTAACGGTCGGACACTCGCCGACAACGCGCCCGAAGTGATGTTCTCGTTGGTCCTCGACACGGCCGTGACGTCGGGCCTGACACCATCGGTGTCCGAGCGCTACCGAGCCGCCAGCTTCCCGTACGTCGTACCGGCGTAAGCCGCCGATACGCCGAGGTAGGTCGCAGCAGCCCTGCTCGCCCCGACGTGGCGCCGCGGCGCCATCGCCCGACAGGACAATAGCATATTGAGGATACGGCGATAGGTGAGACCGAATCGATGACGCTCAGGTGGGAGATGGGATATGAGCGGGCAAGCAACTGCCGAGATCGGTGTGACGGGACTGTCGGTCATGGGCCGGAACCTGGCCCGAAATCTCGCCCACCACGGATATCCGGTCGCCGTACACAACCGCAGTGTCGGGCGTACGCGCAGCCTCATCGACGACCACGGGCGCGAGGGAACGTTCGTGCCCAGCGAGTCGATGGCGGACTTCGTTGCGTCGCTTCGTCGACCGCGCGCGATCATCATCATGGTCAAGGCGGGTGATGCGACCGACGCCGTCATCGACGAGCTCGTGCCTCTCCTTGACCGCGATGACATCGTCATCGACGCGGGAAACGCCCACTTCACCGATACGCTGCGACGCGAAAAGGCGCTGGCCGCCAAGGGCCTGCACTTCGTCGGTACGGGCGTGTCCGGCGGCGAGGAGGGCGCGCTGCACGGGCCGAGCATCATGCCCGGCGGCTCGGCTGAGGCGTACCAGAAGCTCGGCCCCATCTTCGAGACGATCGCCGCGCAGGTCGACGGCGTGCCGTGCGCGACCCACGTCGGGCCGGACGCGGCCGGACACTTCGTGAAGATGGTCCACAACGGCATCGAGTACGCGGACATGCAGCTCATCGCCGAGGCGTACGACCTGCTTCGCACCGGACTGGACGCGACCCCTGGCGAGATCGCCGACATCTTCCGCCGCTGGAACACCGGTGACCTCGACTCGTTCCTCATCCAGATAACCGCCGACGTGCTCGCCCACACCGACGCCGAAACCGGCAAGCCGTTCATCGACGTCGTTGCCGACCGCGCCGAGCAGAAGGGCACCGGCCGGTGGACCGTGCAGAGCGCGCTCGACCTGGGCATCCCGATTACCGGCATCGCCGAGGCCACATTCGCGCGATCGCTGTCCGGCCACGGCGAGCAGCGATTGGCGGCGCAGCGGGCCTACGACGGGCGAGCCGGCGATGCGGATCTCGCCAAGCTCGTCGACGACCGCGACCAGTTCACCGAGGACGTCCGCAACGCCCTGTACGCGTCGAAGATCGTCGCGTACGCCCAGGGATTCGACCACATCGTCGCGGGCAGCAAGGAGTACGACTGGAACATTGACCTCGGAGCGATGGCGACGATCTGGCGCGGTGGCTGCATCATCCGGGCCAAGTTCCTCGACCGCATCCGCGAGGCGTACGCCGACCGACCCGACTTGCCAAGCCTGCTCGTCGCGCCGTACTTCGCGGACGCCGTGGAGCGCGGGATCGAGAGCTGGCGGCGCGTCCTCGGCGTCGCCATCCGCGGTGGCGTGCCGACGCCGACGTTCTCGTCGTCGCTGGCATACCTGGACGCACTGCGCCGCCCCCGCCTCCCGGCTGCCCTGATCCAAGGGCTCCGCGACAACTTCGGCGCCCACACGTACCAGCGGGTGGACAAGGACGGCAGCTTCCACACGATGTGGGCCGAAGACCAACGCGAAGTCGGGGCCTAGTGGTTCAGCCCGACGGCCGGACTAGAGTCTAGATACGGAGGGTTCCGCGCGGCCGACCCGGCACTCGACCTGGTTTCAGTCTGGCATCTCCTGGACGCGACCCAGCGAACGTCGTGCGCGCAAGATTGAACCCCGGTGAGGTGCGGTGGCGGCGCGGCATGGCATGGGCATTTGAATAGGCTATGGGCCTCGTTTGGTACGACGAGGTGAGTAATCGCTGGTGAGTCTGTGGGGGGACGAATAGGCTCGCGCTCATGACCGCCGGCGACTGGAGGGATGGCGGGTTCAGGCAGCGTCGGCCTTCCGTGGAGACTCTCGCCTGGGTTGCGGCGTCGATGGGTCGGGGCAGTCGCATCGTTGGCTATCGCCGATTGACCGGTGGCGTCTGCTCCGCCGTGAATCGGCTGACTGTCGAGCGACGTGGAACGCGCACGTTCGTCGTACTGCGGCAGTACCCGGGCGGGCTTGGCCTGCAGGGGAGCTTGGAGAAGGAGATCGCCAACCTTGGTGTGGTGGCGGGAAGCGGGCTCCCGGTTCCGAGCATCTTGGCTACTGATGTTGCTGGTGCTTCGACGGGCGGCGCGCCATCGTTGCTGATGACACGGTTGCAGGGGCATGTTCACCTCAATCCGGCGGAACCTCGGTCGTGGATGACGAGGATCGCGGAGATTGCTGTATTGCTGCATTCCCTCGATCTCCCCGCGAAGATGTTCAGACCTTGGACGGATTCTTGGATCGCCCCTCTAGACGGGTTTGAGGTGCCGGTCGACGCACAGAAGCCGGCGGTGTGGAAGGCGGCGTTTGGTGTCATGGCGGCGCCGCCGCCAAAGGACACTGCCGTCTTTCTGCACGGCGATCTCCTGCTTGTCAACATGCTGTGGTCGCGCGGGAGGATTACTGGACTGACCGACTGGAACTCCATCCATCGGGGGGCGCGCGCGATTGACGTCGGGCACTGTCGGCGATACTTGGCGGCGCTCTACTCGCCCGAGTGGTCGGAGCAGCTTCGGTCGCTCTATGAGTCGATCGCCGGGGTGACTCTCGATCCGTGGTGGGACCTGTATGCGCTGCTGCACCATGACGATAGCGGGCCGAAGTGGATCCGTAGTCAGGTCGCTGGGCGCCGTCGCGTCGATGTGCCCGGCATGACTTCCCGGGTCGAGGTCGCTATCGAGACAGCGCTACGGCGCCTCGGATAACTGTGGGTTCCCCGCTGGTCGCCTTCCGGTTCTGGCATGCCGCACAGACTCCTGCACGAAGGCCGGTCGCGCTCGCATCAATCACCGGTAATAACGAGACACAACTACGACGCCGAATCGGTCGCGGCACCCTCGCGCCGCTCGAGTCGCTCGCGCTGCGGAACGACGGTGTACTTCGGATTCCGGGCCGACTCCTGGCCGGCGCCGAAAATCGCGAACCGGGTCCCGACCGATCCGGCCATGAGAGCCGCGCCGGCGGCGACCGAGGCCGCGCGCGCCCACCGGCTCGACGCACGCGACGGCGACAGCAGTTCGACGGCGGCGGCGACCGCGGCACCGGCGGCGGTCGCGGCTGTGCTCGCGCGCATCAACCGGCCCGGCGTACCCGTACGAAAAGCCTCGGCCGCAAGGCCCATGGACTCGCCCATCCGCCACTCGGCGACGAGCTCACCGACGGCGCCGCCCAGCGCCATGCGGCGCGCCGGGCCGGCCTCGTCGACGGGGACGGCCATCATGCCCAGGCCGCCGGCCGCCGCCGCCGCCGAGCCGACGAATACGAACGGCAGCTCGCGATAGGCCTCGTGCCACGCCGGTGTGGCGGTGTCCGCCAGCAGCACGGCCGTGTACGACGCCACCGCGGGCGCGACGACCGCCGCACCGATGCCGGCCGGACGCCCGAGTCGACCGAGAAGTCGCTGCGCCCAACCGAGCTTCGGCGGTAGCGCCTGTGCGATCTCGGCTGCACCGGCGACGCCGGCGAGCGGCGCATAGGCGGTGAGGATCCAGATTCCGACGGACATCGGTGACGTCGGCTTGGCCACTCGCAGCATATTCAGGAAGCGGGTCGGCCGGCCGAGGTCCAGGACGAGCGTGGCGAGGCCGACGGTGATCCCGGTCACCCCCGCGAGGCGGCCGGCCCGCCGCAGGGCCGGACGGTCGGTCAGATCCGCGCCGGCACCGAGCAACGAGGAGCCGGCCGCCAGTCCACCGAGGAACAGGTACGCCGGGATGTCCTCGCGCCACGGCGCTGCCTTGAGAACGGGTCGCCCGTAGTAGGAGGTGAACGTGGCATCGGGCACGACGGGGGCACCGTCACCACCCTGGCCGCGGCGGCGTCGACGGCTCGACCCGCGACCTGTGCCGCCGGCCGGCACCGTCCCACGATCGGCGGCGCCGCTTGGCGTTGCGCCGCGTTCGGGGCCGGTCATCGGCGCCGTCCGAGGAACGACGCGACCCCGCCCGCGACGAGCGTCAGCGCGGCCAGCCCGGCGTTCCGCCACATGTGCGGCAGGTCGCGGGTCGTGACGACCGGATCCGGTGGCAGCCCGTACACCTCGGGCTCGTCCAGCAGGAGGAAGACGCGATCCGCCGCCGCCGATGCCGTCGTCGGGGTCGTCGAGGTACAGTCGCGCATCGGTGACGCCCTGCTCGTGCAGTTGGTCGACCCGCTCGCGGGCCCGTACCCGCAACTCGTCCAGGTCGCCGAACTGGATCGACTCGGTCGGACATGCCTGCGCGCAGGCCGGCGTCTTGCCGACCTGTAGCCGGTCGTAGCACAGGGTGCACTTTTGTGCGATCCCGACGTTGTGGGTGTTCTTGTCGCCGATGCGGCGGTCGATGACTCCGAACGGGCAGGCCGGGACGCAGTACCCGCAGCCGTTGCAGATGTCGTCTTGCACGACGACCGTGCCGAACTCGGTGCGCATCAGCGAGCCGGTGGGGCACACGTCCAGGCACGCGGCGTGGGTGCAGTGTTTGCACACGTCGGAGGACATCAGCCAGCGGAAGTCGGTGCGGGCCTCGGCGCCGAGTTCTGCGCCGGGCAGCGTAGCGGACGGCATGCCGAGGTTGACCAGGTTGGTGTCCGTACCTAATTTGCTGAGGTCTCCGGACAGCGCCTCGTCCGCGGCCCGGTTGAGTTCGTCGGAGGCGGGCGGCCCCACGGGTGTGCCGGCCAGGCCGGCGTCTTGGCCGGGCAGGCGGCGGGGCTGCTCGATGAACGCGACGTGCCGCCACGTGCTCGCGCCGAGCGCGCCGGTGTTGTCGTACGACGAACCGAGCAGGTTGAAGCCATCATCCGGGACGGCGTTCCACTCCTTGCACGCGACTTCGCAGGCCTTGCAGCCGATGCAGATCGACGTGTCGGTGAAGAAGCCCTTCCGCGGCGGCGGGTCTGCCCAACCCGCGTCCGCCGCCAGGTCCGCGCCGGTATCTGGCGTTCAGCGATGGTCATGCTCGTCCTCCGTGCGTCGCTCGGTGAGGCGGAGCGTTGCCGGTCGCCACGGTTGTGCCGGCCCGGCTCCGATAATCCTCGACGATACCGCAGCAGTGCCGGGCCGGTCGGCCGGCGGCCCGGCTGGATGTCACACGACGCGACCTTGGACTCCTGGATGTGCACGTTCGGGTCCAGGGTGACCCCGAACAGGTCGTTGGCGGAGTCGCCGGCGACGAGCGCGCTGCGGCCGACACCCCAGTGGTACGGCAGCCCGACCTGATGTATCGACGCGCCCACCCACGTTGAGCGGCACCATGCGGTCGGTGACCAGCACCCGTGCCTCGATCGCGGTGCGCGCGGTCACGATGGTCGCCCATCCCAGGTGGTCGAGGTCACGCGAGTCGGGCGAGCTCCGGCGATACCTCGCAGAAGAACTCGGGCTGTAGCTCCGACAGGTACGGCAAGAATCGACTCATGCCGCCGGCTGTGTGGTGCTCGGTCAGCCGGTACGTGGTGAACACGAACGGGTATACGTCGCTGCCCGGCTCCGGCGGCGACGGGTTCTGGTAGTTGTCCTTGCGCGGGAACACCTGTCGCGCCGGGTTCGCCTGCTGCCGGTAGAACGGATTGCGCACCGGGGATTCGGACGGCTCGTAGTGCGCGGGCAGCGGACCGTCGCGTAGCCCGGCCGGCACGTACAACCAACCCTTCCCGTCGGCCTGCATGATGAACGGATCGTCACCGGCGAGATGCGGCGACGCCGGTGGCGTCGGGCGGCGGCCGGAATCCGGGCGGCCGGTCGAGGACGAAATCCGGTACGTCGTGGCCGGTCCACTTGCCCGCATCGGCATCCCACCAGACGTATGCCTTGCGCTCGCTCCACGGTCGTCCCTCCGGGTCGGCCGACGCGCGGTTGTACAGCAAGCGCCGGTTCGCCGGCCACGCCCAGCCCCATTCGGGTGCGACCCACGACTGCTCCGAGCCAGACTTCCGCCGCTTGGACTGGTTGACACCGTCGCGTACACACCGGTGTAGATCCAGCATCCGCCGCTGGTCGAGCCGTCATCGCGCATCTCCACGAACGACGACAGCGGTTGGCCCGCCTTCTCGCCGGTGAGGTGGAAACCGTTGATCTCCGCCAGGACCGCGTCGGCGGACGGCTCGCCCAGCTCGTCAACCGGGTAGTCCCAAGCGAGGTCCAGCAGCGGTCGATCGCGCTCGTCGGTCGAGTTCGCCAACCGCTCGCGCAGCTTGCGGCCGAGTTGGAAGAAGAAGTGCAGCTCGCTGCGGCAGTCGCCGGGCGGGTCGACCGCCTTGTGGTGCCACTGCAGCATGCGCTGCGTCTGGGTGAACGTGCCGTCCTTCTCGATGTGTGCGGCCGCGGGCAAGAAGAACACCTCGGTGCCGATGTCCTCGGTGCGCAGCTCACCGGTCTCGATCTCCGGGCCGTCCTTCCAGAACGTCGCCGAGCTCGATCATGTTGAGGTCACGCACGACCAGCCACTTGAGATGCGCCATGCCGAGTCGTTGCATCTTGCCGTGCGCCGAGCCGACGGCCGGGTTCTGGCCGAGCAACATGTAGCCCTCGACCTTGTCGTCGATCATGTCCATCACGGTCTGATACGTGCCATGGTCGCCGGTCAAGCGCGGCAGGTAATCGAAGCACCAGTCGTTCTCGGCCGTCGCCGCGTCGCCCCAGTACGCCTTCAGCAAGCTGACAATGTACGCGCGCGTCTCGGCCCAGAAGCCCTTCTGTGACGGGCTGGTTATCGACGCGACGTAGTCGTCGAGGGTGTCGTGCTCGCCGGCCTTGGGCATCGGCAGGTAGCCCGGCAGCAGGTTGAACAGCGTCGGGATGTCCGTTGAGCCCTGAATGCTGGCGTGGCCACGCAGCGCCATGATGCCGCCGCCCGGGCGCCCCATGTTGCCAAGCAACAGCTGGATGATCGCCGCGGTGCGGATGTACTGCACGCCGACCGTGTGGTGCGTCCAGCCGACCGAGTACACCCAGGCGGTCGTGCGATCTCGGCCGCTGTTCGCGGTCACCGCTCGGCAGACGTTCAGGAACGTTTCCACGGGCACACCGCACGTCTCCTCGACGCGCTCCGGGGTGTAGCGCGCGAAGTGCCGCTTGAGCACCTGGAACACACAGCGCGGGTGCTGCAGCGTGTCATCGCGTTGCACCCCCGCGTGCGCGAGCCGGGCGCCGTGCCCGCCCACCTCGTATGCGGCGGCGCGCTGCGTGAGGGACTACCTCGGACTCGCGGCGCTTCTTTCGCACCGCGGCCATCGCCGTCGTGGCGCGTCGCCTCCGTGTTCATCGCGCGCGCGCTCGCCGGCCGCCGGGGACTCCTCGACGCCCTCGTACTGCCAGGACGTCCTGTCGTACGTGCCGGTCGTCGGGTCGTACCCGGAGAACAGGCCGTCGAGGTCGTCGGTGTCCCGGAAGTCCTCGCGCAGCAGCGTCGCCGCGTTCGTGTACGCGCGCACGTAGTCGTCGAAGTACAGGTCGTTCGAGAGGATGTAGTTGACGATGCCGCCGAGGAACGCGATGTCGCTGCCGGCGCGGAGCGGTACGTGCAGGTCGGCGACCGCCGAAGTCCGGGTGAACCGCGGATCGACGTGGATGACCTTCGCGCCGCGCTTCTTGGCCTCCATCACCCACTGGAACCCGACCGGATGGCACTCGGCCATGTTCGAACCCTGAATGACGATGCAGTCAGAGTTCTGCAGGTCCTGCTGGAAGGTCGTGGCGCCGCCGCGACCGAACGAGGTTCCCAAACTGGGAACGGTGGCGCTGTGTCAAATGCGCGCCTGATTCTCGATCTGTATCGCGCCCATCGCGGTGAACAGCTTCTTAATCAGATAGTTCTCTTCGTTGTCGAGGGTGGCGCCGCCCAACCCGGCGATGCCGAGCGTGCGGCGCAGCAGCGGGCCTTCGTCGTCGCGCTCTTCCCACGTGCGGGACCGGGTGTCGATGACGCGATCCGCGATCATGTCCATCGCGGCTTCCAGGTCGAGTGCCTCCCACTCGGTCCCGTACGGCCGCCGGTAGAGCACCTTGGTCTGCCGGCCGGGGCTGTTGACCAGCTGTTCGCTGGCGGAACCCTTCGGGCACAGGCGGCCGCGGGACACCGGCGAGTCGAGGTCGCCCTCGATCTGCACGACCCGTTCGTCCTTGACGTAGACCCGCTGGCCACAGCCCACGGCGCAGTACGGGCATACGCTTCGGACAACCCGATCGGCGGTCTCGGTCCGCGCGACGTGATCACGGGTGCCCCGTGACTGGGCCGCCGCACCCCGCCCGGACCGATCGGCGCCGACCAACTGCCGGAATACCGGCCAACCCAAGAATGCCTTAGGTCCCTCCACAGCAGTCACACTACCCAGAAACGGCGGACCGTATCGACGAATCTGCCCTCGGACTGCGGTTGGCCATGACGTGCTGGTAGACGCTCGTACAGGTCTGCGTCACGTGCTGCTGCGGGTCATTGGATCGGGAAGTCCCGGCCGCGTTCGTCGGCCGGACGAGGGCCGAAGATTCGCCGCTCGGTCTCGTCGATGGCGACGTCGTTGATGCTGGCCTCCCGTCGCCGCATGAAGCCGTGCTGGTCGAACTCCCAGAGTTCGTTGCCGTAACTACGCCACCACTGACCGGCGGAGTCGTGGGACTCGTATTGAAAACGTACGGCGATCCGGTTTTCCCCAAAGCCCCACAGACTCTTTCGCAGCGCATAATCCAGCTCGCGCTCCCACTTGCCCGTGAGGAATGCGATGATCGCGTCTCGCCCGGTCAGGAACTGGTCGCGATTACGCCACACCGAATCGACCGTGTATGCGGCGGCGACCTTAACCGGGTCGCGCGTGTTCCAGGCATCCTCGGCGGCCTGCACCTTGACGGCGGCGGATTCAAGGTCGAAAGGCGGGAGCGGCGGCCGATCGGTCATGTGTCCCACCCCTGACAGCGGCTTCTCCCGTACGGTCCACATCTTAGAGCCTGTTCCTGAACCTCATGTGCGGGCAAGGCGTCGGCTGGTGATTCGGATCATGGCCCAGCGGACCATGGCTTCGTGGTGTACGGGTAGGGCTTCGTAGTCGCGGGCGCAGCGGCGGTGGCGGGTGATCCAGGCCAGCGAGCGTTCGACGACCCAACGTCTTGGTAGGACAACGAATCCGGTCAGGTCGTCGCTGCGTTTGACGATCTGCACGGTGATGCGCAGCGTGTCGCGTGCCCAGTCGAGGAGTTTGCCGGCGTAGCCGCCGTCGGCCCAGACGAGGCGGACCCGCCCACAGGCGTCGGCCAGCCGGTGCAGCAGTGGTCGGGCGCCGTCACGGTCCTGCACGCTGGCAGCGGTGACCACAACGCACAGCAGCAGGCCCAGGGTGTCCACGGCGATGTGCCGTTTGCGACCATTGATCTTCTTGCCGGCGTCGTAGCCGCGGCTGGCCCGCCACACGGTCTCGGCGGCCTTGACCGACTGAGAGTCGATGATCGCCGCGGTCGGTGTGGCCGTTCGTCCCTCGGCCAGCCTGGCTCGTTCGCGCAGCATGTCCAACAGGTCCTGGGTGATGCCGTCGGCTTCCCAGCCGGCGAAGAACTTGTACACCGTCGACCAGGGTGGGAAGTCCGCTGGCAGTGCCCGCCACTTGATGCCGTTGTCGACCAGGTAGAAGATCGCATCCACGATCTGGCGGCGGCAGTGCGCCTCCGGACGGCCGCCTCGCCCGGCCAGCCAGGCCGGATCCGGCAACAGCGGGTCGATCAGCGTCCACTGGGCATCGGTGGTGTCCGACGGATACCGGCGAACCCGTACCTCACCGCGGCGGTGCAACGACGCCAGACGACAACACGACACGCCCAGGACAGACTCCTGGGCCGGGATACGGCACGATAGCAACGGAACTCCTGGCAGAAACGGCGCGTAGACACCGCTCGATCTATCAGGAGTTCCCCTCATTCACACCCAGACACGCCGCCACAAGACCAGGTTCAGGAACCGGCTCTTAGAGGCGCCCAGTCGTCACCGTCAGAAAACCGACCGCCCGCCGCGACTCGATGGACCGCTGTCGGCCGTGCGGGACGAGCGCGCAGAAGCGTCGATCAAGTCGTCTGCCAGGGACGGGGCCGAGGGCTCCAGCCGGAACCCGATGGCAGCGACCGCCGCGGCGACCAACAGGCATGCCGCGCCGACGCCGACAGCGATGTGGTACCCGTGGACAAACGAGGCGGCGGCTTGGCTCCGGTAGGCCCGACCGAGCGTGTTGGAGACGGTGCCGAGGCGGGCTCCGCCCACGTTCTGCGCCTGCGCCGCCGCAGCGGCGCGGACACGGACCGGGAAGCGGCCGGTCTTCGCCTGCCAATCGACGACCGCCGCGTTGACCCCGATGGCGCCGAGAACTGCTAGTCCGACCGACGTACCGATCTGGCGGGAAGCATTCAGGACGCCCGACGCGGCCCCCGATACGCCCGACGGCACGTCACGCATGGCGATATGCGTGGTGGCGGGAAGGAAAGTTCCGAAGCCGGCTCCGAAGAGGATGTAGCCGGCGGCGGTCAACCCGAACGGCGTCGTGCTCGTGAGTCTGCTCAACGCGAGGACGCCGATAGCGGCGACGAGACAGCCGGTCGTGACCACGACGGCGGCTGGGAAGCGACGGTCGAGCCGGCCGGCGAGCTGGGCCATGAGGAGGAACGGTACGTTCATGAACAACCACGACAGACCCGTCTGCAGCACGGACCAGCCGGTCACGTCCTGGAAGAGAAGCGTCACGTAGAACAGCGCACCGGCCAGACCGGCGTAGCTGAGTAGGTTGATGCCGGCGGCGCTGACAAAGCTCCGGGCTCGAAGCAATGCCGGCGGGACCATCGCGTACGGATTACGCCACTCCCACACGGCGAAACCAGCGAGAAGGGCCGCACCGGCAGCAAGCGGCACCACCACCGGCCACGACCGCCACGGGTGCGACGCGGATTCGATGAGTCCGAGTGTGATGGCGACGAGGCCAACAGCGCTCGTCGCTACGCCGGGCACGTCGAGGCGACGGGACCGCGGATCGCGCGATTCGCGGACCGTCGCGAGTGTGGCCGCGATGCCGATGGCGGCGAACGGGACGTTCACCCAGAACGCCGATGCCCATCCGAAGAACGTCAGCAAGATGCCCCCGGCCACCGGACCGGCCCCGAATCCGGTCCCTCCGATGGCCGCCCAGGTTCCGATGGCGCCGGCCCGGCTTTCGGCCGGGAACGTCTCGGTAATGATGGACAGTGTCAGCGCCAACATGGCCGCGCCGCCAACTCCTTGGACGGCCCGGAACGCGACCAACGCGCCGCCACTCCAGGCGAGAGCACAAGCGATCGACCCGAGAGTGAAGACGGCCATCCCCATCAGGAAGACCCGCCTGCGCCCGTAGCGATCGCCAAGGGCACCGCCGACCGGCACGAGAGCGGCCAAACTCAGGGAGTAAGCGCTGATCACCCATTCCAGCTCACCCGGGCTCAGACGCAGTTGACGCTGCATCAACGGCAGCGCCACGTTCACGATCGTCAGATCGAGCGCGATCATGAATGTGGCGACGCACATCGCCAGCAGCGTCAGCCGTCGTCGCCGTACGTCGGTCCACGGCTGGCGCGAATCGGCCCGTTGGCTGGTCACGCGGCCTCCCGGGCGGCATTCGACCACCGACAGACGGTCATGATCCGCTTGCTCATTTCTGCTCGCATTCGGTCTCCTTGTCACATCGCCACGGTGTGGCGGGTCAGTACTCATGACACCTGGCGACGAAGGAATGTGACTGATGGACGAACACGATTGGCTGGCCGAGGAGTTCGAGCAGCATCGGCCGCACTTGCGGGCGGTCTCCTACCGGATGCTCGGCTCACATGCGGAGGCCGACGATGCGGTCCAGGACACGTGGCTTCGCCTGAGCCGCTCGGGAACACAAGGCGTGGAGAACCTCGGCGGATGGCTAACCACGATCGTGGCCCGCATCTGCCTGAACGTCCTGCGCTCCCGCAATGTTCGCCGGGAGCTTTCGATGGACGTCCACCTGCCCGATCCGGTGATCAGCGACGCGGATGGAACCGATCCGGAGCACGAGGCATTGTTGGCCGATTCGGTTGGTCTCGCGCTACAGGTGGTGTTGGACACACTCGCCCCGGCCGAACGGCTGGCCTTCGTACTCCATGATCTGTTCGATCTTCCCTTCGACGAGATCGCGCCGATGGTGGGACGGTCGCCCGCGGCGACCAGGCAGCTGGCCAGCCGGGCGCGGCGCCGGGTGCGCGGGGCGGATGTTCCGGCACCCGACGGCGATCTTGCGACACAGCGGGTGGTCGTCGATGCCTTCTTCGCCGCGGCGCGAGGCGGCGACTTCGACGGACTGGTCGCCGTGCTCGACCCGGACGTGGTGTTGCGATCCGACGGCGGTGCGCGGTATCCGGACGCGTCCGTGGTGCTCCGTGGTGTGGACGCCGTCGCTGGTCGAGCCGTGTTGTTCGCCCGCCCCGGCGCCGTTGTCCGGCCGGCGCTCGTGAACGGGGCGGCCGGGGTTGTCGTGACGGTCGAGGGACATCCGGTGTCGGTCATGGGCTTCATCGTCGCGAACGGCAGGATCGTAGAAATCGATTCGTTCATCGATCCCGAACGTCTCGCGCAACTCGACCTGACAGCCGTCGACTGAGACGCCAGCCGGACGCGCGCTGCCGCGACACTCCGTCGCTCAAGGGCGAGTCCATCCGGCCCCTTCTTGTGCAGAGGGCCGATGCAACGATCTCGGAGGAAGCTGTGTAACCGCGTTGTTCCAGTTGTTGTACAGCGTGCGTACTGGCTGCATCGTTATGGTCGAGTGGTGGCCTACTACAACATGCTGGCCTGGTGGAGGCAACGCACGGAGCACGAGCAGGTCGAGTGGTGCAACGTCGTGCGCGACCATGGTCCCATTACCGCGGTGATGGCTGAGGTCGTCGGCTCGTACAGATCCGGCCGTACGCCCGGCGGAGCGTGGCTGATCGCGATCCGCGATTCGAGCGCGCCGGTCACCGCGTCCGAACAAACCTGGATCATGAGCCGGCGATTCGAAGCCTTCGTCCGGGAGCAATGTCGCTAGGACGTCGGATGGTCACGTTCCCGATGCTCCCGCGCCGATCGTGTCGGTCACCCACTGGCGGATGACGGCCGCGGACACCGCACCGGCGCGGCGGGCCTTGACCTCGCCGCCGCTCATCACCAGCAAGGTAGGAATGGCCTGTACGGCGAAGCGCGCGGCCGTCTTCGGGGCGGCGTCGACGTCGACCTTCGCGAGCTTGAGCGAGCCGGCAAGGTCCCGCGCAACCTCCTCCAGCGCGGGGCTTACGACGCGGCAGGGCGCACACCACGTCGCCCACAGATCGACCAGTACAGGCAGCCGCGCAGCGTCGACGACATCGGCGAACGACTGGTCGTCGGCGGCCGTGATCCACGGCAGCGGGTTATGGCAGTTGCCGCAGCGCGGCACGCCATTGGTCGCGGCCGGAACACGGTTGCGCTTCCCGCAGTGCGGGCACTCGGTGATGTTCGACGCCGTGGCGGTCATGACATCTCCCTTGGCACCCGCGTACGCGGTTCGAGATCCGCTCAGGCAAGCGCCACGGTCGTCCCGGGATGAGCCACACGATGGTTCACCATGTCCAGATGCAGCAAAGTGTAAGCCCGAAGAGCCGTGAGCTGTCGAGTGGTCACCTGGTCGCAGATCCAATGCCAATGCATCGAGACCCAGTCGTCTTTCGCCAGCGGCAACCCAACACCGTCGTTGCCGCACTGCACCGACTCGTCCTCCGGCTCGCCCAGGGTGAGATAGCGTCCGTCCCACTGGAGGCGCCGCGACTTCACCACCGCCTGGTCTCCGTCGACCGCGACGACCTGGCCCCAGCGGATCCGGCATCGATCGAGCACCGTCAGCGCCTTCGCCGCCTTACGATCGTCGCCGAGCAACCCGACCCACGGGTAGACGCCGAAGACGTGGAAGCTGTGGTGTGGCACGCCACCGGCGAGAACGCCTTCGGCCAGGAACCCGAACTGCGAACCGACGCGTGGCCGGAATCGTTGCTCCATCGAGTCCGCGATCGTCCCGAGCGGAAGTGATGCCAGCAAGCCGTTGCCGACCCAGTACGCCTCCACGACGCGGCGGTCGAGCGGATTGGGGATGCCATTGCCGCCGGCGATCAGTTCGAGGTAGGGCCACGCGCCCTGGAACGCCTGGGCCAGCTGCACCAGTCCCTGATCGACGACGCCGGCCGCACCGTACTGGTGCAACGCTTGGTGATCGGCCGGACCGCAGTAGCCGAGGACGTTCGGGGGGTAGGCGTAGCGGACGAACAGCAGTGGACCGGCGAGCGGCTTCGTGGCGGTCGGTGCGGGGGCGGTCATCAATCCTCCTCGGAGCCCATCAACGCGGCCGCCGCGGTGCGCTCATCGTCGAACACGTCAAGAGCATCGCGTGCCTCGTCCGCGGAGATGATGGCGAGCGCAAACCCCATGTGTACCAAGAGCCAGTCGCCCACCGCAGGAGATTGCCCATCGTCGAGAACACCAACGTTGATCATCCTTCGGACGCCGGCCATGTCGACTTCGACCAGATCGGCATGGCCCGTGTCGATCGCGGTGACCTGGGCGGGAATCCCGAGACACATGGATATCTCCTCGAGGTGTAGCTCGTTGCCTAGGTGGCCGCGGGTGTCGGGGCGTAGCCGATCGATTCGACCGTCAGCTCGTCCCCGCCGGTCAGACTCACCTCGCCACTTCCGCATTGCGGGCACACGGCCAGCACGTCGTGCGTCCGCGCCTCGGCACCGCACGCTTCACACCGCAGATGCAGGGGTACGGGAACGAGATCGACGACCGCATCGGCGGCCTCCGTCCCGGCGGCGACGTGATGGAATGCCTGGTTCATCGACTCGATGTCAACGCCTTGGCGGGCACCGGCGCGCACCCGTACCCAGGCCACCGGCCGGCCGGCCGCGCGCTTGCGTACGGCGTCGACGATCCCTTCGCACAGGCCGTATTCGTGCACGTCACATCCCCCTGATCCGCAAGTACCGCTTGAGATCGGGGGCGGCCGCGACGACCACGGTCACCGCGGCCGCCGCCAACGTCGCCGCGATGATTTTTCCGATCATGCCGACCACTCCCTCGCGTTATGGGTCCGTTCTATAGGCCCACCTTCGGCCGTCTCCGCTTGGAGAAGTTCTTCCACGGCCCGTACGGCGTGGGGGACGGCCGCCGCGACCGCTGGCGTAAGGCTCATGCCCGCCGTGCAATCGCCCGGTTCGCAGGCGACGACGATGGTCCGCGCGGGCCGTGCATCGAGCTGGTCGAGCAGCGTGAACACGTCGTCGGGCGCGAGTCCGTGCGCGTCGATGACCGGTCGCGGCGTTGCGACGGTTTCCGGACCGACTTCGATGACGGAGACCGAGCCGGCGGGCTGGCCGTGGGGCGCCGCGTCCACGAGGATCAACAAGTCGCATCCGTCGAGGAGTTCGTAGGCGAGGTGGATGCCGCGAATGCCGATGTCGGCGAGCTGCACGCCGGCCGGCAGCGGGCGATTGGCGAGATGGCTGGCCACCTCGACACCGAAACCATCGTCGCCGAGAAATATGTTGCCGACACAGGCGACGAGGATGCGATCGCGATCGTTCATGCCGGCTCGACCTCGTCGGGAGTGAAGTAGAGGAACCGTCCGTGCGACCGCTGCAGGTCGGCGGATGGGTCCTCGTCGAGCGTCAGCGCGAAATAGGGCTGGTCGTCGATGTCGAACAGGACGGCTTCGATCGTGGCGGGCCGCCCGAGGAGGAACATGTCCTGTGCGTCGGCGCGGCGGGCACCCGGTCGCAACCGTACGGTGCTGCCTCGTCGCAACGTGATCCCGTTCACGATGACGGCGTCGGTCTCCGGTGACACCGCCGCGTCGGCATCCGGGTCCCACCAGGGCGGCGGCGCGGCCTCGGTCGGGGCCACGTCGAGATCGCCCGCCGGCTGGTTGGCATCGGGGGTCAGCGGCGGCTCACCGGTGACCTGGCGCAGATAGCGGATCGCGCCATGGAGTCGATCCATGGTCATCGCGTCCATGGCGTCGACACGGTCGATGATGGCGGCGGCCCGCGGATCGGTGCTGCGCGCCGCGCGCTTCTCGTCGTCGGTCAGCGCCAGCGTTCGCAGCGTCAGAATCTCGTCGATCTCGGTGCCGTCATAGAGATCGCCAGGGCTTTCCGGAGCGATCGACGGATGGTCGTAAAGGATGATCGGCGACGACAAAACCACGTCATGTCCGCCGTCGACGCCGGCGAGCACCGGGAACGTTCCGACGTTGAGGCAATCATCGACGGCGGTGCGAGCCCATTCCGGCGGCTCGAGCATCGATATGAAGACGCCGCCACGGATGGACACGATGGTATGCACGGCGACGAGTGCCATCGGTAGAGCGGCTTCGCGGGCGCTCGGTCGCTCGGCGAGGCGAGAGCCGTTGGTCACGCGTACCCGCAAACGCTTTGCCCGCCATGGACCCGGCAGCGACGTCGCGCCGATCGTCAATGTGGCCTGTAGGTGCTCGCGTCGGCGCACGAGATGGCCGACCGTCTCGCCGCTGGAGCTGCGGACCGGTTCGGATTCATCGGCTTCGGGTGCGTCGAGCCGTTGTACGAGTGGCGCTGCAAGCAAGTCCACGAGGGCCGCCCTGACGACCACTTCGTGCTCGACGGCCTCGTCCCATGCGGTGACCGACGTGCCGGAAAGGTCAAGCGCATCCACCGGGACGCCGCTGGCATCGCGGACGGTGCGCCGCTGCACCTGCAGGTAACGGATTACGACCGTGATGTCGGCATCGTTGCCGGCCTCGAGGATGCACTCGGTTTGGCTGACGGCCGACTCGGTCGGCTCGACAGCGGCGTAGTCGGCCGGCACGAGCACGCCGAATTGCCACCGGCTGCGGTTCTTCTGCGCGGAGGCGCGGTAGGGGTAAAGGATGTAGCCCTCGTAGACGACAGCATCGGCGACCGCTCGCGCCGTGGCCTGCTGTGCGCGGACGTCGTTGGCGATCATGGTCGGTTCGGTAGCGGTCATGCCGGCTCCTCGGCCCGGTCGTTCTGCGCGTCGAGCAGCGCCGCGATCGTGGCGCTCCATGTCGGAAGCGCCTCACGTGATTTGTAGCGGGCGAGCGCGTCGATAATGTCGCGGTCGACCCGAAGCCAGGCGCTGCCTGGAAAGTAGCGGTCGACCATGCCGCGCCACACCGACACCGGCAGCCGGTACGTACACTCCGAACTCCACGGAATCTGCTCGACCGCGAGACCGCCGGCATCGTTCTTGCCGAAGATCGTTCCGCTGAACAACAGCAGAAGGGGCGCGTCGTCGTCATGGAGCGCGTAGAAGTAGCGCGTGGCCGCGATCTCGAGGTCGTACGTGCACGGCACCGGCAGGTCGACCTCGACCGCGCCGGTGAAGCCGGGCACGGTCGTCGCGGCCATGGTGAACTGAACCGGTTTGAGGGTGTCCGCCCATCGGGAGACATCGCCGAACAGATCCGAGAGGCGTTCGGCCTCGTCGGGAGAGTAGCGGCGCCGGGCCGGTTCGATACGGATCTGGCAACGCAGCGCGATCGCGTGGATCGCTGCGCCCGTCGTTTCGGTGACGCGCAGCCGAAACGTCAGGGTGGGGGCGGCCGCATACGGTTCGGCGTGGGCGCCGACGCAGTCGAAGGAGAGCCGCGCCACGGTCAGGCCCACCCGGCCGGGTCGGTGCTGGCGTCCCACGACTGGCTGCGGCGACGGAGGTCGTCGAGGAACGCGGCCAGAGTCGTACGGATTTCCTCGCCGCCGTCGAGCCCGCGCCATCGCAGCCGTACCTGGCCGACGAGCGCATAACACAGGTCGATGGGCACGCGGAAATACTCGAAGCCGTCGTCGGTGCGGTTGGCAAAGATCGCCTGTACGTCAGAGTCCAGCGCGCCGAAGAGCGGGTACTGCTCGGCCAACCGCTCGCCACTCGGCGAGATCGAGCTCGCATTCGGTCGCCCCGCCGGGGCTCGGGTAGCACCCGACGACACGGTCGAGGTCGGAGTTGTGGAAGAAGAACGCGGTGCCGACGGGGACCTGCAGGGCGTCCCAGTCCGTCGGGGCGAGGTGATGCGCCGGATCGTGGTGGACGTCCTCCGGCACCGCGCGGTAGCGACCACGCCCCGCCCCGGGCGAAAAGAACAGCAAGTAGCACGCGCGGCACGCGCAGACGAGTGATCGCTTTTCGAGGTCGACGACGTGGCCGTGACGGTCGTCGAGCTCGGCCCGACACATCTCGCAGCGCTCAGCGTCCGGCCCATTCTCCGCGGGCGCGCCGACCGCTCCGGCACATCTACGCTTGGCACGATCGCCGGTCGTCCGGACCGGCCGGCGCATCGCCGGTCGTCGGAGCGGGCCGGGTGCGGTCTCGCGGATGCGGGTGCCGGACGCGCGAATCGACGCAGCCCCGTCGGTGCGCCGGTCATGCGCGCGACCGCGCGGGCATGCCGATCGCGATCCGCAGTCCGTCCGCATCTTGAAGCAGTGGCAGCGGCTCGAGATGACGTCGCGGATCGTCGAGACCGGCGCCGGCCAGGTGTACGTCATAGCGGCGGCCACAGGATGCACATTGCAGCGACTCCCCCGCCAGGTGTCCGCCCGACAACGACGCGGTGCATTCGGGACAGCTGTCGCGATACGCGAACATCGCGCCGCCGACGCGGCAAACCAGCACCGGGACGTCCGCCACCATGACTGGCCGCGCATCGGACCCGCCCGGCGGCCAGGACGGCAGATGCGCCCAACCGTCCGGCTCGACCGCCGCCAGCGCCTTCGCCACCGTTGGGATCGGCCGCCTTCGTGCCGTCGATCCCGCCGGTTTCGTCGGCGTCGTCGGCTCGGGCACCCGCCGACCGATCTGCAGCAGAGCCGGCGCCGACGGCTCCGCGACCACGCCGGCGACCTCGACTCGGACCGTCTCCGGTGCGGCCTCCTCGATCGCCTTCTCGATCGCGAGCCGAACGGTTACGGTCGAGGACGGGCAGCCGTGACAGCTGCCCTCCAACTTCAGACGAACAACACCTTCATCGTCGACGCCCAGATATTCGACGCCGCCGGCATGGGAGCCCAAATACGGCCGGACATCGTCGAGCGCACGTTGGATTCGCGTGTCGACGTCGACCGGGTGCAGGTCATGGACGAGCAGCAGGCTTGCCACCAACGGATCGGCGACGAGCTGCTCGACGATGCCGTTCGGATCGCCCGCCCGCCCGTTGGCAGCGCCGCCGTCGCGCTCGGACGCGTGGCAGCGCCGCCGTCGCGCTCGCGCGGACTCTCGTCGGCGACGTTCGAGCCACGCGCATGACATGGGCGAGCCCTTCGCCGTAGAGGTCGACGAGGGTGCGAACGAGTTCCTCGGCGACCTCGGCGACGCGCGGATCGGGCTGCGAGCGCAATTCGCCGATCAGACCTTCGACACGCTCGCCGGTCGCGCGCACATTCTTGTGTTGCGGCATGCTGTCCCTCCGCGTCAGGTTGCCAGCGTGACCGCCATCGGTGAGTGGGTCGTTTGCAGGGTCTTCCCGCCGCCGAGGTACATGTGCACCCCGCACGGCAGGCACGGGTCGAAACTTCGTACGGCGCGCATGATGTCGATGCCCTTGAATCGGTCCGGCGGATTCTCCTCGAAGATCGGCGTGTTCTGTACGGCATCCTCGTACGGTCCCGGCGTGCCGTACACGTCTCGGACGCTGCGCGTTCCACGGCGTCGGCGGATACGGGTGGTAGTTCGCGATCTTGCCGCCCTTGATCACCATGTGGTGGGACAGCACACCGCGCACGGCTTCGGTGAACCCGCAACTGAACGCCTCGTCGGGCACCTTGAACGATTCCCACGTCTTGGTGTGCCCGGCGCGGATCTCGGCCAGCGCCTGCTCGACGAAGTGCAGCGCGCACGCGGCCGAGTACGCCTGGAAGTATGTCCGCGCACGGTCCCGCTCGATCGCGTTACTCCACTGCGGGATCTTCCATTCGAAGGTGACCTCGGGCTTGGACATGGTCTTCGGCAGGTTGATGAGCACGCTGTGTCCGGTGGACTTCACGTAGCCGATGTCGACGAGGCCGGCCAGCGCCGTCGACCACAGTCGCGCGATCGGACCGCCGCCGGTGTCGAGCGCGAGGTGATCGGTGCCGTCGAACCAGCGCGGCGACATCGTCCAGCTGTAGTTGTTGTCGAAGTCCCGCTTCCCCGGCTTCGGGATCGTGTGCTGATTCCACGGGTGTCGCGGGTCCACCGGGTTACCCAGCTCGTCGTGGGTCACGAACATGTCCTTGCCGACCCAGTCCTCGTAGTACGAGTGGCCCAGCAGGATGCGGATGCCGAGGTTGATGTCGACGAGGCTGGTCGTGATGAGCTTGCCGTCCAACACGATGCCCGGCGTGACGAACATCTTGCGGCCCCAGTCGGCCATGTTCCGGTACGTGAAGTCGCAGTGCTCCGGGTTCTGGAAGGTGCCCCAGCAGCCGAGCATGATGCGTCGCTGTCCGACCTTCTCGTAGCCGGGTAGCGCCTCGTAGAAGAAGTCGAACAGATCGTCATGCATCGGCACGACTCGCTTCATGAATTCCACGTAGCGCATCAGACGAGTCAGGTAGTCGGTGAACAGCTGGATGGTGGCGACCGTGCCGACTCCGCCCGGGTAGAGCGTCGACGGATGTACGTGCCGGCCCTCCATGAGGCAGAACATCTCCCGGGTGTAGCGGCTGACCTGAAGGGCCTCGCGGTAGAAGTCGCCTTCGAGCGGGTTGAGCGCCCGCATGATGTCGCCGATAGTCTTGTAGCCGTGGTCGGCGGCGTGCGGCGACTCGGTGCGGTTGGCCTTCTCCAGTACGCCCGGATTGGTCTCCTTGACCATCCGCTCGCAGAAGTCCACGCCGACCAGGTTCTCCTGGAAGATGTTGTGGTCGAACATGTACTCGGCGGCCTCGCCGAGGTTGATGATCCACTCGCCGAGACTCGGCGGGCGTACGCCGTAGGCCATGTTCTGGTTGTAGACCGAACACGTCGCGTGGTTGTCGCCGCAGATGCCGCAGATCCGGCTGGTGATGAAGTGCGCGTCGCGTGGATCCTTGCCGCGCATGAAGATGCTGTAGCCGCGGAAGATCGACGATGTGCTGTGACACTCCGCGACCTGCTTCTGCTTGAAATCGATCTTGGTATAGATGCCGAGGCTGCCGACGATGCGCGTGATCGGATCCCACGCCATCTCGACGAGGTCGCTCTTCTTGCCGCCCGTCGTGTCGGCGGTTGCCTTGTCGGCTGTCGTCGTCATGAGATCACCACGTCTTCTGGTAGCCGGTGGTCAGTTCGGAGCCGCGCTTGCGCCACTTCGGCTCCTTGTCGAGCCGTCTTGGCCGTGTACCCGCGGAGGGTACGGATGACGGTGCCGTACATGCTGCTGGCCGCGGTGGAGACACGGGCGCCGGGCGGCTCGTCCATGAACGGCATGAACTTGTCCGGGAAGCCCGGCATCGTGCAGGCGATGCAGATGCCGCCGACGTTCGGACAGCCGCCGACGCCATTGATCCAGCCACGCTTGGGTACGTTGCACTTCACGACCGGGCCCCAGCAGCCGAGCTTGACCAGGCACGTGGGTGAGCCGTACTCGGTGGCGAACTCGCCCTGCTCGTAGTAGCCGGCGCGGTCGCACCCCTCGTGAACCGTCGCATCGAACAGCCAGCGCGGCCGCAACGCCTCGTCCAGCGGAATCATCGGCGCCTGACCGGCCACCTGATACAGGAGGTAGAGGATCGTCTCGCTGAGGTTGTCCGGGTGGATCGGGCAGCCCGGAACGTTGACGATCGGCAGGCCGGCCTTCGACTTGAAGTCCCAGCCGAGATAGTCGGGGACGCCCATCGCGCCGGTCGGGTTGCCGGCCATGGCATGGATGCCGCCGTACGTCGCGCAGGTGCCGACGGCGAGCACCGCGGTGGCCTTCGGCGCCAGGCGGTCGAGCCATTCGCTCGTCGTCATCGGCTGGCCGGTGGCCGGGTTGTTGCCGAAGCCGCACCAGTAGCCCTCGGACTTGATCGCCTCGTTGGGGATGGAGCCCTCGACGACGAGCACGAACGGATCGAGTTCGCCTCGATCGGCCTTGTGCCACCACTCGATGAAGGTGTCCGCGCCCTGCTCCGGACCGCATTCGAAATCGATCAAGGGCCAGTGGACCGCGATCTTCGGCAGGCCCGGCAGGGCGCCGAGGGCGATCTCCTCGATGCTGGGCTGCGTGGCGGCGGTGAGCGCCACCGAGTCGCCGTCACAACCCAGGCCGCCGTTCATCCAGAGGATATGGACGAGGGGCTCGTCCGCATCGCTGGCCTTGCCCGCATCGTTGCGCCGTTGGTCGGTCGGCGTCACCGTCATGGTGCGCACCCCCTCGAGAATCTGCCCTCACGAAAAGGGCAGCTGACTAAGCCGCGAGTAGTGCGGCATGGCTGGGGCAAACTCGGTCACCTGAGCGACAGGCGTGCGTTGACCGAATAGCCCGCTCGGATGACGATGATCCACCGCGACAATGGCGGTCCCGAACATCCACAAAGCGCAAATCCCGGGGACGTGTAGCGACGATTGTGAGGTCATCAAGGATGGAACGAATCGCCTCTCACAAGCCCCAACAAGAATGTACGCGAGGAAGCGCACGCGCGATGTGGAGTCGGAATATACCTCCCTTACTTGATCGCAAGACGGAACCGTCCGCCGGCCGGACACCTGTGTCGACCTGGCATGTCTCGTGCGCGTGGGCACGGACACGTACGCTCCGGAGAGGAGGATGGGGCGGCCTATGTAGCCGCTCGACGAACCGGTCAGCGATTGCGACGAGGTCACACCGCTCGTCGTTTGTCGTAGACCTTTCCGCCGGACCGTCCGCGATTCCGGAAATCCGCGATTTTGCTAAAGCGGTGTCTTTCGCATTCGCCATTGACCGATGAAGACACGCGGGCCTTCGGCGCGAGTGTCTCTCGGCCGCTACTAGATGCGGCCGGGCCGACTGGCTCTATTGAGGTTTCAGTTCACCGCGGCTGCGCGACCTTCGACGGCTTCGCGGTGACTTCGGCGAAGTGCCCGGTGATCGCACCGGCGCGCCACACCGTACGGGAAGCCGCTCGTCGGCCGGCGCGGCATTTACTGTGAATCCATGACGGCTCCGGTAGGTCACCTGCGTATTGGACCCGCGTGTGGCCACCTCATCATCCGTACGCGTCGCGAGGGCCTGGCCGCGAAGGTGGGCCATGACCTCACGATCGACGTGACCATCTGGTCGGGCGACCTCGCGCACGATCCGAGCGACCTCGCCGCCACGACCCTGGCCGTCACGGTCGACCTCGACTCGTTCGCCGTACGGGAGGGAACCGGCGGCGCATTGCCGCTCACCGATCGCGACCGGAGGGAGATCAACGCGACCATGCGCCCGATCCTGAGCACGGGCGGCACGGGCGGCACGGGCGGCTCGAGCGGCTCCATCGACCCGAGCCGGTCGCCGGCGGCCACGTTCATCGCGAGTCGGATCGTCCCGTCCGACGGCGGCGGCTCGATCGACGGGACCCTCACATTGCACGGCATCGAGCAACCGCTGCGACTGGAGGTCGTTCACCGCGACGCCCATCGCTACCGCGGAACGGCCACGGTCAAACAGTCTGCGTTCGGTATCAAGCCGTACTCCGGAATGTTCGGCACGTTGAAGGTGCGCGACGACGTACAGGTCGAGTTCGACGTTGATCTCGATGCCGCGGAGCGGGTGGAACAGTGAAGTTTCTCGTGCTGTGGCACCTCGACCTGTCGCTGCTGTCGAAGCCGATGGCGGCCGCCGTCGCGCGGATGCCGGCGTACGCGCAGCCGTTGGAACGCACCGGCAAGGTCGTGGCGCGCTACCACCTCGTCGGCGCTCACGGCGGTGCCTGGATCTACGACGTTGAGTCCAACGAGGAGTTGGAACGCCTGCTCGGGCTGGCCCCGGTATACAACTTCGCTCGGTACGAGGTGCACCCCCTCGCAGACATGGGTGACTGACCGCATCCCAGCAGACCGGTCCGGTCGGCGTTGCCTGGGGCCGAGGCGAGATCGGACTCGCTCGATCGGGCACATTTCGCCGTTCTCGTTGCAGGAGTCGGCGAATCGGCGAACACTGCAATGTCGACGGACCCACCACAACGAGGAGGTGGGCGATGGTTCTCGCGACCCGCGAGACGGCCACGCAGCGGCACTGGATTTGCGGTCGCCGGCTCCGCGAGCGGCGCCACGCGTTGGGCCTCACCCAAGCCGAGCTGGTTGCGCGGCTCGGTGGTGAATCGGCTATCACCAACCGGTCCATCAGCACGTGGGAAAACGGCCGCGGTCTGGACTTCGGCTGGCTGCCCGAACTCGCCACGGCGCTGGACTGCAGTGTGACCTATCTGCTCGGGATGACCGACGAACCACAGCGGTGGGAGCCGGCGGCCGGTGCCGCGGTGTCCGCATCGGCTGAGCCGGTGCGGGCGGTGCCCGACGCGACCCGTACCTCCGGGCCTGACGATTCTGCCGACACCGACGATTCTGCCGACACCGCTGCCTCGGCCGCCGCCCGTCCGCTGGACCCGGCCGACGTCGAGTGCCATTGGATCCTTGGTCCGGGACTGATACCGCCCGATCGCGACGGGCCGCCGGCGCCAATAGAACGGGAATCCTCATGACACGCGGCCGCCTGCTTGCCTGGAGCGCGATCGGTTTGTTGGCAATCGGTTCGGCCGCCTGCGGGTCGTCGAGCAAACCCACCGCGGGCACGTCCGGCGCACCCGTGCTGACCCTCTACACGTCGGTCACCCAGAACACCGTGGACGCGGTAACGGCCGGATTCAAGAAGGCGCATCCCGGCGCGACGGTGAACGTCTTCCGCGCCACCACCGGACAGCTCAATGCGCGTATCGCCGCCGACCAGCGATCCGGCGGTCTTCGTGCCGACGTCATCTGGGGCACCGATCCGTTGTCGATGCAGAACTACGCGGATCAACACCTCCTCAAACCCTGGCCATTGCCCGACATCCGCGGCGTGCCGGCCGAGTTCCAGGCGCCATACTTCTGGGGCACCCGGATCCTCTACGTGGTGATCGTCGCTCATCGCGGGGTTACGCCGGCGCCAGCTTCGTGGTCCGACCTGACCAATCCGGCGTATCGCGGCAAGGTTGCGCTTCCCGACCCGGCCGCTGCGGGCTCGGCGTTTGCAGCACTGGGCTATTTCGCGCTGACACCCGGGTTCGGCCTCGATTTCTACGACCGGCTCAGGTCCAACAAGGCGGTACAGGTGGCCACGGTGCCGCAGGTCGTCACCGACGTGGCGTCCGGCCGTTACCAGGTCGGCGTCACGCTCGATTCGGAGGTGCGCACGGCGGTGGCCAATGGCTCGCCGGTCTCGCTTGTCTGGCCGTCCGACGGCGCGATCGCTTTGTACAGCCCCATTGCCGAGACGACGACGACGCATCACGCCGCGGCGGCCGACGATTGGCTGCGCTACGTCTTATCCACGGAAGGACAGCAGAAGATCGCTTCGACCGGTTGGCAACCCGTGGTCGACGGCGTCGCCGGGCCGGCCAAGCCGCCGGGCGCCATCTCGGTGTCCCCCGATTGGACGCAATTGTTCGGGCAGCAACAGCACCTTCTCCAGCAATACCAGGCAATGTTCGGCGCATGACCATCGCCGGCGGCGCGAAACTCCAATCGCGCCGCGCCATGATCGCGGTTGGCGGTGTCACCGTCGCGCTCGCGGCGCTCGTCGTGGTTCCGCTCGTCGAGCTGCTGAGGGTGGCGTTGGAGGGCGGCCCATCGGGGGTACGAGACAGCTTGCGCGCACCGGGTGCGCCGCTCGCGATCGTGCACACATTGGTGATCGCGGCCATCGTCACCGTCGTCTCGGTGACCGCCGGCACCATCTGTGCGATCGCCGTCGAACGGCGCACCGGCCGGCTTCGGACCGGGCTCCGACTGCTGCTGGCCAGTCCGCTCATCATCCCCGAATTCGTGCTCGGCTTCGCCTGGAGCCAGGCCTACGGTCCGGCCGGCGTCGGTGACCGGATCGCACATCTCACGATCCCGGGTCTGCTCGGCCCGCTCGGCATCGCGCTCGTCCTCGCCGTTCACAGCCTCCCGCTCGCGTACCTCGCCATGACCGCCGGCCTGGCGGCACGGGCCGACGCGGACGCCGAACGTGCGGCGCGCGTCTCCGGTGCCGGCCCCTGGACCACGCTGCGAACCGTGACACTGCCGCTGTTGCGGCTTCCGCTGCTCGCCGCAGGGGTGCTCGTGTTCGTCAGTGCCGTCGGGAGCTTCGCCGTCCCCCAGGTGCTCGGGACACCGGCCGGGTTCGCCACCATGTCGACGCTGGTCTACCAGGATCTGGCGCTGTCGGCTGCGCCGGCGGCGTTTCGTGATCTCACCGTTGTGGCGCTGGCGATGGCGCTGATCGTCCTCGTTGTGGTCGGCGCGGCCGATCGCTGGCTGGGTACTCTGAACGCGACCGTAAACCGGCCACCCTCCGCTCGCATCGGCGCGGCTACGTCACGATCCCGTGGCCCTGTTTCTCACCGGCGTTGTCGCGGCGTACGTCGCGTTGGCCGTCGGCGTACCCATGATTGCCCTCGTTCTCACCGCGCTCGCCCGCGCGCCCGGACTGCCACCAACGCCAGCGCACTGGACGTGGGCCAATTTCACCTCCGCGTTCGCCGGTCCAACCGCGACCGCGATTGCGCACACCGTCCTGCTGGCCGTGGCCGCGGCGCTGCTGGTGCCCGCGCTCGGCGCGCTGGTCGCCTATGCTTCACGAGATCGCTTGCGAGCCGCGCTTGCGACCACGGTGACACTTGCCTTCGCGGTGCCGGGATCGGCCCTCGCGGTCGGCGTGCTCATCGGCTACGGGCGGTGGCTGACCGGATCCGTCGTCATCATCTTGCTGGCCTACCTCGCGAAGTTCTGGGTGCTCGGGCACCGACCGGTGCAGGCCGCGCTCGATCGGCTGCCACCCGATCTCGTTCGAGCCGCCCGCACGAGTGGCGCTCGACCGATCACCGCGACGCGTACCGTCGTCCTGCCACCGCTGCGGGTCGCTCTGGTGACCGCCGCCGCGCTCGCATTCTTGTTAGCCACTCACGAATTGACCATGTCGACGATCCTCTACGGTCCGGGCAGCGAGACGTTCGCCGTCGTCATCCTGAACCAGCAAGACCTCGGCGACATCGGAGCAACCGCTGCATTGGCCGTCGTGCTCACCATCCCCGCGGTCGTGTTCGCAGCGGCTCTGTTTGCGCTCTCTCGAACGCGCCGCGTACGGCCGGCGGATCGCCGATGACCGCCCTTGCGTGCACCGGGGTGAGGCTGGACTACCCGGGCGTTCCGGTTCTCGCCGGCATCGACCTTGTCATCGCCGAGGGCGAGGTGGTGGCTCTGCTCGGAGCATCCGGATCGGGGAAGACGACGCTGATCCATGCGGTGGCCGGGTTCGTCACCCCGACCGCCGGGGAGATCTGGCTCGGCGGATCGCTGGTATCCACGCCACGCCGATGCGTCGCACCCGAGCGCAGACGGGTCGGCATGGTCTTCCAGAACTACGCGCTGTGGCCGCACATGACGGCGCTCGAAACGGTGGCCTATCCGTTACGCCGCGCCGGAATCGATCACCGCACCGCACGCGAGCGGGCCCGGGAGCTCCTCGAGCGTGTGGGCGTCGGCTCGTTGGCGGGGCGTACGCCGGCCGAAATGTCGGGCGGCGAGCAACAGCGGGTCGGCTTGGCTCGCGCATTGGCCCGCGACGCCGGACTGTACGTGTTCGATGAGCCGAGCGCCCACCTCGACGCGCATCTGCGGATGACCGTGCTCGACGAATTCGCGCGGCAGCGGGCGATGTCGGGCGCTGCCGCGCTATATGCCACGCACGACGCGAGCGAAGCGTTGGCGATTGCCGACCGCGTCGCGGTGCTGCACAACGGACGCTTGGCCCAGGTCGCCGCGCCGGCCGCCGTATACGCAGAGCCGACGGATCTCCATGTCGCCCAATTGACCGGCATTGCCAGACTGCTATCCGCGCCCGTCCGGGTAGCCGGTTCCGGCTCGCTTGTCGTCACCGTCGACTCCGTGTCGACCAACGTGCCGTGCGTGAACGCACTCCTGGACACCGATGGTTCGATGTCCACGGTCGTGCGCGACGCCAACGGCATCGGACCCGCGAACGACGGACAGGTCCGTGGATCGGCGACGTTACTGGTCCGCCCGGAATGGGCCGAGCTCGGCGGCGATCTGCCCGGGCGTGTCATCGCCGTGCGCTACCACGGTCCAGACAGCGACCACTACCTCGAGACGCCGGCTGGCACCGTCGTCATCCGTTCACCGGGAACGCCTCGATTGGCCGAAGGAGACCGCGCGACGTGGTCGCTGCGGCGGTGTTGGCGAATGTAGCGAACACATGGTGACGCCGCCGGCTTTTGAACCGCGTCCTACATGTGCGGAAGTCGGGCCAGGCCCTCTTGCACGTCGTCCGCGTTCATCACGGGCGCCAGATCGATTTTGGCGTTCATGTTCATGAAGAACGGCTCAGCGATCTCGGGTATCTGGGCCGGGTCGTGCAAGTCGAAGACGATGTATGCGGTCCGCTCACCGTCACGTGTCGTGAAGTACGCCGATTCGGCGTGTAGCTGCTCGAGTGTCGACTGCATCGACTTCGCTAGGCTTCCGTCGCGAATAGCATCGTTTGTGGCCGCAGTGTCCATCTGGACCGTCATGAGTGTACGCATCTAGTACCTCCCGTTGTGACGGCTGCTCGCCGGGTCAGCCGACCCGATTTGCCGCCGCCGCTAATGTCAGTCTCGCCCACCCGAGGTCTCACCGTGGCGGTTCAGCGAACCTGAAACCGTAGTACTCCAAACGTTTTAAGCCGTACGGGCCCGACGTCGCCCCCATCGCCGCAGATCCATTGAGGACCTGGCGATCCACTGTGCATGGTTGCTCACGCTTGGAAGGCCTCCGGCAGGAGGCGGTTGAGAGCGCGTACGGCCCGGTACTGCAAGGCCTTGATCGCGCCCTCGTTCTTGTTCATCGCATGCGCCGTCTCGGCGACCGAGAACCCCTGCAGGAACCGCAGCACGATGCATTCCTGCTGCTCCGGATTGAGCCCCACCCCAGGATCCGCTGGTGTGGTTGCGGTCGCTCCGTCCGTTTCGCGCCGTGACATAGTGACGGCATGCCTCGCACTCTTTACCGTGACGCGGCGCTCGCCGATGGGACCGGTCCGCGGTTGCGGGTGGGCGTGAGCCTGCTGGTCGACGACGATCGGATCGAGTGGATCCGCCCAGCCGATGACGAACCGGACCCGGGGCCTGACACCGAGGTGGTCGACGCATCTGGCTGCACCATCGTGCCCGGGCTCGTAGACAGCCACAGCCACCTGACGTTGCCTGGTGGGGCGCACTGGATCGACCGCGGCTTCGATCCGGCCGACCGGTTGCTGCAGGTCGCCGAGCACAATGCGAGACTCCAGCGGGCGGCCGGCGTGCGCTGGGCCCGCGACGTCGGATCGCCGATAAAGACCGATCCGGTCGACGGTCGGAATCGCGCGCTCGGCCTCGGGGTACGTGACCGTTGGGCCGGCCATCGTGAGTACCCGTATGTACGGGCCGCCGGGTCGTGGGTCGCGCGATCCGGTGTCCTGCCGCACGGACTGGGCGTTGAGGTGTCGGATGGTGCCGGGCTGGTCGACGCCGCCGTACGGCAGCTCGACGACGGGGCCGATTTCGTGAAGCTCTATCTCGACGGACCCGACAAGGACACCGCCCCGTTCACCGTCCACGAGGTGCGTGCCGTGGTCGATGCCGCGCATCAGCGTGGTGCCCGGGTCACCGCCCACTCCGGCCAGTTGCCGGGCGCGCGCGTCGGCGCGGACGCCGGCGTCGATTCCCTTGAGCACGGCTTCCAGCTTGATGCCGATGTCGCGCACACGATGGCGGCGAACGGGGTTGCCATGGTGTCAACGCTTGCCGTACTGGAATCCTGGCGCTCGTTCGCGACGACGACGTCGAATCCGCGGTTCGCCGAGCCGGCGGGCCGCGCGAATATCGCTGCGCGGCGCGAGTGGGCGCACGAGAGCGTACGGCTGGCGGCGCACGCCGGTGTCCTGATCGCGGCCGGCACCGATTTCGGCGGCGGATCGCTGCGCGCAAATCAGTTGGCGTGGGAGATCGAGTGCCTGGTAACCGCTGGTCTACAGCCGTGGCAAGCGCTCGCCGCGGCCACCCGCAACGGCGGCACCCTGCTCGGCGAGGCCGACGCCGGCGTCATCCGTGAGGGCGGCCCGGCCGACATCGTCCTCGTCCACGGCGATCCACTTTCGGACCCGGCGGCGATGTGGCGGGTCTGGCTCGTCCCCTAACGAACGCCATACTCGATCGAGCGAAAACTGCTGTCGGCGAGGTGGTAGTAATCGCCGGCGCCCATTCGTCGTACGAGTCGAAGCGCACTTATGCCAGTGCGACGATCCGAACCGGGAGGACACATGAAATATCTGATGCTGGTCTGTATCGACCGACCGACCGATGCCGGTCCCCGTGATCTTGGGCGCGCCGTCGGTACCGCACCCGACGAGATCGACGTCGATGCCTGGGTCGACGAGATGGACGGCCGGGGCGCCCGCCTGATCGGCGACCGCATACGCCCGGACCGCGACGCCACGACCGTACGAGTCCGCGACAACAAGGTGCTACTGACCGACGGCCCGTACGCCGAAACCAAGGACCTCGTAGCTGGCTTCGACGTGCTCGAGTGCGCCGACCTCGACGAGGCGGTGGAGATCGCCTCGAAGCATCCGATGGCGCGCGACGGCGGTGTCCTGGAGTTGCGGCCGTTCTGGACCGACTGAGGCCAGATATCGGGCCGGATCATCGCCACGTGATCCGGCCCGACGACCGGCTCACATCCCTTCGACCGCGGCGATTCGTCCGGTGCGAATGGCGTCGGTGAACGCCTTGTAGTCCCGCTCGTTTTGGTCGGCGTAGCGTTCGGAGAAATCGGTGATCGACTTATCGAAGCGGTCGCCGGTGCCCAGGTACGCGCCCATCGCGACCGGGTCGCCCGACCGGGCGTGGCCACGCGCAAGCGTCCAGCCGCATATTCCGGCATAGAACGCGAGCGCCGGGGTCGGCATCACCTCGATCTCCGCCGCACCCTTCATGTCGCGCAGTTGGCGCCAGTAGTAGTGACGGCCAGCCTCCGCGCCCTTGCTCCAGCCCAAGAAGATGTCGCTCGCCGCCTGCATCAGCCGTTGGCCCTGGACGACACGCTCGCCCGGCTGGCGGTACCGACTCTTGCGCAGGTACCCCTCCAACACCGAAGAGGTGGCCTCCTTGACCTGAAGGAACAGCGGGTCCCCGCCGTCGCGGCCCTGCAACAGTGCGATGAACGCGCGTGTGCCCACGCTGCCGACGCCGACGACCTTGCGGGCCATGTCCACGATCTCGAACTGCTCGAGCACGTGGCGCCGGTCGGCCTGTAGCGTCGCGCGGTATTCCCGGAACTGCTGCGAGACCACCTCCTGGAGCTGGTCGGGCGATATCCCGTAGATTGACGCCAAGTCGCGGAAGGGCACCACGACCGGCGGCATACTGACGATCCGGTACCGACCGTCGACCTTCTCCCCGAGCTTCGACAGCGCCTGCAAGCTATCCCGGGTGTGTGCCTTCTCCCTGCTCTTCTCGGCTCGCCTTGCGAGCTTGCTTGCCTCCTTCTTGGCCTTCTTGCCCTTCTGCGGCCCCGCGGCAGCCTTGTCCTTGGCCACCTGTTTGGTCTCGCGGCGTATCGCGGAGGCAAGATCATCTTCGGACAGGTGCGCATACCACACATCCATCGTGCGCATCGCGGCGAACTCGGCCATCGCCTGGCGATACGCCGCCACCGTCGCCATCGTCACCGCGCGGATGTCCGCCTTAGCCAAGCCGTTGTTCCTCGCCGCGATCGTAAAGCTCGCCGCGAGTCGCTTGACGTCGTACTCGAATGGGCCTGGCAGCGTCTCGTCGAAGTCGTTGACGTCAAACAGGAGCGCCCGCTCGGGCGACCCGAAGACCCCAAAATTCGACAGGTGCGCGTCGCCGCACAGCTGCACATCCAGACCGGCAGTCGGGGTGCCCGCCAAGTCCGCCGCCATGACCCTTGCCGTCCCGCGGTAGAACGTGAACGGCGAAACCATCATCCGGCCATGCCGTACCGGCACCAGGTCGGGGTCGCGCATCGCGTTCTGCTCCTCGATGAGCTTGACCGGATCCGGCCGATCCTCGGCCGCCGCCCAGCCGGCATGGGCCGACAGAGAGGTACGATCCCGTGCGCGCTCCCCCAATGACTCGCGTTCTTCCAGGGTCAAATGCTCGATCTTCGCTACGGCCATCGCCCTGCCCCTTCCGTCCATCTCCGGCGGCTTCGGCGTGTTCACCGACGCGCAGGGCACGACGTTCTCGCGTGCTGGATTCTGCCGCCCGCCATGTGGTCCACGGGGTCGCCCGACCGTTGTCCGAATGCCGGACCATACTTCGACCGTATCGGCCGCGTTGTGGAATGTCTGCTTGATACCGAATGTCTGCTTATGGGCGGCACTCATGGGATCACCAGCGAAAGAGAGCTATCGACCGCCGCCGCCCCGTTCGTACCGCCAGTGCTCTCCGAGTCATCCGATGTCGTGACATCTGACGTCGCGGCATCTGAGTCGGTCGAGTCGGTCGCCGCGGTTCGGAGTCGACTCGACGGTTTGTAGCGTGAGACGACGGCGGCGACAACCGACACGAGGTACAGCTGCCCGGTGAGTGCCTCGCCGGCGGCGATGGCGCGTGCGACGTTGGCCACCGGCGTGATGTCGCCGTAGCCAACGGTCGTCAGCGTGATGAGGCTGAAATACAACGTGTCGGCCTGGGTGGGTTGGCCATCGACGCCATTCAGATAATCCGAGATCAGTGGCGCAAAGAATCCGTGCATCGCCGAGAACAGCAGGCCGAGCAGGAGGTAGATGCACAGCACGCCGCGGACGGCCGGTCCGTCGATCACGCCGGCGGCGAGCAGGGTCTGTGCGAGCACGACGATCGTGACCACCACGAGGACCACCGTCGATGCCTGCGATACGCAGGTCAGTGCGGTCTTGGAGCCGACGATGACCGCGATGAGTGTGGCCAGCACCGCGCCAACGGCGAGTAGCAGCCGCCGGCGTCGCCCATTTGCCGGCACGGCGTCTGGTCCGGACCGTGGCCAGCAGCAAGGCGCCGAGCACCGCGACCCGCAGCGGTCCGCCGACTTGCTGGATCAGGGACCAAGATGATCAGCAGGTAGAGCAGAAGAACGCCGCCGAGAAGGTGCTGGTAGCCGAGGTGCCTCACGAGACCGCCCATCCACCGTCACGCCGGTTGCTCGGCCGCCTCGCCCGGCGAAGGACCTCCAGGTCGGTCGACGCCGGTCGCCGCGCCCGGTTCCGGTGCGCCGGCCATGCGGGCGGTTATCTCGACGACCACAATGATGACGACGATGGCGAACGCGAGCCATCCGACGGCGGCCGGCGACGGCCGGGTTGTGACAAGCAGGATCACCACGCCGACCACGGCGAGTCCCACCTCCACCGGCCAGCGGATCGTGGTGAACGCGCGCCCGACGGCACGTGCCCGGGCACTCCGGCGGCCGAGACCGTGACCGGCCCAGTCCAGCCCCCGGACGATCTGGTGGCGGATCCATCGGGCGGGTCGGCTGGGGCCAGCGTAGAGGGCGGCGACCAGGATGATGATGACCGCGACAAGGAGGGCTTGCAGAGCGGTGTTGAGGTAGCGCAGCAGCGTGTCGTACACGTCGGTGGCGGCCGCGGGCGACTGGACGGTAGAGGGCAGGTTATCGATGTAGTACGAGCGGAGGACGGCGAATACGGCCAGCATCAAAATGTCGACGACGCCGAGCATGATGATGCCAGTGAGGATGCCGCGACGGCGGTCGGGAGTGGTGAGGAACCCGCCGACGAACAGCGCGAGCGCGACCCACGGCAACCATAGGGCGAGGGTATTGAACACTCGGACCCAGGTGCGGATCTTCGGCAGCGTGTTCGATTGTATGACCGTGTAGGGGATCGACTTGTTTGGGATCTTCTCCGCGAACGTCAGCCCCCGGGCGACCAGCCGCTGCTTGACCCGCTGGAGGATCACGCCGAGGTCGACGCTGACTGTGTTGGCGCTGCTGGAGACCGCGCCATGTTTTGTGCCGGTCAGGACCGCGACCAGGCTCGCATGTGCTTGGCGGTTGATCTGATTCCAGATCTGTTCGAATTCCGGCGTCGCGAGCAGCTGTTTGATCGTCGAGTCGAGGTACGACTGGATGCCGGACAGCAGTGGCGAAACGAGATCCTTAACCCTCGCCGGAGCGCCCTGCTGAACGAGCCGGTTGGCGAGGTCGTTGGCCGTGCCGGAGAGGTCGGTCTGGTTAACGATCTCGGTAGAAAGCCGGCTAGCGATCGCGGCCTGAACCGTTGGGTTGGCACCGAGCGGTGCCACGGTCGCGACATAGGTGTTGGTGTCGAGTATCTGGTCGCGGGCGTACGTCGCGATGACCGCTACCCCACCGAGCACCGCCGCCAGCAGCAGCACCACCACACCGGCCGTCCATCGGCTCACCAGCGCCCAGGTGCTGTGACCGGGCCGGTGCTCCCCGGCCGCGACCGGCGCCGTCTGGCCGTCCGACACATCCCGTGTGGTCTCGTCCCGCGTCGGCTCGCTCGGTGCCGCGCCGGGTGCCGGCTCACCCTGCGACGGCTCACCCTGCGACGGCTGGCCATCCTCGGCGGGCTCGTCCCGTCGCGACGGGCCGTCGGCAGGATCTGACGCGTCTGAACTCACCCCATCAGCGTGGCCGAGCAGAACGCTCCATAACATAAAATCGGTACAATTAGGATGAGGTTTCTTCCGTCGTCAACAAACCGGGCACGTGGCACAGGAGCCGATTCGCCAGCCGCCCGGCCAGACGGTCCGCCAAGCGAGCGGATGCCGCATCACAACCGGGAGTGGCCGGATGACCGGACCAATATTCCTGATTCGGTCCCTGCCCCATCCGGGCGTAACTAGCGTTGTGGCCAGCACATTGAAAGGTCCAAATCGACGCCGCCACGGGCCAGGCGCATACGACGTACGCGAGGCAACGAACCGCGCGGCCGACAGCCTGATGCCCACACGCTCACCCAATGCAGGAGGACTGAACGATGGCCGTAGGAAACGCCCCCGTCATGGAGACCCTTGTCGACATCAACGCGGCGTCACTGGCCCGGACCGGTCTGGACCCGCGCTCTCTCATGCTCGTCCGGCTGGGCGCCCTTGCCGCGGTCGACGCTCCCGTATCGTCCTACCTGCTGCACATCGGACCCGCAGCGGACGCGGGCTTGACGTCCGCGGACGCAGAAGATGTCCTTGTCGCGGTCGCACCGATCGTGGGAACACCACACGCCGCGTCCGCGGCTGCCAAGATCGTTGAGGCGCTCGGCGTCGCCATCGAGTTGACGGACGACACTAGTTCGATGTAGCTCAGCCTCAGCCGAAGCCGCCGACTCAGCGTGTTGCCGGCGCTCTGCCTGCCGTCCGCCAGAAAGGCCGGTGGGCCGCGATCATTTGCCACGTGACCCGGTCCACTGGCGCGAGTTCGTGTGCAACGTGACCCGGGTCCACGCCCTGGGCGATGTGCGGGCGACGGGCTACCATGTCCGCGTGATCGCGCTCGGGCTGGTCGTGCTCGCCGCCGTCTGCGTCATCGTCGCGATCGTGCAGGGAAAGGACTGAATCCCTTGCCGCGGACGGCGATGCGCTGCCCGCCATGGCTCTGGGCGTTGGCGGCGGCTTGTCGCTGCTGTTGCCGGGTGAGCATGAGCCACCCGGCGGCCACGGCCAGGGGCGTTGCGAACATGTCAATGTTGAGCGATGTCGCCGAAGCCCTCACGGACGATCTCGACGCGACCGAGTGACGGATCCTTCTGTCGGATCGCGTCGTCGATCACCTGCACCATCAGGTCCTCGGGCACGAGGCAATCCAGGCAGGCACCGGACTTGGCTTCCAGAATGATCCGTACCGAGCTGCCGGCGCCCAGTCCCCGGACACACAGATCGAGGCGGTCCGTCGCCAAGCTTGGGCGAAGCGTGGCGAGGGCTGACTCGACGATGGAGCCCCCTGACTGACTTCAGGAGTCCTGGAAACGATGGTGAACAAGCATTACCCGGTTCAGTTCAAGGCTGACGCGGTGGCGTTGTACCGGTCTCGGCCCGGTGCGACGATCGCGCAGATCGCCGATGATCTCGGGGTCAACCGTGAGACGTTGCGCAGCTGGGTTCGTAACGATGACCAACGACGCGGGATGTCGGATCCGGGACCGCGGGGCACGGCCTGGCAGCCGCCGGTCCCGGTCGAGGAGGAGAACGCCGCGTTGCGGCGGCGGGTCCGGGAGCTCGAGGAAGAGCGGGACATCCTCCGCAAGGCGGCCCGGTATTTCGCCGGGGAGACGCGCTGGTGAACCGCTTCCAGTTCGTCGCCGACCATCAGGCACGCTACGGCGTGAAGCGGTTATGCCAGATCCTTGTAGTGTCCCGGTCGAGTTTCTACTACTGGCGGTCCACGGCGGCGGCGCGTGCCGCACGCGATGCCGCCGACCACGCGTTGGCCGATCAGATCACCACGGTGCACGCCGCTTTCGACGCCACCTACGGCGCACCTCGGATCACCGCCGAGCTGCGCGACCAGGGTCTGCCGGTCAACCGCAAGCGGGTCGCCCGGGTGATGCGCCGCTTCGGCATCCAAGGCCTGCGGCTGCGTCGCCGAGTCCGGACCACCGTGCCCGATCCGGCGGCGGCGAAGGCACCGGATCTGATCGGCCGGGACTTCACCGCCGAGGCACCGAACCAGCGCTACGTCGGCGACATCACCTATCTCCCGGTCGGTGATCGCGGCTTCCTCTACCTGGCCACCGTCATCGACCTGGGCTCCCGACGCCTCGCGGGCTGGGCGATCGCTGATCACATGCGCACCGACCTGGTCCTCGACGCCCTCCACGCCGCCCTGCGGACCCGGGGCAGCCTGGACGGCGCGATCATGCACACCGACCACGGCGCCCAATACACGTCCCGGGCCTTCGCCGACGCCTGCCGCAGGGCCGGGGTTCGGCAATCGATGAGCGCCATCGGCAGCTCAGCGGACAACGCCGCCGCAGAGTCGTTCAACGCCACCTTCAAACGCGAGACCCTGCAAGGCCGCCGCGCCTTCACCGACGAACACGAAGCCCGACTGACGTCGTTCCGGTGGCTGCACCGCTACAACACCATCCGCCGCCACTCCCGCCTCGCACACCAATCCCCGATCACCTACGAACGCACCCGAGCAACAACATCTACTACGCTGGCCCCGGCCGCATAAAAACCCCGTGTCCAAGATCAGGGGTCAAGCCCCATTTGCCCGACCGACAATGTCGTGACTGTGTACCAGGCTTGCGGCACCCTCAACATCCAGGACCGGCCGAGCGCGAACGCTCGCGAGCTGGTGCAGACGATCGCCGGCGCCATGTCGTTGCTCGGCTCGAACAACCTGTTGTGCGGCAGCGGCCAGGCTTTCCTGGTGCTGTGCCGGAAGTCGTCCCGGGTTATGGCAACGGCGGCGCGCCCAGCGGTCCGATCCCGACCACTCAGCACTGAGGCGAGTTAGCGCTTCAGCCGTGGTTGCCGGTCAGCAACACTGCCCGGGGCTACGATGCGAAAGTGGCCAGAGCGCAGGCGTGGCAGCGAGTGACACGTGGGAAAGCGCCGCGATATCTGCCGCCGAAACACGTCATTTGATGACTGCCAAGGATGGCGCCGCGCGGCCGCCGGGCCCGACTCGATTGGAGGAGGTGGGCGCATGATCCGCCGTCGTTGAACAGCGTCCATCACACCCGGTCGGGTGACCATTTCTGCGGGGCCACGGATCTGAGCGTCAGACCAGTCCCCCGCAGCGTTTCGTGTGGGGTGAATTGGCATGACCTTGTGCAACTACACCGTGCCGCGTCGCGGGCGATCATGGCCGCGGCTCGTTGTCGGTGACCCGAACCTGTCCAAGCCGCCGATTCAGATGTGGACTCGGCGATGAACGGGAGCGGTGCGTCCACCGTCGGCACAGCCGGCGCGAGTGCGATCAGACTGACGCAGTACGCACACGGCGGCGGGTGCGCCTGCAAGATTCCACCGGGCGAACTCGAGGAAGCGGTCGCTGGTCTCCTTGGGACCGGCCGCGATGACGTTGACTACGAACTGCTCGTCGGGCTCGATGATGGCGATGACGCCGCTGCCGTACGGCTGTCGGGCGACACCGCCGTCATCGTCACGACGGATTTCTTCACGCCGGTTGTCGATGATGCCTACGACTGGGGTCGGATCGCGGCCACCAACGCATTGTCGGATGTCTATGCGATGGGCGGAACGCCGATCGTCGCCGTCAACCTGTTGGGCTGGCCGCGCGACGTACTCCCGATGGAGCTGGTCCGCGAGGTGCTGCGTGGTGGTCTGGACGTCGCTCGGACGGCGCGCTGCCATCTCGCTGGTGGGCACAGCATCGACGATCCGGAACCCAAATACGGGCTGGCCGTCACCGGCGTCGCCGATCCGGCCCGGCTGCTGCGTCTCGACGCCGCGCGAAGCGGTGTGCCGCTGTCGTTGACCAAACCGCTGGGGGTGGGCGTGCTCAATACGCGGCACAAAGCGACCGGCGAACGCTTCCCGCAGGCCATCGATGCCATGACGACCCTGAATCTGGATGCGTCGCGGGCGGCTCTTGCCGCCGGCGTGTCGTGTGCCACGGACGTGACCGGCTTCGGGTTGCTCGGTCACCTGTTCAAGTTGGCTCGAGCGAGCGGTGTCACGGCGCGACTGGATCCGGCGTCGGTGCCGTATCTGGACGGAGCCCGGCAGGCGACGCGGGATGGGTTCGTCAGCGGCGGTACGCGGCGAAACCTTGATTGGGTCGCGCCGCATGTCGACTTTCGGCCCGGCGTTGACGAGCTCGATCGGCTGCTTCTGGCCGACGCTCAGACCTCCGGCGGCCTTCTGATCGCGGGCGAGGTGCCCGGAGGCGTCGTCATTGGCGAACTGATCGACGCCGGCCCGTACGCGCTGGTCGTGGGATAGCCGAACACTCCTCAACTTCCGAATTCATCGTTGGAGAGTCCATGTCCTACCAGGAAGCGTTGCGCACAGCCATCGACGAAGCCGTTGCGGCGGATGCCGCGCAGGTCGATCAACAGGGAGCATTTCCCCGAGCCGCGGTCGACGCGTTGACGGCGGCCGGGTTGCTCGCGGCGACCGTACCGGTCGAGTTTGGTGGTGGCGGGCTGGGGATGTCGGCCGCAACGGACATCGTCCGGCAGCTGTCGACCGCCTGCGGATCGACGGCCATGATCGTCACCATGCACTACGCCGCGACCGCGGCCCTGGTCGCGACCGGTCAGCAGGAAATACTCCGTGAGATTGCCGATCGCCGACATCTGACCACGCTGGCGTTCTCGGAATCGGGATCGCGCAGCCACTTCTGGGCGCCGGTGAGCACCGCGTCCGCCAAGGATGACCAGGTCGTCCTGGACGCACGCAAGAGCTGGGTGACGTCGGCCCACGAGGCAGACAGCTACGTGTGGTCGAGCACTCCGTTGGAGGCGCCCGGGCCGATGACACTGTGGTCGATAAGCCGGGGTTGGCAAGCGGTGCAGGACCTGCAGCGCGCGATGGATGAGGGACGGCGACGCCGCCTTGCCTACATCGGGTTCCCCCACGACGAGGCGGCCGAGGTATCGGCGCTCCACACCCGCAACTTCATGTGAGGGGCGGATACTGCGATGAGCGGACAAGCCGATGAGCGGACAGGCAGGTCCCGTAGTGACCCGCGCCGACGCATCCCGCGCACGGACACGATTCTGGCGGATACCCGGCTCGTCGCGGCCGGCGAACGGCTCGGTGATGCGACCGTCAAACATGCCGTCCATGAGGCACAGATGCGCGCCCGTCGCGCCGAGATCGCGCCCGAAGAGGTGGTCGATGCCGCGCTGACGTCGTTACCAGATACGGCTTCCGGCCTGTGCCAGGTGCTCAACGGAACCGGCGTCATCCTGCACACGAATCTCGGCCGGGCGGCTCTGTCGGCCGCGGCCGTGACCGCGATCGCCGCCGCGTCCGGGTACGTCGACGTCGAGTACGACCTTGCCACCGGCGTACGGGCGCGACGCGGCCGGTCGACTCTGAATGCTTTGCTGGCCGCGGTTCCGGCGGCGGAGGACGCGTTGGTGGTGAACAACGGTGCCGCCGCGCTCGTACTGGCGGCAACGGCGCTTGCCGCGGGTCGGGAAATCGTCGTCAGCCGAGGCGAGTTGGTGGAGATCGGCGACGGCTTCCGCATCCCCGACCTGATCGCGAGCACCGGTGCGCGGCTGCGCGAAGTCGGCACCACCAATCGCACTCACCTGAGCGACTACCGAGCCGCGGTCGGACCCGAAACCGGCTTCGTGCTGAAGGTCCACCCATCGAATTTCACCGTACGGGGGTTCACGTCGGCCGTGCCGTTGCGAGCCTTGGCCGATCTCGGCGTCCCGGTCATTGCCGACATCGGCTCCGGCCTGTTGCAGCCGGAGGCGTTGTTGCCCGACGAGCCGGACGCGACCAGCTCACTCGCGTCCGGCGCGACAATCGTGACCGCGAGCGGCGACAAGCTTCTGGGCGGCCCGCAGGCCGGTCTCATCATCGGGCGCCGGGACATCGTGAACACCCTGCGACGTCATCCGCTGGCCCGGGCGCTTCGGGTCGACAAGCTGACGCTCGCCGGTCTGGAGGCGACTCTCACGGGTCCGGTCAACCCCACAAGTCGGGCGCTGCACGTGGATCCGGACGACCTTCGAGCCCGTACCGAATCCTTGACTGCCGCGCTGATCCGTCACGGCGTAGCCGCCCGGACGATCCCGTCGGTCGGTGTCGTCGGCGGTGGCGGCGCTCCCGACCTCGTACTGCCGGGATGGGCGGTCGAGATCCCGGAGGCGTACGCGGTCGAGCTTCGGATCGGGCGACCGCCGATCGTCGTGCGGGTCGAGCACGGGCACTGCGTTCTCGACCTGAGATGCATTCCGCCGGTCGAAGACGAAACCGTACGCCGGGCCATCGCCTCCGTGCACGAGTCGGGTCGCGGCGACAAGGAGGCGCCACCGCCATGCACGTAGTTGCCACGGCCGGACACGTCGACCACGGCAAGTCCACATTGGTCCGCGCGTTGACCGGCATGGAGCCCGATCGGTGGGCCGAGGAACGCCGCCGCGGAATGACCATCGATCTCGGCTACGCGTGGATGAGTCTCGACGATGGGACGCAGATCGCGTTCGTCGACGTACCGGGGCATGAGCGGTTCATCACCAACATGCTCGCCGGCATCGGCCCGGTGCCGGCGGTGCTCCTCGTCGTCGCGGCGGACGAAGGCTGGTGCCGACAGACCGCCGAGCACCTCGCCGCGTTGGACGCACTCGGCGTACGCCATGGCGTCCTGGCCGTGACCCGCAGCGACCTCGGCGACGCCGATCTCGCCATCGAGGAAGCCCGCGAATACCTGGCCGACAGCTCGCTCGCGGACATCGAAGCCGTCGCCGTGAGTCCATTCACGGGCAATGGGCTCGACGAATTGCGGGCGGCACTGCTCCGCATGACGGCTCAGCTCTATCAGCCCGGGTCACCGGCGACGAGGCTCTGGGTCGATCGTGTCTTCAGCATTCAGGGCGCGGGTACGGTCGTCACCGGTACCCTCGCCAGCGGCCGGATCGCGATCGACGACGAGTTGACGGTGTCGTCAACCGGCGACATCGTTCGCGTGCGCAGCCTCGAGAGTCTCAAGAAGTCGATCACGTCGGCTTCGGCGGTCGCGCGGGTCGCCGTCAACCTACGCGGGGTCAAGCGCTCGAAGATCCGGCGCGGAGACGCATTGATCACGCCTGGATTGTGGGCCGACGTCAGGTCAATGGACGTCCGACTCGTCAACGTGTCGACCCGATTGCCATCGCAGCCGATCCTCCATGTGGGCTCGGCCGCGCTGCCGACCCGGCTTCGGTCGCTCGGGCCCGACACGGCTCGGCTCAGCATCGACACGTCACTGCCCCTGCATATCGGCGAACGCGCGCTCTTACGGGATCCGGGCCGTCAACACGTCGTAGCGGGCATTGTCGTGCTCGACACGGATCCGCCGAAACTCGCGCGACGCGGCGCGGCGGCGCGACGGGCCGAGGACATCGCTGCCCTGTCCGGCGAACCCGACCCGGCCGCCGAAGTCAGCCGGCGCCGAGCGGTGCGCTTAGATCAACTCGTCGCGGCCGGCGTTATGCGCCGCGGCGATCCGCCACCCGCGAACGCGGTTGTGGCCGGCGAATGGTTCGTCGACGTCGCGCAGTGGGGACAATGGCAGCGAGACCTTCGGGCCGCCGTCGACAGCTGGGCGAAGGATCGCCCGTTGACTCCCGGCATGCCTCGACCGGCGGCCGTACAGCGCCTTGCCCTGCCTGACCCGGCGGTATTGGAGATGCTTGTCCGCCAGCTTCCGGATCTGGTCATCGACGGCGACGGTGTCCATCGCCGCGATGTGGCAACGGCGTTCCCACCGGAGATCGAGGTGGCGCTCGACTGGCTCACCAGACGCCTGACCGATCAGCCATTTGCGGCCGCCGATGGCCCCGAACTGGCGGCGGCCGGACTCACCGATCGCTATCTGGCGGCCGCGACGAAGGCGGGGCGTCTGCTACCCGTCGCCACCGGCGTCTATCTGCTGCCGACCGCGCCCGATGAGGCGGTACGGCGGCTGGCAACGCTGCCGCAACCATTCACGCTGAGCCAGGCGCGCCAGGCGCTGGACACAACCCGACGGGTCGCCGTGCCGCTGCTCGAACTCCTCGACCGGCGACGGGCAACCGTTCGCGTTGACTCACAACAGCGGACCATCCGGTACCTGACCGCGATGGCGACCGAGGATGCTGGCGGAGGCGGACGGGAATCGAACCCGCCAGACCGAGCTACTCGGTCTCGTCGGCTTTGAAGACCGCGGCGCCCACCAGGACACGTACGCCTCCGAGTTGACCAGCAACCCGCACCGCGGAGCCTATCAAGCCACCAGAAGTTGGCCCGATCGAACAACCAGCGGGCGCCAATGGTCGATCCGGCACACGAGAATGCCGCAGCGGGTCACCGTGAGAAGGTATCGGTGAGAGTCTCCAGGTCGCCGTCGTGCGCCAGCGCCTGCATAACCTCTCGCGGGGCCGGACATGCTCCGCGCGTGGCCGGCCCGACATGAGGGTGTCGCGGACGGTCCCGCTCAGCCACCCAAGACCGGTCGGCCGAGCGGCAGCGCCTTACCGCCCGTCGCCACCGATGCCGAGCTGATGAAGAGGTATACGCCAACCGCCGCGAAGGCCAGTACGAAGTATCCAGCCGCCTTCAGCAGACCGGTCGACCCCTGTTCGGTGGCGATCAGCACCAGCAAGAGTGCGACGTCGATGAGGACGAAGACAACGGTGAAGCTCGACGGCAGCCGCAACGTCGCCAGGGTCAGCATGACGATGACGACCAGCCAGGTAATCAAGAACAGCTCCTGTGTGGACGTCGCCGCGTTCGCGGTGATGCCGAACCAGCCGTGAGTCAAGCCGAGGACCAGCACGGCATAACTCAGCCAGAAACCGGCAAAGATGCCGAACACACTGGCGACGGCACTCTGACCCAGGGCGTAGCTCCAGATCGTCGCCAGAAACAAACCGGTCGACGTGGCCGCCAGGATGATCGGTAAGGAGGCGCCGGCGGCGGAAGCCGGCACAACGCCGATCAACACAAGGCCGAACGCGACCGAGCCGACAATGAAGCTCGGCAGGCCGAGCATGGCGGGGTCGCCGGCGGGCAGCCCGAGCGCGGGCGCTTCGGCGAGATCATCAGACGATGCTGCTTCGAGGGTGGTCATCATGGTTCCCCTTTGCAGAAGTGTTCCCTGAGCCGCGCGCGACCTTGACTAAGCGTTGCAGCGTCACCGCCGTTACGCCGTTCTCACTTTGAGTCATGATTTGTTCGTCGCTAACGAGCGCTGGCCTGCGCATCGGTGGCGCAACCTGCGGTTACTGGCCGACGAGCTGGGTATTCGTCACGGTTGACACGCAACGCCGACGCAGTGAAGAGCGGCGCCGGCCACAATGGGCCGGTCGCCGCCGATCCGTTGGCCAACGTCGTCGTTACGCGGGTCTGCGCTCGACCGCGTTGTGGTTCAACACCGCATGTACGCCCCAGGTCTGGTTGGCCACCTGGGTGACGCGCAGGTCCACGGTCGTGCTGGCCAGTGCGAGCGCCGTCGGGCGATCGAGGGTGAATAGGTGTTGTATCCAGCGCAGCATCGCGTCGAGGGCGTCGCCGGTAGCTTCGTTCAGATCGCTGGAGAACCCGAACGTGATCCGACTGATCGGGGTGATCGCATGTATCGAGTCGAGCGGCGCATCGGCGACGAGGTCGACCACTAGCTCGGTCGTCATGCCGCATTCGATCGCGGTGCCGCCGACCTCGCCGTCGCCCTGCGCGGCGTGGCCATCGCCAACGTGTAGCAGTGCCTGATCCACGGTGATCGGCAGGTAGAGCGTGGAACCGGCCACCAGCTCTCGGCAATCGATGTTTCCGCCGCCGCGGGTGCGGGGCGGAATCGTAGAGTGGTCACCCGGTTCGGCCGGCGGCAGGCCGACCACTCCGAGGAACGGGGCCAACCGAACCGAAAAACCAAGGTCGTTCACGCCGACTCCGCTCGCGGCGTCGAGTTGCCACAGCAACCACGACGGCGGCAGGCCCGCCGTACCCAGACGGCGGTTGAGGACGTTGTCACGCCCGCCGGCCACCGTGTATCCCCAGTCGTCCGGGCGCATCGAGCGGAGCTCGACCGCGAGCACCTGCCCGGCCCGAGCGCCGCGAACGGCGATCGGCCCTACGAGGCAGTGGCCGCGGCGGTTGGCAAACATCAACGGTCGCGACTCCCCCGGTGTGCGCTGCGGCGACAGATGTCCCGACCCGTCCAACGTCCTCACCACAACGGTGTCGCCTGGATCGACCGTGAGTACGGGTGCTCGCTCACATGAGAAGACGTCGGTGACACAAACCGGGTCCGGCTCCAACCAGTGCTCGGCCATTGATTGCCCTCCTGGCACAACCCCGTCGACCGGGGCCGGCATCTCGTCCCGACGCGGATCGCCGTGACCCGCGCAGCAATTTCACAACCCGCCGACCGTACCCGCAACACCAGGTCGGCGGCGACGATGGCAGGGACATCCATCTCCGTTAGACATGGCGGCTTCATCCGCGTGGCGGCTCGTCGCGGGTCCCGCTACCGTCTTTGCATGGTGCTGTTGCGCAACCAGGACGTTGACCGCATCCGCCATCTGTTCGACGCGGATCATCTGTCATTCGTCGTCGACGCCATCCGCGCTGGCAACAGTCCCGCTCGAGTGTGGGCCGATACCGTCAGCGCGCCGCGTACGGTGCTGATCTGGGATGGGTCGCACAGCCTCTACCTCGCCGGTGCCCTTGATCGTGCCGACGAGTGGCGCAACCTGGTCGACCGGGAAATCAGATCGGTCGGACAAGGCATCCTCAAGGCGTACGTGACCGATGCTGCCGCCGAGACCGTACTCGCCGGTTATCCGTTGCAACGGCGAGAACGTGTGCTCTTCCGCGGCGACCGTCCAGCGATCGCCGACTGGCGACATCAGCTACCGGCCGGATTCGAGATCAGCATGATCGACGACCGGCTCACCGAACTCGACGCGCTCGCCAACGCGGCCGATGTCGTCGCCGAGATCGAGTCGTGCTGGACGTCGCTGAATAGCTTCCGGCGCAATGGATTCGGCTTCATCGCGCACGATGCACAAGCGATCGTGTGCTGGTGCACCGCGGAATTCGTCAGCGATCGGACGTGTGGCGTCGGTATCGAGGCTGTCCCGGCACACCGTGGTCAAGGCTTCGCGACGCTGACGGCCAGTGCGTTCATGGAGCACTGCGCCGAATGCGCAATCACGCCGCACTGGGATGCGTGGACGAGCAACCTTCCGTCGGTGGCGGTCGCGGAGAAGGTCGGCTTCCAGCAGGTCGAGACGTACGCGATCTACGTGTGCGATTTCGGCGACAGACCCGCCGATGGCGACAGCCCCGCACATGGCGATACCCCGCAGATGTCGAACGATGACCCGGCCTATTCCGGGCGCAGAACCAACACAGATATCTCGCTCGGGGCGAACACCCGGAACGGTGGCCCCCAGAATCCCGTACCGCGGCTGGTGTAGAGCTGGGTGCGAGCGCCGTGGCGGCTCAACCCGGCAACGACCGGCTGGTCGGTGCGAACCAGGAGATGGAACGGCCAGATCTGGCCACCGTGGGTATGGCCGGAGATCTGCAGGTCGATTCCGTGCTCGACCGCACCGTCGATCTGCTTCGGCTGATGAGCGAGCAACAGCACGGGAATCGTGCGGTCCGCGCCGGCCAGGGCCGCGGCATGGTCGGCGCCGTGGCCGGGCCGACCGGAACCCTTGGCCGTACGGTCGTCGACACCGGCCACGATGAGCTGGGCACCGTCGCGTTCGACCACGATGTGACGATTGTGCAGCGCTACCCAGCCGAGGCTCTCCATGTGGTCCAGCCAGCCCTGCGCTTCTCCGAAGTATTCGTGATTGCCCGTGACGTAGGCCTTCGCCAACCGCGCCGCAATCATGCCGAGCGGCGCGGCCTGTTCCCGCCGTTGCTCGACGGTGCCGTCGGCGATATCTCCGGTGTGACAGACCACGTCGGCATCGAGTGCGTTGACGGCCTCGCTGACCCGCTTCGACCACGAGACTCGGTTGATCGGACCGTAGTGAGTGTCGGTGAGCAGCACGACCCGTACGCCGTCGAGACCCGGGCCGAGACCGGGGATGGCGATCTCGAGCTGCTTGACGCGGGGCACCCGCATCGCCTCGCGATTGCCCCAGACGAGCAGGGCGGCTGACACGGCGACGACCGCCACGGCAACCACACGGGCTCGGTCGGGATCCTCGACGCCGAATGCCCACAGGATCACGCGCACAATGTTGGCCAACAGGGACCAGGCGAAGAGGACCCAGATAACACCCAGGATCGTGTCGCCCGTGACGGCGAGCCGGTCAGACCCGCGGCCGTGACCGCGGAACATGAGCCATGGGAACGCCACAGCAACACCGGCAAACACGAACGTGGCGACAACGACGACGGCCAAGGGCCACTCTTGACCGGATGCGACGAGCGTCACGAACGGCACGCCGAACAGCAGAGCCAGAACGGCGACAACAAGCGCGAGTCTGCGCGTGTTTCGGCGCCTTCGCGAGCGCGCCGCCGGCTCGGCTTCCGTAACCGTCACGCGAGCGCTCCTCCCCGACCCGTGCAGTGCAGCATGACACACCGACCTGGCAGTGCATCACGAGCTAGGGGTGCGGCGTACGGCACGGGCGAAGGCATCGGCGGGTTACGGCATCGGTCGAAGGCATCGGCGGCTGACGCGAGAGGCAGCGCGGCAGCAAGAGACTCAGGCAATGCCGGTCCGGCGCGGCCGACGCGACAAGTCGACCGACGGTGGCGGGATCACGGACTGTCGTCGCCCGCCAGAATGGTGAATGGCAACGGACAACCGTCGGTGGTGGCGCATCGAGCGAGATCGTCGCAGCCGGCATCGAGCGCGGTACGAAGGGTCGAGGCGATGACCTCCAGGTCACTGATCTTCGCCTCGACCTCGGCCAGTTTCGCCGCGGCCCGTGCCGGCAACCCATCCTCTGATCGACTGTGCCGATGGCGTCCCAGGTCGATAAGCGTTGTGACCTCGCTCAACGAGAAGCCGAGCCGCTGCGCCGTTTTGATCACGCGGAGAACGGTGAGGTCCTCGTCCGAGTATTTCCGGTGTCCACCGGGGCTCCGAGCCGGCTTGGCGAGGAGGCCGCGACGCTCGTAGTAGCGCAGGGTCTGCACATTGACCCCGGCCGCGTCGGCCAGCTCACCGCTGCGCAAGGCACTCGTCATCATGGTTGCCTGACCTTCTCGGCCCGGCCGACCAGCGCCGTCAGAACCCCCGTATATGTCGGTGGCACCGCAACATCGAGCACAACCCGATCACCGTCGCGCTCGATCTCGAACGCGAAGAATGAACAGCAGGACTGCTCCCGCTGTGCCAGGTCGGCGACGCGATCGGCCAAGCCGTCGCCACCGCTCATACCGAAGCGCGCGTGGGTCGGGTCGACCCACCGGATATCGGTCACCGCGGTCGTGAACAGATCATCGAACTCCGCTCGTCGCAGCGGCCGATCCTCGGTCGGCAGCGTGCAGGCATCCGGAGCCCAGTTCGAGCCAAGTACCTCATCCATACGAACCACGGTAAGCCTGTACCCAAGTACCGATTGCAACCCCCGGATTCTTAATCGGCGACAACGCGCGCCATATCCGCCGCCACCGAGCACGCAACCCATCTAGTGTTCGCGGCGTGACGCATCCACCGTTCGCCTCCGCTGATCCCGGGCCGTTTCGGCCGGTGGCCGTCGAACTCGGCCCGGGACCTTCCGTGGCGGAGATGGTGCGCAGGATCGCCGGTGCCGACGGCGACGGCGGCCTGGTCTGCCTGCACGGACAGTGGGCCGGCGGTGGCGGCATCGTTGCCAGCCGGCCCGTGGTGACGCGGGAGCTCGATACAACTGCTGACGCTATCGCCGCCGTCCGCAGTCCGCCGACTGCCGGTTCGGTCGTCGACGATGAGCTCGTCGGGGGCGGTTGGTTCGGGTGGTTGGCCTATGACGGGCCGTCGTACCTGGCGTTTTACGACCATTTGCTGCGGTACGACCGTCACGGCCGGTGGCATTTCGAAGCGCTCTGGACCCCCGAGCGCGACAATGCTCTCGACGAGCGCCGGCGAGAACTGACCCGCTTGCTGCGATCAAAGGGCACGCGCCTTTCCAGCGCGGTCGGCACCTTCGCCGGGGCCGATATGACACGGCATCTCACAGCGGTCGAGGACGCCATCGAGCTGATCCGCGCGGGCGAGATCTTTCAGGTCAATGTGTGTACGCGACTCAGCGCACCCTTCGACGGTCAGCCGGCGGGATTGTTCGCCGACGCCGCCGCAACGCTGCAACCCGCGTTCGGTGCGTTCGTCGATGGTGGCGTACGCGCGCTGGCCGGGTTCAGTCCCGAGTTGTTCCTCCGTCGACGCGGTCGGCACGTTACGACGTCCCCGATCAAGGGAACGTGGCCCGCGAACGATCCCGACGCCGCGACCGCGCTGGCCGCGTCGACCAAGGACGCGGCGGAAAACGTGATGATCGTCGACCTCATGCGCAACGACTTCGGTCGCGTCTGCGAAGTCGGTAGCGTCGCCGCAGCGACGCTGCTGCAACTGGAACAGCATCCGGGCGTCTGGCATCTGGTTTCGACGGTCGCCGGTGTGTTGAGGACGGACGTCGACGACGCCGAGTTGCTGCACGCGACCTTCCCGCCCGGCTCGGTGACGGGCGCGCCGAAGCAGCGGGCGATGGCTGCCATCGCGTCCCTGGAAGGACAGCCACGCGGGGCGTACACCGGCGCCGTCGGCTTCGTCAGTCCGTGCTGGGGGGCCGAGTGGGCGGTCACGATACGGAGTTTCGAGATCGCCGACGGCCGCATCGAACTGGGTGTCGGCGGTGGCGTCACCGCCGATTCAGTGCCGATGCTGGAGTGGCGCGAATGCCTACACAAGGCGTCGCCACTACTGAGGGCGCTCGGCGCCGGGCTGGCCGGTGACGCCACCGCCGACACAGCGAGCGCCTCGCCAACCCAATTGGCCGCCGGCCTCCTCGAGACGATCGCTTGCCGCGACGGACATCCCGTACGCCTGGCGGATCATCTGAGCCGAGTCGAACGCTCCAGCCGCGAACTCTACCGACGCGGCCTACCGACGGATATCGCGGCGCTCGTGAACACAACGGCGCGGCAGACCGGCACAGGATGGTCCGCGGTGCACATCCGACTCGATCCGGGTGGTCGAGTCGACGTCACGACGACGACGGGCCAGCCCGTCGAAGCGGCAACACCACTGCGCAGTGTCACCCGTCACGGCGGCCTCTGGCGACACCGGTGGGCCCATACCGTTCGCGGTGACGGCGGCGTCGGCGAAATGGACCATGACGGCGTCGAGCCGCTCTTCGTCGCTTCCGACGGCACCGTCTTGGAGACCGGATACGGCAACGTGTTCCTGCTCCTGGCCGACGGAACGTTGATCACGCCGCCGCTACGGGACGATCTGCTCCCCGGCGTGACCCGGCGCGCCCTGCTCGACTATGCGCGCGACGAGGCTCGACCCGTCCAGATACGTGGCTTCGACCGCACCGAGATGACCGCGAACACAGCGTTCTGGACGAACAGCATCAGCGGCGCGGTCCCGATCGCCAGCGTGGACGGCGCACCTCTGCCTGCGGCCGTCGAGCAGATCGCGGCCTTCGCCCAGTACCTCGTCGGCGCGCGCTGCCTGAGGTGCCGGCTGAATCAATCGAGCACTTCGATCGTCGCCGCCGCCGGCAACCGCGGCGTACGTGGTGGTGGCGCAACGTCCGGATCGGGGACGCCGAGCCGCATCGCGAGGTACGGATAGCCAATGCCGCAAAGGATCCGCCGGAGTTCATGACGGGTCGCCGCGGACTCCATTGCCGCGGATAGCGGAAGGACGGCGACTCCCCGTTCGATCGCCGCGAGCCACACCGACGACAGGGCCTCGCCCGCACGGATCCAGGCGGCCGGTACGTCTTCGAGTCCGTACAGAATCACGTATGTCGCGGCGTTGTCGTGCGCATCCGAAACGGCAAGCGTTCCGACATGCCCAAAGTCTCGAGTGGGCACGGTAGTCGCCGTCGGCCGGTCGGGAATGTTCTCGTCCGGAACGCCGGCACCGCCGGGCCGGTGTGTGCCCGACCATGCGGACAATTCCACGTACGCACTGACGTCCCCGGTCTCGTCACGCTGTGCCCGCGCCGTGGCAGCGGCGAGTTCGATCGTCTGGCCGCGGTCGAGGACGTCGAATCCGATCTGAAACGCGCTGGCCGCCCGGCGCAATGCATCGATGACGTCCGGAGGCAGGGACGTCCCGAGCAACGGCCGCCGATCGGTACGCCGGACTTCGGCCGCTTCGAGCAAGCGCGTCGCTGCCGTCGTCACGGCGACCTGCCCCGTGACCGCGATCCGAGCGAGATGTTCGTTGCTCGCCGGATCGGGCATGCGGTCCACGTCGAACGCGTAGCCTCGGGCCGCCAGCGCGATGGCGGCATGGTGGAGCGCGGCGCCACAGCTTGTGATCAGCATTCGACGATCCAGATCGCTGACCCGCAGGTGCCGCTCGGACTCGGCGAACAAGTCGGCGACCGACCCATGAATGCGCCAGCGCCAGGGCTGCGTGTTGTGAATCGATGGCGCGCGTCCGGCAATCGTCGCGGCATCGACCAGGGCTCGCTCGATGGTCGCCTGATCGGTGTCCATGGCGAACCTCCCCATGCTCGGGCCGGCATCTTCCGACCAGCCTCCGCCCGTCGACACACGCCCGGCCAGGGCCACAAGTCCCGGACGCGCGCGGAATCGGGTCAACCGCCAACGCCACGACCAGGGCCCGCGCAGCTGTACCGGATCGTATCGTCGGATCTTGGCGTCTCAGTACAAACCCGTCGATACCAGACACCCCGCCCAACGGCTCGTCCGGACGTACCGCCGGGTCTGTCTTTCCTGGTCTCAAGGGGTCCTTGGTCCCTGGCCCGGCGTCACTCGACCGCCAACTCTGATGATCGCAGGTAGACCGGCATCGAACCGGACGATGGCCGGGTTTGGGGGGCACATCATGTCGATCAAACCGGCAGCGAACGCCGGCAGCGTAAGCAACGCCACGACCGCCGCACGCTCCGGCCGGGGCGGGCGCTCGTCTCGCCTGACTCAGGATCGTGTTTGGAAGGAACTCACCCGGGCCTCCTTCGCGGTCGTCAGCTACGTGACTCCCGCCGGGTCACCACGGTCGAGCGGCGTCGTCTACGCCGTCGCTGGTCGGCGGATGTACGTGGTCGTCGCCGAGGACAGCTGGAAGGCGAAGCACATCGCGGCGAGCGGGCAGGTCGCGGTGACGGCACCGGTGCGTCGCGGCGGACTAATGTCCCTGATCTTTCCGATACCACCAGCGACCATAAGCTTCCGCGCGGCGGCGATCGTGCACCGCGCCGATTCACCCGCGGATCGACCGCTGCCCGAACGTCTGACGTCGCTCGTGCCGCCGGAACGCCGGGCCGGGAGCTGCATCATCGAAATCGAGCCGACGGGTATGTTCGTCACCTATGGCGTCGGCGTCGCCCTACGCAAGATGCGCAACCCTACCCTTGCCCGCGCACGTGTACCGGTCGGATAGCGCTGCGGGCATCCGTCTCCCGGCGGACGAATCAGGGCCGACGCTCGATCCACGCGCTCGTGTCGGGCGGCAGTTCGGCCGCGACGCGGTTGTCGCTGCGCAGTGCCATGTCACCCCACGACGACGGTGGAACGAACGGGCGGTCGCCCATCACCGTGACACTCACGCCGGCCCCGTTCCGGAAGGCCACGACGTCATCGCGACCCGCGTCAAGCCACTCGAACACGTCGCCGCTGAAGAGCGATCGGCGTAGCCGCAAAGCGTTGCGGTACAAAGAAAGTGTCGACGAGGGATCGGCATCCTCGACCTCGACGGCAAAGCGGGCGAACCATTCGGGCTGAGGTAACCACGGCTCGGCGGCGCCGTCGGGCGAGAAGCCCAGCCCTGCCCCGCCCGATCGCCACGGCAACGGGACGCGGCTGCCATCGCGGCCATACTCTCGCTGCCCGGAACGGACCCAGATGGGATCGCGCCGTCGGTCGGGCGGAATGTCCATCACCTCGGCCAGTCCGAGCTCCTCGCCCTGGTACAGGTAGGCCGATCCGGGCAATGCCAGCAACAGTAAGGCGGCCGCACGGGCACGGCGTACGCCCAATGCCATGTCGACCTGCCCTCTCGGCCGGGTCCGGGCGGCGTTGGCGTCGACGGTGTACATCGGGTCACGCGAAACGAGGCCGTATCTGCTGACGGCCCGGTGAACGTCGTGGTTGTTCAGCGTCCACGCCGGCACGCCTCCGTCGGGCGGCACGCTGGCCAACGTCGCGTCGATCGACTCACGGAATGCATCAGCCGCCCAGTCCTGTCGCATCAGATCGAAGTAGAAGACCTGATGCAGCCGGCCCGATCTGATGTACTCGCCCGACTCGGCGGGCGGCAGCCATACCTCGCCCACCAGAGCGATTTCTCGGTCGTACGCCTCCGCGATCGCCCGCCAGCGCCCGAAGATCTCGTGTACGCCGGGTTGGTTCCAGGCGTACGGGTTGTCGTCGGGGTTGTGGCGTCGGGCAGGTCCGGGTGTTTGACCATGGCGTACGCGACATCGATGCGAAACCCGTCGACGCCTCGATCGAACCAGGTCCGAAGGACGTCGTCGAACAGCTCGGCGACATCGGCGTTATCCCAGTTGAAGTCGGGCTGCGTCGAGTCGAAGCTGTGCAGATACCACTGCTCGGGACCGTCGGCATCCATGACACGCGTCCAGGCTGGTCCGCCGAACGTCGACAGCCAATTGTTCGGCGGAGCGGACCCGTCCGGCCCGCGTCCGTCGCGGAAGTGAAACCGCGCCCGAGCGGGCGAGTCCGGCGGCGCGGCGAACGCCGCCTGAAACCATGGATGATTGGACGAACAATGATTCGGAACCAGGTCCATGATGACCCGAAGACCACGTTCGTGTGCGGCGTTGAGCAGCTTCTCCAATGCGGCCAGCCCACCGTACGTGTGGTCGATGTGGGTGTAGTCGGCGATGTCGTAGCCGCCATCGTTGTTCGGCGACGGATAACAGGGATTCAGCCAGATCGCGTCGACGCCGAGCGACGCGATGTAATCCAGCCGGTCCACGACACCGTGCAGATCACCGACGCCATCGCCGTCGGGGTCGCTGAACGAACGCACGTAGAGCTGATATACGGATGCGCGCCGCCACCACTCAACGGTGGCCGGCAAGCTCTGCGAGTCTTCAGTCACGGTGCTCCTCACGCGGGCTTGTGTCCAGATGCGGGGCTGCTCTTGCGGCGGCCCGCGGCGATGCGGGGGCCGTCACCGGCTGTCCTTACATCTCGACCACATCCGCTGCGGGCCGGAGGTCGATCACGAGCATCTGCCACGCGTACGGGGACGGGAGGTCGACCCGAACATAGTCGCCATCCACGGCAACGGGAGGTCAGCAGGTGTGGTTGCCGGTCGGGATCGGCGAGGCGGACACGGGGCAGCCGCGTCCCGACCCGCCGGATCCGAAGAATTCCCGGCGAGAGCGACTGGATCGGTGCTCGCGGCGCGTCCCACTCGGTGTCGGGTTGAGCGGACAGGTTGATGACATGCACGATCAGCCGGTCGCGGGACCCAGGATCCGCCGCCAGAGGGCGCCGGCGGTCGCGGTTTCGGTCAGGTCACGCCGGGAAATGTCACGTCGCAGTCGTCGTTGTACCCGCCGGCCAGCGAACCGGTCATGTCGGTCAGCGACCGGTCATGGAGCAGATCGCCGTGCTCGACCAGGAAGTCGTACCAGCGCTTGAGCATGGCCGCGGTGGACGGCCCGACACGCGGTTGCGGACGAAGTAGGGATCGACCAGGATCCGGTCGGCCTCGCCGCAGAGCAAGTGTGTGGCACCGTGGGAGAACAGCGTGGCCATCGTGAACGCGGTCGCCCGGTCGGCCCGTCAGCGTCGGCGACGTCGTAGACATGCTGGTAGGCGGCGATGACCACGGGTTTTCGCCGCCGGCCTGCTGGGCGTTCTGTACGACGCGTGGCGAGATGTCCGAGGGTTGATGTGTGGCGGCCACACCTCGATGTAGACGGCGTCCTGCGGTGCCGGCCGTACGCCAGGTGGGAAAGTGTTGACGTTGTTGAAGACCAGCCGGCTGCGGGCAGCGCGGACCGAGTGGCTGCGATGAGTGATGGCGAACGAGTCCTCCAGTGCCACCGGACGCCCGTCCGGGCGGACCGCGTACTTCGGGTAGCCGTACTGGTCGAGATGGAATGCCGTCGAAGCCGACGCGGTCGATGGCTGCGCGCAGAGTCTGCATTGAAGTGCTGATCCAGCGCGGATCGGCCGGATCGATCAGCGGAGAAAGTCGCCCAGGCTGTAGGTCGCGCCGGTCGGTGATTGCAGCGCGAGATCCGACCAGGCGGCCCACTCGTCCTTGCCGATCCCGTAGACCGCGGCGTAGCCGAGGGCGCGCGCGCACCGACGTGGTGGATCGACTCGAAATCAGTTTGCGGACGGTGGCCAGCGAGATCGGTTGGTCCAGTGCGTCCTGGTAGTCCTCACCGCCGCCGAGCAGATTCGCGTGCCGGTACGCCCAGTCGTAGAACTGGACGTCGGATAGGTGCAGCCGGCGGATGTTGTCGCGATGCCGTCGATGTCGCGGCCGGGCTGGTAGTCGGTGACGAAGCCGTACCGCATACGGTTCGTACCGTGGATCGAGCACCTCGATCGCGGTACGGGCTGAGCCGTCGCCGGCGTTTACCTCGATGCCGTAGCCACCGGGTGGCAGGCGGCCGAGGAAACGATGCCGTCGGTCGATCGGCCGCGGTCGACGTATCGGCCGAGATGGAACACGCGCAGCGTGCCCGGCGCGGGCAGCGAGCGGACTCGATCTGGGCGGTGTCGCCGGGCCGGTACGTGGCCCGCAGCGGCAGCAGTTCGAATGTCATCCCTTGATTGCTCCGGTAGTCAGGCCCTGCACGAAGTGGCGTTGGAAGGTCAGGAAGACCACGATGACCGGGCCGATCGCGGCGATCGACGCGGCGAAGACGAGTCCCCACAGCGTGGAGTTCTCGCCCTTGAAACAACGCGATACCCAGCGGCAGCGTGTATTTCGACGGAGAATTGATGATGGTCAGCGCCCACGGATACTCGTCCCAGGTGGCGAGGAACGTAAAGATCGTGGCCGTGGCCAGTGCGGGCCGGGCCAGCGGAAGGATCAACCGCCAGTAACGGGTGATCGAGCCGGCTCCGTCGACCTCCATCGCCTGCTCGAACTCGTCCGGCACCGCCTCGAAGAAACCACGCAGCAGGAACGTGTTCAACGCCAGGGTGGCGGCGACATAGAAGACGACGAGGCCGGGCAGCGAGTCGAGCAGATCCAGGTACTTGGCCAGGATGAACTGCGGGATGATCAGCATCATTGCCGGGATCATCAGGCCAAGCGAGCAGGATGCGGAACATCAGCCTCGCGGCCGAGGAAAGTCGAAGCGGGCGAAGGCGTACGCCATCATCGAGCTCAGCAGGAGTGACAGGACCGTGGTGAGCGAGGCGACGAGCAAGCGAGTTCAGGAAGTAGCGGGGAAAGTGGTCCGGAGCTCCACGCCCCGTGTAGTTGCTGGCCGTGGCCGGATGCGGAATCCACTGCGGCGGCGTGGTCAGGACGTACTGCTGGCTTTTGAACGAGGTCGAGAGCATGTAGAGGAACGGCAGCACCATGACGAACGCGCCGACCGTCAGCAGGACGTATCGCACGGCCAGACCCATTCGGGACGGCCGCAACCAACCGGGGTCAGCGTCGTCACGGTTCTCCCGGTTCCGGAACATCCGGAGCTGAATGACGGACAGGATGAACACGAGCACCGTGAGCAGCGCCGCGATCGCCGATCCGTAGCCGAATTGCAGGTACTTGAACGCCTGCTCGTACATGAATGTCAGCAGCACCTGGGTCTGGTCGGCCGGGCCGCCGCCGGTCATCAGCAGAACGGATGTGAACACGTTGAAGCCGCCGATCACGAGCATCACCGTTACGAACGTCAGCGCGGGCCAGATCGCCGGCACTGTCACGGTGCGGAACCGCCGCCAGCGGCCGGCGCCGTCGACGGCGGCGGCCTCCTCCAAGTCGCGTGGAACGCCCTGGAGCGCGGCCAGAAAAATCATCATGGACCAGCCGATGCCTTTCCAGACACCGAGTGCTGAGATAGCGACCATCGCTGTCCACCGACCGAAAGCCACGACGTGTGCCCGTTCGTCAGGTGCGCTCCGTGCAACACGTAATTGACAGCCCGGCGTCGGCGAACAGGTATTGAAACAGCAGTGACACGACAACCCAGCTGGTGACGACCGGGATGTAGAACAGCAGCCGGTATAGCGGCCTGGCCGGGTGCTTTGGCGCGCAACAGCGACGCGACGAACAACCCGAGCGCGATCTGCGGGGGAACGCTCAAGGGCATGTAGACGCCGCTGTTGGCGAGCGAGCGCCAGAAGATGCGGTCGTGGAACGCGGTGACGTAATTCTGCCAACCGATGAAGTCGCTGGTGGCGCCGGCGACGATGTGCCAGTCGTAGAAGCTCATCTGGAACGCTCGGATCATCGGGTAGATGATCAGCGCGATGAAAAGGGCGAAACCGGGCGCGAGGAACGCGTACGGGATTGCCGAACGCCGGAGTGAGCCGGCACCGCTGCGCCGCTGAGCACCGCTGCGCCGCCGGGAGGCGCGCCCGAAGCCGGGGCGCGCCTCCTTACTCGCCGCGATCGCGGCCTTCCGCGGCCGCACCGCCGCCGACACTGTCACCGCATCCTCACTTCGTGGCGGTGAGCAATGGATCGATCGCGTGGGCAGCCTTGTCGAGAGCGGCTTGGACGGTGGTCTTGCCCTCGAACGCGGGCACCAGAGCGTCCTGCAAGGCGGTGTCGATCTGTGGCTCGTCCGGCACGGCTGGCCGGGACTTCGCCGTGTGAAGTGGCTTGATGTACGGGGCAAGCGCCGGCGACTCGGCGCGCTTCCTGCGCGTCGTCCGCGCTGACCACCGACATCTGACCCGTCTTGGCCATGGCCAACTGGTAGCCGGGCTCTGGGTGAACGCGATGAACTGCTCCGCGGCCGCCTGGTGCTGCGAACTCGGACGTCATCACGATGTCCTCGCCGCCGACGACGCTGATCGATCCACCCCCGCCGGCGGGGACCGGTGTGTACGTCGGCTTGAACGACGCGTACTGCGCCTGCCAGATGCCTTGCATCCACGGACCGTCAAGGATGTCGGCGTAGTTGGCCTTCGGCAGGCCGTCCTGGGTCTGCACCGCACCCTTGTTTCCGACGAGCAGGTTCGGGATCGCGCCCTGCTTGTAGAGGTTGACCAGCATCTGGACCGTCGTCACAGTCTGCGGGCCGTTGAGGTAGCCGGTCGCCTTCGTCAGGTTCGGGTCGGTGATCTCGCCGCCACCCGACCAGATCCACGGCAGGATGTTCCAGCCCTGCAGCCCGCTGTCGGCGAAGACGCGACACTTTTTGGCCGCCAGCTTCGGCGCGTCCGCCTGCAGGTCGGCGAAGGTGGCCGGCGGCGACGAGATGCCCGCCGCCGTCAGTGCTTGCTGGTTGGAGATCAGGACACGGGTGTTCGTGTCCAGCGGCAGGCCGTAGTAGTGTCCCTGCCACTTGTTGGTTGACAGTGAACCCGGGTACGTCGCCTGCGCGAGAGCGTCGAAGTTCGGCATCTTGCCGTCGAGTTGGGCGAACACGCCAAGGCTGGCGAACTTCGGCACCCAGATGATGTCGGAGCGGACGAGATCCGGCAGTTGTTGCCGGCGGCCCCGTGGTCAGCTTCTGCAGGAGCGAGTCGTACGGAACGTCGACGTAGTTCACCTTGATCGTCGGGTGCGTCTTTTCGAACTGTGGGATCAGCTGGTTCAGCACATCCGTCTGGGTCTTATTGCCACCGTTGCCGTACGTACCCCAGAACGTGAGCGTGACCGGCGAGCTGGCGGATGCGCCGGATGCCTTGCTACTGCTGGAACAGGCGCCGACCGCGAATGCCGCGAGCAGCGCAGCGGCCATCGGGATGGCCAGCCGTGCCTTCATGCGTGCCATGCAGAACTCCTTGAGATGATGGGGGTGAGAGATTCGACGTGCCAGCCTCGACACGTCGGAAGCGGGGTTGGGCGCGAACGCGGTCGATCCGTCAGATCGGGCCAGGTCTTGGCTCTGAATCAGGGGATCGAAGATGTGCTCCATCGCGAGGCTCGCGGCGCCACGCGACCAAGCCGTGCCCTCGGCGCGGGCGGGATCCAGCCGAAGTTCGAATGCGTCGTCCAGACCGCCGAACGCGTGCGCCTCGACGTGCGGCCGCACGTCGGCGACGAACGTCTCGTCGAGGAACGCGCCTTCGCCACCGAGGACGACAAGTTCCGGATCGAAGAGGTTGATGAGGTTCGCGATGGCAACGCCGAGCCGCTCGGTCAGCTCGGCATAGATCGAGGCCGCCTCCGCGTCCCCGTTGCGTACGAGCGCGATGAAGCCGGGCACCGTGATGCCGACAAAGCGGCCGCCCAGCCCGTGGAGCCGTTCCAGTAACGCATGTTCGCCGACGTACGCCTCGAGGCAACCCGCCTTTCCACACTCACACGGGCGACCGTTGATTTGGCTCACTGTGTGGCCGAATTCGCCGGCGCCCCCGGCGGAACCGCGGTAGACGCGGCCGCCGTGAACGAGGCCGGCCCCGACGCCGCGCCCAAGCGTGATGACGGCGAAGTCACGGACCTGTCGACTTGGTCCGACGAGACTCTCCGCAACGGCAAGGGCATTGACGTCGTTGTCGACGGTGACCGGAACGCCCGTCCGGTCTTGCAGCAGTTCCGCGACCGGCACATCGACCCAGCCGAAGAACGGCGAGAGTCGACAGACGCCGGCGCGCCAGTCGATCGAACCGGGCATGCACAAGCCGATGCCGCCCAGCCGATCATGCTTGATCCCGATCGAGACGAGCAGGTCGTCCACGGCTGTCGCGGCAAGCTCCATCACATCGGCAGTTCGGTGCGATCGAAGCGGAACGCGTGCGTCGGCCACGACCGCGCCCTTGATGTCGACGAGGACCGACAGGATCTCGTCGTCCATCAACTTCAAGCCCGCGACAACGCGCACGGACGTGTCGAGATCGAGGAGCACCGGCCGCCGACCACCCGTCGAGTTTCCGATCGAGCGCTCGACCAGGAAACCTTCGTCGATGAGGTCGCCGACGATCCGGGTGATCGCCCCGCTGCTCAGGCCGGACAACTCCGCGAGATCCGTCCGGCTGGTTGGACCCTGCTCGCGGAGTAGCCGCAGGATGAGTCGCCGGTTCAGCGCACGCACAGTGCCCTGGTCACCCTTTGCGGCCACGTCGGCTCCCGACTTACTTGACTCTGTACAACAAGTAAGCGAGAAGTTAGCTTCGTCCTGTCGACGTGTCAATGCTGTTGCCGAAGCGTTACCCAGTGCGTTCTCAGGCCCACTCCGGACGTCGCCCTCTGCTCATTGACGCGGCCCAAGGTGGCGTCAAGCACATCGATTGCCACGCCGGATGGACTTGGGCCTGTGCGGCCTAATCGCAAGCCTGTCGTCTGAGTGACGGTGCATCCGTGATGCATTCGCCAAGCAGCAGTGCAGCGACCGCCTCAGGGGCCTCACGCATGGCGTTGTGAGCGGTGGGGAGGTCGTGGACCTGCCACTCGGGATCGGCTTGGAGTCGGGTGCGGAGCCCTGCGAAGGGCGTGCCCTCCCATCCGGAGCAGTAGATGAAGTCGCGCCGAGGAACCTGAGTAACGGCGCCGGTGAGCCGGATCGTTTGCAGCAACGAGGCGAAGGGATGGGGACGGCGGCGGGGATCGCCGCCGTTCGGCGGGCGAAACGGCGGGTGGACGGCGTAGCCGGTGGCGGCGGCACCAGCGACGAACGCCTGCCGATACTGCTCGGTCGTTGACGACCAGCACGACTCGCCGTCGCGTGGGACGTAGGCGTCGAGATGCACCAGTCGCGAGATTCGGCCGTCGGCGCGGTCGGCGGCGGCAGCGATCACCATCCCGCCGTAGCTGTGGCCGACCAGCGTCGCGCTGGTGATGTCGGCGCGATCGAGAAGCGCCAACACGTCGTCGGCGTGGGTGTCGAGGTTGGCGGTCGCGACCGTCGCGTTGTCGTCGTCTGGCCGCAGACCGGTCAGGGTCAGGGCGTGAACGGTGTGACCGGCCCGCTCCAGCAGCGGAACCACCGCCTCGTAGCACCAGGAGCCGTGCCAAGCGCCGGGCACGAGAACGAACGTTGTCATGCGTTTCTCTTCCTTTCATGGACTGCGGTTTCGAGGCACACCGCCTCGATGACATGTGGTTCGGTCGGGCGTGCTGCGCGACTCGAAGACCACCCCCGCATGAAGGAAGTCTCGCCGGATCAAGATGTGGCTTACTACCGCTAGAATGCCAACTGATGCCTGTTCGCCGCCAACCTCGCCTGATCCCCGGTGTGACGTCACATGTGTGGCCGTCCGGCGGGCGCCACCATTGGCCATCCGGCGAAGCAAGCGCCGTGCAGTCGCACGAACGCGGACACCTGGTCTACGCAGCCAGCGGGGTCTTGGCGGTTCACACCGAGCGCGGCACGTCGATCGTTCCAGCCAACCGGGTCGCCTGGACCCCCGCCGGGTTCACGCACTACCACCGCGCCCACGGTGACACCGATATGCGAATCGTCTTTTTCGCGCCATCCCTCGCCCGGCTCATACCAAACCATCCCGCCGTGTTCCTGGCCTCCGACCTCGCCCGCGAGGTCCTGCTCGCCCTGACCGGCCCCCGCAACTACGACGACGCCGCGCCCGACTACAGCCGCTCCGCGCGCTCTCGCCTCCATCGAGTTCTCGTCGATGAACTCCGCGAAGCACACGAACAGTCACTGGACCTGCCCGAGCCACGGGACGACCGACTGCAAGCCATTGCCCGGATGCTGTACGAGAAGCCGGCAGACAACGCCTCGCTGGCCGAACTCGGGAAGACGATCGGAGCCAGCACCCGCACCCTCAGCCGACTGTTCCGCAACGAACTCGGCATGACCTTCTATGAGTGGCGCACGCAGCTACGCATCTACCACGCGCTCGTGCTCCTCGCTGACGGCCACGACACCACCCAGACCGCGTACGCCTGCGGATGGGCCAACCCCAGCAGCTTCATCGCAGCGTTCACCAACATCATCGGAACGACCCCGGGGCGCTACCGAACCAGTCGCGAGACCACCGCCCGCGCATCTCAACTCTCGACGGTGGTCAAGTCCGCGCCAGGACCGCACGATCAGGCTCAAAGCGCTGCCCCACGACGACCAAACCGAGACTCGTCGAGCCCGGCGACCAGCCGATAGGTTCTACACCCTCGACTGCGAGGAGCCCAGATACAACGAGGTCATCGTTCCGATGTCGGACAAGGACAACTGGAACCAGTCGCCGCCGTCAGACGACAAGGTGTTCGCGAAGTACGTTGCCCACCCGGAGCTCGCCGCCCTGCTCCCGGTCGTCTACCCCGGTGCGTTCCCGCACCTCGCAGCGCTCGATGCGGCCCGCAAGACCCGATCCGACCTGATCGCGATCCTGTTGACCGGCTTGCCGACGGGCGTCATCTCCGGATTCCAGAACAGCCTGGGCACGACTGAGGCCGACATGCTGCGTCTGAACACGTCGATCCCGCCGGCCACCACACCCAACGACCTCGGCCTGCTCGGCAACGACGTCGCTGGCTTCCCCAACGGCCGTCGCCCGATGGATGACGTTGTCACGATCGACCTCCGGGCCATCGCCGGTCAGACCTACCCCCTGATCGACCCGACGTTTGTACCCGACGCCATCATCCCGCAAGTCACGTACGGGTTGACCGCCGCGGACGTCACCTCGCCGTTCCTTCCGGCCTCTTCCTACCTCGGCCTACCCTACGACGGCTACCGCAACCCGTCGTGAGCCATCACCCACTCGGACCGTCCGCCGTCGGCGCCGTCGTTCTCGACATCGGCGCCGACGTGGGCGCGCTCATCATCAACGTCTCGGCCGGGTCGCACGGTCAAGAGATCGACATCAGCGGTACGGACGGACGCCGCACACATTCGGCGGTGCGCGAACGGGTGCTCGACGGCGGTTCGAACTACTGCGCCGTCTACCCGTCGTTGGCCGAAGGCGAATACACGGTCTGGACCGACAGCACGACACCACGGGACACGGTGACGATCGGCGGCGGCGAAATCACCGAACTCGACTGGACCGCGTACGCGTGACGTACCGCGCGTGACCGCACGGGCTCGCGCACGGCGGCCGTGCCTACCGATTGGCAGGCATGGCCGCCGTTTGGCGTGCGCGAGGGGAACCAACTCGCCCCAGGCGGTGTAGAAGAAACACACGGAGCGCGAGAGGGGAGACGACACGGACGACGCCGAGGTGATCGCCCGAGTGACCGCAGGCGAGCGGGATCTGTTCCGGGTCCTGGTCGCGCGCTACGGCGCGCTGGCACAACGCACCGCGATCCTGTGTGGCGCCGGGAGCGACGCCGACGACGTCGTCCAGGAGGCATTCGTGTCCGCCTATACGGCACTGTCGCGCTTTCGCACGCGCGAGGCCTTCCGCCCCTGGTTGCTGCGTATCGTCGTCAACCAGACGCACAACACGACGCGCGCGCGATCACGGGCTCGGAATCTGGCTGACCGCGTCGCCAGCTGGCACAACGACATCCTCGACGACGAGCCGACGATCAACGCGCTCACGGGCGAACGCCGTAAAGAGCTGATCGCCGCCCTGGGAGCGCTGCGCGCTCAGGATCGCGAGGTTCTGGCGCTCCGCTACCTGCTCGACCTGTCGGAGGCCGAGACCGCGACTGCGCTGAACCTGCCAAGGGGCACGGTGAAGTCGCGGGCCGCACGCGGACTCGACCGACTCCGGCGCATCCTGGCCGACCAGCGCGTCGAGGTGGGAGCCGGTGATGACTGATCTTCGTGACGAGTTGCGAGCGCTTGGACGCGGCATCACCGTCGACGCCAGTGACGATCTCGCCGATCTCGTACTGGCCGCGGTCCGGGTGCCCAGGCCGCGTACCCGTAAGTGGCGCCGCTGGGTGGCCGCACTCGCGGCGTTGCTCGCAGCCGTCGGGGCGTCGGCCGCGATCTCCGCGCCGGTGCGCGCGACGATCATCCGTGTCTTCAGCTTCGGCGGCACCGAGGTCCGCAACGCACCCGGCCCGGCGCCGGCGTCTAGCCCAGCGCTTCCCGGCACACACCCGGCCGACCTTGCGGCCGCGGAGCGAGAGGTTGGCTTTGCCGTACGGGTGCCAACGGCGCTCGGGTCGCCGGTGGCCATCACCGTCTCCGATGGTCGGGTTGTCTCACTGCGTTATGCCCTGCCGTCCGGTCCCGTACAGATCGATGAGTTCGCCGCGAATCTCGGCCCGTTGTGGGACAAGTACGTGGCCGGCGGCGTGGCTCAGCGCATCGACGTCAACGGACACGACGGCGTGTGGTTCGACAAGCCGACCACGCTTGTCTACGTCTGGCCCGACGGCAGCGAAGACTCGGCGTCGGCTCGGCGGACCAACGGCACGTTGATCTGGACGGACGGCAATATCTCGTACCGGCTCGATGGCGTGCGCCCGCTGAACGCGGCGCTCGCGGTGGCGCGCGGGATGAAATGACGGAACCTTCTCGGTGGCGGCGGTGTATTCAGTGCGACGACGTTCGAGAGGGCGAATCGATGATGCGGCGGACGTGGGTGGTGGCAGCGATGGCCGGTCTGGCCGTACTGATGGCGGCGAGCCCGGCCGTGGCGAAGGGCGCTGATCAGGCAACTATCACGGGGCCCGGTATTTCGACGCCGATCGTGGTGGGTGGCAACGGCGAGCCCGGTAGCGCCGAGGGACTGGGGCAACTGGGTGACGATAGCGGCCTGTTTGTCGCGATGTTTGGGCCGAGCTCGAACGGTGCGATGTCCCTGTCGAGTGAGGCGCCGACCGGACCTCTCGGCCCGAAGTACAAAATCGTCTTCCGGGTGCCGGGCGCCAATCCGAAGCCGGACACGGTGAAGCAGGATGTCTATCCGCTGGCGGTCGGCGGGCCGGTGACGTTCACTCCGGCCGGCCAGTCGGTGCTCGGCACAACGACGACGGGCGGCTGGTATCGGGCTCCGGCGACGTTCCGCCCGCTCCTGACGTCACTCGGCGTGCCGGGCCTGGGCAACGGTGCAGCGGCCGTCGCTCCGAGCCACCCGCAGCCGACAACCGTTGCCGGTGCGGGCAATGCCACACCCTTACATCGCACGCCTTGGCTCATCATCGCGGTCGGCGTGATCGTCGCGTGCATCGCGGCGACGGCCATTGCGTTGTTGCGCAGATCTTCCCGACCGCGCGTGGCCTCGACCCGCTGACCAATCCGAGCACCTGGGCGCCATCGATTGGACCGAACGGTCTTCGTGGGAACGTCGTCTCTTGCTTCGCGTGGACGGCGGATGGCTACTCAGACCTGCGCGGTGTCGCCCGTACCCTCGGATGTGGATGTGCGGGCGGACGTGCGTCGCGGCGGCGTCCGCAGCACCTGGTCGAGGATGTCGGCGCCGCGAACGATCCGGCCGAGGTCCTGGATGCCCTCCGGCCCATCGTGTCCGGAAATCGCGACCAGGCCGCCGATCAGTGCACCGGCGTAGGCCGTGCACAACGGGTCGTCGGGGGCCGTTCCGAGTCGGTCGGCGAGCGCGGCGGCCAACAGTCGCATCGGTCGGAGCAGTTCCTCGACCATGCCTCGTTGCAGTTCCGGCACGGTCGCGATCAGCTGGTTACGTTTGAGTTCCAGCTCCAACTCCTCGGGCGACATCGACTCCGTCATCTGCTGCATCGCATACTTCATCGCCTGCACCGGGCTCATCTCTGCCGGCGCCTCGCGGAAGAACCCGATCGCACGGGCGTCGAAGTAGTCGCCCAGCACCGTGTCTTCCTTCGTGGCGAAGTAACGGAAGAACGTGCTGGGCGACACCTCCGCTGCCTCGGCGATCTGTTCGATGGTCGTGTCGCGGTAGCCCTTCTCGGTGAACAGCTGCAGGGCATGGCGTTGGAGCGCGGCGCGGGTTCGCACCTTCTTACGCTCGCGCAGTCCAAGGGGCGTGATCGGCATGTCAGGCTGTGGGCTGCGGCTCGGCTTCGACGACGGCACGCTCCGATTGTCCAGCATCCTTGGTCGTCTCGGCCACGCGACCGGTGTTCGGCAAGAACAAATAGACCAGGATCGCCGCGGCCAGACACACCGCGGTGGACGTCCACAGCACGGCGTCCATGCCGGCGGCGAAGGCGTTCTGGGCCGACTCCACGATCGCCGGGACGTGCAGCTGCTGCCCGACCGCCACTGCCGAGGTCACGCTGTCGCGAACGGACGCCGCGGCACCGTTTGGCAGGCCGGTGGTGTGGATGTTCGTGCGATAGACGCCATTGAGGATCGCGCCGAGCGCGGCGATGCCGGTGACGCTGCCGACCTGCCGCATTGCCTGCATGACCGCCGTGCCCGCGCCCGCCCGCGTCTTCTCGAGCGTGTTCAGCGCGGCGCTCTGGGCACCGATCAGGCCCATGCCGGTGCCGAATCCCGCCAGCGCCGTCCACGTGCCGATCACCGCGAATCCGGTCTGGGCACCGGTTGTGGTGCCGACGGCCAAACCCGCGGCGAGAGCCACGAAACCGATCGTCGCCGAACGGGCGAAGCCGATTCGCTTCGCCAACCGCATGCCGCCCTGCAGTCCGACGATCATTCCGAGCAGTAGCGGCAGGGTCCGGACACCGGTTCCGAGAGCGTCGACACCGGTCACCGAGCGGAAATACTGCGGCAGCACGAACATGACGCCGAATAGGCCGAAATTGGCCAGCGTCGCGCCGATGACGCCCCAGCGGAAGGATGTGTTCCGCCACAGTCCGAGCTCCATGAGCGGCTCGACCGCCCTGATCCGTGCCTCCCAGCGCACAAACACGGTCAACAGCAGAATGCCGCCGACCAGGGCGCCCATCACCGGCGCCGATGTCCATCCACGCACGGGACCCTCGATGAGACCGTACGTGAGCCCGACCAGGCCCGCGGCCGACAATCCGACGCCAACGTAGTCGACCGCTCCCGGCCGCGACGGCCCGTCCTTAGGCAGCAGCACGCTCGCCGCGATCAGTGCGATGGCGATCACCGGTACGTTGATCAGGAACACCGAACCCCACCAGAAGTGGTTCAACAAGGCGCCGCCAACCAGCGGTCCGGCCGGCAGGCCGACGATCGTCGCCGCGCCGATCACACCGATCGCCTTGGGCCGCTCGTCCGGCTCGAAGAGCACGACGACACTCGACATCACGAGCGGGATCAGCACGGCCGCGCCGATCCCCAGGAAGACCCGCGCACCAATCAGGCTGGTCGCGCTGCCGGCGAACGCACACCAGACCGAACCGGCGCCGAACACGGTCAGCGCGCCGATCGTGAGCTTCTTGCGGCCGTACTTGTCGCCCAGCAGTCCGGCCGGTAGGAGCAGAGCGGACATGACGAGCAGGTACGCGTCGGCGAACCACTGCAGCTGGCTGGTCGATGCGTGCAGGTCGAGCGCCATAGTGGGTAGGGCGACGTTGAGGACAGTGCTGTCGAGACCGATCACGAGCAAGCTCAACGCCATGGCGAAAAGCGCCCACCACCGCCGACCGGAGGCTCCTGACATGACAGTTTCTCCCTTATAAAAGTCACACGATTTTGAAAGTCACTGTCAGATTAACCCAGTGGGCCCGTCCCCGCCACTCCCGAGGTGGGTGAAATCGGCCGTCTGCCCATCGCGATCGACGGTCTGGCATTTTCGTCGCCGTACGAGAGATCTCTTGACGGCCGCGAGCCGTATACCTCTACGTGGGAGTCTCCGACGACGGTCTGATCGCCGGCATGGCCGGTGGGGACGCCCAAGCAACTGCGGCATTTGTACGGCGCTTCCAGGCTCGGGTGTTCGGGCTCGCGTTGAGCATCGTGGGTGTGCCGGCGGTGGCCGAGGAGGTCGCACAGGAGGCGTTTGTGCGGGCGTGGCGATTCGCCGGCGGATACGACCCGCGACGTGGCACGGTCGTCGGCTGGTTGTTGGCCATCACCCGCAACGCCGCGATCGACGCAAGACGGCTGGTCCGCGACCGGCCCTACGATCCGCAAGTCCTGATCGACCTGGTGACCGAGCCGGAACAGTGTGCCCAGCCGGATCGGATTCCCGATGTTCAGCGGATCCGAGCCGGCCTGGCCAGACTGCCACGCGAGCAGGTTGTGGCCGTGGTCTTGGCGGCTGTGTACGGCCTCACCGCACGGGAGATCGCCGAGCGGGAGGCGATCCCGGTCGGGACGGCGAAGACCAGGATCAGGTTGGGTCTGGCTCGGCTGCGCAACGATCTCGAGGTGAATGATGGACGAGACGCCTGACTGCCAGTCGGTGAGCCCCCTGCTGGCGGAGCTGGCCACGGGCGCCGCTACCGGTCATGAGCGGGCCGACGTGGTCCGGCACGTGGCCGGTTGCCCCGCATGCCGACATGAGGTGGCCGAATTGGCTCGGGCCGCCGACGACCTGCTGTTGCTCATCCCGGAGCGGGAACCGCCGCCGGGCTTCGAGACGGCCGTCGCGCAGCGCATCGCGAACATCGCCAATCTGCATCCTCGGCGTCGCCGAGACGGAACACGGCCGGCCCGTATCGCTCGTGCGCTTCCGCGACTGGTCGCCACCGTGTCGCATCGGCTGCCGCCACGCATGGTACGACTGGCCGCGGTCGCGGTTGTGCTCGCTGTAACCGCCGCCGTCGGAGCCGGGGCCGCGTACTGGCAGTCGGCGTCCGATCGTCACCTGGCCGACCGATACCGGCAGACGGTCGCCGCGCCCGGTTATCCGACGGCGACGCCGGTGACCAGCACGACCGGATCGGTCGTCGGACATCTGTTCTTGTATCAGGGAAGCCCATCGTGGGCGATGGTGGCCATCACCGACGCACCCGAGTCGGGCAACTACTCGATGGTCGTGATCACGACCAGCGGATACAGATACTCGGTGGGCGTTTGCGACGTCACCGGCCGCACCGGGACCGCGGGCTATCCGCTGACTGTGCCGGTGGCGCAGATCGCCGCGATCGAGCTGAGCCGGCCCGGGGTTCGACTAACGGCCCACCCGTCCTAAGACCGACCGCTGCCGAGTTTGCCGGCCCGTACGTGATTCCCAGGAACGGGTAGATCCCCGAAACAACCAACGGAGGTTCACCGCAATGCAATGGAAGGCACCGACTACCGCCTCCACGACCGCCGGCACCACCGGATATGGCTACTGATCCGGCTATCACCGCCGGGCACGATCGCAACGTCTGTGAGCAGTGGAAGTTCGAGGCCGGCGTCTACGTACTCGGCGCGTTGAGCCCGACCGAGCGGCGCGCGTTCGAAGAGCACCTGAGCCAATGTCACCCGTGCCGTGACGATCTGGCGTCCGTCGCCGGGCTGCCCGGCTTGCTGGCCCGACTGTCCCCATGCCGAGCCGACAACGCGGAGCGCTAACTGGTCCGCTGCACCGCCGGGCGACTTTCGGCGTCGACTTGCACCGGCACCGGCCGTTAGGCCGGCCGGTGCCGACATCGTCGTTTCAGCCGGCCCTGCGGAAAGGCATGTTCGGGAGGACAGACCCGCACCGGCGCCGAAAGGAATCGCGATGAGCCGTCAGCTCGTCCGTATCGGGCGGATCTCGACGGCGCTGTGCCCGGCGTAGACCTCATAGAGATGAGCGGCCAACGCCGTCGCCTCATCCAGATTGGCCGCCTCGATCAAATAGAAGCCGCCGACCTGCTCCTTGGTCTCCGCGAACGGCCCGTCGGTCGGGCTCAGCCGTCGATTCGCCCCCGCGCGCAACGTCACGGCCGTGCTCGGCTCGAGTTCGTAGGTGGCGATGATCGTTGCGCCGGCAGTCCTGGCCGCCGCTTGCAACGCCTCGTGGCCCTGGTCGAGCTTCTCCAGCTCGGGCCCGGCCATCTCGGCCCACTGCTGCTCGTCGCCGTAAATGAGGATGAGATATTTCGCCATATCGCCCGTCCTATCCGGTGTGCTGGTGGCCCCGATGGCCCCGACACGCTATCGACGAACGACATGGTCGCCCTTCTACCGCCGGGGGCTGATGACGTCGAGCTCCAGGCCGAAGGTAATTGTCGCCTTCTTGGTCACGACCGTGACGTCCGGGTACGCCGGATGGTCGGCGCGTTCGCTCCTGGTCGCGTGCTCAATCCGAAGCTCGCCCGCAGTCAGCTCATGGGCGGGATGCTGTGGGGTCTCGGACAGGCGCTGCTCGAGGGCACCCACATGGATCCGCACAATGGACGCTGGGCGAACGCGAGTCTCGGCGACTATCTCGTGCCGGTCAACGCCGATGCCCCGGACGTCGACGTCGAGCTCATCGAGGTTCGCGACGATGTGGTCAACCCGCTCGGCGTGAAGGGTGTCGGCGAGATCGGGCAGGTCGGGGTGGCGGCCGCGATCGCGAACGCGGTCTTCAACGCGACCGGCTACCGCGTACGCGAACTGCCGATCGGTCCCGAGCACCTACTGGGAGCGCTATCACCCATGTCGGGCGCCGAGCCGGCATGACCGATGCCGAGCCGGGGACGCAACAGTCCTCGGCCGGACGGCACACGCTCGACACAAACGGCGGCAACGGCCGGCCGGCGACTTTCCCCGACCGGCCGGCGCTCACCACGCCGGACGACCTTCAGGACCGGGCCGTTGTCCGCGCCGAGCGGCGGCAGGTCGCGGCCCAACCCATGGTCGGGCTGATCGGCATCCTCTTCGCCGTGGCGGTTTTCGTCGTGCTGGCGTACGGGACCGGAGACCTCGAATCGTCGCTGGAGACCTTCGGACCGATGGCAACGTTTGCGCTGCCGCCGATTGCCATGATCGCGTTCTGGTGGAACGACTGGCCGGGCACGAGACTTCGGGCGCCGTGGTCCGGCCTGATCGACACGGTGCTCGTGGTTGTGCTCGCGGTCGTGCTCACCATGGCCGGCGAGGCGATCGTCGAGCGGTTCGACGTGTCGAGCGTCTTCCGGGCGCGGCCGGGCGCGGGCCATCCGACGACCTTCCCGGCCACGCTGCCGTTGGCGGGTGCGGCGTTCGCGGCGATGCTGCACCTGACACTCGTGTCGGAGGGCTGGCCGCTGCGTCGCCTCGGGCGGATCTGGTCGGGCTTGGCCGCGCTGGTCGTGTCCTGGGCGGTGGCCATAGCGGCATATCTGCTCGCGGTCAACACGGATTCCGTACCGGCCACCGAACGCGCCGACGTCGGATTGCGCAACCCTGGCGGCCCGGTATCGGCCGCCGACTTCGGCGGCATGCCTCATCGCCATCGGCGTCTGGCAGGCCGTGTTCTTCATCGGCGTACGGGGCTGGCCCTTCGCCGGAATACCGTCGCGCGCCGTCCGACTGATCGCCGGCAATGTGGTGGTGATCGGACTCGGCCTCGCCACGTACTTCGGGCTGCGCGACCTGGCTGACTGGTCGCCCGGGCTGACCGACGCCGTGTGCGGATGCGTGGGGTCGACAACCGCGGCCCTCACCTTCCTCGGTGCCGGAGTCATCCTCCATGTAGCGATCGGCCGGCGATGGCCGCTGAATCGTGCCGGCGACGGGGGCGGCGACGGCGACCGGCGATAGCCGCCATAAGGGACACATGACTCTCCAACGGCCGCTAGCCTGGATGTGCTCTGACCAGCTAAGACCCGATGCGGAAGAGAGTCGACACAATGCGTTGTCGCAAGATGCATCGTCGTTGGATTGGTTACCGCGCGGTACGGGATGGGGCCCGATGATACCGCCGGTCATACTCACCCTGGCGCCATCGGTGTTCATTCCGGTGGCACTTGGGTTCTTCGGACTGGGGACCGGCTACCTGATTTACGGCCCGCAGGAGTTGCTCGGATTCCCGACCCGAGATCCGCGTGTGGATCAGACCAATGGTGCCTGGGGAATCTGGATGCCCGGCTTCTGCCAGTTCCTCGTTGGTGTGTACCTGTTCATCGGGCTTACCTGGTTTCCGGTGTTCCGAGGGGACCGAACCCTCTACATGGCCGCGCTGGCGTTCAGCGTCTACGGGATCCACTGGTTCGCGATGGGCTGGATCCGGCTCCACAGCGCCGATCCACGGCCGAACGGGTTCATGTCGATCCCGTTCATCATCGTTTCCGTCCTAGGGCTGACGGTGTTCTTCGACGCCGGCGACTGGCCTCTCGGACTGCTCTTCAGTGGCCTGGCCGCGGTGTATGTCGCGGAGTTCTTCGCCAGCTTCAAAATCGGTGTGCGGACGGGTACGGACGGAAAAGAGACGGTCTCGTTCGGCGAGATGGGGCTCGGGGCCATTCACATCCTCGTCGGGTTGTGGCTTATGTACCTGACGTTCGCGACCGTACTGAACATCGCATCCGGCTTCGACCTGCCGACCTGATCGGTCGGCCGGCGCCCATGGACGGGACGCTGGTTAATCGTCCCAAGTGACATCGGTCGGGCTATGGCCCTCGGCCGGGCCGAGCCGCCGGAGGAGACATCGGGCCGCCGCGAGGACGCGTTGGCGGTCATGGGTCACCGCAAACCAGTACTCAGAGCGGGTGCCCGGGATAGCGCGTGCCAACATGGCACCCGCGGTGTGCGGGCTCAAACCGACAATCGCCCACTCGGAGTTGATTGGGTCGTCGGTGTCCAGGTGGCCACCACGGATCCCGCCTCCCGGATGTGCCGCGATGCCGGGTCCCAGGACTCCGGTCAGTACTCCTTGCCAGGCCAGGCGGGAGAAGTTATCGCGCTCCGCGGCGCCGAACATCTTCGGGTCGGAAACAGGGCGAGCAGCGTGGCCGATTCGACGAGGTCAACCCCGCCGTACGCGACCTGCAAGCCGAGTGGAATGAGCAACTGGGCCGTGGCGCGGCTAATCGGCCGGCCAAGGATGGCGTCGAACGGCGCGGACACGGTCGACACCGGCCGTGGCTGCACGGCAAGGGGCCGCGCCGGCGCCGGTGCGCGCAGGGGCATGGGCGCCGGCCATCCGAAGTGCCGACCCTGCGCCAGTTCGGCGCCAAGGGAACGCGCGGCGCGTGCATGCCGCCCACCTTGGACACCCTCGGCCAGAATGGTCGCGCCGGTGCGCTCGGACTCCGCGTACACGCAGTCGAGAATCTTGGCGATCGCGGGCGTCGGCTTGCTCTGTACGACCTGCAGATCCAGTTTGATCAGCTCGGGCTCCAGGATGGCCAGCATCGACAGCGTGCCGGCGTTTGCTCCGACGTCATCGACGGCCAGTCCGCCGGCCGCGCCGCGTACCTGTGCTATGCCGTCGAGCAACGACCGTGGATCGCGGTCCAGCGAGCGCTCGGTAACCTCCAACACAATCTGCAATCGGTGATAGGCCGCGTCGATGTCCTCACGCAGGTCGTCGGGGCACTTCGAATCGAGTGCCAGCGGCTCGACGTTCAGGAACAAAGGCACGTCGGGGCTCAGGTCCGCGGCCAGGGCAGCGCGACACGCCGACGCGCGCGCTTCCCAATCAAGATCGACAACCCGCCCGGTTCGGTACGCCTCGGTCAGTAGCGACGGTGCCGACGCAAGCCGAGAACCGGTCGGCCCGCGCACCAGGGCCTCATACGCCACAGGCTTCTCATCATCCAGGCGGACGATCGGCTGGAACACGGTCTGCAGGCGGTGGTCGCGAAGTATGCGACCGAGCGCATCATCTCTCGCAGTAGTCACGACTCCCCCATGAACATGCGCTAACTTCCCCTGCCGGTCCGTAGTGGATCATGACTGACCTCACCCCAGGGTCGGTCGGTCCATGCTGGCCGACATGCCTAGGTATGCCCGCTATGTCTAGGCGGTATGCCTCGTTCGACTATCCACTATCGGAGACGTGCAGCGGATCCGACATGCGACCTTGGGACCACCGGTGACCGCGCGCACTCGCGTTCTCGTCGAGCCGTCGCCGGCGAGCCGGTCATTTCGGCCTCGGCTTGGTGGGCTGTCCGCTGGTGAGAATCGCGGTGGCGAGCGCTTCGGCGGTACCGGCCGCCGCGCGCGGGTTCATCTGGAGTACCAGATCGATGTCGCCGAGGTCAGGTAGCCCGGCCGTCGCCGGCAATTCCACCAGGTCATCCGGGACAAGACTGCGCGCGAAAATCGCGAGACCGAGCCCGGCGCGGGTCGCCGCGACGAGGCCAAGGACGCTACGGACCGTACACGTCACCCGGTAGGCAAGGCCGGCCCGTTCAAGCGCCTGCACACCGAGCGACCGGCTGATGCTCGGCGCCTGGTAGACGACGAGCGGGACGGGCCGGCCGGTCTCGACCCGGGTCCCCGGTGCGGCCGCCCAGGTCAGACGATCGCGGCGCACCAACCGGCCGCGCGCTTCGCCGGGCGTCTGCTTCAGGAACGCGATGTCAAGATGGCCAGACTCCACGCGGCGCTGCAGCGTCCCACTTTGGGAGACGGTCAGTTCAAGGTCGATGCGAGGGTACAGCTGCCGGAAGTCGCGCAGAATGCGCGGAACCGGGGTGAGCGCCAAGTCGTCGGTGACGCCGAAGCGCAGCCGGCCGCTGAGCCCCGAGCCGGTGAAGTAGGCGACGGCTTGTTCGTTCGCGGCGAGGATCGATCTCGCGAAACCAGCCATCGCCTCACCGTCGGATGTGAGCGTGACGCTACGCGTGTCGCGGACGAACAGCGGCCGGCCCAGGGCCTGTTCCAACTTGCGTACGTGCTGGCTGACCGTCGGCTGACCGAGGCCGAGGTTCGCCGCCGCATGCGTGAAGCTGAGCGACTGTGCCACGGCGAGGAACGAGCGGAGCAGGTCGGGGTCGTACACGGAACCGCCCTCCTTTCATTGCGAAACGCAATCATACTAATTTGATCAATTCGCTTTGCGAATGGTGGGGCGGTCACAAGACTGAGTGTCATTGACCGACGACGACGATGTGGACATCTGTTGAGCGCCCCCGGCCAAGCCGACCACCGCGATTCCCGATTCCCAGACCACTACCGCGCACTCCCCCGTCCCTCGGACCCGCGCCGTCGGCGGTCTCCGAGCGCGTCCAGCCCAACTTTCGGCTCGTTGAGCATTCGCAACTTCCGTTTGTTCGCGTCCGGGCAGATCTTCTCCAACACCGGATCATGGGTACAGCGCATCGCCCAGGACTGGCTGGTGCTGAGCCTGACCGGCAGCCCCGCCGCGGTTGGCGTCACGACGGCGCTGCAGTTCCTGCCTACGCTGCTGTTCGGAATGGTCGGCGGGCTTATCGCCGACCGGTTTCCGAAGCGGAAGATCCTGCTCCTGACGCAGGTCGGGATGGCGACCGTGGCCGGCGTTCTGGCTTGCCTCACGCTCGCCGGTTGGGTTGCCGCGTGGCAGGTGTACGTGCTTGCCTTCGCGCTCGGCATCGTGACCGCCGTCGACAATCCGACCCGGCAGTCCTTCGTCAACGAGATGGTCGGTCCGGACCAGCTGCGCAACGCAATCAGCATCAATTCTTCGGTGTTTCAGCTCGGGGGCCTGGTCGGCCCCGCCATCAGTGGCTTGCTCATCGGCGCGGTCGGCCCCGGGTACCTGTTCGCCCTGAACGCGCTGTCGTACATGGCGCCGTTCGTCGCGCTCTCCCGGATGCGGGACGCCGAACTCACGAGGATGCCGAAGGTCGTGGCACGGCCCGGGCAGCTACGCGATGCACTGCGCTACGCGCGCGGCCGCCCCGAGGTGCTGTGGCCGACCCTCCTCGTCGGCGTGTTCGGCATGTTCACCGCGAACCTGCCGGTGACGCTGGCCGCCTACGCCAAGTCCGTTTTCCACTCCGGCCCCGCCGGTTACGGGTGGCTCAACGCGACCGTGGCCGTCGGCTCGCTCACCGGCGCGCTCATATCGGCACGCCGCGCGCGGACGACGCTGCGGATGCTGGTCGTCGTGGGCGGGGTGCTGTCGTCGGTCGAGATGGCCGCCGCTGCGGTGCCGGACGAGATCGGCTTCGGCGTCCTGCTGCTCGCTATCGGAGCAACGACACTGCTGTTGCTCACGTCCGCCAACGCGACCGTACAGACCGCGGCGCACGACGGCATCCGCGGCCGGGTGATGGGCATGTACTTGCTTGTCTTCATCGGCAGTGCCGCGATCGGCGGCCCGCTGCTAGGTGCCGCGGACGAGCACCTCGGACCGCGTATCGGCATGTTGCTCTCCGGCGCCGTACCCGGCATTGCCACCGTGTTCGTCGGTGCGAAGATCGCCCGCATCATGCCCAACGGGCGTGCCAGAGTCGACGCGCCAGCCTCGGCTTCGCAGCGCATTCACATCGACCCGCGGCCAATGCCGAGCGGGGTGTTCCGCCCGGCGGACACCCGCCGCTCTCTCACATCGCCTCGGCCACAACCACGGATGCAGATACCGCACGCCCGCGGACGTAACCATCACCGCGAAGGCCCTCGGCCGGTTCGCGGACGACGCGTCAATCCGGATCCCGCGCACAAGAGAGCACCGTAGGACGGGGTCAGCGATGACGTGCGGCGAGGGTCGCGCTTAGCGCCGGCGCGATCGCCGCGCGGGCAAGGACCGCCCCGTCGACGACACGGTCCGCAGTTGCCGTACGGCCCGCCGCGTCAGGACCAACGTCCCTGACCCGTCCGACTCGCCAACCGTAGCGTCGATAGGGACGGACAGTAGGCCACTAGGCCCACGCCCACGGGTCTGGTCCGGGCGGTCTGCCGGCGAGGAGGTTGGCGATGAAGCGGTTGCTGGTGCTGGGTGCGGGAACCGCGGGCACGATGGTCGTCAACAAACTCCGGAAGCGGTTGGACCGGTCGCAGTGGCAGATCACGATCGTCGATCAGAACGACGATCACCTCTACCAGCCGGGTCTACTGTTCGTCCCCTTCGGGGGCTACCGTCCCGATGACATCGTCGAACCCCGCCGGCGGTTCATCCCGGACGGCGTCGACCTTCGTGCTCGGCGAAATCGACCGCGTCGACGCGGACGGCAACACCGTCCGCTTGATGGACGGCCGCGAGTTGAGCTATGACTTCCTCGTCATCGCGACCGGCGTCACCCCGCGCCCGGATCAGACCCCGGGCATGCTCGGTCCGCTGTGGCGCACTCGCATCTTCGACTTCTTCACGCTCGACGGAGCCACGGCTCTCGCCCGGGCACTTGACGCCTTCGACGGCGGCCGGCTCGTCGTGCACATCACGGACATGCCGATCAAATGCCCGGTGGCGCCACTGGAGTTCACGTTTCTGGCCGAGGCGTACCTCCGCTCCCGCGGCATCCGTGACTCGGTCGAGATCGTCTACGTCACGCCGCTGCCCGGCGCGTTCACCAAGCCGATCTGCCTCCGCCCAGCTGGGCTCGATGCTCGACGAACGCAAGATCACGCTCGAGTCGGACTTCCTGGTCGAGCGCATCGACAACGACGCCAAGACGCTGGTCTCCTACGACGAGCGAGAAGTCCGTTCGATCTGCTCGTGACGGTGCCGCTGAACATGGGCGCCGACTTCGTCGCCCGGTCCGGTCTCGGCGACGAACTCAACTACGTGCCGGTGGACAAGCACACGTTGCTGTCCAAGGCGTACGACAACATCTTCGCGATCGGCGACGCCAACAACATCCCGACCTCGAAGGCCGGCTCGGTCGCCCACTTCTCGGTCGAGGTCTTCGCCGACAACTTCCGCCAACACGTCGACGGCAGGCCGATGACCGGCAGTTTCGACGGCCACGCGAACTGCTTCGTCGAGTCCGGCGACGGCAAGGGGCTGCTGATCGACTTCAACTACGACACCGAGCCGCTGACCGGCACGTACCCGCTGCCGTTCGTCGGCCCGTTCGGGCTGCTGGCCGAGAATCGGCGCAACCACTGGGGCAAGCTCGCGTTCCGCTGGATGTACTGGAACCTGCTGCTGCCCGGACGCCCGATCCCGCTGCCGGCCCACATGTCGATGGCCGGCAAACACCAACCCGCCGCGACCGACGCCAAGGAGATGTAGCCATGCCCGTCACCACCATCGGAACCACGGCCGTCCACGTCGACGCCGAAGGATTCCTCACCGACTACGACGAGTGGGACGAGACGCTCGCCGTCGAGCTTGCCGCGCAGATCGGCATCGAGATGACCGACGCGCACTGGAAGCCGATCCGGTTCCTGCGCGAGGACTTCCGCAACGAGGGTGAGACGGCGACCTTGCGCCGGGTGTCGACGCTGGCCGGCGTCCCCGTGAAAGAACTGTTCGTTCTGTTCCCCGGCAAGCCGGCCAAGAAGATGGCGTACATCGCTGGACTGCCCAAGCCGCACGGCTGCGTGTAAGGAAGAAGGCGACTCCCATGACCACTGAAACCACCGCCACCGATACCGTTACCGCTGCGACAATCGTCCCGGACTTCGGCGACGACGCTCCCACCGGCCGCAAACTCGCGATCATCTGCTCCAAGGGCAACCTCGACATGGCCTACCCCGGGCTGATCCTCGCCAACGCCGCGCTGGGCGAAGGCGTGGAGACGCACTTGTTCTTCACGTTCTGGGGCTTCGACATGATCACCAAGTCACGGATGGGTGACCTGCAGTTCACCATGCTCGGCAACACCGCCACCCATATGCCGCAGGGCCTCGGTGGCCTGCCCGGGATGACAGCGATGGCCACCCGCCAAATGAAGAAGCAGATCCACGACATCGGCGTCCCCGACGTACCCGAGTTCCTGGCCCAGATCGTCGACTCCGGCGGTCACCTGTGGGCCTGCCGCATGTCCGCCGACATGATGCACATCGACGAGACCGACCTCTACGAGGCCGTCGAGGGGATCATCTCCGCCGCCGACTTCATCGAGAAGACCGACGGCGCGCAACTGCTGTTCATCTGACCGATCCGAGCGTCGGCGTGGTGCGGACGCGAGCGTGAAGACCCACAACGCCCGCATCGCCGACGGCCCGGCGATCGGCGCTGTCGGCACTGACACCAGCGAGAAGGGACCATTGTCCCTACGAAGCCCGGCCGCACCGGTGAAGACTATTGGCGAAGGCTCGCAGGTGCCCGCTGGGAGGCCCCGATGGACTCGACGCCCAACACCGCCGGCGGCATGACGGATGTGCTGACCCACGCCGCCACCGTCGCGGGATACGCGCCGTCGATCCACAACACCCAACCGTGGCGGTGGCGCATTCACAGCACGACAGCCGATCTCTACGCCGACACCGGCCGCCAGTTGCGCCTAGCAGACCCCGACCGGCGGATGCTCACGATCAGCTGTGGTCTCGCACTGCACCATGCTCGCGTCGCGCTCGCCAACGCCGGCATCGCCGCCCAGGTCGACCTCCTACCGACCGAAGGCAACGTTGACCATCTGGCCCGCGTCACGGTGACCGGCCGACAGTCGGCAACGCCCGCCGCACAAGCGCTCTACGAGACCATGCTGGTACGGCGGACCGACCGCCGGCCGCTGCTCGACGAGCCGATACCCGCCGCTGTGCTGCACGATGTCCTATCGGCCGCGCGTTCATTCGGCATCGGCACGTATCCGCTCACCGACCGCGACGTGACTGCCCTCGCCGGCCTTACGGAGAAGGCAGACCGCGACGTACGGATGGATGCCGCGAGGCGCACCGAACTTGCCGCGTGGGCCGACGAGGATCACCGTCCCCCGTACGCCGGGATACCGCTCACGAACCTGCCCAATCGAGGGGTACCGACGGTCGTGCCCGCGCGCGACTTCGGCCACATCGGCACGCTACCAACCGCCGGGGGGCATGACACCGCCGCCACCTACGCCATCCTGTACGGACCGGACGACTCGCCCGGGATGTGGCTGCAGGCGGGTGAGGCCCTGTCCGCGATTTGGCTCGCCGCCACCGAACGCGCAATCGCGCTGCTGCCGCTATCTGCCGCCGTCGAGTATGAGGCCACTCGGAGGATGCTCGGACAGATCCTCGCCGGCATCGGTTACCCAGCCATCGCCATCCGTCTCGGCATGCCTAACCCGAACCAACCCGTACCGCCCACGACGCCACGACTGCCCGCCGCGGCCACGATCGAGATTGTGTAGCGACCTCGGTGTCACCCGCTTCGGCGCTGAGCTCGTCGTACGGGTGACAACCTAGATACCGGCACTCCTCGACGTACCACGCGATCACGCGTGTGCGGGTTCCGGTTCGAAGCCGGCCAGCATCATCTCGAGGGCCTGCTGATCCGGCCCGACGAACGGGTCAGCGCCAGGTGCTTCGGCGAGCATGTCGAACAGCTGGTCGCCGATCCCGGTGGCCGGCGGTAGGTGCGCGCTGAAGACGACGTCCGGATCGATGTCGTGCAGGGACCGTACGGTGTCGAAATAGCGGTCGGTGTGAGCGCTGTGGACCCACGGACTGTCGACCGTGGCCCACAGCAGCTGTGCGGCGCGTAGGTCGCCGGCGGGCATTTCGCGTGCGTCCATACCGTCGGCGAGTTCGGCGGTGGGCATCGCGGCGCCGAAGCAGTCGGAGCTGAAGCAGACTCGGGACTACGCATCGTAGAAGCCGACCGTGGCCGGGTTGTCGAACAGCGGTGGCCGGAACCCGTGCAGCGTACGGTCGCCGACGTCGAGACTCTGGCCCGGGTTGAGCAGGTAAACGCGGTCAAGTGGAAGCGGCCGGTCGGTCGGGCAGGCTGAGGCCCGTATCGATCACCACCGGCTCGCGGCCGTGGAGCACGAACGCGTTGGCGGGCAGGAACCCGATGCCGGGCACCTCGAGGTGATCGTTGATGACGGTGACGTGCCTGCCGATTCGATATGCGTGCATGACGTCTCCCTTGCTGATCGTTCACTTAGAACGGAACGGGCGTATTCAGAAGCCCGTCCGTCGCCGCGCGGCCGCTGAGTGTTCGGCAGAACTCGACCGCATCGAGCGTGATGTGGGGGCCACCGGCACCGGATCGATAGGTGCCGCCCGCGGCGCCGGTGAGCGTCAGCGTGAACGGCTCACGATGTCGGCGTGCCCAGTCCGCGATGACATCGGCGACGAGGCGACCATCGTGCGCCGGCAACAACTCGACGGCACCGCCGGTTGCCCGGCTGATGTCGATGCGGTGCATCCATGGGTCGCGGGTGTAGATGATGTCGAATAGATAGCCGAAGGTCCACGGCTCTTCGCCGGGCAGTTCGACGACGAACGTTGCCGCGCGCTGCTCGCTGGTCGTCGCTCGCCGCACATCGAGTCCGCGTGGTGCGGCGTCGTGCAACGACCGCCGGAGCTCGTCCGTACTCAAGCGGGCATGCTCGCGTACCTGCAACGCGGTCATCTCGTCGAGCGGTACGCCGCCGGACTGTCTCGCGAGATCCCCAGCGGCCTCGAGCTGGCGCGTCCGCTCCTCGGCGTTGGCCTGCTGCTCGAGCATGCCGAGCATGTGGCCGAGCATGTCTCTGACGTCCCAATCGGTGCAGTCGGTCCGCCGCGACCAGTCGCCGTCGGCGAGGTCATCGGCCAGCCTCAACACCCGGCCGTATTCGGCGGCGGCAAGGTCCATCGCCTCGTCGTGTCCGATCGCCGGGATCTGTCACAACGGTTGTAGGTCCGGTCATCGCAATGCCTTCTTCGCGAGGATGGTGGCGTAGTGGGCGAGGTACATGTCGGATGTCCACCCGGGCATCCAGGTCGCGCATGGCCAAGCGGTCAGAGCCGCCCGGCGCGCGAGCTGGTTACGTCTTGTTTGCCCGTACACCGGCCTCGACTCGGTCGCCGAGGTGCTTGTCCACGTTTCGCCAGTACTCGAAGGCGCGCTTGCAGGACCGGTTCGCTCACGCCCTTAAGGAGGTGGCCGACGATGTTGTTGACCAGACGGTCGCGGGCGGCGTCGTCGAGTACGTCGCGCACCATGGTGCCGGCCTGGCCCCAGTCATCGTCGTCGGCACGCAACGTGTACGCGGACCGGACCATCTCGCCGTCGGCATACCAGTGGCCACCGTCGTCGGTCCGCTCCGGCTCGGCCGTCGGGCCACCATACGAGTTCGGCGCGTAAACAGGGTCGCTCACGTTCTGCACCCGCATGACGCCGTCTTTGGAGTAGCTGTGCACCGGCACCCTGGGCGAGTTCACCGGGATCTGCTTGTAGTTCACGCCAAGCCGGGCTCGGTGCGCGTCGGCGTAACTGAACCCGCGTGCGAGCAGCATCTTGTCGGGCGACAATCCCGTACCGGCCACAATGTTGTTGGGTTCAAACGCGGCTTGTTCCATCTCGGTGTGGTAATCCGTCACGTTGCGGTTGAGCGTCAGCCGGCCGACCTCGTGGAGCGGGTAGTCGCTGTGCGGCCAGACCTTGGTCAAGTCGAACGGGTTAAACCGGTAGGTCTTGGCGTCCTCGAACGGCATGATCTGCATGTTCAACGTCCAGCTCGGGAACTTCCCCGCCTCGATGTGCTCGTAGAGATCACGCTGGTGGTAATCGGCGTCGACCGAGGCCATCCGGTCACCTTCGTCCTGCGTGAAGAACTGGATACCCTGGTCGGTCTTGAAGTGGTACTTGACCCAGAACCGCTCACCCGCGGCGTTGATCCACATGTACGTGTGGCTGGAGTAGCCGTTCATGTGCCGCCACGTCCGGGGAATGCCACGATCGCCCATCAGCCACGTGACCTGATGCGCCGACTCGGGCGACAGCGTCCAGAAGTCCCACTGCATGTCGTTGTCGCGCAGGTTGTTTGACGCGCGCCGCTTCTGCGAGCGGATGAAATGCTGGAACTTCATCGGATCCCGCATAAAGAACACCGGGGTGTTGTTCCCGACGATGTCCAAGTTGCCGTCGCTGGTGTAGAACTTCACGGCGAACCCTCGCGGGTCTCGCCACGTGTCGGGGCTTCCCCGCTCACCCGCGACGGTCGAGAACCGGATAAGCACGTCGGTCTGCGCTCCCGGCTGGAACACTGCCGCTCGCGTATAAGCACTGACATCCTGTGTCACTTGGAATGTGCCGAACGCGCCGCCGCCCTTTGCGTGTGGCTGCCGTTCCGGGATGCGTTCGCGGTTGAAGTTCGCCATTTGCTCGATCAGATACTGGTCCTGCATCAGCAGCGGACCGTCCGGCCCGACCGACAGCGAGTGCTCGTCACTTGCGACAGGAATTCCCGCGTCCGTAGTCGTCGGACGACGTTCTTGTGCAGTCACGTTGAACTCCTTACATCGGAACAGATCGACTCTCGTCCCACCTGACACCTGGGGCACCGACCCCAGAACACGACGTCGGGCTCATCGAGCACGTCGCCGGCATCATCACTCGGAGCACGACATGGGCCGTTCCTCGACGGCACAGTCGCCGTCCGTCGCAGATCCACAGCGGCGGCACACCAGACCGTGGTGATCGTCGCCGGTGCGCGCGCAACCGCGCCTCGCGCCAACAGCTGCGGCGACGGAACCACCAGGCCCAACGTCCCACCGCAGCTGGAACGCGTCAAGCGGTTCTCCCAGGCTCGTCGCTATGTACAAGTGCTCTTGTACAAGATGCCTTGTAGGTATAACCTTGTCGCATGACGACCCAAGATCGCATCCTCACGGCCATGTCGCACCCCCTGCGCCGCCGGCTTCTGGACATCCTTAAGGTGTACGGGCCGGCGACCGCTAGCGTCCTGGCCGACCGATCCGGTCAGGGCGTCGGCAACATCAGCCACCACATGCGGATCCTGGCCGAAGCCGGCCTTGTCGAGGAAGCGCCGGAGCTGGCGCGGGACCGTCGCGAACGATGGTGGCGGCGGGCGGCGCAGAGCATTACCTGGCACAGCGGCGGTGCGAGTGCCGATCCGGCAGCCGAGGCGATCGAGTCGGCGGCGGTGTCAGCCAACCTCGACCGTCAGGTGCAACTGGTCCGCGAGTGGCTCGCCGCCTCCGACGACAAGCGGGCCGAGTGGCCGGAGGGGCCGTTCTCGGTCGACGCTTGGCTGCGCGTGACGCCGGCCGAGCTGACCGAATTCGGCGCCGAAGTGATAGCGATCGTGCGCCGCTGGGCGGAGCGTGAGATCCCCGACGACGGCCAGGTCCGCGACACCGTCTTCACCTTCGCCCGCGCTGCACCCGGCCGACCGTAACGCCGGTCGGCATCTCGGCCGACCCTAACGCCGGTCGGCATCTCGGCCGATCGAGTCCGCACGTCGCTTCCCCAACGCTTTCGCCGTGACCCGCCTGGTCATGGCGCGATGCGTCGTGTCCGTCATTCGACACCACCCGCCAAGCGAGGAGTTGTCATGCCACGCACACCCACATCCGACCGTCTCGACGGTGCGACCGCGTTATCCGTGCCCGCTGCGGCTGTGGCCGCCGGCGATCCGTCGCCGTCGCACGCTGCCCCACCCGTAGAGGTTGCACCGGTGGTCCCGCCCCGGCCGCTGTTTCGTGACACCGCGGTTCTCGGTTGGGCCCTGGCCCGCGCCGTGTCCGACATCGGTGACGCGGTCGCGTTCGTCGCAATCGCGTACGCCGCCGCGCGACTTGGTTCGCCGGCGGTGGCCGGTCTCGTACTGGCCGCCGCGGCCACGCCGCGCGTCATCTTCATGCTGATCGGCGGCGCCATAACCGACCGCGTCGACACGCGCCGCCTGATGATCGGTACGGACGTCGCCCGCATCGCCGTCCTCATCGCGGCTCTCGTGGCGGTCGCCGTCTGGGGCGTGTCGGCGCCCCTGCTGATCGCGATCGGCGTGCCGTTCGGCATCGCGGACGCCTTGTACATCCCGGCGTCGGCCACGTTCCCCCGGCAGCTCGTGGCCACTGCGGAGTTGGCCCGGCTGGCCGGTCTGCGGCAGCTGATGACCCGCATCGCCACGATCGTCGGCGGCCCACTCGGCCTCGCGCTGGTGGCCGTTGGCGGCCTAAGTGCGGCGTTGGCCGCCGACGCGGTGTCGTTTGTTGTCATCGCCGTCGTGCTCGTTGCCGTACGGCCGCGCTGGCCCCGAGCGCGATCGGCGGGCCGATCGATCCTCGGGGACGTCCGCAGCGGGCTTGGCTACCTCGGGCGTACTCCTCCGGTTCGTGACCTGGTCATTGCCTTGTCCGGCCTCAACGTCTTCGGCGCGCCTGTCCTGTCCGTCGGCATCGCCCTCCGTACGACTCAGCAAGGCTGGAGCCCTAACGGACTCGGCCTACTCACCGGCTGCATCGGAGCCGGCGCCGCGGTCGGCACTCTCGCCGTCATGGCCCACCGCCCGCAGCGCCCGGTCCTCTTTGGGCTACAGCTCATGTTCGTCCAGGCCGCGGCAGTCGCGGCCGTTGGCCTCCTGCCCTATCCGGGCGAGGTCGCCGCGATGCTCGTCGTCGGCGTCACCGCCGGGCTAGCCTCGCCGTTGCTCTCCGGTGCCGTGCAGGCCGTTGTCGCCGAGCAGTTCCTGGGCCGCACAAGCGCCGTGCTGAGCATTGCCGACACCGGGCTCGCCCCGCTCGCGCTGGCCGGATTTGGACTTCTGGTCAGCACATCCAACCTCGCAGCCGCGTGCCTGGCGTTCGGCTTCGCGTTCGCCGTACTCATGGTGTTCGCCGTCAGCCGGCCACACCTCGCCGCATTGACGCCGGCCGGCAAGTGAGTGCGCTTCCATCGCTGCGGTATCGGCCCGTCGGTGCGCGGCGGGTTTCCCAATCGCCGACCCGAAATCGTCCTCCCAGAGCGACCTCTGGGAGGACGATTTCGGTGATGCCGGTGAGGGAACCTCCGATCGTTCCATCAGTAGCCCAGTCGGCAACGCTATGCGCCCTTCGCGGCCTCGGTCAGCTGCGTGATTTGCTCGTCCGTCAGCTCCTCCCGGAGTACCTGGCGGCCACGATCTCCGACAGCGGAGACCAACTCCTCCGCCGTGGCCGGTTCGGCGACGAGGAAGAGAGCCGAACTGTTGTGTGGAAGTGCGGCCTTGACCTCCTTCACGAGCGGGGCGAAGGCGCCTTGGTCCTCGGCCTGCTCCTTCGATGCGCCGATCGTTCCACCGGTCATCGCGCCGACAGCCCCCAGGAACAGAATGCCTAGCGGACCACCGATGGCGCCGAGCAACAGGCCGGTGCCGCCACCGATCGCCAAACCTCGGCCGATGTGGTCCTTGTCGTCGTACGCGGGGCTGGTGGCCTTCATCGAGAACCGACCGCCGACGTGGTGCTCGAGCTCAGCAATCTCGGCCAGCCACGGGTCCTGCCGTGTTGTTCGCAGCGCGCTGAGTTCTTTCTCGGCTGTGTGGGCGCCGTCGAATGTCACGGCCGCCATTTCGATAGTCATCGTCAACTCCTCCTTGATGATTCCGACCGCCCGTTGACGGCGCATGGTCGATCCACACGTGCCCGCCACGTGAGCCTGAGCGTCTGCGACGCGCATCGTCGACCAGACGCACCCGTCGACTTCCATCGGCGTTCTTCGACCATGCCAGCCACCCGCGGCCGGCCATCAGGGCCGAATAACTCCTGGTAGCGGGACCTTTGCCGGCCCTGTCCGGTGCCCGTGGTACGGGATTTGGTTGGTGGGACAAGGGCGCATTGGCGAGATCCCGAAGGCTCGACCTGAGCCGCTGTACAACGTCCGTCTCAGACAACGGCAGCGGCCGCGTCGCTCGTGAAAGCGACGCGGCAGCTGCCGTGCTCGGTGGTCTGGCCTCGTAACTGAATCGGCGGTTGTTGCCCCTTGTGTCTCCGACTGGTGAGCGGCCTTCTACCAATAGTGTTTGCGACCGCCAACCTGGCGTCCGGCCGCGCCGAGGAGGAACAGCGCTGCGCCGACGATCAGCACGATGACGCCGATCGTCCATAGCACCGGGATATGAGCGAGCAGACCAATGATCAACAAGACGATGCCGAGAATGATCATGACGATATTCACCCTTTCGAGGTGTTTCGAGGGTCCTGCCTCCGGGCGGCGGTTGCCGTCGGCACGCAGGGGCGGCCGATGATGCTCAGTCGCTGAGGTCGTTGACGTCCGCGTTGTTCACGTTCTTCTTGATCGACGCGATGGTGTCCAACGCGGACTGTTTGCGGGCGTAGCTCTCGCTGGTAGCAACAATTTGTCCGTTGCTCGCGACGAGGTTGAACCGGAATTGTCCGGTCGAGGATTTCTTGATCTCGAACTTCATGAGGGGCGCCTCCAGCTCTCGTTTGACGATGCCGGAGTGCGTCTTCCCGGATTGCCGTCATTTCATGCCCGGACCGGACGGCTGACGGTGAGACACAGCCCCTCGATCGGGACTCACCGGATCGTGCTGATATGCCGGGCGGCGTGCGCGGCGAGTAACTGCGTTCGTGGATGGGGCTATGGCGGTACGGAGACCGCACCTTCGCGGCGATCCTGGCCGACGTCGTCGCCCAGGTCAGCTCATCATCACGTCGAACCCGGAGCGGGTACGACCCAGACCACGCTGGCCCGGCACATCGGCGACTCCGGACCAACTCTCGTCCACCATCTCGATCGGCTGGAATCGACCGGGCTGCTTGCTCGTACCCGCGGGTCCCGCCGTGGCCGCTGGCATCGCAGCAATCACGTGACACCCACCTCCGGCGAGCCGGCCGCGACCGGGTGATCGTCCGCGTGGGCGATGCGAGTGAGTTCGCGCCAGAGTAGGACGACGAACACGGCCGAGCCGACGAATGCGAACCAGAACGGTGCCGTCACGCCGTAGTGGCTCGCCAGGACACCGCCGATCGCCGAGCCGATGACGAGGCCGCCGAACGTTCCGATCGAGTTGACGCTGTTGACGCGGCCCTGCAGCTGGGTGGGAACTGCGCGTTGACGCACGGTGATCGACGTGGTGCCCCAGATAAACGCGTGCGCACCGAACACAAAGAAGATCGACGAGGCGACCCAGGGCGAGGTCGTGACGGCCAGCCCGAGATGAGTGAACGTTTCGATGATCAGTCCGGCGCGCATCACATTGCCCAGGCTGACCCGGCGGGTGATCCATCCGTACAAGGCGATGCCGAGTAGGCCGCCGGCCGCCGAGACCGTGGTGAGTAGCCCGAATCCGACGGCACCGAGGCCGAGACGCTGCTGTGCGTACAGGACGAGGACCGACCAGGCCGCACCGAACGTCACGTTGAAAATGAGAATGGTGAGCACGAGGGTACGGACCGCCGGATGCCGGACTGTCCACCGCACCCCTTCGACGATGTCGTCGCGCAGGCCCGACACGCCCGCCGCGACCGCCCCGGGCTCGACCGTTGGCAGCGCGACCTTCGAGACCAGTGCGACGCCGGCCGCTACGAGCACCATCTCGGTCGCGAACGGCCAGGCGCGTCCGGCCGCAAAGAGAGCGGCGCCGATCGGTGGTCCGATGAGCTGGTTGAGTGTGATGAAGCCAGTCTGCAGTCGTGCGTTGGCGATCGCGAGGTCGTCGCGATGGACGAGCATCGGGGCCAGCGTCGCCGACGTGTTGTCGGCAAACACTTCGGCCGTCGCAAGCAATCCGAGGGCCACGACCGCCTCGACCGCGGTGAGCCGGCCGGCGACCAGGGCAAGAACCAGTGTGATCAGCACCACGGCCCGCAGCCCGTCCGCCGCCATCACGATCCGTCGGCGGTCGCGCCGATCCGACAGCACGCCCGCGTACAGGCCGAAGATCAGGGCCGGCGCCCATCGCAGCAACGCGGCCAGCGAAACGAGGAACGGGTTTCCGGTCAGCGACGCCACCAGCAGCGGTCCGGCTGCGATGGCCACCCCGTCGCCGAGATTGGTCGTCCACGATGAGGCCAGCAGCCAGCGGTAACTCGCGCCGAGGCGGGCGGGGGTGACGACGTCGAGGACCTTGCTCACGGGGTGAGCACGCTACCCCGTCGACGCGGGCGTCGCACTCCTATTTCGCGAGGGTGCCGGCGGGGCCAGCGAGCCGAACATATCCATCAGCAGCGGACTCGATCGTGCGCGAAATCGGGCAAGTCCCTGACCCGGGAGCCAGCCCGCGGCTGGTGCACCTGCGTTCCGCAATCGCCTGCGGCGCACCAGCTTGTCCGGTAGGTTCCTATCTCGAATGAGTGTTCACGCACCCGACGATAGGGCTTCAGCACTGTGCGCAATGACGCGCGAGCGTGTCTTGAATCGAGTCCCTTCGGTCTCGGCGTCCCCCGCCTGCCAGCGACCGGCAACGCGAGGTTGGACGAACCATGGGCGCTCCACCGCCATACGTTGACGCCGATCTGAACGGCGACGTCACGCCCGAGCGCGACGGCGCCGGGCGCCATATAGACCTGATCAGCGACTCGATCGGCCGTCGGAGTGCCGGCCCGCTCGCGGGGGTGAACGCGCCCGATCCCGTCGGCGGCATCGCGCCGTCGGCGGCGGGCACGGCGGGCACCGGCGACCAACCGGCCGTCTGGCATCGCGGAATCATCATCCTTGCGCTGCTGAGCATGTTCGTCGGTACGCGAGCGCTGTGGACCGCGGCCATTATCAACAAACCCGCTGTAGCGGGCGTGATATCGCTGTGTTACGCGGCGATTCTCGTGCTCGGTTGCTTGACCCTGGCGGCCCGAACGCGCCGGGCGCTCAGGGCGATCGACGTGAGTACGCTGATTTTCGCTATCGTGCTGGTGGGATGTTTCTCCGCGATCCATCACCACCCCGGTGACGAGGGATCGCTGACCGCACAAGCCGCGCTCGAGTTCGTACACGGACATGCGGTGTACGGCTCACCGTGGCCATTCGTATTCTCGCGAGAACACGTCGGTATCACCTTCACCATGTCCGGTGGTGCCGACTACACGTACGGATATCCTCCGCTCGCTCTGATCGGCACCGCGGTCGTACACGCGATCACTGGTCTCGGCTGGGTGACGGCCGCCTCCGCGCTGGGCGTCGCCGCGTTGATCGCCGGCTGCGTCACGCTCTGGCTGTTACTCCCGGTGCCGTGGCGATCGGCCGCGATTCCAGCATTCTTCGTGGTACTGCTCAACTACGCGGCGCTGGGCTACCCCGCGATCATCGCGTTGGCATTCCTGGTCCCGGTCATTGTCCATTGGCCGTCGACCGGCGCGGGTGGACGGATGAGCCGGTTCGACGTGTTCCGTGCACTGTGCCTCGGTGCGGCGTGTGCGGCACAACAGCTGCCGTGGTTCCTGACGCCGTTTCTGCTCGTCGCCCTGTATCTCGTCAGGCGAGGCGAGTTGCCGGCTCGGCGGGCGCTGGCCGTTGTGGCGCGGTATGCGGCGTTGGCACTGGCCATGTGGCTTCTCATCAACGGATACTTCATCGTTCGTACACCGCGAGCATGGGCTACCGGGATCGTCGAACCGCTGTTCCAGAACGCCGTGCCGCACGGCCAGGGCATCATCGATGTCTCGCTCTACTTCACGTCGGGCAGCGGCCGGCTTGCTTTCTATTCGTACGCGACAGTGGCTCTGGGCGCTGGATTGCTGGCGCTCACCGCCCTGTTCCCTCGCCGGGTCGCGCCGATGATCCCGGTGTTGCCGTGGTGTGTGTTCTTCTTGTCGATCCGCTCGCAAGACGGCTACTACCTACTGATGACACCGCTGTGGTTGGCAGCGGCGATAACTGCCGGACCGGCCACCTGCGCTCGTGCCTATCAGCCTCGATTCCTGTCCCGCGTCGGTCGCCCTCTGCGGCTGGCCGCGGCCGCCGCACTCCTTGTGCCAGCGGCGATATGCGTCGGCGTCGCCACAACCACTGCCCCACCGCTGCGGATTGCGGTCACGAACGTGGCTTTGACTGGTGTGCACAACACCCGCATCTGGCAGATCGACGCGCGCGTCGTGAATTCCAGTGGTGCGGCCCTCAGCCCTCACTTCGCCATAAGCAATTCCCACTCGCTCAGCCGCTACTGGAAGGTCATCTCCGGACCCGGCCGCCTCGAACCGGGCGCCTCGGCCACATACCGGCTCGAATCCCCCAACAAGAATGGGTACGCGCGCGGGCCGGGCGGCCTATTCCTCCTGCGGGCAGTTACCGCCGGTCCGCTGACCCTTACTACCGCGAACGTTCCCAAAACGTCGGGTTAACGAGCTTGGCGTCACCGTTGCGACGCCAGTTCTCCGTTCCCGTTGGTCGACACATCGGGCCTTGCGTTGAATCCCGTTGTATCGACTCTCGTTGCATCGACGCTCGTTGCATCGACTCCGCGCGCGGTGAGGTCGGCCTCGACGTCCGTGGTCAAGAACCGTTCGGCCGGGCCGAGCGCCCGTAGCGTCGCGTCGAAGTGGGCCAGCGTCAGTCCCCGTATGAACAATTGAGCCTGCTCGGCGGAGGCGAGTTCGGCGAAGGGACGCATCGCGGCTGGGATCCACGCGGCGGCACCCGGGAACGACATCGCGCGGACGGCCTCGTGCTCCTTCGCGACGGCGTCGACGAAATGGTGATGGTCGGCTCGGGCGAGCACGAACATGCGCTTCGGTTCCGGGGACTGGTCGAACACGTCAGTCACGCGGTCGAGCGGGATGGGCGTGTCATTCGCCGCGGCGAGAAACAAGGTGGGCACCTCGCGCTGCCGGCCGAAGGTAAGCGTCAAGGCCAGCACGCCGGGCATCGGGCGGGAACTCCCGCCCGGCGCCAGCGCCACGGCGGAGGCGACACGCGCGTCGCTCTCGACGGTCGAGAGGACTGTCCAGCCGCCGAGACTGTGTCCGACGAGGCCGATGCGTGACCCATCGAGCGGGGGAACGACACCGGTGCGCGCCGTCGTCGTGTCGGCCTCCAACAATTGGTCGACAAGGAAACGCACATCGGGCACCCGGCCGCCGATGATGTTGTCGATGCGGATTGCCCGGTCGTTGTCCGATTTCTTGCCCGATTCCTCGCCCGATTCCTTGTCCGATTCCTTGTCCGATTCCTGGTCCGATTTGTCGTCCCGGGGCGCCAGCTCCGGCGCGACGATTTCCGAGTGGTCCATCGCCGCGACGACGTATCCGTGACTCGCCAGGTGCGCACACAGGAACGTGGATGACAGCCTTGTCCCGCCGCTGTGGTGGCTGAAGACGATCAATGGGCACGAACCGTCATGCGGGTCAGCGTCGCGTCGTGGGGCTGTTACCTCAACTCCTGACCCGACCGGGGTCCGAGCCGGGTACCACGTTTCGACCGGGAAGGTGCGATCGCGCGTTCGGTCGTACGCGTGATGAGTACGCACGCCAACCGCGAAGGGGCCGCGCGCGAACGGGTCGTACTCCTGGTGGCTCATCACAGGATGCTAAGTCGGCCGACGCGCCGACCGGACATCGCTTCTCTCACGGCGTAGCCGGAGCGCACTATATCGCCCGTCGCGTGCGTGGCGGCCGAGGTTCGAACGAGACGGTGAACGTCACGTTGCGGTTGCTCGCAACTGTCGGGTCGTGCATTGACAACCATTGACCCAACGCGTACACGATGCATGCGGGCTCGATGACCGGCAGAACGCGGTTGGGGTCGCGACCGTTCTCCCGTTCTGGCGAGGGGATACGTCATGATCGACACAATTCAAGCGGCTTCGCCGGCGGGACAGGACGAGGCGACCGTCAAGCGTCTGCGACTGGGCGTGGGAGTCATCGCCGGTGCCCTGCCGTTCGTGGTGCTGTTCGGAAACATGCTGTTCACGCACAGCGTCATCTGGCTCGGCTCGATCAGCGGCTCGTACTACACGCAGATGCGGGGCGTGTTCGTCGGCAGTCTCTGTGCCATCGGGGTCTTCCTGATCGCGTACCGGTACGAAAAGTGGGACGACATCTGGTCCAGCGTCGCCGGCGGCTTGGCGATCGTCGTGGCGCTGTTTCCCACTCCTCCGGATCCCTCCAACGGTGTCGTGACCCGCACCCAGCTGTCGATCGGCATCGTGCACTACATCGCCGCCACGTCGCTGTTCTTGGTGCTCGGGTTCTTCTGTCTATTCCTGTTCACCCGCTCGACCGGCCCCACGGGCCCGACGCCGCAGAAGAACGTACGCAACACGATCTACCGTTGCACCGGTGGCGTGATTGTCGCCGCCATCGTTGCCGCCGGTCTCATCGCCGTCGTGGTCCCGCGATCGGTGCGCGAGTCGTGGAACACCTTGTTCTGGTGCGAGACCGTCGCAATCCTGTCCTTTGCCATGGCCTGGTTGACAAAGGGCGAGGCCTTCCGTTGGTGGAACGATCCCGCGCCCGGTCCGATCGCGCCGAGCCAGCGCTTGGAGCCACGAGAGCCGACGGTCGCACCGTAGGGTCGGCCGCCGTGACTTTCTGATCTTTTCGATCAGGCGGTCCCTCGCCGCGCGCGATGCCGAGACATCGCAACCTCTTCGAGGACGGAGCCGTTGACCGCTGACGTTGTCATCATCGGCGCGGGTTCGGCGGGCCTCGCGGCGGCCGCCGCATTGCATCACCATGGAATCGACACGATCATCCTGGAAGCGGGTCCGGACGTGGCCACGTCGTGGCGGCGTCGCCACGATCGGCTACGGCTGAACACAACGCGACGAACATCCGGGCTCGGCGAGTTGCGAATCCCGCGCGAGGCGGGCCGATGGGTGAGCCGGGACGAGTACATCGACTATCTCGAACGGTTCGCCTCGCTTCAGCGCATTCCGATTCGCTTCGGCACGACGGTCGACCGCATCGATCGGGCAGACGACGGTTGGCAGATCATCACCAATGCGGAGACGCTCCACGCGTCCGACGTCGTGGTAGCGACAGGGCTCGAGCGCGTCGCGTGGATGCCAGAGTGGACCGGCCGGTCCGGGTTTTCCAAAGCCATCGTCCACGTCGCCGATCTGTCGCGCGCCGCCGATCTGAGCGGACAGCACGTACTGCTCGCCGGGGCCGGCAACTCGGGAATCGACATCGCCGCCCATCTCGTCGATGCGGGCGTCGCCTGCCTCTGGTTGTCCGTACGCACACCACCGAATATCGTGCCGGCGGAGATCCATCACGTGCCGCTACAAGCGGTTGCACTCGCGGCCCGGCCGTTGCCGGAACGGCTCCGCGACGGCATCGCCCGGTTCGCTCGCCGATACGCGTTCGGCGATCTCGGTCGTTTCGGGCTACCGACCCCCCTCGACGGTCCGTATCGGCATTTGCGCACGACCGGCGTCACCGTCGCCGTCGACCAAGGATTCGTCGCTCATCTCAAAGCGGGCCGGGTGCGGCCCGTCGCGGAAATCCACCATCTCGACGAAGCCGATGTCGTGCTGGTCGACGGCACCCGACTCCGGCCCGACATCCTGCTTGCGGCGACCGGATACCGAACCGGCCTCGAGACGATGGTCGGGCATCTCGGAATCCTTGACGAACGCGGACTCCCTCAACGACCACCTTCGCCGCACGTCGCCCGCGCCCGGGATGCGCTTCATCGGCTTCCATGCCGCCATCGAAGGCAACCTTCGCCAACATTCGATCGAGGCCAGACGTATCGCGCGGGAGATCGCAGCAACACACCGGCGGTGATTGGGACGGTTTGTCGAGGCTAACAAATGAGCGCGAACGGGCGCAATGACGGACGCAACGGGAGGTCGCCCGAACGTAGGTAGTCGCGCTCGCCAAATTGAGCACGGGACACGCATGTGCGCGCCGCATGCGGCGGCTCACGATGTCGGTATTGATCGATATGACACTAGATCGGAGGTCTGGTCGTGAGCGGTCAGGACGAATCGGTGGCGCCAGTTGCGACGCCCTGCCCTCAAGACGGCTGCCGCGCATCAGCCGAGGTCATCGACCGGTTCACCTTATGGTCGACCGACGGTGACATCCTTCATCTCAAGATCCGATGCCGGTACGGTCACTGGTTCACACTTCCCGTCGGTCCGGAGCCCGTTCAGCGTGACCTGGTGAGCCTGATGGGATTCAGCAATCCGTTGACATTGCCGAGCGGCTTCGACATGGAACTCGCCGAACGGGCGCTTTACGTCGGATCAAGCGCCCGGGATGAGCACGCCGAAACCCTTGCGCGCCAAGCCGATCAGCACGGGTCCGGGACGCGTCAGATCCCGTACCCGTGTTGTGCTTCGGTCTTCGAGCACCGCCAGTTCCGACACATAGCGTGTCGGCCCGTTCCGGCGGGCCTGGTCCAACACCGCCGCGTTGCGCCAGACTTTCGCGCGAGCCTCGGCAAGGAAGCGACGCGTTGCGGCCCGGTTGGCCGGGCGTAGTAGCCGGTCGAGCAGCGTGACGGTCGAGATGGCGTTGAGCTCCTCGTCCTCGGCGCCGACCCGCGCCTGGAGCACGACGTCGACATGCCGGTGATCGGCCTGCCGGGACCGCAGCACGTCCGCGTTGTCGAAGTCGGCCGGGCTGATGACCGCGAGCAGAGCCTGCGGTAGGTCGTAGTTGATGTGGGCGTTCAAGCCGAAGAGCACATGCCGCAGTGGCGGGAGGTCGGGCTGGTTGCGAGCCGCGTCGAACGCGACCCGCCACGGTCCGGAAACGGTATCGCCGCGGCGGTCGGCGTCCAAGGCGTTCACATAAAGCTCGGCGAACGCGACATCCCAGCGGCTCGCCCATGCGTTGTCAGCAAAGCCGCCGCGATCGATCTCCGCGGCCACGGCCAGTGTGGTCCGTAGGTATGTCGCGTGGAAGAAACGCCGGGCGTCGTCGAGCTCGTCAAGGTCCGCACGCATGCGGGCTATGAGAGCGGCGATAGCGTCGTCAGCCACGGTCCCGTCGCTCCATTCGGACGTAGAAGGTCGCGGTCGCCAACGTCAGCAGTACGAATCCGACGACGAGCGGCCACGTCAGTGCCCTGCCGGCGGCGAATTGAGCGTGTGCGCGGATGCCCGCGATCAGAATCAGCGCCAGCATCACGAGCGCGACCTGGAGTGGGATGCGGGCGCTGCTCCACCGCCGGTCGATCAGCGCGCCGACGCCGGCGAGGCCGAGGCAGAACACCGTGCCCATGACCCGAGCCGTCAGCGGTGTGAGCGGCCACGGCCAGATCGACGTCGCGCGCGCCGGCGTGATGAATAGGAACAGGCCGGTGACGAACGCGAGTGCGCCGACGGCCCCGATGAATCGTGCTGCGGTCAACGGCATGCGCAGGCCGGCGTCCGCGACCTTCGGATCGCGTCGGCGGTTGGTGAGGTAGACGTACGCGACGAGGAACGGTGTAGTGAAATAGAGTCCGCTCCACAACCAGAACGCCACATGTCCGTGATGGAACTTGTCCCAGTGGATGATCGTGGCGATGCCGAGCAGCGTCGCGAACAGCGCGACCGGGATGAACCCGCCCTTGACCGCGTGCCACTGACTCGCCCGGCCGGCGCGAACGAAGAAGTATGCGCCGCCCAGGTACGCGGAGCCGAGAATCATCGGCGTCAACGTCGGCACGATGTGCCATGCGAATAGCGCGTCAGTGTCGGTGGGGACCGGCCACAGGACGGCGAACGCCACGATCAGGAACGGAACGATGAACCAGGCCACGCCACGGGTGAGCGGAAGCACCCGGTCATCGCGATCACCGGATGCCATGGCCTGAGATTCGCACGGCGTGGCGTCGGCTCACATCATGCGAATCGCGGGGTCAGACGGTCCGTCCGGGGCGTCGTTACCTGCCTATCGGCGTGGTCGATGGGATCTTGGGACCGACCGACAGGCAGTCTTGTCGATTTCGGGTCGAGTCACTCGTCGTATCAGTGTTCAGCTCCCGCCGGCGTCTCCGGGCATCCATGATCGAACACGTGGGAAGGGTTGGGTTATGTCCAGTACCTACAAGCTCGGGCCAGCGCGTCGAGCCGTCAATGTGCTCATTGCGACGATGCTGCAAGTCGGCATCGGACCCGCCTCGAGTTACCTCCTGACGACGACCGGCCGCAAGACGGGCCAGCCCCGGACGACTCCGGTGATCCTGGTCGAGGCGTACGGCCAACGCTGGCTAGTGTCCCCCTACGGGCAGGTGGGTTGGGTGCATAACGTCCGGGCGACGCCCGAAGTGTCGGTTCGTCGCGGCCGAACAACGCAATCGCTGCACGCACGGGAAGTCAGCGCCGACACGGCCGGGCCGGTGCTGAAGCGGTACCTCCGCCAGGTAAAGGTGACCGCACCATTCTTCGACGCCAACGTCGACGACCCCACGCTCGAATTCGTCGCCGAGGCACACCGACACCCCGTATTCGAACTCACCGCGCCACACCCGACCGGCTGAGACACCGCCAACGCGCTGTAGGTCAGATCTTCGCGGGCAAGTGACGGGCCGGGTTCGAGCCCCCGTCGTGCGTTCGCCCGCCTGGGTTCACGCGACGGTGAGGATGACTTTGCCGCGGGCATGGCCATGCTCGAGGTGGCTTAGACCCTCGGCGGCGTCGGCCAATGGGAACGTCCGATCCAGGACCGGCGTTAGGCGGCCGTCGTCGACGAGGCCGGTCAGGGTGAGGAGGTCGCGCTGCTTCGCCTGGGCCGAGAGCGGTCGGATGCGTTGTCGGACAAAGCCGTTGACTATCATCGCCTTCGCAATGCTGCCCACCGCGCCGACGACGCGCCCAGGTGAACCGCCGCCGTTGACAACGAGCGTCCCGGTCGGGGTCAGCGCCTGGCGTAGACGGTTCAACGGCCGGTTGCCGACGTTGTCCAGGATCACGTCGTAGCGAGGGCCGCCGTCGGTGAAATCGTCTGTCGTGTAGTCGACGACGTCGGCGGCGCCGATCGACCGGACCAACTCCACGTTGCGGGTGCTGCACACGCCGGTGACCTCGGCACCAAGCGCGGCGGCGATCTGGACGGCATAGGTGCCGACCCCACCCGCGGCGCCGTTGATCAGGACTCGTTGCCCGGTCTGCACCTGAGCCACGTCGACGAGTGCCTGCAGGGCGGTCAGCGCCGCCATCGGGACCGCGGCCGCCTCCTCAAAGGTCAGCCTCGACGGCTTGGGCACAACCTTGTCGGCCTTGGCGCCGGCATATTCCGCGAACGCTCCGCGGCAGAATCCGAGCACCTCGTCACCCGGCCGCAGCACGGCGACGTTCGCGCCAACGGCTTCCACCCGTCCCGCCCCGTCGACCCCGGCCACGCGAGCCTTCGGTTTGGTCAGCCCAACTCCCATGAGCCGCGCCACTCGCGGGTCGCCGCGCACCATATGCCAGTCGTACGGGTTGAGCGCGGCGGCGTGCACTCGGATAAGCACGTCATCGGCGCCGATCTCGGGGACGTCGATGTCCGCCAACCGCAGCACTTCCGGCGGACCGAACCGGTCTTGGACGATCGCCTTCATCGGCCTTCCTCTCGTCACGCCGCTGCGCTGCTCGGATCCCCCGCCGGCGGCCACCCAGACCTTGCCACCGAACGTGCCATCAGAGTAAGCGGCGCAGTCGAGCCACGCCGATTTCGTCGCCCGCTCGCCACGCGTGGCTGGCGAAAACCTGGCCACACGCGGGTTGCGCAGTCCTGGTCACGCTGAGGTCTCGGACCGGCGCCAGTCGGTACGGCTGGTGACGTCGCCGTACGCCCATGTCATCACGTGTGCCGGATCGATCCGCCACACGTCGACGTCCGGAACGCATACCGTATCGCGCGTCCCTGTCCCCGGATCGACATACTTTGCCGACCAGGCACGGTCGACGGCGTCCACCTCTTCCGTGTCCGAGACCACCGTGGCCGGGCCTTCCAAAATGATCGTGTCGTCGCCGTCGCCTCCAATCGGAGGCGTAAGGCGCGGAGTTGTGGCGGACCATATGCGACACCTACGACATCAGCTCCAGCGAAGGCCGGCCGGCCACGATCGGAACCTCAGGGTTCGCTGGGGGTATTTCCGGATGGAGATCGCGGTCAACGGCCCGAATGCTGTTAGCCATGAGACGAGTCAACGACCTGGCCGGACACGACCGTGCCGAAAAGCAATGGACGCGGTTGCGTCGGCCGGCGATCGCAGCACTAACGACCGCGACCCTTGCGAACTACGTGTGGCAGGTGCCGTACGCCATCCACCAGTACGGCCTCGACTGGATTGGGTTTCCGCGGTTGTCGGTGTTGCTCATCGTCACGTTGGCATGGTTCGTTGCCGCGATAGCGCTGTTCACTCAGCGGCGCCGATGGGGAACAGCCCTGCTCGCTTCGTTCCTCACCGCCGAGGCGCTGTTCTACGTGCTGCACAACGTGTCCGGCGCGTTCGGCCGCGACCTGCCCAGCGCAAACCCGATCGTTCTCATTGCGTCGGCGCTCGGCTACCTGAACCTGGCGGCAGCGATCGTCGGCCTCGCCGTCCTGGCGACACTGTCCCGACGTCGTCGGGCGGCCGGTCGCCAATCGGTCCCGGGCCAAGCGGTCCCGGGCCAAGCGGTCCCGGGCCAAGCGGTCCCGGGCCAAGCGGTCCCGGGCCAAGCGGTCCCGGGCCAAGCGGTCCCGGGCCAAGCGGTCCCGGGCCAAGCGGTCCCGGGCCAAGCGGTCCCGGGCCAAGCGGTCCCGGGCCAAGCGGTCCCGGGCCAAGCGGTCCCGGGCCGAGCCGCCGAGCGCTCGAACTTTGAACCCACATCCGCGAACGTCGACTGAGCCTGACGGGATCGGTTCAGCCGCTGGCCGCGCCGTTCGCAGCGATGGCCGCGCCGTCCGCGCAGCCGGCCAGCTGCAGAAGCAGCCGCTTGACGCCGGTCGACTCGATGCGCTCCCGCGCCACCGACGCATCCGAGCAGAGCAGTACAGGAGCACCCGGTCGACGTCATCGTCCGAGAATCCGGCCGCGAGCATGGCATCGCCCGTCCTCGGGTCAGCAGCGGATCGGAGCGACCCCAGTCGGCGGCCGAGTTGACCAGGATGCGTTCGAGCCCGTACCGGTGAAGGAGCGCGACCATTCGGTCCGGCGACATCTTGGTCACGGGATAGATGGAAAAGCCGAGCCAGAGCTTCACGCGATTTCGGCGAAACTTTTGTCACATCTGGCAGAAGTCCCAGCGCAATCGCGAAAAGCGTTGGAGCCGTCTGAGCAGCTCGGCGGCCGGCTCGCCGGGCGGCCATGTGCAATGCGAGTACGGTCTTGGGAGTTGTCACAACTCGTGAGTCGTCAGGAGGCGACACCAATGTTTGGCAGATCATCGTCGTCCGTCACCGACTCGGGTGATGCCACGCCCGGTGAACAGGAGGAACGAATCATGAGTTCGCCCGGTACTCGCCGACCGCGGGCCTGGGAGAGCGCCGATGCGACCGGGCCGGTCGCGCGGACGAACCGGCTCAGCGTGGACTGGCCGGCCGCCAGCTGGGGTGCACCCGAGCGTGCGGACGCCCCCAATAGCGACCCTTGGCCGGCCGGCGCGCTGACACCCGCCACCGTGACTGGGCCGGAGCCAGTGACCGAACGTGAACCCCTCGCGGCACCGCGTCGGACGCGGGCGAGCGCGATGGCGACCCTGTCGCTGATCGCCGGCACACTGGCGATCGCCGCGACGTTGACCGGCCTGCTCGCGCCGCTCGGTTTCGTCGCTGGTGTGGTCGCCGTGCTGTTCGGAGTCTTCGCCCTCCACGCAGTTCGGGGCCCCAACGTCAACGGCCATGGGCTCGTCGGCTTGGGCCTGTTGTTTGGCTTCGTGGCCATCCTGCTGAGCGTGCTTGCGATCACCCACTCAACGCCGTGGCTGTCCAACCGCACCGACGAGATCTCCGTGCTGCACAACTGGCTCAACAACCACCTCCATTGGCTGCGCCGCTGGTAGGTCCCGCTTCAACCCGTTCACGGGTACGCACAACCAACAGCGCGCCGAGGCATCAGCCTCGGCGCGCTGCCCCGGCACCCACCACGCGCTGCCCCGCATCCACCACGCGCTGCGCCGGCACCCACCAACGATCTGCTGGCGCCCCACGCGTCGCACGGCTCTAGGGATACCTAACCGACCGTCGGGATGCCTAGGCATCCACGCCTCACCGCAATACGTCACCGCTGCCGATGTGACCGGCGCGGGCCCGCCGAACGATGGAGTCGTCGAGGGAAAACACGGTGAGGAGACCGAGATGTTGACCTACCCAGCGGGCCTGTTGGCGGTTGGTTTTCAGCAGCGCAAGGACGTGCTGGAAGAGGCACAGCGGTGGCGGCTGATCCGCCACGCTCTCCGTACCCGCGGTGGCCAGTACGCAGCGTCCACCCACAAAGCGGTGGATTGGCTCGACCATGCGACCAGCTCGGACGCGCAGCCGGATGCTGCGGCCAGGCGCGGTCGCATCGCCGGATGGGTCGCCGCCGGCGGTCGCGGCCGCGTGGATATCGCGCCGAGTCCGCCGCCGGGTGCCAGTGCCGGCGCCGGATACGGTCCACGCCTGCGCGGATCAGGCGGTTAATGATCGGACGCGACCACGAGCTGCTCGAATGCTGCAACCATGTTGCGGTACGGGCTTGCCGGTGATCCGGCTGTGGTCGCCGGCCGGCCTCTGGGCGCGATGACATGATCGTGTGGTGGCCGTCTACGAAGTCGCTCTCGTCATGCTCGTCGACCGCTCAGGCGCGGTGCTTTTGCAGCATCGCGACGGACATACATCCGTCTCGCCGAACAAGTGGAGCCTGCCTGGAGGCCGCATCGAGCCAGGCGAGACGCCCGAGGTGGCCGCACGTCGCGAACTGCTCGAGGAGACCGGCCTGACCGCGGGCGAGCTACACCCACTGTGGACCGGCCCACGGCCGTACGAGGCGGGTTTTCCGCACACCGTCACAGTTCACGTGTTCCGCGGTGCCACCGACGCACGCCAGGACGACGTCGTGCTCGGCGAGGGCCGAGCCATGGTCTTCATACCCAGCGACCAAGCGCTCGACCGGGACCTGGCGGGCTCCACGGCGCTGGTCCTATCTCGCTATCTTGAACCCGCGTCACAACCTGACCACGCTACAGAGACCGACTCCCCGGCCGGAGCAACGCGGTGGCTCACATGGTTGGCGGCGTCACGCCTCCGTTGTGAGGAGAGTCGCCGGTTGTCATCGGTCGCGCTTGCTCCGCGCTTTGATCATCGCGCGAATCGTCAGCAATGCGGCGACCGCAATGATCTGCCCGCCGATGATCACCTTGTTGACGTCGACCGCCGGCCGCCAACCAACGCTGCCGTCCTTGATGACAAAGACTCCAAGCGGCTTGGCCGAGGTGCCCATGCCACCGCCGCTTCCGCCGCCTTCCTGCCCGTCCTGTGCGGAGCCGGTGCCGCTTCCACCGCCGCCACCGCCGCTTACCTTGGCCACCGGCAGCACGGTCACGCCGTCATGGATGATCGGTGCGCCAAACACCTTTCCGGCCGCGACCCCATCGACGACCTCGCGGATGGTTTCCAGCACGCTGGTGTCCGTACGCGTTGCCTGTGTCATGTTCATCAACTCCGTTAGGTTCCGGCGACCCCGAGGCCACCGCCGGCGGACCGGTCAGCCGCGTCGCAGGTGTTCGACTTCCCGTTGGATCTGTTCCTCCGAGAACGCATCGTTGCGATAGACGTCCCAGGCGTTGAGGACCACGCCGATGCCCCAACCGAGCATGGGGAAAATCGGCCAGAAAAATCCGTGAAGATCGGTAACGGCCCAGATCGCGACGAGGAATGAGTTGACCACGGCGTAGACGACCAGATGCCCGTAGAAGTCGCGCCGCTTCTTCAACCTCTTGATCGCTCGCTCGCGGGACAAGACATCAACGTCTGACCCGGTCGTGGTGTCGTTGAGTGCCATTGATGTCACCTCCTTACCACAAACGTATGGCGGCAATTGTCATGGTCGAAGGGCCGATAGTCCTGTTTCGATGGTCCGCGGACTCGTCGGCGGGAGGCGTTCGACGCGGCACCGGCGTCCACGCCTCGCGAGACTGTCGGTCCGGCGCCATTGGCTCGCCGCACGGGCCGAAAGGCCTAGGAAGACGCAACCCGCGGCCCTGCGCCGGCCGAAACCGGAGGTCGATGCTGAATTGAGGCGTTCGGCGTCGCGGAGCGCCGAGAGAGGTCACCATGTCCCGGATACACCGTAACGCCACCCGACGGACGGTCGTGGCGGTTGCCCTGATTAGTGCGTTGATGCTCGCATCGTGTACGACCCATTCCAATGCGACGCCGTCGGCCAGTTCCAGCCCGCAGACTGCGGGCTCGAGCATCGCACCCGCTCCGTCGGCGGCGCGGCGTCGGCGCCCGCTGGTACGGCGTCCCCGACCGTACCGTCGGGCTTGCTCGGCAAGGATGTCGAAGTCATACCGACCACGCAGAAGATCGTGGCGTTGACCTTCGACGCCGGTGGTAATGCCGATGGCCTGTCATCGATCGTGTCGACGCTGTCAGCGCGGCACGTGCCGGCGACGTTCTTCGTCACCGGGGCGTGGGCCAGCCGGTATCCGTCGTCAGTGCGCCAACTCGTATCGGCCGGATTCCGGCTGGGTAACCACACCGCGACACACCCGCACCTGACCAGCCTGTCCGACTCGGCGGTCACTGCCGAGATCGCCACGGGACGGACGAAGCTCATGGCCGCCGGCGGCAGCGACCCGAAGCCGCTGTTCCGCTTCCCGTACGGTGAGCGCACCTCGCACACCATCTCTCTCGTCAACGGGGCGGGCTATGTCCCGGTCCGGTGGACCGTCGACACACTGGGCTGGAAGGGAACCAGCGGCGGCATCAGCACGACCACGGTAGTGACCCGCGCGCTCGGCGCCGCCCGACCCGGCGAGATCGTACTCATGCATGTCGGGTCGAACCCCGACGACCACAGCACGCTTGACGCGGCCGCGCTGCCGACGGTCATCTCCGGGTTCGCCGGTCTCGGCTACCGTTTCGTCACTCTCGACGCGCTGCTCAACGGCACCAGTGGCGGTGTGATCCTGCCCGGCTGCGACACATTGGCCTGGAAGAACGCGCCAATTTCCGTCGCGCACACCCCGACGGTGCCACCCACGCCCGTGGTCACCGGGATCCGCGCCGGCACGCACCCAGAATGCCGCTACGACCGCGTCGTCTTCGACCTCAACGGTGCCATGCCCGGATATCAGATCCGGTATTTGGCCAGTGTGACCGCCGATCCGTCGGGTAAGCCCGTCACCGTCCCCGGCGGCGGAACGGCCTATCTGCTGATCGTGCTGCACCCCGCTCAGGGCCACAACGGCGCGGGCGTATCCACGATCCCGAAGCGCTCGGCCCGACTCGGCTATCCGAGTCTCAAGGGCTACACGGTCACCGGCGATTTCGAAGGCTACGTGTCGATCGCGCTGGGGCTTTCGAGGGCAGTTCAGGTCCGCGTCGGCGAGTTGCCCGGACGGCTGTACGTCGACGTGTCCTACTGACCGAGCGCACTCCGATGCGCGGTGGGCGCCGGGCTGATACGGGCCCGGCCACGCCATCGCTTACGCCGGAGCGATGTTCTGGTTGAGGTGGAACAGGTTGTCCGGGTCGTACTTCTGCTTGAGCTGGGCCAGTCGGTCGTACCCGGAGCCGATGCTGTCCCGTATACGGGACTGGTCGTCGGCGGACCCGAAGTTGGTGTACCCGCCGGACTCTGAGTACGGTGCGAGCGCGGCGAAAAAGTCGCGTACCCATGCCGTGTTTGCCTCGTTGTCGGCCGGGTCCGGCCACATGCCCGCGATCACGCACGCGTAGTTCGCCTCGCGGTGGCTGAACGCCGTTGCGTCGGCGGGCACGTCATGACAGGCACCGTTGATCGGGTATGTATGCACCGTGGAGTTGACGACCGGCACCCGCGGACCGTAGGTCAGGTGCGCGGCGATCGCGTCGTCCGTCAGATCCTCGACGAACAATGCTTTCCAGTAGTGCTGAAGCCCGCGTGGGACGAGAGCATCGAACGATGAGTTCAGGGCCGGGTACGGCATCGGTCCGACGTGCTCGGCCGCCGGCTTGGCGACTTGGCGGAATTGGTCGATAACATGGGCCCCTTGTTCAGGATCGCCATTCCAGCACGACACCACGACCAAGAACGGATCGCCGACGCGGTCCTCCGGGACGAACGGCAGTGGCGGGGCGAGCTGCCACGCCGGGAACCCGCCGTACTGGCGCGGCGCGTCGGCGATGAACTCGCGGAAGTAGCGCAGAATCTCGTCGGCGTCCCCGACCTCGAAGAGTAGTAGGCCGCCGTAGATGTCTCGGACCGGGTGCATACGGAACTCGAAGTCGGTCACGATGCCGAAGTTCCCGCCGCCGCCACGCAACGCCCAGAACAGGTCGGGCAGCGAGGATTCACTCGCGGTCACGACTCGACCGTCGGCCAGCACAACCTCCGCCGAGATCAAGTTGTCACAGGACAGACCGTGTTCTCGGGTTAGGTACCCGATCCCGCCGCCGAGCGTCAGGCCACCGACGCCGGTCGTGGAAATGATGCCGCCGGTCGTACCGAGCCCGTGCACGTATCCGGCGTCATTGAACATCCCCCAGGTTGCACCGCCGGCGACGTGAGCGGTCCGGGTGGTCGGATCGACGCGTACGGCGGTCATCATCGACAGGTCCGCCACGATGGCGTCATCGGCCGTGCCGAAGCCGGGCACGCTGTGCCCGCCACCACGCACCGCGAGGTCGCGACCACTCTTTCGGGCGTAGTCGACGGTCCCTTGTACGTCCTGCACGTTCGCGCACCGGACCACGGCGGCCGGATGCTTGTCGATCATAAAGTTGTAGACGCGCCGGGCGTCGTCGTAGTCGGGGTCGTCCGGCATGATGATCGCCGCGTCCACTCGTTCGCGCAGTGCGGTGATCGACATATTGATTGCCTCCCATTCCAGTGGGTTGGAGGGCCGGCAAGGGCTTACGGATGCGCATACGCGCTACGGGCCCGTATACGGGCGCGCGATTTCACGCTATGACCGCTACCGGAACGTCGGTCACGACAGGTTCTGGCGCAATACCGGCGCACCGGCATGGCCAATCCTGACTTCGACACCCGTTCCCCTTGACGTACCAAGCCTGGCACAGGTGGGTGGCTGGCGGGCTCAAACGCCGGCAAAACGGTACGGCCGACCCGGAGGGCACCGGTGCGCGGATACCTGCGGTGGAAACCCGCGGTGCAAGTACGTGGCGTCCGGCTGGCGACGTGCTTGCCGCCGCCAGCCGGATGCCGCCCCAAATTCTCGTCGTTTAGCTGATTGCGTTGGCAGCCACGAGAATGCGGTCGAAATCAGGGGCAAAGTCGGTCGGATTCGACAGCATGACGGTATTGCTGCCCGCGTTGAGATGCACCGTGATCGTCTTCGTACCAATGGTGTTGAAGTCGCCGGTGGGTACGAACGACACCGACTGCGCAGCGCCGCCGTCCGCCGACACCAGTGCCGACCGTCCCGTGGTCGACCCGTCTAGATAGACGAGCGTGACTTGGTAGTCGTCGGTCGAGGCCGCGGTGACACCGTTGAACGTCAACGTGCCGCCACTGCCGACGAACCCGACCTTTTGGCCGCCCGAGCACGCCGTGCACGACGCCACCCGTGCGCCACCGGCCAGCGTGTTGCTGGATGCCTCGGCCTCGTACGACTTCGGGCCCGGCGGCGGCGTCAGCGCACCGTCGACGACCGTGAATCCGTTGAACACCGCGGTCGCGGTCGTGCCGGTCGCGTGCGACGTCACAAACACGCCCGCGTCCTGCGTGTCCGCTTGGCCGCCAACCGTCGCGGTGCCGACGACGTACCAGCCCTGCCCGTCGTACGAGTAGTAGCCGGTGTACGTCGACGCGCTGGTGCGCTCCAGCTTCAAGTGGATCGGCACGCTATACGGAAGTGAGCCGTTTGCTGGTGTCACCGAGTTGATGAACTGCCCGGCGTTGTTGTTCCATTCGAGCTGGATGCCACCCGATGGCGACGCGAACAGGATCACGCCTTCGGGCGTCGTCCCGGATCCGGTCATGTCATTGCGGACGATGATGCCCGCCTTTCCGTACCCGGAAAGGTTTTGGGTTGAAGCGACGTCGACATCAACCGTCGACGAGTCGCCAACCGTGCCAGGTTGGTAGATCGTGCTGTACGCGTCGCTGCCTGAGTACAGGTCGGCGCCGGCGCCGATGATGCCGAGTTGGTCGCCGGACTGTGCGAACAACGCCGGAGCGTCGGTCGCGGACGAATAGGTTCGGTATGGCGCCGACACGGGCGGGCTCACGGTGACCGACGCGGTTGCCGTCGCGGTCTGTGGTGTCTTGCCGGCCCAGGTGTAATCGGCGCTTCCGGTCAGCGTCCCGGCTTGGAACAGGCCCGTTGGCGATGGCGCCGTGACCTTGAACGTAGCCGTGACGGTCTGCTCGGTTTCGACGGCCGGGAAGCTGGTCGGGGACGTGGGTGAGACGCTCCAGCCCGCTGGCGCGTTCATCGCGAGGCTGACGGTCTTCGCCGCAAGGTCGCCGTGATCGGTGAAGGTCGCGGTGACCGTGGCTGGGGTCCCGCCCGTGACCGCGGCCGGCCCTGACATCGCGTACGTCACGTTCGGCGGCGCCTGGGTCGGGTTGCTGAGCGGTGTCACGCGGTAGAGCGCGACTCCGTGCGATGGCACCACGGGCGAGATGACGCCGGTCGTCTCGGTCGTCGATTGCGCCCAGAGATCGTTGACGGCGTAGTCCGTACCAGCGGCAAGCCCGAGCGCGGACGCGGAGGTGGAGATGGCCTGCGGCTGGCCGCTGGTGTTGAACAGCGCGACCACGACCGCTCCGTCCGGCTCGGTCTTCGTAAAGATCTGCTGGCCGTTCGCGTTGGACACCCGGGACGCGTCGATCGCGTCCTGGTCGACCGATAGGACGGCCTTGTCCTTCAACAGTGTCAGGTCGGTCGGGTCGAGATTGGTGAGATCGGTGCCGAGAATGAACGGTGAGGAGCCCATCGCCCACAGGCTCATCTGCGTCTTGCGCTCGTCAACGGTGAGTCCGTCGTTGGCTCCATTGCCGACCTCGATCGAGTCGTAGTCATTGAACCCGCCCGGTCCCCCGTACGGCTGCCAACTCGCCACGGTGTTGAAGCGACCGGCGACGCTTGACCACTGGGTCAGTGGATAGCTGGAGCCGCCCGGGCCGCAATAGCACTCGATGTCGCCGCCGGTGCGCCAGCCGTTGGCCAGTTGCTTCCAGGTGGCCGCGGATCCGATGGCGAGGCTGTTGGACAGCTCGAGATGGATCGGCCGACCGCTGTTTACCAGCGCGGTCGACCATGCCTGGATGTCCGGAACATCGCTGGTGCCGACGCCGTCGATCTTCAGGTAGTCGACACCCCACGACGCGAATTCCTTCGCCCATGAGTCGACGAACGCTTGCGCGCCCGGCTTGCTGTAGTCGATTCCCACCATGCCGCCGCAGTTGTAGTTCTTTTCGCTGGCCGTGGTGGCGATGTCATCGGCGTGATACGGCGTGCCTTCGATCGGTGTGTTCTGGGCGACCGCCTGTTTCGAAATGCCGGGGGTGACGTAGATACCGAACTTCAGCCCCTTGCTGTGGACGTAGTCGGCGACGACCTGGATGCCGTTCTCGCCGTTCGGGCCGGATGGGAACTTGCTGGCGTCGGTGAGCCACCGGCCGTACTGATCCACGGTCGGGCCCTGGCTGCCCGGGCAGGCGTAGTAGAAGTCATCGATGTTCACGTACTGGTATCCGACCGAGGACAGGCCACTGCTCACCATCGCGTCGGCGGTGGCCTCGATGTTCTTCGCGGAAGGGCTGTGGCGGATGAAGCTCCAGCTGCTCCAGCCGAGTGGTGGTGTCGCGCCAAGTCCGTTGTCCGAGGCCGCGGCGGGAACGGCGGTCGCGGCGATCGACACTGCCATCGCCGGGATCGCAATCATCGCGGCCAGTAGGCCGCGAAGCGTTTTGTTCATGCTGCTCTCCGTCAGAATCGGGGGGGTACGAGCTGCAAATGGGCGGCCGACGTCGACGGTGGACAGAGCCGACCGGGATCCCGTTCGCCCAAGTCCACCCCGGTCGGCCGCGCCTCGGTAGCCGAGGCGGCGACTGCTTCCCATCGCGGCGGTGGCACATGGCCGCAGCTGCGCGGTCGGTTCACCAGGACCGATCCGAGTGGGCACCTTTCGAATCGTGGGTTCCGGTCACGACTGACCTCATCGACTGAGCCGTCGCCAAGGGAGCGGGGAACTCCCTGGCGACCAGAGTCGATCCAACAGGATCGACCAGTGCGGTGCATTCAATCCGTCAGATTCGCACTGAATCACACACACTCCGACAAGTCAATGCCTCGACGTTCGCCGAGCGTCCACTTTGGATCCGTGCTCGGAGGGGAATCGCCCGGCCGCTGGGCAAGACTCGCTGATGGAGCCCGGTCGGCGGGCGATCACGCCGATCCGACGGATGACGTTGTGACTTTGTGACTCCCTGTGCTTTTCCCATGAGTTGGGCTGGCGACCTTCGATGGGCATGCGCCGCCCGCGGGGGTGCATTGGCGCGCCCCGCTACCGCGATCGCGGCATCGGACTCGCGACCGTGGTGGATTGTGGTGAGGCAGCCGGCGGGCGCGTCGCCCGGCGCGTGTGTCTAACCGCCCGCCATCGCCCCGAGGATGATGAATGGCTCGCTGCCGGCCACGACCCGATCGGGCAGCGGCTCGTCGGGTGAGGAGTTCGAGAGGTCTTCCTCGCAGCCGTAAAAGCGCACGTACGGTCGACGCTGGCCGCTGTGGCGGTCGCGGATCGTGCCGAGCAGCATCGGGTAGCGCGCCTCGAGCGTGTCTAGCACCAGGCGCTGGGTGACCGGTCCGGCACTTTCGGCCGGACCCGCCACCTCGAGGCGTACCTCGCCGCTGACGTGGGCCAGGTTCTTCAAGTGCGCCGGGAGGACGACCCGGATCACGGCAGCACCTGTGCTTCCACGGACAGCACCGCCGGCAGATCCCGGACGATCGGTGCCCAGCTGTCGCCGCCGTCGGCCGAATGGTAGACCTGTCCCCCGGTGGTGCCGAAGTAGATGCCGCACGGGTCGAGCGTGTCGACCGCCATGGCATCGCGGTACACATTGACGTAGCAGTCGGACTGCGGCAGGCCGTTGGTCAGTGGCTCCCAGTCGTCGCCGCCAGCGCGGCTGCGGTAAACGCGCAGCTTGCCCTCGGGCGGGAAGTGCTCCGAGTCGCTCTTGATCGGCACGACGTAGATGGTCTCCGGCTCGTGCGCGTGCACCGCGATCGGAAACCCGAAGTCCGACGGCAGCTGACCGCTGATCTCGCGCCAGTTCTCGCCGGCGTCGTCGGTGCGCATGACGTCCCAGTGCTTCTGCATGAACAGGGTGTCGGGCCGAGACGGATGCTGCGTGATGTGGTGCACGCAGTGGCCGACCTCGGAATCTTCGTCGGGTATTTCGCCCGAGCGTAGTCCCTTGTTGATCGGCAGCCAGCTGGCTCCGGCGTCGTCGCTGCGGAACGCCCCCGCCGCCGAGATCGCCACATATATCCGGTCTTTGTTCACCGGGTCGAGGATGATCGTGTGCAGACACATGCCGCCGGCGCCGGGCTGCCATTGCGGGCCCGTCGGATGGTTACGCAGCGCCGTAAGCTCGGTCCACTTCTGGCCGCCGTCGGTGGAGACGTAAAGGGCGGCGTCCTCTGCACCGGCGTACACCGTGTCGGGATCGTCGCGTGACGGTTCTAGGTGCCAGATGCGTTTGAATTCCCATGGCCGCGGATTGCCGTCGTACCAGAGATGTTCTCCGATTTCACCACGGTAGGTGAAGTCGTTGCCGACCGCGGCCCAGGTCTTGCCGCCATCGTCGGAGCGCTGGATCAGCTGCCCGAACCAACCGCTTGACTGGGATGTGTAGAGCCGGTCCGGGTCGGCCGGTGACCCCGCCAGGTGGTAAATCTCCCAGCCGCCGAAATGTGGTCCGTCGACGGTCCACTCATCGCGTCGGCCGTCCGAGGTCAGCGTGAACGCGCCCTTGCGCGTGCCGACCAGCACTCGTACACCGCTCATGCCCTCATCCTTCCCACCGTTCGACGATGCGGATCGAACTGGCCGTCCGCCGCGCCGAAGCCTGAAGCGCCAGCACCGGAACATTCGTACTCTCCCGGTACGACGAATCAGTGCCGCCGATTTCGACATCCGGGGGGTGGTTTCGTCGCCAATGTTTCCGTATCGGCGCGCGGCGGCGCCAGCCCGTGAGAGCTGCCGCGCCCGAGACACGTAGAGCGGCAGCGCACGGCCGCTCCGATGTGGGCGTTGGATCCGACTCAGGCCTGGGGTTGGGCGATGTTGACCATCCAGGCCACACCGAACCGATCCACGCACTGGCCGAACTCGTCACCCCACATCTGCTTCTCGAGGGGCACGGACACGGTGCCGCCGTCGGACAGCTTGTCCCAATAGGCGCGCAGTTCGCTCGCGTCGTCGCCGCTCAGGCTCACGGTCATGGTGTCGCCCGGGTTGAATGACATGCCGGGCGGAGTGTCGGCGCCCATCAACGTGAAGCCCTTGTCGGTCTCCAGCATCGCGTGCATGACCTTGTCGGCGCCTTCGGTATCCGCATCGCCGAATTGGCCAAAGGTGTTCAGTGTCAAGGTGCCGCCGAGGACGCTCTGGTAATACTCCATGGCCTCCCGAGCGTTGCCAGCGAAACTGATGTACGGGTTGAGTCGTGAGCTCATCGGATACTCCCTCGCTGTAGACGGGTCCTCGCCGCAGGTTATCAGTTCACTCGACAAAGCGGCTCAGATCGCCCGAGCGTCGACACAGTCGTCAGCCCGACAGAACTGCGGGCTCGAACTCGTCGGCTCGAAGGTGTTCGTGCACCATGCGTACGACCGTGGCGCCTTCGCCGACCGCTGAGGCGACGCGCTTGATCGAACCGTGCCGTACGTCGCCCGCCGCGAACACGCCGGGCATGCTCGTCTCCAACGTCAAAGGCTCACGGTGATGCTTCCACAGCACCGTCGGCTGCTCGAGAAGGTCACGACCGGTGATCAGATAACCCTGCTCGTCGCGGGCCACCTCAGGTCGGCAGCCACTGCGTATGTGGCTCACCACCGAGCATGATGAACAGCGCGTCGCGCCGCGACTTCCTGCTACGGTGCCGTTTGCGCGATCCGCCAGCGTGATGGATTCGAGCGATCCGGAACCGGATCCGTCGACCACCTCTGTTCGGCGACGGACGATGACATTGGGTGTCGAGTCGATGGCCCGCACGAGGTAACTGGACATCGACTTCCCGAGACCGTCGCCCCGGGCAAGCAACGTGACCGTACGCGCGTGCTTGGCCAGATGCTGCGCCGCCTGTCCGGCCGAGTTGCCTGCTCCGATGATGAACACGTCCTGGCCCTGCATAGCACGGCTCTCGCTGACGGCCGCGCCGTAGAAGACGCCCGAACCCACGAGCGCCTCCAGCGCAGGCACACCGAGCCGGCGCCAATGGATGCCGGTGGCCAGCACGACAGCGCGGGAACGCAACTGGGTCCCGTCACGCAAGTGGACGATTCGATGAACTCCCTGGCGTTCGAGTGCGACCGCTTGCTGCGCGAAGACGATGTGCGCTCCCATCAGCCACGCCTGCTCGCACGTACGCTCCATCAACACGCCGCCATTGATGCCGTGCGGAAACCCCGGATAATTCCTGATCAGCGGACTCGTGCCGGCCTGACCGCCGGAGACCTCCTCCTCGAGCATCACCGTGTCGAGCCCCTCGGACGCCGCATAGACAGCGGCGGTAAGTCCGGCCGGTCCCGCTCCGACGATTGCGACCTCGCACGTATCAATATCGTTCGTCACATTGACGCCGATTGCGCGGGCAAGATCGGTCAGGCTCGGGTCGATGATGGTCTGCCCGTCATAACGCACGACCACCGGCAAACGCGTCGAGTCCAGACCGGCCTCATCCAGCAACCTGCGGCCGGCTTCAGTGTCGACCGGATAGAACCCGAACGGCATGCCGAACCGGGTCATCACGTCGCGCAACTGCAGCACTCTGCTGTCGCCCTCGGCGGCAACGATCCGAAACAGCTCGAAATTCGGCTCCTGCTCTCTGATCCACGAAAAGAGGTACTCGCTCATGGGCGCGTACATCATCTCGTCGTCCGCCCATGGCCGCACGATGTGATAGTCCGCGCGGCCAAGCGTCATCGCCTGCACCGCTGGACTGTCCGACGAGTAGTCGCGATCGACCAGCAGCACCCGTTTGGCTCTCGGATGCAATTCGTGCGCCCGGGTGAGCAAGTCAGCCGCGGTGTCTTCGACGAGCAGCAGCGCGACGGAGATGTTCGTGGCTGCCATCTCCTGCAACGCCGCGAGCGCGGCCTCCGACGACGTTTCCCCGCGCACCGCGAAGCCACTGCCGAACCGCCGGGACAGGTCGCTTAGCAACACGTCGAGCGAAGCTCGCTCGTGGTCAACCACGAAAAGAACCGGCAAAACCGGCAATTGCCCCATGACTCGAAGCCTAGCTGGGGCGCTGTTACCTCGCGGCGCTACGCGCAAGGCGTCCACGACGTGCCCGCCGACGTAGGCGCGAAGTTCGCAACGCACTGTGCCCCGCGATGCTCGAATAAGCGATTTGCGACCCTGGGCAGCTGTGCGGGGCTCGGCGGCCCGCCCGGCAACCGGCGCCCGCCGGGCAAACAAGCCCGCGCGCCCAGATCGCTCGCTACGCTCGGGAAAAGGATGCCTAACCGACAGCCGCTCGAGGAGGATCCGATGGCACGTGCCGACTTCGCGACAGCTTTGAACAAGACCAACGAGGTACAACTCGGCACCACCGGCCGGGTTTCGGGCCACGAGACGTCCCATCCGGTGTGGTTCGTCCGGCACAAGGACAAGCTTTATCTGCTTCCGGTGACCGGATCAGAGAGCCAGTGGTACAAGAACGTGCTCAAGACGCCCGGCCTGCACCTGACCGCGGCCGGAACCGACTACCGCGCGACCGCACACCCCATCACGGATCCCGACCAGGTGCATCACGTTCTCGACGACTTCCGTACGAAGTACGGCGCGCGCGACGTCGCCGCGTACTACTCGAACCCGAACGTGGCGGTCGAAGTCCCGCTCACCTGACTCCCCCACGGCCGGCTTCGAGACGAGTGACGGTTCACTGTCGACCGGCCCGGGCGAGCTACGTCCTCGGCTCGGCGCGTACCGAGCGGGTTTCCGGTCTTCCGCTGGATATCTAGGGCCTGGCCGGCGTGGGCCGCGGCGTCCCGTGGCCGGTCATCGGCCAATTCGAGCGCGGGCGAGGACGGTCAACGCCTCCGCCTCGATCAGGCGGTATCCCGCTTGGCGTGCCGAGTCGAGTGCGGCGCGAGCCGCGGTGAGCGCGTGCGAGTGGTCGCCGATCTCGAGTCGGGAGTGGGCCAGCTCGATGAGCGCTAGCGCTTCGCCGCGTGCGTACCCGATGTCCCGCGCCAACACAAGCGTCCGGTCGTCCCAGGACCGCCAGCCAGGCCCTGCGGTCCGTCCAGGCGATCCAGGCGTCGCTAGCGTGTGTGCATCCGCGTCGGTTTCTACGCGTCGATCGCCGGCGTCCTGGGCGATGGTGAGGCTGGTCTGCGCAAGCTGCCTCGCTTCGTCGAACCGGCCGGCGTCCATATGCACTTCGGCCAGGTTGTTGAGGGTGTCCGCCTCGCCTTCGCGGCTGCCCGCCGCGCGGTGCAACGCCAGCGCCTGGTCTAAGTGGTTCAGGGCGTCGTCGAGCCGACCCTGAAATCGGTACGCGCAGCCGAGACTGTTGAGTACGTGTGCGCGCGCGTTGTCCGCGCCGATGCGGCGATAAATGTCCAGCGCCGCGGTGAGGTTGTCGCTGCCCTCCCGCAGTGCGCCCGAGTCGATCTGTACGTTACCCAGATTGGTCAGGCTCACGGCCTCACCGCCGAGCTCCCCGGTCTGCTGGAAGATGACCCGGGCGCGGCCGTGGTATTCGGCCGCGTCGGCAAGTCGACCCTGGTCGCGGTACAGATTGGCGATGCTGCCGGTGGCGGCGGCCTCACCCTGCCGCCAGCCCGCTCGGGATGCGTGGGCCGCTGCTTGACCAAAGTGGTCGATCGCGGTGTCGTGGTGGGACAGGAACCGGTGCGCCTGAGCGAGGCAGAGATGCGCGGCGGCCAGCCCGTGGTCATCGTTGTCCGCGGAGGCGGCCGCCAGCGCCGCGGCGCCGGCGGCGAGCCAGTCGGATGTATGACGGCGCATCCAGAAATACCCGCGCATCGTGTCCACCAGGAGCCAGGCGACGGGCCGCGGTCCAGCAGCCGCGGCCCGTTCCGCGGCTGCGACGAGATTGCTCCGCTCGGCCTCCAGCCAGGCGAGTGCGGCGGCGGGGTCGGCAATGTCGGCGGGCGTGAGACCGGCTGCGCCGGTGCGGGCGGGAGCGGTAGCCGCTGCATCTGCGGGTAGAGCAGGCGGGCCGCGGCGTCCGCGGTGCGCAGATAGAACTCGTAGAGTCGCAACGTGGCGGCGGTTCGCTCGGCCGAGCTGTCTTCGGCCTCGGTGAGGGCCTGCGCGTACAGGCGCATCAGATCGTGCAGCAGATAACGGCCGGCCACTGGCTCACCGAGGAGGTGGGCGTCGGTGAGTTGGGCGAGGCTGCGGGTGACTTCGGCGCCGGGCGGCTGGCCGATCAGCGCCGCGGCCGCCGGTGCGCTCAGGTCCGTACCGGGCAGCAGGCCACCCATCCGAAACAACCGCCGTGCTTCCGGCTTGAGGGCAACGTACGACAGGTCGAAGGCGGCGCGTACAGCGGACTGCTCGTCGCCCTCGATCTCCAGGGCGGCGAGTCGGTCGCCGTCGCGCAGCCGGGCGACGAGATCGGCGATCGGCCGATCCGGGTGGCGTGCGAGCTGGGCGGCGGCGATGCGCAGCGCGAGCGGCAGGTGACCGCAGAGTCGAGCCAGTTCGGCGGCGCTGTCCGGCTCGTTGGCGGGACGTGCGTCGCCCAGCAGGCCGGTCAGCAGGTCGAGCGATTCACCGGTGCCGAGCGTGTCCAGGCGCAGCAGCCGGGCACCGTCGCGGACGGCCAGCCCGGCCAGCCTGTCCCGGCTGGTGACGAGCGCAAGGCAGCCGGTGCCCGCGGGCAACAGCGGCCGGACCTGGTCCACGCCGACCGCGTTGTCCAGCAGCACGAGGATCCGCCGGTCGGCCAGCAGGGTGCGGTACAACGCGGCGGACTCGTCGAGGTCGAGCGGGACCTGCTCGGCCGGCACGGCAAGAGCTCGCAGGAAGCCACCGAGCGCCTGCTCGGAGCGCATCGGCGTGCCCGGGCCGTGACCACGCAGATTCACGTAGAGCTGCCCGTCCGGGTACTGGTCACGGTGCTCGTGAGCCCAGTGCGTAGCCAGCGTGGTCTTGCCGATCCCAGCGGTACCGACGATGACCGCCACCGGCGCGGTTGTCGCGTTCGACGCGGTCAACTCGGTCAGGGCCGCGAGCTCGTCGGCGCGGCCGGCGAAGCCGTCGATCACGGCGGGCAATTGCGCGGGCGCCGGCATCGGTTTGGCGGCGGTTGGCGGCGACGGGGCGGGCGCCGACCGCGCGCGCTTCGACTGCCGGTCGCGGATCGTCATCCCGCAGGATCGCCACCTCGCAGACGTTGCAGCGCGGCGCCGGCATCCAGCCCCAGCTGTTCGGCAAGGTCGTGACGGACGCGCCGGTACGCAGCGAGGGCGTCGCCCCGGCGCCCGCTGCGGTACAGGGCCAGCATCTGTTGGCCGGCCAGCCGCTCCCGCAACGGATAGGTGGAGGTCAGGTCGGTCAGCTCGTCCACCAACTCACGGTGTCGACCCAGCCGCAGCTGGGCATCCACTCGGTCCTCCAGTGCGGCCATCCGGGCCTCGTCCAGGCCGGCACACAGCCGTTCCCGAGTGGCCGGCGGTGCGGCGCCGGCCAGGGCGGGGCCAGCCCACAGGCCCAGCGCGCGGTCGAGCAGTTCCACACGATCGGCGTCGCTCGTCGCGTCTCGGGCCGCCGTCAGCAGTGCCCGGAACCGGTGCGCGTCCACGGTAGACGGATCCGTGGCCAGCACGTATCCGGTGCCCTGGGTGACGATCTCGACGGCACCGGCCAGTGCGGCACGCAGCCCGGAAACGCATACGCGCACGGCGTGCGTCGCAGTTCGCGTCGGACCGTCCGGCCAGACCAGGTCGACTAATCGCTCCGTCGAAACCTGGCGACCTGCCTCCAGCGCGAGGATCGCGAGCACAAGGCGCTGCTTGCGGGGGCCAAGGGCGACGTCACGGCCGTCAACTTGGGCCCGAACCGAACCCAGCAGCCGCAGCTCCACCGTCACCAGCGTGATCCTAGTGCCGAACGCTGCCCGGACTATGAACCGACTATGACCGCTGGCGGCCACGCTGGGGCCATCGCATCGGAGCGCGCCGGGTTCAGTGGCAAAGACCGATGGCCGACACCGTGACAATGACAGACACTCCTCAATCCCTACCACAGAAAGGGAGTCCCGTGGCAATATCCAACGCCGTCCTGCGGCGCACAATGCTCGCCATAACGGTGGGCGCGCTCGTCGCCGGCTGCTCAGCCGCTCCGACAACGTCGCCGGTCACGCCGAACGCCGCCGCCCCGACCAAGGCCGCAGCGACCACCGCAAGCGCCGACGCGAGCAGTGCCGCCACCGGCGGAACATCCGACCCATGCTCCATGCTGACGACCGACCAAGTCACGGCGGCCTTGGGCCAGCCTCCCGCGGCGGGAAAGCCTGAACCCGACTTCGACGCGCCAGAATGCGAGTGGGACCCGGCATCAGGTGACAACGGCACCGTCACTCTTGACGTTGGCCCATGGATCGGCGACCCCGGCGTCAAGCCCCTCCGCCTTGGCCCGCCGGTGCCCGGTGTCGGCGACGAGGCCTACAACGGCGGGAACACCGGTCTGTACGTCCACAAAGGCAGTCAGGGCTTCCGGATCTGGGTGTTTAACGTACACACGCAAAGCAGCCGCCTCGACCTGGAAAAGCAACTCGCCGGCATGTTGCTTTCCGAGTTGTGAAGCCCACGCGGGATCCACATAGACTGGTGGCGGCATCACGTGCGACCCGTAACCGTTCGCCATGTCGCTTCCGGGAAGCAGCCCGAGTCCGTCGCAGCCGCACTACTCCGATGGCAGGACCTCGTCGACCGCCGGTGCACCGGCGGCGTGATAGATGGCCACGACCGCGTTCAGCGGCAGCGGCGCGTACACGTGCGGGTACGGGCCTCCCTCAGGGGCCGCCTCCCAGCTCAGCGATCGGCTAACCGCCTGGGCATCGACGGCCACGATCACGAGTTGCGGCTCATCACCGAACACCCGCTGGGCAGTAGCGCTCACCTGCTCCCGGGAAGAGCAGTGGATGAACCCAGAACTCCGGTCAAACGGTGAACCGTCGAAGCGCCCGGCGGCCTCGAACTCGGCCCACTCAGAGGGCAGGAGAATCTTGTAGATCAGCATCGCAACACCATGACAGGAGATCGGCCTCACGAACAACGCGGCGTGACACGGCATCGAAGTGACCTCGGTTAGGTGATCTCCGCGGCCAGAACCGACCGCCGGGCCGTCTGCCTAGCCACGCTTGTCGCCCCATCGGCCACCGACGTCGGGTGTCCGCCACCCGCTTCCTAATCGCGTGTGTTCGTAGCTTGCCCGCAGGAATTCTTGGACGCGAAGCCGCCGCGCCAGTCCCTGGAAACGGTTCAGCCCTACAGTCGTGCCGGTACGGCCCGCTCCGGCGAGAGTCCACGTGATCAATCGGCGGATACCAAGGATGATGGCCGCCGTGGCGGCGCGCCCGTAGGTCGGCCCCGCCGCCAGATGCAGAAGTCCGGCACACATGAGCAGATCCAGCAGGACGGCGAGGCCGATCTCCGGACGCCGGGTCGCTAGTAGCGCCGCCGCGGCCGCGACGAGCGCGAGCGCGACAACGACCGCGCTGGCGAGGTCGATAGCCTTTGCGCCGGTCACGATGTCGGCGGTGTATTTCTCGTGGGATCCGCCGGTTGCGCGATAGGTCTTGCCCGGCGATCTGTCGGCGCTCCTCGGCAATCTCCTTCGCCAGGAAGTAGTTGAGGGCGGTCCGGATCGCGGCGATCGCGGCGAGCTGTCCGATCTCGCTGAACGTGGGCGCTATCGCAGTCCGTAACACGTCACCCGCCAGCTGAAACTCCAAACCGAGAGCGAGATACCGGCCCAAGGTCAAACGTACGGATACAAACGAGTCCATGCTTCGTGTGCGCACGGCCACCGAAAGAAACTGGACGAAAGACCATAGCGCTCCAGCGGCGATGATAAAGGCGCCACAGGCTTCGACGATGGTGACGAGGACACCGACCACGTCCCCGACCGCGTCCTGGGCCGTCATTTACTCCCCGTTCCCGCCTCGTGGCGGCCAGCCAGCCCTCGATCACATTAACTCGGCGGCGCGGCCGCTCGATGACGATTGCGGTGACATCTGTTCGGGAATCCGTTTTCGCCAAACGGGTCGCCGGCCTAGCCCGTCAGATCGGCGGCTGCCGGCGTTCGGCGATAGGGCCGAAAGGCCCGGCCGCCTCGTACCATGGCGCGGCGCCCTCGCGACGAGACGACCACCGGACAGTACGAGATCCCACGCGGGCGTGCCATCGTCGTCGGAGTGGGCCGGGTGTACGGCGTGACCTTGGGCATATCCCCTGGCTTGAATGTGGCTTGAACTGTCACTTGAACTGTGGCTTGACCTGTGGATCGACCGTCGCCTGACCGGCGAGCGTCCCGAGGAACTGGACACAATGGACCGGCCGTGATCCAGCGTGGCGCGTGGACAACGACCGGCGGCGTGGCGTAAACAACGGCTGACACAAGTCTCGACGGCGCTCCGCTACCTCGCGGGTGACGTCGCTTGGTTTCCGGTTCATTGACAATCGACGGAGGTCATCGACCCATGCTCGGGCCGTCCCACGCCCTATCCGGTGCCGCCGTGTGGCTTGCCGCATCGTTCGGAGCCACCGAGTTTGCGCACTTTCACCAGTCCCCGGCGCAGATCGCCATTGGCACAGCGATGTGTGCGGGCGGCGCGCTCGTACCCGATCTCGACCTGTCCGGCCGGGTCACGACGGACAAGGGTGGCGCGACCGTCGCGCACACGTTCGGTGTTCTATCCCTGTTCGCCGCCGAGTGCATCGAGAAGGTCTCACTCGGCGTGTACGACGTGACAAAGACGCGCCGCGACCCGCACCGGCATAACGGTCACCGGACGCTCACCCACACGCTGATCTTCACCGCCCTCGTCGGCTGCGGCGTGTACGCCGCGTGCGCACGGTACGGCAAGGCGGCCGTCCTCATCACGCTGTTCCTGTCGTTCGCGATGGCGCTGCGAGGTCTGTTCAGCCGCTGGTCGAAACGGGCGGGCTGGCTCCTGGTGACGGCCGTCGCCGGGTGGGCCACCTACATCGCCTACGACCACCTGTCGGCCGGTCGTGGCTACCCAGTGCTGGGCGTCTCCATCGGCGCCGGCTGTGTCGTCCATCTGCTCGGCGACGTCATCACGAAAGAGGGCTGTCCACTGTTCTGGCCGATGCCGATCGCGCGCCGGACCTGGTTCGACGTCGGCGTACCGAACGCCGTCGCGGTGAAGGTCGGCGGCGTGATGGAGGTGATCGTGTTGCGGACGATGTTCTTCCTCATCTCGCTCGCCGCCACGGTTGGCCTGGCCCAGCACTGGGCGGGTACGCAGATCGGCAGGCTAACGGGGTAAGCGAACCGGGGCCGCCGGGCCGCCACGCCGACCCGCGATCATTCTGCGTTGATCGCTTGATGGGCGAGGCCGGGTTCAGCCGGTGACAGCGGTCCTCGACCGATGCAACGGTTGACGAATCAGCTCAGCTTGCTGATGACTCCGGCGACCTCGCTTGCGTTGTACGCACGAAGTGTTGTGGTGCGAACGTTGCCTTGCGAGCCGAGCGCGAGCAGAAACGCCGTCCCCGTCTCGTCGTCCGGGAAGTCGGCGACGGTCACCAGGTCGAATTGGCCGACCGTCCAGTAAATGTTCGCGATGCTGCCGCCCATCCGCTGCGCCAAGGCCTTCGCCGCTTCTGCGCGTTGCACGGTGTTTGAAAAGTTTCGGATGCCTTCATCCGTCCAATTGATCAAGCTGATGTACGTCGTCATTGCGTACTCACCTCCGTTGATGCATACCGAGCAACACAGGGTGTGAGACTCAGCTCGTCCTACATGTAACCGATCTCTTGCAGGTTCGTGGTGTAATCCGTCACAAGCTTCTGGGTGGCCCGATCGCTGCCGCCGGCGAACGCCTGGATCTCAAGATCGGATACCACCGCACTCGCCTGATCGGTCAGCTTCATCGTCTCGTCTTCCACGAGGATCTTCATAAGCTCGTCGAGCTCCCCGTCGATCATCATGAAGCCACCATTGCGGCCGGTAACCGAGAAGTACTCCTGATGGCCGTGAACGCGGCCCGACTTGGCCAGCTCCTCAAAGCGAGCCACCGTCTTCCCGAATATATTCAGGCCCGCGGCCTCCCGATTTGGAATGCTCGCGCCCCAGCGGATCAAAATCGCGCCATTCATCAGGTCCTCCGTGAGGTTGCCGTTTGGTTGATGCCGTTCACGGCGGGCGGGCGACATACGCCAAGCACGGTCCCGCGTCGCCGGCGGGCACAATGCACAGAAGCTGAGGCGGTCGAATCGGCGTACCACGTCAGCTTTTGCACCGACGATAGGCGTCATGCGCCGCGCTACGCAGCGGAACCACGAACCTGGGCGCCGAGCAACATCAATTCGGTGGCCGTCGTTGCCCGCCTAGAAGTCGCGGCCGGCCCGAGCGGCCTCGCCGAGAGCTGGGCTGGCCTCGGCGACAGCCGGCCGGGGCTGGCCGACAGTCGGGTCTGGCCAGGCTGACAGCCCGGTCTGGACCAGCCGACAGCCCGGTCTGGACCAGCCGACAGCTCGGCCTGGGCTAGCCGAATGGCAGCCAGGCCACACGCGAGAGGTCGGTGAGATTATTCGCCATCAGGCCGGCGTCGGAGATGGTCCATAGTGTCTGTCCGATGACCAGCGACCGACTGATCGCTTCGCCATAGCCATAACCGCCGGGGTTGCCGGGCTGGCTGATGAAGCCGACCTGATCGAGCGTGCTGTCGGTGGCGCGCAGCACCAGGACGCCACTGGGTGAGCCGGACGCGTTGTACGTCTGTAGCGGCACGACGACGAACCCGTCGGCCGGCCAATAGAGGAACGCGTGAGGGTCGAACTCGGCAGCAGACTGGCCGCCGGAGATGGCGACGGTCGCGACCCGGGCCGGCGCACTGAGATCGGATACGTCGAAAAGCGACACCTGCATCCCACCGATGTGGCCGACCGCATCGGCCTGCTGCCCGATCCCGATCAGTCGGGTGTCCGAGGCCGGATGGAGGTACGCCGAGTAGCCGGTGAGCTGCAAGGCGCCGCGGACCTGCGGGTGCTTGGGGTCGGCCAGGTCGACGGTGTACAGCGGATCGGTCTGTCGGAACGTCACGACATACGCGACCGGACCGATGAACCGCACCGCGTATATGCGCTCCCTCACGCCGAGCCCGCCGACGCTGCCGATCGTACGCATCACCGGACCGGCGGTGGATAGCACGTACACCGCCGACTGGCTGGTCACTGCCCCCGCCGGCCGGCCGTCCGCGATCGACCAGGACGTGCCGGTCGTGGTGGCCAGCCGAAGAGTGCTGTCCCACTCGGACATCGCGTACTGGTTGACCAGGTAGCCGGGCACCCGACCGGCGGCGGCGAACCGCGGCGGTCCGGCGTGGGAGGTGTCGAACCGATACACGAGGGTTTGTTCGCTCGGACCGCTGGTGCTTGTCGCGCCGCCGGGCGCCCCAGAGATCGCCCCCGTCGGGAGGCCGGCTGGTCCAGCCTGCGCCTGGCCGGTCGTGGCGGCCGCCGGCGGCATGGGCGGCGCCTGGCGGGCCGTATCCGGGCCGCCGTACATGATCGGGCCGGGTCCACCCGCGCCGGTGGCCGGGAAACGCCACCGCTGGTCACTGGCGATGTAGAGACTTTGCGGCGTGGCGTAAACGGTGTCGCCGTCCGCGGCGATGCTGACCGGGAGGCCGGAGCCGAGCGCGTCGGCCGACAGGTCGAAGGTCAGCACCGTGAGAAGGTTCCCGCCGGAGTACGACGCCGGCCGGCGCACCGCGTCGCACGGCACAGTCGCGGCGCGCGTGACGCCGTGATCCGTGACCTCGATGCGCGGCAGCCAGCTCGCCAGGCCCGTACGTGCGATCACCGCCCGATTGGCGGCGACCCGGGTGGCCTCGTCGCCGCCGGTTCGATAGTCGGACGGAAAGTGGATGCGCGGTGCCGACCGGACCACCACACGCACGGTGTTTCCCACCTGTCGCGCATCCACCATGGCGCCATCGATGGCGTACGAGCCGATCACCGTGGGCGTCGTGGCGAGGTCGATGAGGAGCAGCCGCGGACCGACGGAGCTGCGAGCCCCCGCGTTTCCGGAGCTGGCGCAGCCCCCGCGTCGCTGGCCGGCACCGGACCGATGCGGCCATCGACCAGCACCAGCGCGTGATCGCCATCCAGCAGCAGATTCGCCGTCGACAAGCCGCCGGAGCGGTCGGCAAGGTTGAGCTTGCCGGTGACCGTACCGGTCGAGACGTCAACAACGCGCAACACTCCGCCGGTCACCGTGACGATCCGGCGACCATCGGTCTTGACCAGATCCGGCTCGTCCACGCCGACCTCATGGTCATTCGTCGCCGAGTAACCAGGCGTCGCGTCTCCGGCCGTGGAGCCTTGTGCGGCCGCCATCGGGCCAGGCGCGGCCATCCCGGCGGGCGCGCGCATGGGGGCGGACCCGGCCAATGCAACGACGGACTGCTGGTCGCCCGGCAGGCCGTACGGTCCGACGCTGGCCTGCGCTGCCTGCCGCAGGCTCTGTAGCGCATCGCCGCAACTGGTGAACGCGGCCAAAGCTAAGGAACCGCCAGGCGCCGCGAACTGTGGCATCGACGATGCGCCGGTACAGCCGGCACCACCGAGCCCGAACGCGACAAGCACACAAGCCAACACGGGCCAACGAGTCATCCGAGTCATGCCCGTTCGACGCGGCACGGCCGACGACGGTTCCACTCGACCGAAACCTGCCACCACTCCGTCGCTTCGACGCCTTGGCAGCGGGCGAGGCTATCGGTCCGCGCGCGGAATCACCGCAGCAGCCGCGTCAGGGTCGCGCCGGTGATCAGCGATGTTGTTGCCGCCATCAACAGACCGCCAATCACACCGATCCCCACGACGAGCCACAGCGACTGACCGGGCTGCCATAGCGGCATCGCGAAGGCGAGAAACACGGCGAGCCCGGCCGCCCATGCGGCTGCGGTCGCCCAAATCCAGCGGCTCGCTCGGGCGACGTGCCGGTGCAGGACCAACCATTGCGCTGTGCCGATCGAGGCGAGCAACACCACGCCGCCGATCGCAGCCAGCGCGGCCGCGAGCGGCCGGGGCCACGTATCAACCGCGAGGTTGGATGGGCTCAGCCCGATCGCGTACGCGAGAACGGCAGCCGACGCGGTCACGACGATCCACAGCCGGCCCGGCAGGCCGGGCAGCGCCCGGCGCATGACTACGGCTTGGCCGGAACCGAGCATCGCGCCCTCGACCGCGCCGGCAGCGAGTAGTGCCGGCACCGAAACAGCCGGGCTCATTGCCGCCGTGAGCGCACCGACTCCGGCTGGTACGGCGAACCCGATGAATTCGGCGACGGTAACCGTGGCGAACCATGCGCTCAGCAAGGCCCGGCCGCGCAGGGCTGGCGTGGCACGATGATGCCCGTCAACTAGCCGCTGACTCTCGTTTGCTGGGGTCGAAGCACGCATGGTCATACCTTCACGCTGGCGCGCACCGCACCGTCCCGGCAGGGCCAAAGGTCCGGGTGCCGGGACCGTCGGTCCCGGACGCGCCGCACGACTATTGCAATGAGCGGCCCGTCAACGGCCATACCTAGCCGTCGCGTCCTCGCCGTCGCTGAACTCGCCGTCAGCCGACATGCGGCGCCGACACGCGAGTCCGCGGGCGGTGGTGCCGCCCGCGGACGAGTGTTGCCTGGGCACCGTCGAAGCGGTGCTGGCGGCCATTCAGATGAGCCAACGGTTCTTCTGCACGAACGGCTGGCGTGCCCACCAGCGGCCGAGGCCCCAGGTGTAGCCGGCGTACGTGGCAGCGATGACCACGAGGACAGCAGCGTAGATGAAGTGGTAGTCGGTGATGGGGTTGGTGGAGCCGCTGACATCGCCGGCCGCGGTGTGCTGCGCGAACGGGAACTCCGCGAACCACATCATGGCCATGATCAGGGCACCGGCGCCAGCGGCGATCCGCAGGCCGATACCGGCGATGAGGGCGACGCCGACGGCGAGCATGCCGAGCATGAACAGCCAGTTCGCCCACCAGGTGCCGGCCATCGAGTGGTACATCGACTGGAACGGTCCGACGGCGACCGACTTGAGGAAGCCGAGGGTCGGGGAACCGCCGTGGATCCAGGCCTTCGCGGACGGGGTTGAGTAGCCAAGGCCGAAGGTCTTGTCCAGGAATGCCCACAAGAACACGAATCCGGTAGAGATCCGCAGTACGGCGAGGGCTTTCGCGGCGGTGGTGGTCAGCATGGAGCCGGGCGCTTCGACATGTTCGAGCGCGTTGGCGTGACGGATAGGTGCGGTGCTCATGGCGGTCTCTCCCTGCCAAAGTAGCGATGACTCTGTCACACTCACTCTCGCCGTCACTCCACCGTTGCACTGCGGTCGAACTACCTGACCATGACGGGACTATCGGCCTGAACCGAGCCGGGCTGCCGGTCATCGCGCAGCCTCACTGGGCACAGAGGATCCTCGTGGTGGTCTTACGGCCCTAGTGGCGGCGGTCCGAGTGCGATCGGATGGACGTGGAGGTACATCCCATGGACACCAAACGCATGATCATCGACGAGCAGTTGCCCGTGTACGACGTCGTCATCGCCGAACACGCGATCGTTCAATCCGACCCGGCGTCGACGTTGGCCGCGGCAAAGAACCTGGACTTCCTGACCGTGCACACACCGCTACTCGATAGCGCGATGTGGCTGCGCGGCCTCCCCGACAGGCTGCGCCACCGCGCACAGCCCCCGTTGCCGAGCCTCCGTCTGGCCGATGGGGCCGGTCTGCCCGGGTGGCTGTCGCTGGGTGAGCGCCCAGACGAGATCGCCTTCGGCGCCGTTGGCAAGTTCTGGCAGACCAGCATCGAGTGGCGCGACGTGCCAGCCGCAGAATTCGCCGCATTCGCCGATCCGGGGTGGGGCAAGATCGCCTGCAACTTCAGCGTCCGCCCGTACGGGGCGACCTCGACGTTGCTGACCTACGAGTGCCGTACCGCCACTACCGACGCGTCGTCGCGTCGAATGTTTGCCCGGTACTGGTGGCTGATCCGACCCTTCGTCGCGCACATCATGCGTGCAACCCTGACGACCATCGACCGGAACGCGGTCACAGCGCCGGGCGGCTGAACCAACTGCTCACGGCGGACGCCGCGGTTCAGAGGATGGCAGCCGTCGATTGCGGCGTTCTGTCAGCCCTGAGATGTCGAGTGGATGTGCGTGTCCGCACGCGCGGCAACTTCGTCCGGTGGAAGGGCGGGACCAAGAAGTCGGCCTTGACCGACCCGGAGCCCGGCCCCGACCGCGAAGTCCCGGCAGCCGGCGTCGTTGACACCCACGGCGATGAGCTCCAGGTCAAGTCGGTCGGTGAGATCGACGATCGCGTCGAGCATTGCCGGTAGCCGGGGATCAGTTCGGTCTTGGACGAACGAGGCATCGAGCTTGACGACGTCGATGGCGCGGTGGCGTAGCTGGCTCAGGGAGGCAGACGTGGTGCCGAAGTTGTCGAGAGCGATGCGTACGCCCGAGTCGTGGAGAAGGGCAAGTTGGTGCCAAATGTTCGAGCGGCCGTCGAGCAGCAGGGTCTCGGTAAGTTCGAGCACCAGCCGCGTTGGTGCCACGCCGTTCGCGGCGAGTCGATCGAGGGTACGAACGGCGAAGCTGGGGTGGCGGAGCTGCACTTGCGTTGCGTTCACGCTGACGTACCGATCGGCGTCTCGGTCAAGGATCCGGATGTCCTCGAGCGCGGCCTCGAGCACCCGGTCGCCGACGGCGGCGACGAGCCCATCATGCTCGGCGGCACCGATGGCATCGGCGGGCGTCGAACTCCCGCGATCGGGGCGGGTCACGGCCTCGTAACCAACGATCTCTCCCGTTACAAGTTCCGCTATGGGTTGATAGTGAACGGGAATCGTGTCGTCGACATTGCGTACGACGGCCCGACCATCCAAGTCGCGGTAGGTATCGGCGTGGTATTCCCGCCAGGTGTTCTTGCCGGCCGCTTTCGCCGCGTACACCGCGACGTCGGCCCGACGCATCAGCGATGCGTATTCGCCGGGCGTCCTCGCACCGGCCAACCCCACGCTGACCGTGCAGTCGACCGGCATGTCGCGCACGTAGATGGGCCGATGAAAGGCGTCGACCATGCGCTGGGCCAGGATGCGCGCTTCAGCCACGGAACGCGGATCGCGTAACAAGGCCGCAAACTCGTCGCCACCGAGCCGGGCGGCCACGTCGTCATGGCGCAGGCAGCCGAGAATGCGGTCGGCGGCGATCTTGAGTAGCTCGTCGCCGGCAACGTGTCCGAGGGTGTCGTTGATTTCCTTGAGGTTGTCCAGGTCGATGAACAGGGCTGCACCGTCCACGCCCGCATTGGCTGCGTGTCCGAGGTGGCGCAAGTGATCGCGCAGAAGCTGCCGGTTGGGCAGGCCGGTAAGCGTGTCGTGGGTTGCCTGATACGTCAATTCGTCGTGCAGCCGCCGTTGCTCGGTGATGTCATGCAGGGTCAAGACCGTACCTCGGACGGTGGGGTCGTCGATCAGATCCTGGCGACGTACGAATACGCGCCGCGGGCCATCGGGCCCACGCACCGTCGCCTCGGTCGAACCAACGTCCGACATGGGTTTCGGGTCGGCCGGCACGATCAGATTCTCGATCCTCGTGCCCACGACGGTGGCCTCGGCGAACAGGTCTCGTGCGGCCGGTGTGGCGTAGTCGACGATGCCGTCTCGGCAGATAAGAATGACATCGCTGCTGTTGTGCACCAGCGTACGGAAATAACTCTCCCGCTGATGTTCACGCACGGTGGCCTCCAAACCGATCCGCGTGAGCGCGACACCCGCCTGGTTGGCCAGCGTTGTCATCTCCGGCCGGTGCGCGAACAGCGGCAGCGCGGGGCCGCTGAAGCGCACCTCGCCGATCGACTGTTTGCTCCCGTTCACGTCGGCGGGCACCGCCGAAATCGGAATTCGTAGGAAGCCGCCACCGCCGAGGGTTTCGCGCAACTCGACGGATCCGGTCAACCGCTCGTCGGGAGAACAAAGGCTGACTGCCGTGTTGTCGGCTGCGAGCATGGACTTTGCCGCCGATCCGATCACCTCCGTGATCTCATCGCTGGTTTGCGCGGCGCCGAGCCGGTCGGCCGCGTCGTTCATGGCCCGTTCCCGGATGGTCCGATCTCGCAGCGCGCGTACGCCGACAGCGACACGAGCCAGCAACAGCAGCCCCATCACCGCTCCGATCGCGGCGATGTCGGCAGCACCGATGCGTCCCAACGCTGGCACTGCCTTAACGAGCAGGATGCTCGGTGGCAATAGCAGCGCCACCGCCAGCGCTGTCAAACGCCAGACGCTGAGCTGCTCCGGTGTGGCACCGACGGCCGTCACGTGGGTCATGGCCGGGTCGAGTGCCGCGAGTCCGATCAGCGCGCAGAACAGGATGAAGCCGGCGTCAATGGTCGTTTCCCGCGAGCTTCCGTGCAGCAGCGCAATACTTTGCCACACGTCCGACGTCAGCAGTGCGATGATCGCCGCGCCCAGCAGCAGCGCCGATCGGTTGGTTCGCCAAGTCAAGAACAGCAGAACGGCGATGGCCAGGGTCGCAATGTCGGTCGCCCAGTCGACGATGATCAGGTCGCGGCCAGAGGTACTCAGGTTCAGCTTGGCGATGGTCGGTCGGATCAGGGTGACCCAGGCTAGGAGCGCGACAGCCAGGCTGAGTATGGCGGCATCGAGGGCGATCGTCACATGCCGACGCGGCCTCGGCGGATGGCCGATCCACAGGGCGGCCACCGCCAACGGCAGGTAATCGGCGACCGACGCGATGTCTGTCGCGGCGGGAAACCGATCGCCGAACGTGTGAGAGAGGCCAGCGAACGTTTCGCCGAGTGCGAGCAGCGCCACGGCGACCCCGAGGGCGCCCCACGCTGGGGCTCGGGGCGGGCGAAGCGCGGCGACGCCGTACGCGATCGCCGTAACTGCAAGTGCGCCGGCCACGATCCCCGCGATTGGGTGTCCATGGCGGCCCATCGCGAAGCCGATCGAGGCGAGGACGACGAAGGCGGCAACGTATATGGCGCGCCATCGGACCAGGCGCATTCGTGTGCCAGCGACGGGTCCGGTCTGAGCGGTCGGGGCCATCCTGTCTCCCCCTCCCACCAATCGTTGCAAACGACTCGAATCGCGAAACCCGAGGGTCACTCCGGCGCCAGCACGAGCCTCTACGTCGCCTTGCTCACGTCAAACTGACGCGACCTTCAACTGGCTGGCGCAGTGGCACGACCGCCTCGGGGCACAGGCGGGCGTGCCGCGCCGGGGCCAACGCTCTGGCCGGTATCGGCCCGAATGCCGGATCCAACGGTTGGGCGCTCGACAGCGCGCAACGAGCGTTGCGCTCATGCCGGCGGACGCGCGGACTCCTTGGCTGATGGGTCGAGCAGCGCGCGGCAGACATCAGCGATGTCGACGACCGGCAGATGCCGGAAGTGCCCGGCCATCATAGATCTGGCCGCGTCGGGGATCGTGGTCCTCGCGTTGATCACAGTCGGACTCATCGTCATCAGGTCACGGATCCGCGCATCGTTGACGTCCTGGCCATCCGCGACCGCGTGGACGACATCGCTCTCGGTGATCAGGCCAATCGGACGTTTGGCCTGATCGTCATCGACCACCACCAAACTCGTCGTATGAGCGTGCCTCATCAAATACGCGGCCGCGGCCAGATGAGCGTCGGGCTCTACGGTCGTGAGCGCTGGCCGCATGACGTCCGCTGCCGTGGCCGGAGCGTGTGGCGAGCTCGAGGACGGCTGACGAGCCGGAGCATCGCTCATCGTCCGCTTCCTCCATTCGCGGTCCGACCGGATCCCAGGGACCGGTCGTGCTCTCCATTGAAACTCGGGTTCGGCGTCTATACCGGCGTTCACCCGCACGCCGTCCGATTGCCCACTTCCGGACAAATGCCATCGGACGTGGCAAGCTCATGGGCGACGGTGCCACGACGAAGGAGTCGACATGCCCACACGAGACAGCTACCCCGATGGCGCGCCCTGCTGGGCCGACGTGACGTCGGCGGACGCCGCGGCGACCGGAGCGTTCTACCGGGACGTCTTCGGCTGGGACCTCGCCGACATGGGCGAGGAGTACGGCCACTACACCGTCGCGACGCTCGGCGGAAAGATGGTCGCCGCGATCACGCCGCCGCCGCCCGGTGGCGCCGCGCCGCTGGCCGGCTGGAATGTGTACCTGCGCTCCGGCGACGCGGCGGCCAGCGCGAATGCGATCGAGAAGGCCGGCGGCACGCTCGCGATGCAGCCGATGGCGGTGCCCGGACAAGGCACGATGCTCATGGCCGCCGATCCGACCGGCGCGGTCTTCGGCGTGTGGCAGCCCGGCGGGCACAACGGTGCCCAGCTGTACGCTGAAGACGGCGCGATGGTCTGGGCCGAGGTCCACTCGCCGGACGGCAAGGCGGCCGATGCGTTCTACACGTCGGCATTCCCACTGACCGCCGAAGCGGCCGAGGGCATGGATTACACAGTCTTCTACGCCGAGGGCGACATGGTCGGCGGTCGGGCGACGATGCCCGGAGAGCCGCCGTACTGGCTGGTGTACTTCCAGGTCGCCGACGCCGACGCCACCACGGCGAAGGTCTCCTCGCTCGGCGGTACGGTCGTCATGCCGGCCGAAGACACCCCGTACGGACGGCTTGCGGTCGTACGCGACCCGTCCGGCAACACATTCGCGATCATCAAGCCGCCGCAGCAGTGACCAGGCTGTTCCGGCCTCACGCTCACATGGGGCCGGTACGTGTGACGCTCGAGTGAACGCCTGACCTCGCGTCGCCCTCGAAGCGACCGCTCGCCAGCTCGATCCGCGAACGACGCCTACCGGCGGACCGGCCGGGGTCACTCGGGTGCGGCGATAACGGCGTGACGGTGTCATGGCGCCACACTCGCAGCGGCATCGACGCGAGGATCTGCTCCAACTGGTCAGCGTCATCGGCACTGAACAGCCCCCAAGTTCGCCACTCGCCGGGCGCCAATGGTGGTCGCCACAGGCGGAGCAGGTGCCCCTGGGACGCAAGCTCCGCAGAGTGGGCGGCCTCCCGCGACCGGATGTCGGCCACCTCATCCTCCGACGTTCCAGGCGGAACGGTCGTCACCATGTCGACGAAGAACTCCATCGGCTTCTCCCAATCCACAAAGCGATGACGCGGTCTCCGGGAGCAATCTCAACACAGCTGCCTCCCGGCAGTGAACGCATGGATGGGGTGGCGATTGAGGTGCAACTCTCGGGTTGCGCTTGGTGGGCTCAATGTGCAACTCTGGGGTTGCATCTAATCGGGCGTTGAATCGGTGGCATTGAAGGAGTCCCTCATGAGCGAGGACCGGATCGAACGCGAAACCCTGATCGCGGCGCCCCTGGATCGGGTCTGGTCACTGGTCGCCCAGCCCGGGTTCTGGGTGGCCGACAAGGCGAGCCTGCCCGGCACCGTGGCCAAGGAAGGCGAGTCGATGGTGGCGAAGAACGCCGAACACGGCGACTTCCCGGTACGCGTGGAGAAGGTCGAGCCGCCGACCTACCTGGCGTACCGCTGGGCCAGCGCGTTCCCCGGAGAAGAGCTGCGCGCGGACAACAGCACCCTCGTGGAGTTCACGTTGACCCCGGAAGGCGACAAAACGCGGCTCCGCGTCGTCGAGAGCGGATTCGCGGCGCTGGCCGGGTCCGAGGAGCTGCGCCGCCAGGCGGTGAAGGACAACAGCGGCGGTTGGCCCGAGGAGCTCGGCGCGCTCAAGACGCGCGCCGAACAGTCATCGGCGTGACGGACGAACGTCGCGGCGCCGTCGAGGCGGTCGACAGCGTCCTCGCCGCGCTGGCCGACCCGACGCGACGTCAGCTGCTCGATCTGCTCGCCGCACAGGGCGTGGCCACCGCGACGACGCTCGCCGAACGACTTCCCGTCTCGCGGCAGGCGGTGGTCAAGCACCTCGCCGTCCTGGACGCCGCCGGGCTGGTTTCCGGCGGCCGGGTCGGACGCGAGGTGCGGTACGCGGTGCGGCCCGCGGCGCTGGACGACGACGGCGCGGTGGATGGCCGCGCTCGCGAGCGACTGGGATCGGCGGTTGGCGAACATCAAGCGCGTCGCCGAGGCAGCGGAGCGGGATTCGCGCGAGCGCCGGAGCTGAGCGGTCAAGGCATATGTAAGGAGGAAACGATGGAGCTTCGACAGGTGCGCGAGAGAGGAGTCGTGGTTCAGCGGGTTGGGACATTGGCGCCGCGCTACCGGCAGCCGATCCGGTGCGGGACCGACGCGACGCCGACTTCCCGCCGCCAGACGGTGAACGCTGGGACAGCCGCGACGGCAGCCGCGCTGACGGCGACGCTCGGGCTCGCCGCCGCGGCCTGGGTCGTCGCGGTCCGGCAGATGAACGGGATGGACATGGGCGTTGCGACCCGGCTCGGTTCGTTCACGTTCTTTGTCGTCCTGTGGGTGTCGATGATGGCGGCGATGATGCTGCCGGGCGCGGCTCCGGCGGTCTGGAGACGCGCTCAGTCCAGCGGTCGGGTGCGCGCCGTGCCGCTATTCGTCGGGTCGTACCTTGCCGTCTGGACGCTCGTGGGCGTCGCCGTGTATCGCGTTGTACCGGCCGCATGGGTCTTTCGCCGCCGGCGCGGTTGTGATCGCGGCTGGTCTCTACGAGTTCACGCCGCTCAAGCGGCACTTCCGCCGGCGCTGCCGCGAGAGCGCCCGGTCTGGATTCGAGTTCGGGCTCTGCTGCGTCGGCTCGAGCATCGGCCTGATGCTGATGCTCGTAGCGCTGGGCGTCATGAGCGTCGCCTGGATGGCTCGTGATCGCCGTTCTCGTCCTCGTCCAGAAGCGTTGCCGGCGAAAGCCGCCATCGACATGCCGCTGGCGCTGGCGATCGTCGGACTTGGAGTCCTGATCGTCATCGCGCCCTCGTCAGTTCCCGGTCTTACGCCACCGATGTGAGACGTCATCGGTCGGCGCGGGCCACGCCACGCTGTTGTAACGACAAGAAGGAGCAGAAGCAATGACCGATCACAAGACCGGAACACGTGAAGAGTGGCTCGCGGCCCGGCTGGAGCTGCTCGAGGCCGAGAAGGCGCTGACGCGGCGCGGCGACGAACTGGCGCGGCGGCGGCAGGAGCTGCCCTGGGTTCGCGTCGACAAGGAGTACCGCTTCGAGACCGACGAGGGCACGGCGTCACTCGCCGATCTCTTCCGAGGACGATCGCAGCTGCTCATCTACCACTTCATGTTCGGGCCCGACTACACGGCCGGGTGCCCGTCCTGCTCGGCGATCGCGGACGGCTTCGACGGCTCCGTCGTCCACCTCGCGAATCACGACGTCACGCTGTGCGCGGTGTCGCGGGCTCCGCTCGCGAAACTGCAGGCGTACAAGCGGCGCATGGGCTGGAGCTTTCCGTGGGCGTCATCGTTCGGCAGCGACTTCAACTACGACTTCCAGACCGCGCACACCAAGGAGGAGTGGCAGTCGGGATGCGTCGAGTACAACTTCCGCACGGTGGACTTACGGCCGTCGAGCCGGCAAGGAGATCCGTGCATCGCCGAGATCGCGTCGAGCGTCTCGGAACGGACTGGCCGACGTACCGGCGAGAGGGGCCCGGGCGTGAGCGCGTTCGTGCTCGAGGATGGCGTCGTCTACCACACCTACTCGGCGTACGAGCGCGGGCTGGACGGCCTTTGGGGCATGTACCAGTGGCTCGACCGCGCACCACTCGGTCGCAACGAGTCCGGCTTCTGGTGGCGCCGCCACGACGAGTACGACAGCCAGTGACGAGCACGGACGATCGGGCTGGGCATAGGGCTTATGCCGTCTCGATGCCCAGCCGCGGTCGTCGCAATCCTCGGACGCGACCCAGCCAGCCGCCGAACGGGGATCCGTTGACGAATGCGATGGTGACCAATATGCCTGCGCTGAGTGCGCTACCGAAACGCGGAGCCTACGGTGGACATGCACGGGCACGGTCCATGGGTTCTGTGAGGGAGGCATAGTGAGCGCAGAGCAACGAGTTAGCGCAGCTGCCGAACTGCCGCCGGGCACGATAGTCGGCACGGGGCGCTATGCCGTCGGGAATGCGGGTGGGCGTTATTTCGCCGTCACGCGTCGATGTCGCCATCTCGGCGCTGACCTTGCGGGCGGAAGCATCGATGACAACGGTTGCCTGGTCTGCCCGTGGCACCACGCGGCCTACGATGTCGGGACCGGACGGATGGTCCGGGGACCGCAAGGTGTCTTCGCCAAGGTGCCCGGCCTGGACTTCGGTTACCGAATGCTCACACGTGTGCTACCACTCGGGCGGGCGCGAGTGACGGAGCGCGAGGGCGAGCTTTACGTCGGTGGCTGAACGGCAGCGTTTACCGGCGGGTCGAGCCGGTACGTCGACACGAGGCGAGGCTCATTTGATCCCACCCGCTCGCGGCCCGGCCGCCCAGTCGCGGCACGAACCGGCCAGCGGGCAGCCGCCGCGGAGCGCGCCGTACGCCAGGCGGTGCCGCGTCCGCCGGCGACCAGTCGCCGGGACCAATGCCGCCGGGACCACTGCCGGCGGGATCACTGCCGGCGGGATCACTTTCGGCGCACACGTTGCCACGGTCACGTCGACAGCGATGGCTGCTGATCTCGGCTCTACTGCTGACCGGGCTGTCGATGCGTACGGCGGTGACGAGCGTCGGCGCCGCGCTGGATGGCATCGAGCGAGGGCTGCACACGAACAGTGGCGTGGCCGGCCTGATCACCGCCGTGCCGCCGATCTGCTTCGCCGCACTGGGTGCCCTAGCGCCGCGGATGGCCTCCCGGGCCGGCCCGCATCGGCTGCTGGTGTTGGCGTTGACGGCCATGACGATAGGGCTGCTCGCCCGGGCAATTGTCGGGTCGGTCGCAGCCTTTGTCGCGCTGAGCGTGCTCAGCCTGATCGGCTCGGCCGTAGCCAACGTGTTGATGCCATCGCTGGTCAAATGGCACTTTCCGGATCGCATCGGAGCGATGACAGCGGTCTACACGACAGCGATGGCGATCGGAGGCACACTCGCCGCGGGACTGACTGTTCCGATTGGACGTACTGGCATCTGACCAGGATTCGTGGCGAGCCGGTATCGGCTCGTGGGCACTGCTCAGCGCATTCGCGGTGTTGCCGTGGCTGTCGACTCTGCGGCACGACACCCATTTCGCCGCGGGACCGGCAAGGCTGCCGGCAACCGCCCTCGTGCACAGCCGTACGGCGTGGATGGTGACGTTGTTCTTCGCCTTCCAGTCGATACAGGCGTACATCGCATTCGGCTGGTTCGAACGCTTCCTCAGCGCACATTCATTCAGCGCGAGCACGGCCGGTTGGATGGTCGCGCTGTTGTCGGCGATGGGCATCCCGGCGTCGATGATCGCCCCCGTCGTCCCGATGCGCCATCACCGATCGCTCGTGCTGATCCTCGGCTGCAGCTTCGCCGCCGCGTACGCAGGCCTTCTCCTCTACCCGGCCGGCGCATGGGCTTGGATGGTCCTGGCCGGTATTGGAGGCGGCATGTTCCCACTGTCGCTCACCCTCATCGGCTATCGCACCACTTCGGCCACGATGACAGCGTCGCTATCGGCGTTCGCCCAGAGCACCGGATACGTCATCGCCGCCTGCGGTCCCTTGCTGTTCGGCGTGCTGCACGGCGCCACCGGTGAGTGGGCGGCCCCGTTCGGCGTTCTGTGGGCCGCGGTCATCCTCGCCACCGTCACCGGATGGTTCGCATCGACCCCGCGTACCGTCGATGACGACCTGGCCGCAAGACGCGGCGCGGTGCCGGCGGGATAACCGCCCCATCGAATCTGGCTGGCCACCTCACTAGCCGGCGGCCGCCTTGCGGTGCATCCGGTAGTGCAGCACCAGGAATGGGAAGCCGAAGACCGAGAACGCGTGCTCCGCTCGTAGCTCGCCGTCGTCGACATGGACGTCGAGCTTCTCGGCGAAGCCGTGCACTGCCAGCGCGGTGAGTTCGTTGCTGTCCGGATCGATATAGGTCAGGTAGTGGCCGGGCTGGTCGAGATCGCTGCGGCTGGTCAGCACCAGACCACCGCCACTTCGCGGGTACGGCGCCAACGTGGCCGTGAAACTGGCCTGTGGCAACGGAAAGCCGACGCTGACGTACCCCCGGCCGGCGCGGCGGTAGGTCGTGTAGATGCCGATGTAGATCGGCTCGTCGTTGTCGGCGAACGAGCGGATCCAGCCGCGCACGCCCACCACGCCGTCCTGGTCGAGGCTGATCGTGTCGATCCGGCTGCGGATGCCGCGCTGCGCCTCGCGCTGGTTCATCGGTACGCTCGCCTGCCCGAGCGGCCGCGCCAGCAGGCTGCGGTAAAGCAGATAACCGGGGCGTACCCACATGCGCCACTGCGGCACGATGTCCAGCGCGAACCGGGTGGTGTGCTCGTAGAACTCGCGGACCATCGGGTGCACGCCAGCCGGATCGAACTGCGGGCCGGCCAGCTCGTCGAGCGACTCGACGATGCCGACGTCCGGCGCGTCGGGCTGGTATTCGCCGCCCAGCACTCGGGCGAGCTCCCGCACGTACCCGGTGCCGACGTATCGGGTCTGCGCCGACAGCGGCACGACGAACGGCAGCTCCGCCGCGGGCACCCGCTCGGCCAGCAGGCTCACCTGCGGATCGCGGAACAACGCCGCGGACGCGGTACGGAAGGCCAGCACGGTGCCGCCCGCCACAACCGCCCCCGGTACGGTGTGCCCGCTCGCCGCCGCGGCCAGGCCGACCGCCGCGCCGACCACCGGGCCCAGCGCGACCTTTTGTGGCCGGATCCCGATAGCACCGGCCAGCGCCCCGGTGCCCGTGCCGATCAGCACCGGACCGGCCCCGGTCGCTCCGGCGAGCCAGCCTAACGGCGCCGCCATCGCCGTGCTCATCGCGATGCGCGACCACAGTTCCGGGATCTCTCCCGGCCGCTGGCGGGCTCGAGCGACCAGCTCGACGGCGCCCATCGCGGTCGCGCCGGCCGCCGCGCCGGCCACGCCGGCGGGCAATCCCCAATGACCGGTCAGCGCGGCACCGGCCAGGCCGCCGATCGCGCTCGCGACGCCAATCGATCCTGGGCGCTTCTCCGGGGTCGCATCCTCCACAGCCACCCCCGGAATCTACCGTGGCGGTTCCGGTATTCCCAGTGCCTCGTGGCTTTGTCGCGGTGCTCGGGCCGCGCGCGCGAAACAGCAGCCGATGCGTCGGGTGTTGCCCAGCCGCATCATTGGTGCTGTTCTTTCCCATCTCAGTCACGCAATTCACACTCCGCCTAGGCTCGACCTAATACGCGGCACACAGCGCGTCGGGTGCCGTGCAGCTGATGGGGGTGGAAGCAATGACAGGCGTCGAGGTCAAGACGTTCGACAAGCCAGACGAAACACGGATGTTCGAGGGCAATGGCATGGCCGAGGTGGTGACCGTCGCCGGTCGACCCGTTGCGCGGGGCACATTTGAGCCCGGCTGGCGCTGGTCAGCGAACGTCAAGCCGCTCGCTGGCACCGATACCTGTGAGACGTCCCATCTGGGTTACTGCATGCAGGGGCGCATGCGCGTCCATATGAACGACGGCAGCGAGCAGGAGATTGCGCCAGGCGAGATCGTCGCCATCCCGCCTGGGCACGACGCCGAGGTGGTCGGGAACGAGGACTGCGTCTTTCTCGACTTCGGCGAGATCGGCGAGTACGCCAAGCCGCACTAGCCGTCGGTCGGGCGGCGTTGCTGACGGGAAGCGTTCGGCAAGCATCAGAGCCGGCCACCCGCACTCTGGCCGCCGCCCATCCGTTGGGCCAACCAAACGGGTATCACCGACAGCACAATGAGCACGGAGGCAACCACGTTGATGACCGGCGCCTGGTTGGGTCGGAACAGATTGCTGAAGATCCAGATCGGCAACGTCTGCACGCCGGGTCCAGCGGTGAACGTGGTCACCACGATCTCATCGAAACTCAGCGCGAAGGCGAGCAGTGCACCCGCGAACAGCGCCGACCGCAACAGCGGGAACGTCACTAAGCGGAATGTTTGGAAGGTGTGTGCGCCCAAGTCGGCGGACGCCTCTTCCAGATTGCCGCCGAGCCGTCGCAGCCGTGCCAATACGTTGTTGTAGACGACGACCACACAGAACGTGGCGTGCCCGATAACGATCGAGAACAGTCCCTTGCCGATGCCGAGCGGTTCGATGACCGAGCGGAACGCCGTGTCCAGCGCGATGCCGGTGACGATGCCGGGCAGCGCGATCGGCAGCACCACGAGTAGCGACAGGGAGTCGCGGCCGAAGAACCGGTACCGCGCCACGGCGAAGGCGACCATCGTACCTAGCACGAGCGCGATCGCGGTCGCGCTCAGGCCGGCCTTGACTGAGGTCCACAACGCCGCCCGGGCACCCTCGTTGGCCCAGGCGCTCGTCCACCAGCGGGTGGTCCAACCCGGCGGCGGCCATGCGAAGGTGCGGTCTGAGTTGAACGAGTTGATGAGCACGATGGTCAGCGGCAGGTAGATCACCGCGAGGCCCACAGCCATCGCGGCGCGCAGCAGCCAGCGAGCGCCCCGGGACAGCGTCACAACTCCTCCAGAGCGCCCGAGCGGCGGACCGCGAACAGATAGATCACCATGATGAGGACCGGGATGGTCGCGAGTGCCGCGGCGAGAGGCAGGTTGTTTGCTGCGCCGATGTTGGCGTACACCAGGTTGCCGATCAGTTGGTTCTTGCCGCCGACGATCTGCACGGTGATGTAGTCGCCCAGAGATAGCGAGAACGTGAAGATCGAGCCCGCGAAAACGGCCGGCACGATGATCGGCATCACTACCGAACGAAACGTACGCCACCCGCGACCGCCGAGATCCGCCGACGCCTCCAGCAAGCGAATCCGGCAGCCGCTCCAACCCCGCGTAGATCGGGAGGATCATGTACGGCAGCCAGAGGTAGGACAGCACGATGATGGTGGCCGGCAGGCCGTATCCGGGCCCGTGGCCCGGGCCGCCCAGCATCGTGTCGATCGGGCCGCCGTTGGCCAGCAGGACCCGCCATGCGTACGCCTTCACCAGGTAGCTGGCCCACAGCGGGGTGAGGATCGCGATCACCAGCCATTTGCGCGAGCGCGGCGCGGCGACTTTGGCCATGAAGAACGCCATCGGCAGCGCGACAACGGTGTCGATGACGGTGACTGCGGCGGCCACGCCGATGCTGCGCAGCGCCACGGTGCGATACACCGGCTGGCTGAGGATGGTACGGAAGTTGTCCAGGGTCGGCTGGTGGATCACGTCCCCGGTGAAGTCGTTGACGCTCCAGAACGCCGAGATGAACAGCACCAGCAGCGAGCCGAGATAGGCAAATAGCAGCCAGGCTAGCGGCGCGGACAGCAGCGCGGCCAGCCGTACCCGGGCGTTGTTGTGCAGCCACGAGGCCGCCGCGCGGGCCGGGCCGGCCGACGCCGTCCGGCCCGCGGCGGGACTGATGGAACCCATCAACCCTTGATTTCCGTCCACGCCTGGGTCCAGGCCGCGTAGTCCTTGCAGGTCACCTTCGTCCGCCCGTCGAGGCACTGGGTGGTCGGCGTGGTCCAGTACCAGATCTTGCTGGCGTAGTCCGCGTCGGCCGCGTGGTAGGTGTCGCAGAAGTTCTTGTCGGCGGTGTGCGAGCAGGCCAGCTTGTTCGCCGGCGACTCTCCGAACCACTCGGCGACCTGCGCGTTCACCTCCGGCGAGACGATCCAGTTCATCCACTGGTACGCGCAATTCGGGTGCGCCGCCTTCGCCGCCACCATCCAGGTGTCCGACCAGCCGGTGGCGCCCTCGGACGGGAGCACCGCGGCGACCGGCGCCTTGTCCGCCTCGGCCAAGTTCGCGATGACCTGCCAGGTCGTGCCGACCACGGAGTCACCGGACTTGAACGCCTCGACCTCCTTGGTGTAGTCCGACCAGTACTCGCCGATGCTCTTGTTCTGCGTCTTGAGCAGGTCGACGGCGGCGTTGAACTGCTTGTCGTCCAACGCGTACGGGTTGGTGATGCCGAGGTCCGGCTGGTGCTTCATCAGGTACAGCGCCGCGTCCGCGATGTAGATCGGCGAGTCGTACGCGGTGACGTGCCCGGCGTACGTGGACGCTCCGTCGAAGACCGCACCCCACGAGGTCGGCGCCGGGGTTACTTTGTCGGTGCGGTACATCAGCAGGTTCGCGCCCCAGCCGTGCGGGATGCCGTACGCGACGCCGTCCACCGAATTCCACGGCTTGAGCTTGAGGAAGTCGAAGATGTCGGCGTAGTTGGGCACGAGCGCGGTGTTCACCGGAGCGACCACGCCGCCGTAGATCAGCCGCAAGGTCGCGTCGCCGGAGGCGGAGACCGCGTCGTAGTCACCGCTCTTCATGAGCGTGACCATCTCGTCCGACGTACCGGCGACCTTGACGTTGACCTTGCAACCGGTCTGTTTCTCGAACGGGGTCACCCAGTTCACGCTCGGGTCGTCCGACCCGTTTTCCACGTATCCGGCCCAGGCGACCAGGTTGACCTCGCCCTCGCCGGTGCCGAGTGCGGCCAGCTTGTCGATCTTCGGTGGGGTCAGCTTGCTCGTCCCGGCACCGGTCGTACCGCCGCCGCTGCCGCAACCGGCCACCAGCGAGCAGGCCGACCGCGGCGATCGCGGCTTTGCTTCGCAAGGATCGCATGGGAGCTCCTCTGTGCTTAATGGCGTGAAGCGTTGCCAATGGCGTGAAGGCGGACGGGCTCGAGCAACGCATCGGCGGTGTCGGCGTCGGGCACGGCGATGACGTGCTCGACCTGCCAGGTCAGCTGCACCGGCTCGTTGCGCAGCCGAGCCACGTCGGCGAACGTGGTCTGCTCGTTCTGCGCGGCGACGACGAGCCGTACCCGGCGTCCAACGCCACGACGAACCTGGTAACCGGACCGACGTAGATCACTTCGACGACCCGCCCGTTCGCGCGGGCCTGTCCGGGCGACGCTTCCGGGCGGTCGCCTGGCCGGGACAGGGTGATCTTCTCCGGGCGGATGGAGAACACCCCGTCCCGGCCGAGGACGGCTTGCGCGGCCGCGCCCGTGAGCAGGTTCGAGGTGCCGACGAAGCCGGCTACGAATGCGGAGTCCGGGCGCTCGTACACGTCGGCCGGGGTGCCGACCTGTTCGATTCGGCCGTCGTTCATCACGGCGATCCGGTCGCTCATGGTCAGCGCCTCCTCCTGGTCGTGCGTGACGCACACAAAGGTGATGCCGACCTCGCGCTGGATCCGCTTCAGTTCGAGCTGCATGTCCTGGCGCAGCTTGAGATCCAGCGCACCGAGCGGCTCGTCGAGCAGCAGCACCCGGGGCCGGTTGACCAGGGCCCGGGCCAGCGCCACGCGCTGCCGTTGGCCGCCGGAGAGTTGCGCCGGCTTGCGGTCGCCAAACTCGTCAAGCCGGATCATGGCGAGCGCCTCGGCCACCCGGCGCTGCCGCTGGCGCCTTACCGATGCCTTTGACCCGCAGCCCGTATCCGACGTTCTGCGCCACGGTCATGTGCGGGAACAACGCGTAATCCTGGAAGACCGTGTTGACATCCCGGTCGAACGGCGCGACCCGCGTCACGTCCCGGCCGCCAAGCAGCACAGTGCCCGCGGTCGGCTGCTCGAAGCCGGCGACGATCCGCAGGATCGTCGTTTTGCCCGATCCGGACGGCCCGAGCAGCGCGAAGAACTCCCCGTCGGCGATGTCCAGGTCCACCCCGGACACCGCGTCCACCGTACCGAAGCGTTTGCGCAGCCCGCGCAGGCTGACCGCGGCTACGCCAGACTCGGTCGCATTCGTTTGCACCGGTCAGTCTATCGGTCGCCAAGCTCGCCTCCGTCCGACCCGCCCTGGGATACCGATCACCGGATGTCACGAACCGCGGGGACGTGGCGGAGTCCCACGATGGACGGTGTCATCGACGCGTTCGGCGCCGCTCGGTTCAAGGGCATCCCGTACATGTCCAGCGACGGCGCGATCCGGGCGTCCGATGAGGAAGAGAACCGCCCCGACCAAGGCGACGACCGCCATCACCAGCAGCGTGATCCAGTCGAGGTTGAAATACCCGCGGGGGCTGGTGAGGCCGGTCGGCGCGACGACGTTAATGAGCATCAGGCCCAGGTATGCCACGGCGAGGATGCATACGGTCCATCCCCAGCGACCCAGGCGGAAACTTCCCTCCGGAATCCACCCTCGCGCCCGGGCCACGATCGATGCGATCACGGTCAGCAGGAACGACAGGTAGATGCCGCTGACCCCGAACGACACCAAGGACACCAGCGCGTTGGTCTTCGCCGGATAGGTAATGAACCCGAGCTTGAGGTCGTGGTTGGGCGAGGCGAACACCAGCAGGACAAACAGCACCGTGATCACCGCGCCGGCCAACAGCGCATTGATCGGGGTACCGAAACGCTGGTTGATCTTCGCGATCAACGAGGCCTTGGGCAGCGCGCCGTCTCGCGCGTACGAGAAGGCCAGCCGACTGCCGGCGCCCTGTACCGAGGTCCCGCAGGAGAAGAACGCAAAGATGATCAATAGCAGCAGAAGGTCCTGCAGTCCGCTGGGAAGCTGGCCGAGGATGAACGCGACCCCGCCACCCTTCACGGTATGCCCGACCGGATCCGCGCCCGTGGGCATCGCCAGCAGCAGGGCGCCGATCAGGATGAACGAGGCGAGGCCGCCCCAGACCAGGGCCATCCGCATCGGACGCGGCACCTGCCGGCCGGCATCCTTGGTCTCTTCCGAGATGTCGCCCGCGGCCTCGAATCCGTAGAAGATATAGACCGGCGCGAGTACGGAGATCAAGGCCGCACCGGTGAACCAGTTCCCGTTGAAGTTCAGCCCCAGCGGATTGCTCGCGGCGTGCTGGACATTCTGGGTCGAGAACAGGAAGCCCAGCCCGTGGTGGAAGCCATGCACGGCCAGGATGATGGCGATGCCGACGGTGCCCACGATCTCGACGTACACACCGAACTGCGCGACCCGGCCCATCACCCGGGCGCCGGTGATGTTCAAGCCGGTCTGGACCGCGAGCAGGACAACCGTGATGACCAGGATGGTGAGGTGGTCGGTCGGATCGAAGTTCCATCCGAACCAGTTGTGAGTCAACGCCGTGACATAGCTGACGACCCCGGTGTCGACCGCGGCCACCGTGATCAGCAGCGCGATCCCGTAGAACCAACCCACGAACCAGCCGTAGCCGGGTCCGACCGAGAACTTGCTGTACTGATAGAGCGCCCCGGCCACCGGATAGTGGCTGGCAAGTTCGCCGAACACGAGCGCTACCAGCAGCATCCCGATGACCGGTACCCAGGTCAGCCACACGTAGGCAGGGCCGCCGGTGCCGACGCCCAGCACGAACAGCGAGTAGATGCCCACCATCGGCGATAGATAGGTGAAGGCAACCGCGAAGTTGGCAAACCGGCCCAACACGCGACGCAATTGCGGCGTGTAGCCAAGGTTCGCCAGCCGAGAATCGTCGTCGCGCGGGACGTCCGGGAGATCCGGCGCTTCTACCTGCATCAGAACCTCCGGGGTCGACGTGGTACCGTAACCTATGACTTCATAGGTCTAACGTCAAGAGATCCTGGCGGACCTGATGAGGCGAACGACGCCGAGCCGACTTCCCGGACGTGTCGGCGGAATCGCAGCCAACCCACGTGCTTGGGCTGCGAGGAGGGAAATCAGCATTGACAGCGACAGACGGGTCGTCCCACGTCGGCCTCACGACGGTTGCCGCACGGACCATCCTCGCGCCGCCTGCCGAACCGTCCGGCCGCGCCGATATGGTCGAGCACCGGCTGAGCCAGGCGATCCGGCTGGGTCTCATCCTCGACGGCGAGCAGCTGCCGCCCGAGACGAAGCTCGCCGAGCAGCTCGGCGTCTCGACCGTCACCCTGCGTGAGGCGCTTGCCGTCCTGCGGGAGCAGGGCCTGGTCACCACCCGCCGAGGACGCGGCGGAGGCACCTTTGTCCAGGCCCCGGCCGACCTCGTCCAGCGGCTCGTGCAACGACTTCGCCAGTTCACCACCCAAGAGCTGAGCGACCTCGGCGACCACCGACGTGCAGTCTCCGGGATGGCGGCTCGGCTGGCCGCCGAGCGCGCGCTGCCCGAAGAGGTGCAGAGCCTGACCCGGCAGGTCGAACGCCTACGCGCCGCCGGCACCACGAGCGAGCGCCGCCGCGCCGACACCCAGTTCAACATCGAAGTCGCCGCGGCCGCGCAGTCGCCCCGACTCACCCACGAGGAGCTACGACTGCGAGCCGAGGTCGGCGACCTCCTGTGGCTGCAGCTCGACGAGAACGATCACCAAGCCTCAGTCGCGGGCCGGGCCGAACTCGTGGAGGCCATCAGCCGACGGCGAACCCTTGCGGGCTCGCGAACTCGCCGAGCAGCACGTATCCACCGATACCGCGCGCATGCTGCAGTTGCGACTTCGGCTGTACGCCGTCGGGCGGACCGGTAACACCGACGCATTCGGACGCACTCCGTGAGCCGGCGCCCGGCACCGCCGGCGCACTCCGTGAGCCCGCGCTTCGGCACCGCCGCCGGACGAGGTACTCGGCCACGTCGTGCATGATCTCGAACAGGTATTCGGCGCCCTCGATACCCTCGGCCAGCGATTGCAGGACGTCATGGCTCGGGCGGGCGGGGCCGACGCTCCGCTGTATCGTAGTGATCTGACGTCAGTGCAACAGGTAATCTTCGATATCCTCGCCACGCATCGGGATCTGGTCGCCGGCGCCGGCGTTATCGCCGCCCCGGACCTGTTGCGGGACGCCCCACGCTGGCTCGAGTGGTGGTGGACGACGGCGGCGGGAACGCCCGAGGCGTTGCGCGTCAACCTCGACCCGGCCGCCCCCGACTTCTTCGACTACACGACCGCCGACTGGTACGCGACGCCAGAGCGAACCTTGACCCGCCGGGCGGCCGGACCGTACGTCGACTACGCCTGCACCGGTGAGTACGCCATCACGCTCTCCGTTCCGGTCCGCTTCGGCGATCGTCTGTTGGGCGTCGCCGCGGCCGACGTCCTCGTTTCGAGCGTGGAACGACGGGTCCTGCCCGCACTGATGTCCGTCGCACATCCGGTCGTGTTGGCCAACGTCGACGGCCGGGTGATCGCCTCGAATTCACCACACTGGACACCGGGGTTACGGGTAGCCGTCAACGATGGCAAGCCGGCCGTCGCCGTCGGGCCCGATCTCGACAGCGACCCTCCCATGTCGCCCCTCCGCTCGTGGGTGCTGGTCGATGTGGACGCATCCCCCGCGCCTACCCTCTCGCTCACCGCCAGCGGCTGACGGCTCGTCAGATACGCAAGCGGTGTAGACGCCCGCGAAGGCACCAACCCGCAACACATTCACCGCAACGTGGCCCGGTCATGGCCTTGACGCGGACTCGGCGACCTAGCCTATAGTGCTAGGAACCTAGATGAATGAGGCTAAGGGTGATCGAGTTCCACCTGGACGGCCGCTCCGGCGTCGCCCCCTACATGCAGCTCATCCAGCAGGTCCGCCAGGCCATGCGGCTGGGTCTGCTCGCCGAGGGCGACCAGTTGCCGACGGTTAAGGAGGTGGTGTCGAAAGTTGCGATCAACCCCAACACCGTGCTGAAGGCCTACCGGGAACTCGAATACGAGGGTCTCGCGGCGCCACGTCCCGGGGTCGGCACGTTCATCACCCGCACTCTGACCGATGAGTCGTTGGCGGCGCATGGGCCGCTCCGCGAGGAGCTCCGCGCCTGGCTCGATAAGGCGAGGGCGGCCGGGCTGGACGCCGAGAGCATCGAGGCTCTGTTCGTGACCACCTTCCGCACACCTGATCGAGGAGACCGCATGAGCAGCCCTGTGCTGCAGGCCACCGGCCTGACCAAGCGGTACGGACGACGCCCCGCGCTGTCCGACTGCACGCTATCCATTCCGGCCGGCCATGTGGTCGGCCTGGTCGGCCCCAACGGCGCCGGCAAAACGACCTTGCTACAGATCGCCGTCGGTATGCTGCCGCCCACCTCCGGCACGATTGAAGTGCTCGGCGGCCAGCCAGCCTCTGGACCGACACAACTGGCGCGGGTCGGCTTCGTCGCCCAAGAGACCCCCACCTACGCGGGGCTGTCTGTCGCCGACCATCTGCGCTTCGGCGCCCACACCAACCCCGGCTGGGATCCGCAGCTGGCCGACGACCGGATCGGCAAGCTCGGCCTGGACCCGTCGCAGAAGGCCGGGAAGCTGTCCGGTGGTCAGCGTGCCCAACTCGCGCTGACCCTGGCCATCGCGAAACGACCCGACCTGCTCATCCTCGACGAACCCGTGTCCAGCCTCGATCCCCTCGCCCGACGTGAGTTCCTGCAGAGCCTCATGGCGTTCGTCGCCGACCACGGCGCCAGCGTGATCCTGTCCTCGCACCTGGTCTCCGACCTGGAACGCGTCTGCGACTACCTGATCGTGCTGGTCGCCTCGCGGGTCCGCATCGCCGGCGAGGTCGACGACCTGCTCGCCACCCACCACCGGGTGACCGGCGCCCGCCGCGACCTCGACAGCCTACCTCCCGCATGTCGAGGTGATCGAGGAAAGCCACACCGACCGGCAGTCCACGCTGATCGTGCGCAGCAGCACCCCGATCGACGATCCAGCGTGGACTGTCGAACAACTCACCCTCGAAGACCTCGTGCTGGCCTACATGGCCCAGGCCGCCATCGCGCCCGGCCGCACCGCCGTATTGGAGACACAGCGATGATCTGGTTCACCTGGCGCCAGTTCCGCACCCCAGCCTGGATCACCATCGGCGGCCTCGCCGTCGTCGCCATCGTCCTCGCCGTGGCCGGCCACAACCTCGCGGATCTGTGGACCTCCAGCGGTGCCGCCGCCTGCCACAGCAACTGCGGCACCGCGGTCAGTACCTTCCTCGATGAGGTCCGCAGCGGTATCAGCGACAAGGTCTACAACCTCTCCCTCGCGCTGATGTACGTGGTGCCGGCACTGATCGGGATCTTCTGGGGCGCCCCACTGATCGCCCGGGAACTCGAAACCGGCACCCACCGCCTCGCCTGGAACCAGTCGGTCACCCGCACCCGCTGGCTGGCCACCAAACTCGCCATCATCGGCGCCGCGACCGCGGCCAGCGTCGGGCTGCTCAGCTGGGCGGTCACCGCCTGGGCGCACCACATCGACCACGCCACCGGCAACATGATCAGACCCCAGTATTTCGCCGCCCGCGGCATCGTCCCGATCGGCTACGCCCTGTTCGCCTTCGTACTCGGCGTCACCATGGGCATGCTCATCCGCCGCACCGTCCCCGCCATGGCCGCCACCCTCGCCATCTACATCGGCGCCGTCGATCTCGATGCCGCTGTGGATCCGCGCCCACCTCGCCCCCGTCGCGCACTCCACGACACCGCTGGACCTCAGCCGCATCGACGAGCTCCTCATCGGGCCGCGTAACGCGATGAAGGTCGTCAGCGGTGTCAACCCCCACGGCGCCTGGGTCCTGACCAACACCACCATCACCAGCGCCGGTCACCTCTTCACGGGCCCGGCCAACCCGCAATACTGCGGCGACAACCAGGGAGCCGATGCCTGCGTGAACTGGCTCGGCACCCTCGGCCTACGCCAAGACCTCACCTACCAACCCACCAGCCACTTCTGGCCCTTGCAATTCGCCGAGACCGGCATCTTCGTCGGCGCCGCCGTGCTGCTGGCAGCCTTCTGCTTCTGGTGGACCCGCCGCCACCTCACCTGAGCCATCGGCCACGATCTTTCAGGCCGCCAATGGGCCGCTACTGGTGGCATTGTCGAGCCATCTCATGCTCGTACCTGAGGGATGAGCGCGCGCGAGCACATTGCCGCGACGATGCCCGTCCTCGAACGAGACCAGGCCGAGCAGCGCGAATACTCCATCGCGTTGATACTCCGCCACCAGCGTGTCGGGGACCTCGAGACCCTGGACGCTGTGTCGGCCGTCGACCCGAGCGGCACGAGCGGGTCGAGGGAGATCCATACGAGGTCACGGATGGCACCCCAGTGTCGTACGAGCTGATGTAGCCGACGGCGCTGTTCGTCCGAGAAGAAGACCGCGGTATAGGTGTCGGTCACCACCGGGAGGACATCATCGGCAACGACGTCGAGGATCGCCGGTAACTCCTCGATCGCGTCACCACGACGGATCCAGCCAGGCTCCGCCGTGGCGAGCCGGGCGGCGCGGTCGAAGCGGTCGAGCGACCGGGTCTCTGGCGGCAGGCACGCACGGGCCCACCGCCGATCGTCGCGATCGGTGAGGTCGATGGGCTCGACGTCGACGCCGATGCGGGACTCGATCGACGGCAACCCGGAGGGTACCGGTGGTGGCAGCGGCCCGTCGGACTCGCAGCGCAGAGTCAGTTGCGAGCGAGCATCACCAAACGACCGACCGTCGCCCATCAGGTGCCGATAGCGGTCGGGGTACAGGCCAAGCCCGGCACCACCGCCCAGGTCGATCAGGGCGATCCTCGCCGAGCGGCGTCGCCGTCCGATTACCCCGAGCGCGAGAGCGACCTGAGTGGTTCTCGCCACGTCGTTCATTTGATACCGCCGGCGAGCGCACACCGCGGCGATTTCGCGGCGACGGTCGAGGCAGAAAGCTCGAAACGCCGGTTAAAACCAGCGTCGACGGCGGGTTGCGGTCCGCCCGCGGACGGGAAGTAGCCGATCAGGCCGTCCGGCTCGCGGTCCGCGATCAGGTAGCAGGCGGAGGCGGCAAACAACAGAGCGGGCAACTTATCCGGGGGTACGTCGGCCGCGAGAGCCAGGAGCTCATCATCGTGCGCCAATGCGTCGAAGACGGCCGGCCCTGGCCACTCGTTTATCAGCTTGGCAGGTCCTCGGGCACGGGAGACTGATCGCGCGCGTTGACGAACGCCTTGCGTGCTGTCCCGGAGGCGGCGCTTGGTCGCAGGTCGGGTTTGTGCGTTACACCACTCGGGTGGCGTCGGCTCCAAGCTGCTGTGCGAGCACCGCTAACTGGGTTGGCCGGGCGGCGGCGTGGCGCTGCTTACCGGCGTCGGTGAGGCGTACGTACACACCGCGGCGGTCCTCCGCGCACATGTCGCGGCAGACCAGTCCCTCGCGCTCCAGCCGGGCGACCACCCGCGAGAGTGCGCTCTGGCTCAGGTACATGGCCTCGCCGAGCTCCTGCATCCGCTGGTTGCCATCGGGCGCCTCGGCCAAGCGGTCGAGCGCCTCGAACTCGCTCATACCGAGCCCGTGGCGCTCGTCCAGCTCGCGATCGAGCGCGCCCCGGACCGAGCTGTAGCAGGCGGCCAGGTCGCGCCAGCTGGTCACGAGCTGGGCATCGTCCACTGGTCGGGGCTGAACTGTGCGCTGCGCCACGACCCCTCCTCGTCGAGATTGCGGCCATGCTAGCACATGATCGTACATTATTTGTTCTTGCATTTAGTGCTTGTGCATTCAATGCGTGTGCATGTAAGTTGCGTGTTCATGTCTTCCGCAACCTCTGACGCAAGGACAACCTCTGACGCAACGACCTGGAGCCCGCGACTGTGGGGAGCGCTGTTCGTGCTGTGCGGCGCGCTCTTCCTTGACGGCCTTGACGTGTCGATGATCGGGGTGGCGTTGCCCTCGATCGGCGCAGCCCTGCACCTGTCCACCTCGGCGCTGCAATGGGTGGTCAGCGCCTACGTCCTCGGGTACGGCGGCCTGCTGCTGCTCGGCGGCCGCTCGGCCGACCTGCTCGGCCGGCGCCGAGTGTTCCTGATCGCGGTCGCCGCGTTTGCCGCCGCGTCGCTGCTCGGTGGCGTGGTCACCAGCGGCCCGCTGCTGATCGGCAGCCGCTTCGTCAAGGGCATCGCCGCCGCGTTCACCGCGCCCGCCGGCCTGTCCATCATCACGACGACCTTTCCGGAGGGTCCGGCCCGTAACCGGGCGCTGTCGATCTACACGCTCTTCGGCGCCAGCGGCTTCTCGTCCGGCCTGATCCTCGGCGGTGTGATGACCCAGATCGGCTGGCATTGGACGCTTCTGCTGCCGGTACCGGCCGCCGTCGCGATCCTGGTAGCCGGGATCCGGTTCATCCCGCGCGCGGATCACTCGGCCAAGACGAGCGGGCACTACGACGTCTTCGGTGCCCTGAGCTGCACCGCGGCAACTCTGTTGCTCGTCTACACCGTCGTGCAGGCGCCGACGGCGGGCTGGGGCAGCGTCCGTACCATCGGCTCCCTCGTGGTGGTCGCGGCGCTGGTGACCGCGTTCGTGGCGATCGAACGGCGGACCCACCATCCGCTGGTCCGCCTCGGCATCCTGCGCAGCGGGTCCCTGGTGCGGGCCAACCTGGGCATGATGGCGATGTTCGGCTCCTACCTCGGCTTCCAGTTCATCGGCACGCTCTACATGCAGTCGCTGCTGGGTTGGTCCCCGCTGACCATGGCGCTGGCATTCCTGCCCACCGGCCTGCTGGTGGCATTCAGCGCGCCGTTCGCCGGGACGCTGGTCGCACGGTTCGGCCCGCCGCGGCTGATCGCCGCCGGATTTGTCGCGCTGACCGCGGGCTACCTGCTCTTCCTGCGCGTGGACATCACCCCGCGGTACGCCGCCGCGATCCTGCCGACGATGGTGCTCGTCGGCCTCGGCTTCGCGCTGGCCTTCTCAGCACTGAACATTCAGGCCACGTCCGGCATCGCCGACGAGGAGCAGGGTCTGGCCAGTGGCTTGTTGCAGACGTCCGGGCAACTCGGCGGGGCCCTCGCTCTGGCGTCGGTGACGGCCGTGGTCACCTCGGGCGGTTCGCACCACGCCGCGTCGGCCGCCCAGACGCTGGCCGCGTACCGGCCGGGCCTGGTCCTGGTATCGATCGTCGGCGGTCTCGGCCTCGTCGCGGCGCTCTCCGGGCTGCGCCGCCGCTCGGCGGTCGACACCGAGACGGAGCTGGCGGACAACCGCGAGGTGCCGGTGCTGGTCTCCGTCGACTAGCCCGGCACTTCGATCCGGATCACGTTTAGGACGCCCTCGCGGGCGGAACGATGAGGTGGTCGGCTAAGCCGAACGCGGCGTTGTCGTGCTCGGCTTAGCCGAGCGCCGCGAGCAACTCCCGGCACGCCTGCTCACAGCGTCGACACTCTTCGGCGCACACCCGGCAGTGCTCATGCATGTCGGCGTGCTTGGCACACTCGTCGCCGCAGGCCTTGCAGGCCTGCGCACAAGATTGCACCACCGCCCGGGTCAGGTTGGCGTCGTAGCCGGTGTGCCGCGACAGGATGCGGCCCGTGGTATCGCACATGTCCGCGCAGTCGAGGTTGGTACGGATGCACTTGGTCAACTCCGCAACCATCTCTTCGCTCAGACAAGCGTCTGCACACGCGGTGCAGGTTTGCGAGCAGTCGTAGCAGGCCTCGATGCAGGCAGAAAGAACCCGCTTGTCAATCGTGCCCAGGTCCATCGGATAGGTATCCAACATCGCAGTCGCCTGGCTCATGACGAACTCCAGTCTGTGTCCTCATTCGTTGTGCGATGCACCCTTTCTACCACCCGGCGTCCGCTCGATCGGGGGTTTGCGGTATCTGCACGGCGGTCCAAATCCCGAGGCAGCTACTCACCGCCTTTTGCTCCCGATCGTCGACGACGTCTACACACCAGCACCACCGGTATCGCTGTCATCACGGCTAGGTTCGCCGCGGCTATCGTCGCTGGCGGCGCGTAACGGCCGTCCAATTCGGACGATGCCCCGGCATCACGGCAGATACCACTTGGCGAGTCGTCTCCGCGTCGCTGTGACCGTCAGCCGGGAAGTGTCCCGAGTGTCATGGACACGCTCGTTGTCGACCCATCCGGTCGTTGCACCTTGACCGTGGCCTTCTGCCCCGGCGACAGGTTCGCCAGCACGGCCGTCAAGTCACTCGCGGTCGGGGTCGGCGTTCCATTTACTTCGACGATGACGTCGCCGGCTGTTAGCCCGGCCGCCGCGGCAGGACCACCGGGCTGAACGCTGACGATGCCCACGCCGCCGGGCTGACCGCCCGATCCCGCAACTGTTGTGGCCCGGATTCCCAGCGCCGCGCGGTGCGAGTTGGTCACCTTTCCGTGTGCGACAAGTTGGCCGGCGATGTCTTTGACGATGTTGCTGGAGATTGCGAACCCGATGCCGGGAGCCGCGCCGCCGCCCTGCTGATCGGTTGCGGCCAACGTTGGGATGCCGATCACCTGATCCGCGAGGTCGACCAGGGCGCCACCGCTGTTGCCCGGATTGATCGCCGCACTCGTTTGAATCGTGTCGGGCAGCGTGGCACCCGGCGAGTCCGTGCCCGAAGGCTCGGTGACCGTACGGCCGGTCGCGGAGACAATGCCGTTGGTGACGCTGCCGGCCAGACCGAATGGGTTGCCGATGGCCAACACGATCTCACCGACCATTACCGCGCTGGAATTGGCGAACGAGGCCGGCCTGAGCCCGGACGGATCGCTGACTCGGATCACGGCCAGATCGTCGGGCGGGTAGGTGCCGACGAGTGTCGCCCGCAGTGACTTCGCGCTGCCCGACGGCGTCACCTGGAACGAGGTGGCCGATCCGACCACATGGTCGTTGGTGACGATGTCGCCGTTGGTATCGAACACGATGCCAGAACCGAGGTCGCGGCTCGTACGGATCAGTACGACCGACGGCAGCACAGCGCGGACGGTCTGTACGTAGTCGGCCTGAAGCGAGCTGGCGCCTGGGGCGAGCGACGACGCGGACGGTGCTGCCGATCCGCTCGACATCGAGTCGCCACAAGCCGCGAGCCCCAGCATCACCGCGGTCACGGCCATCCCAGCCAACACACGGCGGATGATGTGCACTCTCATCCTTGCCCCTCCCACGTTCGTGCACAGATCATGGTCGGTACACCACATCGGTTCGAGACGGTTGTCGAGGCTCGTCGGTGCGAGCCGCACGAACCGAGACGGCCAGCGCCGGGCAGATCTCTTGCGCGTACGCAAGGCGCTAACGCGCCGCGCACGGACACAGCGACGAGCGGAAGCAAGAACCGCCGCCGCGTCGCGTGGAGTTGCGTCAGACACCTCAACGATGGTCGCGTTGCCAGCAGCCCGCAGCGAAACGCTTACCGTTGCCGCATTTCGACCCGGATCGCCCAATCCGGCCTGATCCTGCTGCGCCATGATCCACCAGGATGGACGATCGGTGTCGCTGTGACGGCCCGGATCGTCCACCGCGGTGGATCATCCGCGTTGCATCGGGCGCAGCGCACGGCCCCATCGCCCGCATACCTCTGGCATGATCGATTTGTGCCCGCCGGCCGTGCAACGCCGGTCGGTGTTCATCTGGCGTCACCGGGAACGCGGTGATTGGGTGGGCCCTTGACACCGGTCGGACCCACCCAATCCTGTCGCTAAGGTCAGCCGGTGTACGGCGAAAGCAGATGCGTGAAGTCCCATGTGTTCTGGACGATGCCGGAGCAATCGTTCTTGTCGCGGCCGCCGGGGCAGCCACCGTTGTCACGTTGGATTGCCCAGATCGACAGCGTGCCGATGCCGTTGGCCTGGGCGAAAGCGAGCAACTGCTGGGCGTCTGCGAGGTAGGGTGACCTCGGTCTTCCTGGGGAAGTCGTCGATGCCGGGCAGGATCGTGTTGCCTTCCATCGCCCACAGCTGGGCCGATGTCTTGGCCGGGTACAGGGCGGCGAGCTGGGCATGCAGGCCCTGCGCGGCACTGATCGCGGCGGCGCCCATCTGGGTGGTGACGTGGTCGTAGTAGTCGAAGGTCATGATGTTGACGACGTCGACGCGCGCATTGTTTGCGACCGCGTTCTGGAGGACAGCTAGGCCGTTGGACTCGAGACCGGCCGGTTCGACCGGCAGCGTGTAGGAGATCTGCAGTGGCCGGCTCTGCGCGGCCGCCCAGTCCTCCACAATCTTGATCGCCTTGTTGCGTCGGTCGATGCCGGCGGTGTTGGACAGTGATTTCACTTCGACATCCATGTCGAGGCGGGTCACGTTGTAGGTGGTGATCACCGATTCGTAGGCGGCGGCGATCTGGTTGATGTCGGTACAGGAATCGGCGAGCTCGGTGCCGCCATTGTCGGCGCTGAAGCCACCGAATGACGGGATCACGTCCCCACCAAGGGCGCGAAGGCTACCGATGTCCGACAGGTACCGTCCGGCCGGCCATTGTCTGCGTCGCGTCGCCATTCCATACCGGGGTGCAGGAGCCTTTCGTCGGGACTTCAACGAAGGCGAGCGTGAAGTAGCGCGCGCCGGATTGCTGTGCCGTGGTCGTGATGCTGTCGGTGGTCCAGGTTTCGAAGTACGGCGCGTACACATGCGCCGGCATCGGCGTCCCGATGGCGGACGCCGGCGCCGCGGTGAGCATTGCACCGCCCGTGCCGAAAATCAGGGCGGCGAGCAGGGCGAGGGAGTGGCCGGGGTCGGAGGGTCATGTCAGGCTCCGCTCATTTGCCAGGCGAACGCCAGCGGCGACGTAATGGTCAGGTCCACCGCGGGTTCGGTATTTGAGTAGGACTGCACATCGTCTTTGAATTCGGCCGCGTTGTTGAACGGCGAATACACGTCGACACCGTTGGCGGGGCAGGTACGCATGCCGGACACGAGCCCCCGGGTCGCCGCGGCGTTGGGGCCTTCTACCGCTGCTCCGGCGAGAATCGGCGCGGTTCCATCGAGCGATCCGACGAGGTTGGCGACCTGATGCTGCATGCAGTGAGGGAAGGTGGTGCCGTCACCGACGATCAGCGACAGGCCCCATGCGTTGGCGCCGAGGATGTTGGCCATCCATCGGTCGGCGGCGGCGGCGTAGGTCGTCGTCGCGGTGAGGTGGTCGTACTCACGAGCCATCACCGTGAGCCCGGCGCCGTGCACGGTGGTGTCGTAAGTGGCCCACGGGAATCCGAATCCGAACGGATCGGTCGCGGATTGGGCGACCGCGTTGTCGAGCTGCTTCTTCAGGTCTGCCGTGAGAGCGGCGACGGTGGTGGCGAGTCCCGGCGGGTTGCCGGCGCGGGAGATGGCGTTCGCTAGCTCGTAGTGGGCCAGACCGCTGACGTCATAGAGATTGAGGGTGTCGCTCGCGTCGTTCGGGCCGGTGATGTAGGCGTTGGCCCAGGTCGCGGCGCCCTGCAAGTAGAACAACGGATCGGTGTGCGGCAGACCCGCGGGTGGTGTGCCGGCGGCCAGTGCGAGGTTGAGCTCGGTGGCGCCTAGTTCAAGGTCGTCGCGCCACTCGGTTTCGGGATAAAAACTGAACGGGATGACGGTCAGCAGTGGTGCGGTCGGGTTTGTGTTGGCCAGGTCGAATACGTGCTCGGCGGAGAGGAGGCACTTGTTGGCGTACGCCGGGTCGCTGGTGCGGTAGACCTGGTAGCACAGCGCCAGCGCGGCGGCCTCACGGCCGGCGAGGTTCGGGCTGATCAGTCCGCCGGGGCTGTTGGCCGGGAACACCGGCCGATTGCGGATGTACCTGTCGGCCGCCGCGGTGCCGCCGAAGGTGTCGTCGGCCTGAGGGAGTCGCCAGATGTCGTGATCCCCGACGATCTTGGCGTTGCCTTCGCCGATGCCGACCTGGTAGTAGAGCGTCCGGGTGTTGTCGTTCCACATGTTCTGGAGCCAGTTGGTTCCGAACTTGGCCTCGGCGTTGAACGCCGCGCCCATCTGGGTGGGGAAGTCGCGCACGCCGGCGAGCATGAGGTCGACGGTGAAGCTCTCGGTTTGCACGAACTTGAGGTAGTCCCCGGCGTCCCACCAGCCCCCGGAGGCGTCCATCGTGATGCCGAGCGGCGTCAGGTCACCGGAGAAACTGCCCGAAGACTTCGCATGCGGCGTCGCGTACGTCATCGCGGTGGCGTCGTTGAGGTGTCCGGGCGCGGTGCGCAGTGCCGACGGGACGTAGTTCGCGCCGTCGCGTTCGTTCTGGTAGAAGGAGACGGCGTTGGCCATCGCGCCGGCGTAGACATTCTGGCCGCTGTCGACCCGGAACGTAGGCGACGTCGCGGCGATCGGTCCGCTGACCGTGATGGTGTAGCTGCCGGCCGTGGCGACGGAGTCGAAGTCAAGCGCGTAAACATCCGGGTAGCCTGAACTCCACGATCCGAGGTTCGCGCCGATCGGGGCAGCGTAGACGGTCGTACCGCCGGAGTTCTTGACCGCGAACGTCGCACCGGTCTCAGCCCCCGAGGCCATCAGGTATGCCCGCTTCGTCGCGCTGGCGTAGCCGAGTTGATTGACGCGTACGAACGCCGAACTAGCCAGCGCGTGTGCACGGGCGCCGGGGGCGACGACGAACGCGGCGAGGACCGCCGCAACTACCCCGGTCCGTAAGAGATGGAAACGTAGCGAGGCTGGCATGCAAAGCTCCTTCCACGCGGCCGCAAAAGATAGTTAGATTTCCTATCTGATAGATACGCGCAGATATCCCCATGTGTCAATGCCAAGCCATGGCTGCTCAGGGCCATTTTGACGCAGCATCGGCAACCGGAGTCCAGAGCCTCCGGCACGATGACTCGCGTGCTGTCCCGATCTTGGCGTAGCTCCGTGCAGGTGCCGATGTCCGCCGGCGTCACATAGGACGGTCCAGCGGCCGGATCGGAGCCGGTATGGGGTACGCCGGTGATGTGTACCCAGGCACGCCGCCTCAGCTGTAGGGGAATCCCTGATTCCTTGGGCGTGCGGCTCACCTAGCGTTCGGTCATGGCCAACCCCGTACGGAACAGCTACGTCGCCGAGTGCTTCTGGGCCGGCGTACGGGAGGAGGACCTGCGCGCGCTCGATCGGCGGGTCGAGGCCTCGATAGTGGCAGTCGCCGGCGATCGCGAGCCGGTCCGCTATCTGGGCTGGCTACGTGTCATCGACGACGACGTCGTGTTGGTCCTATTCGACGGGCCGATAGGAAGGATCCGACGCGTCGTGGATCACGCCGAAATTCCCTTCAGCCGGATCCTCCAGGTCGCGCACAGGCCATGGCCGCCGAACCCCCGAACCGACGAGGAGGAACCGCAATGAGAATGAGACCGATGGCTGCCGTCGCGGCCGCTTGTGTTGTCGCGGCGTCCGCGTTCCTGGCCGGGTGCGGCCCGAAGGCCGCTCCGGCGGTGGAACGACCGACCGCGGCCAACCTTGCCGCGACGCCGGCCACGTCGGCGCCGACGACGATCGAGTCGGCGCCGGCGACCCCGGCCGTCAAAGACCTCACCCCGGGGAATTGCACGATGTATGCGAAGGCCGATGCCGTCAAGCTGCTCGGTGGGGTCAACATGAACAACAAGGCCCTCGACATCGGGACCGACGGCGGAACAAAGATCGATCTATGTTCGTACATCGACCTGAAGGGTCAGCAGGACCTGCAGGGCGTGAGCTACGCGGTCGTCCAATACGACAGCGCCGCGACGGCCTTCACGGAGGCGAAGAAGGTCCAGGCCACGATGCTCGACAGCGCGGCCGACCACAAGTGGGCGGTCCAGTCGCTGACGGCGCCGGCGCCGGGTGCGGGACAACTGCTCGGCGGATACGGGAGCAAGACCGACGACGGCCTCACGTTCACGATCGCCGTCGTGGGCACCAATGTCGGGCCGTACCTGGTTGTCGCGCTTGGCGGCAGCACTGAGAGTGTGGACAACGCGAAGAACTTCGCGCTCACGCTCTTTCAGGCACTCTCCTCCGCCGTTGGCTGACCGCACAGCTGCAGGATCGTGGTGCCCGCGACATCCCCACCCGGCTGCGGTCACCACGATCTCCCCAGGCATGTGAGCCATTCCACTCGATGATCACCAGCTGAGATGCACTTCTTGCTGATTAACCAACGGAGCGGGCTCGACGTTGGTCTGCAGCACGGTGCTGTAGACCGACGGTCTCGCTGACTGCCGCGGCGGGCCTTTGCGCATCTCCTCTGGAGTCAAACCAGCCAACCACGTCGCTCCAGCGTGCTAGACAGGCCTAGGGGTTCGCCGTTGAACCGACGCTCGCAACCCTCGCACCCCTCGCACCGCGGCCACGATCGGCGGTCGCGTGCGCTGGCGGAAGGATGGTGACGCCTCGATGAGCGCGTTGCGACGCATTCTGGTGATCGCATTGGTTGCGGCTGTCGTGAGCGGCCTGTTCTTCCTGTCGTACGGCTACGCGACGCACGCGCCGCGACCGCACGACGTTCGTATCGAAGTGGTGGGCGCCAACGGGGCAGCTGCGCGCGTGAACGCGGTGTTTGACCGGGCGGTCCCCGGTGCGTTCGATGTGCGAACCAGCGGCGGATGAAGCCGCTGCACGCGACGACGTTGCGACCGGCAAAGCGTACGGCGCGATCATTGATCCGCCGGTCGGTCCGGTGGGGCTGCTTACGGCCAGCGCCGGTGGTCTTGCGATACAGCAGATCGTGACTCGCGCGGCGACGGCGTATGCCCTCGTGCAAGGGCGTGGCATCGTCCAGAAGGACGTGGTGCCGCTGCCGCTATCCGATGCCGCTGGCGTGTCTGCCTTCTTCCTTCAGCTCGGGTTGCTGATTCCCGGATTGTTGGTGTCAGTTCTCTTTTACCTGATCGGGCGGCGATCGCGAGTTTGGGCGCGGTTCAGTGGCGGCGTGGTGTACGCGTTGTGTGCGGCCGCGCTCGGGGTGCTGGTGATGGACGCAGGTTTCGGCGCACTGACTGGGCACCGGCGGCGCTTGTTCGGGATCTCCGTACTAGCCGCTATCGCTTTCGTCGTTACCGTTGCCGCGTTGCAAGCGGCGTTTGGGCTCCCTGGGACTGCGGTGGCCGCAGCCGTGCTTCTCATCGTCGGCAACCCCCTCAATGGGGTCACGGTGCGCGATCCCACTTCTTCCCAACGTCTACCGCCAGATCGCGTCGGCGTTCCCGAACAACGCCACGGTGCGAGCCATCAAGGATCAGATCTACTTTGGCGGCCAGCATTCACCTAAGGCGCTTTTGATCTTGTCCGCGTGGATCGTCGGAGGGTTCCTCATCATCGGCATCGCCGACTGGCTGCACCTTCGGCAGCGACGCCGGGCGGTGCACAGTCCCGCCGATATCTACGCAAAGCCAATAGTCAGCCGCCGTCTGCCCACCCCGACGACCACAGAGTCCGCAAGCCGGACGCCCGATTCGACGTGAAGCGCTCGGCCCGCCCGGACGTGTCGGATCAAGTGACGCCTGGTGCCTCTGGCCGGTCATGGCTCATGGAACACGGCCTAGGTGACTGGTGTTAAACGGCGGTTTCTCGCGTCGTTCGAGGGGGTTCAGTCCCGGTCGAGGGGCTTGATCGGTGGTGTGTTGGTTGCTCGTCGGCGGACTGTGGGGGTAGCGCTATGCGTTTACCGGGTTAGCTGGCCCCGCCAGCCGGTTGCGGGCTGGTAGGTCAGGCCGAGGGTGGCTAGTCGGGCGAGGTTGGTGGCGGCGGCGAGGAGCCGGAAGTCGGCGGTGATCTTGTGGCTGCCGCGCATCCGGGCGCGTCGTCCGCCGTGGCGTCGGCGCATGAGGTGGCCGATTTTGCGTTCGACTTTTGGTCGGGTGGCCCGGTAGTCGGCCTTCCAGGTCGGGTCGTGCTGTTCGGCGCGGGCGCTGCTCAGGCGGGCTTCGTAGTGGCCGATGGTGATGATCCGCCCTGATTTCGAGGTGGTGCATTCGGCTGCGAGAGGGCAGCTGGTGCAGGCTTTGCCGTATCGTGCGGCGCCGGCGTGCCGGTCATGGCCGCGGATCGGGCGGATCGGCTTGGTGAGGCCGGCTGGGCAGGTCACGGTCGCGGCGGCCAGGTCGATGGTGAAGGCGTCTTTGGTGAAATGGCCGTCGGGGGCGACTGGATTTTGCACCTTCACTTTCGCCTCGACCATGGCCTGGTCGAGGCGGGTAAGGAGTTCCCCGGCGCCGTAGGCGGCGTCCCCGTAGACGGCCGCCCGGTCGCTGGCGGCTGGGGATATATCGGGTGGGTCGGTCAGCAGCTCGGCGAGCAGGTCCACCGCGCAGGCGGCGTCGCTGATGCCGGGTGCGCTGACCGCGGTTGCGGTGATGATCTCGCTGTCCGGGTCGATCGCGATATGCCCCTTGAACCCGTCGTAGCCCCGGTGGTTGGTTTTGTGCCCGTGCCGGGCCTGCGGGTCCACCGTGGAGATAACCCGATCCGGGGCAACTCGACGGGCGATCCGGAACACGTCATGCCCGCCCTCGAGGTCTTGGCCCAGCACCGTGGCCAGCAATGCCGCGGCCTGCGCCACCGGCGCGTCTACCCGCCGACCGTCTAGCGCTGTGAGCAACGCGTAGCCGTCGCGCGCCCGGGAATCGATCAACACCTCCCGGGCCGCGACGTCGTCCCAGTCGATCTGCGGCTTGCCCGCCGTGGTGTAGTCATCGCCGCTGCTCAACACGGCCCGCAGAGCCGTGGCGAGATCCGCGTCCGCCGCCGCGAGCAAACCTCGCACCGCCGAGCGGATCAGCGTGATCGTGTCCATCGTCGCGACTGCGTCATACAACGGCGTGGAATCCAGCACCCGCCGCCGCCCGACCAGACCCGCCTGCCGGGCCGCGCTCAACGCGACCTCGAAGACCCGGTCCGGGCGATCCGAGCGACGCAGCCGCTCCCGCATGTCCACCAACACCGTGTGCGCGAACGCCACCCGACCCGCACCGTCCCAACCGCCGACCCCGGCGGCATAGCGCCACCGGGCATCGAAGGTGAACCGGTCAACGGCCTCCCGATCGGAGAGTCCTTCCAGACGCTGCAACACCATCACAACCGCAACCACCGACGGCGGCACCGACCGGCGACCCGTGCCAGTAAACAAATCCGCGAACAACGCATCCGGGAACAACACCGGCAGCCCACGGTGCAGAAACCCGTAGATCGAGGACTCGGCAAGTGTCTCGTCGCAGAACCGGGTCACCGGATCCAGCAGATCGCCCTGGTGCGAAGCCTTCCCCAACGTCACGTCTCAAACTACCGCAAAACATAGTTAACCATCAATAGGCCCACCGGCTGAAGACCACGAAAAACACCAGTCACCTAGCCCTGCGAGGCGACGGAGGAATCTGGGCGTACCGCTACGGTTGCCGCCCCACCCCGGTTGGTCGCGAACCGGCTCGCGAGGGCGGCCCGAGAGCGCACCCCGAGCTTGCGGTAGATACGAGTGAGGTTCACCTCGACGGTCTTGGGACTCAGGAAGGCACGATCGGCGATCTCCCGGTTGGTCAGGCCCTCGACCGCCAGTCTCGCGATCGTCTCTTCGGTCGGGGTGAGGCCGGCGCCCGTCCGGTGCATGGGTATCCGGGCCATTTCGGCTCGTACACGCTCGACCCAGACCGGCGTTTCGAGGCTTTCGAACGCCGCGAGCGCCCCGGTCATCGCGTTGTGTGCGAGCCGCTTCTCCCTTCGTCGGCGATGGATCTGTCCCATCACGAAGAGCGTCCTGGCCCGCTCGAACGGCATTGGTAGACCCTCGAACAACCGGAGTGAGCGCTCAACCGCTTCCAGCGCTTCGTCCAGGTGACCGCGCGCGGCGAGAATCAGGGCTCGGCACCGGGCCGCAGCGGCCAAAGACGATTGCCCCTCGGAGGTCACCGCCTCTGCCTCGAGGCGGGTGAGGACCTCAGTTGCCTCCGCCAATTCGGCCGCGCCGAGAAGGGCTTCGATCAGGTCGCTTGCATGCGCGCACAGACGCGGCTCCCGGATCCCGGCGTCCACGTTTCACCGCATCAAGGAGCCGCAGGTGCGTCGCGGCATCGTCGAACCTATCCCGGGACATCGCGACGATGCCGAGAGCGAGTCGCGCCGGCGCCTGGTCCAGACCGTCCGTCGGATCGGCGTCGGCTATGCCTAGGACCGATGTCGCGGCGGACTCAGCTTCGTCGAGGCGGCCCAGCATCGCGAGCGCCACGCCCAGGAATCCCACCTCCCAGGGGGTGCCGCCGACGCCTCCGGTCTCCTCGGCGCGCTCGATTGCCTCCTGGGTGAGCTCGACGGCGGCCACGAATCGACCGGCCATGATCTGCGCTTCGGCCATCCAACCAAGAATCGCCGGCAGGATCGAACGGCTCTCGACCGAGGCCCGTTCGTACATAGCACGCAGGATCTCGAGCCCCTCGTCGATGCGCCCCGAGTACGCCAGCAGGCGACCGATCAGGTCGTCTCCGCGCGAGGCGGTGCGCACAGGCGGGAACCGCCGCGTCGCACCCGGGTCCAAGCCATCAAGACGCTCGAGATGGATGCCGAGACCCGCGTAGAACTCCGCCTCGACGAATGCCGCGCGCACGTGGAAGACGACGTCAGGATCTGGATCGGAGATGCGATCGATCGCCTCAAGTCCCTTCCGAGCGGCGTCGAGCTTGCGCTCGATGTCGTTGTCCGAGATTCGCGACAGCATCTCGTACACCTCGGCCTGGAACGATGGATCGGCCGCCGCCTCGGCCGCCGCTTGAACTCCGTGGTCAATGGCGCGTCCGAGCGAACCCGACAACCGCCTTACGTACATGAGGTGATACAGCGCCCGCGCTCTGATCGGGCCAGGCGAAAGCTCTGACACCAGCGACTCGAATTCGGCGATGGCACCGGGGGCGTCGCCGGCGGCGTGGAGAAGCCGGCCGAAGGCGATGCGCCGAAGCGCAAGCACGGCGGCATCGGTCGGAGGCGTGAGCCGGCAGGCCAGACGGAGCAGATCGGCCGCCGCGTCGGGTGCGCCTCGCCGCCACGCTTCCTCGGCGGCGACCGCCAGCGCGACCGCCACTTCCGGGTCCGGTCCCTCGGCCGCCGTGGCCAAATGACGGGCGCGCTCCTCGATGTCGTCGGAGAGCATTGCGACCGCGCGGTGCAGCCATCGCTTCCGGACCGTCGGGATCGACCCGTACACGGCGGCGGCGAGGATCGGATGCGAGAAACGAATCCGCTCCCCCTCGAGCGTCACGATGCCGCTCCGCTCGGCGGTCGCCAGGGCATCGCGGAGATCGAGCGCCCGAGAGTCGAGACGCCTGAGCAGATCGAGCGTCGGGGCTCGGGGAACGGAGGCCAGCTCGAGCGCCTCGCGGACGTGGTCGGGCAGGTTGGCGATACGCGAGCGCGCAAGTTCGAGCACGCTCTCCGGGAGCAAGCGTTCGAGATCCTCACTGGAGCGGACCCTACCCAGGGCCCGCGTGAGCTCGATCGCGTAGAGCGGGTTGCCGTCCGACAGTTCCGCGATCCGAACGACCCGGGGCCACGCCGGAGCCCACCCGATCGCCCTGCGCAGGATCCGGGACAGCTCGCTCGGACCGATCGGGCCGAGCCGGATCGTGTCGAACCGCGCCTGAGGCATCGCGCGCGGCAAGCTCGGCGAGCAGGTCCACCGTTTCGCCGCTCCGGCTCGCGACGGCGATGCGGGCCGAGGTGCCGGCCAGGCGACGAACGACGAAGGCGAGCGTCTTGGCAGTGGGATGGTCGAGCCACTGGGCGTCGTCCACGGCCAGCAGCACCGGTTGGGTCGTGGCGACCGCCCGGACCGCCGCCACCATCGCAACGTTGAGCGAGAGTCGGTCGAACGATCCCGCTCGGATCCTCCTTGCGCAGGATCACTCGCAGCAGCCGCGCTTGTGGAGCGGGCAACGCCTTGACGACGTCTTCATCCAGGCCTTCGATGAGCTCCATCAAGCCGACGTACGAGAGGTCCATCTCGGACCGCGTCGGCCGGCACGACAGAATGCGGAAGTCCCGATCCAGCGCGTCTGCGAGCAGTTCGTGGAGCAGCGTTGTTTTGCCAATGCCGGGCTCGCCCTCGATAAGCAGGGCTCGGGGCTCAGGGAAGTTTGTCGGTCAGAAACGCATCGAGCGCGCCGCGTTCGTTGACTCTGCCGATAATCGCGTGCGCCAATGGTGGCCTCATCTCCCGCGAGTGACGAGCAGAATCGTCTCACGAGCGCGCGCGGGTGACACGAAACGAGCTTTCATCTGGCCGGCGGCATTCACCCGGCCGGGCCCGACGCCGACATGGCCTTTGTCGAGTTCCTGTTCCGTCGGGCCGGCCGCGGCGACGCGGGGCACCGTTTCGTTATCGCTTCTCTCTCGTTGGGACAGGATAGGCGTCTTGCCGCAAACAGGGTGAAAGGAGAAATAATGAGACGATCGATTGCGGTACTCGGTGTGCTCGGCGTTGGCATCTCTCGTACTCGGCGTCGCGCCTTTCGCAAGTGCAAGCGACGGCGACAGTTGGAGTGCAAGCGTGCCGTTCACGAACGTCGTCGCTAGCTCACCGACGACCGGCGGCGGCTATCCGATACCGCCAGGCTCGCGGGTCCCGGTGGCGGGGACCTGCGGCGCGGGTCCATTCAACGCGAACCACTCGGAGTCATGGCTCGCGGTCAAGCCCGGAACCGAGGACATCGTCGGCACGTCGAAGTTCTTCTTCGACAAGTACTCGACCTTCTACATGTTCTACAACGGCGCGTACCAGATCCCGGGCGGGACGCCGTCGAGTAACAACCAGGTCCAGGGCTATGACTGCATCTCGACTGGAACGCAGGACATGCCGCCGAGCTGGACCGACACGACCGACCCGAACGCGGACTTCGACACCCAGGGCCGCGTCTACCAGACGATGCTGCCGTTCAACTCGTTCTTCGATGCGACGAAGCTTCATCCGGACGGCGAGATCGATGTGTCCTACAGCGACGACATGGGCCGCCACTGGGTGAAGGGTAACGGCGGTGTAGCCGCTCGAGCCGCCGAACCACGCCTCGGCCAAGCAGGCCGGTCACGTCGAGGACAAGCAATGGGTCGCCGTCAACCACATCGTCGGCAACAGGTTCCAGGACCACGTCTACGCGGCGTGGGCAGTCTTCAACGGTTCCTCGAGCGGCGGGGGATCAAGGTTCGCATGGCGGTCTCGCGGGACCGTGGCCAGACGTTCGCCAAGGCGGTCACGATCACCCCGCCGTCTCAAGTCAGCGCCGGCGCCACCTTCGTTTACCCGGCGATCGACGCTGCTGGCACCGTCTACGTCTCGGTCGTCTCATTCCCGCCGAACGGTAACGCCTCGACGATCTACGTCGCACGCTCGATCGACGACGGCCGCACATTCAGCGCGTTCGTGCCGATCACGACGGTGACCATGGTCCCGGGTCTGGTACTGCCGAATACTCGGTTCCGCGACGGCATCACCGAGAGCTTCGCGGCCAGCCCGACATACCCCAACCACCTGTACCTCACGTACGAGGATTGGAACGCGGTCGGCGGTCAGATGGACGTCAAGTTCACGCAGTCGACGGACGGCGGCGCCACCTGGTCGGATCCGGCAGTGGTGAACGACAACGTCGATGCGGCCGGCGCGCCGACCGACCAGTTCCAGCCCTCGGTCGCGGCCGGACCCAACGGCGCGGTGGCCATCGCTTTCTACGATCGGCGTGAGGCCTGCCCGAGCGACCCGAGCGTCCTGCTCGCCGATATCGGCCGGACGAACTTCTGCATTGACACATCGCTGCAGGCGTACAAGGACAGCGGCAGCGGAGCGGTGCCGGTCGAAGGGAATAAACGGATCTCGCAATTCACCTGGGATCCGGAGCAGCCGGGACAGCACCTCGGCGGCCTCTCCCAGTACCCATGCGCCGGAGCCACGGACCCCTGCACGGCGGGCAACGGGTTCATCGGCGACTACTTCGGGCTCGCGATCTCCGGGAACAACATCTATGCGCTCATGGTGTCGACCCACTACCCGTCGAACATGACGGCGGATGAAGGCGGCCCGATCTACTACCAGCAACAGATACTGGCCACCGTGCCACGTAGCGGTTTCGGCGCTGGCTACTGAAAGTGGGCTACTGAAGGGTACGAGGGCCGGCGCGCCCGGCCCTCGTACCACACCTGCTCGGCAGCATCGATACGGTCGGCGCGGGCGGCCAGCACGCTTCGCCGCACGACCAGACGTTAGTCACGGTGGGCGACGACGCAATTCGCGTCGCCGGCCACTCGTTAATCGATACGGTTCAATTCGTCGGTACGGCTAACCTCCGTGCGCGGCGAGAACGAGATCGGGGATAAGGTTCGCGGCATTCGGCGTGCCGAGGCCGGTGATCGGATCCCAGCCTGTTGTGGCTGGATAACCCGGCACGGTCGGGTCGGCCGTGTTGTTTCCGGTGGTGACGTCGAAGAAGTCCTTGGCATAGCGGGTCGGATCTGCGCCGATCTTGTACAAGGCCGGGTTGATCAGCCCGAGGCCACCGCCGTTGATCTGATCTGCGATTGCGACGAGACCAGCCCACTGCGGGCACGACAGCGACGTGCCTCCGATGTCGTACCAGCCAGTGCTGCACGGTGCCGTTCCGCAGATCAGACCACTTTGCCCATCCCGCGGTAGCGAGATGTAGACGAGTGCACCCGTGCCCGCGCTCGCCTGGAAGGCGACATCCGGCACGCCACGCGCGCCGTCGATCGGGGTGCTTCCGGCCGGCAGCGTGTCCTGATAGGCCGGCTTGCTGAAGACATGGCTGTACCCGCCGCCAGCAAACGTCCAGCCCACCTCGGCCTGACTCGGATTGGCTATGCACCGCGCGGCGACACCCGGCGATAGGACGGACCGCGTCGTGGTGTTGGACGGATCGGTGCACAGGTAGGTGCCGCCAACACCGGTAACCAGGGGATCGGAGGCCGGCCATTCGACCGTCGGGTACGGGATAAGCGAGCCACCCTGACCGACCGGCGTCTTCCTCACGTTGGCCGTGCCATTGTCGCCGGACGAGCCGAGCACCGTGACGCCGCTGGCCGCCGCGGAAACGAACGCATGCCGCAGATTCTGCAGCGATTGGGGGCTACCGAACGCGTCCTCGGCCGATGCGAACGACTGGGAGATGACAGTCGCGAGGTGATGGTCGACCACGTACTGTTCGGCGTTCATCATCGCGGGGAAGCCCTGCACGCCGAGTGTCTCAGCGGTCGGCGTAGCGACCAGGATGATGTTGGCCATCGGCGCGATGGCGTGCGCGGTCTCCACATCAAGGGAGACCTCGAGAGCCCACGCGCTGCGGTCTTCCTGGCCTGTGCCGTTGGAGTTCGCTGGCGGTGCGTCGGTCGACAGCGAACCCTGCACGTGCAGGACGCTGAAGCTTGGCATGCCGGCCGCGCAGGTCACGCCCTCCTCGCCGCACATCGACTGAAGGCCGAACGCGGTGTTGTAGACGTGCAGGTCATGGGCGATCGTGTCGCTGCCGTAGGAGTCGACGATCGCGATCGTCTGACCGCGTCCGTCGTAGCCGTTGTCGTACAGCGGCTTCAGGTTGTACGACGCCCGCGTCGCCGCCGGGCCGAAGCAGGTACGGCCGGCCGAGACGCACTGCGCGTTGGTCGGCGGCGTCTCCGACGTGGTGAGCTGTGTGTAGTCGGCGACTGTTGGGTGCACCGCGGGTCCCTCGGCCTGGACCTTGTGCGTCGTTGCGAACGCGACCGTCGTCGCGAGCGCCAACGAAAGGCCGCCCGCAGTTGCGACCAATCATCTCCATTGACGATTTGCCATCGGTTCTCCCATCCCTCGTGGCTCGGGATCTTGCCTTGTGGGCTGACGGTAGCCGTGCGGGAGCACAATAGGAATCCCCCCAATGTGGACGGCGTCCGCTGCGGCACGCCTTCGCTGCCGTGCGTCGAAATCCAACGAGTCGGCATCAGACAACGGCAGATGGGGATGTGCAGAGGATCACTTCGGCATCGAGACCCGACGCACGATCGGGCCGGCCCGGTCCGGCACTCAATGCCCGTCTGGCACAGGCTGGTCGGCGGGGCTTGTCCCGGCGCGGGGCTCGTTCTCGTCCGCTTTGCGTAGGCGGTCAGATCTGGACCGGTCGATACGGACGCAGTCCCGTCACGCGCCGGTTGCCGGCATAGACCGGGGTTCGCCTGTTCCGGGGTGATCTTGGTGCCCGGGTGGTCAGGACATCACGGACGTCGCTCCGGTTGCGGTGACCACGACGATCCGTCCGGTCCTTTCAAGCTGGGGGGTTCTGTCGTTGCCGGTCTCAACAGACACTCCCAGACCGTCACCGGTTCCGGTCTCCTGGATGGTCACACCCCATCATTTGGGCCAAAACGAAAGGATGAACCTGATGGACTACACGCGCCTCGGCTCGTCGGGCCTGAAGGTCAGTCGTATCGCCCTCGGTTGCATGAGCTTCGGCGACACCTCGCGAGGATTCAATGAATGGGCTCTCGACGACCAGGCCGCCGAGCCGATCTTTCGGCAAGCCGTCGACGGCGGCGTTACGCTCTGGGACACCGCCAACGCCTACGGCTACGGCACCTCGGAAGAGATCGTCGGGCGAGCGCTGAAGAAGTACACCCGACGCGACGACATCGTCCTGGCCACCATGGAAGCCCTCCATGACGTGGTCAAGGCCGGCAAGGCCCGCTACCTCGGAGCATCGTCGACGTGGGCATGGCAGTTCGCAAAGATGCAGCATGTCGCCGCCACAAACGGGTGGACCCGCTTCATCTCCATGCAAAACCAGTACAGCCTGATGCAGCGCGAAGAAGAGCGCGAGATGTTCGGACTACTCGCCGACCAAGGTGTTGGCAGCATCCCGTGGAGCCCGCTGGCCAAGGGGAGGCTCGCCCGACCGTGGGGCGAGGCTACCCGTCGCTCCGACACCCGACCCGATCGGTCAGCGGTTCTTCAGTGACGCTGATCGGCCCATCGCGGACGCCGTCCAGCGTATCGCCGAGACCCGCGGCATCCCGATGGCCCAGATTGCACTCGCCTGGATGCTCCACAACCCAGTCGTCGCGGCCCCGATCGTCGGCGCCACCATGCCGAATCACCTTTCCGACGCCATCGCCGCCGTGGACGTCCAACTCAGCGATGACGAGATCCGCACCCTGGAGCAGCCGTACATCCCCCACTAGCCCACGGGACTCTGACCGATCTGACTGAACGCGATACCGGCAATACACGGAGACGAACGTGCCTGATACACCGGAACCCACCCGCCACAGTAGGAGCTATAGAAGTCATGAGCCTCCTCGCGACGGACGACGAAATCGTGCCACGGCAAGGAGACCGACGATGACTCCGTGGACGAGCGACGAACTCAGCCGGATCGGCGGCGCGGAGGAGATGCGGATCGCGTCGCTCCGACCGGACGGTACGGTGCGGCCCGACCAAGGCGTACCACAGCAAATTCGACCGCTACCGACCCGCCATTGTCGGCGCCGTCGTCGGCGCCAACGCAGCGCCGGCAACCGTCCGCTTGGTGCCTCGGGCCACCTAAGGGCATGAGGGCACCCAGGCGGCCAGCGCCACGGGGGGCGACACTTCTCGTCCAGACGCAGGACCGGCAGTTCTACGCGACGGTCCGCCCGCTCGATGGCGATCAACGTCTTGTCGCCGCGTCCCTGACCGAGGTCGGCATGACCGTCCCGATCTCGACCGACTCGGCCGGCGGCACTTCTGCTGGTGGCGTATCGGCGGGCTCGGCCGGCGTACCAACATCTCCCGTTCGAAGCATCGCGGCCCCGATTCTCGTGGCCGTCTCAGCCGTGGCCGGGGCCAAATTCGACCGCTCCAAGAAACGCAGGAGCTCGACTGGGAATGGGAGGACCACCGTGGAATTCTTCTCGGCCGCCACTTCCACAACGGTTTCGAGCAGCCTCAGCTGAAGGGCCGTCGGGGTGTCCGCCATCTGCGCCGCGGCCTGTGACAGTTTGTGGGACGCGGCCAGCTCACCGTCGGCGATGATGATCCGAGCACGGCGCTCTCGCTCGGCCTCGGCCTGCCGGGCAATCGACCGCTTCATCGACTCCGGTAGCGCGACGTCCTTGATCTCGACCCGGTCGATGTGAACGCCCCAACCAAGCGCCGGGCTGTCGATCATGATTTCCAGCCCCTGGTTGAGGCGCTCCCGGTTGGAAAGCAGGTCGTCGAGCTCGCTCTTGCCGATCATCGAGCGCAACGACGTCTGCGCCACCTGCGCCACCGCGAACAGGTAGTTCTGCACGTTCACGATCGCCAGAAACGGATCCAACACCCTGAAGTACACGACCGCGTCGACCTTGACCGTCACGTTGTCCCTGGTGATGCCCTCCTGGGCAGGCACGGGCAGGGTGACGATCTGCATGTTGACCTTGTGGAGCCGGTCGGCGATCGGAGTGATCATGGTGAAGCCCGGACCTCGGACCTGCTCTTTGACGCGCCCCCAGCGGAACACCAACCCGCGCTCGTACTGCGTGATGATGCGCGCGCTGAAAGAGAACCAAATCAAGCCCAGAACCGCCAACCCGATCACCACACCGATCAAGGCAGCCATGGCATGCTCCCCCCATCGACGGCGGTAGCCGTCTCACTACGAAGCGTAACGCCGGCCCTCGCGGAGCACCCGGCTACGCCGTCGCCGCGGGCAGATCACCGCTGTTGGGGCCGGTGTACACACCGACAGCGGCCACGCAGGCCACAATGGCGCGCTCAGGATCCGGCGCGCTCTGGCCGACCGCGATCGCGCGACGATCACCGGCCGCTCGCTTATCGGCCCGTGACCTCGGATGCGGCGTGCCGGGCACCGCCGGGTACCGCGTCGGGTTCCTCGGCGGCCGAGACATCGACCGGATCCCGCTTTCTATACAGGTTGCTGGGCCACCACATGTGGCGACCGATGTCCATGGTGAGTCCGGAGACCAGTACCGATCGGACCACGAGCGTATCGAGCAGCACACCGAACGCCACCGCAAAGCCGATCTCGGTGAATCCGGTCAGTGGCAGCGTGGCCAGGACTGCGAACGTGCCGGCGAGCACGAGACCCGCAGAGGTGATCACACCGCCGGTGGCGGCGAGTCCGATGAGCGCTCCACGTCTCGTCGCGTGCCGGACAGACTCCTCGCGCACGCGCGTCATCAGGAAGATGTTGTAGTCGATGCCGAGTGCCACCAGGAACACGAAAACGAACAGCGGGAACGAGCTGTCGGCACCAGCGAAGCCGAAGACGTGCCGGAACACGAGCGCGCTGATGCCGAGCGCGGCGGCGAACGAGAGCACGACCGTGGCGACCAGGATGAGGGGTGCGACGACAGCGCGCAGCAACAGTCCAAGGATCACCAGCACGACGGCGAGCACGATGGGAATGATCAGATCACGGTCGTACTTGGCCGCCTGCTGGACGTCGAGATTCGTCGCCGTCGTACCGCCGACCAGCGCGTCGGCAGAAGGCACAGCATGTACGTTGTCGCGTACCCGATTGATCGTGTCGTACGCGGCGTGGCTGTCCGGTGGACTGGTCAACGTCCCTTCCATCAGCGCGGTACCGCCCTGAGTGCGCGGCGGCGTCACGCTGGCCGATTCGATGCCGCTCGTCGCGGCGAACGCCGCCCGCACCCGGCTTGCCTGATCGGCTGCGCTGATAACCACGACGGGGGTGCCGGATCCGGCCGCGAAGTGACGGGCGAGAACCTCCTCGCCGACGACGGCGTCCGGCGTACCCCGGAATGATTCCTTGTTGGTCAGGCCGTTCGCGTCGAGTTGGACGATGCCCACCGCCATGACGGCCAGGACCAGCGCGGTGGTGATCCACGTGGTCCGTGGCCGGCGGGCGATGCGGGCGCCGACCCGCGCCCAGAAGCCCCGGCTGGTCGGCTCGGCCGAGCCGGCAGTCGGCCGAGCCGGCCAAAAGATCCACCGGCCGACCGTCACCAGCAGGGCCGGCAGCAACGTCATCATCACGGCGAGCGCGACGGCGACGCCGATCGCGAGGACCGGGCCGAGGCTCGCGGTGGAGTTCGTCTCGGCGAACATCAGGCAGAGAACGCCCACGATGACGGTGGCGGCGCTCGCGATGATCGCCGGACCGGCCCGGTGCAGTGCCACGGCCATGGCCTCGTGCCGGTTCTCATGACGGCGTAGTTCTTCCCGATAGCGGGCGACCAACAACAGCGCATAGTCGGTCCCGGCGCCGAAGACAAGGACGGTCAGGATGCCGGCGCTCTGCGCGTTGACGGTGAGCCCGGCGTGTACCGCGAGGAGATAAATGAGTGCTTGCGCGATCGTCAAAGCCACGCCGGCTGAGATGACCGGTAGCAGCCACAACGTCGGACTCCGGTAGGTGAGCAGCAGGATGACGATGACCACCGCGGCCGCACCAAACAGCAGGGAGGTGTCTATGCCTTGGAACGCCTTGCTGGAATCGGCGGCGTTTCCGGCCGGCCCGGCCACATGGGCCGAAATCCCGTCGCTGCCGGATCTCGCGGTGGCGTTTATCCTGTCGACGATGTCGGCGGCCTTGTCCCAACCGTTGGGTCCGAGGTTCAACGGAACGATGATCTGCGCGGCGCGCCCGTCCGTGGACAGGATCGGGCCGGCGACAGTGCCGTCGATCTCCGGGTACGCACGGAACCGCTGGGCATCGGCGGCGACCTTTGCGCGGTCCGCGGCGGTAAAGCCGGACGCCTTTTCGTAGACCACGACAGCCGGGATGGTGTTCGGCGACGTGAACGCCGCCTGCGCGTCGAGCGCCTTCGTCGATTCCGCGCTGCCAGGCAGCCACGACTTCGCGTCGTTCTTCTCCGCGCCGGCAAGCTTGCCGGCGAGCGGGCCCGCCGCCGCGACAACCAGCACCCAGAACAGGACGACGAAGTACTTGATCCGTCGGCCGGTGAGGAACGTGACGACTTTCCCGGTCATAACGTTTCCGATCGGTGTTTCGGGCCACGATGCATTCGCCATCGGACCTATCCGGCTGCCCGGCCTCCGCAAGTCCGCCGAACTTCGCGTTCGGTGCTACTCAACGCCGGGCAGATTTCCATAGCTGAAATGCAATATCCGGCCATGGTACGACGCTTCTCGCGGGCGTCGGCCGAGTTCGATCCGGTTGCCGGTCCATCGACGTCCTGTCGCGCGGCCGGGCCGCCTCGTCGACCGCCCGGGATAGAGCCGCCCGCGGGACGACCGGCATCGCTCAGCGCCGGCCAACGAGCCAATACACCAGCGAGTTTCCGGGGTTGGCGACGATGACCGCCCGCCAGATCGCTTTGGTTCCGCGAATCTGCTCTTCGGATCGTGCGCCCAGGTCACGCCAGGCGAGGGCAGCGGCGACGAGCTCGACCGCCACGAGACCGGCTAGCAATGGCGTCTTCGAATTCTGCTGCATGCACAACAGTGTGCGCTCGGCTAGCGGCAGCGCACGCCCAGTACCAGGCCGCTCGGCTGGCGGCAGCGGACTCCCAGTTTCGGGCCGTCGCGATTCGCTCCGGGCCGCACCGGTGGTGGCGTGTGACGCGAGTGATGTTGGATATGGCCATGACCGACTCGCTCCTCGACGACTACCGCCTGGTGGAGGGCCCGCCTCCCGTCGACGATTACCTGATTCTGCGACAGCGTTCCGGCCTATCGTCCAAGCGCCCGGACCAAGCCGCCATCGCTATGCAGGGCAGCTGGGCGGCCGTCCATATGATCCATGAGCCAACCGGAATCGCCGTGGGAATGGGCCGCGTCATCGGGGACGGCGGTTGGTATTTCCACGTCGTCGATATGGCGGTATTGCCCGAGCATCAGCGCCGCGGACTCGGCGACCGCATCCTCGTGACGTTGCTCGACCGGGTGCGTGAGCGGGCACCGGCCGGGGCGTGGATTAACCTCCTGGCCGATCCGCCCGGTCGTCGTCTGTACGCCCGACACGGCTTCCGAGAGACCGCGCCCGGTTCGATCGGCATGGCCCTGACGCTGTAGCCACCTCGCGCCTGATGCTGTAGCGAACTCGCAGCTAATCTGCGCCGCGCGGCGATGATGTCGGACAGCGTCGCTGCCGCGGCCGATGTCCCTGATGCGTGCGCACTGCGTCCTCCCATGGGACCGGCACCAGCCGGTATCTGACACATATCAACAGCACAGAAAATCCAAAGAGTGGGGTGTACTAGTAACACGACGCAATCCGGCAACTCCACATGAACGGGTTAACGCGTCGCCATCGTTGGGCGGGGGTTCCACTTGGCACGCACGGTGACGACGCCGAGATCGATGCGATTCATGCGAGTGCTCGCGTACGTCGCGGTCACGCTTCTGTCCACGATGCTGACGACATCGGTAGCCCCGGCTGCCAGTTACGGTGCCGCAGCCGTGCCAACGGTGTCCCCCGGCACCTTCACCGGAATGGGCTTCGACGCGTGCGCCGCACCGTCGAGCGCGGCGATGAACGCGTGGCTGGCGTCGCCGTACCGCGCGGTCGGTATCTACTTTGGCGGAATCAACCGTGCCTGTACGCAGCCGAACCTGACCCCCGATTGGGTCACCGAACAGGTCGCCAACGGCTGGCACCTGATGCCGATCTACATGGGCTTGCAGGCGCCGTGTACCACCTCGAACAAGAAGTTCCTGTTCACCGCGGCCAATGCCGCGGCGCAGGGTCGCGCCAACGCTGAGGACGCCGTCGCGCAGGCGACCGCCCTCGGCATCGCCCGCGGCAGCGTGCTGATCGACGACATGGAGGCGTACCGGACGGACGACGCCGGTTGCCGCACAGCGGTGCAGACGTTCGTCGGCGCATGGAGTTCCCGCCTGCATGACTTCGGTTACCTGTCGGGCTTCTACGGCAGCCTGAGTTCGGGCGTGGCCGACCAGGTCGCGGTCTACAACTCCACGACCTACGTGCGCACCGACTATCTGGACTTCGCCCGGTATGACGGCGACGTCACCACGTCCAACCCGGCGATCCCGGCGTCGTACTGGTCACCACACCGCCGGATCAAGCAGTACGCGAGCGGCCACGACGAGACCTGGGGTGGCGTCACCATCAATATCGACAACGATTACCTCGACGTCGCTCCGCTGCCGACGGACCCGTTCGGTGACTTCGGCGGCAACGGCTGGTCCGACCTGCTAGCCCGTACGACCTCCACCGGGACGCTGTACCTGTATCCCGGCAACGGTACGAACCTTGAACCGCGGACCAGCCTCGGCTCGGGCTGGAACGCCTTCAACACGATCACACGAGCCGGCGACTTCAACCGCGACGGCCACGAGGACGTGATCGCTCGCCAGACCTCCAACGGCGACCTGTGGTTGTACCGATGCACCGGCACAAGCGTGGGCAGCCGCATTCGCATCGGGGTCGGCTGGAGCGGTATGCGCGAGATCACGCCGATCGGCGATCTGAACCACGACGGCTATCCGGACCTTGTCACGGTGCAGGCATCCACCGGGAACCTGTTCTTCTACCCGGGCACCGGCAACTGGTTCGGCGCGCGTACGCAAATCGGCGTCGGATGGAACTCCGTGGACGAGTTGACGGGCATCGGGGACTTCAACCGGGACGGCTACGTTGACCTGATCGCCCGGCAGAAGTCCAACGGCGACCTGCTCCTTTACTTCGGACGCGCCGGCTCCCACGTCGGCGCACGCACCCGGATAGGCGTGGGCTGGAACGGGATGCGTGATCTCGTCGGTGTCGGCGACTTCAACCGGGACGGCTACGTCGATCTCTCCTCCGTCAACAAGTCAACGAACACCCTGTACGTCTATCCGGGCCGTGGAACCGGTTTCGCCAGCCGCATCACACTGAGCATTGGGTGGAGCGGGCGCCAGCCTGTCCTGTGACGACCAGCGGGCGGCAGCGTCTCCGGTAACCCCTGCCGGGCGGGCCTCGACCTACCCGAGGCATGCGAGAGTGGTGATCGGCCGCGAAGTCCGTCGCGGGCCTACCCTGGACGAGCGGTTCGGGTCCCAGCACCGTCCGCTGGGAGGTAGATGATGACCGACTTGGCCGACCTCACGGCAACCGAACTGATCGCAGCGTTCCGGAACGGTAGCGCGTCCCCGGTGGAAGCGACGCGGGCGGCGCTGGCCGCGATCGATGCTCGCAATGATGACGTCAACGCCTTCGTCCTGGTCGATCCCGACAGTGCGTTGGCCGCGGCCAAGCAGTCCGAGGCTCGCTGGCGCTCCGGCCGCGTTGCCGGGCCGGGCGACGGCGTACCAACCTCGATTAAAGACCTCCTGTACACCCGCGGATGGCCAACGCTGCGCGGCACCAACCTGATCGATCCGCTCGGACCGTGGACCGAGGACGCTCCGGCGGTGGCGCGGCTACGGGAAGCCGGCGCGGTCTTGTTGGGCAAGACGACCACGCCGGAGTTCGGCTGGAAGGGCGTCACCGACTCGTTGCGGCACGGCGCCACTGGCAATCCGTGGGATGCCGCGTTGACCTCCGGTGGATCGAGCGGGGGCAGCGCAACGGCGGTCGGACTCGGCATGGGTACCTGGTCGGTTGGCACCGACGGCGGCGGGTCACTGCGCATCCCCGCCGCGTTTACCGGTACGGTCACGATCAAGCCGACGTACGGGCTGGTTCCGGTGTGGCCCGCGAGCCCGTTTGGGACGCTGTCGCACGCCGGCCCGATCACTCGCAGCGTCGCCGACGCCGCTCTCATGCTCGACATCCTCACCGGCTTCGACCCGAGGGACTGGTCGGCGTTGCGCACCCCTGCCGTGTCGTTCCGGGACGGGCTGGACGATGGTGTGCGCGGCCTGCGCATCGCGTTCTCGCCGGATCTGGGATACGTGCGCAACGACCCACAAGTCGAGGCCGTAGTGCGGGCCGCCGCCGCCGTACTGGCCGATGCCGGTGCACATGTCGAGCAGGTTGATCCTGGTTTCGCGGATCCGGTTGATGCCTTCCACGTGCTGTGGTTCGCGGGTGCGGCAAGCGTCCTTCGGGCGTACGGAGCCGACGCCGTCAAGCGTGTCGATCCCGGCCTGCGCCGCAGTGCTGAGCGGGCCAACGAATTCAGCGCCGCGGACTATCTGGACGCGACCGCCGTACGGGTGGATCTTGGCGTTCGGATGGGCCGCTTTCATCAGACGTACGATCTGCTGCTGACGCCGACCCTGCCGATCACCGCATTCCCGAAAGGTCAGGATGTACCGCAGGGATGGCATGCGGTGGAGTGGACCAGTTGGACGCCTTACACGTACCCGTTCAACATGACCCAACAACCTGCCGCGAGCGTGCCGTGCGGATTCACGTCCGCCGGTCTTCCGGTCGGCTTGCAGATCGTCGGCCCGCGCCACGCCGACGCACTCGTGCTGCGGGCCGGGCGCGCGTACGAGCGGACCACTGACTGGACCTCCATCCGGCCACCACTCAGCCGCCACTGACACCAGCCGCTGGCAATCCGCCGCTGATTATTCGAACGTTGACGACTGCCAGAGCCGCGGCGGCAGGTCGGCGGCGGTGAGGGGGCGCGAGTCGAGCAGGCGCCGCGTATCCTCGGGAGCGAACTCGACCAGTACGGCCACCGCCTGCGACGGCGATAGAAGGTTGAACCACCGCGCGGCTAGCTCGGCCATGGCCGCCGGCGACGGCACGCCAAACAGGCGCAGCCGGGCCATGCCGCCGTCCGGATACACGTCGAGCCGGACATGGGTCGCATCCGGTGTGGCGCGTGCCGCAAACCGGTGCCGCGTGTCGGGTTGCAAAGTTGTTCGGGGCAGCAGATCGAACCAGGCATCAGCGTCATCCAGTTCGCTGGCCCGCGCGTCGACGCCTCGCAGCGCGGCCTGTCCCGGCGCGTTTCCCTTGAAATGGCTGGTGTCCAGCTCCGCCAGCCGTACCCGGCCCGGCACGGCGAGGCGAATTAGCACCCAGTCGTTGCCCGCGTCCCGGCGCCGCGCGGTTTCCCAGCCCTCCCCCATCGTGCCCGCGAGACCGGGCATCAACAGGTTGTTCGGGGAACCGTAGAACATGTTGCTGCACGCGGCGACGTGGCCGCCGTGTTCCAGCGCCGCGAGGTCGACCGGAATCAGGCCGAGCAATCGCGGGTCGGCCACCACGTCACCGTGCACCCGCAGGCGGGCCACGCCGCCGTCGGGGTAGATCGACAGCCGTACGTGTGTGACGCGCTGTTGCCCGTCAACGGCGAAGGAGTTGCGGGTGTCACCGGCGAGCGCCACCTTGGGCAGCAAAGGGAGCCACCGTGCTTCGGCCAGCTCGGCCGGATTCGGGTAGCCCTCGACACCGCACCCTTCCACCGACCCGTACGGCGGGTAATTGCCAGTGAAGTGCGCCGTGTCGATGACCACTCCCCGTACGACGCCGGGCGTGCCCAGCCGCACGATCGCCTGGTCGTATCCGGGCTCCCGGCGCCGCCGGGTCTCCCATCCGTCGTATATCTGGCCCTTCGGCCCGAACGAGGCTGCCTGGAAGCTGGGCGGCGCGGGATCGACCAGGTTGTCAGCGGCGGCGAACAACTCGTCGTTGGCCCAGACCACGCCGCCGCCGAGGCGACGGGAGGCGAGGTCGGGCAGGCTGGTGAAATCGGTCATGACGCGTCGCTCCGAGACAGCAGGGTGCCGCGCGGCTCTCCGTCCACGGGAACTCCGCGCAGCCAGGTCGTGTGCACCACGCCGTAAAGGCGCCGCCCGGCGTACGGGGTAACGGGGTGCCGGTGGTGCAGCCGGCCGGGGTCGACGATGAAGGTCTCCTCGGGCGCAAAGGCGACCAGATCGGCGTCGTATCCGACCGCGATGCGGCCCTTGCGCGGCAGGCCGACGATTTCGGCCGGACGCTGCGCCATCCAGCGCACCAGATCGTCGAGCCGGAAGCCGGAGCGGGCCCGGGTCCAGACCGCCGGCAGGCCAAGTTGCAGGGACGCGATCCCTCCCCAGGCACCGGCGAAGTCACCAGAGTCGGGCAGTTTGAGCTCGGGCGTGCACGGCGAATGGTCGGAGACGATCTCGTCGATCACGCCCGCTGGCGAGGCCGCGCCAGAGCGTGTCCTGGTTGGATCCCTCCCGGATCGGTGGGCAGCATTTGAACTGCGTCGCCCCCTCCGGTATTTCTTCGGCGGCCAGCGTTAGGTAGTGCGGGCAGGTTTCCGCGGTCACTCGTACGCCATCCCGCTTCGCCTGCCCGATCATCGTCGACGGCGTCGCCCGAAGACAGGTGCAGGACGTGTACCCGCGCACCCGTGCTCCGGGCGGCGTCGAGAACGGTGGCGACGGCGCGGTTCTCGGCGGCCGCGAGGCCGGGACGCGAGGAAGTCGGCGTAGCCGCGCGAGACGGTCGGAGCGTCCCGGACTTCGTGCGGATCCTCGGCGTGCACCAGGAACAGCGCGTCGACCGCCGACAACGCGGTGCCGCAGCCCATTGGCCGGATCAGCGGCGGAAACTCCGGCACGCCGGAGTCGACCAGGAAGCACTTGAAGCCGAAGACTCCGGCGGCGTGCAGCTCGGCCGAGCGCGTCGAGGTTGCCCGGAACGGCGCCGCCCCAGAAGCCGACGTCCACATGGCATTGCCCGTCGGCCGCACGGCGCTTGGCGGCTAAGGCGTGCGACGGAAACGCGTGGGCGGCAAGCAGTTCAGCGGCATGTCGATGATCGTCGTGACACCGCCGGCCGCGGCGGCCCGGGTTGCCGTCGCGAAGCCCTCCCAGTCGGTACGGCCAGGCTCGTTGACATGCACGTGCGGGTCGACCAAGCCGGGCAGCAGGGCCAGATCACCCAGATCCTGCCCGGGCGTGGTCGTAGTCCTCGATGGCCGCGATGCGCCCACCCGTCGATGCAGACCGCGGCCGGCCGCGTCCCGCTCGGCGGCGACGATCCGGCGCGACCGCAGCACCAGGTCGATAGCGGGCGTCATGTCGGGACTGTCATGACGGCTCGCGGCTGTCGCGTCGCGGCTCCCACTCCGCCACGGGAACCCGACCTCGTCCTCGTCAAGCGCACCGCAATCGCGGCCGCGCAACAGGAAGCCGGCCAACGCCCGGGCCGTGGCCGGCTCGTCCAGTACCCCGCTGCTCCCTGGCCCGCCGTCGCGTCGCGACCAGGTACGCGGCCAGCCGCGCGATCGCCGCCGTCGCGCGCCGTCCCGGATAGAAGCCGTACGTGGCCGCGTACCGGGTCGGCAACTGCGCCGGGTGCAGGTCCCAGCCCTGGTAGAAGCCGCGCTCCAGCGAGCGGCGCACCAGCCGGGCGTGCAGCGCCCACGCCGCCTGTACGGCGGCGGTGTCGCCGACCGGCAGCACGTTGGTCGAGCCGTCCGACAGCCGTACTCCGGTGCCGGCCGCGGCCACCTGCATGACCGCCTTGGCGTAGTCGGCGGCCGGGTGGTCCAGGCTCTGGTAGCCGGCGGCGATGCCGCAGCGCGGCGCTGTAGTCGTAGGTGCCGTAGTGCAGGCCGCGTCAGCCGGCCATCGGCGGCGTGGATCAGGCGGGCACGGTGGCCGTCGCCGTCGGCGCCGAGCACCGCCGGCGGCGTCTCCACCTGCACCTCGAAGCGCAGCCGCCCGGCCGGTAGTCCGTGGTCCGCCTCCAAGCGCTCCACACAGGACGGCCATGCGCCTCGACCTGCTCACCGCGCTCACCTTCGGCAGGGTGACGACGAATCCGTCGCGGCAGCGGCCCGAGCGCGTCGAGGAACACGTCGAGGGTGCGTACGGCACGGCGGCGGGTCGCGCCTCCAGGCTCTTGCAGCGGATGCCCGACAAACGGCGGCATCGAGCCGGTCCGCATCGCCGCCGCCGCGGCCCGGGCGTCGGCATCCTCCCGTCGTCGTCGCGAACGCCGTACCCGTCCTCGAAGTCGACCCGCAGGTCCTCGACCGGCTCCCGGTTCAGCTTGGCCAGCACTCGGTCGCGCAGCGATTCCGGAAACGGCAGCGGCGGATGCGCGCGTAGGGCGTCGAGCGCCTGCTCGCGCCAGTCCCCGATCAGATCTGCGTGGAACCGGTCGGCCGGCACGTAGACCGTGTGCACCGGCTGCCGCCCGGGCGCCTCACCGGGATACTCGCGGCGTAACTGGCCGTCCACCTCTTCCAGCCGCCGGTCCAACGCGTGGTAAACGTCCTCGGAGAGCATCAGCGCGCCACGATGTGCTCGGGACGCACCGGCACCCGCGTCAATGGCCGCCCGGTCGCGGCCCGGATGGCCGCGACGATGGCCGGCGTGGACGAGATCGTCGGTGGCTCTCCGACACCGCGCAGACCGTACGGTGCGTGCGGGTCGCCCAGTTCCAGTACGTCGACGTGCATCGGCGGCATGTCGAGGATGGTGGGGATCAGGTAGTCGGTGAAGGACGGGTTGCGCGACACGCCGTCGACCAGCTGGATCTCCTCCATCACCGCCAGCCCAGCCCCTGGGCGGTGCCGCCGTGGATCTGCCCCAGCACGGCCTGTGGATTGATCGCCTTGCCCACGTCCTGCGCGGTGGCGATCTCGACCACCCGCACCAGGCCCGAGCTCGGTGTCGACGTCCACGGTGGCTCGGTGCGCCGCGAAGGCGTACTGCACGTGTGCGTTGCCCTGCCCGGTTACAGGGTCGAGCGCCTCGGTCGGGCGGTGCCGCCATTGCACGGTCTCCTCGATCGCCCCGTCGCGCAGCACCTCGGCCAGTTCGGCCAGCGGCTCACCGGATTCGTCGATGATCGTGCCCGAAACGAGCCCAGCGCCGCCCGACGCGGGACAGTGCCCGCTCGCGGACCGCGATGCACGCCGCAGCGCACCGCACCGCCGGTCATGTACGTCTGCCGCGACGCGGAGGTCGAGCCCGCGCTGCCGACGCTCGTGTCCGCGACGGCGACGGTGACCTGCTCGACGCCGAGCTCGGTGCGTGCGATCTGCGCCTGTACGGTGACCAGGCCCTGACCCACCTCGGCGGCCGGCGGTGTGCACCACCACCGCCGGCGATCCGCCGACCAGATCCAGCCGAACCCGGGCGCTAGCGTAGTCGTCGAAGCCCTCGGAGAAGCCGACGTTCTTGATGCTGACCGCGTATCCCACGCCGCGCACGACGCCCTCGCCATGCGTCGTGTTGGACACGCCGCCGGGCAGCTCGCGCAGGTCGTCGGTGGCCGGTTTCGGCGCGGGCGCGGACGCGACGATTCGGAGCAGCTGCGCGACCGGAGCCGGCCCCTCGACCACCTGACCGGTTGGCATGGTGTCGCCGGTCGCCAACGCGTTGCGGACGCGCACCTCGACCGGATCGAGGCCCAGCGCCGTCGCGAGCCTGTCCATCATGCGACTCGTAGCCGAAGCACGCCTGCACCGCGCCGAAGCCCCGCATCGCGCCACACGGCGGGTTGTTGGTGTAGGCGACGTACGCGTCCATCGACGACGTTGGGCACCCGGTACGGGTCCGACGCCCAGCGTCGCGGCGTTCGCGCAGACCGCCGTGGAACTGGAGGCATAGGCTCCTCCGTCGAGCACGATGGCGGCGCGCAGGTACACGAGCTCGCCGTCCGGGTGAGCGCCGATTTCGTAGCGCATTGTTGCCGGGTGCCGGTGCACGTGGCCGAAGAACGACTCCTCCCGCCCGTACACCATCTTCACCGGCCGTCCGGTGCGCAGTGCCAGCATCGACGCGTGGACCTGCATGGAGAGGTCTTCTCGGGCGCCGAACGCGCCGCCGACCCCGGCCAGGGTCAGGCGCACCTTCTCGGCGGGCAGGCCCAGGCAGGCGGCGACCTGCTTCTGGTCGACGTGCAGCCACTGGGTGGCGATGTATAGGTCGATGCCGCCATCCTCGGCCGGTACGGCGAGCCCGGACTCCGGGCCGAGGAACGCCTGATCCTGCGAGCCGACCTGGTACTCGCCGGACACGACGACCTCGGCCGTCGCGGCGGGATCGCCCCGCCGCACCGGCACGTGCCGCAGCAGGTTGCCGGTCGGATGCACGGCATCCGCACCCGGGCGCAGCGCCAACTCGGCGTCGGCGACGGGCGTCAGAACCTCGTAGTCCACTGTGATGCTGGCGGCGGCGCGGCGGGCGGTCTCTGGATGGTCGGCGGCCACGATCGCGACCGGCTCGCCCTGGTAGCGCACCTCGTCGATAGCGAGCACCGGCTGGTCGGGGCGCTCCAGGCCGTAGAGCTTCGCGCCCGGCACGTCCTCGTGGGTGAGCACCGCGTACACCCCGGGCAGCGTGAGGGCTTCGGTCAGGTCGATGCCGCGGATCCGGGCCCGCGGATGCGGGCTGCGCAACGTCGCGCCCCACAGCATGTCGTCGCGCCCACAGGTCGGAGGAGTACGCGAACTCGCCGTGCACCTTGAGCGTGCCGTCGGGCCGGCGGGCGTCGTCGCCAACGCCGCCCCGGTGCCGACGTGTCGAGCATCGGCGGTGTCTGGCGTCGCGGTGTCACGGCGCCGAGGCCGGTCATGCCGCCACCGCCTCGGCCAGCCGGCGCGCGGCGACGCGGATCCGGCCGGTCAGGTCCGCCTCCCGCACGCGAACCAGCGTGCCTCGCTCGACGACCGGTACGCCGCCGACGAGCAGCAGCTCGAGCGCGGCCGGCGGGCCGAGCACCAGCGCCGCCACCGGGTCGTCGATGCCCGCGTGGCCGAGTCCGTCGAGCCGCCACAGGGCGACGTCGGCCAGCTTGCCCGAGCTCCAGCGAGCCGAGTTCGTCGGCCCGGCCGAGGCAGCGCGCGCCGCCGATCGTGCCCAGCGCGAGCGCTTGGCGCACGGTCAACGCCGCCGGGCCGCCGCGCAGCCGCGCCGCGTACAGCGCCTGGCGCAGCTCGGCGCCGAGCTGTCCGGCCTCCTGCGACGCCGCTCCGTCGACGCCAAGCCCCACCGGCGCGCCGTGCGTCGAGCAGGTCCGTACGGGTGCGATGCCGGTACCGAGCCGGGCGTTGGAACTGGGGCAGTGCGCCACGCCGGTGCCGGTCTCGCCGAGGCGCGCGATCTCCGTCGGCCGAGCAGTGGACGCCGTGCGCGAGCCACACGTCGTCGCCGAGCAAGCCGAGACGCTCGGCGTACTCCACGGGAGTGCAGCCGTGCTCGCGCTCGCAGTACGACGCTCCTCCTCGAGCGTCTCGGCGAGGTGCGTGTGCAGCCGCACGCCGGCATTGCGCGCCAGGGCGACGGACTCGCGCATCAGGTCCGGCGTGACGGAGAACGGTGAGCACGGGCGCGACCGCGACCCGCAGCATCGCGCCGGGCGAGGGGTCGTGGAAGCGGTCGATCGCCTCCTGGGTGGCGGCCAAGGCCTCGTCGGTCTTCTCGACGAGGTCGTCCGGTGGCAGGCCGCCCGCGGAGGGCCGAGATCCATCGACCCGCGGGCAGGGATGGAACCGCATGCCCACCGCCGGGCCGCCTCGATAGTGGCGGCGAACAGGTCGCCGCCGCCGCGCGGGAAGACGTAGTGGTGGTCGGTGCTGGTGGTGCAGCCGGACAGCGCCAACCAGCCCAGCCCGGCGGTGGCCGCCGCGCCGACTACCTCCTCGTCGATGCCGGCCCAGACCGGGTACAGCTCGGTCAGCCAGCCGAAGAGGTTCTGCTGCTGGGCGAGCCCCCGGGTGGCCCACTGATAGAGATGATGGTGGGTGTTGACCAGGCCCGGCGTGGCCAGGCAGCCGGTGGCGTCGACATAGCTGACCGGTTCCGGGTACGGCTCGGCGGCGCCCGGACCCGACCGCGACGATCCGGTCTGCCGTCGATGACCACGTGGCCGGCGCGGTATTCCGTGCCGGAAGCGTCCACGGTGGCCACCGCGCCACCCTCGATGACGATCACGGCGCGGCTCCGGACTGATGCCGCCCGGCGACGCCGCGAGCCGCACCGCGTCGAGAATCTTCTCGTACCCGGTGCAGCGGCACAGGTTGCCGGCCAGGGCCTCGCGGATATCCGGCTCGCTCGGGGCCGGAGTCGCGGGCCAGCAGATCGTGTACGGCGACGATGAGGCCGGGCGTACAGAATCCACATTGGACGGCGCCGGCTTCCAGGAACGCCTCCTGTATCGGATGCAGGCCGTCCCGGATCGTCAGGCCCTCGACGGTGCCGATCGCTCGACCCTCGGCCTGACCGGCCGCGACGAGGCAGGCGCAAACCGCGACTCCGTCCAGATAGACCGTGCACGATCCGCACTCGCCTTGCTCACAGGCGTTCTTGGAGCCGGGCAAGCCGAGCCGCTCGCGCAGCATGTACAACAGGCTCTCGCCCGGCCATACCGCGTCGGCCTCGCAGCGCTGCCCGTTGACTGTGCAGGTCACGCGCATTCGGTACTCCCTCCACGCCCAGGTCAGCGTGCGCGCCGCCAAGACCGCGAGGGCATGCCGGCGGTAGCCCGCGGTGCCCCGTACGTCGTCGATCGGCGAGGCGGCGGTCGCGACCAGTTCGCCGAAGCGCCGTACCACCGCCTCGCTCGCCGCGCCACGGGACTGCCACGACAGCTCGCCGGCCAGCATGTCCTCCGCCGCCGTGGCCCGTAGCGGGGTCGGCGCCGCCGAGCCGATGCCGGTGCCGACCCGCTGCCGCGAACCGTCGAGCGCCAGCGCGAAGGAACACACCGCGATCACCATGGCGTTACGCGTACCCACCTTCGCGAACTGCTGCGGGCCGTTCGCCGGCTCGACGCAGGACGGCGGCGATCAGCTCGTCGGGTGCCAGCACGCTGCGTTTGGGACCGTCGAAGAAATCGGCCACCGGTACCCGGCGGACGCCCCGCACCGACGCGAGCTCCACCAGCGCGTCCGCGGCGAGCAGCGGCGGGTGGGCGTCGCCGGCCGGGGACGCCGAACCGAGGTTGCCGCCCACCGTGCCCCGGTTGCGGATCTGCGGCGATCCCACCGTCCGCGACGGCCATGGCCAGCCCGGGCAGCTGCGCGCCCAACTCCTCAATGATCCGCCGGTAGGTGACGCCCGGCCCCGATCCGAAGGTGCTCGCCGTCCGTCCCCCACTCCCCGAGCGACGCGACCCGGGTGAGGTCGAGGAGAGCCTCGGGCCGGCGGCGATCGAAGTTCAGGTCGACCATCACGTCGGTACCGCCGGCGACCGGCACTGCCTCCGGCCGCTCCGCCTTGGCGGCGAGCGCTTCGTCCCAGGTCGACGGTTGCAGGAAGTCCATGCTCACCACCAGGCCAGCCCGGCCGGGGGCGCATCGTCACGCAGCACCGTGCCCTCGATCAGCCCGTACGGTCGGTCGGCGGCCACGAAGACCTCGTTCGGGTTGTCCAGCCCGAACGGCGCCAGATCGACGAGCAGATGGTGCTTGTTCGGCAGAGTCAGCCGCACCTCGACGATCTCCGCTCGCTTCTCCAGCACCCGGCGGCCCATCTGGTACAGCGTCTGCTGCAACGAAAGGCTGTACGTGTCGACGAACGCCTCGACCAGCGCGGCGCGGGCGCCGGCGTACGAATCCGCCCAGTCGCTCGGCGGCGTGCCGAACCGCCAGCGCGCCGCGACCTCGGTGGCCAGGATCCGATCGCGGGTCTCCGGCAGCGTCGTGTACGCATCCTTGACGTAGCCCCAGAACTCCGAGTCGGTGGAGTTGAGCAGCACCAGCCGCTCCAGACCACCTACCGTCGAGGTGGCGTTCCCGTCGTAGGTGAGCACCGCCGTCCGCGTCTCGATGCCGTCACGCGCGAAGGAGTGCGGCCCGAGCCGCGTCCAGCCGTACTCCTCGATGCCGACCCGGGCCGCGTCGATGCTCGGCTGAGATGTCGACGAAGTGCCGGGCGAGGCGCAGCCCGAAATCCTCGATCTGCCCGACGCCGTATCGCCTCGCGAACGCGTACACCGTGTTCTTCATCGAGTCGGTCGGCAGCACGGCCGCGTTGTCGCCGGTCAGATGCGTGCTCTCGAGATCACCGCCGAGCGCCACGCTCACGTTGAGATCTCGCACCGTGTGCCGCTCGCCGTCGCGGTCCACCCGGACGAGACGGGTCTCCGCCTTGCCGTACTGGTTGGCGCCGAGGACGATGTCCATCTCATGTCCCCCGATAGGTGGTGTAGCCGTACGGGCTGAGCAGAAGCGGGACGTGGTGCGGACGGGACGGGTCGAGCACCTCGAAGACCACCACGACCTCGGGGAAGAAGGCGCCGCCGGGTCTCGAACACCAGCCGGTACCGGCCCGAACCCCAGTCCGAAGCCGGTACCCAGTCGCGCAGCCGCCCGTCGGCGTCCGTGAGTCCCGTCGGCGACCGGCTGCCAGGCGTCGCGAATGAGCCGCTGCAAGCCGCACCGGCACCCCTGCCGCCGGCTCACCCCGCCCGGTGTCCAACACGTGCGTGGACAGGCTCATCCGGTCACCGCCGCGTGGACGCCCATCAACCTCTGCAGGCGCAGTGCGACGATCTTCCCGAGCTCGGCACGGATCACCCGCTGCTCGGTGGCCTCGTCGTTGCCGAGCCGTTCCTGCGCGATCGCTAGCAGCTCGGCGCCGGTCTTTCCGCTCGCGAAGATCAGGAGGACGCGCTCGAACCGCTCCTCGTACGCTCGGTTCACCTCGGCGAGCGCGGCCAGCGTTCGCTCGTCGCCGTGGTCGACACCGGCCTGCTCCCGTCGCGACCACGCCGCATCTCGTCGATCATCCGTCGGCCGCGAGCCGATCCTGGGGTGCGCGTCCAACGCGAGCGCGATCTCCGACCACGGCAACACCGTCAGCGCCGCACCCGCCGCGGAGGTCACGGCCGCGATATCCGGGTACGGCCGGCCCGCGACCACCGCCTGTGCCCAGACTGGCGAGGCACAACAGGACAGCAGCTCCTCCGCCGCCGCTCCGGCCGGAAGGTCGTTGATCAAGGACAGCGCCGAGGAGCCCATGGCTTCGAGTAGAGCAGCCGCCGCGTCGCCCGGATATTGGCGTGCGATCCGAACCGGCACCACGTCGGCGTATGTTTCTTGTAGGTTCCTCCAAGAGGGCGGCGAAATGCGACTGCGTGAGGTACTCGACCTGCCCAACCTGCGACTTGCCCTGCTTTCGGGCACGGACGAAGATCTCGATCGGCCGGTACAGCGGGTGTACACGACGGACCTGCTCGACCCCACGCGATACCTGTCGGGCGACGAACTGGTCCTCACCGGGCTTATGTGGTGGCAGGACTCCACGGATTCGGAATCGTTCGCGGCGAACCTGGCCAACGTCGGCGTCGCCGCGATCGGCGCCGGCGAAGCCGCCCTCGGCCTGGTACCGCCCGACCTCATCGACGCTTGCCGCCGGCACGGTCTGGTTCTGTTCCGGGTTCCGGTGGACGTGTCATTTCGATCGATCACCGAAGCGGTCAGTCAATCGATCATGTCGCAGCGCGCCAGCGGGCTCGCGACGTTGCTCGGCCGGCAGCGTGGGCTCGTCTCGGCGATGGCCCGCGGTGCCCGGCTGGCCGACCTGCTTCCCTCGGTGGCGGGCGAGCTGGCGGTCTCGTGCTGGGTGTGCTCGACCACTGGCCGGATCATTGCCGGTACGGGGCCGCTGCCGGCCACCGTCGCCGAACGACTGGCCCGGACGTTCCTTCTCGCCGACCGGCTGCCGTGCACGACCGAGATCGACGGCCGCGACTTCCTCCTCCTGCCCGTCGCCGGCCGGCCCGACCACCGCCTCGCCGCCTGGTGCCTGGTGTGCGCGCCGATGCGTAGCGACAGCCGCGAGGCGCCAACAAACACACCGATGCGTAGCGACAGCCGCGAGGCGCCAACAAACACACCGATGCGTAGCGACAGCCGCGAGGCGCCAGCTGGCGGCGCCGTACAGCCACCGACGCGTTCGGAGGTCACTGACGAGCTACTCAGCCTCGTCACCCTGGAACGGGCGCAACTCGATCAGGGGCGTCGCGCGGAACGGCGGCTCGCGGCCCAACTCATGCGCTCGCTGGTCAGCCCCGGCGACCCGTCCGACCTGCGAGCGGCCCTGCGCGCGTGCCGACTATCCCCCGACGCCACCTATCTCGTTGCCATGGCCAGCGTCATCGACCGGGCCGCCGGCACCCGCACCCGCACCCGCACCCGCACCCGCACCCGCACCCGCCAAGCTAGCGACTTACCTCCTCGACGAGCTGGTGCGGCCATTGTCCGCACACGCCGCGGTCGGAAGAATCCCGGGCGCGGCGATGGCGGTCCTTACGGCGAAACCTGACCAGGTTCGCGACACGATCGACGCGCTGCGCACCGCTGCTCAGTCCCTGGCACCCGGCCTGCGCGACGAGCGCCTGGCCATCGGGGTCAGCGGCGCCGCGGACGGCGCCGCGGCCCTACCCGGCGCGGCGATTCAGGCGCGACACACTCATCAGGCGGCGAGCGCCCTCACCGAGCCGACCGCCGTGGTATCCAGCGCCGATCTCGCGTCCCATGTCCTCCTGCTGGCCAGCGTTGGAGCGGACGCCCGGCAGTCGTTTCGCAGCCGGTTGCTCGGTCCGCTCATCGAATACGACCGAGGCCACAATGCCGACCTCATAGCCACGCTGGACACCTTCCTGCGGTGCTCCGGATCGTGGCACCGATGCGCCGAAGAGATGCACGTGCACGTCAACACTCTCCGGTACCGGCTTCAACGCGTCGAGCAACTCACCGGCCGGGACCTCAGCCACTTCGAGGACCGGGTCGACTTCTTCCTCGCGCTTCGGCTGCTCCCCTCCTGACGCGCAGAGGGCCGCGCCACAGCACCACGACTGGCAACGATGATCGGCCATCGTGCGTGATGGCGCTTGCCGGTGCATGGTCGACCGGCCGAGGATCCTGGTCGGTCGCACGGGAAGCCCCGCCCGGAAGCCGGACCGGCCATCGCGGCCGATCCACAATCGACGAACGCAACGCCCCAGCCGGCCACCCCGATGAACGGAGTGGCCGGCCGGTATCGGGCGTTGGTCAGAGCGTGTTGAGGTTGAACGCGTCGGCGATCGCCCGATAGCCGGCGTCGTTGGGGTGCAGGAAATCTCCGGAGTTGTAAGCCGGGTTGATTTGCTGCGGATCCGTCGGATCCGCGACCGCGGTGGCGACGTCGACCACGTTGTCGTAGGCGCCCGAATGCAAGATCCAGTTGTTGACGGCATCGCGGATCGCTTCGGCCCGGTCGAAATCGGCGGCCGACATGTACGGTGCTTTGAACGGCGTGATCGTGGCTCCGATGACCCGCAGCCCGCGGGCGTGCGCGGCGTGGACAAGCGTCGCGTACGCGTTGATGAGCTGATCCGCGGTGACCCGGGGTGTCTCGCCGCATCCTCCATACGGTCCTTCGCTGTCCCAGATGTCATTGGCGCCCTCGAGCAGAACGATGGTGCGGACGCCCGGTTGGTCGAGTGCATCGCGGTGGAAGCGCTCCAGTCCTGGGTCGCCGAAACACGGCAGACCGTTGATGAGCTCGTTGCCGGTGATGCCGCTGTTGGCCACGCCGACCGACCGATGGGCCTGCGCAAGTCGTACGGCCAGTGCGTCGGAATACCGGTCGTTGCCGCCGACGGTCGAGTTGTGCCCGTTGGTGATCGAGTCTCCGTACGTCACGACGACGCTGTGCGTTGGCCCGCCCGCCACGTCGATGCCGGTGAGGTAGTAGAACGAGTGGCTGTTTGCTCCGCGGAACGCGGCACCGCTGGCGTCGCGCTGGTGGTCGCCGGCGGCCTCGTACGTCGTGGTCAGACCGTCTTCGTGGAACGTCGCCGGTCCGGTCCGACCGGCGAGATACAGGGTTACGGTCAACGATTCCAGCGAGGTGACCCGAAGCTGTACGGCGTCGAACGTCGCTACCGCGCCGGCCGCGATCGTCGTCGAGTGTGCCCCGTGGAAGGTCACCGACCGTATGCTGCCCGGCTCGACCGACGCGCCATCGCGGGTTGCCGCTATGGTGACGCCGTTGATCGGCAAGGACGCCGTGCCGTAGAGGTTGGACAGCCGGATGCGAACCTGGTTTCCGCCCCGGCTGATCCGCACGATCTGCCGTACCGTCTGGTGGTTGAAGCCGTTGATCGACCAGTTCGATCCGGTCATGTCGTTGGCCGCCACGGGTTGTTGCATGGCCGAAGCCCATGTCGCGGACCAGCGCTCGGCCGACCGGGCCGACGCGTTCGTGGTCGATGCGTTGGCGGTCGACGCGGTGACGAGCGCGCCGGCCAGCGCCGCGATCGTTGCGACGATGATGCACGTCCTGCGCATGGTCATAGCTGCTGATCTCCATGGAAGAATGCGCGAACCTCGCGTGCGATTTGGGCGACGATCTCAGGCTTGCCGCCCGGGTTGGTCGGGCCGGGATCGCTGGATGCGCCGTGCTGGAGACCGGTCAGCTCCACACGCCGGTTATGCGGCAACGTTTTGGCCAGGGCGTCACGCCCAGACTTGAGGAACGGCAGCCCTTTCGTGCCGCCGAGCAGCAGGACGTCGGCATCGACGGTCGAGAATGTGCCGATCATCCCGGCCAACTCCGCCAGAAGGACAGCCTCGTAATGCAACGTCGGCGCCAGCTGACGCATCGTGACGGCGCCGGAAGCGGCCGTCCGGTCCTCTCGCTTCATCGCGGCCTCGGTCATGGCGCTGAGCAGTCGCCGTGGGATGATCTTGAACAGCGGCGGGCCGAGTTCCAAGCCGTCCATGCTGGTGATCATCGCGGCCGCGACATTGCCGTCCGCCATCTCCCGATCGAAGCGGTCGAGCCAGTCGGTGTGCTTGGTCCCGTCCGTAACCAGCGCCGGCTCATAGACCGCGACCTTACGAAGGTCAGGCAGTGTGCGCGCCGCCTCCAAGACGACCAGCCCGCTGGCGCTGACCCCGAAGGCCATCTTGGCTCCGGTCGAGTCCAGGACGGCCGCGAGATCCTCGACCTCGGTACGGATGCTGTGGTCGCGCCGGTGCGGCCCGGACATACCGCGGCCTCGCCGGTCCGGCAGGTAGACCGTGAATTCATCGGCCAACTGCTCGGCCAGCAGGGTGTGGCTGCGCGCCGACTCCATGCTGCCGTGCAAGATCACCACACCTGGGCCGTGGCCGATGGTCAGGTAGCCGATCGGGGTGCCGTCCCGCGAGACGACCGATCCGGATTTCATCGCTGTCGTAAACATGCCGGCCATAGTTGCACACGATCTAGTCTCATTGCAACTAGTATCAGTGGGACGTCGAATGGGGTAGCGTGGGGTGGTGACCGCGAACTTCCGCCGCTCCCCGCTCGCGCTGGCGATCCTTGGCCTGCTGGAGAACGGACCCATGCACCCGTACGGCATCCAGCGGTTGATTAAGCGGTGGGGTAAGGACAAAGTCGTCAACGTAGATCAGCGCGCGAGCCTGTACCGGATGATCGACCGGCTCGACGAGGCCGGCCTGATCACGGCCGGTGGCACCGACCGCGACGAGCGCTATCCCGAACGCACGACGTACCACTTGACCGATGCCGGCCGAGCGGCGACGCAGCAGTGGCTGGCCGAAATCGTGTCGACACCGCGTAACGAGTTCCCCGAGTTTCCCGCGGCCCTGTCGTTTCTGATGCTGGTGCCGCCGGAAGCCGCACAGGCCATGCTCGAGCAGCGACGCGATCAGCTCACCGAACGTGTGGCGGAGTTGGATGCCGACCTCGCGATGGAAATTGAGGGCCTCGAGATTCCGAGGATCGCGATGGTCGAAATCGAATACCTGCGGGCTATTGGTGACGCCGAACTGCGTTGGGTCAACGCCATACTCGACGAAATGCGCGACGGATCGTTCACCTGGGATCGCGAGGAACTACTCAAACAGGCCGCCGCCGCCCGCGAGTAGGCAAGCGGCTCATGACTGTCCGGCGATAATTACGGCCGGTGTACGGCAACGTCCGTGGTCCCGCCACTTCCGCGCCGGTCTCGGTGAGCCGTTGCCGCAGTTCGCGGTCGGCGGTCACGACGATCACCCGGCGTCCGCGCGCCACCATCGTGGCCGCGATCCGCACGATTTCGTCGTCGCCGGAGCCAGGGGCGGCGACCACCTCGACATGGTCGGTCGGTTCGACACCGCGGGCCTGGCCTTCCACGACGAGGATCACTTCGTGGTCTTGCGAGCGGCTCGAGAGCGTCACGTAGCCGGATGGCCGCGCCGCGGCGGTCACGCCACCAGCCGTCCGGCCACGAGCCCATGACGTTGGCCGCGTCGACGACCAGGACCGGGCGGGCGTCGCTCATCTCATCATTGTCGCGGGTCTCAGCATTGTCGCGGGTCTCAGCATTTCCTCTCTTGTGCGGGTCTCAGCATTGTCGCGGCCTCATCATCGTCGCGGGCTGGACGGCCACCACCGGCCGACGGCCATGCCTGGCGTGGCCCAGGGTTCGTTACCGTTTGTACATGAAGTACGGGGCACATCTCCCATTGATCGACTTCGACGGTCGTGGCTGGCGGCCGGGAGAAATCGCGTCCTACACCGATCGGGCGCGCGAAGCTGGCTACGACTTCATCAGCGCGAATGACCATCTTGTGTTTGGGAGCCCCTGGTTGGACGGCATCGTTGCGCTGGCCAGTGTTCTCGATCGCAGCGGGGACATGCAGCTCGCGACGACGGTGTCCCTCCCCGTAATCCGCGGACCCGCGGTGCTGGCCAAGGCGGCAGCGGCGTTGGACATCCTCTCCGTTGGTCGGTTCGTGCTCGGAGTTGGGCCAGGGTCCTCGCAGCATGATTACGACAGCGCGGGTCTGAGTTTTGATGAGCGCTGGCCGCGCCTTGACGAATCAATCCGCGTCCTGCGCGCACACCTGACAACCGGCGCGCCACGGTTCGAGGGTCGCTTCTATTCGGCCCAGCCGGAGCTCGAACCGCGACCATCGCGCGCTGACGGACCGCCCTTCTGGATCGGCAGCTGGGGCTCGGACGCCGGTCTCCGTCGCGTCGCGAGGTTGGCCGACGGCTGGCTCGCCTCGGCGTACAACCTGTCACCCGCGCAGGCAAAGGCCGCCCGCGCAAAGCTTGGCGATGCATTGGCGACACGCGGCCGGGGCCTTGACGGATTTCCGTGTTCGTTGGCGACCATGTGGACATACGTCACCGAGGACCGGCGAGCGTGTGAGACGCACCTGTCCGGGATCGCACACATGCTCAACCGTCCGGTTATCGAGCTCCATGGACGGGTACTTGTCGGGCCGGCCGAGGACTGTGCGGCGACGCTGCGGGCCTATGCCGACGCGGGAATCGACCACGTCTTCGTCTGGCCCGTCGCGCACGCGCATGAGCAGCTCGAGCGCATCATGCGGGATGTCGCGCCGGTGGTGTAGCACGGGCGCGCCGATCGCACGGTCGCGAACATGACGATCATCGGGCGGGCCACCCTGCGCCTGGGACGTTGACGTCGACGCGGAGCACCTGGCCCTCCCACGCCACGTCCTCAGCCAGTCGGGCCATTCCGGGCCATCGGGCGGCGACCACATACAGCGTCCGGCCGTCCACTCCGCCGAGCATGCAGGCGAACCGCCGCGATCGAGCGAAACGGTCGCGAGCACCCGGCCGCCCTCGGCCACCCGTACGCATTGCTCGTGTGGCACGTCGGCGTACCAGGCTGCGCCGTCGGCGTCGAGACAGATGCCATCCGGTGCCGCGTCGCCGAGGTCCGCCCACACCCGGCGACCCGACAGGTTGCCATCCGGGCCAATATCGAACCCGAGTAGCTGGTGCCGATAGGAATCAGCGACCACCAACGTCCGATTGTCGGACGTGACCGCCATCCCATTGGGAAAGGCGATGTCGCTCGGCGACGACTCGTGTCGTCCCGTCCGGGGTCACGAGAGCGACAAAGCCCGGCTGTTCGCGGCCCTCGGGAGGACCAACGGAGAACTCGAAGTTGGGGCTGTTGACGTAGGCGTTACCGCGGCCATCGACCACGATGTCGTTGGCGCCGAAGTGTGTGAGGGCGGACAGATCCGCGTACGTCACCAGGCTGCCGTCGTCTTGCCGAGTCAGGAGCGCCATCCGCTGGTTGGAGACCATGACCAGCCGGCCGCCGGGAAGGAAATCGAAGCACAGCGGCAGTGAGGCGTGTCGGACGATCAACTCGCATGTGCCGGCGTCGTCGATCGCGATGATCTCGCCAGCGGTCCAGTCGCTGAACCAGAGTCGGCCGTCATGCCAGCGGGGTGACTCCACCAGACCGAGGCCGGTCCGTAGAACATCCATGTCGGCGATCCCTTCGCTTGGCGCTACATCGTGAACTAGCGCTACATCCTGAACGTCGATGCCATCACCCGGCTTTCTACATATCAACCAGATGTGTGTTACGCGCGACGGCCGCCCATGGGCCCGGATGGCCGGCGTTGATCTTGAGATCGGCAACGTGACCCGGCCCCAATTCTTGACTGATTCCAGAAAAGTGGCAGTATTTGAGGGGTGTCCACGACCTTGGACTTCCAGCAGATGCTGCGTGGGGCCGCCCTGCGGGTGACCCGTCCTCGGGTTGCGGTGCTGACCGCGGTGCACGCGCATCCGCACGCCGACACGGACTCGATCATCGGCGCCGTACGCAGGATCTACTCTGATGTGTCGCACCAGGCCGTGTACGACGTGCTGCGTGTGCTGACAGCCGCGGGTCTGGTACGGCGCATCCAACCATCCGGCTCCGTGGCGCGCTACGAGTCGCGGGTCGGGGACAACCACCACCATGTCGTGTGTCGCTCGTGTGGCGTCGTCGCCGATGTCGATTGCGCCGTCGGAGAGACGCCCTGCCTGATCGCGTCGGACGACCGCGGCTTCCTCGATCGACGAAGCCGAAGTCATCTACTGGGGCGTGTGCTCCGACTGCTCTCCCGTGCCGAGTCCCGGAACATCCTGCAGCAACACCTTGATCCGTCACGTTCCGGAAGGAAGAACATGTCTGAGCACCACGAATCACGATGCAGCCGTTGGCGACATGAATTCGGAAGAGAGCGAAGGCCTCTGCCCGGTCATCCACCCAGTCACCCACCCGACCGAGGGCGCCGGGAACCGCACCTGGTGGCCGAATCAACTCAATCTGAAGATCCTTCAGAAGAACCCGCCGGTGGCCAACCCCATGGGCGAGGAGTTCGACTACGCCGCCGAGTTCAAGACCCTCGACCTCGACGCCGTAAAGAGGGACATCGAGGAGGTGATGACGACCTCGCAGGACTGGTGGCCGGCCGACTTCGGCCACTACGGCCCGCTGTTCATCCGGATGGCGTGGCACGCTGCCGGCACGTACCGCATCAGCGACGGCCGCGGCGGCGCCGGCACTGGCATGCAGCGCTTCGCGCCGCTCAACAGCTGGCCGGACAACGGGAACCTCGACAAGGCGCGCCGGTTGCTGTGGCCGATCAAGCAGAAGTACGGCCGCAAGCTCTCCTGGGCCGATCTCATGGTCTTCGCCGGCAACTGTGCCCTCGAGTCGATGGGCTTCACGACCTTCGGCTTCGGCGGCGGACGGGCGGACGTATGGGAGCCCGACGAAGACGTGTACTGGGGTCCCGAGGACACCTGGCTCGGCGACGAGCGCTACACCGGCGACCGGGAGCTCGAGAACCCGCTGGCGGCGGTCCAGATGGGCCTCATCTACGTGAACCCGGAAGGGCCGAACGGCGTCCCCGACCCGCTCGCCGCGGCCAGGGACATCCGCGAGACGTTCCGGCGGATGGCGATGAACGACGAGGAGACGGTCGCGCTGATCGCAGGCGGGCACACGTTCGGCAAGACCCACGGTGCGGCCGACCCGGAGCGCTACGTCGGTCCCGAGCCGGAGGGCGCTCCCCTCGAGGAGCAGGGCCTTGGCTGGAAGAACACGTACGGCACGGGTAGGGGCCGGGACGCGATCACCAGCGGGCTGGAGGTCACCTGGACCCCCACGCCGACGAAGTGGGACAACACGTTCTTCGAGACCCTTTTCCGGCTACGAGTGGGAGCTGACGAAGAGCCCCGCCGGCGCGAACCAGTGGGCGCCGAAGGACGGCGCTGGGGCCGGCACCGTGCCCGACCCGGAGGATCCCTCGCTGACGCGTACGCCGACGATGCTGACGACGGATCTTTCGCTGCGAATGGATCCGGTGTACGAGCCGATCTCGCGGCGCTTCTCGAGCACCCGGAGGAGTTCGCCGATGCGTTCGCCCGCGCGTGGTACAAGCTGACGCACCGCGACATGGGGCCCGTCGCCCGCTACCTCGGGCCGCTGGTCCCGACCGAGACGCTGATGTGGCAGGACCCGGTCCCCGAGGTGACGCACGAGCTCATCGGAGCGGAGGACGTCGCCGCGCTCAAGGGGCAGATCCTCTCCTCCGGGCTGTCGATATCCCAGCTGGTCTCGGTCGCGTGGGCGTCAGCATCGACCTTCCGCGGCAGCGACAAGCGCGGCGGCGCGAACGGGGCACGCATCCGTCTCGAACCGCAGAACGGCTGGGAGGTCAACAACCCGGACGATCTGGCGACCGTGCTGCGCGCCCTGGAGGGATCCAGGAATCCTTCAATGCTCGTCCCAGGCGGGGGGCAAGAAGGTCTCGCTGGCCGACCTGATCGTGCTGGGCGGGTGCGCGGCCGTGGAACTGGCCGCCCGCAATGCTGGCCACGCGCGTCGAGGTCGCCGTTCACACCGGGGCGCACGGACGCGTCGCCAGGAGCAGACCGATGTGGAGTCCTTCGCCGTACTCGAGCCGACCGCGGACGGGTTCCGCAATTATCGCGGGAAGGGTCAGCCGGTTGCCGGCTGAGTACCTCCTGCTCGATCGGGCGAACCTGCTGACCCTGAGTGCACCCGAGATGACAGTCCTCGTCGGTGGTCTCCGTGTCCTGGGCGCGAACGTCAAGCAGTCAACGCTCGGCGTCTTCACCAAGACCCCCGAGTCGTTGACCAACGACTTCTTCGTGAATCTGCTCGACCTGGGCACGGCGTGGCAGGCGACGTCCGGAGGACGCGGAGACGTTCGAGGGCCGCGATCTCGCGACCGGCGAGGTCAAATGGACCGGCAGCCGCGTCGACCTCGTCTTCGGTTCGAACTCGCAGCTGCGCGCGCTTGCCGAGGTCTACGCGTCCGACGACGCGCTCGACAAGTTCGTGCACGATTTCGTCGCGGCATGGAACAAGGTGATGAACCTCGACCGGTACGACCTCGCGTGATCCCGACGTCCGGGTCGGCCTCGTCGGCCGGCCCGGCGTCGCGGACCACACCGACTCGCCACTGCTTGCCGTGGCCGACCAGCCGCGTTTTGGGCCCACCATCAAGGCACGAGTGGGTCGTCATATGGTTGCCGAATGACTACCCCCGTCTTCGATCTCTGCGACGAGTTCGTGACCCGACTCGCCCAACTCGACCCGATCTTCGCCACCATGCGAGGGATCGCGGGCCCGACCGCCGGTGTCGCCACCGACTTCAGTCCTGACGGTGTCGCCGCCCGTGCCGACCTAGTGGACGGCACGCTGCGGCGGCTCGACACGCTCACTCCGGCCGGCGACGACGACCATCTCGCTGCCGCGCACTTGCGCGAGCGGCTTCAGGTCGAACACGACGCGAACGCGTTGCACGAGCCATTGCGCAACCTGCGGGCACCGTTCGGCCTTCTCAATACGCTGCGGGACAGCGTCGACCTGATGCCGCGAAGCGACGACGAGCAATGGGCGGCGGTCGCCCAGCGGCTCGCGGGGATGCCGGCGATGCTCGGCGGTTGGCGCGAAACGTTGGAGCTCGGCCGGCAACGCGGTGTCTGCGCCGCACGACGCCAGGCCGTCGAGTCCGCGGCGCAGGCCCGCCGATACGCGGGCGAGGACGGCGCCGCACCGACGTTCGACACGATCATCGCCGGGTACGGCGACGGACCGCTCGCCGGGCAGCTGCGCGCGGGCGCGGACGCGGCACACGCGGCGTTCCTGGACACCGCACGCTATCTGGCCGGCGAATACGCGCCAGCGACGCCCGAGTCGGATGGCGTCGGAGCCGAACGCTACGTGGTGGCGAGCCGGCTAGCACTCGGCGACACGGTCGATCCGGTCGAGGCGTACGAATGGGGCTGGGACGAGCTGTACCGGCTCGAGGCCGAAATCGACGCGGAGCAGCAAGCCATCAAGCCAGGCGCCGACCACCACGAGATCGTCGCGCTGCTGGACGAGGCGTCGAGTGTGGACTCGCCCGAGGCGTATCAGGAGTGGTTGCAAGAGCAGCATGACGAGGCGATCCGCCGCCTCGACGGCGTGCACTTCGACCTGCACCCAGCACTGCGTACGGTCAATGCGGTGCTGGCCACCGCGTCCAGCTCCGGCGCGGCCTACTACACACCACCAAGCGAAGATCTGTCGCGACCCGGGCGCACGTGGTGGCCGTTGGGCGGTCGGCGGCGCTTCGGCGTCTGGAAAGAGCTGACCACCGTATTCCACGAGGGCGTACCGGGTCACCACCTCCAGCTCGGCGCGGCGCGGGTGGCCGGGGATCGCCTGTCACGCTACAGCCGTATCTCGGGCGTCAGCGGGCACGGCGAAGGTTGGGCGCTCTACGCCGAGCGGCTCGCCGATGAGCTCGGTTGGTTCGCGGAGCCGGGCACCCGCCTGGGCATGCTGCACGGTTCGGCGCTCCGCGCAACGCGGGTGATCGTCGACATCGGCCTGCATCTTGACCTGCCGATTCCGGCGCGGGAGGCGGAGCGTTACGGCGGACGCTGGACGTTCGAGGTCGGCGAGCGGATGCTTGCTGAGCGCGGCCGGCTCGCGCCGCATCGCGTACATCCCGAGATGGTCCGGTATGCGGGATGGCCGGCCCAGGCGACAGCGTACAAGTTGGGTGAGCGCGCGTGGCTGGCGGCGCGCGACGAGGCCAAGGCCCGTCAGGGCGCCGATTTCGACCTGAAACACTGGCACACCGCGGCGCTGGCGCTCGGCCCGATCGGACTTGGCGGGCTCGCCGAAACGCTGCGCCGCGCCGGCTGAATCGTTCTGGACCGCCCATCTCAGGCCGCCGTTCCTCGATTATGGTGATGTAGGCCGAAGTAGCGGGCCGGAAACCACCACCTAAATGCCCGACCCAGCGCTGTTCGTTTGCACCAGCACTCCGGACCGCAGCCGCATTGCCGATTGCGCGGGTTGTGCAAACGCTGAATCAGGCTTCGGGCCATGACCTCAGGCTAATGCAAACGTGTCCACGAGCGACGCATCAGCGCCACCGCGGTGGCGGTCCGTGGACAGCTGGCGAGAATCGACCGTTCGGTACTTCGAGAATTACGGTGACGGCCCGGCCCTCGAAGGAGAGCCGGGCCGCCGTTGGTTGATGGCTCTACGGAGCGACGGCGACGCCGTCGGAGTCGTTGTAGTTGCCGGTCCACGTGATACCTGCGTGGTTGCACGCATCGGTGAGACCGTACGCGGCACTGTAGGTGCCGACTTCGGCGGGACGAACCGGTTGTCGCGTACCATCAAGTTCGTACCCTGCTCCGGGCAGTACAGCGTGTAGGCGCCGCCACCCATGAGGTTGTCCTCGACCACCCACCCGTTGTTCTGCGTCGGGTTGGTGATGATCGCCGACGTCATCGGGTCGATGCCTCCACGAGAAGGGTGTTATGGCGGATCGCCACGTTGTTTCCGCCCTGGGACTGGATTCCGTCACCGTGAGCGGTCGAGGTGCCCTCGCGTGCCGACACGACCGAGTCGACTAGCGACGAATTGGCGTTGATCTCCAGACGCGTTCTCGCAGTCGTGGATGTAGACGGCGTGCGCGGCGAAGTTGGGTCCGGCGAGGCCGGTACCGCTGCCGTTCACGCAGTTGATTTCGACCCGGTCCAGCGATGGTCGTGCCGCCCGCCGAGTATGTGCTGACACCGTAGTCGCACGGGCCGATGATCCGCGAGTTGCGGATGGTGACGTTCGAGGCACGCACGTCGACGCAGCCGTGGATTTCCTTACCCGGGACCACGGCGCCGTTGGTGGTGACGGTGAGGCCGCCGTTGACGACCGTGAGCGCGGTACCCGCCGGTACGCCGGCGGTGGCCGTCGTCGGATAGCCGCAGGCGCCCGGGTTACTGGCGCAGCCATGCTGCGACGGGTTGGTCGACGGCGACGTCGAACCGCCCGAGGAGCCTCCGGCCGATGGGGAACCGGTCGGTGCTGCGGTGGGACCGGCCGTCGGCGTGCCGGAGGGGGCGGCCGTCGGCGCGGTGGTCGGGCCGGACGTCGGCGGGGCCGAACTCGGCGTACTACCCGGGCTACTCGGCCCCGTGCTCGGTGTGCTGGGCGTGCCCACGGTGAACGTCTGCCTGGGGTTCAGGCCGATCCAATGGCCGTTCTTCTTGTAGGTGAACCAGTACGTGTAGGTGCCCACCCGGCTGAATGCCCTGCTCCCGACGAACACCTTCTGTGACGTGCCGAGCTTCCATGCATGCGCATGCGCGAAGTCGACTCGGGTTCCGTCCGGACCCTTCACCGTGAGGGCGACGTCGGACAGCGTGGTCTCGCTCGCGGCGACGACCTTGGCGCCAGCGGTCACCGTCTGACCGACGGCGGCGTTGTTGACGTTCACACCCAACGCCTGGACCGTCACGGGAGAGGCCACCCGGAAGTGGATGCCACCGACGCCGGTCGCCGCCAGCGCGATGCCGCCCGTGAGGGCGGCGGCTACCGCCGCAACCGGTACGAGCAGCCACTTCTTCCGGCCAATGCCACGTCCGACGCGGCGGTGCTCGCCTCGACCACCGTCGCGACGCTGCGCGGTGTGGCCCTCGTCAGTGCGGCGGTGGGTGCGAACGACGCCAGGGGTGCGGTCGGCGTTGTGCGCATGGCTGGTCGTTTAGTAGCCGGTCTTGTCGTCGCCGCTGGCCCAGAAATGGTCGAAAGCGTCTTGGCCGCGGCCAGGGTCAATGCGATGGTCTTGGCGGGGCACTGCGGCCGGGCGCAGTGGAGTGTTGCCCTGGCTGTCGCCGGGCAGGCCGTATCGATGCACAGCTATCCCTTCGTACGCCTGTGAGGTGAGCTGTCGGGTTCGGGCGCGAAGGTTGCCCGGCCGGGGGGTCCCGGCTTCACCCCAAGGCACCGCGGCCGCGGTTGCCGTCGAGGGTTCCCCCACTCCTGTCCTTGGTTGCTTTTCCTGGGGGCGCACCTCCGGTGGACAGGACTCGGCGTGTCCGGATGGTGCGACCGGCCAGTTCAGCCGGCACATCTTGGTAACACAGCGTCGCGGTCATGGCTCGGTCACGGCGCTGCTGCCGGCCGGGACCGATAGGTCACCGGATCCGCCGGCAAGCCCGAAATGCGATCACGTTCGGTACCGGAGCTGCCACGCGGCGCGCTAACGTGTCCGAAATGCGGCGTGACGGGAGTCACAAAGATGGTCGACCGAAAGACGATCTCCTCAGGCGATCGCCGCCGGCCCGGCCGACTCCGCTCACCTGCTACCCCCGCCGCGACAGTCGACTGCGCAGGTCAACCGGGTTGCCGTCGCGCACGCGACGAAGCCGCTGATGCCCACGCGATGCCGGCCGGGCCGCGGACTCGTCGCGCCGGGGCGATCAACACGCGCCCCCCGCATGCCCACTGCCATACGCGCCGCGGACCACGACATCGTCCGGGTGAACCGACGAACGCCCCGCTCGCATGATCACGTAGCGTGGTGATGGAGAGGTTCTTGTCCTCCATCTCCAGGCATGGTCGAGCGTGTGGAAGGCAGAGTGTCGGATGAGGAATGGGAGCGTCCACGACCGCATGCGCCGCTTAACCTCCCCGGCGTTGTACGCGCGCAGGCGATCTAGCCGGCCGTACGGTCGGGGCGGACTGAAGGAGTGTGGCGGTGGTACTCAACGGGTTCGCTCGACAGGGGCGTGTTGCCGAGAATCAGGTCGGCGGACTTCTCTGCGACCATCATCACCGGCGCATAGATGTTCCCGTTGGTCACGTACGGCAGCACCGACGCGTCGACTACCCGCAGTCCCTCGGTGCCATGCACGGCCATGCTGGCCGGGTCGACCACCGACCGCTCGTCGGTTCCCATCCGCGCGGTACAGGATGGGTGCAAGGCGGTCTCCGCCTCGCGAGCGACCCAGTCGAGGATCTCGTCGTCGGTGCGCACGGTTGGACCCGGTGACAGCTCGCCCGCGTTGAACGGTGTCATCGCCGGCTGGCTGAGGATGTCGCGCGCCACTCGAATCGACTCCACCCATTCGCGACGATCCTGCGCGGTGGAAAGGTAGTTGAACCGCAGTGCGGGGTGCACCCGCGGGTCGGTGCTGAAGATCTTCACTGATCCGCGAGCATCCGAGGACATCGGACCGACATGCACCTGATACCCGTGCCCTCCGGCCGGCGAGGATCCGTCATAGCGGACCGCGATAGGAAGAAAGTGGAACATCAGGTTCGGGTACGCGACGTCCTCGTTGGACCGGACAAACCCACCCGCCTCGAAGTGATTGGTGGCACCGGGTCCGGTGCGACCGAACAACCAGCGGGCGCCGACCTCGGGCCAGCGCAGCTTCGCAAGGTACGGCTGCATCGAGACCGGCTGGCGAGCCGCGTATTGCACGTACACCTCGAGGTGGTCCTGCAAGTTGTGGCCGACTCCGGGCAGATGGTGGACCGGCTCGACGCCCACCGACCGCAGGTCGTCGGCGTCGCCGATCCCGGACAGCTGTAGGAGCTGCGGCGAGTTGATCGCGCCGCCACACAGCACGACCTCGCCCACCTCGACGGTGCGCACCGGCCCACCCCGGCGCGAGTAGTCCACGCCGACCGCGCGGGTGCCGGAGAACCGGATGCGGGTCACCATCGTCCGGGTCAGCACGGTGAGGTTGCGCCGGTCGCGAACCGGACGCAGGTAGGCCCGGGCCGCGGACAGCCGCCGACCGCGGTGGATGTTGCGGTCGAAGGCCGCGAAACCCTCCTGGCGGTAGCCGTTGACGTCATCGGTCAACGGGTAGCCCGCCTGCTGTACCGCTTCGAAGAACGCGGCGAACAGCGGGCCGGTCGCCGGGCCCCGCTCCAACACGAGCGGACCGTCGTGACCGCGGTACGGGTCGAGCTGCCCGGCCGCCAGAGCGTTCTCCATCCGCTTGAAGTAAGGCAGGCAGTGCCCGTAGTCCCAGTCGCCCATTCCCGGGTCGGCCGCCCAGCGCTGGTAATCCATCGGATTGCCGCGCTGGAAGATCATTCCGTTGATGCTGCTCGATCCGCCGAGCAATTTGCCGCGCGCGTGATAGATCCGGCGGCCATTCAGATGCGGTTCCGGCTCGGAGGTGTACTTCCAGTCGTAGAACCGGTTGCCGATCGGGAAGGTCAGCGCGGCCGGCATATGGATGAACACATCCCATGGATAGTCCGGCCGGCCCGCCTCCAGCACAAGCACTTTGTTGGCCGGGTCGGCGGACAGCCGGTTGGCTAGGACGCTGCCGGCCGAGCCGCCACCGACGATCACGAAGTCGTAGCGCACGAAAGACCCTTTCGCTGGACGCCCTCGGTCCACATAGTTCCGCCATGCGCGCCGGTAGCGCGCGGACTCCGGTGGGCATGGTGCCGACGACGCTACGTTCCGGTGTACGGATGGTCCAGCTCCCACTCGTCACGCGGTTGGGTGTGGACCAGCCAATAGCATTCGGCAATGTCCTGTGGGTCGAATTTCGAGCCTGGAGCGATGGACCCGTACACGGTCACGGTCGCGACGTGCACTCCGTGCGGGCCGTACTGCTGGTGCAGAATCTCGGCCAACGCCCGTACCGCCGCCTTCCCCAGCGACAGGCTGGTGTACTGCGCGATCGGCCGGGGCATCCCGCTGGTGATGATGAACGACCCTAGGCCGCGCGACGCCATCGCCGGAGCCGCGTGCGCAGCCGCCGTCAGAGCGCCGACGACGTTAACCATGTACGCGTCGACGTATTGTTTCGCTGTCAGATCGCCCGGGGCGTCGCTGCGGATGAGGGCCGCGTTGTACACCAGGACGTCGGGTATCCCGAACTCCTCGACGGATCGATCGATGGCCGATCGCAGCGCATTTTCGTCGGTCACGTCCGCGTCAAGCGCCAATGCGGGTACGCCGCGATCCCGTACGCGAGCGGCGATCTCCTCCGCCGCATCCCGACGCCGCGCGATAAGGGTGACGGGAAAGCCCTCCTGCGCGAATCGATGCGCGATCGCCGCGCCAAGGCCGGGGCCCGCACCAATCACCATTGCTCCGGACACAATCTCTCCTTGAGTGTCGTACGTGATCGGGCGCACACAAAGGTGTCCGGATCGGGACTCGCCGGGACCGCGCGTACCCACGGCTTGCTCAGGAAGCGCTCGCGGTGCTGTTCGGCGCCCACAGTTGGTCGGCGTCACCGGCGGCGAGGCGGCCCCGGTAGACGTCGATCTTGTGGTCAATGAGCGTGAGGTTTTCGTGCAGCTCGGCGAGTTTGGCGGTGACCTCGGCCCGATGGGCTCGCATGAGGGCAAGTCGTTCCGGCTCGTTGCCGCGCCCGGCCGAGACCAGTTGGGCGTAGCGTCGGATGGTCTTGATAGGCATGCCGGTGGCCCGCAGCTTCGTACACATCGTGATCCACTGCAGGTCCTGCTGCTGGTAGCGCCGCCGGCCACCGGCGGTGCGGTCGACGGTGGTGACGACCAGGCCGGCGCGTTCGTAGTAGCGCAGGGTATGCACGCTGACGCCCGTACGGCGGGCGGCCTCGGCGATGCTCAGGCCCGCCCGGGGGTCGACGTCAGCGGGCCTGGCTGCCGGCTGCGGCTTGACTTCGAGCACGCTCTAAATCCTAGCGTCGTGGTCATGAGCAATTTGAAGCTACCGAAGACCACCGCCGGTGAGTGCGAGCCGGCAGCTTTGTGACGGGGGATCCCGATGAAGGTGCTGGTGACTGGCGGGACGAGCGGACTGGGACTGGCGATGGCCTCCGCCCTGGCCAGGGCGGGAGCGGCGGTCGCGCTGACCGGGCGGTCCGGCCACCGTGCGAGCTCGGTCGCCGCGGACCTGCCGGGGGCGGTCGGCATCGAGCTCGACGTGCGAGACGAGTCGTCGGTGGCCACGGCGGTCGCGCAGGCGTGGTCGACGCTCGGCGGCATCGACATGCTGGTGAACAACGCCGGGATCGGAATGCGCACGGTCAACCCGCGCTTTATGACGCACCCGCAGGGCTTCTGGGAGATGCCGGTCGACGGCTTCCGTGCGGTGATCGAGACCAACCTGACCGGCTACTTCCTCGTGGCGCGCGAAGTCACGCCACGGATGCTGGCCGCCGGCGGCGGGCGCATCGTCAACGTTTCGGTGAGCGAATCGACGATGCACCGAGCGGGATTCGTCCCGTACGGGCCGTCGCGTGCCGGCAGCGAGGCGCTTTCCCGGATCATGGCCGCCGACCTGCGGGACACCGGGGTAACCGTCAACCTGCTGCTACCCGGAGGCGCGACCGTCACGGGGATGCTGCCCCTCGATGCTGTGCCCGAGGGAAACAGATTCCTGGAGCCCACGGTGATGGGCCCGCCCATCGTCTGGCTGGCGTCGGAGGACGCGGCCGGCGTGCACGACGAACGTATCGTCGCCGTCGACTTTGAGCGCTGGCTGCGCGAGCGGAACGGTGGACGATAAGCACGCGGGGTCAGCGCGTTGAACTACCGGCCCGCAGGCGGGTCAACCCAGGTCCGGTCGGGTTCCGCAAAGGGGTCCTGCGGGGCCGGGAACTGCGGGGCCGGGAACTGCGTGGTCGGAGCCGCGTGCCGGCCGGGGACGCCGTATACGGACGGAGTGACACGCGTTGGCTCGTGAACACCGAGCGGCCGCGTGGGGTGGGTCGGCTGGTCGTACAGCTGCGGCTCGTTCCCATCGGTCTCAAACCCATGAGGTCCGCGCCGCCATCGCAGGGTGCCGATCAAACCGATTCCGCCGAGCACGAGGAGAGCGCCAATGGTGTACGCCAACCACAGCAGTGAGCCTCCGCCGCCCGACGGTCCGCCGCCGATGAGCGATGAGTGGTCCGTTGGCGCTGCGCCGACCCCGGTCGTGTCGGCCGCGGCCGGAGTGTCACTTGGGGTGGCAGTCGGAGCCGGCGTCGGGGCTGGATCTGGCTGAGTCTGGGTCGGCTGTCCGGCTGCGACGATCGTGGACTGATACGGGCCGGCCGAGCTGACGCCTCCGTTGCTTCGCCGGGGTTGCACTTGTACGGAAAGCGCAAGTCCGGTGCCCGGCATCTTCTTGCTGAAAGACAGTTGGTATTGGATGTTCACTCCGTTGGCGGGTGGTAGCGCCAGCGTCCCGAAGTCGATCTGGTCGTTCGCCGTGACGACACCGCTGTGCACACCGTGCTGGGTGAACGTTCCGACGTTGTGTAATCCGCCGACAAAGCGTTGACGCTGGAGGTGGACGAGATCTCCGACGAGATCATTCGCTTGAAGGATGAACGACACGTTGAGATACCGGAGAGTCTGCTGCGTTTGGTTAACCACATGCAGCGTGAAAGTCTCGGGGTCGCCTCCACCGTAAAACTGCCCGGGCAGGTTGCCGATGCTGACCTGGCAACAGCGGTCACCATCGGCGAACGCCGGTGACGCCACCGTGATGACCGCGGCCGGCACGGCAATGAGCAGGCCCAATATCGTCGTCACCATGCGGCGAATAGAAGGTTTACGCGGCATATGTCCCGATCCTGCCCTTCGCGCGCCGACGCCTGCCGTCGGCAACCGGACGGTACGTGGATGCGCAATGCCAGGCAAGCCGAGAACGCGGACAGTGTTAGGCCAACGCATGGTGAACGCCGGCCGGAAGGTTAGTCGCCGTAGCAGTTGGGCGAACGTGCGGCCACGCGGAGGACGCCCGGCAACGCCGCGTATCTGGCATACTTTGACAAAACGGGAATTATGCCGCCGCCGCGGGGGTAAAGCGTCATGTACTCAAGACCAGGACGCGCACACCAGTCCGTATGCGCCAATCGCCGAACACGGCCTCATCGGCAACCTGCAGTCAGCGGCCCTGGTCGACACCGGCGGAACGGTCGACTGGTACTGCCCGGGGCGCTTCGACGCACCGAGCGTTTTCGCCTCCCTCCTCGACCCGAAGCGGGGCGGGTTTTTCCGCATAGCCCCAACTGGTCAGGACTGGACGACGCGGCAGCTGTATCTGCCTGACTCGGCCGTGTTGGTGACCCGGTTCCTCGGGACGGACGGCGTCGCCGAGGTTGTCGACTTCATGCCGGTCACCGGTCGCGCGACTGACAGCCCACACGTGCTTGTCCGACTCGTACGAGTGGTAAGCGGGAACTGTCCGGCTAGCCGTGCAATGCGCTCCGCGTTTCGATTACGGCCGAGCACAGCACAAGCTGACATGCGAGGGCAACGTCGCGGTGTTCCATGGTCCCGACTACTCTCTGCGACTCGACACCGACGTCGAGCTGAAACCCGACGGCGACGACGCCAGTGTGACGATGGATCTTTCCGCCGGCGCGACGGCATGGTTCGCCTTGGCCGGTGGGGTCGAAGGCGAATCCCTGCCGCGTCGGGTGGATGCGAGTGAGGTCGACGGCCGATACCGGTCCACGTTGGACTTCTGGCATCGCTGGGTGGCGGCCGGGTCGTACCGGGGACGCTGGCGCGAAACGGTGACCCGATCCGCTATCACTCTGAAGCTACTGACCTACAACCCTTCCGGTGCCATCATCGCCGCTCCCACCGCCGGGTTACCCGAACAGATCGGGGGCGAACGCAACTGGGATTACCGGTACACGTGGATTCGCGACGCCGCATTCTCTGTGCATGCGTTGCTGCGCCTCGGGTACGGGGAAGAAGCGCGGCGGCTCTTCACCTGGCTGATCGCTCGTCCCGGTGGCGCGGACGGCGCCGATGGCGGTCCGCTGCAGCTGATGTATCGAGTCGACGGCTCCCCCGACGTACACGAGGTCGTCCTTGATCACCTTGACGGCTATCGGTTCTCGAAGCCCGTACGCATCGGAAACGGCGCCGCGCTCCAACTTCAGCTCGACATCTATGGCGAGTTGATCGATGCCATCTGGGCGGCGTACCAGCGCGGCGGCCGGGTGGGCACACACGGTTGGGCGCGACTGCGCCAACTCGCGGATTGGCTGTCGGCCCACTGGGATCAGCCCGACGAAGGCCTTTGGGAGACGCGCGGCGGTCGCAAGGACTTCGTGCACGCCCGGGTCATGGCATGGGTCGTGCTTGACCGGATGATCCGCCTCGCCGGCGCGCTGGGCTGGCCGGCGGACACGACCGGATGGGCGGCCGCCCGCGATGCCATCCACACCCAGGTGCTGACGCGCGGCTGGCATCCCGAGGCGAAGGCGTTCGTGCAGACGCTCGACGGCAACGTACTCGACGCGGCGATACTGATCATGCCGACGGTGGGTTTCCTTTCCGACACGGAACAGGCCTGGCTGTCCACCTTGGATGCGATCAGTCAGCATCTGATCTCCGACAGCCTGGTGTACCGCTACGACCCAAAGGCCTCGCCCGACGGATTGGCCGGCGACGAGGGCACCTTCTCGATGTGTACGTTCTGGTACGTGGAAACCCTTGCTCGGGCTGGCCGCCTCACCGAGGCACGACTCGTGTTCGAGAAAATGCTGACCTACAGCAACCACCTCGGCCTGTACGCAGAGGAGTTGGGTACCAACGGTGAACAACTCGGCAACTTCCCGCAGGCGTTCACCCACCTCGCGCTGATCAACGCGGCAACCACCTTGGACGCCTATCTCGACACGCCCGCCCACCTGCGCCCGGCTGAGCTGGCCTAGCGAGTTCTCTACCGAGCCGCCGGCAGTGATTCGCACTCGGGTTGACGGACGGTTGCTCTCCGGACCTGTCGCCACGGGTGGTCTACGGCGCCACTTGGAGCCGGGCCGTCGTACCGTCAAGCCGGGCTTGTGGTCCGGCGAGGAGCGTCGCCAGAGTCGGATGGCGGGTGAGCGATGCGGAAGACGGGGAACTGTTCGGCGATACGCTCGAACTCCTCCAGCCCGGCGTGTCGGTTCACCGGCAGGTGAGGCCGGGCTCCCGGAGCAACGGCAAGGTAGCGCCGCAGGATCGGCGCGCGCCGGGCCGGCTCGACCTCTTCGAGGCGCACGACCTCGCGACGCCGACGCCGAAGCACCGCGCGTCCACCTGTGGCGCGAACGTTGCGCACCCAGTTCGCGTCATTGCCGAGCATTGATACGAGGTACCGCTCTCCTGCCAGCTCCGTGACGACCACCGGAAACGAGATGCGGCGACCAGAGCGCCGACCGATGATCTCCAACGTCGCCGCGCGTCTGGGCGACAGCACGCCGGCCGAGAACTGGAGTGCCGACACACGGTTCAACACTCGCGCTAAGCCGTTTGGGCGGCCTCCGCGATACAGCCATCGCCTAACCCCGTACGACCGTCGAGCGGACGCTCCGGTCCGCGCTCGTACCCCGCTCATCGACGCCACCCTCCAACGCCGGCTGCCGTAACCGCGAATGCGATTCCACCAATACGTGATCGTGCATCTCGCACAACATCGACAACAGGGGCCTTCGGCCCGGGATCTTTGGCACTGAGCGCTGCCGGGTAGCCCGTTCGTGACTGTGGTGACGGCCCGGCTACCACTAGGCTGACCCGTGTCGGCAGACGAACACCAGCGACGTCAGGCTCACGGAAGGCGATCACCGCTATGGGCGTACAGAGAACGCTGATGCGTGCGGCAAACGCGATACCGGTGAGGCTCTTTCGCATGTCAAACGGCCGGTTGATGGGCAAGGCCGCCGGGATGTCAACCCTGCTGCTAACCGTCGCCGGCCGTAAGACGGGTGCCGAGCACACGACGCTCATCGCGTACTTCGAGGACGATGGCCGGTACGTGGTCACCGGCTCGGCCGGCGGTAGCGCCAGCGAGCCGCAGTGGTTCCGCAACCTGCGGCACGCCGATCGGGCCGCGATCCAGATCGGCCCGACACGCACTGAGGTAGGCGTCGCTGTCGCCGATGCCGCCGAGCACGCGGTCCTCTGGGAGCGCTTGATAGGTCGCTCGCCGGGCTTCGCCAAATATCAGGCGAAGGTCAAGCGTCAGATCCCGATAGCGACGCTAACTCCCAGAAACTGAGGATGCTGTAACGACTCCCGACGACTGAGGGGTGGCCGGCGCGCACGACGCAATACGACCGGGCACGTTCGGCGATGTCCGCAGACCTGCCGGGGACGCCCTTGGTGTGCTTCCAATCGGAGCTGGAATGCGCCGGGCCGACGCTTCGCGAGGGATTTTCGCGTTCGGTCACGCCGCTAGCTGGTGCGCCGGTAGCGTCCGGCAGTGGGCACCGATCTCACGGGAAGGAACATTCCATGAGCACTGGCCACGTTTCGACGAAGGACAACGTCGACATCTTCTTCAAAGACTGGGGTCGAGGGCAGCCGGTGGTGTTCAGCCACGGGTGGCCTTTGACCGCGGACGCGTGGGATGACGCGATGATGTTCGTCGCCGAACACGGTTATCGGGGTATCGCCCACGACCGCCGCGGCGGCGGCCGTTCCAGCCAACCGTGGGACGGGAACGACCTGGACACGTACGCCGACGACCTGGCCGCCGTGATCGAGCACCTCGACCTCACCGACATCGTGCTCGTCGGGCACTCCACCGGTGGTGGCGAGATTACCCGGTACGTCGGGCGGCACGGCACCTCACGCGTAGCCAAGATGGTGCTGGTGGGTGCGATCCCGCCACTCATGCTCAAAACCGACAAGAACCCGGAGGGGCTTCCGATCGACGTGTTCGACGGCCTGCGCAAGGGCTTGTCGGCCGACCGGTCGCAGTTCTACAAGGACCTCAGCGCCCCGTTCTACGGCGCCAACCGACCGGGCAACACCGTGTCGCAGGGACTGCGCGACCAGTTCTGGGAGCAGTCGATGACGTGCGGACTCAAGGGCGCCTACGACTGCATCAAGGCGTTCTCCGAGACCGACCTGACAATGGATCTTGAGGCGATCGACATACCAACGTTGATCATCCACGGCGACGACGACCAGATCGTGCCGTTCGCCGACGCCGCGGGCAAATCCTCGAAGATCGTCAAGGGCGCCCAGCTCAAGGTGTACGAGGGTGCACCGCACGGCCTAACCAGCACGAGAAAGGACCAGTTCCAGGCCGATTTGCTGACGTTCCTGCAGTCCTGAACGTACCGATCGCGCCGGGGCCGCGTAGCTGCCGGCCCCGGCGCGCGCGGTCCTCTCAACGGCGCCGCTGCGACTGACCATTCGCCCAGGCGCCGGCGTCTTACCGGGTCAGATGAACATGTTCGCCGGTGACGTTCTCGATGTCGCCCGACGCGGTGTCGAGAAGGCGCCGGCCGAGGTCCTGCAATGCTCGCGCCACGGCGATCTCGTCACCGATTTCGGGTACGTCGTAGTCGTCCGGCGAAACCTGGGCATAACCGGCGGCAACGAGACGGTCGCCGACCTCGGTGACAAGACGGGCTTCGGCGTAGCTGCGGCCGTCGTTCTCCCCCAGCATGAGATCCACTTTCCATTCCTTGACAGCACGCATGATGACTCCTTCCCACCGTCCCGGCGACCCCGGCGTCCGCCGAAGGTCCACCTGACTACAGCCCATCGCGCCCGGCTGGCACGGCGTAGGGCCGACCGGCCGGACTCGGTGGGACCCTTGACCCAGCTATCCGACAGGTCGGTGCGATCTCGTCTCATGGGCGTATCCGGCCACTGCGGGTCGCGCCCGCGCCCAAACGTGAGCGGCGCTACGGACCGGCACCTTCAGGCCGCCACGAACTTCAACACGTGGTAGACGAGGAACGCCGGCCAGAAGATGGCCTGCACGACGCCCCACACGCCCGACCAGAAGCCATCGGCCTGCTGGATGTAGTACACAAGCGCGCCGACCAGTCCCATTACGTACACCGCACCGGCGCCGCCGCCACGATAGCGATTGTCCCTGCGCTCCATCAGCACTGCCCCTCGCTCGTCGAATGACCAGGATTCCGGATGCCCTAGCTCTTGGCCGCGTGCCACGAGCACCGGACACCGGACGTACTCAGGGCCGCCAGCACCGACACCGAACCCAGCAACAGCCCGGCGAACACCGCGGCTCGCGGCTGCCCACGACGAGCATTGTCGCGCGGCCGCTCGCATCGAGCAGCCCCGTGGCCGTGCCGTCCTTGATCGTCATTGCCGATCGGCCGGGCGATCGCATCGCACTGTCTCGCCCGGCGCACCCACCGCCGATCCGAGCCCGTACGTCGATATGTGCGCTCTCGCTATACACCTCGAAAATCGACGGCGAACAGTGCCACCAGGCGACGTTACCTGCAGCACTATGCGCAGCCCCGATCGTCCGCGTGCGGTCCCTGTGTACGTAGGTTGTCGGCTGCGCTAGAAACTTCTGGAGGAAACATGCATATAGGGACGAAGAGGCTCGGGGGCCTCGTCGCTCTCACTGTCGCCGGATTGCTCGGTGTCGCGGCCTGTGGCACGAGCAGTAACGGCGGCGGCAGCTCAGCACAAGCGTCAGCGGGATACGCCGGCTGCACCACGAGCCCGGACACCTGCAACAGCGGGCCGCGCAAGGACGGCGGCGATATCGTCGTCGCGCTCGGCAAGTACCCGTCGACCTGGAACAACTGGAGCTCGGACGGCAACATCGTCGAGACGGTCCAGCAGGAGAACCTGATCGTTCCGAGTGCCTACACCTTCCTGCCGAGCGGGAAGGTCCAGTGGAATCAGGATCTGCTGGCTTCCGAGCCACAGGTCACGAGCACCAGCCCGCAGACGGTTGTGTACAAGCTCAACCCGAACGCGAAGTGGAACAACGGCACGCCGATCAGTGCCGACGACTTCATCTACGAGTGGCAGACCAACAACGGCCACGACAAGAACATCCCGATCGTCGGCAGCACCGGCTACGACCAGATCAAGAGCGTGACCGGTTCGGACAACGGCGAGACGGTTACGGTCGTCTTCTCCAAGCCGTACCCGGACTGGAAGGGCTTGTTCTCCGAGCCCGGTCTCTACCCGGCGTGGTACGCGAAGCAGAAGGTGGGCGGTCTGGACACCGATGCTCAGCTCGAGGCCGCGTTCAAGCTCTGGAGTGGTCCGCCGACCGCGTGGTCGGGTGGCCCGTTCACCCTGTCGAACTACCAGTCGCAGCAGTCCGCGACGTTCATCCCGAACACCGCGTGGTACGGCAAGGACAAGCCGTCGCTGAAGACGATCACGTTCAAGTACATCACTGACCAGACGCAGGATGTCCCGGCGCTGCAGAACCAGGAAATCCAGGCTCTGAACATCCAGCCCGATCAGGACACCGTGCAACAGCTCAGCCAGACGCCGGGCGTGAACTACGAGGTCTCGGCCGGGTTCTCGTGGGAGCTGTTCGAGGTCAACACCGCGAGCAAGTTCATGAAGGACCCGGCGCTTCGTGAGGCCGTGTTCGACGCCACGAACGTCCAGGACATGATCGACAAGACGGTGAAGCCGTTCTTCCCATCCGCGAAGCGCGACTACAACGACAACATCCTCCCGGGTGTGACCGGCTACCAGGACGTGACCAACAAGGTCACTCCCGACGCCGGCAGCGGCAACGTCGCGAAGGCGAAGTCGGTGCTGCAGGCCGCCGGGTACACGTACGACGGCAGCGGCAACCTGATCGCCCCGAACGGTGGCGGCAAAGTGTCGATCAACTTCGTACACACCGACACCCAGGTCCGCGACCAGTCGGCGCAGCTCGTGGTGCAGTACCTGTCGCAGATCGGCATCAAGGTCAACGACAAGGTGACCGCCGACCTCGGTACGTCGCTGTCCACGTTCAACTTCGACATCATCCAGTTCGGTTTCTCCAACTCGCCGCTGCTGACCCAGGACCACGACCTCTGGTACAAGGGTGCGGGTAACAACTTCACCAACTGGAGCGACCCGCAGTCCGACCAGCTGCTCGACCAGATGTCGCAGACACTGGACCCGCAGAAGCAGGCCGATCTGCTCAACCAGCAGGACGCCATCATGGCGAAGGCGCACGTCACCCTCGCGCTGTACCAGAAGCCGAACCTGCAGGTCGCAACGAACCAGTACATCAACATCCGCGACAACAACGCTGGCTCGTACTTCACCTACAACACCCAGCAATGGGGTCTGAACGCGTCGGCCCAGTAGCAAGGCCAAGCCGCAAGACCCGACAACCACATATCGAACACACCGCACAGAGCCCCCGAGCGCACGCCGCGCTCGGGGGCTTGCGTGTCTCTGACCTGCTACCCGGGGACGGCGTTCGGAGGCTGCACAATTTGTACAACGCTGGTGTTGCCGCTGTGGAGGTCTTGCGACGATCATAGACGAAAGTCGATCCCACCGAGGTGATCCGATGTACCGTCAAGTCCTTGACCCGGTCGCCCATTCATTGGCGTGGAGCGCGCTCATCGCGGCGCTGCCCCTCCTTATCCTCGTCGTGATGCTCGGCGTGCTACGCATCACCGCTTGGCTCTCGTCGCTCGTGGCACTCGCCGCCGCTCTGATCGTCGCGACCGTCGCATACCCGATGCCGGTCGCACAGGCCTTGCTGGCCGGTTCACTCGGCGCGACCACGGGGTTCTTCCCGATCCTCTGGATCGTGATCAATGCCATCTGGATCTACAACATGACCGTGCACACCGGACACTTCGACGTCCTGCGACGTTCGTTCGGTGGGGTAAGCGATGATCAGCGGATTCAGGCGATCATCATTGCGTTCTGCTTCGGAGCGTTGATGGAGGCACTGGCCGGATTCGGTACTCCGGTCGCGATCACGTCGGTCATGCTGATCGCCCTTGGCTTCGCGCCGATGCGCGCGGCCATCCTGGCCCTCGTCGCCAACACCGCTCCCGTCGCGTTCGGCGCTCTGGCCACCCCGATCGTCACGTTGTCGACGGTGACCGGCCTGAGCGTGCATACCGTCGGCTCCATGGTCGGGCGGCAGACCCCGATCCTGGCGCTGTTCGTTCCGCTCGTGCTCGTCGGCCTGGTCGACGGGCGACGCGGCATCCGCCAGACGTGGCCCGCAGCCGTCCTGTGCGGGCTGACCTTCGGCATCGCTCAGTACGTCACGTCGAACTTCATCTCGGTCCAACTCGCCGACATCGTCGCCGCGCTCGTGGCCGCCGGTGCGGTCGTCGCGTTGCTGCGGGTATGGCAACCCGGCACCGCGTTGGTGTCGACCGGACGAGCCCCGTTGCCGAAGATCGCTGGCGGCAGCACCGACATCCCCGACGAGGACTTCGAACGGCGGGTCGAGCGGCGGGACTCCCCCGGGCAGATCGCGCTGGCGTACGCGCCGTACCTGATTATCGTGGCCATCTTCTGCATCGCCCAGCTGCCGCCAGTCCTGCACCAACTCAACACGGTGACCCACTCGTACAACTGGCCAGGGCTGCACATCGAAAACGCTGCCGGCAAAGCGTCCACCCTGCCACTGTTCAAACTCAACTGGCTCACCGCCGCCGGCACGCTGATGCTGATCTCGGGCGTCATCACGATGGCGGTGCTGCGCGTATCGCCGATGCGCGCACTGCGCATCTTCGGTCAGACCCTCAACCAGCTCAAGTGGGCGATCCTGACCGTCATGGCGGTGCTCGCCCTCGCGTTCGTGATGAACGGCAGCGGGCAGACCGCGACACTCGGCAACTGGCTGGCGCAGGCCGGCAAGGCGTTTGCGTTCCTGTCGCCGATCCTTGGGTGGCTCGGCGTCGCCGTGACCGGCTCGGATACCTCGTCGAACTCGCTATTCGGTGCGTTGCAGGTTAGTGCGGCACACCAGGCCGGGCTCAATCCGACCCTCATGGCCGCCGCGAACTCCTCCGGAGGCGTACTCGGCAAGATGATCTCGCCGCAGAACCTCGCCATCGCCGCGAGCGCGGTCGGCATCACCGGCAAGGAGGGTGACCTATTCCGTCGGGTCGTGCTCTGGAGCGTGTTGTTCCTGGTCGGCATGTGCCTTCTCGTGTACCTACAGTCCACGGCGCTGTTGAGCTGGATGGTCGTCTGACGCCCTGCTGCGGCCGCCATCGATCGTGTGGCGAACGTCGGTCGATTCGGCCAACGTTCGCCACACGAACTGGCCGGCCCGTCAGCCGGTGACGCTGTTCGTACCGTCCTCGAGGTGACCGGTGTATCGCCGCGACCACGAGTCGTCGCCACCGATCGTGACCGACAGGTCGTACCAACCGCTGCTGGATGCGAACGGCTCCACCGTGTGCCGCGCGCGGCCATGCGCGGGCACGTGGTAGGTCTTCGTGCGATCCTTCGAATAGTTGTTCGCCACGATCGTAAACGTGACGGCCTTGGCGCTGTTGTTGGTCAGCGTGAGCGTGAGCTTGGGCTTCGGACTGAAACCGCCCCGGTAGTACGCCGCCTCGACCTGCGCGGTCTTGCCGTCGGCGTTCACATCCCCGGTGAACCGCCGCAGGAAGCGGTTCGGGCCGACGACGGTCAGGTCGTAGGCGCCGTTGCCGCTGCCCGCGCCGATCTCCACTGACGCGGGCACGGTTGTGTTCCAGACCGTGTGCGATGGCTGGACCGTGTATTGCCCCGGGAACTTCGCCGGGTAGTCGGCGAGCGACTGGTCTTCAGCGGCGTTGTTGTAGACGGCAAAGTGGCTCGCCTTGCGGACATGCGGCCCGTTGTTGCTGAAGGAAAGCACCGCCTCGACCGCCCCGTTGCTGCCGAACGTGAATCCGTCCAGGTTCGCGTTCGGCTGGTATGGCAGCGGCCGCGCCGGCTTGGTGCCCGGCTCCTGCTTCGGCATCGCATTGGTCGTGACCGGCGGGCGATAGGAGCCACCGGCCGGATCGCCGATGACGGTGGTCGCGGGCAACTCCGGCAAGCCAAAGACCGGCGAGTCGAAGTCGAACGCGGCGGTCAGGTCCCCGCAGACGCTGCGACGCCAGGCGCTGATGTTCGGACAGATCGCGGCCGCGCCGAGTGCCTCGGTCCATTTCTCCAGGAACTGGATCACCGACGTGTGGTCGGAAACCTCCGACGTCACCCAGCCGCCCCGCGTCCACGGCGAAATCAGGATTAGGGGTACGCGGAAGCCGAGTCCGACCGGCATCGGCTGCGTGACGCCGAAGCTCGCGAGACCACCGGAAGCCTCGAAGTAGAACTCGTCGGTCGTCCCTGGCGCCGGCACCGGCGGCGGCACGTGATCGAACTGTCCGTCGTTCTCGTCGTAATCGATGATCACGAGGGTCGAGTTGAAGACGTCCGGGTCGGCGTTGAGCGCCTCCAGGACACGGTTCACGTAATACGCGCCGTCGTTCGGAGCGCCGTCCGGGTGCTCGGAGAAGGCCTGGTTCGTGACCACCCATGACACCTGTGGCAGTGTGCCGGCCAGCACGTCGGACTTGACCGCGTTGGCGAGGTTGTCGGCGTTGGCGGAAAGTCCGGTCAACGGCTCGGGGACGTTGGCAACGCCGTTGTCGTACAAGACGTTGCCGGGAGCCGGCGTGCCGCCCTGAGTCGGATCGTACCGGGCGAACGAGGCGAAGTACTCCAGTCCGTTGTCGCCGAAGTCGTCCGCACCCTGGTAGACCTTCCAGCTGACGCCAACCTTCTGCAGCGTCTCCGCGTACGTCTCCCAGAGCAGGAACTTGCCCAGCTCGTCGCCGCCGTTGAAGGCGACGAAGTTGCTGAACTTCTGCTGCGCATCGATCGTTCCGCTCCACAGGTACGTGCGGTTCGGGCCGGTCGCGCTGAGCACGGAACAGTGGTACGCATCGCCGATCGTGTAGGCGTCGGCGAGAGCGTAGTGAAAGGGGATGTCGCTCCGGTCCAGATAGCCGAGCGTCGTTAGGCCGCCCTTGGCGAACACCCAGCCGTTCATCAGGCCGCCGTACCAGGCGCCGTGCTGGTCATCCCAGCTGTGGGAGGTCCCGCCGTAGCCCTGCGCGCCGACCTCCGCACTAGGCGGCCGGTGACCGGCCGGGTAGGCCGAGGCGGGGGCATCGCTCAGGTGCCACGGGTACTGGGTGGTCGTGACAGGAGTGCCGGGCAGTGTCGTCGGCTGCTGGAACACCGACAGACCACCGGGAATCGTGATGGTCGAGCGATCCCCGAAACCGCGAATACCTCGCAGAGAGCCAAAGTAGTGATCGAAGCTGCGGTTCTCCTGCATCAAAATCACCACGTGCTTGATGTCCCGGATGTCTCCGTACCGATGAGGCTTCCCTGCCGGCACGGGGGAAGCCAGTGCGTCGGTGGCGGGCAGTACGGCACCGACCATGGCGGCCCCCGTGACCGCCGTTGCTGCGCCGAGGAAACCTCTACGAGAAAGTTCGGGCATGCGTACCTCCGGTACCGGCGTATACGTAGACAGACGGCGAAAACGTATGGTCGCCAGATACCGGCCGTGCGACATCGAACTGAACGCTCGACGAAGCGATGACGAATCACTGAGAGTTCGACTCGGACCTCACGTTGCCGCGATGTACGGCATCAACCTCGTCGGCGTGGCCAGCATGGTGAACCAGGCTGAGCATCCACGGTGGATGCTCGGCACTCATCGCCCTCGGCCCAGCCGCGTCGCTGACCCGCCACTCCCGTAGCGACTTCCCGATCCGGTCGAGCCGAGGGCTGGGTACTTCGATCCGTGGTCAGGCTGCGGGCGGGGGTATTGCGGCGGGGTCGATACGTGACGGTGTGGCCGGATCGGCGGGCTGGCGCTGACGCAGCAGGTCCGATGCGGTGCCCCAGATCCCCCGACGGAACACGAGCACCACCAGCGCGAAAAGTGCACCGAGGATGAGGTTGGGTGCAGCGAAATGCTGTAGCGACAGGTAGTCCTGAAGCCGCAGCGTCAACCCGGCGGCCACGACGGCTCCCCACAGGGTGCCGATTCCGCCAAGGACGACGAGCACCACGGCTTGGCCGGAGGTGGTCCAACGCAACGTGTCCAGGGTGACGAATTGATGGCTCATGGCGTAGAGGCCGCCACCGAGCCCGGCCAGTCCGGCCGAAAGCACAAACGCCGCGATCTTATAGCGATGCACCGGATATCCGAGGGAACGTGCCCGGGTTGGGTTGTCACGGATCGCGACGAGGACCCGGCCGAACGGGCTGTGCACGATGCGCCACGCCGAGAAAAGGCCCAGCGCCACGAGGGGGGCCATCCAGTAGTAGAAGTAATACGGGTCGGAGAGGTCCACCCCGGGCAGCGTGCGCGGCACGTCCTGTAGCCCGTTGTCGCCGCCCGTAAGGCCGTCAAGCTGGTTGGCAAGGAAGTAGATCATCTGGGCAAAGGCGAGGGTGACCATCGCAAAGTAAATGCCGGTGCGGCGAACCGCAAGGTAACCGATGGGAACGGCGATCACTGCCGAGACGATGACACCGGCGACGACTGCGAGCGGGAATGGCGCGCCTGTCTTCTCCGCAACCAGTCCCGCGGTGTAAGCCGAGGAGCCCCAGAACGCGGCGTGGCCGAACGAGAGCAGCCCGACGTAGCCGAGTAGCAGGTCGACCGCGACTGCGAGCAGCGCCCACGCGGCGATGTCGAGCGCAACCGGCGGATAAAGCACGCGGGGCAATGCGAGTGCGGCCACAATGCCGACGAGCAAGATGGCCCATCGCCAGTACCGTTGAGAAAGCGTCATATCGCAGCCTCCTGGTGTCCGAACAGGCCAGACGGCCGGGCCAGCAGTACAACCGCCATCAACACGAAAACCAGCAGTTGAGCGACGATGGCCGGGGCGTACGCCTGCGCCCACGAGGACAGCACGCCGAGCCCGAAGCCGGTCAGGACGGATCCGACGATCGATCCGAGTCCGCCGATGACGACAACCGCAAATACGACAATGATCAGATCAGCGCCCATCAGCGGTGTGACCGCTTGCATCGGCGCGGCCAGCACACCAGCCAGGCCAGCCAGCGCAATCCCGAAGCCGAAGACCGGGGTCACCCACCGACCGACGTTGACGCCCAATGCCTTGGTGAGATCGGGACGTTCGGTCGCGGCCCGGATCACCATGCCGGCTCTGGTACGGGCGAGCGCCCACCACGACACAACGCAACACAGCAAGGCGATCCCGAACACGAACAAGCGGTACGTCGGAAACACAAATGACCCGATGCTTATGGCGCCGGTGAGGCCCGACGGCAACTTGTACGGGCTCGCGGTCGGGCCGAAATGCCAGCTCACGGCGTCCTGTAGCACGAGGGTCACGCCGAAGGTGAGCAGGAAGTTGTACAGCGGGTCAAGCCGAGCAAGCCGGGCAACGAGGGTCCGTTCGAAAATCATGCCGACCGCGAACAGCACCAGAGGCACGATCGCCAACGACCACCAGTACGACAGACCGGCAGCGTGGAGTGCGATGTAGGCGCCATACGCACCCAGCATGTAGAACGCGCCGTGGGCGAAATTCACGACGCCCAGCATGCCGAAGATGACCGCGAGTCCGAGTGCAAGCATCGCGTAGAAGCCGCCGTTGACAAGACCGTTAATCGTCTGTTCGAAGAATCCGATCACGATTGCGTGTCCTTTTCGAGGTGAGGTGCGGGGACGACCTCACGGCCGCCCCCGCGACCGCGCCACAGGCCAATTACATGTGGCAGGCGGAGGACGGCGCGTTGAACGCCTGGTCGGCCGGGACCGTCTTGATGATCTTCTCGTAGTCCCACGGCTCGGTGACCTCGCTGGCCGGCTTTACCTGGGCGAGGTACACGTCGTGCGTGACGAGATGGTCGGCGGCGCGGATCGTCCCGTTACGGAGGAATATGTCGTTGATCTTTCTCCCATCGAGTTGCTTGACGACGGCGTCGGAGTTGTCGGTGCCGGCCCTCTGTGTCGCCTCGAGGTACTGCATCGCGGCCGAGTAGTTGGCCGCGTCAACGAAGGTGGGCCGCGCCGTCGTCTTGGCGAAGAATCGATCGGCGAACGCACGGTTGGTCGCATCGAAGTTCCAGTACCACGCGTCGGCGAATTCGGTGCCGGCCATTGCGTCCGGGCCGAGAGCGTTGATGTCCGTGATGAACATGAGGCCGACGGCGAGTTTGATGCCCTTGTCGCGCAGTTTGAACTGGTTGTATTGCTTGACCACGTTCTGCAGGTCGGCGCCGGCTTGCATGACGCCCAGGGTGTCTGGCTTCGGCGACATCGTCGAAGCCTTGAGCAGGAGCGATGAGTAGTCTTCGGCGGTGTTCGGGAACGGCGAGTCGGCGGTCGCGACAACTGCGCCGCCGGCGCCCTTGATCGCGGTGCTGAACCCGGCGGTCATCTGCTGCCCGAACACGTAGTTCGGGTAGATGATGTACCAGCTCTTGTCCCCGTTCTGGGTGGCGGCGATACCGGTGGTGTTCGCGAGCATGTTCGTGTCGTAGGCGTAGTGGTACGTGTACTTGTTGCACGACTTGCCGTTGAGGTCATCACTCGCAGCGCTGATGTTGAAGTACAGCTTCTTGTCTTGCTTGGCGACGTCGGCAACGGCGAGTGCGGCCGAGGATGTCGGGACGTCGAGGATGGCATCGACACTTTGGCGGTCGTACATCTGCTGTGCGTCGGTCTTCGCGGTGTCGGGGTTGTTTTGGTGGTCGGCGCTGACAACCGTGATGTCCTTGGTGATGGCCTTGGCTCCGTATTTGGCCTTGAAGTCGTCGATCGCCATCTGCACTGCGACGACGGCGTTCTTGCCGCCGAGTTGGGAGTACGCGCCCGATTGGTCGTTCAATACGCCGAGCACGATCTTGTTGTCGGATAGTTTCGATGATGACCCGCTGCGTGGCCCGCCGCCGCACGCAGCGACAAGAACCGCGGCGACGCCCAGTGCGACCGCGGCTCGTAGCCGTCCGCCGATGGTTGTGGTCATGGCAGTGTTCTCCCTTGGTCGGGTGGATCACAATCCGAGATATGCAAGGAGTTCTGACTCGCGGTCGAGGACGTCGGTGCTGCGAAGCTCCTCAACGATGCGGCCTTCCGCCAGCAGGTAATGCCGGTCGGCGATGGTGGCGGCGAAATGTACGTTCTGCTCGACCAGCAGCACGGTGACACCGTGTGTCTTCGCCTCCCGCAGCAGGTCGCCGACTCGGCCGACCAGCAGCGGTGACAGTCCTTCGGTCGGCTCATCGGCCAGCAGCAGCCGGGACCCCATGTGCAGCACCCGAGCCAACGCCAGCATTTGTTGCTCGCCACCAGAGAGCCGGTTGGCGAGCGTGGACCGTCGCGCGGCGAGCGACGGGAACGCGTCGAAGATTCGTTCGAGCGGCCAGGACGCCGGCCCCGACACCGGCGATAGCTTCAGGCTCTCGGCGACCGTGAGAGTGGCAAACGCCCCACGATCGTCGGGCACCCAGCCGAGGCCGAGTCGCGCTCGTCGATGCGGCGTCATCCGGGTGATGTCCGTGCCGGCATACACGATGTGCCCGGTGAACTGGGTGTGCAAGCCCATGATGGTCCGCAGCAGGGTGGTTTTGCCTGCTCCGTTGCGCCCGCATAGGGTCACGATTTCGCCCGCGTCGACATGCAGCGACGCGTCGCGAACGGCGCCAGCCTCACCGTACGAGGCCGACAGGTGGTCAACTCGAAGCATGGCCGGCTCCCAGGTAGGCGTCGATGACACGCTGATCGGCCCGTACCTCGTCGTAGGTACCTTCGGCCAAGACCCGACCGGCGGACAGTACGGTCACGTGATCGGCGAGTTTCGCGACCACGTTCATGTTGTGCTCGACCATGACCACGGTTCGGCCCGGCCGGATCCGGTCGATCAGGTCGATCGTTCGGGCGACGTCTTCGGCTCCCATGCCCGCGGTCGGCTCGTCAAGCAACAACACGGACGGCTCTAGCGCCAGCGCTAGTGCGATTTCCAGGGCACGCTTGCGTCCGTACGGCAGCGCCTCGGCCCTCACGCCAGCGCACTCGAGCAACCCGACGGCTTCCAGTAGCGCGAGGGCGCGTTCGTCGTAACGGCGCATCAGTTTCTCAGAACGCCAGAACCGCCAGCCCAATCCGGTGCTGGCCTGCAGCGCCAACCCCATGTGTTCGGCTGCTGTCATTTGGGCGAACAGGTTGGTGATCTGGAACGAGCGGGCGACACCGAGGCGGGCTATGTGCTCCGGCGTGAGCCCCGTGACGTCGAGCTCACCGACATGGATGCTCCCAGCCGTCAGGGGCAGGAACGCACTGAGCAGATGAAACAGGGTCGTCTTCCCGGCGCCGTTCGGGCCGACCAACGCATGCACCGAACCCGCGGCGACATCTAGGTCGACGCCGTCGACTGCGCGGAACCCGCGAAATTCGCGGACAAGACCCCGAGCGGTCAACGGGGGTGGTGACATCGGCGGCACCTCCGGTAGCGGCGTGGGGACCACGGTGGGCGGTGCCCGCGACGCTATGCCGCCCGCGAGGCCCGCTCTATGTCGTACGCCTACACAAATGGCGAACGACCGATGTGCGTGGCATTACGCGGCCGCATCCAGTCCCAGGTCACGGCGCCGGCGCGGAGCACCACATCGACGAGGCCTATGGCGCACTGGATCCGGAGAGTTGAGGCGAACTGGACCCGACTCCACATTGGGCCCGACGCATGTATGGCTTCCAACCACGTTCGAAGGCGCCCTCGAATCGAATTTCGGCTTATCGACTAACGGCGGATGAGTTCGAACGCGGTGGCGCGCCGACCGCCGAATCGTGGCGCATTGCCATCGGCGATCCATTCGAGCACGCCGCGGGCATCGGCCATGGGATGGTCGCCAAGTCCGTCCAGGTAGGCGCGATGAGCTTCGAGCGATTCCACCGCGGCTTCGAACGTGTCGGAGATATCGACCGCGTGGGTCGCGTTCGGGGAACCGCCGATGGCGACGTACTTCACCCCGTTCCACGGCGCCAGGCCGGCCTGGACGAGTTCCGGGAAGATCCACCGATTGCCGGCGTCGCCGATCGCATCCATCGCCGCGCGCCCGGTGTGGCGGTGATCGGCGGAGTTCCAGCCGCCGCCCGGCCACGAGTCAATGAAGTTGCCCAACACGACAAGCTCTGGTTGGTGACGCCGGATCGCGGCTGCTAGATCGCGGCGCAGCGTGATCGTCTGCTCGACGACACCATCGGCGTGGTCAAGGAACTCGACAACCGACACCCCGACCTTGCTGGCGCCGTCGCGCTGTTCGGCCTCACGTAGTGGACCGCACTCCGCCGGCGGAATGCCGTCGATGCCGGCCTCGCCGCGCGTGACAAGCAGATACCGTACGTCCTTGCCGGCCGCCGTCCAGGCAGCAACCGCCCCGGCCGAACCGTATTCCAAATCGTCAGGGTGAGCGGCGATGGCGAGCGCACGCATCCAGTCATCGGGCATCGACTCAAACTGATCCACGGCATCACCGTAATACCCGGTCGACGGCCCGGAGCCACCGACACACTTGATCCTGACCACCGGATGCGTTCAGGTGGTTTGCCAGCCCTCATACTGGCATCGCGCGCACCGAGACAGGAGTGGCCATGGTCAACGACATCAGTCTGCCCGGCCGAGTGGCCGACCCGGACGAGGGAGTCAGCGAGGCCGAGCTGGGACTCGCGACCCGCAATCACGGCATGCCGTTGGAGACGCTGCGCTATGACCTCACCCCGCCGGGGCTGCACTATCTGCTCATCCACTACGACATCCCGGCACTCGACGCCGCGGCGTGGCGATTGCGCGTCGGTGGTCTCGTTGGCCGGCGCCTCGACCTCGATCTGAACACGCTGCGCGGAATGCCATCGCGGACGGTACGCGTAACGCTCGAATGCGCGGGCAACGGTCGAGCCCGTCTGCATCCACGCCCGATCAGTCAACCCTGGCTGGTCGAGGCGATCGGTACGGCCGAATGGACCGGGGTACCGCTGCGTGACGTCCTTACTCAGGCCGGCATCGATTCATCCGCGGTCGACGTTGTGTTCACCGGTGCCGACCACGGTATCGAACGCGGAGTCGAGCAGGACTACCAGCGCAGCCTCACGATGGAGCAAGCGCTCAGCGACGACGTACTGCTTGCGTATGAGATGAACGGGGCTCCCCTGCCGCCACAGCATGGCTATCCCGTGCGGCTGGTGGTGCCCGGCTGGTACGGCATGGCTCACGTCAAGTGGCTCGTCAACGTGGAACTCGTCGATACACCGTTCTCCGGCTTCCAGCAGGCCGTTGCGTACCGGATGCGTCAGGACGCCGACGAGCCCGGCGCTCCCGTCGAACGCATCGCGCCGCGGGCGCTGATGGTCCCACCCGGGTTTCCGGACTTCATGTCGCGCGTCAGGGTGGTCAGGCCCGGTCCGATTCTGCTGGAGGGGCGGGCGTGGTCAGGTCGCGCGCCGGTGGTCCGCGTCGAGGTTAGTGCCGATTCCGGTGACAGTTGGGCCGACGCCACGCTCGAACCCGACGCCGGACATCGCTGGGCCTGGCGGCGGTTCACCTTCGAGTGGGCGGCGACGCCCGGCCGCCATGTGCTCACCGCCCGCGCGACCACGGCCGACGGCGAGACTCAGCCCCACGAACAAACCTGGAACCGTGGCGGCTTCGCCAACAACGCCATTCACGACATCGAGGTCGCCTGCATTCCACGGTAACCGGACGCCAGCTGCTCGCTTACCGCGTCCGGCCGCGCTCAGGATTCCGACTCCGCGGTGAGCCGGTAGTCGTCGGCGTCGGAACTCCACTGAAGGTCGACCGCTCCGGCCGTGGCCGCCGCCTTGCAGAACTGGAGAAAGCCGCTGTAGCCGAGCTTCTTCTCGCTGAAATCCGGCCGCACCTTGCGCAGCTGATTCTTGAGGCCGGACAGTGCCACCGAGCCGTCGCGGCCCGCCAGATCTAACACCACCGAGTGCAGGAGGCTGAACGCCGCCTCCCGGTCGCCGTGCTCCGGGAGCGTAACTTCCGGGTCTCCCTTGGCCGGGCCGTCAACCAACTCAACCACGTTCTGCTCGGCAAGGTGGCGCAGAAGCTCACCAAAGGCACGGAACCCGTAGTCGGCCTCGTTGAACGTTGGGTCCTTGCGGAGCAGGGTGCGCTTGAGCGTCGAGGCGGTTACCGCGCCACTGGAACTGCGCTGAAGACCGGCAACGGACTGGGCGACGAGAGCGGCGAGCGAGTCGACATCGCTTGTGGATACATCCGCGGCCGGTGGGGTTTCGGGCTCCTGCTCCGTCGGCTGCGGCTCGGCGTCCGCGGGTCGGGCCGGACGGCTACGCCGGGCACGGGTTGTCGGGATCTCGACGCCCTCCAAGCGGTCGTAGTAGAGGAACTCATCGCAAGCCGGCGGCAGCAGCGCCGACGTTGTCTTTTCGACACCGACGCCGATGACGCGCTTATTGAGCTCCCGAAGCTTGTGGACCAGTGGTGTGAAGTCGCTATCACCGGTGCAAAACACGAACGTTGAGATGTAGTCCCGCTCGAACGCCAGCTCCAGCGCGTCCACAGCCATCTTGATGTCGGCGGCGTTCTTGCGTGAGGCGCCCATGCGTTGCGGCATATCGATGAGCTCGACATGCGATCGGGTGAGCATGCGACGGTCCTCATCGAAGTAGGACCAGTCGGCGTACGCCCGACGGACCACCACCCGCCCCCGCTCGGCGAGCGCATCGGCGATGGGCCGCAGCTCGAACCTCATGCCACCAAGGTGGTCGCGCGCACCCAGCGCCAGATTCTCGTAGTCAAGGAACAGGGCGATGCGCTCTTCTTGATCCACGTACGCCAGCGTACGCCCGCAACCGCCAGCTTGTGAGCAGCCGTAACCCGCATGGCGGGGCGGTGTGACTGGCTTGTCAGCCCCTCGACGAACGAGTAGCGGCCCGGGTCGGGGCGTGCTCTGCGATGTCGCGATGATGCTTGACGATCGTGTCCGTTACGTCGCCGAGCACCTTGATCTGCTCGTCTGACAAAAGGTCGATAAAGTGCCGGCGCACCGACTCCACATGCGGCGGCGCCGCTGCCCGGATGGCCTGCCGACCAGCCTTGGTCAAGACGAGCACGGCACCCCGCTCGTCGGACGGGCACTCCTCGCGGTCGACCAGTCCACGCTGCTGCATCCGGGTGATGTGGTGGGACAACCGGCTCTTGGACCACAGCATGTGCGCGGACAGTTCCGTCAGGCGCATCCTTTGTTCGTCGGTCTCAGACAGGTTGGACAGGACGTCGTAGTCCGCCTCAGATAGGCCCGAGTCCTCGGCCAGGTCGCGCGATATCTGCAGGTCCAGCAGTAGCCGCATCCTGCGGTACCCGAGCCACGCCCGCATCTCGGCATCGTCGAGCCATCTCGGCGTCTTCACACCCGTACGATACCAGAGAGTTGACATGTCAACAACGATCGCGATAGTGTGTTGACATGTCAACCAACATTCTCGCCCGGAGGCTAGTCAGCCTCTATGTAGGGCTGGTCTTGTTCGGCGGCAGCGTGGCCCTGATGCTCCGATCGGGGCTCGGCCTAGACCCATGGGACGTGCTGCACCAGGGCCTGTCCCACCGCACCGGGCTGCGCTTCGGTTGGGTGGTCATCGCGGTGGGCGCCCTCGTGCTGCTGCTGTGGCTTCCACTCAAGCAGCGGCCCGGCCTGGGCACCGTCAGCAACGTCGTGGTCGTCGGACTCGCCGCGGACGCCGCGCTGTCGATCATTGGGCACCCACGCTCTCTGGTCCTGCAATTTGTCTTCCTAGCGGCCGGAATCCTCGCCAACGGGATTGCCACCGGCCTCTACATCGGCGCCGGCCTCGGACCCGGACCACGTGACGGTCTGATGACGGGCCTGGCCGCACGCGGCCATTCGATCCGCATGGTCCGCACGGCGATCGAGGTTTCCGTGCTCGCGGTCGGCTGGCTGTTGGGCGGCAGCGTCGGCGTGGGAACCGTCCTGTACGCGGTGAGCATCGGTCCGCTCGCCCACTTCTTCATTCCCAGACTCGCCATCGCCGATCCCGACGCGGCCTCGCACGCAACCCGTAGAAAGGTCCTGACTCATGCCTGAGCTACTATTCGGACTCGACCTGCCGGCATCCGCAGAACCCGGCCGCGACCCCGTCAGCGAAGCCAGACAGGCCGAGGCTCTCGGCTTCGATTTCGTATCAACGTCGGATCATCCCTGCGGCTCGTCGCCCACAAACGAGACCTGGACGATGCTGTCCTGGGTGGCCGCAAACACCTCGCGGATCCGAGTCGCCACCCGAGTGCTCGGCGTGCCCTACCGGCCACCGGCCATGGTCGCCAAGATGGCAGAGACGCTCGATCGGCTCTCCGGCGGCCGGCTGATCGTCGGGCTCGGCGGCGGCTACTCCGATGAGGAGTTCAGGGCTTTCGGGCTCAACGTGCCCACGCCCCGTGACAAGGTCGACGGCCTCGCGGAAGCGATCCAGATCACCCGTGGTCTCTGGTCGCAGCCAGGTTTCACGTTTTCCGGCCGGCTGTACCGGACCGCCGACGCCGACCTGGAACCGAAGCCTGCGCACCACATCCCGATCTGGCTGGGCACCTTCGGAGATCGTGCGCTGAGGGTGACCGGCCGACTCGCCGACGGTTGGATCCCCTCGCTCGGGATGGCTCCGCCGGAGCGGATCCCAGCCATGCGCGCGCGCATCCACGCTGGCGCTCGCGAGGTTGGCCGCCCGCCGGAGGACATCACGTGCGTGTACAACCTAGGGATCCGGATTGACGAACGGGCCGCGCGTCAACCTTCCGCGGTGTGCGGAACGCCAGACGCGGTAATGGATCAGCTCATCGGTTTCGTCAAGCTCGGCTTCACCGCGTTTAACTTCCAACCCGTCGGGCCGGACCGAGGCGAGCAGATCGAACGCCTCGCGCGAGAGGTTATCCCCGCGGTCCGGGCCGGGTCATGACCAGACTGTACGAGAAGGCACCAGGATCATGCCTTCGGCGGTTGCCGCAATGCATCTCGCTGGACGCGCGATAGCGCTCGGGTCAGGGGCGTTTCGCGACCGTCAGCAGGACCGCCGAGTCCTCCAAAGCTTGCAGGCTGTGCCGGGCGTCGGGCGTGATGAGGAGATCCCCGGCACGGCCCTCCCACGACACGTCACCAACCGACAGCCGGACCCGCCCATGCAACACCTGCACGGTCGCCTCGCCCGGGCTCTCGTGTTCGGCCAAGACCGCATGGGCGATCATACCGATGACCACCTGGCGGAGCATTTTCTCGTGACCGCCATACACCGTGTCCGCCGTGTGCCCGCCGCCAGCGGTGGACGCCATGTCGATTTGCTGCCGAGCGAGGGCCTCCAGTGAGATCTTCTGCATACGGTCATTCTCCCGCCACGAAGCCACCGGGACAGGGTTGACCGCGCATATCGGCCCGGACCGCCGCACTCGGCCGGTCCGGGAGTCACGTGCTCGCGGAAGGCATGCCTACCGCGTTAGCGGCTCAGGCGCGGCCAAGGAGCGCCCGTGCGGCGTTAGCGAAGAAGCGCTCGATCTCCGAGCCGAAGGGATTGTCATGCACCATGTACGTCCACGTCGCCGAAGGTCGTGACAGGCCAACGTCGTCCGGAGTCCAGTCAGGACTATCGATCTCTGCCTCGTCGAAGGTCTCCACCGTCTTGTCCTCCGCGGCGGCCATGAACTCACGGAACGCCGGGATCGCCGCGCGGTGGAACTCATCGAGGGGATCCTGACGTCCAAGGGCGCGCAGATGCACGCCTTCGCGAATGTCCGCGAGCATCGCGAGATGGTTGGCCCATCCATCGTCGAGCTGGTAGAGCGCGATCAGTCGCGCGACTCGGGCGGTCGCCTCATCGCCGATCCGATCCGCCACCTCCGCGAAGCGTTCGCTGCGCTTGCTGATCAGTTCGGCCGCGGCGTCCGTGGTGAGCAACTCCGAGCGCCGGGCAGCGAGCAGTTGACGTTGGCGCTCAATGAGCACTCCGTACCGCCAGGTGTTGCGGTGAATCTCGAAGGAGACGCCCTCGGCGACGCGCTGAGCGTGCGCAACCGCCTGGTCTGCGTTCGGACCTGTTATCCGACCATCCCAATCGGCGCGGCCGTCGACGTGTTCGTCGTTCGTGACGACCAACGAGTCCTCGGAGCTGACGAAGAAGACGGAACCGCCCGGGTCACCCTGACGACCGGCGCGGCCCCGAAGTTGGTCATCTACGCGACTGCTGTCGTGCCGGCCGGCTCCGATGATGAAAAGGCCGCCCAGCTTCACGACCGCATCTCGATCGGCCTCGGTGCTGCCACCCAGGCGGATGTCGGTGCCGCGACCGGCCATCTGCGTCGAGACGGTCACCGCATCCACGCCGCCGGCCTCGGCGATGATCGCGGCTTCCTCCGCGTCGTTCTTCGCATTGAGTACGACACATTCGATGCCCTGCGCCCGCAGGTGTGACGCCAGCCGCTCCGATTCGGCGACATCAAGCGTCCCGACCAGCACCGGCCGACCCGTCCCATGTGCCTCGGCTACCTCGGCGATCAGCGCAATTTCCTTCTCCTCGGCACTCGCGTACACGCGGTCGGACTCGTCGACGCGGATGCACGGACTGTTCGGTGGGACGACGGCTACCTCGAGACGGTAGAACTCGCGCAGTTGGTCACCGACCTTCACTGCCGTACCGGTCATGCCGCACACCGTCGGGTACAACCCGATGAACGCTTGTACGGTGATCGACCCGAGGACCTGCCCTTCGTCCGTCGCGACCAGGCCCTCCTTCGCTTCGACCGCGGCTTGTAAGCCGTCCGGCCAGCGCCGGCGGCGGGCGACGCGGCCACGGAATTCGTCGACGAGCGCGACCTTGCCGTCCCGCACGATGTAGTCGACGTCGCGAGTGAGGAGCGCCCGTGCGTGCAGCGCCTGGTTCACCGCGGTCAGCCGATGGAGGCTCCCCTCGTCATAGAGATCGATGCCACCGAACGCACGCTCGACAACGACCGCGCCGCGGTTGGTGAGCTGGACGTTGCGTCGGTCGTCCACGACATTGAAATCGCGACCGGGCCGCAGCGTCGCGACCAGCGTCGCGGTCGCCGCCGCGATGCTCTCGTCGTCCGTGTCACCGATGCTTCCGGCGAGCACGAGCGGCACACGGGCCTCGTCAATCAGGATCGAGTCCGCCTCGTCGATGATGACCGTGGACATCGGCGGCTGGACGGCGTCGGCCGCATCGACGATCAACTGGTCCCGTAGGAAATCGAAACCAGCCTCACTGATCGATGCGTACGTGACATCGCTTGCGTACGCGGCGACGCGCTCGTCGTGTGTGCTGCTCTCGCCGACCGCGGCCACAGTGAGACCGAGGAGTTCGTAAACCGGTCCCATCCACGTCGCGTCGCGGCGGGCGAGATAGTCGTTGACGGTCAGCACGTGTACGCGTGAGCCACGGACCACGTGCCCGAACGCCGCGATGACAGCCGCCAGTGTCTTGCCCTCGCCGGTTGCCATCTCCGCGATCCGCCCATCGAGCATCGCCATCGCACCGAACAGCTGGACGTCAAAGGCCCGCTCCCCGAGCGCACGGCGGCCGGCCTCCCGGCCTAACGCGCAAACCTCGATGATCTCGTCGGTCGTCAACGCGGCAACGGCCGTTCCGAATTCGGCGCCCATCACGTCGGCGGTTTCGGCCGGTTCGTCCGTATCCGGGCCCGCCGATCCGGATTCACCGGCGTCGTCCGATTTACCCGCGTCGATCGGGTCGTCGATGGCGTCCGACTCGCCGTTGGCGTCTCCGGTATTTGAGCGGTTTACCGACAGCATCGCTCGTGCGGCGGTCGTCAGCTCGGCATCGGACCACTCTCGAAGCTCGGCCTCCCGGTCCTCGATGTCGCCGATCAGGGCCTCGTACGGCGCGAGGCTGACCGTGGCGCCGGGCCGTTGCAGCAGCTGACGAAACGACTTCTTTACGCGATCCGCGATTCCCACGTCGCTACTCTAGGCGGCCCCTGGTTAGACCCGATGCGCCGCCAGCCGGCAGCGACCACCCGGCCACTCGTCATCCAGCACCCGGCCCGCTGCGAAGAGCACGCCACAAACGACGCGATCAACAGCGACGCGACGGTTCAGGCCGGAAGCCAGACCGGCTGCCAGTCTGCGCAGAACGAGACACCGATCGCGGTGAACCCGTTCAATCCGCTCAACGTCGTGGCCGGCGCGAACGACTACCGGGTGTTCAACAGCCGGGAAGGACGCAACGACAGCTCGGGCTTCGCCTACAGCAGTCACGACGGTGGCAAGACGTGGGCCGATGTCCAACTGCCGCATCGAACGGTCCAGACCGGCGCAACCGGCGCACTATCCGACATGGACGCCGCCGGTGACCCGTCCGTCGCGTTCGGCCCCCACAACACCGTCTACTACGCCAACCTCGTCTTCAGCCGGCTGAACGACGGCACCGGCCTGACAATGTCCGTCTCCCACGACGGTGGTCGTACCTTCGGCGAACCGTCGATCATCGAGCTTGATGGTGTCAATCCGGACGGTACGCCGACCGACACCAACATCTCCAACGACAAGGAGTGGGTCACCGCCGATCCGTTCTCCGGCACGGTGTACGTCACCTGGACCGCATTCACGTTCGACGCCGACGGCAACTTCGTCGAAGCACCGATCATGCTGCGCAAATCCACCGACTTCGGCCGGATTTGGGGCGCCGCTGTCCGCGTCGCGCCGAAGCTTGATGGCTTCTCCGGCGGGATCACGCCATTCGACCAGGGCTCCAACCCGGTCATCGGCACGAACGGCACCCTCTACATCGCGTACGAGGCGTCGGTCTGTCAGACGCTGGCCTGCGACCAACCGACCGACCACGACGCGATTGTCGTCGCCACCTCCCACAACGGTGGTAAGTCATTCAAGAACGTCGATGTCTCCCTCGACTTCGACTTCCCCACCAACGAGGATGTCGGCACCGAAGCGCTGACCGGGCTGAACTTCCGGATCAACAGCTTCCCGCAGATGACGATCGACCGATTGACCGGCCGGCTCTGGCTGACCTGGGCGGACGACCGCAACGGCGCGTACAACGGGTTCGAATCCATCAAGACCAACGGCGACAACTTCGTCACCAGCTCCACCGACGGCAAGCACTGGTCGAGCGCCGTTACCGTCGGCACCGCCGATGACGAGGTGTACGGTGCGATCGCCGCACTTGGCGGCCGCGTAGTCGTCAGTTCCTACACCCGCCACTACGACCCGACAGGATTCTTCCTCGACTTCGCGATGTGGAAGGGCCAGGGCAACCGCGTCGGCAACGCGCACATCCAACGCATCACTACCGTCTCGGAAGACCCGAACGTCGAGTTCGTTGGCATCGGCCTGATCACCGGTAACACGCTGCAAGGCGAGTTCATCGGTGACTACACCGCAATCGCCATCGGAACAGACTTCAAGGTGCACCCCGCCTGGACCGACTTCCGTGGCAACCCGGGCGTCAACACACCCAACCAAGACATGTACACACAATCCCTATCGGCCCTCTAGCGAACGGTACGGCGACGGCCCGGTCGGCCGCGAATCCGACCGGGCTCGAACCGTCAGACGCGGCTCTCGCAATCGCCTGCTGCGGACTGGTGAATCTCTGGTCGTGCCGTCACGAAAGCCGGCCGACGCCCAGACCGTGCACGCCGCAACGAGCACAATGGCATCAGCAATGGTTAGCGGCGCAGGTGAGTGGGCGCGTTACTAACTGCGCGGAGTGCCAGGGGTGTCCAGGACCTGCGCAATGTTGGCTTGAATACCCCTCAGGTATCGCACCGCGGTCTCATGGTCCTCGGGCGACAGGGCCGCGAGGACGGTCGGATCTCCCGTGTCCTCCGCCTTCCAGACGGTGTCCCGAAGGCGCTCCGGGATGGGCTCCGGCACGTTGTTCATTGGCGCGTTGTTCACGACATCTACGCTATCGACCGCCGGTCGTCGATACTCGGGAATCGGAGACCGCGCAAAAACGCGCCAGCTTCGATCAGCGTCGTGACATCGATCTTGACAATGCGACGATTCGTGTACGCCGGTCGCTCCCGAACACGGAACCGCTGCGGCACTGGGCGCTTCGCCTACGGATCCGCCCCGCCACTGAGTGCGGACTTGTATCGTTGTATTGCCTGGCCGTACGCCCGCAGCGGGCCCTTTCGCCAGCGCCGTGCACGCCGTCGATGGCCCGCGGGACTGTCGGCGTACGCGTTCACAGCGGATGTGATGGGAACTCCTATGGATGACACCGGCGCGCAGTGGTCGGCCGCCATCAGGACGCCGGACCAGCGGCTGCGGACGTTCGTGTCGTCGACGTTGGTCGAGCTGGCCGATGAGCGTAGCGCGGCCCGAGCGGCGATAGAGCAGTTGCGACTGGCGCCGGTGATGTTCGAATCCGGAGCGCGGCCGCATCCGGCGGAAGCGGTGTACCGGGCCTACCTCGCACAGTCCGACGTTTTCATCGGCATCTACGCCGACAGCTACGGATGGATCGGCCCGGGAATGACGATCTCGGGCCTCGAGGATGAATTGCAGCGGGCGGCTGACATGCCTCGGCTGCTGTACATCAAGTCACCAGCGGCCGGTCGGGATCCATCGCTGGGCAAGATGCTCGACCGGATCAAGGCTAGCGGTCAAACGTCTTTCAAGAAGTTCACGGATGCCGCCCAACTGCGGGAGTTGATCCTGACCGACCTGGCGACCTTGCTCGCGGAACGATTCGGCGAGCCGCAGCGGGACGTGCAGAGCATGGTCCCGCCGTCACCGGTCACGACGCTGGTGGGGCGAGATGACGACGTCAGTCACGTCGTTGGCCTGCTGGACGCGAGCGACGGTCGTCTCGTGGTGCTGACGGGCGCCGGCGGGATCGGCAAGACGAGGCTGGCGCTCGCCGCGATGGAGCGCAGCGCGGGGCAATGGCGGGATGGCGTCGCCTTCGTCGACCTTTCAGCAATCACCGATTCCCGGCTTGTGCCCGATACGATCGCGTCGGATCTCGGTCTGGTGGTGCAGGGCCGCGAGCGGTCTCTGGACGCGCTGCGGCGGTGGTTGGCTGAGCGGCACATGTTGATCGTCCTGGACAATTTCGAGCAGGTGTTGGAGGCCGCACCGCTGGTGGCTGATCTGGTGCAGCGGGCACCGCATCTACATGTTCTGGTGACCAGTCGAGTGGTCCTGCGAGTGCGCGGCGAGCAGGAATGGCGAGTGAACGCACTGGACGTTCCGGCGGCGAACACCGAAGTCACGGATTTGGCGCAGGCGCCCGCGCTGCTTTTGTTCGTCGATCGCATTCGTGACGTGCAGGCCGGGTTTGAAATGAACAGCGACAACGCGGCGGCTTTAGCCGAATTATGCCGCCGGCTGGGCGGCTTGCCGCTGTCGTTGGAACTGGCGGCCGCGTGGATGCGCCTGCTTACGCCCGAACAGATGCTGAGCCAGCTGTACGGGCGTCTCGAGCAACCTGGTGCCCTCGTTGACTTGCCCGGTCGGCAGCAGACCCTCACCAACACGATTTCGTGGAGCTATAACTTGCTGTCCCGCTCCGCGCAAGAGTTGCTGGCGCGGTTGTCCGTGTTCGCCGCCCCGTTCACCGTCGACGGTGTCACGGCCGTCTGCGGGACTGATGACACCGACGTGGTTGAGGACCTGTCGTCACTGCTGGACAGCAGCATGGTGAGCCCGTCGGAGCGTCCCGACCGCCAGCGGGCGTTCCAACTGCTCGATCCGATCCGCCGGTTCGCTGCGGCGCGGCTCGAAATCGCGGATGACACACTCGGCCGCCTGCACCGGTATGTTCTCGAGGTCCTCGAGGCGGCTAACGCCCGGCTCGGCTCGCAAGACCTGCTGATGCGTCAGCTCGACAGTGAGCAACTCAACCTTCAGGTAGTGATCGAGTGGATCGGCCGCACTGGACAACCGTCGGGCCCGCTGCTGCGCGCGCTGGGAGACGTCTGGATATGGATGCTGGCGTGTGGGCATCTGCGGCAGACCTCCGAATTGTGGCAACAGATCCAGTCAGTGCCGCCAAGTGGTCTCCGAACCGAAAGCGATCAGTTAGCACTCCAGTGGTTGACGGCCAACAGATTGCTCAACGACGGTGCCTTTGCGGATGCGGTCACTCTGATTGACGAGATGATGCCGGACGCACGCCGGATCGAGGGGCCGGCGCGCATAGCGCTCTTGCTCACGACCGGGGCGATCGCCCGGCCGTACGCCGCACGCGCCGAAGCCCGCGCGGACTCCGAGGAAGCGCTGGCAATGGCGCGCGACGCCGCCGACCCGCTTGTATTGGGCTACGTCTTGTCGCACTATGGCTTGCTGCTGTGCGTCGACGGGGAGGCGACTCAAGCACAGGAACACCACGAGGAAACCCTGGACATCGGCCGCTCGCTCGACGACGAGAACCTTCGCGCCGAAGCCCACTACGAACTGGCATTGGACCTCCTGCTCCTTGGCGATCCTGCGTCGGCGCAATCACACCTAGCCTCCGCCGTGGATCGCTATCACGCGTTCGACCAGCTCGATGGTTTGACCCGGTGCATTGGAGCGTTCGGCGCGCTCGCCCTCGACCGCCGAGACGGCGACCTCGCCGCTCGCCTCATCGGAGCGGCCGCCGCGGCGCGCGACAACATCGGTCTAACACCGCGGCCGTCGGTGCAAGAACTGGAACGACGGATCAGTGACCGGGTCGCGGCGCTTGTCCCCGATGGCGAGTTCGGCGCACTGGTCAACTCGGGCCGGAGTCTCGCGATCAAGGACGCACTCGCTGAGGCTCACGCGCGGTTAGGACCGACACGCGCACACGCGACCTAAACCGGCAACCGCGCACCACGCCGGCCGCGGATCAGGTCGTCGAGGATCAACGTGAGGCCGGCACCGAACAGCCAGACGTCCTTGGCAAGCGGGATGCCTTGCTGCGTCGGCCGGGGGTCACCCGGTTCGTGCATGCCCGGTGTTGCCCAGTACAGCCGCAGCAGCCCGGCGCTGAACCCGCACAATCCCGCACCGACGACCGCGGACGGGACGATCGGCACTAGTAGAGCGGCGCCGAGAGCGATCTCTGTACCGGAAAGCAGCCGAGCAAAGGTCGCCGGCGGGACCTGCTTCAGTGGCCGAATCGCGCCGACGGCCATGCCATGAACTCCTTCGGCCGCTTCACCCTCCAGGCTCCGCTTGGACAGCCCGGAGTTCAGGACGAATGCGCCGATGGCGGCACGCAGCGGATAGTGGGCCAGGTTTACCAACATTCCACCCTCCAAGCGTCCGATCGCGGAGCCGAATAACCCCGTTCTACACCCGCCGTCGCCGGGTGCCGGGCCGTTCGAACCGAATCCGCGCTCGCCGATGCCCCCTCCGGGATGTACCGGTCGCAGTGACAAACATGCTTCAGCGCGGCGTCGACGAAACTGCTTCTCGACGAGCCGGGCGTCGAGTAGCTGGTGTGCGATGCCTGCATCCGTCGTGCAGCCGCGGCGCGACGCGGCGCGGGCCGATGAGATGACAACCCCGCACGACCCGCACGCCGAATCATCGGCTCGCCGGCCAATCCGACGTGAGTGCCGAGGACTGGATGGCTCTGCCAATCGCAACCAGTCCTTGGGAGCGGGATTGCTCGTATGGCCTGCCGCCACCGGTGCGGCGTCCTATCGTTGGCGAGGGTGGGCTTGGGTGCGCCGCCCGTGGAACGGGCCTGGCAGTACCTTTCACCGCTTCGGTGCTTCTCGCGACCAGAGGCTCGGCCATCGTGTCTGGCGTATGAGGCGGATGATCTTGGCTCGACCTCTATGTAGCCGGAAACGTAAAGGGGATCGGCATGTCTGTCACGACCGAGGCGTCAGCGGGCGCCGCTGGGATCCGGCCGTTTACGATCGACACGCCCGAAGCGGAGCTCGAGGCGCTGCGCGGCCGCATCGCTGCGACGCGCTGGCCGCACAAGGAGCTCGTCAAGGATCGGTCGCAGGGTGTGCAGTCGGCGACGATTCACAAGCTCGCAGACTACTGGGCATCAGATTACGACTGGCGCAGCTGCGAGGCGAAACTCAACGCGCTGCCGCAGTTCAAAACTGAGATCGACGGGGTCGACATCCACTTCATCCACGTGAAGTCGCCGCACGAGAACGCGTTGCCGCTGATCATGACGCACGGCTGGCCCGGCTCCGTCATCGAGCTGCTCGAGACCGTCGGCCCGCTCACCGAGCCGACCGCGCACGGCGGACGCGCCGAGGACGCATTCGACCTCGTATTGCCGTCCCTGCCCGGCTACGGCTTCTCCGGCGAGCCCGCTGAGCTCGGCTGGAACGTCGGCCGCGTCGCACAGGCGTGGGCGGAACTGATGCACCGCCTCGGCTACATCCGCTACGTCGCCCAGGGCGGCGACGTTGGCGCCGCCGTCACCGACGCGATGGGCCGCCAGGCACCCGAAGGGCTGCTCGGCATCCACACCAACTTGCTCGTGACGGTGCTGGCCGGCCCTCAGCCGGCGGAATCAGACGAGGAACGCGCGGCGCAGGCGCAGCTTGACACGTTCCGGGCGAGCGGCTTCGGCTACTTCCTGGAGCAGGCCACGCGGCCGCAGACCATCGGGTACGCCCTGCTGGATTCACCCGTCGCCTTGGCTGCGTGGTTGCTCGACCACGACACGGACAGCTACTACAAGATCTCCCGCGCCTTCGACGACGGCAAGCCCGCAGGCAATCTCACCCGGGACCACATCGTCGACAACATCACGCTGTACTGGCTGACCGGCACCGGCGACTCTGCGGCGCGGTCGTACTGGGAGGACGGACAAGCCGCCGCTCAAGCACGCGCGTCCGGCCAGGCTCCTCCCGAGGTCTCGCTGCCGGTCGGCTTCACCACCTTCCCCGGCGAGATCTGGCGGACCCCGCGCAGCTGGGTCGAGAACTCGTACCCCAACGTCACCTACTTCAACGAGGTCGACAAGGGCGGTCACTTCGCGGCCTGGGAAGAGCCGGAGCTCTTCGCGAGCGAAGTCCGCGCCGCGTTCCGGTCGCTGCGTTAGACGTCGCCGAGCCAGATACGCCGCCGACCGTCGGCATGATGTGACGATTGTCCTACCTGGACGGTATCAGTCGGCCGTCCATGGCCGGAGTTTCTCGGGGTTGCGTACGACCCAGATGTGCTTAATCCGGTCGTCTGCGATGTCGAATGCGAACACCGACACGGTGATGCCGTCTTGCTGAGCGACCAGCCCGGGCTGGCCGTTGACGGTGCGTTCCAGGAACGTCATGTTGCTGGGCGCCCGGTTGGCGATTTCGACCCAGGCGCGCGCGATCTGCTCGCCGCCTTCGATGGGGTGCAGGAAGGTCGTGGCGAGGCCGCCGCCGTCGCCGATCGCGCTGGCGTCGGGGTCGAGGAGGCCGATGAGTGCGTCGATGTCCTTGGCTGCCCATGCCTGCTTGAAGGCCCGAACGATGCCGGCCTGCTGCGCGGTCGGGGTCGCGGGGGCCTGCGACGCGCGGATGCGACGACGCGCTGAGGAGGCCAGCTGGCGACAGGCCGCCGGGGTACGGCCGACGATCTCGGCCACTTCGGCGAAGGCGTAGCCGAAGACATCGTGAAGGATGAACGCGACTCGCTCGGCCGGGGTCATCGATTCGAGCACGACCAGGAAGGCCATGTTGATCGACTCGTCGAGCGTGACCCGGTCGGCCGGGTCGACGGCGGTGCCGACCGACCGCCCACTGATCCACTCCGTGCGATCGGGCACCGGCTCCGGGATCCATTCGCCCACGTAGCGCTCCCGCCGGGCCCGTGCCGAGCCGAGCACGTCGAGGCAGATGCGACTGGCCACCGTCGTCAGCCAGGCGCCGGGTGAATCGACCGCTTCCTGTTGCTGTCGGGACATGGCGTACCAGCGGGCGTACGTCTCTTGGACGGCGTCCTCGGCATCGGCCAGGGAGCCGAGCAGTCGGTAGGTCAGGTTGATCAGCTGACGCCGCTCGCTCATGATCGCGCTCAGGCCGGGGTCGGGCCGGCCGTCTCCAAGCCCAGATCGGGTGCTCATGATGGCGCCAGCCTTCCTTGGTCGAATCTGCCCTCACCAGTCCGACGAAACATCCCACCGAAGTGTGAGGCCGGCACGCCGCCTGACATTCCGAGGGGTTGTGTCGTCGTACTGCCGAGACAAACACGATCCAGCGGACAGCGTCTATGCGGCCGTCACCAGTGACCATCGCTTCACCACGCTCCCCGCGGTCTGCGACCCCGGTCCGGTGCACCCGGGCATCCACATCGACGACGGTTCGGGATGACACCCTCAGCCACCGTCACTGTGCCGCGGACCGGGCAACGTCGGTCCGGTGCCGCCCGCGAACGCCGTACGACCCGCTACACCACGATCAACCTAGGAGGAACCATGACCACATCGATTCCGACAACATTGTTCGCCGCGCCGGCTTCCGCTCGGAGCCTGGAGCGGGCGGCAGGCGCGCTGACGGAGCACGGTTTCATTGTCGAAATACTCGACGACGCCGCCGCCGCACGTGCCCGCATCAAAGATCTGATACCCGCGGGCGCCAGCGTATTCACCTCGGCCAGCGAGACCCTCCGCTTGTCCGGCATCGATGCGGATATCAATACCAGCGGGCGGTACCGGGCCGTTAAGCCACGCATCCTGGCCATGGACCGCGCCACCGGCGCCGACGACATCCGGCGGCTGCTGGCCAGCCCCGACTTCGTCGTGGGCAGCGTCGCCGCGGTCACCGAAACCGGTTCCCTGGTCGCCGCCTCGGGCAGCGGAAGCCAACTGCCCGCCTACGCCGGCGGCGCCGCCCGCGCGATCTGGATCGTCGGGGCGCAGAAGGTAGTACCCGACCTGAGCACCGCGCTGCACCGTGTCGAAGACCACGCCCTCCCGCTGGAAAGCGCCCGCGCCCAGGCCGCCTACGGGTCACCGAGCGCCATCAACCGCCTACTCATCCTCAACGCCGAACCCTACCCCGGGTTCCGCACCGTCCTGCTGCTACGCGAAGCCATCGGATTCTGAAACCACCAGAGCAACCACGCCCGGTATCCCGGCTCGGCAGCGTGTGACGTGGTGGCCGAGAGCGATCGTTGGGTTCCGTCAACGAATGGTGTGGTACTTGATCAAGTACACGGTGCCGCGAGCGACAGTGACGCGGTGATGAATCCTGCTCGGCGCTGCAGGGCCTTCTTCGGCAAATGGCATGCCCCCGCCGGGTCTCCCGGCGGGGGCACTTCGTCTCGACGCGACGGTACGGCGGCGCGGCGACATCGGGTCGGTTACGACGTCGGGGCGACGCCGGCGGCGAACCGGATCAAGTCGGCATCCGAGAGCGGGCCGTTTACGGGCTCGTGCACTGCGTAGTTGAATCCGGGCCGCAGGACGTACACCGTCACCTGGCCGTCCGGATCGTGGTTGATCTTGCCTGGATAACTCCCGACGGTGATTGACTCACCGGTGGCCTCCGTCCCGATGCCGGCGCTGACCACACCGACGGCGTCGTCGGTCGTCTGGTTGTTCAGTTGGCCCGGTGCCGACAGCAGGAGGACAAACTGGGTCGGCGAGAGTTCTGGGTGGATCTCCTGGTATGCCACCTGGTAGCCGCGCGGGGCGAGGGCCAGGGTGAACGGCAGCGGGCCGGATGTGTGCGGGCTGTCGGCGAGGCCGTTCGCGTAGTGCTGTACCTGGGGCGAGCTGAGATTGCTACCCAAGACCGACACCCATTTGGCGTGGAGTCGCCAGACGATCAGCACCTGCGAGACGCCGCTGACGGATCCGGTGTAGATCGTCGCCGGATGGCCGTTCACCGTGGTCGGTTTGTGCGTCGCCGGGGAGAAGTCGATCCCCGGCTTGTGGACATCGACCGACGCCATCAGGCCCTTGTTGCCGGTAGTGGCGGTGTAGACCAGCCGTACTTCGCCGACGGTCTTGCCCTCGGTCGGCGCGGGCAGCCCGGCCGGCGTGAAGGTTGGCTTCATCGGGAAAGCGACCGGCGTGAACGTCGGCGCGGCAAGCGCTACCCGCGTCGGGTGGGACGGCGCAGACGGCGGACTGGTCGCCGCGGTCGTAGCGGCGGCGGTGGAGCCGTTCGGACCACCAGCGCTCACCGGCGGACGGCTGGTGTGCCGAGTCCCGGTCAGCAGGTACGGCGTGCCGATGGCCACCGCGACCGCCACGACCGCGGCGAGGCCGGCCACACTGGCACGGTGACGCAGTTGCCGACGGTGCGACCGGGCGCGTACGCCATCGAGCGTGCCGGACCCGTCCGGCGCCTGCTCAGCATTGGCGAGGAGCGAGTCACGCACTTCCCGATCGAGATCATCGAGATTCATTGTGGGTCTCCCTGTGGTTGGGTGAGTCGCCGTGACAGGCCCGCCCGAAGCGTGCCCAGTGCCCGTGAGGCGTGGACCCGTACGGTGACGGGGGCGCACCCCAGCACCTCGGCGATCCGCCGGTCGTCGAGATCCTCGTAGAAGCGCAGCACCATCACGGCGCGTTGCGCCTTCGGCAGGCTGGCCAGCAGCGACCACAACTCGTCACGTGAGGCGAGTTGCTGGGTGAAGTCGACCGACCCGGCACCGGGCTCCGGCGGCTCGGCCAGCACCTTCTCGGTGCTCATCCGGCGCCGTCGCCAGGAGAGGTGCGCCCGTACCAACGCGGTGCGCAGATACGCGTCCGGGTTCTCGCTCTCGACGCGGCGCCAATGCCTGTGCGTCCGCGACAGCACGTCCTGCACCAGATCCTCGGCGAGGAACCGATCACCACACAGCACGTACGCGAAGCGAAGCAGCCGCCCACTGCTCGCGGTCACGTACTCCTCGAACGAATCCCGCATCCGCGCTCCTCACGGTCGCTGCTCGCGGCTTCTTGTTGACTGCAACGTTGAACGCGGTGAGCGGCGTGGATTGTTTACCGGAAGACCGGCTTCATTGTGACGCTGACGACCACGAGCGTGACTAGGACCGTGACCACCAACCTTGAGCAGGCGTACGCGGCTGGCCGCCGAGGTGACGGGCCCGGCGGACTGCCCGGCCGGGTCTCTCGGCACTGGAACAGGTACGCAGGCGTCGTTGATGCTGAGGTGGTTGGCGCGAGCCGACCCAAGGAAGCCAGGTCGCCGAATGCCTTTTCCCCGAGCCCTGAGTCGATACACGCGGAGCCACATAAACAAGGTGACCCTTCGCTTCGCCGGTCATGCCGCGTTCGCCGATCTTGAACACGTTGGCCGCAGGTCTGGCGTTGTGCGTCATACGCCGCTGCGTGCTTTCCGTGGAAATGACAAGGTCGTGATCGGACTCAACTTCGGGCGCGAGTCTGATTGGTTGAAGAACATCCAGGCCGCCGGGAAGTGCCGGATGCGTCTGGGCGACGAGCAGTTGGAGTTGGGTGCTCCCAGGGTTGTCCCCGTAGTCGAGGGCGTCCGGGGCATGCCCTGGATGTTCGGCGTGGCGCTCAGGTACGTGGTCCACACCGCCGATTGCGTCGAGTTGCCGGTCCTCAGCAGCACTCCGGCCGAGAAGCCGGCCAGGGCGCGCACCTAATGTGGTGGCCGGCAGCGTTCGCTGGGTTGGTCAGGCAGCTTGGATGTGTGGACGGCTCCAGCGTTAGTGGTTCGGGTTCGCTCGGCGGCCGCGACGTCGTTCATGACCGCTCGACGACGGCCGGCTGGGGGTAGCAGGCGCCGTTGACGGTGACCCGCAGCGCATACAGGCTGGTCCCCGCGGTGACGAAGAGGTGGTTGCGCTTGGGCCCGCCGAAGGTGAGGTTAGCGACCGATTCGGGCAGCAGGAGCTTTCCGATGAGGGTGCCGTCTGTGTCGAAGCAGTGCACGCCATCCCAGGCGGCGGCCCACACCCGTCCGGCGTCGTCCAACCGGAGGCCGTCGAAGCGTCCGTTGTCGCATTCGGCGAAAATCTTCCCGCCGGTCAGGGCGCCGTCGGCGGTGACGTCGAAGACGCGGATGTGGCTGGGTTCCTGCCGGGTGTCCGCGATGTACAGCCGTTGCTCGTCGGGTGCGAAGGCCAGGCCGTTAGGTCGGCAGGAGTCGTCGGCGACCACTCGCAGGTCGCCGGTGGCTGGGTCGAGGCGGAATACGTAGCAGGCGCCACCGAACTCACTGTCGGCCTTGTTGCCTTCGTAGTCGCTGAAGATGCCGTAGATCGGGTCGGTGAACCAGATCGTGCCGTCGGCCCGGACGGCCACGTCGTTGGGACTGTTGAGCCGCCGACCCTGATACCGGTCGGCCAGCACGGTGACGGTGCCGTCGTGTTCCGTACGGGTGACGCGCCGGTTGCCCTGCTCGCAGGTGATCAGCCGGCCCTGCCGGTCGATGGTGTTGCCGTTGGCGTACCCGGAGCTGTCGCGGAAGACGCCGACGGCGCCGGTGGTCTCGTCCCAGCGCAGGAGCCGGTCGTTGGGGATGTCGCTCCACACCAGGTAGCGCCCGGCCGCGAAGTACGCCGGTCCCTCGGTCTTGCGGGAGCCATGGTGGAGCCGTTCAACGACGAAGTCGCCGTTGACGTACTGGAAGCGTTCGTCGAGCACCTGGAACTGAGCGGGGATGGTCTCGGTCATCACGCGGTCCTCACGATGGGCGGAATGGTGTTCGGATGAACGCTAGCATTGCCAAATGTAGTATGGTCAATAACCGAGTTGGCTAGCTCACGTTCTAGAGGATGGGGGTTCGGTGGACGCCATCGACCGGGCATTGCTGGCGGCGTTGCAGGCCGACGCCACGCTGTCGTACGCGGCCCTCGGCAACGCAGTGGGACTGTCGGCCGGGTCAGCCCACGAGCGGGTACGCAAGCTGCGCGAACGCGGGGTCGTCCGACGTACCACCATCGACGTCGATCCGGCCGCCGTCGGCCGCGGCGTGCTTGCGTTCGTCATGCTGCGGGCTAATGCGTGGATGGGCGACCCACCGACCCGTGACGATCTCGCGGCCATCCCCGAGATCCAGGAGGCCCACATCATCGCCGGGTCGGCGTCGCTCCTGGTGAAGATTCGCACCTCGACGCCGGAGCAGCTGCAGGCTGTACTGCGTCGCATCTTCGACGTTGACGGTGTCACTGGCGCCGAGACCGTCGTCGTGCTGGAGACATTCTTCGAACGGCCAGTGACCGTTGCCGATCCCGACCAGGATCACAAGCCGCCGCCGCCGCCGCCACGGTCGTGACGCGGTTGGGTCGCAGTCAGTCGCCGCGACCGTGTCCTCGATCGGCTCGCTGGGCGCGGGCCATGCTGTTTTCACTGGCGGAATGTGGTTGATAATTCGGCTAGGACTGCGCGGTGGCCGGGGTCCGCAGTCCTGCACGTCTCGGAGCATCCGTTCCTGCCACATAGCGGGGGTTGACCACGTCTGCGATTGTCATTGTTGTGGAGACTCGTCCACGGGCATCTGGCGGTGTGGCATGGCGATTCGTGGACGGTACGGCAAGCTTCTTCTCATCGCGACCCTGGGTTTGTTCGGCGGTGCTGTCGTAGCCGCGGCGCCGGCTCGCGCCGACTCGCCGGTCGGTTTCTGGTACGGCACCGACAGCAGTTACATTCCGATTCCCGGTTCGGTGCCCTATCGCGAGCCAGCGATCGGCGGCACGTACGGCGGGTATATCGGGATGGCCGGCAACTGGGCCAACTGGCAGAAGTGCGCCGGCGACGGCGTGGTCTGGTCGGCCACGGACAGCCGGGACGCCGACGCAGACTATGCCGACGCGCGTGGCATCGGTGTCGGCGTCTACTGGTTCATGGGTGGCCCCGGCGTCGATCCGCACTACAACGGCACCGCCTCGGAGGCGGGGGCGTGGGGAGCTGCCCAGGCGGCGCAGACGCTGACCGACATGACCCACCTCAGCAGCAAGGTCACCTATCCGGTCGTGTTCATGGACGTCGAGCTGCCCGGTTATGCACCCGGATACAGCCCAGCCACCGACAACGGCTGGAACTCGATCTACACCTCGCCCTGCAGCGGAAAGGTGAAGACGCTGCACATCCCGGCCGCTATCGATCGCGCGGAGTTCAACGGCTACGCCAACTACCTGACGAGCCACTCGAAATACCACGCCGGCGTCTACTCCGCGCCTAGTGTGTGGAAGTCCATCTTCGGGACAGGCACCTCATCTGTCCTGAGTAACACTTACGAGTGGACGTACACGAATGACACCAGCAGCCTGACCCATCATCCGGTCGGTTGGTGCCTGTCCGGCACCACGACGTGCGCCCAGTTCTTCGGTGGCAAAACCAGCACCAGCAAGTACGCGCTGATGTGGCAATGGTCCGGCGGCGGCGGGACGCACAACGGCTACGGCGACTTCGATCAGATTGACGCCGCCCGTACACCGTAGGCGGATGGGTCGTACTACAGCGTTGACGAATCCGCTGACCGACCCGGGGTGTGAACTGCGGGGGTCCTGCTGCGCGTCCGCACTTCGCTAGCCTGGGTCTTCGGCGGCGCTAGGTGGGAGGACGGTCCCCGATGCCGATTGCTGAGATCACCCGCGCCCAGACCAGCCAACGGGCACGGCTGGTGCACGTTCATTCGTACGACGTCGCGCTGGACCTGACCCGCGGCGAGGAGGTTTTCGGTTCGGTTTCGGTCGTACGTTTCGATTGCACTGAGCCGGGCGAAGCCAGCTACATCGACCTCATCGCGGACGCGGTCCACGAGATCACGCTCAACGGCATGCCGCTCGACCCGGCAGCCGCCTACGCCGACGGCAGGGTCACGCTGCCCGGCCTGGCCGCGAGCAATGAGCTGCGCGTCGCAGCTGACTGCGCCTACGCCCGTTCCGGTACGGGGATGCACCGGTCGGCAGACTCCGCGGATGGCGGGATCTACATCTACGGCGAGCTCGCGCAAGCGTACGCCCGCACCGCGTACGCGTGCTTCGACCAGCCCGATCTGAAGGCCGAGTTCACCTTCCGCGTCACCGCGCCGGCACAGTGGACGGTACTGTCCAATCAGCCGGCGGCCGGAGCGCCCGACCCGGCCGGAGACGGCAGCGCGGTCTGGTGTTTTCTCCCGACACCGAGGCTGCCAACTTTCACCACCACCGTGGTAGCCGGCGACTATCACGTGGTCACAGCGTCACACACCACACCCAGCCGCCAGCAGATCCCGCTCGAGCTTGCCTGCCGCGCCGGCCCCAGCTGTCCGATCTCATCGCGGCCGTGGCGGCCAGCTCGGGCAAGGACCTGGTCGCGTGGTCGAAAGCGTGGCTGGAGACTGCGGGACCCAACACGCTGCGTTGCGAATTCCGCACCGACGCCAGCGGCGCCTTCACCGAGTTCGCCATCGTGCAGGACGCACCAGGACAGCACCCCACCTTGCGGCCGCACCGTATCGCGGTCGGCCTCTACGAGCGTTCCGGAGGTGCGCTGACCCGCACCCGCCGGGTTACGGCCGATGTCACGGGCGCATGGACGGTTGTTCCCGAGCTCGTGGGGCTTGTGCAGTCTGACCTGATCCTGCTCAATGACGACGACACCGGTTACGTCATCGTCAGGTTTGACCCCAGGTCCTTGCGCACCGTCACCGCGTCGATCGGCGAGCTCAACGACTCGCCGGCCCGCGCCGTCTGCTGGAACACGACCATCGACATGGTCCGCCAGGCTGAGCTGCCGGTGTCCGCGTTCACGGCCATGCTCGCGACCGGCATTCAAGGGGAACCATCGCTATCGGTACTGCAGGCTTTGCTCGCGCAGGCCGAGCAGATCCTGACGCAGATGGCGGACCCCCAGCGGGCGGCAGAAGGCAAGCTGCAGCTGGCCGAGGTCGCTGGTCGGATGCTGGACTACGCGCAACCGGCCAGCGACTACCAGCTGGCCTGGGCCCAGCTGCTCAGCTGGACAGCAACCTCGACGAGCCAGCTCGACATGATCGCCGGGCTACTGGACGGAAGCTCGGCACTTCCCGGCCTATCTGTGAATGCCGAGCTGCGCTGGTCCCTGCTTCAGCGGCTTGCCGCTACCGGACGAGCCGACGATGCCAGCGTCGACGCCGAGCTGGCCAGGGACCCCACCGATGGGGGCCGACGCAACGCCGCGGCCTGCCGAGCCGCCATCCCGGACGCCCAGCACAAAGAAACCGCTTGGGAGCTGCTCACCAGCGGTCGCCTCGGCCCAGAAAGCCTGGCCATGCTCGCCCACGGATTCACCCAACCGGAACAAGCACACCTACTTGTCCCGTACGCCGGGCGGTACCTCACTGAACTCGAGAAAGTGTGGGTGACACGAAGCGGTCACCTGCGCGCGCAGCTCAGCGAGCTGCTATTCCCCTACCCGGCAACCTCACCGCAACTGGTCACGCAGATCGATCACTTCCTCACCGCCACACCGCGCGATCCGGCCCTTACCCGCGTCCTGACCGAGCGCCTCGACACAGTTCAGCGAGTTCTGCGCTCACGGGCACTACCTCGCTGACAACACCCCGATGGGCGCCGGCGCCACGGTCGCGCCTTCGATGCGATGGCGTTTGAGCGCATCGGCGACGAAGCCACTGGCCTTCATCTCCTCAACGAATGTGGACAGGAATGCTTGCGCCTCGGTGCCCCGGCTGGCCGGTATGCCCATGGCCTGCTGGATCACCATGAATCGGCTCGGTAGCACACGAACACCCGGCCCGGCACTGCTCACGTCCGGCTGTGTACCACCTGTCCATCCATCCAGACCTGGGAAACAGCCGTCCGCATGGTCTCGCCGCCCTTGGGAACGAGGTCGAGCACGTCGCCGTCGAAGAACGTCAGGTCGGCTCGCTTGCCAATCTCGATCGTCCCGAGATCGTCGGCGACACCGCACAGCTCGGCGGCGGATCGGGTGGTCGCGTGCAGGGCCCCGGCCGGCGACATCCCACACTCGACCATCAGGCGCAGTTCGTCGAGATTGTTGCCGTGTGCCCCGACGCCGGAGTCGGTACCCATGGCGATCTTCACACCGGCGGCGACGGCCCGGCATACCGCCTCGGTGTGCACGTCGGCGACCATCCGCGCCTTCTCCACGACCTCCGGCTGCAGGCCGCCACCGGCGGCGGCGATATCGAGTACGGCCCGGGGCGCGACGAGCGTCGGCACCAACCACGCGTCCCGCTCGATCATCAACTCGATGGCCTCGTCGTCGAGGTAAATGCCGTGTTCGATGGAGCGCACGCCGTTGCGGACCGCTGCCTTGATGCCATCCGCAGCCTGCGCATGGGACATGACGAACAGACCAGCCGCGGTTGCCTCGGCCACCATCATCGTGATCTCGTCGTCGCGAAAGTGACCGTGACGCGGATCATCCCGCGGAGACAGCACGCCTCCGGACGTCATGATCTTGATCACATCCGCACCTGCGCGGATCACTTCGCGGATCTTCTTGCGAGCTTCCTCGGGGCCGTCGACGATGCCGGACGGCGCGCCCGGGTGGTTGACCTTGAGGGAGGCTCCGCAGGCCAACCATCCGTCGCCGTGTCCGCCGGTCTGCGACAGCGGGCTGACCGAGATCTGCATCCGCGGGCCCAAAACCAGGCCACGGCGTACGGCCTCCGCCACGCCGAGGTCGGCGCCGCCCGCATCGCGTACGAAGGTGATGCCGCATTCCACCGTCGTACGCAGGTTGCCCACCGCCTGGAAGAACGGCAGCGAGAACGGCCGGCTCAGCGATTTGAGCAGATCGACTCCGGACATCATCACGTGGGTATGGCAGTCGAACAGACCCGGCACGACGGTCTGACCGGTTGCGTCGACAACCTCATCACCGTCGAGCCCGCTACCGAGCGCGACGATCCGATCTCCCTGAATGACGACGTCGGCGACGGCGGGTTCCGACCCAGTGCCGTCGAAGACCTGACCACCCGTAATCAATGTACGTTTCATCGCGTCAGACAATATCCACGCCAGGGATCGACTGTTCGATCGGGTCGAATCGTCGGGTTCCGAGACGACTTTCCCACCTAGCCGCGGGGCGGCAGTCCACTTTCTTGGTACGGCCGACGGCCACATCGAGTTGCACGCCAGGGATCGCGGAGTCATCGCTCGAACGTGACCCCGAGGCGCGGCCTGCCCACGTCGGGTCGCGCCTACCCGGCGTCCCAGAAGTGGGCGCGAATCACGCGGGCCAGATCATCGGGGTCGGTGACGCTGGTGTCGACCACAAGGTCGTAATTGATCCCACGGTGCACCAACTCCGCCTGAATCGCCGCCATTCCTACGCTCCGGTCTCCGCGCCCAGCCTCGCGAGCGGTCACGATCTCATGCGCGCAATGGACCCCAACCCAGCCGACGGCGAGGCCGCGCAGTGCCTCGTCCCAGCGCTGCTGCGCGACGGGGCCGCTCACAAAGTTGTCCTCCACCAGGATGTGGGCACCGGCAGCCGCCATCGCGGCAACACCCGACCTCCACTGACGCTCCACCTCGACGAAGTCCGCCCCCACACCGACGCTGCCGTCCTCGGCCAGGTCCAGGCCGCCGACCCCGAAGAGCTTGCGGGGGGCGGCGTCAATGAGCGTGTCCACCCCCAGCCGCAACCAGTATCCGTCGAGCACCTCCTGCAGGCTGCGGGCCAGCGTGGTCTTCCCCGAGCTAGACCCGCCGTTGAGCACGAGCACCCGAGGGCATCTGTCGTTCATGCGTTCGCTCCTCCAAGGTGATGTTGCCCCTATCGGCAACACACCAGCTCGTGCCATCGGTCACGCCAAGCTACAGCAGGGCACCGCGAGTCACGACGGTCCGCTCCGCTCCCGGTTCGCCGATTGCGGCCAACGATGAACGGACCATTCCGCTCGTGCGCGCGCTCGCCTCTCCACAAACGCGCGCTAAAGCGAGGTCACGGGGGTCACGCGGATTTGAGCAGCGCAGCGAGGGTGTTGTAGGTCGGACCCAGCGTTCGCACCGCTTCCGCGGCACGCTCGGCCGAGCCGGCGACAATCTCGTACTGGAGACTGCCGACAAGGCGGGCCTGCTCGCTGGCGACGTCGGCGGCCGCGTGCAGGCCGAGACTGGCGAGCGCCGTCGCAGCGTCGGCGAGGCGTCGCGCCCCGATCCGGATCGCGAAGCGCGCCATGTGTTCGTGGACTCCCGGATCCAGCCCGGCGAGAATCATCTCGGCGAGACGGTCGGTGGCGTCTTGGCCGCCGATGGTTCCCGGCGGCACTTCGACGTCATCGCGCTGCGATAGCCACGCCACCGCCTGCGGGAGACACGCACGCAACGCCGCTTCTTCGGACACCTCCCTGACCCGCCGGAAGTCGCTGCAACACGTGTACCGGGTGGACTTGTAGCCGATCGTGTCCGCACGCCACGCGGCGAGGAACGCCGGCACCGGCAACGTTGCATATGGCAGGCCGTCCGGGTCGTGGTACGTAACCCGATCGTCATCGACGTTCAGCACGAGCAGGAAGTGGTCCGCCCCGATCGGCTGGCCTAACCCCGGATGGTTGAGCAGCAGCCCCATCTCGACCGGACCGACAAGCACCGTACCCACCTTGACCGCGTCACGCAGCTTCGCGATCGCTTCCTCGTCGTCCTCAGCGCCCTCCCGACGGCAGGTCCAGCCGAGCAAGTCGATCGCGGTGTCCAGGCCCTGATCGGGGTCCCAACCGTACGGATCGAACAGCGGAAGATGACCGGCGAGCACCTCGAAGCCGAATGGCGAACCGGTGAGCACCTCGATCACTGAAGGCGAGGGGCCGCGGTCGCCGAGCATCATGGCCAGTGAATTGCTGTAGCAATACGGTCCGGAACCGACGTACGGCTGCACTTTGTTCAGCCTTTCTGCGAGACGACGGGATAGCCGACCTCGAAGACGGCGCCGCCCGTGCCGGGATGGATCTCCACCGGACTGGCGGTGCAGAGGAGTTTGTTCGCGTCGATCCACGCCTCAAGGGCGTCATAGACCCGAAGAACGTGCGGAAAGACCGAACAGGCCTTTGGCACCGGAAGGTAAGCCTCCAGATGGGCGGGAACGAGACGGATCCGAAGATCGTCGACCGGCTCGACAGAGCCGGCGAAGGCGATTCCGACCTCGACCGGCCCGTCGCTGTCGCGGGTGACCAGACCGTGGAAATGCACCTGCACCGGCTCGTCACCGGACAGCCCGGCATCGTTTAGCCGAGTACGGATCCGCCGCTGCGACTCGACGGTGAAATCGTCGAGTGCATCGACGTGAAGCCGCTGTTCGCGGTAGAGGAACTTGTGCTCGCCGACCTGCCTTGTGCGGACCACGCTGAAGGCGAGTTCGTCGCCGTCGCTCAGGGTCTCCACCAGTTCACGACGGCGTCGAAGGTCCGCCTCCTGCGCGTCCAGCCACGCCCGCAGCTCGGCCTGCCTGGACTCGGCCGGCAGGTCGATCATCCGGACACGGTAGCCGGTGCCGGGGAAACCGGCCTGGCGCGCAGGACCATCGTTTGAACCCCTGCTATCGGCTTGGGAGCGATCGCGGTAGTCCGAACGATGGGAGGACGCTGTTTTCGAAGCGGATCATGGCGCAGATCCGGTCGCCGGTGAGGGTGAGGACGTAGAGACCGATCCCGTGGCTTACTCCGTTGGTGGCGCGCACGTAGGCGCCGAACGCCGGCTGACCGTTGGCTCGCGTTGGGACGAGGTCGAACCTGCGACCTGCGCGGAAGATGCTGGCGCAGAAGCGCGCCACGACGTCTCGGCCCTCGTATTCGAAGGGCATTGGCGGCATCGACATGAAGACGTCATCGGTTAGCAGGGTCACCAGCGCGTCGACATCGGCGGACTCCCACGCGTGGACGAATTTCGCCACGATCGCGTCCTCGGAGGGCGAGTCGGAGGCGGGCGGCGGTTCGCGGTCGTCGGTCGTGGACCGTCGGCGCTGCAGGCTGACGCGCGCCCGTTTGAGTGCGCTTTTGACCGACTCGACGGTCGAGTCGAGCATGTCGGCCACCTCGTTCGCGTGGAATCCGAGAACGTCGCGCAGGATGAGCACGGCGAGCTGGCGAGACGGCAGAACCTGAAGGGCGGTCACGAAGGCCAGGGAGATGGATTCGGTCTGCTCGTAGCGAGCTTCCGGGCCGAGCGGCGCGTCGATGGCACCGTCGAGCAGCGCGTCGGGAAATGGCTCGAGCCAAACGACTTCACCGAGCCGGGTCGGCTCGGGCGGTTCAACATTGGGCACGTCCCACTCCTTGGCCCGGCGTCGACTGGCCGACCGGCGCGCATTGAGGCATCGGTTCGTAGCGATCCGGTAGAGCCAGGTCCGCAGCGAGGCGCGTCCCTCGAATCCTCCGAAGCCCTGCCAGGCGGCCAGCAGCGTGTCTTGCAAGGCGTCCTCGGCGTCCTGGAACGACCCGAGCATTCGGTAGCAGTGCACCTGCAACTCCCGACGGTACGGCTCGGTCAGCTCCCGGAACGCGTCGCCGTCGCCGGCCCGCGCCCTTGAGATCAAGTCGACTGCCACTTCCCCCACCCTCGGGTCACCCACTTCCCGCATCATGTCGCACTTCCCGTATGGACACCGGCCAAGGGGTGAAGGGGGCGGTTGGCAGGCGCCCCCTTCTCGACAGCGCGGTGTCTACACCAGTGGCAGCCGACAACGCCAACGAAAGGGAGAACCGAAATGGGAAAGATCGTGATCAGCACGAACGTCTCGCTCGACGGAGTCGTCCAGGACCCAGACGGTAAGGAGGGCTTCAAGCTCGGCGGCTGGTTCGGCCAGTTTGGGGGCAACGACCTCGAAGAGTGGGCGAAGGTCTCGCTCGACGAGGCGCTGCGCACGGAGGCAATCTTGCTGGGTCGGCGCAGCGACGAATGGTTCGCGGCGCGGTGGGCTTCTCGGAGTGGCCAGTGGGCGGAGAGGTTGAACACCCTGCCCAAGTACGTGGTTTCCGCCTCCGTTGAGGGTCCCAAATGGACCAATGCGACGGTCCTGAAGGGCGACGTGGTGGACGGGGTCACGAAGCTAAAGCAGGAGCTGGACGGGGACATCGTCGTCTACGCCAGTTATCAACTGGGCCGCACGCTGATCGAGCACGACCTCGTCGACGAGCTGCGGCTGGTCGTCTTCCCTGTCGTGCTCGGAGCCGGCGAGCGTCTCTTCGGTGAGACGAGCGACAAGAAGCCCATGCGCCTGGTGGACGCTCGGACCATCGGTGACGGCCTCGCCTTCCTTACCTACCAGCCCGTCCGAGACGCCTAGTTACCGCTGCGTCGATGTCGACCGGCGAGCGAGCGCTTCCGTGGATGGTCATCGACATCTGCGGGGGCGCGCCTCCCAACACGCACAGGCGCATCACCCGACGGTGGGCCGGCAATGTTCGGACATTGCTGGCTCACCGGCCATCTTCCCGGATCCACCATCGATTGTCGCGACAAAGCCGGTCCGTCTAGCTGGCTGGACGTCCCTTCTCCTGGACGGTGAATCCTAGCTTCCCGAGCACAGCGACAGCGCCCGTCTTCCCGCCCTCGAAATCACCGGAGCCGAGGCGCTGGCCCGTGGCGAACTCATAAGCGGTGCCGAGGATTGCTTTTGGCGGGTAACGGCGCTTCTCCCAGACGAGCTCATAAGTCGTGGTCGGGGCGAAGCCGTGCTTGGAGAAGAACTGCTGCGGCCCCAGTCGGTCGTACTCCTGAATCGCGCGCACCACCTCGCCATGCGTGACGCGGTCCCACCCCACATGCGGCATCGGGTCCCCCCGCGATCGTTATGCCGGCATTCTGTCTCGCCGTCGATGGTAGATCGGACGAGGCCAGTGTGCCGGTGGTTGGGCCGACGACGCATACCTCGGCATCGTGAACGCCGGCGTCGGGACGCACTTGCAGCCGCCCGCGCTAGCGGCATCGCCCCGGTGGGCTCGGCGGGGGAAGTGGAATGATGTCCGGCTCAACCCAGCCGGTACGCGCCATCGCGCCGGCCAGCGTCGCTGGCCGGTAGTGGTGGGCGAGCAGGCGCTTATCGAGGAGGCCCGAATTGCGTTCGATGAACGTCGCGAAGTCTTCCTCGATGGGATCGGTGTGGTGAGCGACGAGCCGAACCCACGCCCGACTGACGGTCTCGTGATACTTCTGCGGGGCGCCCGCATACCGGGCCGTTCGGCGGATCCCCTCGCTTATCAATGCGGTCGCCGTTGCCACGCCATGCCGACGCACCGCGAGCCACGTCAGGTGGATGTGTTCCCGATGGCCGAACCGATCGGCGTGCGACATGACTTCTGCCATCAGTGCATCGAATTCATGTCCGGCCGAGCCGCCGCCAGGTCGTTCGATCATGGTCGTACCGCGCTCAAGGCCAGAAGCACCGCGCGAGCACCGGCGAGCGCATCGTCGGGCAGCCCCGCCAACGCATGCTCTTCCAGTTCGCTGAGCGCACGCTCGATCACGCGTGCCGCCCGTTTGCCGTCTCTCGTGAGCTGGATGTGCACGGCACGCCGGTCATCCGGCTTGGCGACCCTGGCGATCAGCCCCCGTCCCTCCAGGCGGTCGAGGATGCCTGTCAGGGTCGCCGGCCGTGCCCCGACCGCGGCGCCTAGCGCGGAGACTGTCCGCGGGCGCCCGTCGGCCAGATTGCCGAGCGCGTTGATTTCGGCGGGCGTCAGGCCGAGGTCGGCGAGCTGAGCGGCGAGCATGTGCAGCGTCGCATGGGTCGCGCGGTGTAGCGCAAGTATTACGGATCCGGATATCACGATTCCGTACTATACGCTTCCGAGCTATTGGCAGCGAGGCCGTTGCGCATTTGATCGGTGGAATGGCCGACCGATTGATGCAACATCGCCAGCAGCGGCGATCAGGAGCCCGCCTGCCGGGCGTGGGCAACTTCGGTCGCCCGTCCGGCCGAACCTACCGACGCTGTCCGGCTGTTCGCATCGATGTGTCGCGCGACGTACTCGGCGTCCCGTCCAGCGCCTTGGATCATGACCGATGAGAGTGCGTACATGAACTCGCGACCGAGGAAGTACAGGCCGGGCTCATTGGCCGCGACGCCACGGAACTGCTCGGGCTCGCCGTCGATCCCGAACACTGGAAGGCCAACCCAGGACGGTTGGTTGTCGAAACCCGTACACCAGATCACGTTTCGCACCGGAAGTGCCTGACCGCCGTCCAGCATTGGCGCGCCGTCGCTAACGCCAACGATTCGTGATACCCGATGCACGCCGGCGGCATCGAGGTCGGCGATCCTGTTGCGGATCAACGGGGAACTGTGCACTAAGACATGGCGCCGCGCTCTGCGCCCAGGCGGCGTCCGCACGGTCAACACGTGTCGGAACGCGAAGAAGATGACCGGCAGCAGCAGCCGTGCCGTCCGGCTGTTGATCGCGAATGGAAGCTGACCGGGGTGCCGGCCGGACAGCCACACCCGGTGCTCCCCAGCCAAGTCGAGCGCGATGTCCGTTCCCGAATTGCCGGCGCCGACGACAAGCACGCCGCCCGGCTGGACTTGCGCTGCGTTGCGGTACTCGACCGAATGCATCTGGCGGATCGACGGATCGAGTTCCGCCGCGAACGACGGGACGCGTGGTTCCTGGTGCGGCCCCGAGGCGACCACGACGTTATTCACCGCGTACGTCTGCGCATCGGTGCGGACGACGAACCCGGGCTCCTGTCGGGACAGCGACTCCACGCGGGCACGGCATAGCACCGGCAGGTTGAACCGATCCGCGTATGCCTCCAGATAGTTCCCCATCGCTTCGCGCGTCGGGAACGACCACGGATCGGCGGGGAACGCCATGCCTGGCAAGCTCGAAAAGCGGGCTGGGGTAAACAATCGCAACGAATCCCACCGATGGCGCCACGAGTCGCCGACCCGGTCGTTCGCCTCGAGGATCACGGCCGGCCGGCCCAGCCGCGACAAGTAGTAGCCGACCGACAACCCGGCCTGGCCGGCTCCGATGATCGCTGTGTCGATATGCTCCATTTGTCCACGCTACCCGCGGACATCGCTGGGCGCGCCGGCAAACCATGGATACGTTCCCGACGCAGCGGGAGCATTGCCGCATGCTCGGGCCGTTTCACTCGATCACGAGCAGAGTCGTCAGGCTGGGATCGGAAGCGTAGGCGATCCGTACGCCGGCGGCTCGTGCGTCGAGCAGTGATGCCAAGGCATCGGCGGTGATTCGCTCTCCGGGAGCAAGGATGGGGATGCCGGGTGGGTAGGGCGCGACGAGTTCGGCGGAGATTCGACCGATCGCGCTCCGGGCGGGTCGCCGGCGGTGTGGTGCGAAGTACGCCTCGCGCGGGCTCATGACCGTGTCGGGTTCGAGGGTCCACTGTGCGGCTGGGCTCACCGGGCGGGGCCGGCCGCGGCGTCGTTCGACCGAGCGCATGATCGCTTCGCAGAGGGCGAGTACGTCGTCGCGACTGTCGGCCATCGTGACGATGGGGGCGAGGTAGTCACGGTCGGCCATTTCGACCGGCATTCCCTGGTCGATCAGATCTTGCTCGATACCGATCCCGTCGGCGCCGGTGCCGGGCAGCACGACCACAAGACGGGTGGGGTCAACGAGCGGCGGTTCGAGCACCCGCAAGCCAGGCACCGTGGCCAGGACTTCCCGGGCGGTCGTCACGGTGTTCACGAGGTCGTCGAGCAGAGCGTGGCCGCTGGTCTCGAGCAATGCGCGCGCCGCGTCGATGCTTGCGAGGATGCTGCCGGCGGGGCTGGTGGTGTTGGTCGCTTCGAACGCGGCATCGAGCCGGGATGCGTCCAGGCGTTCGGTGCGGGCGAGGACGAGAGCGGCCTGGGAATAGGCGGGCAGCATCTTGTGGGCGCTGGTGACCATTCCGTCGGCTCCGGCGGTGAGGGGGTGCGGCGGCAGCGCGGGGTGAAATCCGAAATGTGCGGCCCAGGCCGCGTCGACAATGAGCGGCTTGCCGGCCGCGTGCGCCGCCTCCGCGACCCCGGCGACGTCGCCAGTCGTGCCGATGTAAGTCGGGTCGCCGATGAATACGGCGCACACGTCGACATGTGATGCGAGCGCTTGCCGCACGTCATCGGGCGTCGGAGCTAGCGGTAACGCCACGGCGGAGTCGACGCGCGCCGGCAGCCACACCGGTACGAGGTCGGCGAGGACGAGGCCGAGCAGCAGCGAACGGTGCAGAGTGCGAGGCACGACAACCCGTTCGCCCGGTCGGCCGACCCCGAGAGCGAACGCTTGGTTGCCGTGAGTCGAGCCGCCGACGGAAAACCTGGCGAAGTCTGCATTCCACAGCCGCGCGGCGAGACGTTCGGCGTGAGCCAACGTGCCGCGCTGTTGCTTGACGGTGTCGAGGGCGCCGTACAGCGGGACGTCGCCGGCGGTAACCCGCCCGACCGTAGCTCGGTGTTTGTGGCCGGGGATCGTGAACGGCCGGCGTCGGGTGTCGAGCGCGGTCAGGTACGCGTCGAGTAGTGGGGCCTGTCGGCGTAGGGCGGCCTCAGCGGGGTCTGGACCTACCGGCACGGTGCCTCCTGATCTCTCCAGTCGGGCATGCCTCCGTCACGTGCGTCTCACGGATGGTCCCACTCGCCGACACCCGTGGCGACACGTCCCCGGCGACGACGCGCGGGTGGGTGCGGGGCTGGGACGGTTGACGGGATCGTCCATCATCTTGTTCATGTCGACGCGACACGGTGAGCCGGTGCCCGCCCCGTCCGAGCCGGCAGCGACGTACAGCGGCCGGACCGATGTGGCTCTCGCGCTGATATGGGCCGCCCTGATCGTCGGTCCCCCTTTCCTGATCGGGTACGTGTTCCTGAAGTCGTTCCACCTTGCCGGGGCCGAGCCGCTCCCGAGGTCACAGCTCGAGCAGGCGCACGCGGCAACGGTCGCATTCGCGATCGTGATTCTCGTGATCCCCGCGATCGGTTGCGTGCTCGCCACTCGCACGAAGCATTCGGTGCAAGCCGTCCTCTTCGGCGTCCTGCTCGCCGCCGCATCGATCCTCGACCTCGGCCTGTACGTCACTGCCCAAGGGTCGAAGCCACCCAAGCCCGCTCCCGTCGTGACCCAATGCATCCCGGTCAGCGGCGGACACGGCTGTCCGGGCGGTTAGGTCGCTTCGCCGCGGTTCGCCGCCAGAAGCCTTACCAATCCACGAGACAGCGCACCGGACTGTGACGTTGCCACGTCGCCTGACATTCAGGTGGGCTGTGTCGTCGTACTGCTGAAAGGATTATTTGGCGGAGAGGAAGAAACCACATGGAAGCGCGTCTTGACCTGCTCGGCAACCCTGTCATGACCAAGTTCGTCAAGCATCTCGTCTCGGCGAGCAGGGTGGTGACCGATACGGCCCTGCCGGCCGCGACACAAGAGCTGGTGAAGCTCCGGGCCAGCCAGATCAACGGTTGCGCCGTCTGCACCGACATGCACACGAAGGACGCCGCGCACGCCGGGGAAACCCAGCTGCGGCTGAACCTGGTCGCTGTGTGGCGGGAGGCGACGGTCTTCACCGAGGCCGAGCGGGCCGCCCTGGAACTCACAGAGCAAGGCACCCGCATCGCCGACGCCGCCACTGGCGTCACCGACGACGCCTGGGCGAATGCGGCCAAGCATTACGACGATGATCAGCTCGGCGCGTTGGTGTCGCTCATCGCCGAGATCAACGCCTGGAACCGACTGAACGTCATCACCCGTCAGCCGGCCGGTGATTACCAGCCCGGACAGTTCGGATAGCCTCCCCGGCAACCACGAAGAGGCGACCGTCGACGGAGTGGCTGACGTCGGCGGTCACTTCGCGCGCTGAGGCTCGTCAGGGCGAGTACCGACGGGGAGCGGATGTCGGTTCGTTCCGGCCGAGCGTCCACGGGTGAGAGCGACGCTGATCACCGTGGCACCTGCCATTGTCGCGGCGCCGATCCATGCCGCGATCGCATAGGCAGCGTCGGTCGGGAAGACACGGCCAGGATCGGTCCCCGCGGCCAATATCAGACCGCCGACAGCGCTTCCGAGGGAGAAGCCGACGCTGCGCACGACCTGGTTGAAGCTCATGGCGCTCGACGTCTCGCTCGTGGGGGTGACGGCCAGGATGACCGCGGGCATGGCAGCCGAAAAGCCGCCGACGCCGAAGCCGAGGATTGCCATAGCCACGAGCAGCTCGGCGACGTTCGAGCGCGCGGTTGCGAACAGCACGAACGCGCCGAGGACGACGATGGCGCTCCCGGCGAGGGACATCGGGGCGCCGATCCGCTCGCGAAGGTGAACGGTGAACTTGCCGGCGACGAAACCCAGCAGGGAAAACGGAACGAGCACGAGGCCGGCAACGAAAGTGGTCAGCCCGAAGCCATAGCCCGTAGCCCGCGGCGTTTGGGCATAGCGGGTGATGAGGGTCAGCAGAAGGTACATGCCCACTCCGCCGACAAGGGTGACGATGTTGGCGACGGCGACCGCTCGGTGCCGCGCCAACCGGATATCGACGAGCGGCGACGTCGCGCGACGTTCGTACGCCGTCCAGACGCAGAGCAGCAGCACCGCAATGGCGGCCAGGGCTACGGCGAGGCCAACGTGTCGGTTCCACAGGCTGGTCTCACTCACGAGGACAAGAACGACGAACAGTCCAGCAGCGAGGAGTAGAGCGCCAGGCACATCCACCCGACCAGAGCGTCCTTCGGGCGGGACGGGCATGCTGCGCAGGGCGGCTAGGAAGGCGACCACCGTGACGAGAACACCGAGCCCGTAGGCAGCACGCACACCGCCGAGCTCGGTCAGCAGCCCGGCAAGCGGATAGCCGACGCCGATACCGATGGTGGATGCCACCGAAACCAGGGCAATGGTTGCTGTCCCCCGTTCTTGGGGGAGATGGTCCCGGGCCACGCCCATCATCAGTGCGGTCAAACCCAATCCGACGCCCTGGGCGGCTCGGCCGACGAGCAACCAGGCGAAGGGCAACGGAAGGACGGTGAGCGCACTGCCTACTACCACAATCGCAAGCGTCGCGAGAATGGTGCCACGGCGATGCGGGCCAGCCCCCAAGCGCCCGAGTATGGGGGTCGCGATTGCGCCGCTGAGCAGGGTGATGGTCAGCGTCCACTGCGCGCTCGCGAGCGACACATGAAACGTGGTCGCGACGCTGGTGATGAGAGGCGCGCCGAGACTACCGACCGCGGCGACCACCAATGCGATGAACAACAGTGAGGGGACCAACAACCGCGGCTCGGATCCGCGTGCTGGGCTGTTCACTGGTTCGTCTCGGTCGTGATGTGACCGAACAAGCCAGCGCGAATACGAGTCTGGACGCCCGTCGCCCACGGCTCGTCCATCTCGGCGACTTGCAGGGCGGCGCCGTTGTTGAGCAGCATGCCAAAAGCCAGGAACGCTTTTATCGTCACCGCGTCGAGTGCGGTAGCCTCGTCGACCGTCTGCCACATCCGCCCAAAGCTGTCGCGGACGGCATCGCGAACCTCGGGATCGCCGCATGCGGCGAAGCCCTGGAGTTGCAACAGCAGCGACGTACGGTCGGCCAGCATCTCGTTGTACTGGGCACCCATCAGGGCGAGTGCGTCGAGCCCAGTCGAGGCACCGGCGACGTCGCGCATCCCTTCGCTCATGCGATCGAACGCCGCGGTCACCAACTCCAAGAACAACGCCTTCTTGGTCCCGAACATCCGGAAGATGTACGCCTGGGTGATCTCGGCACGTCGAGCGATGAGCTCGGTAGACGCCCCATGCAGGCCGCCGCCGGCGAACTCCTCCGCCGCGATCCGAAGAATCTGCTGTCTGCGGTCTGACCCACGCATCCTCTGGCGACGCTCCATGCCCGGCTATATTACTAGTCACTAACTAGTAACATCGGCCCACATGGCACCGCCCCACACGACGACTGCGCCGGCGCGCCCGCTATGTCCGAAAGCCAACTCACCACGACCATGGTCGTGGTGAGTTGGCTTTCCATGGCTTACTCGGTGCGCAGTGCCTTGGTCGTGCTGCTCCGAGCCACCCACGCCGCCGGCAGCAGCGCCCCGGCGATCGCGATGATCAGGCCGCCGAACGCGAGCGGCACCAGCACCACCAGGTGATAGACGTCGATGTCGACGTGCGGTATCCGGGTGCCCGCGGCATGTCCCATCGTCGGCAGCACCCAGTTGTGCAGCAGGATCCCGGCCGGCACGCCGATCAGACCGGCGATGAGTCCGATGGCGCCAACCGAGGTCAGCACCATCGCCACGGTCTGCCGCGGCGACATCCCGAGCGCCTTGAAGACCCCAAGGTCGTGTACGCGCTCCCGCGTGTCCAGCACCACGGTGTTGAGCACCCCGAGCCCGGCCACTATGACCAGGAGCAGCGTCAGGATTCCGGCGAGCGTATCCATCGCGACCACGATGCTGCTGACCTCTCCGGTGTTGAGCTCGGCCTGGGCGTTGAGCGGTTGCAGAGTCTTGTTCAGCTGGTCGATGTACGCCTTGATGTTCGTTCCCGGCGCCACGTCGATGTGGTACTCGGAACCCATCGCGGACACATCAGGGGCGAGCGGTGCGAGCGATCCGGCATCCGTGATGATCACCTGACCGTTCTGGCTGAGGTCCAGTACCTCACCGACGATCTTCACTGCCGTGTGGTGACCGCCGCCAGTCAGCGTGATCGACTGGCCGAGGCGCAGGCCGGTGGCGTTCAGGAAACCGGTCGGCACGACGGCCTCGCCCGGTCGGGAGAACCATCGTCCGGCGATCATCTGGTAGGTCGCCCACGAGGTGTCGCCCTGGAACGTGTCGACGTCGGTGGTGCCGATCAGTCCGGCCACCCCGACCTCGGCATGCCCACTCGTGAAGTACCGTCGGGTGCCGGCCTGGCCCTCGATCGCGGCACGGACCGCCGACTCATCGGTCGGCTTCGGTTTGCCGCCCGGACCGGGCGTCTCGGGATCCGGCTGTCCCGGCATCGGAATCCCGGGATAGACGAGCACATCGCCAGCATCGCGCTGATTCAGCCCATGCTGGATGCCGGCCAACGAGGATGCCAGACCGACGCCGAAGGTCACGCCGAGGGCGCCGATTGCTACCGCCACCGCGATGGTCACCGATCGGGCCGGCCGGGCGAACGGGTTGCCGAGGCCCAGGCTCACTGCACGCGGCAACGCCAGCCGGCCAAGCACCTGACGAGCGCGGCGGCCACGTCCCGCCGCCGGAGTACGCCCCACCGCGATCGCGTCGACCGTGCGCAACCGGGCGGCCCGCAGTGCCGGGACCAGCGCCGCGAGGGCGACCAGTGCCAACGCACCCACCGGTACGACGGCCGACACCCATGGCGCCAGAGCACCGACGCCGGTGCCGAACGCGTCGCCCTCATCACGCAGCACCGGGATCGCCGCCAGGTTGCCGAGCAGGACGCCCAGCGCCGCGCCGAGAACCGACGGGATCAGCGCCTGGGCAACGTAGGCCCGAGCCATCTGCGCCGGGGTGAACCCGATCGATTTCAGGATCCCGATTCGCCGGGTCGACGAGCTGACGGCGCCGCTGACCACGATACCGATGATCAGCACCGACATGACCAGCCCGAGCACGCCGAACGCGATGACGAACGGCGCGAAGGTGGCCGCCGTACGCTCGGCTCCGAGTTTGACCGTCAGGTACGACGACGCGCCGGCGAACCCGCCGGCCGGAACCGCGGCGGCGATTGCGGCCCGGTCGGCGGCGATCTCGTCGTCGGTGCCGGCGTGCGCAAAGCGATAGAGCATCTGGTAGCCGGACGTAACGCCCGGTCCCTGCAACGCGGTCAGCTGCTGCGGCAGCACCCAGGCCTGGGCGCTCTGCCCGATCGAGCGGGCGATGCCGACCACGGTCAGGGTCGGGCTGGCCGGGCGCGGCCGGGAACGTCAACTTGTCGCCGACTCGGATCGGGGCGGCGCCGTCGGCCCAGACCATCTCGCCCGGCTTGTCCGGCCAGCGCCCTTCGGTGATGTCCAGGCGGTCGACGGCACCACCCGCATCCGGACGGCCGGCGATCGTCGTCGCCGGCAGATCTACGCCGACCGGAACGGAGAAGCCGCTGGATCCGGGTGCGTGAACTTGCGTCGTGCGTGGCCGAAGCGACACCGTCCGGTACGGCCCGGCCGCCGCGGTCACCCCGGCGGCATGCGCGGTCGCCGCAACGTCAGCCTCGGTGACCTTGGCCGGATCGAAACTCGCGGTCAGATGCGCTCCGTGCAGCCGGTCGAAGGTGTGCTGGAACGGCGCCGACGACGCCGCGACGAGACCGGCGGCGAGCACCGAGGCCGCCACCGCGAGCAACGTCGTCAGCGTCATCACCACGGTCTGCACCCGGCGCCGGCCGACGCCGGCCCGGACGATCTTCCCGAGCCCTCCGCCGCCGCGTCCTCCGCCATGGCGTCCTCCGACACGCCGGCCGGAGTCCGACGTGCCGACAGTGCTGGCACGGATCGCGGCAGCATCCGCGTCGATGCCGGTGCCGGTCATCCCGCCACCATCCGGCCGTCGACCAGCTCGATGGTCCGGGTCGCGCAGGCGCCGGCGAGCGCCAGGTCGTGCGTAACCAGGAGCACCGTCTGCCCGTCGCGGTTGAGCTCGATGAGCAGCTTGCGCACCTCCTGACCGGACGCGGTGTCAAGGGCGCCCGTCGGCTCGTCGGCCAGCAATAGGGGCGGCCGGTTCATCAACGCCCGCGCCACCGCGACGCGCTGCCGCTCGCCGCCGGACAGTCGGCCCGGGAACGCCCGCGCGTGCCGTTGGATGTCGAGATAGCCGAGCAACTCGTCGGCCCGCGCCCGGGCGCGCTTGCGGGGCATCCCGGCCAGCTGAGCTGGCAGCAGCACGTTGTCCAGCACGGTCAGGTCGTCGAGCAAGTTGAAGAACTGGAAGACGATGCCGATCCGGCGCCGCCGGTAGAGCGCCGAGCCGGATTCGGACAGGCGGTCCACGCGTACGCCGTCGACAGTCACCGTGCCGGTGCTCGGCCGGTCCAGCCCGGCGACCATGTTGAGCAACGTCGATTTGCCGCTTCCGGAGGGTCCCAGCACGGCGACCGCCTCGCCGGGGTGCACCTGAACGCTCAGGCCGTCGAGGGCCGGCGGTCCGTCGCCGTACTGCTTGCTCACGTCCTGCAATTCGATCAAGGGTGTCGTCATGCTCGGGACGCTATGGGCGAAGCAAATTCGAGCGCGTCGGCCGCGGTGGCGGTTCCTGGTCATCCCCGATGCTGATCATTGGCGATGTCATCCTTGCGATGTACGCACAGCTGAGGACGCGTCCCAAGTCGCGGCCCTGGAACACTGGTGGCGTGGTTCGGAGCGAGATGGTGCAGCGCTGGCGTTCGGCGGTCGCGTGGTTGCGGCACACCGCGCCGCCGACGCCGCGCCTGACGCCGTGGGGCTGGACCGCTGATGGCATCCTTGCGGCACTGCTCACCATTGCCGCGGTCAACAGGGCGATGCAGGCGCAGGACGACCCGCACAATGTGATTGAGCCGATCATCCTCGGTGCGCCGTACGCCCCCATCGCCCCGATCCCACCGATCCTGCCCGGCAGCGTCCACCTTCAGTGGTCGGTGTTCGTTCTGGCCGCGCTGACCACGTTGCCGCTGCTGACCCGGCGCCGGTTTCCGCTGCTGTCGTTCTTGATCATCGCGGTCGCCACCGCGCGGCTCGAGCTCGACGGTGCCGAATTCACCTGGAGCGTGCTCGCGGTCCTGATCGCGGCCTACAGCGCCGGCACGTACAGCCGGTATCGCAATCTGGCGCTGGTCTGCATTGTCCTGGTAGCTATATTGATCATCGGCGGCAACGGCGACAACGTGCCCACCGGACCGCTGATCTTCCTGCTGCTGACGCTGGTCGGCCTGGGTGCCAACGCTGTACACACCTGGCGTCAGCGGGCACAGACCCTGCAGCAGGAACGCGAGGCCGCCACCCAGCTCGTCCTCGAGCAGGAACGCGCTCGCCTTGCCCGCGAACTGCATGACGTGGTCGGCCATAACGTTAGCGTGATGATCATTCAGGCCGGCGCCGCTCGGAAGATGCTCGATCTCGACCCGGTCCAGGCGCGCGAGGCGCTGCTCGCCGTGGAAGCCAGCGGCCGGGCCGCGATGACCGAGCTGCGCCAGGTCATCGGTCTGTTGATGGTGGACGGCGACGGCGCCGATCTGACCCCGCAACCCGGCCTCGACCAGTTGCCGGAGCTGGCGTCTCGCGTCCGGGACACAGGGGTGCAGGTCACCCTGACCCTCGACGGCACCTTCGAGACGTTGCCGGCCGGGATCGAGCTGGCGGCCTACCGGGTGGTGCAGGAGGCGCTGACCAACGCGGTCAAGCACGCCACCGGCGCGGCCGTGGACATCAAGATCAGCGGTACGCCGGACGAGCTGCGGATTGAAGTCACCGACACCGGTGGGGCATCGGCGGCGGTAGCCTCGGGCAGCGGGCGCGGGCTCATTGGGCTGCGGGACCGCCTGGCCGCGTACGGCGGCACGCTCACTGCCGGTCGCCGGCCCAGCGGCGGATTCCGGCTGGTCGCGGTCACGCCGCTGCGGGCCTCCCGATGACCGAGCCGCTGCGGGTAGTGATCGCCGACGACCAGACGCTGGTGCGCACCGGCTTCCGGATGATCCTCACCGCCGACCGAATCGACGTGGTGGCGGAGGCGGCCACGGGCGCGGATGCGGTGGACGCGGTTCGGCGTACCCGGCCGGATGTGGTGCTGATGGACATCCGGATGCCGGAGATGGACGGGCTCGAGGCAACCCGACGGATCCTGGCCACCGATGCCGACCCGCTCCCCCGGGTCATCATTCTCACCACGTTCGACCTGGATCGTTATGTCTACGCGGCGCTGTCGGCCGGTGCCAGCGGCTTCCTCCTCAAGGACGTGACGCCGGAGCACCTGGTCGCCGGCGTACGCCTGATCCGGTCCGGTGATGCGCTGCTCGCACCGACGATCACCCGCCGGCTCATCGAGCGATACGCGGTCCGGGACCGTTACACCACCACCCTGCACCGGGATCTGTCCACGCTGACCCCGCGCGAGCTGGAAGTCTTGCAGTTGCTCGCCCGCGGGCTGTCCAATGCCGAACTCGCGACTCGCCTCCAGCTCAGCGATGCGACGGTCAAGACCCATGTCGCTCGGATCCTGTCCAAGCTGCAACTGCGCGACCGGGCCCAGGCGATCGTCGTCGCCTACGAAACCGGACTGGTGACGCCGGGCACCCGGGACGCCTGACCAGGGGTACGAGATCGGTACGATGATCGGGGCGGACCGAGGCTGAGCGGACTCGGAGTCGATCTGGCCCGGCGGCTGGGCAACTTCGCGGCGACGTGGCACGATCGCGCTGGTGACGAGCAGACCCGCCGCAGCACCGCACCTGCGCGACCTCGCGCGGCTGCGCCGCGTTCGCGACCAGATCGACCGGGAGTATGCGCAGCCGCTGGACGTCGAGGCGCTCGCCCGTAGCGTGAACATGTCGGCCGGGCACCTGAGCCGACAGTTCCGGCTCGCCTACGGCGAGTCGCCGTACAGCTACCTCATGACGCGGCGCATCGAGCGCGCGATGGCGCTGCTGCGTCGCGGCGACCAGAGCGTCACCGACGTCTGTTTTGCGGTCGGCTGCTCATCGCTGGGTACGTTCAGCACTCGTTTCACGGAGCTCGTCGGTGTGCCGCCGAGCATCTACCGGCGCGACGCGAGGGGCGCGACCGAGGGGATGCCGCCGTGTGTGGCGAAGCAGGTGACCAGACCGATCAGGAATCGAGAAGCGCCGGCCGCGAGCGGCACCTAGCGTGGTTGGCATGGACATCACGATCTACTCGAGCTTCCTTCCGCAGGACGACCCGGACGCTGCCCTGGCCTTCTATCGCGACACCCTCGGCTTCGAGGTCCGCAACGACGTCGGGTACAACGGGTTGCACTGGATCACGGTCGGCCCGGCCGGGCAGCCCGGCACATCCATCGTCCTGTACCCGCCGGCGGCCAGCCCCGGCCTGACCGACGACGAGCGCCGCACCATCACCGAGATGATGGCCAAGGGCACCTACGCCACCATCCTGCTGGCCACCAAGGACCTCAACGGCACCTTCGATCGGCTGCAGGCCAGCGACGCCGAGATCGTCCAGGAGCCGACCGAGCAGCCGTACGGGGTTCGCGACTGCGCCGTACGCGATCCCGCCGGCAACATGGTCCGGATCCAGGAGGTGTCATGACCTCCATCGACTACGTGACCCTCGAGGTTGCCGATCCCACGGCCGCCGACGCCTTCTACGGTGAGGCTTTCGGTCTGGGCAAAACGGTGGGCGTGCGCGCCTCGGATGCGCCGACGACCGGCTTCCGTGGCTTCACGCTATCGCTCGTGGTGTCTCAGCCGAGCACCGTCGACAGCCTCGTCGCCACGGCCGTCGGTGGCGGCGCCACGACGCTGAAGCCGGTGAAGAAGAGCTTCTGGGGCTACGGCGGTGTCGTCCAAGCCCCGGACGGCACGATCTGGAAGGTCGCAACATCGTCGAAGAAGGAGACCGGCCCAGCCAGCCGGCAGGTCGACGATGTCGTGCTGCTCCTTGGCGTCGCGGACGTGAAAGCCAGCAAGCAGTTCTACGTCGACCGCGGCCTGGCCGTGGCGAAGAGCTTCGGCAGCAAGTACGTCGAGTTCGACGCCGCGGGCTCGCCCGTCAAACTGGCGCTCTACAGCCGCCCTGCCGCCGCCAAGGACGCCGGCGTCGAGCCGGACGGTACCGGATCGCACCGGATAATCGTCGGCGGCGGCGGGCCTTTCACCGACCCGGACGGGTTCATGTGGGAGGCGGCGTCGGCCTGACGCAGGAGCAAAGTTGGGCCCGCCGCAACCGTGACGGCGGGCCCAACGGCGCAGTCAATCGCAGTCTGCTCAGATACCCTAGGCGCCCAGCCCGTCGCCGGTACGCGGACGTCGGACTCCCGTGATTGCATGGACAGCATGGACCCGTTCGCCGCGTACGCGGACTCCCCCAGCGCGCAAAGGGAGCCACGCGTCGACCGACTCAATGTCCGGACCGCCGCGTTCCTGTCCGACATCCACGCGAACGATGCGGCGCTGACCGCCGTCGTTAACGAGCTTGCCGCCGACCCACCGGACGTCGTCGTGCTCAACGGCGATATCACGTGGGGCACGTTCCCGACCGAGACGATCGACCTGATTGAATCGCTGCGCAGCCTCGTCGGCGACGTCGTGCTGATCCGCGGCAACGGCGATCGGGCGCTGCTCGACCTGCACCGCGGCGCGCGAGAGCCGGAGTCACCGCGAGATACCTGGATGGTCGCGCGGCACAGCGCGCGAGACGTGGCCGAGTTGAGTCGCGTGGTCTTCCAAGTCGATATCAATGTCGCGGATCTGGGCGTGATACGCGCATGCCACGGCTCGCCACGCACAGACATCGAAATCATCACGCCAGGCACGCCACTCGGGCGGTTGGCCGCAGCGATCGCCGAAATCGACGCCGACGTGTTGCTCACCGGCCACAGCCACCTTCAGTTCCACCGCCGGGTCGATGGTCTGCGGATCCACCACAGCGTCAACCCGGGCAGCGTCGGCATCCCCTACGGTGTGGCCGCACCGGGCGCGTACTGGCTACGCGTCGACGGGTCACGGGCGGATCCGTTCGACTTCCGGCGCACGGAATACGACGTCGACGCATACCTCGCACGCATGCTCGCAACCGATGATCCGCGCGCCGACGTCGTGGCGAACTACCTCCGCGATCCGCCGACGCGTGACCACATGATCTCGCATGGCGAGTCGCTCATGTTCTCCGACTAAGAGTTCGCAGCCGCCTGGCACGCGCGATTCCCCCGGTGGGGCAACGCGCGGCCCGGCGGCGGCGCGCTCCCCCACCGGCGTCACCTAATCGCCGTAGCTCGTGGGCTCGACGTTCGCCGATCAGATGGAGTTAACCCTGCATTGAGAAGCTGCTGGGCACGACCGCGACAGGCACCGGCGCGTGCCGAATCACGCCGTCGACGGTGGATCCGAGTCGTAGGCCAAGGAATCCGCCATGGCCGCGCGACCCGACAACAATCAGGCCAGCACCGGCGCCTTCGGTTACGAGCGCGTGCACGGGCGAGCTGTCGTATATGGCCCGCTGGACGACGTTGAGGCCGGGGTATCGCTCAGACCAGCCCGCCGCCGCTTCGGCGAGGAGCCGCTCGGCCGCATGTTGCGCCTCGACGACGCTGAACGTCTGGGGTGGGTTCGGCCCGACGTTGTGTACGCGTTCGACGTCCCAGGCGAAAACGGCGTGGAGGTCGGCCTTGCGGGCGATCGCCTGCTCGATGGCGAATACCATCGCGCGGGCGGATTGGTCGGATCCATCGAGACCAACCACGACGGGTGCGCCAGCGGGCGCCGGGTCGTTGTCGACATAGGCGCCGCGAACTGCGATGACGGGGGCGTTCGCGTGGGCCGCAAGTTGCAGAGCGACCGATCCGGTCAGGTGCTCGACCAGGCCTCCGGCGGCTCGAGTCCCAACCACGACGAGGCTGGCTTTGCGTGATTCGTCGACCAGGGTTCCGGCCGCGTTGCCGGTAATGGCCACCGCGTCGATGAAGAGATCTGGGTAGCCGTCGCCGACCTGCTTAGTCGCCTTGGCGAGCAGCTCTCCGACCCAGGGTTGCTTCTGGTCGTAGTCGCCGGGCTTGAGGACGGCCGGCCCCCAGATCGGGGTGGGTTGGAAGGCGAAGACGAGCCGCAGCGGCACCTGCCGCCGAGCAGCTTCCCACGCGCCGTACGCGATGGCGTGATTGGATTCCTCGGAGCCGTCGATGCCGACGACTACCGGGTCGTACGAATTGCTGTTCATCGTTTTTCCTCTCGTATTTCTGGCCGTTACGCGGCCACGGTGGCAGTCGACGCCAACGACAATGGGGCCGCTCATCGCCCATCGCTTCCTCCGCCTGCGGCCAATCGACAGCCGGCCGGATTCTCGGCAGTGATTGGTCATGTCGACCAACCACGCCCTCCACCGAAGCGTCCCGCGGTCCACAGCAGAGAGTCAGGGCCATTCGCCCTGGTCGTCTAGGCAACTCCGCCCGTCTCGCCCGCATAGTCGCCGACCAAGCCTCGGCGCGGACCAGAGATCAACAGTCGGTGGTACGCCGCGCGAGCCGACGGAGTCATACGCGCCGAAGTGGCCGTGGCACGATGTCTGACCAGCACGCGGTTCATCGAAGCGTCTGTTGATTGCCCTCGATCGTTGGTTAGCTGCGATACTGAAGGTGTGGCCGACAACCTGCGGCAGCGCCTGAACTATCCACGGCCAGGTCGCAGTGCCGTGGAAGAGTTGCTGGCGCGCGCAGGCACCGCAGATCGCGCCGCGATCGAGGAACTGGCGCGGGCTCGATCGGAGCACCGGGAGTTGCGCCCGTCTGATGAGGTCGGGGTCGCGCGGTCACTCGACCGTCCGGTCGCGGCGGTGCATGGTGCCGCGAGCTATTACGCGGATCTGCGCGGCGCCCGGGGTGCGCGACACGTCCGTGTCTGTAATGGCACCGCCTGCTTCGTCGCCAGCGGTGGCGGCAGACACATCGCCGAGATCGAGCAGGCGCTTGGCGTGACTTGTGGTACGTGCGCGCAGGACGGGAGCGTTTCGCTGCAGGCCGTGCGCTGCCTCGGCTACTGCTACGCCGGGCCATCCGCGCTCGACGGCGACCGGCCCTGCGTCGGTCCGGACCTCGCCGCACAGCTGACCGGAGCTACGGAGCCGCGTGCGCCGGAAGTACCGGTACGTGCGGTGGCCGCACCGACTGTGTTGCGCGGCATCGTGAAGGGCGACAGCTCGTGGCTGCTGTGGCCGTCCGTTCTCGTCACCGGGCGAGCGGAGCGCGTGCAATACGAGGTGCGCGAGTCCGGCCTGCGCGGGCGGGGTGGCGCCGGATTCCCGGTGGCCCGCAAGTGGGACGCGGTGGCGGCCTCGCTCGACGGCGGACCGCGATACGTCGTCGCCAACGGCGATGAGGGAGATCCTGGTTCGTACGCCGACCGTCTATTGATGGAGCGTGACCCGACCCGAGTGCTGGAAGGTCTCGCGCTCGCCGCCCTCGCCTGCGGCGCGGCGCGAGGCGTCGTCTACGTGCGGTCGGAATACCCGCAGGCGTTTGCTCGAATGACGGACGCCGTGATCGAGGCGCGCGAAGCCGGTCACCTCGGCCACAATGTGCACGGCTCGGGTGTCGACCTCGACATCGAGGTCGTCTCCGGCGCAGGATCGTACGTAGCCGGTGAGGAGACCTCCCTGTTGCGCTCGATCGAGGGTCTTCGGGGCACGGTTCGGCCGCGGCCACCCCTTCCGGTCGAGCACGGGCTCTGGGGCCGGCCGACTGCCGTCAACAACATCGAGACGCTGGCCGCCGTGCCGGCGATCGTGGCGGATGGCGGTGCCGCGTACGCCCGACTGGGCGGCACCGGTGAGAGCGGCACCCTGCTGGTCTGTCTCAACGAGAGGTTCGCTCGGCCGGGCGCGTACGAGGTGGAGCTGGGTACGATCCTGCGCGATATCGTCGAGGGTCTGGGCGGTGGGCTCGCTGACGGTCGGCGGCTGACCGCCGTGCAGATCGGTGGGCCGCTTGGCGGATTCGTGGCTCCGGCGCAGTTGGACTTGCCGTTGCTGAACTCCGCGCTTGCGGCAGCCGGTGTCGCACTAGGGCACGGCAGCCTGGTCGCGATCGACGAGCGGACATCGCCACGGTCGATCCTTGACCACCTGTGGCGATTTGGTGCCGACGAGAGTTGCGGGGCGTGTACGCCCTGCCGCGAAGGTACCCGGCGCGGTGCGGCCGATCCCACTGGCGCCACGGCCGATGACGGGCTGTTGGATCTCATGGCGCAGGCGAGTCTGTGTGGCTTCGGACGCGGCATACCACGAGCCGTCCGCAGCTTGTGCCGGGCCGTTCCGATGGACTCATGAGGGCAGGAGTCGGTTGAAGATCACCGTTGATGACCATTCCGTCGAGCTGCCTGACCACGCCACCGTCCTGGACGGCGTACGGGCCGCGGGTGTGAACGTGCCGACGCTGTGCCACGACGATCGGCTCAGCCCGTCCGGCGCCTGTCGTGTGTGCCTGGTCCGGGTGGCGGGAGCGGGCGTCGTTGCGGCGTGCACGACCCCGGCCGCCGACGGTCAGGTGATCCACACGGACGCGCCGGATGTCGTGGCGATGGCCCGCCGCGCCGTTGAGCTCACGGTCGAGCGGCTGCCCCGTGCGGCGCTGGACCTTCCGACGGAGTTGGCGAAGGTCTGCTCGGATGTCGGAGTGGGCGCCGGTGCGTTCGCCCCGGCCGGGCGGAGCCTCGGTGAGGACAACTCTCACCCATATGTGCATCTCGATCGTGACCTGTGCATCGCGTGCGGGCGCTGCGTGCGGATCTGCGACGAGGTACAGGGCACGTTCGCGCTGACTCTCGTGGGACGCGGCGCGGACACTGTCGTCGCATCGGGCACCGGCGGCGCGTGGATCGACTCGGCCTGCGTCGCTTGCGGCGGGTGCGTCGACACTTGCCCAACCGGTGCGATTACGCAGACCGGGCTCGTCCGCGCGCCCCAGGCCACGACGACGGTACGAACTACGTGCGGCTACTGCGGCGTCGGCTGCGCTCTCGACGTGCACACCCGTGACGGTGACGTCGTCGAGGTAACGCCCGCGATGGACGGTCCGGTTAATCGAGGTCATGCGTGCGTCAAGGGCCGCTTCGCGTACGGGTTCGCCCGTTCGCCGGAGCGCTTGACGACGCCGTTGATCCGCCGCCAGGACCACCTCGAGCCGGCCTCCTGGGACGAGGCGCTCGCCTTTGTTGGGGACCAACTGCGGCGAATCGTTGGCGAACACGGGCCGGACGCGGTGGCCGCGATCTCCTCGGCGCGAGCGACCAACGAGGAGAACTACCTGATGCAGAAGCTCATGCGGGCGGCCATCGGGACCAACAACGTCGACAATTGCTCCCGGATCTGTCATGCGCCGTCGGCCGCCGGTCTCACTGCGACATTCGGACTCGCCGGCGGCACGAACCCAGCCGAGGACATCGAGGCGACGGACTGCTTCCTGCTTGCCGGATGCAACCCGACCGAAGCACACCCGGTCATCGGCGCGCGGATCATGCAGCGCGTACTCGCCGGCGCACGACTCGTCGTTGCCGATCCCCGGCGTACGGGGCTCGCCCGGATCGCCGACGTCCACCTGCGCTGCCATCCCGGCACCAACGTCGCCGTCTTCAACGGGATCGCCCGGGTGCTGCTCGACGAGGGCTGGATCGACGGCGAGTTCCTCGCCGCCCGCACGGACGGCCTGGACGACCTACGCGCGTTGCTCGTCGACTATCCGCCGGAGCGGGTAGCCGAGATCAGCGGCGTGCCCGCGGGCTTGCTGCGCGAGGCGGCACGGCTCTACGGCACGGCGGACGCCCCATCGATCGTCTACGGGCTCGGGGTGACGGAGCACGCTCACGGCACCGACGGCGTGCGCACGCTGGCGAACCTAGCGCTGCTGCGTGGCGCGGCGGGCACGACGCGGGGCGGCGGCGTCAACCCGCTGCGAGGGCAAAACAACGTGCAGGGCGCATCGGACATGGGCGCACTCCCCGACATGCTGCCCGGCTACCAACCGGTGACGGACCCGGCGGTTCGAGCTCGCTTCTCGGCCGCGTGGGGCGTCGAAGTGCCAGCCCGACCGGGCCGACGAATACCGGAAATGTTCGACGCAGCGCTGCGCGGCGACCTTAAGGCTCTGTACGTCTTCGGCGAGAACATCGTGCAGACCGACCCGGACAGCGGACATGTACGTGCCGCGCTCAGCGCCTGCGACCTCGTTATCAGCCAGGAAATATTCCTCTCCGAGACGGCGCTGGCTGCCGACGTCGTATTGCCGGGCGCCACGTACCTCGAGAAGGACGGCAGCTTTGTCAACTTCGATCGGCGATTCCAGCGCGTACGCCCGTCGCTGCAGCCGCCCGGCGACGCCCGCACCGATTTCGATGTGATCCATGCCGTTGCCGGAGCGCTCGGCCACGACCTCGGGTGCTCGAACCCCGCCGACGCGCTCGACGAATGCGCGAGGCTGACCCCCGTCTTCGCCGGCATCTCGCACCAGCGTCTCGACCTTCAAGGAGCGCTGCATTGGCCCTGCCGCTCGGCGACAGCCCCCGGCGAGGCCCGCCTGCATCAGCAACGATTTGCAACGCCCAACGGCCGAGCCCAACTCGTCGCACGGCCATGGTTGCCGCCGGGTGAGCGGCCGGACGGCCAGTTCCCGTTCCTGCTCGTTACCGGGCGACGGCTGATGCACTACAACGCGGGCACGATGACCCGACGCACGGCAAACGTCGAACTCCAGCGGGGTGAAACGCTCGACATTCACCCGGACGACGCCAATCGGTTGGCGTTGCGCGACGGTGAGCGGGTCGAGGTGGCCAGCCGGCGGGGCAAGATCGTCGCACCGGTACGCCTTACCGACGATGTGGCGCCGGGCGAGGTCTTTCTCGCCTTCCACTTCCCCGATGTGGCGACGAACGTGCTCACGTCACAGGCGGTGGACGACGTCACGTCCTGCCCCGAGTACAAGGTCACCGCCGTACAACTGCGCAACCTCGACGGCTGATAGTCCCCCGCGGCGGCGTCAGATTCGCCCCGAGGGTGGCTGGAGGTTGCGGCGCAGCCGCACGCTGTCTTCCTGCTCGGCCTGTTCGAGGGACAGCTCGAGCGCGGCGAGCGCGTCACGCAGCCAGGGCAACCAACGCTTGTCCAGGGCGCGCATCCGCCGGCGGGTGACCGCGATCTCGGCTTCGAGCCGGCGCACCGCCTCGTCCGCGGCCGCGGCACGGGCTCCGGCCAGCAGCGCGGCCCGGAAGGCGGTAGCGGCGGGGGCGATCGCGGCATTGCCCGGCAGAGTCGGCAGGTCTCGACCGGAGCTGACGAGTGTGACGTCGTCGGGATAGGCCAACCCCATCGAGGACGTCCACCGCACGGTGATGTCGACCAGATCGGGCGGGGCGGCACCGCGGATCGCATCCTGGCCGCCGAGCAGGCTCGCTCGAAGTAGCCATGTCTGCGCCTCGGCGGAGGCGGCGTGCCATTCCTCGCGGCGACGGTCCGCCCGGATGCGCAGCCGCTGCCGTTCGGGGACAAGGATGCGCAGCTTGCGGTCGAGTTGGTCGCGGCCACGTTCGGCAGTGGCGAGGCGACGGCGCAGCCACATACGTCCGGCGCGGCCGGGTGGGACTCTCGCCGTCAGCGGCATCGCCCGTCAACCCCTGGTTTGAGGATGGGCGTCGAGGAACCGGGTGGAGAGCATGGTCAGCTCGCGCACGGGTAGCACGGTGGCGACGTCCCAGCACCTGTCGAGGGTCTCGGTGAGGGTTCGCCGCTCACCCGGGTGTTGGTTGGTCAGGCGTTGCTCGAACTGGGTCGCGAAGTCGAGGTAGAGCTGGTCGGTTCCGCTGAGCGCGGACGCGCCGATGATCTCCGCGAGCTCGCGGACTTGCCGGGCCCGGGCCAGCGCGGCGAGCATCTGGGCGGCCAGTTCGAGGTGGTCGTCGCGGGTGCGGCCCGGTCCCGCGCCGCTGCGCATCAGCCGCGACAGTGACGACAGCGGGTCGATGGGTGGATAAATCCCGCGGGCGTGGACGTCCGCGGCGAGCACGATCTGGCCCTCCGTGATGTAGCCCGTGAGGTCGGGTACGGGATGGGTGATGTCGCCGGCGGGCATGGTCAGCACCGGCAGCACGGTCACCGATCCGGCCCTACCACGGATGCGGCCGCACCGCTCGTACAGAGAGGCGAGGTCGCTGTAGAGATAGCCCGGATAGGCGCGCCGGCCGGGCATCTCGCCACGCGCGGCCGACACCTCGCGCAGCGCTTCGGCGTAGCTGGTCATGTCGGCAAGCACCACAAGTACGTGCCGGTGCAGCTCGAAAGCAAGGTGTTCGGCCACGGTCAGCGCGATACGCGGGGTCAGGATCCGCTCGATCACCGGATCGTCGGCCGTGTTGAGCAGCAGCAGCAACTCGCCGGCGGCCGAACGCTCCTCGAGTACCGCCCGCACCGTATCGGCGTCGGCGTGGGTCACGCCCATCGCGGCGAAGACCACACTGAACGGCTCGTCGCCCGCGGTCGACTGCGCGGCGATCTGAGCGGCGAGTTCGAGATGCGGCAGCCCGGCAACTGAGAAGATCGGCAGCTTCTGGCCGCGGACGAGGGTGGTGAGCGCATCGATGGTGGAGATGCCGGTGAGCACCGGCTCGGCTGGTGGGTCTCGACGCGTCGGGTTGAGCGGGTAGCCGGCAACCGGTGCGGTGGTGGCCCCGGAGATCGGCGGGCCGCCGTCGATGGGCTCGCCGCGGCCGTTGCAGACCCGGCCCAGCCAGCCGGCTCCGACCGGCGTCCGCATCGGCGAGCCGGAGAACGAGACGCGAGTGGTCCGCGGCACCAGCCCGTCGGTGCCCTGCAGAACCTGAACGACCGCCAGGTCCCGGTCGACTTCCAACACCAATCCGTGCCGCACGTCGCCGATGCCAGCGCCGTCGCCGGCATCGCGGCCGACCTCGCCGGGTACGGTGCGGATCGTCGCGAATTCGTCCCAGCCGACGCCGGACACGCCGCGCAACACCAGCAGTGGCCCGCGCAGTTCGGTGGTCCCGCCGTACTCAACCGGAAGACCGACGCGCGACGTCTCGGGCTGCGGCCGCCTCATCGCGTACCAGCCAGGATGTCGAGCATCTGTTGCCGGCGACCGGCGACGCCGGCCACGTCGTCCGACGGGGTCTCCTCCGCGGCGCGCAAGATCGGGGAGAAGTCGAGCTCCTCGATCTGACCAGCGGTGACGCCACGCGCGACCATCACCTCGCACTCGTCGACGACGGCGAGCGCGGCGTCGATGAGGGCGGCCGTTTTGCCCGCGGAGCAGTGGGCATCGTTGGCCGACAGGGCATTCTGCTGTAACACGGCCTCGCGCAGCAGCCGCCCGGCGAGCAGCACAATTCGCTCGTGCCCGGGTAGCGAGCCGGCGCCGACCAGCTCGGCCAGCTCGCGCAAGCGGTCGGCCTCCGCCAACAGCGTCGTCACGCGGGCCCGGCGCGAGGCCCATTCTGGATCACCGTTTCGGGCGTACCACGTCCCCAGGGGGTCGGTGTCGCGAGAGAATGATCCGGCCCACCCCACCGCCGGATAGTGTCGGGCGTAGGCGAGGTCACGGTCGAGGCTCCACAGCGCACGGACGAAGCGTTCGGTGTGGGCGGTGACTGGTTCGGTGATGTCGCCGCCGGCCGGTGACACCGCTCCAATGATCGTGACCGAACCCGACCCCCCACCAAGGGTGACCACCCGCGCCGCTCGTTCGTAGAACGCAGCCAGCGCGGACGGAAGCGACGCCGGGTACCCCTCTTCGGCCGGCAGCGCACCCGACCGGGACGCGAACTCGCGCAAGGCCTCGGCCCACCGTGAGGTCGAATCGGCGATGACGACGGTGTGATAGCCCATGTCGCGGAAGTATTCGGCGACCGTTACTCCGGTGTAGATGGATGCTTCACGCGCCATCATCGGCATGTTCGACGTGTTCGCGATGATCACGGTGCGTTCGGCGAGGCGCCGGCCGGTGCGCGGATCAGTGAGCCCAGCGAGTTCGGCTAGGACGTCGGCCATCTCGTTGCCTCGCTCCCCGCAGCCGATGTAGACGATCACGTCCGCCTCGCACCATTTGGCGATCTGCTGCAACAACATGGTCTTACCGGTGCCGAACCCGCCCGGAACCCCGGCGCTGCTGCCCCGTGCCACCGGGAACACCGCGTCGATCACCCGCTGGCCGGTCAGCAGCGGCTCGGCCGCCCCGACCCGGTCCCGCACCGGGCGTGGTCGGCGCACCGGCCATTGCGTGGCGATGCCGATGGGTATGCCGGCGACGGTGGCGACGACCGCGTCCGAACCGTACATCCCGTCGGCGGCTAGGTGCTCGACGCGGCCGTTGATGCCCGGAGGCACGAGGACCCGATACTCGACACTGCCGGCGTCGGGCACCGTGCCCAATACCGTGCCCGCATTGACCTCGCAGCCGTCCGCCACGGCCGGTTGCCAGTGCCACTCGGCCCGGGTGTCTGCGCGGTGTGCGCCCGGCGTCAGCCAGGTCGGCGCCGACGTGAGCGGACGCAGCAGCCCATCGAAAACGCCGCCCAACAGTTCGGGCCCAAGCCGCGCGGACAAAGGGCGTCCCAGCCGCGTTACCGCGTCCCCGGCGGCCAGGCCCCCGGCGTACTCGTAGGCCTGCACGGAGACCACCGAGTCGCGGATGGCCACCACCTCGCCGACGAGCCCCGCCGCGCCCAGAACGACCAGCTCGGACATCGCGACGTCGCCGAGTCCGTCCGCCTCCACCAGGGGGCCGCTGACGCGCAGCACCCGTCCCGGGCCGGCGACGGCTATCGGGCTGCCCACAGCTGTTCCAGGTCAAGTGTCGCTCATGGCCGCCGTGACCAGCGCGCCGACCGACGCGTCGATCCGCCGCCCGTCCGGGGATTCGGCCACGACCCCGCCGGCCGGATCGTCGCGCACGACTGCGCCGTCGCCCAACCGCTCGCGGACGATCACCGCCAGGCCGCGGTGCCTATCGGGATCGGCAAGCAAGTCGGCCACCGCCGCGCGCGCCTGCCGGCACAGTTCGTCGTAGGCCGCGTGTTGGGCGGCCAGCACGACGGCCCGGGCGGTACGCCTGGCCTGCGCCCGTTCGACTGTGAGCATTCCGGCGGCGTCAGCCTCGCCGCGCGACCGGGCCTCAGCCAATGCGGCGTCGGCCTCGCGTCGGGCTGCCTCCACAACCCGTCGACCTTCGTCCTCGGCCGCTGCGCGTTGGTTGTCGGCGTCGGTCCTGGCCCGAGCCAGTAGCGCGATCCGCAGCGGCTCGAGGGCGTGCTCGCGCACCTCGACGTCGTTCATGGCAGGACCACCGTCAGCGGAGCCGATGCCGCGACCCGGTCCGCGCCGATCGCCTCGGCGGCGGCTTCGGTGAGGATCACGACGGCGACCGCGTCCGGCATCCCCCGCCAGGCGGCCTGGGCCTGCTCAGCCGTATCAACCGGGTAGATCCGCGCTCCGGCCAGCGCGAAACCGCCAACCTGTGGCGAGGCGCCGATCGCTGCGACCTCGCTCATGCCCACTCCGCATGACGCCGCTCGGCGCACGCCACGCGACATCGTTTCGTACTCATGCTTTGCCGATCAGGATCACCGAGACGATCAGCCCGTAAATCGCGATGCCTTCGGCCAGCCCGACGATCACCATCGCCCGGCCGAACAGCTCGGGCCGCTCGCTGATGGCCGCCAGCGCCGCGGAGCCGGTGTAGGCGACGGCGATCGCGGCACCGATCGAGGAGCCGGCGACCGCTATCGCCGCGCCGATCAGCGCCGACCCGTTCGTGGTGTTCGCCACCGCCGCGGCTGTGGCGGCGGCGTGCGGCACTGTCGCCGCCGAGGACGGCTCGGCCGTCAGCGCCATCGCCAGCAGCGCGAGCGCGGCCAGCATCAGCACCCCGTTGGCGGCCAACACGACCCGCAGCGCCGGACGGCCGCGCCTACGCAGTAAGCCAGCCGACGAGCAGAGCGCCCGCGAGCAGCACCGGTACGCAGATCGTCCAGGTCAACATGACGCCTCCAGGGTGTTCAGCGGGACGTGCCACGGCCGAAACGGTCGACCCTCGCCGTCGAAGATCCGGGAAAACAGCTCGTAGTACTCCAGACGCAGCGCCTGGATGCCCGCGACGAGACCCTCGAGCGCCAAGGCCACCGCGTTGCCGATCAGGAAGATCAGCACCGCACCGACGACCCCCACCGGTCCGTGCGCAGCCGCACCCGTCGTCGCCTGCCAGATCACGAGGCCGAGCGCGGCATGGGTCAAGCCGAACGCGGCCAGCCGGGCGAAGCTGACCAGGTTCGACGCCAGCCGAACGACCAGGTCAAACAACTCGATGCCGGCTTGCGTGGCCCCGGAGGCGCGCCCACCGGCGGCGGCGAACAGACCAACGTACGCGACCGCGAGGCCGGCCGCCGCGACTACACCGCCCAGCACCGCCAACCAGGCCCGATCGAAGTAGACGCCACCGGCGACCACGCCGAGTCCGAGGAACAACGCCGCACCCGCCAGGCCCGACGGTGCATAGACCGCGCGCCGCCAGCCGCCCTCGCGGAATCGGTTGACGGTGCCGAGCCCGTACGACCCCGCCAGTAGGACGGCGCCGACGGCCACCGCGATCACAAGCAAGGTCACCGGGTGATCTAGTGGCGCAAGCCAGACCACCGGTACGATCGCCGGTAGGGCCGAAAAACTCGCCGTATAGGGCGCCGAAGACCATGCTCGCGGCTCCGGCGCCGGCCAGGAACAACCAGACCGGGCGAAGGCGGGCCAGCCGCGACCACCACTCGGCACGGATCGCTATGGCGGCCAGCAGGAGCAAAGCCCCGTGCCCGACGTCGGCGAACATGATGCCGAACATGACCACGTAGGCCACGCCGGCGATCAGCGACGGGTTCAGATCCGCGTACGGCACGGTCGCATAAGTCTCGACCAGCGGCGCGAACTCTCGCGCGGCACCTTCCTGCGAGAGCATGGTCGGCGGGTCGACGCCGCGCGGGCGTGGCATGGGGACTACCGCGGCGCCAGCGCCCTCGAGCCGTCCGGCCAACCGATGCAGCTCCTCGGCCGGCATCCAACCGGCCACCGCGGCCACCCGCCCCCGCGTCACGGCCTGCCCCGCGCGGTGCTCGAGCTGCGCTTCGCCCGCGATCAGATCGACGCGACCGGCTTGTTCCCAGGCATCAAGATCGGGCTGGCCGGCGGCGAGCGCCGGTGCGATGCCGCCAGTTGGCAGCCGTTGTAACCGGTCTGCGGCCGGTGACGAGCTGGGCGTACCGCCTGTGTTGCCGTCGTCCAGCTCCACCGTGCCCGCGTCGGCTACGGCGACGAGCACGTCACGCAGTGACTCTCGCGGCGCGACCAGCGCTACCCGCTGCATCCCCACCGGATGCAGCGCCTCACGCCACCGCATCGAACACCTCCAGCGGGCCGCCCGTACGGGCCGCCATCTCAAGCGCGGCGCGCACTCGCCAGGCATCGACCGCCATCACCGCGACGGCGCCGACCAGCACATGCGGACCAGACGCTCGTATGCCGGCACAGCGCCGCGCCCTCGCGGCCGACATGGGCCCACCAAGCCGCCTCGGCCCGCCACAGCGCGGCCGCCTCATCGACATCAGCCAGAGCCCATCGCGCGGCAGGCGAAAGCGCGTCGACGAAATCGGGCAAAGTCGCCGCCGCCGCCGACACCGCCGCCGGGCCGACGACGCGTGACGCCACCAGCCGCGCCCGATCGGACAACTCGTCGGTGCTCAACGATGGCTTCCCGGGCCAGCAACAAGGCCGCCGACCCGGCCGCCCATGCGCCCGCGACAGGAACCTCTCTGATGATCCGATCGGCCAGCGTCAGGCGCATCGTCAACGCGATCTCACGCGGTGTGTCGCCACCCGGGTCACCCCACGGCGACGCGGCGAGCGCCCGCCTCAGATCCGCAACACTGGTCGTAGCCGCCAAGCGCGGCCACGCGGTCGCCAGCCCACCCAACTGAAACGGCGGCGGGACCCGCGCACCGGACAGTCGCCGCAGGTGATCACCCACGTTCGCGGCCTCGACCGCTCCGAGCAGCGCACGCAGCATCACGACTCCATCCCGCGGTTGCCACCCCGACAGCACCCGCAGGTTCCACAACACCGACGCGACGACCGCGCGTTGAGCCTCGGCCAGCGACTGGCCAACGCGCACATCGTGCCCGTACGGGGAATCCGCCAGCTGCGCGACAGCCAACTCCGCCGACGAGCAGCCGGCGAGAGCCCGCGTTGCGACCCAGCCCAAACGTCGCCGGGTCATCGCATTCGCCCGAACGCTGCCAGCGACCCACGCAACACTCATGCCGCGATCACGACACACCGGTCCGATGCTCATCACTGACAAACTCGCGCACCATTGCGACCACGCGGTCGACGTAGGCCGGCATCCGCTCGGCGGCACGATCCCGTATCGCCGCCGCCTCGACCCGAGCCGCCGACAGCTCGGCCGCCGCGTCGGCAGAGGCGAGATCACGCATTCGCGCCACCGCCGCCGCACGTTCTGACCCGACGCGTCCGGTCGCCGCGGCCACGATGGCGCGGGCACGCCCGACGTCTCTTTTCTTGATCATGGCAGCATCCCGGCCAGCGTCATCCCGGATGCCATCGCATTCACTCTCCACGGCGGAAAGCTGCCCGAACAGCGGTTCCAACTCGGCCGCCGCAGTAGCGGCACGGTCGATCGGCACCCCAGCCGCGCTGGCACCGCCCGGCGCCCCGGACGGACGGAAACGATAGAGCAAATCACGCACCCGCGGCATCGCACCTCACTCTAACCGGCAGCACCACCGCTACCGACCTTTCCCGACGACGACGGTCCAGCCCAGGGCCCAACGGCCCCAACCCGAGGTCGGACCCGGTCCCGCCAGCGGGATCGAGGTCACGGGCTGTCGTAATGCTCGCGAATTGCCCTGCAGGCAATCGGCCTTCGCGCGACCGCGCCGGGCTCGCGAGGCCCCGGACCCGTGTGGCCCATTTACGGTGGCACTGCCGTGTTCGTCGATTGTGGATCGCGGCTGCGCGCCCGGTGGGGCTAGTCGCCGGCGGCTCCGTGCCGTCGCGCGGGTCTCTCGGCGAAGGCCGGCGCCGTACTCGGCGTTTCATAGTTGGTGCGCTTCCGGCGGTCGAAGTCGGTTCTCGTTGTTCCGCGCTCGGCCCGGCTTCCGAAGGGGCAGAGTGAAGCGTGGAGTGCGCTCGAATGTGATCAGGTGACAAGGACGACCTGTGTGAAGGAGGTTGGCCATGGCACGAACCACGTCTGTCATGGCGGCTTCGGCCGGCACAGCGATCGGGATCGCCGGTCTCGCCGCCCGGTATTCTGCGGGCGTCGCCCGCGCCGATCGCTCGTGGCCAGTCGAGGTGGCGACGAAACTGCGCGACCTGGGCGAGGTCGACGAGGTCACCATCCTGCCATTGGTGGAGCGCTTGACTGGTGAGGGCGACGGTCTGGCTGGGGAACCCGGGCTCTCGTACCTCGTGCGCGCCGGCAACACTAGGGTGCTGTTCGACTCGGGGCTGTCCGGAGGCCGGCGTCAGGTCGGCACTCGTACGCAACGCCGCCCGGCTCGACGTCGATCTGGGTGACGTGAGCGCGGTGATCATTTCCCATCTGCACGCCGATCACGTCGGTGGGGTGCAGGCAATGCGCCGAAGGACCTTCACCTTCGCCAAGGAGCCCCTGGAACCACGCGGTGTGCCCGCGCACGTACCGACGCAGATGCAACATCCACGGGCCGACGTCGTACCTACTACCTCGCCGCGTGTGGTGGCCCCGGGCATGGCGGTGCTGCCGCCATTGCCGCGGATGCTCTTCTGGCTCGGCTTCGTTTCCGAGCAGGCACTCATTGTCAACGTGCGCGGTTTCGGCCTCGTACTGATCTCGGGTTGTGGCCACCCACCGATGGAACGGATGCTAGGCATCACCGAGCAGGTTCTCGACGTACCAATCAGAGCCGTGATCGGCGGCCTGCACCTGCCGGTACACGCCCTGGGGACGCCGCTGATTCCTCAGGCCGTGCTCGGCAATCCGCATCCGCCGTGGCGGCCGATCAGCGAACGCGACGTAGCCCATGTCCTGGACGAGATCGAGGCCCGCGGTCCGCGAGTCGTCGCCTTGTCCAGCCATGACAGCACCCAGTGGTCCTTCGACGCGTTCGCGCGTCGACTGGGCGAGCGTTACCGAACGCTCCGGGTCGGTGAGGAACTGCGGATCACGGCCGCGGGCGCCCAGCCGCCGAGTCCGATCGGCAAGATCGCGCTGGCCCGATGAGCCGTGTTCGATCGGGCCGCGCTTGATCGACCGGGGCGAATGGCCCTGACCCGTCGGCCCTTTCGGCTCTGCGAAGGAAACGGGTGGCCGGAAGCATGATCGGGATCGTGGCTCCTAATCGCACACCATCGAGGGCGTTCGCTTCGTCGGCGCGGGTAACGGCGGCGCTGTTGAAGCGCGGACAGCTGCGCTTGCCGTCGCGGTTCGTCGGGCGGCAGCTGTCGTTCGCCGACGGTACGACGTCTCGGATCTTCCGTGAGACCGTATTGCAAGATGCGCAGCGTGGATCGACCGACGCTGCTCGTTGTGTGCTTCCAACTGCGGCTGCTCAGAAAGAGCCGGATCATGCACGCGCTGTTCCGCCTCGAGTCGATCGCGAACACGCCGCTGTTCGCCGGGTTCGACGGTTTCCGTTCCAAGCTCTGGGCGACCGACCTCCGCGCGGGCATCTACCGAGGCGTCTACGAGTGGGACGATGCCGATAAGGCCGAGGCGTACGTGACGACGCTGGTGAGACTGCTGCGACCGATCTGCCTACCGGGATCGGTGCGGTATCACATTGAACCGGGGATCCGGCGGGACGACTTTCTACGTAACCCGGCGATCGTTGACGCGGGCCCGGCCATCGGCGCCGCCAGCGCTGAACACCAGTGGTGGCGGCTGGCGACGCCGACGGTGGCATGACCGACGTTCTCGTCGTCGGGGCCGGTCCAACCGGTCTCACGCTCGCGGCCCAGCTGTCTGCGCTCGGCACCCGAGTGCGCATCGTCGATAGCCGGGTTGAGCCTCGTCCATCACGAGCGTTCATCGTCCAACCACGCACATTGGAGGTGCTAGCACCGCTCGGGGTTACAGAGACGATGATCGCACGTGGCGACGCCAGCGGGCGGGTGCGTGTGCACGCGGGCCGGAGAACCGCGACCGTCGGGCTGACGCGACCCGCCGTCTTGGACACCCCCTACCCGTTTCTCCTGGCGATCCCTCAGACGACGGTGGAGGGCGTCCTTGAGGAGCACCTTCGACGAGCGGGCGTCAGCGTGGAGTGGGGCGTACGGTTCACTTCCCTCAGACAGCGCAACGACGGCGTGGTGTCGGTGCTGGAACGACGATCCGGCCGCCCCGAGCGAATCGAGAGCGCGTACGTCGTCGGTTGCGACGGAGCCGACAGCAGCGTGCGTACGCAGGCCGGCATCGCGTTCCCCACGCGTGCGTACCGGCCGGCCGTCGTGCTCGCCGACGTAACGATCGATGCCATGGAGCCAGACACCGTGCATGGTTTCGTTGGCGCGCGCGGCATCCTCTTTCTCTTTCCGTCACCTGAGCGGACCGGGTGGCGGCTGTTGACCGTGGTTAACGGCCACCCGAATGCGCGAACAGCGGTCGCGGAAGTCCGAACTGGCGTGGCTCCAGGCCGTAACGGACGAGTTCACCGGCGGCACCGTTCGGCTCGATGATCCACTCTGGATGGACACGATCCAGCTGCGCCGCGGTCAGGCGGCAAGCTACCGTCGTGGCCGAGTGCTGCTGGCCGGGGATGCCGCCCATGTGCACAGCCCGGCCGGCGCGCAAGGCATGAACACCGGAATCCAGGACGCCTGTAACCTCGGCTGGAAACTCGCACTCGCCGCGGCGGGCACAGCCGGCGAGCCACTGCTCGACTCGTACGAATCCGAGCGGCGCCCGATCGCCCGGCGGGTTCGGCAGCTCACCGACATCGCGTTCCTCGCGGAGGCGGGCGATCATCCGCCGCTCGGCCTGCTGCGCCGGTTCACAGTGCCGATCCTGTTGCCGTTGGCCAATCGTATAACGATGCCGCAGTGGGGATTCCGCTTGCTCGGCGGCCTGACGATCCGCTACTCACGTGGCCTCGCGGCCGTTGAGGATGAGCGTCACCCCCGGCATGGCCTGCGTGCGGGGCAGCGCCTTCCCGACGCCGTCGTCACATGCGATGACGGCACCCGCCGGCTCCATGACGTGGTACGCCGCCCCGGATTCCACCTATTGCTGGCGGCGATATGCGGCGATCAGGACGCGTTCGACCCGGACGCGGCGGAATCATTACGTGATCGGTGCGGCCTCCCGATCTGGGTACACCGGCTGCCGCGCCGGCCAAAAGCCGATAGGTACGCCCGTGGGTCACCGGCTCAGCTCGGCACCGGCGCGAGCGCCATCTACCTCGTCCGTCCCGATCGGTACGTCGGATTCTGCGGTCCTGGCATCGGGCTCGACGGCGTCGCCCACTATCTCGATGGCCTGTCCGCAGGCTCGGCCGCTGGCGATGCTTAATCCCGGGCACGGCAGGTGTGGGACCAGTTCGCGGAACGGCGATTGACCCGTTCGGCGTTGCACCGGTGCCGACGAATGGCAACCTCCGGCGGGTCGAAGGGCGTCATGTTTGACGTACCGGATGGAGAGGCGTAAGCGATGCGATTGCTGGCGGCAGGCTTGTCGATGGTATGCGGACGTCGGAATCGTGCTGACCGTGGCGAGTTGCGCGCCGGTGCGGCGGCCGACTCCGACCGCCGCCGCCGCGACTCCCGCTAGCACGGGTACGAGCTTGAGCACGGGTTCTGCCCCACGCGGCGTTGGTGCGACGTCGATTCCGCCAAGGACTGGCTCGAAGTCGGCGGTGGCGGCCGGAGTGGCATATCTGCGCGGCGGCGCGGTTGTGGAACCCGACGGATCTATCACGCGACTGTCCGCGCCGACTGGGGTGACGGTCCAGACAGCGACTGAGGTGCCCGGAGGTTATGTCTTTGGTGCCGACGACGGACTCGTCTATTTCCAAGGGCGTGACGGTCCGGCTGGTCGGGTCGCTGCAGGGCAGTTCGCCGTGTCCGCTGACGGCACGCGGCTGGCGATTATGGGTGCCGTCGCGGTGTCCGTCTACACGCTGCCGGGGCTGCACCGGCAGGGCTCCTACACATTTCCCGGTGCGACCGCGGGTGGACCCATGGTGGTGGCGGTCGACGGAAACTGGGTCCTGCTGTTCGACGAAGACCAGCCCGACGGACCGCCCGGTGTCTCCGTCGTGTGGAACGTGGCAACCCACGCGGTCGCCTGGTTCACCGCGGCGGAGCCCTTGACGATCGGGTCCGACGGCAGCGTGCTCCGCCACATCCTCAACTCCGCCGACCGGTCGTGCTACGCCTACACGTCGCTGTCTGAGCTGCAGCAAACGGCCGGCCGATGCGGCGAAAGTGAACCAGTCGCCGGCGGCGTCGACGCCGCTGCACTCTCCGACGACAACCAGTGGGCGGCAATATCGATCAGTGACCGGCAGCCGCCGGTCCTGGTCCGCACCGACGACCTGCGGGCCGGCAACTGGCGTCCCACCGGCCTGTCAGCGCCGGCCGGGACGCCGCTCTACTGGGATGGCAGCGATGTGATCATCGCCGGCGATCAGTCGTACCGCTGCAACACCACCGGTCACTGCACCCGGCTCGCAACGCCGGCCGACGCCACGCTCGTGCCGCGCTCGGGCCTGCCCGGCTGAGAGCCATCGGGATCCAGAGCTTCGCAAACCAAGCGAGGGCTGGCGGGCCGCGCGACCGCGTCGACGCGTACGCGCCGTCAAGCCTTGATCGCGCCGCAGCAACACCCCGATGGGCGACGATCTACCTCGCCTGTCTCGAGCTTGGATAGGCGTTCGCGGTGGGCCGCAAATGGTCGGTGAACCAATCCCGGGCCAGGCTAGCGGCGGCGCCGAGGGTGCCTGGCTCCTCGAACAGGTGCGTGGCCCCCGGCACGATGGCGAGATCGTTCGGGCAGCGCAGCCTTGCCTGGGCGGCGCGGTTGAGGCGCAGTACAACGGTGTCCAGACCTCCGACAATGAGCAGGGTCGGTGCCCGCACCTCGGCGAGACGGGCGCCCGCCAGGTCGGGACGACCGCCCCGGGAGACAATCGCCGACACAGTGGCGTCGGGTTCGGCCGCAGCCCACAATGCCGCGCCAGCGCCGGTGCTGGCACCGAACCAACCGATATGCAGGCCATCCGCCCACCGCTGGGCCCGAAGCCATGCCGTCACGCGACTGAGCCGATCGGCCAGCAAATCGATGTCGAACACATTCGCCCGGTCAGCCTCCTCGTCCCAGGTCAGCAAGTCGAACAGCAGCGTGCCCAGACCGGCCGCATTGAGCACCGAAGCGACGTAGCGATTGCGGGGGCTGCGTCTGCTGCTGCCGCTGCCGTGCACGAACACCACGATCCCGCTGGCGCCGTCGGGAAGGACGAGATGTCCGGGCAGAGCCAGCGCGGCTGGGTCAACGATGACCTCCTCGTCTCGACCGCGCCCGGTGGCGTCACCACGAGGCGGCGGATGCGGACCGGAGCCGCGTACGTCGATCGGCCCAGCGCGGGCCAGCAGCTCGCGGACGTCCGCATCAGAGGTGGGTGTGAAGTCCCCGTACCACGCCCCGATCGCGGAAAGCCACTGTGGCGTCAGGACACAGACCACCTCGTCGGCATCGCCGCGCAACCCTTCGACGGCGTCAGGCGCAGCGACGGGCGTGGCCACGATCACCCGGCGGGCTCCGCGTGCCCGAGCGACCTTGCAGGCGGCCCGGGCAGTCGAGCCGGTGGCCACACCATCGTCGACGATCACCGCCGTCCGACCTTCGAGCGGGACCGGCGGCCGGTCGCCACGAAGCAACCGTGTTCGTTGGGCCAGCGTGTCCTGCTCACGCGCCTCAACGCCCGCTAGTTCCTCGGCACTTACTCGGGCGGCGCGCAACACCCTCGGGTTGGTGATCCGTACGCCGCCCTCGCCGATCGCGCCCATGCCGAGTTCCGGCTGGTCCGGCACGCCGAGTTTGCGTACCACGATCACATCTAGCGGGGCATCCAGCGCTCGCGCGACTTCGAAGGCGACCGGCACGCCACCCCTGGGCAGTCCCAGGACCACGACGTCCGGTCCGCGCAGATGCATTGCCTGGCGCGACAGCTGCCGGCCGGCATCGACACGATCAGCGAACATCGCTTCACTCCCCCCGAGTTGCCACCACCACTTCCCGGTCCAACCGCAGCGAGCGTCTCAACGACGATTAGCTGGCGGTGCGCTTCCTTGCGGCGCTTCGACCAACGGTTGCCTTGCGCGCTGGCGCGGCCTTCTTGACCGGGGTGGCCTTGTTGGCGGGAGCCGCCCGCTTTGCCGTGGAGGCCTTTTTGACCGTGGTGGCCTTTTTGACCGTGGTGGCCTTCTTGACTGGGGTGGCCTTGCGTGTCGCCGTCGTCGGTGCGGCGGCCTTGCGACCGGTCGACTTCGGCGAACGCTTACCCGGAGCGTGCGGAAGCCGTTCACGTACCTGCTCGCCTGCGGACTCCATGGTCGCCAACAGCGCCTGACGAACGGAGTCGGCGACGTTCGCGAGATCCTTACGAATCTTCGGATCGCGAATGGCCTTGCCGGCCAGACCAAAACCGTCCTCGATCGCGGAGAACATGTCCCGAACAGACTTCTCGAACGCCGCGCGATCGATCGTGGTGCCCTTGGTCATCTTGTCGGCACTCGTTCGCACCTGGGTCCCGAGCGCCACGAGCCTCTCATTGACCTGATCCCATGCCTTCGACGGCATCGTCATTCCAATCACCCTCCCAGTTGATACCTCCACGCTCGCAACGGATCACGGCCAGCGCGAGGGGCAAAGGTCCCCCTTTGGTCAGGACGCGCGACGGAAGAGACGCCGACGCTTGACCGTGCGGGAACGCCGGAACAACAAGATCGAACCCGGATCCGGCGGAAGACGAGCCATCTGCCCGCCGACCAAGCCCAGGATGGGCCATCCGGCCCAATGTGGGTGGGCGAATCGGCACTGTGAGCAGGTGAATCTGACCAGGACCGTGGCTATAAGACGTCGTTTCCGTCCGACCTGGAGGAGGAGACAACGATGCGTGTCAAGGACATCATGAGCCGGCCGGTGTATTCGGTGCGGTCCACGGACCCGGTCGAGTTCGCCGCGGCGCTCCTGGCCGAGCAGAAGATCACCGCGGCGCCGGTACTCGACGAGGTCGGTACGTTGGTCGGCATGGTCAGCGAAGGCGACCTGCTATGGCACCGCGTACCCGCAGACCCCATGGCTCACCCATTCCGCGTCGACGAGGCCGCGGACGCGCACCGGCCCAAGACCGTCGCCGACGTCATGTCGAAGCGTCCGGTAACTACCTCGCTCGAGGCCGACGTGGCCGACGTGGCGAGGACGATGCTGTACCAAGACGTACGCAGCGAGCCGGTGCTCGACAACGGCGAGGTCGTTGGCATCGTCAGCCGCCGGGACATCGTCCGTACCGTCGTCCGCACTGACGACGTGATCGGCCACGAAATCCAACATCGCCTCGACGACTACGCTGGCGGCGTTCGCCGGTGGCGCGTCATGGTCACCGACGGCGTAGCGAGCGTCGATGGGCCGTTCGACGACGAAATCGAGCGCACGATCGTCTCGATCATGGCGCGTACCGTACCCGGCGTCGCCGGCGTACATCTTGCCGATCCGGCCGGCGGGCACGTCAGCAGCGGGCACGTCAGCAGCGGGTATGTCAGCAACGGCAACGTCAGCGCCCGCAGGACGGATAAGGGCGGTCTGGGCTACTCACAGCTCGACAACCACGTGACATCGCCAACCTGAGCCGTCCCAGTCCAGCCGCAGCCCGTGCCAAGCAACCGCCTTGGGCACCGGACCTAGCAGAGTCACGTCCGTACGCGGCACAACACCAAACTCACCCACCAACCCGCCCTCGGTGTTTGGCGCGACCGCCACCTGTACCGGTACGACATCATGCGCATGGACCAGATAGATCGCCTCATCCAGCACCTCAACCAGCAACTCCTCGTCCGGGCTGGGATCACAGACGAAGGCGACCATGTCTTGCGGACGCACCTCGCGGACGTCCGCAAAACCCGACACGAGGCCGTGCACGGCCTGCGCCAGACAGCCTTCCACCGTCGGCGCCCACGCCGCCACGATCACCTCGTCCGTACGCGGCGATGACTTGTACCCAGATGCTGGCCTGCTTTGCTCAGCCACGGTTCACCCAGGCCTCCCAGCAAGGTGCGTCGTGCCTTAAGCCGCAGGCAGCTCCTCCTCGACCTGGCTGGATGCTCTCCGCGATCGGCTCACCGTCGACGCGACCGCCACGTCGGGAGCTCAACTGCCACGCTGCGCGTCTGCGCCTATCCTGCCGCCGGCGAACCAACAGACTCACGCGTCGTCCCCATGGTCGGGTACTTCGCAAGGATTTCGCGCAGCTCAGCGACGAATCGCAGCGAGGCGTCGTGATCGCGCTGCCAGACGTTGCGGCCGAAAATGAGTCCCGTCGCGCCGGCAGCCATTGACTCACGAGCCTTCTCGAGCATCGCTTCGTCGCCGGCCCTGCTTCCGCCGGAGACCAGCAGCAGTGTCCGGTTCGCTGCGCGGACCACCTCGTCGATCGCCTGCTGGCTCGAGAACTCGCGGGTGTAGTCGGATGGCACCGCAGCACGCTTCTCCGGGTGCGGGAAGTTCACTTTGACCACATCGGCACCCAGTTCGCTGGCGACCCTGGCTGCGTAATGCACCGCATAGAACGAGTCTTTGCCACCCTTGGCCTCAATCGCCTCACCTCGCGGATAGGCCCACACGACCAACGGCATACCGAAGCGTTGTGCGTCCTCACGCACGGTGCGGAACTGGGCGAAGTCGGCTCTGGCCGCAGGCGTACCGACATAGAGTGTGTAGCCGACCGCCTCGGCACCGAGCCGAACGGCGTCGGCAACGGTGGCGTGCAGCGGGGACAGCGCTGCGGCGTCGCTGGGTATGTCGGTCTTGCCGTTGAGTTTGAGAATGAGTGGCAATTCCCCGGCGTAGTCCCAGTAGAACTTCTCGGCCAGCCCGATCTGGAGGGCGATGCCGTTGAAGCCGCCTTCCAGAGCGAGCCGCAAGATGTAGCGCGGATCGCCTGCGGCCGGGTTCGCGAAGAAGTCCCGCGGGCCATGCTCAAACCCTTGGTCATATGGCAGGAAGATCGCAGTGCCGTTGCCCAAGCCGTTGTCAAACAGGATCCGGTGCAACCGTGCCTTCTTGCCAGGCGCGAGGCCGCAACGCTCCAGTGGCATCCGTTCAACCATGATGAGCTCCATTCGTCGCGAGGCCGGCGGCGGCAACGATTTTTGCCGCACGCAGCAGGACCGGGATCCACTGGGGGTCGTTCCGGTCCAGGTACATAGACCCGACGTCGGAGACCATCGCGGCTTCTCGCCGGCATTGCGGCTGTTCGCCGCCGGGTGCCACCACCAACGTTGCCGCCGCCGGATTCCGGGTCCTAGGGCCGATGGTCCCGTCTCATGGAGGTACGGCGCATCAGAGATGCGTTGCCAGCGGTGTGGACGCCCCGACGTCGGAACCGTCCGATCGATATGCTCCCGTCAGTTTCGGCCACTTTCCGAAGCCACCGCTGAAAATCGGATCTGCCGGCTCGCTACCGGCCCACGACCGCTATGGGGTGGTCGCGGCAGCATTCCCCTCTCAGCTACGTCCGTTCTGCCCTACCCGCTGCGGCTCATCGTCGAGACTGTTCGGTATGAACCGCCTCAGCGGGAGGAGATGACCATGTCATCAGCCGGATCGGATCCTTTCAACCACGCGCTCCACACCGCGAACATTTGGCTCGCTGATATTGGCGCGGCGCTCGGCACCCGCGACCGCCACTACACCCGCGGCGTTGTCCGAGCCTGGATGCACATTCTGCGCGACCGGCTCACCGTCGACGCGGCCGCCAAGTTCGGCGCTCAGCTGCCCGAGTTGCTGCGCGGCGTCTACTACGACGGTTGGGAACCGAACAAGGCGCCGGTCAAGTACAACGTCGAACAGTACATACAGCGCTTCGCCGCGCAGGCCAGCATCCCGGCCGTCCAGGTACCCACGATCGCCGCAACGATCACCGAGGTCATGGCCGACCGGATGTCACCCGGACAAGTCAGCGAAACCCTGGCTGAGTTGCCCACCGACCTTCGCGCCACCCTCACCGGCACCGGTCCGGTTGGCCGAGAAGCCACGCCCGCCACACCACCCTCAGCCGCTCAAGACCGGTTGGACCTGCTCGAAGACCAGATCAGCAGAGTCACCGAGGCGGTACGTGCGCTCGCCCACGGCCTCGAGGGCGGTCAGCTCGTGGGGTCTGGAGTCAACCCGGCCGATATCAGCCGCGCCGCCCGATTCGCCGACGAAATCCTCATCGCCGCCGGCACGCAATCCCCGCCGTAACCGGTGCGCAATTCCTGCCGTAACCGGAGCGTATGAGCGCGCCGATCACGATCTGGCATGGAGCTGTGGTGGCGAACCTGACGTGACCAACGCGCACGACGAACTCACCGTGTTCTTGTGCGGCGACGTGATGCTCGGCCGTGGCGTCGATCAAATACTGCCGCACCCGGGTGATGTTGCGCTCCATGAGGCGTACGTTCGCGACGCGTTGTCTTATGTCGAGTCGGCGGAGGCGACCAACGGCCCGATTCCCCGTCCGGTGGGCTTCTCCTGGCCGTGGGGCGACGCTATCCGGCTGCTCGACGAGTCCGCTCCCGACGTCCGGATCGTCAATCTGGAAACCAGCATCACGCGAAGCGACGAGTTCGCACCGGGCAAGGCCGTGCACTACCGGATGAATCCCGCCAACCTCTCGGGCCTCGCAGTGGCCCGGCCCGACGTTTGCACACTGGCAAACAACCACACGCTGGACTTCGGCCGGCCCGGGGCTGTACGAGACGCTCACGACGCTGTCCGACGCGGGCCTACGGGTTGCGGGGGCTGGACTTGATGTGCGAGAGGCACGGCGACCAGCGGCGGTCAGTGTTGCCGGGGGCCGGCGGGTGCTGGTCTTCTCGCTCGCGATGGCCTCCAGCGGCGTACCCGAGACCTGGGCCGCGACCGAGGACCGGGCGGGCATCGATTTCGTGCCGTGGCTGTCCGATACAGCCGCCACCGAGATCGCCGAACGAGTACGGCAGGCGAAGCGACCTGGTGACCTCACGGTCCTCTCAGTGCACTGGGGATCCAACTGGGGTTACCACGTCACCCAAGATCAAATTCGATTCGCGCATGGACTGATCGACGGCGGCGTCGACCTCGTACACGGGCATTCTTCGCACCACGTCCGACCGGTCGAGGTCTACCACGACCGACTCATCCTCTACGGGTGTGGCGACCTCATCGATGACTACGAGGGCATCGCCGGCTACGAGGAGTACCGCGACGACCTGCGGATGCTGTACCTCGCGTCGCTGGAACCGGATACCGGTGCGCTACTCGGCCTACGTATGGCGCCCATGCAAGCCAAGCGGATGCGCCTCCGGCACGCATTGGCCGCAGACGCCGACTGGCTAAGGGCGACTCTCAACAAGATCAGTCAGGGCTTCGGGACACACATCGACGCCGGCCGAGATGGGCTCCTCGCACTTCGTCGCCCTTGACCATGTGGCCGGTCGTCCGGGCGCCGGAACGGCCTACGGAGTCCGGGACCCGGGTGGTGAAGGTCAAGTTGCGGGCGAGCGGCACGCCGTCGCCTGTTAACGTAACGGTACAGATCATCATCAAGTCGGACAATCGAGTAACGGCAGGTACCGGCAGTGACGGCGTGGACGCTGCTGTTCGACGGGATCGACCCGGCCAAAGAAGGGCTGCGCGAGGCGTTGTGCACCGTGGGCAACGGCTTCGTGGCCACTCGGGGCGCAGCGCCGGAACACGGTGCCGACGCAGGCCACTATCCGGGCACGTACGTAGCCGGTTGTTACAACCGGCTGCAGGACACCGAGGCGGGTCAGGTCATCGAAAATGAGAGCCTGGTTAATCTGCCCAACTGGTTGCCTCTGACGTTCCGTGCTGAGGACGGGCCGTGGTTCGGGCAGGCCGGCACGGACATCCTCGAACATCGGCAAGAACTCGACATGCGGCGCGGGATACTGATCCGCCGGCTGCGGGTGCGCGACAGCGCCGGCCGTGTCACCGCGGTAACGCAGCGGCGCTTCGTTCACCTCCGCCATTCACACGCGTGTGGATTGCAGACGACTTTCACCGCCGAGGGTTGGTCCGGAACCCTGACCGTACGGTCCGCGCTCGACGCCAGTGTGGAGAACGCCGGAGTCGACCGCTACCAGGGCCTGTCCAGCCGGCACCTGACTCCTGTGAATACTGATCCGGCTGGCGAGGAAACCGTGGTGTGTGTCGTGGAGACCAACCAGTCCCACATCCGAGTCGCCGAAGCCGCCCGTACCCGAGTTTTCCGCCGCGGGACGCAAATCGCCGCCACGCGTGAGGTGCTTCGCGCCCCGGATCGGATCGGTCATGAGCTTCAAGTTGACGCGACGCCGGGCCAGCCGGTAACGGTTGAGAAGCTGGTGACGATCTATACGTCCCGCGATAACGCCATCTCGGATCCCGCCGTCGAGGCGCTGCGACGCCTCGACTGGCTGGCCGACTTCGACGAACTCCTCGACGACCACGTGCTGGCCTGGCGCCAACTGTGGCGGCGATTTCACATGTCGCTGTCGGGTGAGCACGCACGGGCGCTGAAAGTGGTGCGGCTGCACATGTTTCACTTGCTGCAGACCCTGTCGGAAAACAGCGTGGACGTCGATGTCGGCGTACCCGCCCGCGGACTGCACGGCGAGGCGTACCGCGGGCATGTGCTCTGGGACGAGCTGTTCGTCTTCCCCGTCCTCAATTTCCGTCTGCCGCTGTTGAGCCGGTCATTGCTGCTTTACCGCTACCGAAGGCTGCCGTGGGCTCGTCGTGCCGCCTGGGAAGCCGGCCGCGTGGGCGCGATGTATCCGTGGCAATCGGGCAGCGACGGCCGCGAGGAGAGCCAGCGGCTGCACCTCAATCCGGTGTCGGGTCGATGGATCACCGACCACAGTCGGCTACAACGACACATTGGACTCGCCGTGGCCTATAACACGTGGCAGTACTACCAGGTCACGGGTGACAGCGACTTCCTTGCCCGGTTCGGCGCGGAAATGATTCTGGAGATCGCACGGCACTTCGCCGACCTGGCCGAGTACGACCACAGCCGAGACCGCTACGTGATACGCGGCGTCATGGGTCCCGACGAGTTCCACACCGGCTACGTAGACGACGCCGACGACGGCGTCGACAACAACGCGTACACCAACGTAATGACCGTATGGGTCCTGCTGCGGGCGCTGGATGCGTTGGACGTCCTCGACGCGGATCGCCGAACCGAACTCTCCGAGACGCTCAGGCTGCGTCCAGAAGAGCCACAGCGATGGCTAGACATCACCCGACGGATGTACGTGCCCATGCACGGTGACGGCATCATCAGCCAGTTCGAAGGCTACGAGACGCTGGCCGAACTCGATTGGCCGGCATATCGGACCCGGTACGGCGATATCCGGCGCCTTGACCGCATCCTCGAGTCCGAGGGCGACAGCACCAACCGCTACAAGGCGTCCAAGCAGGCCGACGTCCTCATGCTGTTCTATCTGCTATCCGCCGACGAACTCGGCGAGCTGTTCGACGGTCTCGGCTACCGGCTCGAATCCGACACGATCCCGAAGAACATCGAGTACTACGTGGCCCGTACATCGCACGGATCCACCCTCAGCGCAGTCGTTCACGCCTGGGTGCTCGCCCGAAGCAACCGCGCACAGGCGATGCGGTACGCCCTCGAAGCCCTGGACAGCGACATCGCCGATGTTCAGGGCGGCACGACGGCGGAGGGTATCCATCTCGCCGCGATGGCCGGGACTGTCGACGTTCTGGAACGCTGCTTCGCCGGCGTTGAGACCCGAGGCGACACCCTGCGGCTCAACCCGTACTGGCCGCCACACCTCGGCACCCTCGAGTTTGTCATCCGCTACCGCGAGCACTCGCTGACATTGCGAATCTCCGGCGAGGCAATACAAGTGTCTACCGGCCCCGGGCGACAGCCCGCTCTCCGGCTGTACTGCCGCGACAAAAGCATCACGCTCGGTCCCGGCGAGGTCGTGACATTTCCCAACCACGGAGGCCGATGAGCCGCCATCGGAGCGTCGTCATTCGCTACCAGCCGCCGGCGACGATCCTTTCCGGGCAGTGCCCCTGAAGGGCGCAACCGCCGTACCGTCCGGCCTCAGCTCAGCTGGAGCAGTGCACCTCCGCCCCGGCCCAGTCGCCGTTGTCGTGGCCGTTGCCGTCACCGGCGTCACCGACTTGCAGGGTGAGCGTGTGCGCTCCGGTGATGTTCGCGGTCAGATGCGCCACCGCGGACGTGCCGGTCAACCTGCCGGTGCCGGCCACCTGGACGCCGTCGGCCAGTACGGTGAACGTCACCGAGCCCTTGCCGGCGGCGCTGTCATCAATGCCCACGTCCGCGGTGAACGAGGTGCATTCGCCGCCGACGTCAATCACCACCGAGCTCACCGAATTGGTGCCCAGGCCCTTGGGGTAGACCGTGCCGCGAAGCGTGATGGGCCCACCGTCGCCCGAACCTGTGCCGCCGACGTTCATGTCTCGTTCGACCGGGCCGAATCCGTTGGTCGACGACACGAACGGCAGATCGCTGACGTACTGATCGCCGGTGGAACGTACGGTCAGCGGCAACACGGTGCCCGCCTGTCCGGTCGCGCCACCCACCATGTACGAGACCACCGCCGCGAACTGATACGACGCGGTCGGTGTGTCGGACGGAATCGTCACTGTCCATTGCACGGTCGCGGAGTCGCCGGCGGCCAGGCTGGACGGAGCGTCGCCGCCGGTGACCGTCCAGCCCGGACGGTGTGTCCAGCGTGCTGACCACGTCGGTGGCCGGACCCGTGCTCCGGTTGGTAAGTGTCCCGGTCACGTGGATGACGTCGCCGGGCCGAGCGGGGTTGGCCGCGTCGCTGGTGAGTCCGTCGACGGTGACCTTCCCCGGCACGTCGGGCGGCCCGTACACCGATTGGCTCCACGACGGAGCCTCGTTAAGGGCGACGGGCACACCGCCGCGTACCGTGCCAAGGTTGGTCAGCGCGACCTTCTCCAGCCCATTGCCGGCACCGCCGTTGCTGGTCACCGCGATGGCCAGTGTGTTGGAGCCGTCGGGATTCAAGATGCCGTTGGGCACGACGAACGTGTGCTGCGGCCCGACGTTGGCGATGTACTGGCCGATATTCCAGCCGTTGACGTAGATCAGCGCGCGGTAATTCGCGCTGGAGTGCGGCGTCGACGGGTCACCGATCGTCACGCCGAGCGACGCGTCGTCGACGGACGGGACGTCCAGCTGGAAGCTCGTGCGATACCACTGCGTGCCGGGCGTGGCCGAGGCCGCGGGCACCGCCGCCGGCAGCCACGACTGGTCCGGGTAGCCGGGCAGATCCCAGCCGTGACGCTCGCCGTAGAGGCCGCCCGCGTTGGTGACGCCGCGAGCGGTGTCGACGATGTCCTCGCCACCGAGGTTGCCCTGAACCTTCCAGGTGATGGCGGCCGGGACCGACGCCGATGCCGAGTCGGTCATGGATACCGAGATGAGCCCGCGGCCTTCTTTCTGCGCGTCGTTGACGCCGCCGTCCTCGTTATGGCCGTCGTCGCGCACCATCGCTGACAGCTCGTGGTCGCCGCTCGTCCGCAGGCTCGCCGGGATGGTGAACGTTGCCGTGCCAGTCGTTGGCGGCGACGAAAGGTTCGACGCGAGCACGTCTTGGCCGAGGTAGACGCCGTCGAGCCAGACCTGCACCATTCCCGCGCCGCCACCGCCGTAGCGGAGGCTGATCGTGCTGGCCGCCGCCGCATTCGAGTATCGGCCTCGATACCAGACGTCGCCCTGGTGGAAGCCATAGTCGTCGGCGGTCAGCACCGGCTGCCCGGCAGGCGGCTTGGTGGTGCTGTTCGTCGTTGTCTTGTCGGCGGCCGCCCAGGAGGAGTCGTCGAAGGATGGCGACGCCTCCGGCGACTCGATCGCCGTACGCCACGTGGCATCCGACAGGTCCGGCAGCGTGACAGCCGCCGGGCCGGCCAGCTGCGAACCCGCCAACTGACTGGCTGCGGCCGTCGTGGAGGTGTCGACTGGGTCGCCGTTCCAGGTGATCTGGTGTGCCGGCGCGGGCGCCCATACCTCCAGGTCACTGGCCTGCGCGGTGTCGCCGGTGAGCGCCAGGCTCGACCCGTTGAGTGAGGCCGTGCGCACCAGCTCGGGACCGCGCACCAGCACCGGGCCGGCCGAGGTGTTCGGTTGCCAGAACGTGCCAGCCGTATCCTCGTCGGCGAGCAACAGCGTGAGCTGCGGACGGTTGCCGCCGTTGATCTGGACCTCGGCGAGGCCTTTGTGCGTGTAGTCCAGGCGCAGGTCGCCTGTTGCCGGGTCGTACACCGATCGGACGTCGCCGGAGATCACTTTGACGTGCGGCTCGCTGTCGTACCGCAGGACCGTCTCGCCATCCTCGCCGTCTCGCCCGTGCAGCAGCGCGATGTCCTTACCGTCCTGTACGAGATGCGTCATGATCTCCGACGTCGAGTACACGAGGTGCTGGCCGTCCATGTCGTAGTCGGCCACCAGCATCTTCGAGTCTTGGCCGTTGATGGCCAGCGTGCCGGACGCGGGCACCTGGTAGTTTCCGTCGGCCGTCGCCACGTTGAAGGTGAAGGCGTCGTTCGTCGTGGCGCTGGACGGGTTGTGCATGGCGATGTAGAAGTGCGTGCCGGTGTCCGGATTGACGTCGTCGTACACCTTGATCCTGGGGTTTGACGGCGTCACGGCCGGACCGGCGTCCACCTTGGCGATCGGTGTGACGCTCTGCAGGAACAGCCCGATCTCCTTCATCGTGGTGGCCTTCGGCCGGATCTGCCGTGCCTCGTCGATGGCCGCGCCATAGTCGTACGAGGTGTAGACGACCGGCGCCGGCAACCAGCCCCACGAGGTGCCGCCAAACGTCATGTAGAAGTTCTGCATGGTCAGCCGGTTGGCGATGTTCGTCTCGTAGAACACGCGCTCGTATCCGGGACCCTCCCGGGTCGCGGTGCACGCGTACGTGCCGACACTGCCCCAATAGTCGAACCAGCCGCCGCCGAATTCAGCGGCGAACCCTGGAGTGTTCGGCGACGCGGACGAGCCGCCAGTGGCGCCGCCCCCGCCCCAGATGCCCCAGTCCGGCGCGGCCGAGGGCGAGCCGGGCGTGGCGTCGGTGTGGCATGTGCCGCCTGGATAGCCGTCGAACGCGTACATGTCGGTCGGACCCGGCACCGTCCCCGGCACCGTCGAGTTGCTCGGCACCCAGATGCCGTTGCGGCCCTTGTCGTTGCTGAAGATCGGCACGGTGATGCCGTCCGCGCGCACCTTGTCGTACAGGTGCTGCATGTAGTTGCGCTGAGATGTTCCGGTGGACGCCAGCTCGTTTTCGATCTGGTACGAGATGACGCTGCCGGTGCCGTTGGTCAACTGGTGCCGGGCCAGGATCGCGTCGATGTTCGTCAGCCACTCGTCGGCCGCCGCCTCGTAGTCCGGGGCGTCGCTGCGTGCCCTTCCCGCCTGCGTTGTCAGCCAGCCGGGAAAGCCGCCGCCGCTGGTCTCTGCGTTAATGTACGGGCCCGGCCGGACGATGACGTACAGCCCGGTCTGCTGCGCGATGTCCAGCAAATCGTCAACATCGCGCACACCGGTGAAGTCGTACACGCCCTGCTTGGGCGAGTGGTACGCCCAATCGAAGTAGATCGAAACCGCGTTGTAACCCTCGGCCTTCATCTTCTGAAGCACATCACGCCAGAGCGATGGGCTCGGGAGGCGCCAGTAGTGGAATTCGCCGGACCAGATCATGGTGCGCTGGCCGTCGATCATCAATGAGTACTTGTCGAAGGTGATGGTGTGGGTAGTCGGCGGTGGGGGTGCCGGCGATTGCGCGCCGCTCGGCACGGCCGTGCCGGCTACCAAGCCGAACGCTGCCACAGCAGAGGAGACAAGTACGGCGATGCCACGCCGGGCACGCTGACGTCCGGAGACCATGGCTCTCCCTGATCGCTTCGAGACACAGAGTGGGGGAATCTGCTCGATTGAGTGCGATCCTGAGGCACAAATCGCCTTGGGTCAAGGTTCAAGTGGAGGAAACCGTTGGTCTCTGTGCCATATTGTGTGACTGGCGATTGTCGGGAGCATTTGTCACCGTCCACGTCGGACACACGAACCAGCGGGGCAGTGCAACGCCGGCAGATCGCTTAGTCTGCTATGACATGTGTCGACTTCGTACGGTGATGGCCGTCGTCCTGCTAATCCTGTCCGCCGGTGCGGTTGCGAGCTGCGGTTCAGCAGCGGGCGCGAACCGCGGAGACACCGCTACGCCCTCGCCGCGTGCCAGCGCATCGCCGCGGGCCAGCGCATCGCCGCGCGCGGCCGCGGGCGACGACTGTGTGCCGGACAAATCGACTGGCCGGCCGGTCTACTTCGGCGCCGGCTCCGGTCTGGCCGGCTACCTGTACGGCACCGGGGCCACTGGGGTCGTCTTTGCCCACGAGTCCGGCGGCGATGCGTGCGACTGGATGCCGGAGGCCGTACGGCTGGCCAAGCTCGGCTACCGTACGCTCGCCATCGACCTGAACGGATACGGCGCGTCGAAGACGCTGCAGCGGCCCTACTTCGAGGATGTCGACGATGCTATCGACTTCCTGACCGGCCAGGGAGTGACGTCCATCGTGCTGGTCGGCTCGTCGATGGGCGGCACGTCGGTACTCGCGGCCGCGGTGCACACGAGCGCGCGACTCGCCGCGGTGATTGCGCTCTCGGCGCCGGCGTACTACTCGGAATCGGACGCGCTCGCCGCCGCACCCCGCATTACCGCCCCGCTGCTGTTGATGTGCGGCACGCTGGACAGACGTTTCGTCGGCGACGTGAAAGACATCTACGCCGCGGCCACCGCGAGCAAACACAAGCGGCTCGTGTTGGTGGACACGGATGCTCACGGCAAGCGGCTCGTCGAGGCGGGAACGTACAACCAGCCGCAGCCACGGGCCTACGCGGCATACGCAGCGTTCCTCGCGGCGTATGCCCCGCCGAACACGTGACGCGGCACGGAGTGACGACCGCCGACCGACAATGATCAAGTAAGGCACACCAGTCGCCCCCTTTCGACAGGCCAAACTCGCCCCCCGTCTCCCCCGCCTTCGCGAGTTCACGGGAGTGCATGTGGATACAGGCGGCACAGCCGTTGATCTGGCTTTGGCGACCCTGTCTTTATGAAGGGCTCCTGGCCGGCGACACCGCCGGCCAGGAGCCCTCTCTGCTGCGATCAGCCTGCTGTCAGTTGTCGGAGTCCGACGACGGAATGTAGGCGCCCGGCACCTGGTTCGGTGCGTAGATCTTGGACTCGCCCGGGTAAGGCTTCGTCCACCCGGACGTCTCGTACCACGTGAAATGGTTCATCTGCGCTGGGTTCGCGTAGTCCGGAACCGCGCTCGGCCCGGAAAGACGCTGCTTCGACTTCCACTGCTGCCACTGCGCCGCGACCTGCTTCTCGGCGGCCGGTACGACGATGGACGGCTGAGCAGCCGCATCCGCCGGCGGGACGGTGTCCCAACCGCATGTCGGCTCGGTCTTGTAGCCGAGGGTCAGCGAGGTGCGGTTCGGCACCGCGGTGAACGGCGTGAAGTTGGGCTTGTTGGTGAACGACGTGGTCATCGGGGTGGCGGCGGTGTCTTCCTGGTTCATCGGGTGGATGCCCAGGATTTGCTCGATGGTCCGGATCATCGTGACCTGCGAGTAATAGGTGTTGTCCACCGCGCCACGCTGGGCGTAGGGGCTGATGACCTGGATCGGGGCGCGGTGACCGTCGACGTGGTCCTGGCCGGCCTGGCTGTCGTCCTCGACAACGAAGATCGCCGAGTCCTTCCAGTACTTGCTGTGCGAGATCGTGTCGACGATCTTGCCGACCGCCAGGTCGTTGTCGGCGACCTGGGCGGCCGAGTTGAGCGGGCCACCGGTGTGGTCGCTGGACAGCCAGAACATGTTCAGGTTGGCCGGTCCGTTCTTCTCGAAGTCCTGCTTCCAGATCTCGTACCGGTACTGATCCGGGATGCTGGTGTCGAACTTCGGGTAGGCGTGGTTCGTGACTTCGTTCAGCGACGGGATCGGCGAGGACGTGACCTGGTTGATGGTGGTCGGCTGCCCCGTCGCGTCCATGCTCTGCGCGTCGCAGTAGAACGTGGCCCAGTTGTTGCCGGATGGGTACGACTCGAACTGGTTGAACTCGCCGAAGTCACGGACCGTCTGGCCGGCCGCCTGGGCACCGGTCCAGATGAAGCCGGAACGCTGGTGCCCCAACGCGTCATCCTCCGTGTCGTAGCTGCGCAGGTACTCACCGGCTGACGACTCGGTGTACTCCGGGTTGTCGGCCTGCATCAGCCAGTTGTGGCCCTCAGCGGAGTTCGTGGGCGGGTCGTAGAAGTTGTCGTACAGGCCGAACTGCTCGGCCAACGCGTGCTGGTTCGGCGTCACGTTCTCGCCGAACTGGGTCAGCGACGGGTCGCCGTTGCCCTGCGGCATGTCACCGAACACCTGGTCGTAGGTGCGGTTCTCCTTGACGAGCAGGAATACGTGCTTGATCGTCGAGGGATCCCCGAGGCGCGACGGGACCGCCACTGCCTTTGCCTTGTTGCCCGTGGCGTACTTCACCGAATTGTTGGTCCAGCCGTTGTACTGGAACACCTTGTCGGTGTAGTTGGCGGTGTCGTGGTCGCTGGGCAGCTCGAACCGGGTCAGGCTGCTCGTGGTGTCGTGGGTGTTGTGCCCATTGCTGTCGGGTCGCAGAGCGTCGATCCCCCGGGTGTTGCCGACCACGATCTGCCCGCCCACCTCGTCGACGGAGGCCGGGAAGTAGTCGGTGGGCAGCAGTCCGACGTACTGGACCGGCGTATGCGCGTTGACGTACTTGTACACGGCGACCGCGTTGGCCCGACCGAGGGTGACCAGCAGGTGACCGTCGTTGGTGACGGTGACGCCGTCCGGCTCGTAACCCACGGTGGCCTCGGGCCACGGCTGGGTGGTGATGGTCTGGACGACGGCGTCCTTGCCGATGTCGATGACCGAAACAGTGTCGCTGCCGGTGTTGGTGACGAACAGCGCACCGTTCTTGGTGTACAACGTGGTCGGGTGCAGGCCGACGTTGACGCTCCTCACCGCGGCGGTCGGGTTCGCCAGGTCGATGACGCTGACCGTGCCGGTGGTGGTGGCGCCGGTGTTCGGGTTGGCTGGCACCTGCGTGCCGTAGGAGTTGATCGTCGTGTCACCCGAGGTCGCCGTGCGCCCGCCCTCGTTGCTGACGTACAGCTTGGTGCCGATGCGCAGGATTCCGCGCGGTGCGTTGCCCACCGCCCAGCTCTGCCCGAGGGCACCGGTTGCTGCGTCGATGGCCTGGATACGGTTCTGGCCATTGACGGTGGCGTACACGGTGGAGCCGTCGGCCGAGAACACGGCCTGGGCCGGCAGCGCGCTCTTGGCGCCGGCCGCCGCGATGTTGATGGTGGTCGGGGCGCTGACCGTGCCGTCGGCGTTGACCGGGAACCGGGAGTACCCGTTGGTCCGGGGCACCCACAGTGTCTTCCCGTCCGGGGAGTACGTCGGTCCCTGCTGGCCCACATCGTTGCCGCTGATCTTCAGATTGGCTGCCGAGGAGGTCCCGATCAGCTGCTGCACCTTCCAGTTCTTCAGATCAACGATGGTTAGCGCGATGCCCCCATCTGTGGTCAGGGCCGCGAGGTGGCTGCCGTCCGGGCTGACGGTGTCGGCCATGATCTTGCCATTGTTGATGACCAGCCGGTCACCGATCGGCTTGATGATCTGGTCGTCGGACAGGACCAGGCCCTGACCGTTCGGCTGGCCCGCGTGGTCGGTGCCCAATCCGCGGGTCGAGGCATAGGCGATCCCGGAGCTTGTGCCGGCGATGGCCAGGGCAGCGACGCCGGCGATCACCAGACGAAGCCGGCGACCCGAACGATCGAATGGTCCGAAATGGACCGTCCGATCCCTGCGTTGGCGAGTTACTTGCATTCTCTATCCTTTCCGGGGGGTGGCGAGCAGATCGACCACACCGTCGACCTGCCAGAGCGGGTTCGGGGCGTCCCCCGTGGGGGTACGCACCAGGAAGTACCCGTTTACTTCCTGCGGCCCGTCGCCGTCGGCGACGTACCGCCCGTCTGCGGTGACGTCCAGCTGATAGATGGCCTGCCCCACGGCATCGACGCCGGGCACGTGCCAACTGACCACGCAACGCCAGCCATTGCCTGGGCCGCTGTTGGCGACCAAGCCATCGCCCTTCGTGCAGGTCGCAGCGGTCTTCAGCTGCGCTTCCGTGACGTCGGGGCGGTGCAGCTCCTCGGTCTGAATCCGATACAGGTGGGAAAACACCGTCGCAAGTGAACGCTGCAGCTTGCCCTGCTCGATCCCGGAGCCGGCCGCCGGCGTCGAGACCGCGATGACGGCGATCGTGAGGGCGAGCACGGCGGCCAGCGGCAGGACGTCGACGGTGAGCGCGCGGCGCCCGGAACCGTCGTAGGTGACGTTGGTGAAGTCACGCCGGAGGAACAACCAGTACGCCAGCGCGGTCGCGACGACGGCCCACAGCAGGCTGACCACGATGCCGACCAGCAGCGGTCCGAGCTGCGTCGGGCTCGTGAAGAGACCGCGCCAGGCGATGAACGCGTACCCGGGTAGGGCGAGGCGGACAGCGACCGGGAGCGGCAGGATCTGGGCGATCTGCATGGCGAGCGCAACCAGCGCCGGCAGCAGCAGCCCCATGGGGGAGCGTCCCAGCGTGACCGACCCGAGCAGACCGATCGCCGCCAGCGCCAGCGTCGGGGCCAGCGCACAGGCCCAAGCAAGCAGCACCGTGCCGGCGGCGTTCGTCGTGGCAAGCAAATGCCCGTCCAGCCCGACCAGCGGCCGGTTACCCACGACGACGATCCCGGCGATCGCGCTAGAGCAGGCCAATCCCGTCACCAGCAGGAGGATCACGGTGAGGCTGGCCAATGTCTTGGCCAGGAAGATCCGCCGTGGTGAGCGGACCGCCACCAGCAGGTGGCGCCACGTGCCGAGCCGGTCTTCGGCGGCGAACACGTCGCCGGCCACCACCGACGTGAGCAACGGCAGCGCCCACGTGCCGGCGAAGCCAAGAATCACCAGCGATCCGGCCCACCCGGTCGCATCCATCCAGCGACCGAACACGGTGTCGGAGGGCAGTGAGCTCTGCCGGCTCACCACGCCAACGAAAACCGCCGGCGCGACCCAGGCGGCGAGGATCAGCAGGCGCACCCGCCACTGGGAAAGCAGCTTGACCAGCTCGAAGCGGTAACATCGCGTCACCGGGACGCGGTCGGCGGCAGCGGCCGGGGCAACGATCGTGGCGGTCATCGGTCGTCCGCCTGCTGCTCGGTGAGGGCCAGGAACGCCGACTCCAGCGGCGAGATCACTGGTGCAAGCTCGCGTACCGCGACACCGGCGTGCACAAGCTGCACAACCAGTTCGTCAAGGGCCGCCACCGCTGCGCGCACCACGACGGCGTCGCCGGTCGCGTGCCGCCGGGCGATGGCTTCGTCGACCAAATGCAGCCCGGGTACGCCAAGTGCCAGCTGGCGGGCGGCGTCTGAGTCGGAGGTGATCAGTCGGTAATCGAGTTCGCCGCTCTCGGCGCTCAGCTTGTCCACCGGGCCTGAGAAGACGACTCGACCGGTGCTGACGATGGTGACCTCGGAACACAGTGCGTCAAGATCATCCATACGATGGCTGGAAAGCACCACGCCGATCCCGTCCGCGGCAAGGCCGGTAAGCACGCGGTGCACGTCGTTCTTACCGGCTGGATCCAGACCGTTGGTCGGCTCGTCAAGAACCAGCAGCCGAGGCATGGTGAGCAGCGCGGCGGCGAGTCCCAGCCGCTGGCGCATGCCCAGGGAGAAGCCCCGGACCCGGTCGTCGGCGACGTCGGTGAGACCGACCTGATCGAGCACCTCGTCGATGGCCGCCGTACGAGCGTCGCGGCCGCGGAGAGCGGCCAGCGCGGCAAGGTTCTGCCGGGCGGTCAGCGACGGGTACAGCCCCGGGCCGTCCACGAAGCCGGCGACGCCGTCCGGCGCAGCCAGCGCGCGTCCGACCGGTACGCCGAGGATTTCCAGGCTGCCGCTATCAGCGACAGCCAGGCCGAGCAACAGGCCAAGCAGCGTGGTCTTTCCGGCGCCGTTAGGGCCGACCAAACCGTGGATCCGGCCCGGAGCCACATCAAAGTCGATGCCGTCAAGTGCAACGACGTCACCGAAGCACTTCGTAATTCCACGCGCGCGCACCACCAAGGAGGTGTCCATAGCTTCTTTCTTCTCCGTCGGCCTTCACGCTTCATGCGGCGAATGACGCATGCAGCGCCGGGAAGTTGAACGTCCACAAGCACCGGTCGATGACGATAGGGCCAGGAGCCACGATCTGGCCGAAATGCGAATGAACAACGCATTAAAGCGACGTTCTCCGCCGTTCGAAGCTCGGTCGAAGCCGCCCTCCACTCAGGACGGTTGTCGGCTGCCGCTGAACGTCGACTCCGCAGCCCGGCCGTACGACCCCGACACGTCGTCGGAGCTGGGCAAAACCTTGAGTGCTGGCGCGGTTGCACGGTGACGAGCCGATCGTCACGGCGGTGGGGTCAGATGGCCGAATGGACGTGGCCTGGCACCGACGTTTCAGCTCCTGGCAACCCGTCGATCATGGACGCCCACTATTCGCCGCACGATGGCCGAGCCCATCGCGTTAGCCCAACAGCACGGCGTGGCCGCCGAAGGCTCCATGGATCGACGAGTAGCCATGCATCGATAAATTCACACGGCGTTCAAGAAAATAAGGATCACGCACGCGTTGCTCTGCGCGGACCAACCGACCTGCCTGAGCGGAGCGGCTGTACGCGACAGAGCGCCGCCGGCCGCACTCGCGTGTCAGTGCGGAGTCGCGTCGGTGGGTACGCAGACTGTGATCGCGGCCGGGACGACGTGCGCCTTGATCCGCTTCGTCTTTGGCCGGGCGCCGCCGTCGAGCTCGCACGCGGCCGGCGCGCCGAGTTTGATCGAGATTCGCTTCGCGCGGGTCGTGCGGATGAACGGCGATCCGTCGGCGGTACCGGCGCTGATGTGGCCAAGCAGCCGCGCCCATTCGAGCGGGCCGTTAGCTGTGCCGACGCCGACGTCGAGCCAGCCGTCGTCGGGGCTGGCGTCGTCGAAGACCCGAACACCGCCGAGGATGGTGCCGACGTTGCCCAACAGCACGCAGGTCGCGTCACCTTTAAACCAGGACGTACCATCAATCTTGATCTTCAGATGTATCGGGTCCATGCCGACGTTGCGCAGGCCGGCCCCGAGGTAGGCGAGGCGCCCGAGTCTGGCCTTGAGGCCACGGTCGGCGTCACGGATCATGTCCGCGTCGAAGCCGACCCCGGCGAGGACGGCGAAGTGTTCGCCGGCTATCCATCCGAGGTCCAGTTGCCGGCGCTGGCCGTGGAATGCGATATGCACCGCGTCGGTGAGATCCTGCGGGATGCCGAGGTTGTGTGCCAGCAGATTCGCCGTACCGGCCGGAATGATGGCAATCGTCGCGTCGGAGCCTACGAGCGCGTCGGCGCATCGTTGGACCATGCCGTCGCCACCCCATACCAACAGCAGTTCCGCACCCTTCTTCAGTGCCTTGCGCACCTTCGCGGGTGCCTTCCTGCTCTTGGATACCTCGTACCAGATCACCTCATCGGACCGTTCGGTAGCGATCACTTTACGGAGTTCATCGAGGCCGCCACCGATGGTTTTTCCCTGGTGCGCGATGACCGCGACGCGGCCAGGATGCGGCAGTCGACGGCGCGGCGGACCCGCGGGAGCGGAGTAAACGGCGTACTTCGTGGATGTACTCACGTGTCGGTTGTACCCATCAACGCCGTCGGCTACCCGTGATGCGTCGCGTCCAGTGCACCTTTCCGTAGCCGCGGTCGGTCGCCTCAGGCTTCGTCGAGGATCACGGCCCGCCTCAGAGCGCGGGGGCTGTCGGGGTCGAGGCCCTTCGCCTCGGCGATGGCGGCCGCGATCCGTTGCGCCCGCACAAGCAACGACAGCGGATCGGCCGGCGTCGTCTCCAGCTTCGCACCCGTGGCGATGATCTGCTCGGCGAGCCCATCGGGTACGGCACCGAAGACCCACACCGACGAGCGCGCGTCGGTGACGCTGATTGGGCCGTGCCTGTACTCCATCGCGGCGTACGACTCCGTCCACAGTTGGGCCGCCTCGCGCAGCTTCAGCGCCGCCTCGTGGGCCAAGCCGATGGTCCAGCCAGTGCCGAGGAACGTGTACTGCTCGGAGAACGCCGACGGTACGGGTTTGGCCAGCTCGGTGGCAGCGTCGGCGACGGCCTGGGCCAGGTCCTCGCCGAGATACGCGCGCCACAGTGCCACGACGCTCGTCGCGAACCGCGTCTGCACCACCGACTGCTCGTCGGCGAAGTCCAGCGCGACGATGTCCTGCGCGAGTCGCGGCACCGGCAGATCGGCCCCCGTGCTTAGCACCGTCGTGCGAGTGTTGGCGGCCACGGCCCCGACCAGCTCGATCATCTCCGTTGTGGTGCCGGACCTACAAACGGCGACCACGCGGTCGTACGTACGGCCGTACGGGAACTCAGACGCCGCGAACGCGTCGGTCTCCCCGTGGCCGGACCGTTCGCGCAGTGCGGCGCAGGCCTGCGCGACGTTGTACGACGTGCCGCAGCCGACGATCGCAACGCGCTCGCCGTCGGCCGGCAGCGCCACCCGTACGGAGGCGTCCATCGCCATCGCGGCGGCGCGCGTCCACATGTCAGGCTGACTGGCGATCTCGGTCGTGGCGAAGGACATTGAGCGATGGCTCCCTACTTGATCGATCCGGCGGTCAGGCCGCCGACGACCTTGCCCTCGATGAACGCGAACAGGATGATCACCGGGATGGTGGCGATCACCGAGCGCGGCGAACAGGTGTCCCCAGTCGATGGAGTACTGCCCGATGTAGTTGTTGATCGCCACGGTGAGCGGCACCGAGGAGTTCGGCCCGCCGCCGGTGAGCGTCAGCGCGACCAGCAGCTCGTTCCAGGCGCTGATGAAGGTGAAGATGACCGCGGTGACGATGCCGGGCATCGCCAGCGGCAGCGTGATCCGCGCGACCGCGCCGAGCTGGCTCGTCCCGTCGACCATCGCCGCCTGTTCCAGCTCGCGCGGGATGGACGAGAAGTAGGCGTTGAGGATCCACACCGCGAACGCCAGGTTGAAGCCGGCGTTGACCAGGATCAGCGACACGAGCGGGCTCGGCAGCGCGAAGCTGGTGAACTCGCGCTGGATGCCGACCAGCATCGCGGCGGGCTGGAACATCTGAGTGGCCAGCACCAGCAGGAGGAACAGCGCCCGGCCGCGGAAGCGGTGCCGCGCGGTGTAGTAGGCGGCCGGCAGCGCGACCAGCAGCACCAGCACGGTCGAGCCGCCCGCGATCTGCAGGCTGGCGCCGAGGTTCGCGCCGAAGCCGGTCGACCACAGCGAGGTGAAGTTCGACCAGTCGAAGTGCTTCGGCAGGTAGTCGCGGCCGAGCAACTCGTTCGCCGGGCGCAGCGCGGAGATGACCATCTCGACGTACGGCAGCAGGAAGATCAGCGCGACCAGATACCCGGCGACAGCGAGCCCCAGCCGCTTCGGGCTCACCGTACGTTGCGCACGGACGCGCTTGACGACCGTGGGGGCCGGTACGGGCGGATCGGCAACAACGGTCACCTCAGCTCACCTGCTCCCGCCATCGCGACGCGCGCAGGAACAACAGCACCAGCACGATCGATCAGCGCAAAGTTGATCACTGACATGGCGGCCGACTCGCCGATGAAGCTCTGCTTGAGCTGGAACATGAAGGTGGTCGTCGTGCTCGTCTCGTGTCCGGGTCCGCCCCGCGTCATCTCCCAGATGATCGGGAATGAGTTGAACACGTTGATGATGTTGATGAGCGCGGCGACGAGGAACGCCGGCCGCAGCAGCGGGAGCGTGATCCGCGCGGTACGTCTGCCATCGGGTGGCGCCGTCGACGCGGGCCGCCTCGTAGATCTCGCCGGGGATCGACTGCAGGCCGGCCAGCAGCGCATACGTCGAGAACGGCAGCGAGACGAAGACCGCCACCACCATCATCCAGGCCAAGGCGGACCAGGGCCGGCCGAGCCAGTCGGCCTCGTTGGAGTTGAAGGACTTAATGCACGCCGATGTCGTGCAGGAAGACGTTGATGACTCCGTTGTTCGCGTCCAGCGCCCAACGGAAGATGAGCGCGGTCATCATGACCGACGCGGCCCACGGGGCGATCAGCGCCCACCGGGCGACCCGCCGGCCCGGCGAACCGCGCGTTGAACAGCTGCGCCAGCACCATGGAGATCAGCATGGTCACGACGACGACGGCGACGACCCAGACCACCGTGCGGATGAGCACGCCGTTGAGGTCGGGCTCGTCGAACAGGTTCGAGAAGTTCCGGCCGCCGGCCGAACCCAGGACGAAACCGTCCGGGCTGATGTGCTGGAACGAGGTCCGGAACATCACCACGACCGGCCAGAGCACGACCACGGCGATCAGCGCGAGCGCGGGGCCGACCCAGAGCAGCGGGGCCAGCGTATGCCGGACTCGCCGGCGGGCATTCCGGCGCGGCAGGACCGTCGGCACGAGCTGCTGGGTCATCTGTCTGTCTCCCATCACCCGTCGAAGTCAGGACATCGTCGTCCCCGGCCTCGGCGGAGGCAACCGCGGAGGCCGGGGACATGGTGTTCAGACCGCTCAGCTGCCCTTCGTCGCCGTCTGCTGGATCGTGCCGAGCACCTGCTCGGGTCACCGGTGACGGCGGTGCCGATCGTCTGCTGGATCTGCGTCTTCGACGCTCGCCCACGCCGGCGCTGGCCGGGTACTGCACCGCCTTTGGCAGCGCCTTCAGGAACGGGCCGAAGATCGGGTCGGAGGAGAGCGTCTGGCTCGCCGAGTTCGTGGCGGGCAGCAGGTCGTACTCCTTGTCGAACTGGAGCTGGTACTTGTCCTGGTAGGCGAAGTCGAGGAACTTCTTGATCGCGGCCTGCTTGCTGGAGTCGCCGCTCTTGAACGCCGGCCGTGAAGTCGCAGACGCCGAGCGTGGTGGTCAGCGGGCCGGTCTTGCCGGGGATCGGCACCGAGGCCCAGTCAGAGTCGGTGAGCACCTTGCCCGCCTGGATGATCGGGATCAGTGCCGGCGAGCCGTTGATCATGCCGATCTGGCCCTGGGCGAACTGCTTCCACAGGTCGGTGCGGTTCTTGGTGCCCGGGTTCGGCTCGGTGGCGCCGGACGGCGACCAGCTGCTTGAGGAACTGGAACGTCTCGACGTTCTGGGCGCTGTTGATCGTCCACTTGCCGCTGCTGTCCGGTGTAGTTGCCGCCGTTGCCGAGCATCCACAGCAGCGACTCGGCCTGTGCCTCCTCCGAGCCGAGCGGCAGGCCGAAGCCGATGTTGCCGAGTCGCCTTGATCGTCGGCCGCGTCGGCCTGGACGTCGGACCAGGTCTGCGGCGCCGACGTGATGCCCGCCGCGGTGAACAGCTTCTTGTTGTAGAACAGCGTGCGCGAACTGGTCGTGAACGGCATGCCGTACTGCGACGTCGTTGTAGCTGCCCAAGTCTTGACGAACACCGGCAGCAGGTTGACCGGGTTGCTGATCACGTCGCTGGCCTTGTAGAGCAGGCCCTCCTGCGCGTAGTTCGCGAAGTAGTCGCCCTCGGTGATGTCCGGGTACTGCTTGTTCTGCACCATCGTCTGGACCTGGTTGTCGAAGTCGTTCCAGTTGATGGTCTGCACGTGGACGGTGATCGACGGGTTCGCCTTGTGGAAGGCGTCGGCGATTCCCTGCCAGTACTTCTGGCTGGTGTTGGACGGGCCGGTGCCGTAGTCGGCGGCCACGAGCTTCAGCGTCGTAGCGCCGGACGCCGAAGAAGAACCGTTGCCGCTGCTGCTACACGCCGTTAGTGCCAGCGCTGTTGCCACGCAGAGCGCCGCAACAGACGCGTACCGTCGTTTCATGCATCCTCCTGAATCCGCATGATGCTCGCCGTCCGGCGATGCCGTTGTGGCCGGGCAAGTTGACGCGAAGTTGCGCGCCAGTCTCATTTGGTGATTGAAACTGCTTCGATGACGTCGCATTCAGTCATATTCGATCGCCGACTGACCAGATTAGACCACAGGCGAGCCTCGGTGGAAGGACCTGAACGGGGCCCGACGCCGGAACGTTACGGCCGCCGACCTTGGTCCACACAGGATTGCTTGGCGCAGCGCGGCTAAGACCGGCCGCACCGCCCTGGACAAGACCTTCGATGATTGAAAGTGCGCACAATCCCGGTTGTAAGCTCAGCCTTGCTCACGAGCGCGACCGACTTTGACGTACATAGCAGCATGTTTCATGATGACGGCGCCACGGATGACGGCAGCCTGATCACTGCGTATCGTGTGGCCAGTGTCGGCTGAGTTCGCATCCCTGATCCGCGCGGCGGCCTCGCCAGAACCCAGCAGCGTCCCCGACGGCGGTGGCCCGTTCGCCGCGGCGACCATTCGCGTGGTGGGGCCGAATCCGGCGGTTGACCGCATCGAGATCCTCGACCGCCTGCACGTCGACGCCGTGAACCGCTCGAACGAAGTGCTCACCCGTGCGGGCGGCAAGAGCCTCAATCTGGCCCGCGCCATCCGCCGGCTCGGCCTCGAGGTCTCGGTCTACGGCTTCCTCGGCGGCTGGACCGGCACGTTCATCCGAGACGCGTGCGCCACGCACGGACTCACCGACCGCCACACCACCATTGCCGGGGACACCCGTATCAGCCTCGTACTGGCCGAGCCGACCACGGGCGTATCCACCGTCATCAACGAACCCGGTCCGGTCGTCACCGCGCCGGAGGCCGCCGCGCTGCTAGATACCCTATCGGCGGATTATCGGGCCGGCGATATCGCTGTGCTCAGTGGCAGCCTCGCCCGCGGTCTGCCGGTCGACTTCCACGCCGAGATGGTCCGGCGCGGCCAGGCGGTCGGCGCACGCGTCATTGTGGACACCAGCGGCCCGGCGCTGGCGGCCGCAGTCGAGGCCCGGCCCTTTATGGTCAAACCCAACCTGGCGGAGTTCGCCCACCTCACCGGCCGGGAACTGCACTCCGATCGGCCCGAAGAGGTGCTGGCCGAGATGCGTGCGCTGGTCGATGCCGGCGTCGAGACCGTCTTGGTGACGCTGGGCGAGCACGGCCTGCTGTACGCCGATGCCGAGAGAGCGCTGCGGGTGCACTCGCCCCGGGTCACCGCCAAGAACCCGACCGGCGCCGGCGACATCCTGCTGGCCGGCTTCGTCGCGGCCCGCGCCGTCGGGGCCGACGCCGCCACCGCGCTGCGCATCGGGGTCAGCGCAGCGGCGGCTAGCTGCGCGCGGATCGAGCCTGACATCGATGGCCCGGCCGACGCGCTCGCCTTGTTGCCGGAGGCGTTGGTCGAGGCGGCCGACGCGGTCCTGCCTGGCACCGGCGGCCCGTGAGGCCTCGCCCGCCGTCCCGATCCGCCCGTCCGGCCCGACATCGGGACGCCGGTAGCGCCTCTCCCCCGCCGTCCCGATCCGTCCAGCCAGAAAGCCCTCGCTATGGCCACCGCCCGCACCACCGATCTGATGTCCGAGGTGTACGCCGCCGGCACTGCCGTTGGGGCCTTCAACGTCATCTGCCTGGAACACGCCGAAGCGATCGTCACCGGGGCCGAGTCCGCGCACCTGCCGGTGATCCTGCAGATCAGCGAGAACACCGTCGCCTATCACGGCCGGCTGGCTCCGATCAGCCTCGCCTGCCTGTCGCTCGCGGAGACCGCCGCCGTTCCGGTCGCCGTACACCTAGATCACGCGACCAGCGAGGATCTGTGCCTGCGCGCCATGGACCTCGGCTACAGCTCGGTCATGTTCGACGCGTCTACACTCCCGTACGTAGACAACGTCCGCTCGACCGCCGCGCTCACCGCGCACGCGCATCGCCGTGGCGCCTTCGTCGAGGCCGAACTTGGCATCGTCGGCGGCAAGGGCGGTGCCCACGCGCCCGGCGCCCGGACCGACCCCGGCGAGGCCGCCGCGTTCGTCGCCGCGACCGGCGTGGACTCGCTGGCGGTCGCGGTCGGCACCAGCCACGCGATGGTCTCCCGCGACGCAATGATCGATCTGGACCTCATCGCGCGCATCCGCGCCGCGCTGCTGGTGCCGATCGTCATGCACGGCTCGTCCGGCGTCTCGGACGAGCTACTGCGCGAGGCGGTACGGGCCGGCATGACGAAGGTCAACATCGCCACCCATTTGAACAAAGCAATGACCGAGCGGGTACGCCACGAGCTGGCCGGCGACCTTTCGCTCGTCGATCCTCGCCGCTACCTCGGCCCAGCCCGGGACTCCATCGCTGCCGAAGTCGGTCGGCTGCTGCGGATTCTCGCACTGGTGAGCCCGGCCGATCCGGCTCCCGGCCGCCCCCGGGGGCCGCTTGACTCGGTCATCCGTAAGTTGTAGCTTACGGTTCGTGGCTACTTACCAAGCTAACGATGGCTGGGACGCGTTGGGCGACCCCACCAGGCGTGCCATCGTCGCGTGCCTGGCCGAGCGGCCGCGGGCCGTCGGTGAGCTCGCAGAGGACCTGCCGATCAGCCGGCCAGCGGTATCTCAACACCTCAGGGTGCTCAAGGACGCCGGGCTGGTCACCGATCGCGCAGCCGGCACCCGCCGCGTGTACCGGCTCAATCCTGCCGGCGTGGCCGCGCTGCGTGATCAGCTTGAGACGTTCTGGAACCGTGCTCTGGACGGTTACCAAGATGTCATCGAACAACCGGACGAGGAGAGGTCATGACCGAAGCATCGACCGCGGTGGTTCGCCGGCAGATCATCGTTGACGCACCGATCGAGCGCGCCTTCACCGTGTTCACCGAACGATTCGGCGATTTCAAGCCGCCGGAGCACAACCTGCTCGGTGTGGAAATCGCGGAGACCGTGTTCGAGCCGAAGGTCGGCGGTCACATCTACGACCGCGGCGTCGATGGCAGCGAATGCCGCTGGGCGCGCGTCCTCGCCTTCGATCCGCCGGACCGAGTCGTGTTCAGCTGGGACATCGGTCCGCAGTGGCAGATCGAGACGGAGCCCGACAACACCAGCGAGGTCGAGGTCCAGTTCATCGCCGAGACTCCGCAGCGCACCCGGGTCGAGCTGGAGCACCGCCACATCGACCGGCACGGCCCTGGCTGGGAAGCAGTCAGCGACGGCGTCGCCCACGACGAAGGCTGGCCGCTGTACCTGACCCGCTACGCGGCCCTGCTCACGGAGGGCAGCTGAATGGCACCCGTCACCACCAGCACCGAAGTGGACCGGCCGGCCCACGACGTGTTCGCCTACGCCACCGACCCGGCCCGGTTCCACGAGTGGCAGCACGGCGTCATCGATGGCCGCATGGACCAACCTGGCACACGCCGCCGTGGGCGCACACTGCCAGACCACCCGGCGCATCGGCGGCACCAACCGCCCTAGCACTTCCGAGGTCACACACATCAACCCACCCACGACCTGGGGCGTCCGGGGCATCGACGGACCTATCCGTGCCATCGTCGACCTCACCGTCGAACCCCTGACCGGCCAACGATCCCGCCTGACCATCGCCGTCGACTTCGAAGGTCACGGCATCGGCAAGTTGCTCGTCCCGCTTATCGTCCGCCGCGAGGCCGCCAAAGAGATGCCGGCCAACCTCGCAACGCTGAAGCGGCGCCTCGAGCACGGGTAGGGCAGCAGCCTGATCTGTGCGTAGGAGCGGCGGCCCGCTGATCGGAGAGCCGAATCTGCCGGCTACTGGCCGGTCTCGCCGATCTTTGCGAGGGCGTACACGAAGACGCAGTTGTCTCGTCCCACCTGACGCTTGACGATTCCGTCCTACCTGACGCTTATCAGTAGATCTGGTCGAAGCGGTCGCTGCGGTCGCGCAGGTCATAGTCGACTGCTCGGCAACGCACCGTCATGTCGATGTGCGGATGCATCAGCAAGGTCGCTACCTACATGCCTTCCCGAGGGTCAATGCGGTGGACCCGCGGCCTCCGTCCAGCCCTTGCCTCATCGATCGATCGTCGATAGATTCCCATCGCAAATCGATGGAAGGATCAGCGTGGGAAAGCTGACGGTGCGGGCGCTGCGCGCCGTGCTCGTGGTGATGCTCGCCGGCACCGTGTTCGTGCAGGCAGGAATGGTGTGGGCGTTGGTCAGCGGGAGCGATCCGGAGGACGGCTCGCTCCCGCTGACCGCGTTCCGCGTCATGACGATCCTGGGGATGGTGTCGGTCCAGGTCGCTCTGGTCTGCGTACTGCGGCTGGTGACGATGGTGCGCCGTGGAACCGTGTTCTCCCACGCCGCGTTCCGATACGTCGACGTCGTGATCGGCGCGATCGTGTCGGCTGCCCTCGTGTGGTTCGCGGTTACGGGCATCAATGCGCCGGACCAGCGAGACGATCCGGGCGTCACCCTCATCATGGGTGGGGTCGGCGTGGCCATCCTCGGTGTCGCGCTCATCGTGCTGGTACTTCGGATGCTGCTCGCCCAGGCTGTCGCGCGCGACGTCGAAGCCGCGCAGATGCAGTCCGAGTTGGACGCGGTGATCTGATGCCGATCGCTGTCGACATCGACGTGATGCTAGCCAGGCGGAAGATGTCCGTAGGCGAGCTCGCGGACCGCGTAGGGATCACTCCCGCCAACCTGGCCGTACTCAAGAACGGCCGCGCCAAGGCGGTGCGCTTCTCGACGCTCGCCGCGCTCTGCCAGGAACTCAACTGCCAGCCAGGCGACCTGCTGCGCTGGGAGACCGACACCCCCCAGTCGGTTGACACGCCCATTCCCGCACATGTCGCTGATCAGCGTGGCGGCATGCCGTCTGGTCATGCCGCGTTGGGCGCGGACGGCTAGGCGGGAACCCCGACCCCTCCCGTTGCGGCGTGAGTTCCCCGGACCCGGCCGGCTCGAACGGGCGGCCACCCTCACCAGACAACGGTCTAGAACCCGGCCTCACCGGCTGGGCGCGCCTTGGCCGGTTCGCATCCAGCGCCAGCCTGGGCTTCGCATGGCGCAAGCCGTTCGGCCATCCGCTAAGCCGAGATGAGTGCGCTCGTCGGGGCGCTGAGCGGATTGTTGTCGTTTTCGGGGCGGAAAGCGACCGCAGTTCGGGGCTGGGAGGATCAACGACGCGGCTCAGGAGCGGCGGGCCTGGATGAGCCAGGACGCTGAGTCGAAGATTACGCCGGACGGCGTCTCGTGTGCGGCGATGACCGCGCACAGCTGGTCGAGCGCTGTGGCCTTGTCGGCATCGCTGAGGTCTTCGAGCAGACCGCGGGTCGGGCCGTCAGCGGACATCAACGCGTACGCCTCAGCGGTGGTAGCGCCGAACACCGACGGCTCGCGGACGTCGCCGAACCCGACATCGGTGAAGCCGGTCTCCGAGAGCAGATCGCTCACCTGCTCGCGATCGGCCAGCCCGAACGGTCCGGGCATCCCCACGAGCGGGGACGGCAGGTCTCGCCCCATCGACAGCGCTTCGCGCAGTACTGTCAGCCACTCGTTGTCCTCAAGTCGCTGCCATGCCATCAGGGCGATGCGGCCGCCGGGGCGCAGCGCCCGCCCAAGGTTAGTGAACGCAGCCACCTTGTCGTCGAAGAACATCGCCCCGGCGTTGCTGATGATGACGTCGAAGCTCTCGGGCTCGAAGTCGTGGACCTGCGCGTCACCGTGCACGAAGGTAACGTTGGTCAATCCCGCGGCCGCACTGCGCACCCGCGCATTGGTAAGCATTGCCGTTGACAGGTCGATGCCCACGACCTCGCCCGGCTGGGCCATCCGCGCAGCCTCGCGCGTCGAAGCGCCATTGCCGCACCCGAGGTCGAGGACACGTTCACCGGAGGCGATCGCCGCCGCCCGCAGCAACAACCGGCGATGCCCTGCCCCGCGGGTCTCGTACTGGTCAGCGGACGCGACCCAGATGTCGCCGTCGGGGCCGTCCCAAGCCTTGCGCATCTCGGCGTTCGGTTCGGACATGCCTTGAACGTAGTCCGGTCGGCGCTCCTGGCGTCTGCGAATTCGAGTGCCCGCTCATGCCGCGGACAGCGCGTCACCGTTGCGGCCGTAGACGTTTCGGCGCGTAAAGCATGTGGTGGGACAGCGATGTAAAGCATCTCCCGTGACAGGACAGCATGAAGACGCAGTCTCACGTCAGAACAAAGAGCATCTATTTCTAGGACGGCGTGGACAACCCCGACGCCGGACATACGCCTCGCGGCTGCCCTCGCGGCGGGTCGCGGCACCGTCGGCGTCGGTGCAGGATGATAGCATGGATACCATCCTCGACGCGCTGTTGGCAAGCGACGAACCGTCAGTTCGCTGGAAGGTGCGCACCGGCGTGCTCGACGAGGATCCCGAGTCCCGGGCGATCGTCCGGCTCCGCGACGAGATTCGCCGGTCGCCGCGCGTGCGGTCGTTGCTGGATCACGTTGCCGGCGCGTCGTACCGAAAGTGGTCCGGCGGCCATTGGGTGCTGATCACGTTGGCCGACCTCGGCTACCCGCCCGGCGATCCCGATCTCGAACCGCTCGGCGAGCGCGTGATGGGGACCTGGCTCGCGCCTAGCTACTACGCCGAATTCGAGACGACGACGTCGGCTGACAAGAAGCCCGCGGTACCCCTGATGGACGGCCGCTACCGGCGGTGCGGATCGCAGCACGGCGGGGCGCTGCTGGCCGCGGTCACGCTCGGCATGCAGCCCGCGGCGACCGATCGGCTGGTCGAACGCCTGCTTCACTGGCAGTGGCCGGACGGCGGCTGGAACTGCAGTCGGCGGCTTTCCGCAACGTCCTCGTCGGTCTACGAGACCCTACTGCCGATGCGCGGACTGGCCGCCTATGCCGATTCGCACGGCGATCGGTCCGCGCGCCGAGCCTGCGAGCGGGCCGCCGAGGTGCTGCTTACCCGCCGCATGCTCTATCGGCGGACGACCGGCACGCTGATCCGCAGCGAGTGGGCGAAGCTGCATTATCCGAGCTACTGGTATTACGACGTGCTCTCGGCCGCGAAGGGCCTGGCGGAGGCCAGCCTGCTCGCCGACGATCGGTGCCAGGACGGCCTCGACCTGCTGGAGAGCAAGCGACTGCCGGACGGCGGATGGGCCGCCGAAGGCAAGCACTACAACCCGCCGGGCGCGCGTGGGCAGGCCGAGATCGTCGACTGGGGCGGCGTGAACGTCGGCGAGACAAACGAGTGGGTCACCGCCGACGCGCTCACCGTGCTGCACGCCGCCGGCCGCATCTAGCACGCACCCGCCATGCGAATCATGCAGCGGTACCTGGGCAGTGATCGGCCGTCGGCGTATCGTGGCCGTGGGATCGAGGAGTGTGGACGGATCACAGCAAGCTGCCCGATCAAATCGCGTTCAGCCACATGCCGGCACCGAGAATAGCGCCGATTCCACTGTGCATGTCCGCGGGGCAGCAGGGCGATGAGTGCACAACCCGGCTACGTGCCTTGGCGATGGCCGATGCTGCGGGCCACGGGAGCCACCGATCGTCGACGAATTTCACGCCGAGAAGCTCGGCGATTGGCATCCGGGTCCAGTGCCACTACGTTCCGCGTCGAGGATCTCGCGACCGACCTATGTACTCGTCCGCCAGACCTGGGTCGCCGCTGCCCCGATAGCCTGTCTGCCCGGCGGCTTGGGACCGCTGCAATAAACAGCGCGGGTCGCTGCGAGGGCGGGCGGTCATCGAGAAGATGGAGCCATGAAGCCGACACAGACCGCGCTCATCGTGCCGGTACCGGAGGCCGAGGATACGGTCGGCCCGTTTCGGATGTCCCTCGACCGATCCGCCTCGTGGGGAGTGCCCGCCCACGTGACCGTGCTCTACCCGTTCCTGCCGCCGGACCGGGTCAACGACGACGTACTCGCCGCCATCGCCGAGATCGTCCAAGCGGTACCGCGATTCGATCTCACTCTCGCCCACGTCGAGTGGTTCGCAGACACCGCCGTATGGCTGGCGCCTGAGCCGGCTCTTCCGTTCCGCACTCTCACCGCTTCGGTGTGTCGGCTGTTTCCAGACACGCCCGCGTACGGCGGCGCCCACACCGACGTCGTGCCGCACCTGACCATCGGTCATGACGGTCCCCGCCATGAGCTACGTCGCGCCGCCACCGAGGTCGCGAGATCCCTGCCGATCCATGCCAACATCGACGTCGTCCGGCTTATCTCCGGATCACCGGAGCCTGACTCATGGCATACCCGTTTCGAATTCCCGCTGGGCCGGTGACTGCGCACTCTTGCATGTCCGGCTCCGCTTGACGCGATGCAGATTGACGGTCACAGGACGCGTGAGACTGCAACGACCGTTGGTCCGTTTCGAACGTGCGGGCCTGGGGCCGAAAGACTCACGTCGATGGCACGGTGACCCAGGCGCCAAACATCGGGGGGCCAATCACGCAGCCGTCACGGACAAGGGTCTCGGCGAGAAGGCGATCTGCGAGAGTGGCCGGATCGATTTCCTCGCGGGTGGCCACGCCGAATTGTTCCATCAGCGGAATTGCCGCTGAGATCACATTGGCCCAGGCCCATGCCGGTGCGTCCGGGCCGCCTGCGGCGAACGCTTCGACCAGCAGTGTTGGCCCCGGCAGTCCGGCAGCTTGGAACGTCGCGTACAGCGCGGGACCCATGCGGCAGGCGATGCCTGCCTTCTCCAACGCCTGGACGAAGTAGGTCTGAGCCTGGCTCCACAGTGGCCCCAGCGGATCGGCGCTATGGTAGACGAGATCGGCCTCATGCATACAGATCAGGCCGCCGGGGCGTACGACCGCGGCAGCCCGGCGCAGCGCAGCCACCGGATCGGTCAGGTACATGACCACCAGGCGCCCCACCACCGCGTCGAATCCACGTTCGACGCCGTCGAGCGTCGAAACGTCGCCGACCCGGAACTCGATGTTCGGTGTGTCGGTCCGGCGTCGGGCAAGTTCGACGGCGGCGGGGTCCCGCTCGATACCCACGACGCTTCCCTCGGGTCCGACCAACTCCGCGGCGAGCCGGGCCACGTTGCCCGACCCACTACCTAGATCCAACACGCGCATGCCCGACGCTAGCCCGGCCTGCTGCAGTAGCCGCCTGGTGAGCGGATCGAATAGCCGTGCCTGGGCGATGAGTCGCTCGTCCTCGGCGACTCGATCCACAAACGGGTAGTTCATCGCCTAGCCTCCTGCCTTCGCGTTGTCACTAGCGTGAGCGCGTGGCGGCGGGCTGTCGTTGGGCTAGAGCGCGGAGCCGTTCACAATGCGTGCAGATTCGCGGTACTCCGACGGAGGCATCCCGTGCACGGCGCGAAATACTCGACTGAAATCAGCCGCGCTGGAAAATCCCCACGTCGCGGCAATGACCGCGACCGGCCGCGAGGCCAACGCCGGATCGCAGAGATCGCGGCGACAACGCTCCAGACGCCGGCGCCGGATCCAACCCGCCACCGTGAGGCCTTCGTCGTGGAAGAGCTGGTGCAGCGAGCGCAACGACATGTGATGAGCGGCAGCGACCGCCGCCGGGGATAACTGTGGGTCGCCGAGATGCTGTTGGATGAACGCTTGGATGGTCGTCAGTACAGCGTGCCGGCGCGCATCGGGTGTGCTCCAGCTGTCGGCATCCAGCTCGTGCGCCAACCGCGTGGCCAGGACTTCCAGCGCCGCCGTCGACAACCGCGCGGCCTCGGCCGGACTGTAGTGATCGATATTGCGCGCCAGATGGAGAAGGAACTGCGAGGTCAAATCGCCGAGCCCGGCGCTGGCGCGGATCCGCGTCGCGGCCAGCTGTCTCAATTGGCCGCGAGCCAGCGGTAGTAGCGACGGCGGGAACATGAACGTCATGATCTGGGTCGTCCGGTTCCCGTCGAGCCCACAGTTGACCTCGTACGGCCGACGGGTGTCGTAGAACGCGAACTCGCCTACCGACAGACGAGCCTGCTTGCCGTTCTGCTCAACCGTGGACGACCCGTCACCGCACACCAACAGCATCTTCAACATGTCCGGATCGGCCTGCGAGATCAATACCGGGGTTCGACGCACCGTGACCGGCATGACGTCCAACACGACCACCTGCATCGGGCCGAGGCCACTGGCCCGGAACTGTCCCCAATAATTGGACCGATACTCGCTGCGACACTCCATCGGAACCCAGGTCGAACCGGTCAGCGCCTGGACATAATCGAGTCGGTCCGCGGCGGACACATCGTCGGTGCGCATCAGCGTGCTCATCGTTCCCCCAAAGCCCGACAACCCAAAGGGTACGCCCGCATACACGTACCGCAATATCGTCGCGAACGCGGGTGCGGCCGATGTGATCATCGATCGAAGTCTGCCGTTAGGGATCTTGAGGACCGCTCAAGGCAACGGTGCTCGACAGTTCCCGGTACCGTGTCCATCATGTTCAGGTGGTTGTTCGAGCGGATCGAACGGATTGTCGACTGGGCTGCTCGGCGGGAGGTCCGCAAGCGCGATCAAATACGCCAGGAGCGCGACCGGTACTGAGGTGGCCGGGGCAAACGAGCGCCCGTTGGCCACACCGGCGGGTCCGAGCCGTTGCATGTATCGAATGTTTCACCCTCACATGGGGTGATTGCCTCATGACCGGCCGCCTTAAGCCGCGCTAGCCTGCTCGCCATGGACACCCGATGGGAGCTTGTCGAGTCTGGTCCGACCGGCGCTGAGCGGACCGTGCTGCTGCTTCCCGGGGGTATGTGCAGCGCTCGGTCGTATGCAGAAGTCATGGCCGAGTCAGCGTTGGCAGGCCTTCGGTTGATCGCGGTCACGATGCCCGGGCACGCCGGCGCGCCGGCGCCGCAAGACTTCAGCGTCGAGGAGTACGCCCGCATCACGGCCGAGCTGGCCAAGGCGGCGGGGGTCGACGTGGTCGTCGGCTTCAGCATGGGCGCGACGGTGGCGTACGAGATGGTGGTATCTGGTTCTTTCACTGGTCCGGTGGTGCTGCTCGGAATCAGCTTGTCGGCGCCGGACGAGCCGGCGTTCTTTCGAGCGATCATCAGGCTCGGCTCGATTTTGGGGACGCTGCCGACGGCCATCCTCAAAAAGGGCGCGGCCTCGATGGTCAAGCATGCACCGGTGCCGCCGGAGCGCCGGTTCGAGCTGCAGGCGGACTTCGCGCGAAACAACACGCGCGATTTGCGCCGGGGCTTGCGTGAGTACTTGCGATGGCTACACCGCGACGACGACCCAGCGCGTCGACTCTGCGAAGCCGGCGTCGCCGCGTGGGTGGTGCACGCCGAGAAGGGCGATGGTGGGCTGACCCCACACGAGCGGGCTGTACTTGAAGCGTGTCCGCGTGTTCGGGTCGTGACGGTGCCGGGACAGGTCTTCTTTATCCCGAACGAGGTGCCCGAGCGAATCGCGGGGGTGATCGTCGAAGCGCTGGCGGACGCCTGAACGTTGCGACGGTCACCGCCAGACGGTCCGACATCGACACGGACGTACGCCCATCGGCAAGACAAAAGGCATCGCGGTATGACTGAGCAATCTGGCCGCAGATCCGTGCGGTGAGCTGGCCGGAGTGATGGCGCAACTCTGCCGATCGGCGACACTGCCGCACAGTGGCGGGGCGGTGCGCCGGCTACGACTGCCTTCGTGTTCACTGGGAACGGTGGATCGTCAACGGCTCAGCAGCATCGCGCACTCGCATCACCCGATCGCGGCCCCAGTTTTCGGCGTCAACGTCAACCGACTGTTGCGCCGGGCAGACCGGCGACCGGCGGCACGCATTCTTGATCTCGGCTGCGGGGAGGCAGCTTGGACGCTGCAGGCCCTCGCCCACTACCCCGACGGGCACGCCGACGGTGTCGACCTGAGCCGGTACGCCCTCGAACGCGCCGCGGCCGCCGCCGCCGAACGAGGCCTCGCCGACCGGCTAACCCTGCATGAGCGGGATGCCCGCAGGTATGTACCCGACGGCGACTACGACCTGGTGCTGTGTGTCGGCTCAACTCACGTCTTCGACGGATTCGCCGGGACGCTGCAGACGGCCGGCCGGCACGTGAACCCCGACGGCATTCTCATGATCGGCGAAGGCTTCTGGCAGATCCCGCCCACTCCCGAGGCCCTCGCCGCACTCGAGGCAACACCACAGGACTTCACCGATCTGGCCGGCCTAGTCGATGTCGCCGAACGAGCCGGCTGGACCCCGGTGTACGCCCATGTCAGCGATGCCGCCGAATGGGACAACTACGAATGGTCCTGGACAGGCTCGCTCACCGAATGGGCGCTCGACAACCCCGGCCATCCCGACGCCGCCGAAGCACTCACCGTCGCGCAGAAGCATCGCGACCAGTGGCTACGCGGATACCGCAACATATTGGGCTTCGCGACCCTGGTGCTACGACGCATCTAACCGTCGATGCCGTACTCGAACGTGTGCTGTGCATGCGCTGACCGCCAACGCCAGGACGCCAGGAGTTCCGCGCTTTGATCGTCGGCGGAGAATCCAGTCGTATCCGAAGGTCGTATCCGAGTGGCTATGTCACGACGCCTTAGCGACGATCTCTACGAGATTTCCATCCGGATCACGCATGAGGGCGTTCCGATTGTTGTTGCCGGTGTCGTGAGGCGGCTGGACCACCGGCACTCCCGCGTCCACCAGTTTCGCGTAGGCGCAATCGACGTCGTCGGCCCAGATCACCAGGACCATGGCCGGGCTGCCCGGTGCAGCATCGACGCCGTGCGCCCGCTTGGCTGCCTCGACCGTCCCCAGGCCGATCTTGAACCCCTCGAGCTGAAATTCGACGTGCTCGAGGATGCCATCGGTTGGCGTGCGGAAGGTCTCCACGAACCCGAGAAGATCGCGGTAGAAGTGCAGTCCCGCCTCGATGTCGCGGGTGTAGAGATTTACTAGACCTGTGCGATACATGTTCGGCAATGTAGCGAGCGATTGGCCGGTTCGGCGACGTAGGCTGCGACGCGAATCCGCGGATATGACGACGAGGCGGCGGATCAGAAGGGAGCCAGGTCCTCTCCCAGAAGGGCCAGAACAAATGGACTTCGTTCCGCCCTTCTGACTCTGAACGAGCACTTTGGCCGATCTGCCGTCCGGCATTTCCAACGTCAGGATCTTCCCGACCGGATTCTTGATGCTGTTGGCATCGGCAGCGGGGCGGAAATCGCCCGCCCACGGCGGAACACCGCCCTTACGGGCAGGTTCGGTGAAGAGGGCGACCGTGCCGGACATTGCGGTTCCGTCTGGAGACGTCAGCACCGCCGGACTTCGATAGGTAGGCATATTCGGCCACTGTATACCAGGTGGCGGCTAATCCGACCACGATAGCCGTCGCACGCTCACCGACACCCGCCGACGTATTTAGCGCTCTGGAGGCCCCTCCAATGGTAGGTGGCGTGCTGGTCGCGGTGCTCACAGCGGTACCGGTGGTGGGGTTGTGGCTGGTGCAACGACGCTTGATCTACTTCCCGAACCGGTCGCCGGTTCCTTCCGCGGCGGCCGTGATTGCCGGCGGACACGACGTGGTACTCGAAACGTCGGATGGACTCCGACTGGGCGCCTGGCTGGTGACGCCGCCCGGGCCGGGGCGGGGCGTGGCGGTCTTGATAGCGCCCGGCAACGCCGGTAGTCGGCTCGATCGGGTGCCGGTCGCCCGCGCTCTGGCCGATGTCGGGTTCACTGTGCTGATCATGGACTATCGGGGTTACGGCGGAAACCCGGGCGAGCCGAGCCAATCGGGGATCGCTCGTGACGTCCGCGCCGCGCGGGAGTACCTGGCCGCCAAGGCGGGGTTCGCGCCAAGCCGCACGATCTATTTCGGGGAAAGCCTCGGCGCAGCCGTCGTCACGGAGTTGGCCACCGTGTATCCGCCGGCCGGCCTCCTGCTGCGGTCACCATTCACCGACCTCGCCGCAGTGGGCCGCCACCACTACCCGATCGTGCCCGTGCGCGCATTGTTGCGAGACCGCTACCCGGTCGCCGACCTGATTGACCAGGTCATGGCACCAACGATCGTCATCTACGGCACCGCGGACGCCATCGTGCCATCCGGCCAGAGCCGGGCGGTCGCGGCGAGGGCCGGCGGTCTGATCCGGGTGATCTCGGTGGAAGGCGCCGATCACAACGATCCCGTCCTGCTCGATGGTGCACCTGTCATAGGCGCTGTCGTTGAGATCGCTGACCGGATCGACTGCTGAGATGGCGCGGGTTGGCGATGGATCACCTCGCGAGCCCGCGGGCGAGGTGATAGTAGGCAAGGTTCTGGCGCATCTCGCGGGTGAAACCGCGGGCGGTGGTGTCGGCGTCGATGAGCAGGAGTTCGACGCCGGCCATTTCGGCCAGGTCGGCGATCTCCTCGGCTCCGATCGCAAGCGAAAGCACCGTGTGGTGCGGTCCTCCGGCGGTGAGCCATGCTTCGGCCGATGTGACCAGATCGGGCAGCGGTCGCCAGACCGCGCGGGCAACCGGCAGCTTGGGAAGTGGCGCGTCGGGTGGGACCACCTCAACCTCGTTGGCGACCAAGCGGAAACGGTCGCCCAGATCGCAGAGCCCGGCCACGATCGCGTGACCCGGGACGGCGTCGAACACAAGCCGCACCGGGTCTTCGCGGCCGCCGATGCCGAGCGGATGGATCTCACAGCTCGGCGTGCCGGCCGCGATCGACGGGCAGACCTCGAGCATGTGCGCGCCGAGGATCTTCTCCCGCCCGGGCGTCAGCTCGTAGGTGTAGTCCTCCATGAACGACGTACCGCCGGGTGCGCCGACACTCATCGCCTTCACCGTCCGTACCAGGACCGCGGTTTTCCAGTCGCCCTCGGCGCCGAAACCGAACCCATCGGCCATCAGCCGTTGCACCGCGAGGCCCGGCAATTGGCGCAGACCGCCAAGGTCCTCGAAATTGGTGGTGAAGGCGCGGAAGCCGCCTTCCCGCAGGAATGCCCGCAGACCGGCCTCGATGCGCGCGGCGTACTGGAGTGAGGCGTGCCGGGCGCCACCCGGGAGCAGATCCGGATCCATCCGGTACGTGTCCTGATACTCGGACACGAGCGTCTTGACGTCCGCGTCCGGCACGGCTTCGACGGCGTCGACCAGATCGGCGACACCGTACGTGTTGACCGAAGTCCCGAACCGCAGTTGCGCCTCGACCTTGTCGCCTTCGGTCACCGCGACGTCGCGCATGTTGTCGCCGAATCGGGCCAGCCGCAGCGATCGCATCTCGGCGAGTCCACGTGCCGCACGTACCCAGGTCCCGATGCGGTGGTGTACGCGTGGGTCGCTGACGTGGCCGGCAACAGTCTTGCGGGCAATCCGTAGCCGGGTCTGGATGTAGCCGAATTCGCGGTCGCCGTGTGCCGCCTGGTTGAGATTCATGAAGTCCATGTCGAGCTCGGCCCACGGCAACTCGCGGTTGGCTTGCGTGTGCAGGTGCAGCAGGGGCTTGTCCAGCGCGTCCAAACCGGCGATCCACATCTTCGCCGGCGAGAACGTGTGCATCCAGGCGACCACGCCCACCACGTCGGCTTCGGCGTTCGCCTCGCGGCAGACGGTGAGGATGTCCGCCGCCGAGGTGAGAACCGGCTTCCACACCACCCCGGCCGGGATGGCGCTGGCGGCGTCCAGCTCCGCGGCAATGCGTCGCGACTGGTCGGCCACCTGTTGAAGCGTTGCGGGTCCGTACATCTCCTGGCTGCCGGTGAGGAACCAGATGTCCGTCGCTGGTGCGGGCAGAGTCATCGTCGAACCTCTCGATTCGGGCGGTCAGACCACTTCGGTCTGCCCGTACACGTTCTGGTAGCGGTGGAAGAGTGCGTCGATGCATTCCGCCGGGATGGGCAACGGCTCACCGAGTTCGCGCGACAGGTGCACGGTCTGGGCGACCGACTCGCACATCACGGCCGACTTGACCGCGTCGCGGGCGGTACGGCCGATCGTGAACACGCCGTGATTGCGCATCAGTACGGCGGTTGACCGGTGTCGGGTGAGCGTCTCGACGATGCCGCGACCGATGTCGTCGCCGCCGATGAGTGCGAACGGACCGACCGGAATCTCGCCGCCGAACTCATCGGCCTGGGCGGTGAGGACGCACGGAATCGGCTCGCCGCGGGCGGCCCACGCCGTCGCGTACGCGCTGTGGGTGTGCACGACACCACCGATGTCCGGCATGTTGCGGTACACATAGGCGTGCGCGGCGGTGTCGCTGGACGGTGCCAGCTCGCCGTCCACGACGTGACCGCGCAGGTCGCAGACGACCATGGAGGCCGGTGTGAGGTCGTCGTAGGCCACGCCGCTGGGCTTGATGACTATCAGATCGGCACCCGGTACGCGTGCGGAAACGTTGCCGGCGGTCCATGCCACCAGCCCGTAGCGGGTCAGTTCGCGATGCAGGGCGGCGACTGTCTCGCGTAGCTCGTCTACGGCGGCGGCGGTCATCGGTCACCTCCGCGGGCGGCGTCGCGGATGGCGCGCAGGCGCAGCATCACGTCGTTGCCACCGCGCCCGAGGTAGTCGTGTAGCCGCCGGTACTCGTCGTAGAGGCGGTCGTAGGAGCGTACTCGATCCGGATCGGGCTGGTACGTGGCGCGACGCGTACCGCCCATTGCTTTCGAAGCGGCGGCCACGTCCCGGTAGCATCCGGCGGCGACCGCCGCGTGGATGGCCGCGCCCAGTGCCGGCCCCTGCGTCGATCCGACGACGCTCAGCGGACGGTCGGTAACGTCGGCGTAGATGCGCATCAGCAAGTCGTTGCCGGCCAGGCCGCCCGCGGCGATAAGGTCATCGACGGGGAGTCCGGCGCTCTCGAACGCCTCGATGATCATCCGGGTGCCGAACGCTGTCGACTCGAGCAGGGCTCGGTACACGTCCGGCGGTCGGGTGTCGAGCGTCAGCCCGACGATCAATCCGCTCAGTTCGTGGTTGACCAGGAGCGACCGGTTGCCGTTCCACCAGTCAAGAGCGACGAGACCGTGCGCGCCGACCGCCTGACGAGCGGCGGCTTCGGTGAGTGCCTCATGGGAGGCATAGTCGGCCGGCGCAGCGTTGTCGACGTACCAGCCGAAGATGTCGCCGACTCCGCTCTGGCCGGCCTCGTAGCCCCAGGCGCCGGCGGAGATGCCGCCGTCCACGACGCCGCACATACCGGGCACCTCGACCAGGTGTGTGCCGTTCATGACGTGGCACGTCGACGTGCCCATGATGGCGACCATTCGGCCCGGCGCCAAGGCATCGGCGGCCGCGGCCGTGACATGGGCATCGACATTGCCGACCGCGACCGCGATGCCTTCCGGCAGTCCGGTCCACGCTGCTGCCGTCGCGGTCAGGCCGCCGGCTCGGGTGCCGAGCGTCGAGATCGGGTGGTCCAGCTTGTCGACGACGGTGGCGAAATCGGGATGCAGCTGCGTGAGGTAGTCGTGGTCGGGGTATCGGCCGTCCTGGAAGATGCCCTTATACCCGGCGGTCGAGATGTTGCGGGTCTCGCGGCCGCACAGTTGCCAGACGATCCAGTCGGCCGCTTCGATCCAGCGAGCGGCGTACGCGTACAGCTCGGGATCCTCTTCGAGCATCTGCAGTGCCTTGGCGAACTGCCACTCGGCCGAGATTTTCCCGCCGTACCTTCCGATCCACGGTTCCTGCCGCTTGTGCGCGAGCTCGTTAATGCGGTTCGCCTGTGTCTGAGCGGCGTGGTGTTTCCACAGCTTGACGTACGCGTGCGGGCGGTCGCGCCAGTCCGGCACCTCGCACAGCGGCGTGCCATCGGACAGGGTCGGCAAGACGGTGCACGCGGTGAAGTCGATCCCGATCGCGCTGACGTGTTCCGGAGCCACGCCGGCGGCATTGATCGCGGCTCGGACCGCGGTCCGCAGGACATCGCGGTAGTCGTCCGGCACCTGGAGCGCCCAGGCCGGTGGGAGTTCGCGGCCGCCGGCGTTGGCCGGCAGTCGTTCGGAGATCACCCCATGCGGGTACGCGTGCACAGCCGCACCGAGTTCGGCACCGTCGGAAACTCGTACCACCACCACCCGCCCGGACAGCGTGCCGAAGTCGATTCCGAGGACGTACCGCTGCGAGGTCTCAGCCATGGCCCACTCCAGGCCCGGGCTCGTGGAACCGCTCGCCCAATCGGGCCGGCGTGAAGATGCGCATCACCGACGGGCCTCGGTTGGCCCACAGGTGATACGGGACCGCGACGAGTTCGACCTCGCGCCCGGATCGCTCGGGCTCCTCCCCCAGCGTCGCCCAGCCCATCCGGGACCAGGCCGAGTCGTCGCGGGCCATCGCGGCCACCCGTACGGTGACGACGGGCTGACCGAGCAGATCGCTGTGGAACTCTTCGGCCAGCGGTCGGTCGACGAGAATCTCGACGCGGTTGAGGTCGACACCGGCCGCCTGGTCGGGGCTTTCGAGGCAGTACACCAGCGGCCCACGCTCGACCGCCACCATGTCGCGTACGGCGTCGACGGCGGGGTGCGCCACGGTCAGGCGTGGCGGCATGCCCATCGTGTACGCGACCACGTCCCCGGCTTGCCAAGGGCGGTGGATCCGCAGATACCCGTTCTGATCCGAGGCGGCGTCGACCGGCACGCCGTTGACCGTGAGCGTGGCGTCGCGACACCAGCCAGGAAGGCGAAGGCCGAGCGTCCAGGCATCGGGTCCGGTGTCGACGACAGTGACCGTCACCGCTCCGTCGACCGGGTACGCGGTGGCCACCTGCAGGCGGACCGTCGTAGCACCGCACACGGCCTGAATATCCGACGAGATGAACTGGTGGATTTGGACACCGTGCGCGGTGTGCGTGGCGACGTAACCGCCGAGCGAGGCGATCGTACGCATGATGTTGGGCGGGCAGCAGGCGCACTCAAACCACGGCGGCCGCGTACCGGGCGCCTCTGCGCGCTGCTGCCGTCCATCCGCGGCAGCGGGGGTATGCGGGGAACGACGCTGCGCCGGGTTGTTGTAGAAGAACGCGTCGCGATGCACCGAGGTGGACGCCGACACGAGGTTGAACAGCGCCCGTTCGAACGCGTCGGCGAAGCGGCCCTCGCCGGTGGCGAGTAAGAGCCGCCAGGCGACCATCATCGTCGCGATCGTCGCGCACGTCTCGCCGTACACCAGGTCGGGTGGCAGCTCGTACTCGTCGCCGAAGGACTCACCCTCGAACCGGGAGCCGATCGCGCCGGTCAGGTACAGCTTGGTCGCGCTCATGGACGACCACTGCCGCAGAGCGCTGTTCAGCAGCGCCTCCTCCCCCGTCTCGAGGTATACGTCGACGACGCCGGCGAGCAGGTACAAGGCCCGGACGGCGTGCCCGACGACGGTCACCTGCTCGCGTACCGGCGTCGCGTCCTGGTAGTACACGGAGTCGAAATGCCGCTGAGGCTTGAGAACTCCGTACCCGCGGACATTGATCAGTTGTGCGGCGAGGTCGAGGTATGCCCGCTCGCCCGTGTCCCGGTAAAGCTCGACCAGCGCGGTCTCGATGACCGGGTGCCCATCGGTGTCCTTGCGCTGGTTCTCGCCGAAGTCTCGCACGACGCAGTCGGCGGCCCGGCGCGCGACCTCGAACAGCTCGGAGCGACCGGTGGTCCGATGGTGCGCGACACCCGCTTGGATCAGGTGGCCGATGCAGTAGAGCTCGTGGCTCACGACAAGGTTGTCCCAGCGCACGCCGAAGCCGGCCTGTACGTAGGAGTTCAGGTAGCCATCCGGCCGCTGCGCCGATCGCAGTACGTCGGTCAGCCCGGCCAGCGCCGAGGAGATCTCCTGCGACGGCGACCGGCCGAGGTCCCAGGCGAGTGCCTCGAGCACCTTGTGCACGTCAGAGTCGCTGAACCACATGCCTTCGTGCGGCGACGACGGCGCGCTGCTGACCCGGCGCAGATTGCCGACCGATCCATCCCGCTCCAGCCAAACGAGTGCGTGCGGGGCGGACGTGTCGCGGTTGCGTTTCTGCCACGTACCGAAGAATCCGCCGGTGACCTCGACGTTGTTGAGACCGAGCGGATGCACGGCGAGCTGATCGGTCGCCAGCGGGGAGACCGGTCCCATGACCCGGTTCGGTCCAAGCACGGAGCTTCTCCATTCGGTGTCGTCGCCGCCTTGGGTTGGGGCGGGCCGGTGCGGGTCGCGTTGGTCAGCCACGGAGAGCGCCGGTGACGAGACCGTTGACATAGAACCGCTGCAGCGCCAGGTAGATAACCAGGCACGGGATCATGGCGACAACGACACCCGCCTGCAGCGCGCCGACGTCGAGGATGTTGAAGGACGCGTACCGGATGTTGACCAACATCACCGGCAACGTGTACTTCGTTCCGTCATTGAGGAAGATCAGCGGTGCGAGATACTCGTTCCAGGACGTCAGAAACGCGAACAGTGCGACCGTGACGACGCTCGGGAAGACGATCCGCGCGGACACGTGGCGCAGCGCTCCGAACGCGGTGCAGCCATCGACGAGCGCGGCCTCTTCCAATTCCCGCGGTACGGATTCGAAGCTGTTACGCATCAGGAAGACGCCGAACGGCAACTGAAACATCACCAGGACGAACGCCAGACCGATCAGTGTGTTCTGCAGTCCGAGATGCCCCAGAACGATGTAGAGCGGCAACAGGATCGTGGCGTACGGCACCATGAGAATCGCCAGCGTCGAACCGAACAGCAGACTCTTGCCACGGAACGTATACCGGGCGAATCCGTACCCGGCGAGGACGCAGACGATGACCGAGCCGACCACGGTAAATGCACACAGCACGAACGTGTTCAGCAGGTAGACTCCGATCCCCTGATCGAATCCGCTGAGACTGCGGTAGTTCTGCAGCGACAAGCTGTGTGGCAGCCACGTCGGTGGTTGCTGGTTCGCCTCATCCGACGTCTTGAACGAGTTGAGAGCGGCCCAGATCAGTGGTGACAGGAACGCCACCGCAAGCACGATCGCGACACCGTGAAAGGCACCCGTCGCGGCTTTCCGCCGGAGGGAACCCGGCCGACGGCGGCTAGCGCCCGTCAGCTGTCTCGTGATCTTCAGCCGCCGGATGCCGGCGGTTTGCGCCGTGGACATCAATTCTCCCGCTCTCGGAACAGTCGTAGCTGGACCGCGTTAACCAGCACCAGGACGATCAAGACCACGACCGCCTCGGCAGCGGCGTTGCCCAACCGGAACGATTGAAAGGCCTTGTTGTAGAGGGCCAGGACGACGGTGACTGTGCTGTTGTCCGGCCCACCGTGCGTCAGGACGAAGAACTGGTCGAACGCCAGCAGCGAGCCGGTAACCGACAAGATGGTGAGCAATGCCAGCGTGGGTCGCAGTGCGGGCAGCGTGATGTATCGCAGCCGCTGCAACGTCGACGCGCCGTCCATGCGCGCCGCCTCGTACCACTCGCCGGGGATCGCCTGCAGGCCGACCAGCAGCACGATCACCTGGAACCCCACGAATTTCCAGACGACGAGCGCGATCACGGTGGTGAGCGCTCGATCGGGCGTACCGAGGAGGTCGGCTGGCTGGTTCGTGATGCCGACCGCGTGCAGCACCTTGTTGAAGACGCCGAGCTGATCATTCGAGTTGACCCACCACATCGACGAAGCGGCCGCGGTGCCGACCACGTACGGCAGGAAGAACGCGGTCCGGTAGAACACCGTGCCGCGGCGCCGGCTACCGGAAATGGCCACCAGCGCGAACGCGATCGCGAACAGCACGACCGTGGTAATCGCCGTGTACAGCAATGTGAATTTGATGGCTCCGACGAACTGGTCGTCCGAGCCCAGCTTTCGGTAGTTGTCCAGGCCGTCGACGTGCGGCGAGCCGAGCAACGGCCAGTCCGTGAACGACATGTAGATGAGAATCCCGAGTGGGACCAGGAACAAGGCAGCGACCAAAATCGCGGCCGGTGCCACGAACGCCAAGCCGACGGCCGGGCGACGGGCCGCGTTGGCGACGCGCCTCCGTCCGATGCCGGGTTCCGGCGCGGTGGCCGGACCAACCGGAGGGGTACGCGTCAGCAATGACACGGTCGTCCTTTCGTCTGGCGGATCGGCTCGTCTGACGGATCGGCTCGTCTGGCGGATCGGCCGTAACCGTTTGCGGTCACGGCCGATCCACGGAGGGCTCAGACTGCGTAGATCAGCTGCTGGCGTTCAGACCGGCTTGGATCTTGCTCTGCCCGTCGGCGAGCGCCTTGTTCAGATCAGGCCCGTAGATGGCCCCACGAATCGTCTCGACCCATGGCCCGTTGGGATTGTTGAACAGGTCGCCGAACGGCAGAGCGTACGGCGTCACGCCGTTCTTCAGGCCGTCCGCGATGAATTTCGTACGCGGATCCGATGCCGTGTACTTGTTCCCGGTCAGATCCGTACGGCAGGGCAGGTCACCATTTTTCGCGATGATCTCGACCTGGGCGTTGTCGTCCAGTGTCCACTTGAGGAAGTCCCACGCCTGCGCCTTGTGCTTCGACGACTTGGAGATGCCGGCGACGTCGCCGCCGACGAAGGTCGCCGTGTTCGAGCCGTCCGGCGCCATGAGCGAGGTGACGCCCCAGTCGAACTTCTTCTGCTGCAACAGCGATCCGACGATCGGTGAACCCAACGCAAGCATGCCCACGTTGCCGGACAGGAAATTGTTCGGCCAGGTTGAGCCGTCCTGCGTCTTGTCACCGCTCGCGACGAGCTTCTCATCGGTCAGCTGCCGGTAGAGCCCGAAGATCTGCTTGAAGGTGTCGTTGTCGATGTCGACCTTCTTGCCATCGTCCGAGAGAACCTTGACGCCGGCGGCCCACGCGTACGGGAACAGGGTGTAGACGCCGCATCCGCCGCAACTTCCGGCGATGTCGAAACCGGTGATGCCGTGGCCCAGAGCGGTGATCTTCCGCGCGTCCGTGAGGATGTCGGCAAAGTTGGCCGGCGGCGCGCCGATGCCGGCCTTCGTGAACAGGTCCTTGTTGTAGAACAGCACGGACGAGTCGAGCTTGTGTGGGACCGCGTACGTCTTGCCGTTCAACGTCGCGACTGCGAGGTGCGACTTTGCGATGGTGTTGTAGTACGGCAGCGCCTTGAGTTCGGGGGTGATGTCCTGAAACAGACTCTGCGTGGTGTAGTTCGGGGTGTAGACGACATCAGAGGCGAGGATGTCCGGGAGGCTGTTGGACCCGGCCGCGGTGCCGACCTTCGACAGGTAGTTGTCGTTCGGAATGATCGTCAGGGTCACGTGGTTCTTGTGGCTTGCGTTATACGCGTCGACCAACCGCTGGCTGAACTGATCGGTCGCCGAGCGCACCCACATCGTCAGCTTGGTGCCGTTGTCCGGTGTGCTGTTGGCACTACCGGAGCCACCACCGCTACTGCACGCGGAGACGACGAGGATGGCGGCAGTCAACGCTGCCGCCACGCCGAACAGTCGAGTTCGGCCGGTGCCGGTCGGCATGGCCGGCCGGTCTTTGCCAGGTGCCATGTCTGCTCCTTTGACGTGCATCCTGCCGAGCCGTTCGGCAGGAAAAGTTTCCGCAACAGAGGACTCACGGATATGGCTTTCCGGGACTGTAGAATTGCCGATCATCCGGCGTCAATAGCGTTTTGTAACGCCTGTGAAACAGTGGCATCTTGCGGAAACTTTTCCTTTCTGGTTAGGGTGATTTTCCGGTTTCCGAAAGGGGGCGTGAGTGGCTCGGAAACATCGCGAAGGCGTGGCGACAATCAATGACGTCGCCGCTCTGGCCGGGGTCTCGCCGGCTACTGTGTCGAAGGCGCTCAACGGACGAGGGCAGCTACGCGCCGAGACACGGCGACGCGTCGTCCAAGCCGCGAGGGAGCTCGGATTCCACGCCAACATGCTGGCCCGCAACCTGGCCGAAGGCCGCACCTACACGGTCGGCGTGCTCACCGCCGATAGCTTCGGCCGCTTCACCATCCCGGTGATGCTCGGTGCCGAAGACGCGCTCGGCGCCGGTCAGATCTCAGTTCTGCTGTGTGATGGCCGGGGAGATCGCATCCGGGAGCAGCACTACGTACGGACCATGCTCGCGCGCCGCGTGGACGGCATCATCGTGACCGGCCGGACCACCGACCCGCGCCCATCACTCGGCCGCGACCTGCCGATCCCGGTGGTCTACGCGCGAGCGCGCTCGGACGACCCCGAAGACCTGTCCCTTCTCCATGACGACAAGCAGGGCGCCACCCTCGCGATCGATCACCTGCTCGCCACCGGACGCACTCGCATCGCACACATCACCGGGCCCGACCGTCATCTCGCCGCGCGCGAGCGCGCAATCGGGGCGAAGGCCGCGCTAGACGCGGCCGGCCTCGGGCTGGTGCTCGACGAACCACTGATGGGCGAATGGAGCGAACGGTGGGGGCGCGAAGCAACCAGCATCCTGCTCCGCCGCGGCGCTCAATTCGACGGCATCTTTTGCGGTAGCGACCAGATCGCCCGCGGCGTCGCCGACGCACTACGCGAAGCGGGGCGTCTCGTGCCGGAAGAGGTCGGCCTTGTCGGCGTCGACAATTGGGAGGTCATGTCCGACGGCTGCCGACCACCGCTGACCACCATCGACCTCAACCTCACCGAACTCGGTCACATCGCCGCCACCAAGCTGTTGAGGGCGATCGAAGGGCATCCGCTGGAGAAAGGGGTACAGCTGCTGCCCTGCCGGCTCGTTACGCGGCGCTCGACCGAAACGCTGCTCGAACCCGCCATCCGGCCGCGGACGCCGACCGCCTAGTCCTGAGGTCGGGCGGGCCCGCCCGAGACCTGATCCACTGTGATAGACGATCTGTGCGAATTTGCGACGTCAATCGTCTACGGCAGTGGATCATCCGGGATCTACCGAGGCTCCGGTCCGTGTCGCGCCGGGCTCCAATCGCGCACGCTCATGCGTCACTCCACGGGTCCGTGCCGCCCCGATAGAGGAAGACCGCCTCCTGGCAGTAGCGAGCGACGATCGATCGGTACGGACGGAACGGATCGCCGAGTGGCTTGAGCTGCTTGGCGGTCGGCGGCGGGTCGATCCGCCACACGAGCCCGAAGCCCTCGCGTACGTCGAGGTCGGCCACCGGCCAGACATCAAGCCGCCGGAGACAGTGCATCAAGTACATCTCCGCGCTCCAGCGGCCGATGCCGCGTACGGTCGACAGCCTGACGATGATCTCCTCATCACTGCGCCGCGTCGTCATGGTGAGATCGACGGTTTCGTCCCGCACCTTGGCGGACAGATCGCGCAGCGATGCAATTTTGTTACGCGACAGCCCGGCGGTCCGGAGCGTCTCATCGGACACCGCTTCAAACGCCTCCGGACTGAACGAGCCGCCAACGGTCGCAGCAACGCGGCCGATGATGGCCTGCGCCGCCGCGCCCGAGATCTCTTGGGAGACAATCGCGCGTACGACAAAGCCGAACGCGCCGTCCGGGACCCGAGGCAAGTACCGAATCGGACCGACCTTCGCAACAAGGTGGGCGAGAACGGGGTCGCGGTCCGCGGCCTCATTGATCGCGGTGGTCAGCGCAATCCGTGCCACAAGCTCAGCTCCCTGGTGCGGGCGGCGACGCCACGGCACAGCGACTCCGACCACCGCACTCGCATCCTCCGCCGGGCAAGCGCGGATGGGCGGCACAGCGCCGCGCGACAGGTCGGCGGACGCGGCATCATCAGCCAATACTTCGACAGTATCGTCAGAGCGGCTGTTGCGTTGACTGATCGGTAGCGTCGGGCACGGTGGGCGGCGGGCCGGCCTGTTTCAGGCTGTTGACGAATCAGTTACCGCAGTGTTGACCGGGGAGCATGATGCGGCTCATGCGAAACCGTGAGACGGCCGCGGACGGCTCCGATATCAAGGCCGTGTCAGCGGCGACCTACGCGACCACCGCCGACCATTTCGACGACCCGGCGCTGTCGTTCTGGGATCGGTTTGGCCATCAGACCGTCGCCCGGATCGGGCGGGTATTCCAATGGCGCGGCATGGGCACGCTGATCATCAACGCGATCGGCGACCGCGACCGCTACGTCATCATGGGCTGGCTACTCGTGGTCGGCCTCATCGTCGTGGTCGGAAACATCGTCGCCGACCTGCTCTACGCCGTGCTCGACCCGAGGATCCGCTACGGCTGAAACGAAGAGGACCACATCGGCGAGCCGCGACGGGCGGATTGTCATCGTGGCCGGAGACGTAATGTTGATGCGACGCGCCACCCGGCGTGCGAAACTTCGCCATGCTCTCGCACCGGGCGCAGGTCGGGCGGCTGCGACGGTTGGGCGTACGAGCGCTCGACTCGTACCCGCTTGTCGAGCCGCGGCTGAGCTTCGTCACTCACGGCGAGAACACCACGTTCCGCGTGGAAGCGTCGACGCCGGATCGGCATACGCCGGCGAATCGACGTGATCGTTTTCTGCTCCGGGTCCATCGGCCGAACCGACACGGTCGCGGCGTCAACTCGGCGGCCGCGATCGCATCCGAACTCCACTGGCTGACGGCCCTGCGGGCCGAAACCGGCTTGTCGGTCCCCGAGCCGCTCCTGACCCACGATGGATCGCTGACCGCCACCGTCTCATGCCCCCCGGTGCCCGAACCGCGCGTGTGCTCGGTCTTGCGTTGGATGGACGGCAGCATTCACAGCGGCTCACCCCGGCCCATCCACATGCGCCGCCTGGGCAGCGCGATGGCGCGCCTGCACAACCATGCGCAAGCGTGGGAACGCCCTGCGGGCTTCGTACGGATGCGGTGGGACTGGGAGACGTTCTTCGGTGACACGATGGAGTACGGAGGCATCAACGCGGCAGAGGTCTGGAACCTGATCCCCCATGATCTTCGTCAGAGGTTCGACCGGGTCGCGTCCACGATGCACCGTCTCATGACGTCGCTTGGTGACGGAGCGGACATGGTCGGCCTCATCCACGCCGACCTTCACCTCGACAACGCGCTGTTCCTTCGCGACGACATCCGACTCATCGACTTCGACGATTGCGGCATCGGATACTGGCTCTACGACATCGCCGTCGCGCTGTGGGAGCTACGGCACCGACCAGACTACGAATCCTTTCGCACCGCACTCGTGGAGGGCTATACGCAACACCGGGCGTTGCCGACCGACGAGCTCGTACACCTCGACGACTTCATCGCCACCCGCGAGGTTGCGTTCGGACTCTGGTTCGCCGGGACGGCACAAGTCAACCCTGCCTTCCGCGATAGTCTCGACGACGAATTCGCGGCCATCACCAGGTCGCTCGACGCGCTATCGCGAGCCTGAAGAACCGCCGGCGCCGTGGCGGCCAATCCAAAACGACATTTCCTGACCGGCTGGCCACTGGCGCGTGCATCGGCGATGGTCGACAAACGGAAAGCCCGAAGGGCGCGACGCAACGAGGACGTCGCACCCTTCGGGCCAGCACCTGTTTACGAGCTGAGCGCCGCTTTACGAGCTGAGCGCCGCTTTACGAGCTGAGCGCCGCCAGGAACGCGGCACCGCTCGGCGTACCCACGCCCGTCACGTCGTCGTACCCCGGCGCGGTGTGGATGGTCAGACCGGAGTCGAAGCTCATCGACCGCAGCGAGTAGACGTAGCCATCCGTGTCGCTGGTGCCGTTCACGTAATCGGAGCGGACCGCACCCATCGCCGAGCCCGGCTGCATAACGTCGTGATACGCACCGCTGCCGTAGTTGGCATAGATGAGCGGGTTCGCAAAGCCGATGACGTGCCCGGCCTTCTGTTGGACGAGCGCCATCATGCCGGCCATCAACGGAGACGCGAGGCTCGTCCCACCGATGCGATATTCGCCGTACCTGGCGCCATCGCGGAACGTCTGCGTCTGACCCACGAGCATGCCGGTCGTCGGGTCACCGAGCGCGGCGATGTCCGGAACCGCGCGGGCCGGTGCGCCGTTGCGGTCCGCGATCGAACCCGGTACGACGCCGGCCTGGTACGACGGCTGGGCGAACAAATGACTCGTGCCACCGCCGGATCCATAGAGGTAGGCGCCCGGGGGCGTCGGCGTGAACGCTCCATGCGACAGCGTCGACTTGCCGGTTTCCCAGCCGGTCTCGAACAGGTACTGGTTGTTCGCGCCGACACCGAGGGATGTGCCACCAACCGCGGTCACCCACGGGCTCGACGCGGGCCAGTCCGGCGTCGCGGCCGCGGCGTTGCTCGGGTTGCCGCCGGTCTCGTCGCCATTGTCTCCGGAGGAGAAGTACACCCCGATGCCGGTGACCGCGGCCTGCAGCATCGTGTCGAGCTGCGAGTTCATGTATCCCGGCGGGACGGCCTCGCTCGCGAATCCATACGAGTTCGTCACAATCGTCGCGAGATGCTTGTCCACGACGTTGTTCAGGGCAGCGTCGAGGTCCTGGTAGTTGTTCGGGGCACCGACGTAGACGATGTTCGCACCGGGCGCCATCGAATGGACGGCCTCGACATCGAGGGTCTCCTCGCCGTACCAGCCCTGTGGGTCCTGTACGCCGCCCCTCTTCCCACGCGCACCCGACTCCGGGTGGTGGTAGGTGCCGGGCGCGACGACCTGGCTGAACTGGCCACCGTTCATCGTCGGCAGGCCGTGCCTCGACGAGTACGTGTTCGCGTCGTCCGCGATCGTCGGCGACGCGTAGGCGTCGATGATCGCCACGGTCTGACCGCGGCCGTCGTTACCGGCGGCGATCGCGCTGGACACGCCGTACGCGCCCTGCAGCTGGCTCGGCGTGTAACCGCACGGAGCGTACGGGTAGTTGCCAGGCACTGTCGTGCCATCGAGCGTCGCCGTGTTCGTCGTGGTCTTCTGACCCCAGTAGTCGGAGCACGGTTGTCCGTTCACGAACCCGGGCGACGGTGGCGCGTCGTGAGTGACCAGTGCGGCCGAGTCGTCGAGCCCGACGACGGCGGTGACCGCGGTCAGGTTGGACGGCACCGACAGCGCTGACTCCGGCGAGTGCAACGTCAGGTCTCCGTTGGTATAGAGGCCGATTGTGGCGCCGAAGGCTGCCTCCGCCTGCGCGACCGAGCCTTCGGCCGCGACGTAGTGCCCGTTCTCCGGCGTGTAGTCGACGGTGAAGCCGGAGTCGTGGAGCCACTTCTGCACCGCCGACACGTCGGACTTGCTGGGTGCGAATTGGCTGCGGAACTGTTGTGGGCTCAGGAACTGGTGGTAAATCGGATTGCCGGGGGTCGAAACGGCAGTCGCCATCTGGCTCACCGCGTTCTCGTCACGCCAACCCAAGTAGACACGGAAACCAACGTGGTCATTGCCGTCGGCGGCGCCCTGCAGCGCCGATGCCTTCGCCCAACCGGGCACGCTTCCGGTCAAGGTCCGCTTCGGCGCAGCCTGCGCGGCATACGCTGGGGCCATCGCGGCGGCTAAGCCGACCGCGACGCCAATGGCGAGCATGGTACGTCGACGCATGCACATCACTCCTCGAGAGTTGATCGATGTGACTGAATGCCGTCATCACGCCGAGTAGTTGTGTGACTACCCATGCATGCACTGACGGTCAGACGTGTCGCATACCTCAGCGTCACGGAGGCCCACGGCGTCACACTGGACGGCCGCACCTGCGTAGACACAGGACACGAGCGGCGACAGCGCGCCCTATCACAGGTTGACGATCGCAGCCGCAGTCAGTTCCACCGAGAGCAATCCCTCGGCCGGGTGGCGCCCGTAGTACCAGAGAGGGAAAGGGTTCAACGATGACTTCTGTTCGCAACAATCGGCACTCGGCCCCGGCACAGGCGAGAGCGACAGATCATTCGCCGCGCACGATATGGCTCGCCGCGCGCATCCTCGGAGCACTTGCCTTGCTCGCTGTGGGCGCCGCGCACCTGCAGCAGTATGTGCTTCTGTATTCGGTGATCCCGACCATCGGCACGTTGTTCGTGTTGACCTTCGTCGGAGCGACGCTTCTCGCCGCTGCGTTGCTGGCGCCGATCGAGCGGTGGGGCGGCCCGTGGGCAGCCGCGTGGCTCGGCCTGGCCGGCGCCGCGGGTGTCGCGTTGGCCGTCGTGACGTTTGTGCTACTCGAGATCAGCGAACGTACGCCGCTCTTCGGCTTCCGGGAGCCGGGCTACGACCCGGCGGCGATCACCACATCGCAGGCCGCCGAGGTTGCCACCGCCGTCTTGCTGGGGGCGTATCTGGTGGCCCGCTTCGTCGCCAGGGCCCCGATCCGTCGCTGGTAGCCATCTCGCCCGTCAGGTGGTGCTCGGCGCGGAGTTGCCGGGCATAGACCTTGAAGCGATCGACACTGACGGCCGAGCCGCAGCCCGATGAATCCGTACCGCCCTCGGCGCCCGTATTACCGGTAACCGAGATGGAGGTCAGCAACATGCGTTGGAAGACGATGTTCGGAGTCGGTGCGGTCGCCGTGGCATTAGCCGCAGGGGGGTGTGCTTCCGGTTCGAACTCCACTGGCGGGTCGGCGGGCACCGGCAACACGTCGGCAACGGTGTCGGCCCGCGATATCGCCGGTGTCGGCACGGCGCTCATCGCGAGTGACGGCAAGGCGTTGTACTTCTCCGACCAGGAACGCTCCGGCACGATCCGCTGTGTCGGCGCGTGCCTGCAGTTCTGGACGCCGCTGACGGTCGGCTCAGGCGGCGCACCCACCACGGGCAGCGGCGTCACCGGGAAACTGTCGACGATGAATCGCCCAGACGGAACGGCCCAGATCACCTACGACGGCAAGCCGTTGTACACGTTCTCGCTCGACGCCGCCGGCCAGGCCAAGGGGAACGGATTCTCCGACGCCTTCGGCGGAACGACATTCACGTGGCACGCGGCCGTCGTCGCCGGTGCAGCGTCGGCAGGACCGTCGAGCTCCAATCCTTATGGCAGCGGCTACTGACCCGGCCGGGATCCCATCCGAGACTCGACCGTTGGCCGGGTCACATCCCGGGGTGCTGTGTCGTCGTACTAGTGGGAGGCCAAGATTCCACACCGAATGGAAGGGATGGGTAGCGATGACTACGCAAGGCGAGGTGGACCAAGCCAAGATCACGAAGCAAGTCGACAAGATGGTCGAAGGAATCCGAGCCAAGAATCTCGACGGACTGAAGCGGCTTTACGCAGCGGACGTCGTGTCCTTCGACGTCGAGCCGCCACTGCAGCATGTTGGGGTAGAGGCGAAATTGAAGAACTGGGCGAAGGTGTTTACGTTCTTCCAGGATGTGACGTATGAGGTTCGCGACCTGACTATCACCGTGGGCGATGAGGTGGCATTCGGGCACTGCTTTGGTCGTCTCAGCGGCACGCTGAAGAACGGGACGGCGACCGGCGGAATGTGGGTCCGGGGCACTTTCTGCTTCCGGAAGATCGACGGCGATTGGTTGATCGCGCACGACCAGGCTTCTGTACCGTTCGATGTGGTGACCGGCAAAGGAGTGGTCGACCTCGAACCTTAACGAGTCGCAGAAGTTCGGGACGTCGCGCTATCGCCCGCGTGTAGCGTCGTTACGTGGTCGCCGCAGTCGAACTCCATTTAGACCAAGTGGCGGACCGGCGCATTCGGCGGCTCTGGGACGCTATGGAGCACTCGGGCGTGCCGAGCCTCCGTGGCCTCACCCACGGCAAGCACCGACCCCACGTGTCACTCGTCGCGGCGCCGAGCTTGGACGCCGCCGTTGTTGCGCGGGCGCTGGAGGGACTCGATGTGGCGCCGGCTCTCCGGTTGGAGCTGGACTTCGTGGGTTTGTTCCGGGGACGCGTGCTGTGGCTGGGCCCGGTCCCGACCAGCGAGATTCTGGCCCATCACGCAACCGTCTTTGACCGACTGGCTGACGCCCGTGTGGCGGTATTCGACGAGTACCGACCCGGTGCCTGGGTGCCGCATTGCACCCTGTCCATGCGCGTACCGCATCCGAAAATTCCCGAAGGGCTGCGGCTGTGTCTGGACGCGCTGCCGGTGACCGCTACCGTTTCTGGCGCCGCCGTGGCAGATCACGTCCGCAACATCTACGTGCCGCTGGCACACGGCTAGACCGTACGTTGAGTCGCATAGGCACAGGTAACTTCTTCGCCGGCGGACACCGCTCGCCCTGCACGGTCGACGGCTCGGGTTGTGCTGCCGCCCGGACGTGGCCGCGACCGCTGCGCTCACGACGCTCAGCCGATGGCGGCGACCGCACCGACGACGAGGTCCCAGAAACCGGCGGCGTCGAGCTCGGTCGCGACCTGGGTGTTGTGCGGCTTCCCGTACACGCCAGCGAAGTCGGTCACCGTCGCACCGTACGTCAGGTCGCCCTTCAGCTCGACCGCGACGTACGCGTCTCGTGTGGTGATCAGGCTCGGGTCGATGACGTAGGCGACCGCGCACGGGTCGTGCACCGGCGGCGCCCCCATCCCAGTTACCTCCTTGTACGTCGAGCCAAAGAAAGTCAGCAGCTCGACAACGATCTTCGACAGCGGCGTGCCGAGGGCCGAGATCCGCTTCAGGACACCCTCGTCGGCGCCCGCCTGGTGAGTCAGATCGAGGCCGACCATGGTGACCTTCCACGGGGCTCCGAAGACCATCGCCGCGGCCTCCGGATCGGCGAACACGTTGAACTCCGCGGCCGGAGTGGTGTTTCCGCGTGTGTAGGACCCACCCATCAAGCAGACCTCACGTACGCGCTCGACGATGGCCGGCTCCCTTCGCATCGCCATTGCGATGTTCGTGAGCGGGCCGACCGGCACCAGCGTGATCTCGCCCGGCTGCGCCGCCATCACGGTCTCGACGATCAAGTCAACCGCGTGTCGCGGGTCCAGCTCGACCGTGGGCTCAGGGAAGGCCGGGCCGTCCAGGCCGGACTCGCCGTGAATCTCCCGCGCGACGATCTGCTCGCGAACGAGCGGGAACTCGCAACCGGCGGCCACCGGTACGTCCGTGATGCCGGCCACGGTGCACATCCGCAGGGCGTTGCGGGTGACCTTCGGGAGGGTCTGGTTCCCGGCCACGGTGGTGATGGCGACGAGCTCGATCGCCGGGCTTCCATGGGCGAGCAGGATTGCGATGGCGTCGTCGTGGCCCGGGTCGCAGTCGAGGATGATCTTGCGGGGCACGGGTTCTCCCTCATCTCTAGGTCGTGAAGGACTTCACGAACATCGCCTGGAACCGCCGACGTTAAGGTCGGCGACGAGTATATGTAGGCAACGCGGACATCACCCATCGGCGCGCGTTGGAGAGCCACCGTTCCCCATCGGAGCGAAAGCGATCGCGGGCGTTGCCTGCCCGCCGGCAGCGGGCATTGAGCGACTCGACCCACGGCCCGGGTCCATCGGGTACACCTGACATGGGACACGGATGCGCTATCTCCCCTCGGGCACCTTGTCCTTGACCGCGTCGTAGCCGACCTTGGTGGGCGCCTCGGTCGGGGCGTAGATCACGCGCATCACGCCGGTCGGAAACGCCTCCGTTGCGATCATCTTCAGGTGGTACGGCGCGTCGCCCTCATCGAAGAGCCGGCGGCCCTTGCGTGCCGCGACCGGATGCACCAGGAGGCGGAGTTCGTCGACGAGCCCCGCGGCGAGCAGTTGCTGTACCACGGAGATCGAGCCTGGGATAAGGATCCCTCTGACGTCAGGATCGGCCTTAAGCGCGGTGACGGCGTCGACGAGGTCGCCGTTGATCAGCTCGGAGTTGCGCCAGGAGAATTCGAGCGCCTGGCGGGAGACGACCACCTTGCGCAGGTCCCCGAGATGCTTGGCCATCGGTGCGTCGTCGCCACCCGCCGCCTCGCGGTCGGGCCAGGCTCCGGCGAAGCTGTCGTAGGTCTCTCGGCCGATGAGCAGGACGTCACAGGTGTCGTAGTCCTGGCCGACGGCCCGGCCCATGTTCTCGTCGAAGTACGGGAAATGCCAATCGGGGTCGATCTCGGCCACGCCGTCGGCCGAGATGAACAGAGTGGAGATGACCTTCGCCATCGCGCTGGTCCCTTCGAGTCGCGGAAGTTTGCGACGCAGAGGCGCAGCACTCTGACGTCAGGTGTTGGCCACGGATGCGTCTCCGACAGCGATGACGGCAGTGCTCGACCGTATCTGGGCGCCTCAGCTCGGCCACCAGCAGAAGCGGGTGGCCGCGTCGTGTTCCGAACGTTCACGGTACGCGTCAGATACGGAATCTGACGACGCTATGGATTCGCGAACGTCCGCATGGATTTGGCGCCGACTATGGTGAGAGCGGGTTCGGCAAGAGCACTTTGGGACGGCCGCCTCGGCCTGGGCGGCGAAGCTGGCGGGAAATTAGGTGTTCAGGTGGCAGGCGACGCTGGGAATCCTGTGTTGTCGCGTCGCGGTATGCGGACGCTGATGTCCAGCCCACCGGTCGGCACGGCGGTTGCGTCCACGGTGCCGCCGTGCACATTGGCGATCGATTTGACGAGGGCGAGGCCGAGCCCGAAGCCGTCATGGCGGGTGCGGTCGTCGAGCCGGGTGAACGGCAGGAACAGGCGTTCGACCATGTCAGCGGGGACCACAGCTCCGGTGTTGACCACCCGTACGACCGAGGTCGCGTCGTGGGCGGTCGTTGAGATCTCGACCGTGCCGCCAGGCGTGTTGTAGCGCTCGGCATTGTCGAGCAGATTCGCGATGAGCCGTTCGAGCAGCACTCGGTCGCCGGTGACCGGGCCCAGCGATCGTGCGCCGACCGGCAACCCGGAATCGCATTCGCCCGGCCACGACCGTGTGCGAACGCCGCGCAGGCCATTCTCGCTGTCGATGAGAGCGGTTCGAACTTTTCGGATTGCATGACTTCTTCTTCCAAGGCGGACGGGTCAACGATGAAACGCAGCGTCGAACGCCGCCTGCGACCGCACTCCTTCGGAAGACGCGGCCGCATGCCAACGGTTGGCATGGCAGCCATGATTCGCCTCAAATCTTGTCAGCCCGTGTCATGATTTACGTCGACACTGTTGGAACCCCATGCTCGCGAGCCGCCTGCTGTCCATCCTCATGCTGCTGCAGTCGCGCGGCCGCACGAGCGCACGCGAGCTCGCCGACGCACTGGAAGTCTCGCTGCGCACGATCTACCGTGACGTTGACAGCCTCAGCGCAGCCGGCGTGCCGATCTACAGCGGCCGCGGCCGCCACGGCGGCTTTCAGCTGCGCGAGGGCTGGCGCACGCAACTCACGGGGCTGACGGCGGGCGAGGCACGTGCGCTGTTCATGGCCGGGCTGCCGGGACCGGCGCAGGCGCTGGGCCTCGGCGAAGCCGCAGCGTCGGCGCACATGAAGCTGCTGGCGACTCTGCCCGACGACTGGCGTGGCGACGCCGAGCGTGTCCCCGCCGCTTCCACCTCGACCCGGTCGATTGGTTTCGCGCCAGCCCACCGGCGGACTATCTCCGCCTCGTCGCTGAGGCAGTGTGGGATGAGCGCCGCGTGCGCATGACGTACGAGAGCTGGACCGCCGTCACTGAGCGTGTCGTCGAGCCGCTCGGCCTTGTGCTCAAAGGCAGTGCTTGGTATCTTGTCGCGCGCACGGTGCGCGCCGAGCGGCGAGGGCCGCAGACATATCGAGTCGGCGCGATCCGTGCCGTCGCGCTTCTCGACGAACGATTCCAGCGCCCGCCGCGCTTCGACCTCGCGACGTTCTGGTCCGAGTCGACGCAGCGCTTCGAAGAGGGCGTCTACCGCGACGCAGCGACGATGCGCGTCTCGCCGGTGGGCTGGAAGCGGCTGCGTACCTTCAGCCCGATCGTCGCCGCGGCCGCCGAGCGCACGGCCGTGCGCCTGCGGCCAACGGATGGCGTGAGGTGACGGTGCCGATCGAGTCGATCGACGACGCGGCGCACCAGATGCTTCAGCTCGGTGCCGAGGCGGAAGTTCTCGAGCCCCAGGCGCTACGCGAGGCGCTGCACAGCACGGGCGCGTGCATGGCCACGCTGAACGCCGGTGCGTCGCACGGGTCGCCGGCCGAGCGACGCGGGAAGGCGGCGCCTGGCTCCCGATAGCGAAGAACTGCTTTGGGTGGGCGGATCCAAGCCGCAATATGTTGGAGGTGGCGTGAGTTCGGCGCCCTGGCCAGCAGACACGCGGACACGCGATCGGCCGCACGGCACGCACCGCCATGCCGGTCACCGGCTACGTCAGCAATACCTCAGGAGTCGTCGTCGGTTCCGAACCTTGCTGACGGCTGGCGAGCTCGTGCCGCTCGTGACACGCGCGCTGCAGCTCGAGGAGATGCCCCATCTGGTGGGCCAATCGAGCGTGCTGCGCAGTGCCATGAAGGCCGAGGGCGACGGCGTGGAGGTGCACGGGGCCAATAGCTACCTGCTGGACCCAATTCCTGTGCACGGGAACGAACCGGCACGACGATGAGTACGGCGGGTGTCGAGCACCGTGTTCCCTTGCTGCTCGGTGACGAGGAGTTACCCAAACAGAAACCTCCCGAAGAGGCGTCGCGTCTAAGTCTTTGATCTTTCTGGCGCGGCTGGCAGGATTCGAACCCACAACCCCTTGGTTCGTAGCCAAGTACGAGCCGCTCCTCACCGGGCGTCGTGCTCTAGCGCATCCATCAACGCGTGCAGGGTAGTGCAGTAGTGCACGGGCGGACTACCCAAAAGTTACCCAGCCTGACGCCGCAGCGATCACCCGGGCACCTACGGAAGAAAGTTCTCCACGATCGGCGGTCAGCGCTAGAGCAACAACCAAAGGATCATGAGTCCCGGCACTGCCTCCGCATTGAGGCTGCTGTAGCCGGCGGCTCAATGCCTTAAGGGCTCGTTCGACAGCAATGCATCCGCTTTGTCCGGCTACTTCGCTGATACTCGGTCGACACCCTAGTCTTACTGTGTCAATAAAATCAAGGCATTATATGCATCTCTTCATCCTTTTCGCGAGGACTGATGGATGCAAACGACCAGTTTGAGCAGTACCTGGGGCACGTGGCCGATGGATTGGGGCACGCGGATCGTCACGCGGGGCTGCGGGGCTACTGCACGGGGTTGATGCTGCCGCTGTCGCGCAAGAGCGTGGAGCCGATGGCGGCGCGGGTGGATCCGCTGCACGCGAGCGCCGAGCACCAGGCGCTGCATCACTTCGTGGCCAAGGCGGAGTGGTCCGACGAGCGATGCTCGGACGCGTGTGCGCAATGGGTCGTGCCGCATGATGGACTGTCGCGATGGCGGCTGGTGGATCATCGACGACACCGGGCTTTCCCAAGCAGGGCACACACTCGGTAGGCGTGGCGCGGCAGTACTGCGGGCAGCTGGGCAAGCAGGACAACTGCCAGGTGGCGGTGAGCGTGTCGCTGGCCTACGAGGCGGTCAGCCTGCCGGTGGCCTGGCGCCTGTATCTGCCCCACGAGTGGGCCGATGACGCGGCGCGGCGCGAGAAGGCCGGAGTGCCTGCGGAGGTGCAATTCGCCACCAAGCCGCAGATTGCGCTGCAGCAGATCGAGCAACTGCTGGCCGACGGGGCTCCGCGGCACTGCGTGCTGGCCGACGCCGGCTACGGCGTGGACACCGCGTTTCGCGAGCGGCTCAGCGAACTGGGACTGCCCTACGTGGTTGGCGTCACCGGCCGTCGTCGTGTGGCCGCCGGGCGTCGAGCCACTGCCGCCCAAGCCCTACAGCGGCAAGGGTCGGCCGCCGGCTGATGCCGCGGCGCACGCCGCGGCGCCAGCCGATGAACGTCAAGGCGCTGGCCAAGGCGTTGCCCTCGAGCACGTTCCAGCACGATCAGCTGGCGTGAGGGCACCAACGAAACGCTGCAGCGTCGCTTTGCGGCGTGCGCGTTCGGCGTGCGCGGCGGCAATTCCGGCGAGGCTCGCGCTGCAGCCCCGAAGAATGGCTGCTCATCGAGTGGCCCGCCGGCCAGGCCGAGCCGACCAAGTACTGGCTATCCACGCTGCCCGAGGACACCGCGATCAATGAACTGGTCGCGCCGCCAAGCTGCGCTGGCGCATCGAGCGCGACTACCAGGATCTCAAGCAGGAACTCGGCCTGGGCCACTACGAAGGCCGAGGCTGGCGAGGATTTCACCATCACGCCACGCTGTGCATTGCCGCCTACGGGTTCCTGATGGCGCAGCGACTTACCGCCGGCACCAGGCCGGCGGTAAAAAAAACTTCATCGAACGCGAAGTGCCTGCCCTTCCCGCGAATTACATTCCCCGCGGGAGCCCTGCGCGCGCAGCGCCACGTCGCGGACTCGATACCCTCGCTGCGCCATCGCATCGCCTTCGGGCTCATCGCTCGAATGGGAACGTGCCCGTGCTGCGGTCGCCAAAAGCGAGATGATCTTGTGACACAGTAAGATTAGCGGCAGAACGTTGCGATTGGGGCTCAGCCGGAAGTCAACGGTCTGGCCCTCGCGATCGACGGCCCGATACAGGTAAGTCCATGCACCGTGGATCTTGACGTAGGTCTCATCGACCCGCCACGGCCGCCCTGTCTGCCGTGAGAACCGATTCCAGCGCTTCTCGAACTCCTGTCCTCCGCAAAAATGCCGTCCGGCGCGGCACTGCGTCCCTCGGTAGGCTCAGGGCTGAACGCTGTGGCACGATGAGCGCATGGTCACCCTCGTCAGGATTGCACTCCGCCTGATCGAAGACGCCCTGCGCTGGGTGCTGCCGGTGCGATTCTCTGTGCTCGAGCAAGCCGAGACAGGATGAGGTCGTCCTGCCCGCACCAAAGCGCAACTGGCGGGACTACCGGGCGGGGGCTAGGGTGTCTCCTTGCCCGCGAGTTAGGCCCATTCGTCCAAGTAGCGCCGGCCGGCGGAATCGTCAGCCGCATGGAATGATCGGCATGTCACAGACCCCGGAAGAACTGCATCAAGTCGCAGCACGCACGCTGGCCCACTATGACCGGAATGCTCAGGGGTATCGGGAAGGCACGCGCGATCACGATGTGCGCCAGAACATCGAGGCGCTCTTGGTGCACATCGACGTGCCACCGCCATTCACTCTGCTGGATTTCGGGTGCGGTCCAGGACGCGATCTCAGCGCGTTCAAGGCACTCGGGCATCAGGCGATCGGCCTGGATGGGTCGGCTCAGTTGGCCGCGATCGCGCGCAAGAACAGCGGATGCGAAGTGCTGGTGCAGAACTTTCTGGAATTGCACTTGCCCCGGCAGTCACTTCGACGGCGTGTTCGCCAACGCGGTGCTGTTCCACATCCCGGGCCAGGAGTTGCCACGAGTCCTCAGGCAACTGCACGCGACGCTGAAGCCGGGCGGTGTGCTCTTCACTGAAACCCTCGGGGCAACGGCCAGGAGGGCTGGAACGGGGACCGCTATGGCGCCTTTCACGATTGGGAGGCTTGGCGCGACTACATGACCGCTGCCGGATTCGCGGAACTTGATCACTACTATCGCCCGGCGGGTTTGCCGCACGAGATGCGACCCTGGCTCGCGAGCGTTTGGCGGAAAGTTGTGGCCGTGACCCCCTGAACGCGGGGTTTGTGAGCCGGTTCCGGACGTCGCCGAGCGTCTGATCGCGGCGCCTGTTCGGTTCAGCAGACTGGCGCTCCGACTCTGTCCCACTCGCCGCGACACGAACTACAGCGGCGACATCACCGGCCACGTCGTGACCTCTCGCCAGGGCATGTGCCGGCACGATTTGCCTTGTGCTTGACAGCAGTGCGCGTAGCATGGTCCTTCTCATCGGTCAGCGCGCCCCACTTTGTCGCCGCCGCGAAGCGCCACCTACGGTGGTGCCGCCCGCGCCCACGGACTTCAGAACAGTACATTGATGGTGATCTTGGGCAGCGTCGGGGAGCCGGGTCAGTCGAGGTTTTTCGCATGGCTCCCGTGTTCGGACGCAAAAGGAAAATTGCATGATCACCTATGTTGGTTTGCTGAGTTTCACGGACAAGGGCATTCAAAGTATCAAGGACACGACCAAGCGTGCCGCCGCGGCAAAGGAGGCGGCCAAGAAGTACGGCGTCAATATTCGCGAGATGCTCTGGACAATGGGCGACTGCGACATGGTGTGCGTGCTGGAGGCCGAGGACGAGACATCGCTTGCCGCTTTCAATCTCGCCACGGCGTTGCAAGGCAACGTGCGTTCGCGCTCTCTGCGCGCTTATTCGGCCGCCGAGATGGACAAGATTCTCGCCAAGCTGGCGTAGCACGGCGGCGCCGCGTCACTTCCGTGCGGCTGCGGCCGCACGGATTCCCTTGTCATGCCGCCCATTGCGGTCGGGTGCCGGCGCGCCGGCAGTGGAGTCAGGCCAACGGGAGACATGTGAGTCAAGCAAAGCCACAGCCTTACAAAGTCCGCAACGTACATGTCGTTGCGAAAGGCGCCGATGTTCTTGTGCGCGAATACACGCTCGATCCGGGTGAGGCAATCCCGTGGCACCGGCACAGCGAAGTGTCCGACTATTACTATGGACTCGAGGGTGTGGTGCTGATCGAGACGCGCAATCCGCTCGCTCGCCACGAGATCGGCGTCGGTCAGTCTGCAACAGTGGCGCCTCCAATAGTTGTCCTCGCAAAAATGCCGTCCGACGCAGCGCTGCGTCCCTCGGTAGGCTCAGGGCCGAACGCTGTGGCACGATGAGCGCATGGTCACCCTCATCAGGATTGCACTACGCCTGATCGAAGATGCCCTGCGCTGGGTGCTGCTGCTGTTCCGTTCGACCGAATCGGTTCAGGCCGAGAACCTCTTCCTGCGCCGGCAGCTGGCGCTCTACATCGAGCGCGGGGTCCAGCCGCGACCAGTAGATGCTGCGACTCGAGTCAGCTTGGCCGTCTTGGCAAGGCTGTTCGATTGGCGCAGCGCACTTGTTGTCGTGCAGCCTGCGACGATGATTCGTTGGCATCGAGCAGGCTGCGATTGTTCTGGCGATTTAAACGCCGACCCGGTCGTCCTCCATCCCAAAGGAGTTGCGCGCGCTGATTCGCCGGATGGCGCGGAAGAACGTGTGTGGGGCGAAGAGCGGATCGCCAACGAACTGCTGCTCAAGCTGGGGGTGCGGATCTCACCGCGAACCGTGCGCAAGTACATGCCGAAACGGCCCCACGGGCATCCGCGCGGCGACCTGCGCTGGTCAACGTTCCTGAGGAACCAAGCCACGGCCATCCTCGCCTGCGACTTCTTCGTCGCCGTCACGGCGACGTTTCGGATGCGGTACGTGTTTGCGATCATCGAGCATGGCACACGCCGGCTGGCGCACGTGAACGTGACCCGGCACCCGAGTGCTACCTGGGTGTTAGCGCCGGAGTAATACTGACCCACTGCGCCGAAGTAAAAGTGACCCCCCTGGGCGAGGATGACGGCCTTTGCGGTGCCGTCGATGTTGACCCAGGAGCAAGCAGTGGAGATACGAGTGATGGCCCGAAGGGGCGAAGGGGTGAGGTCGATTGCCAAGCAGCTGGGCTGCTCGCGCAACACGGTACGGCGGTATTTGCGTGAAGAGTCGGCGCGCCGCTATGGACCGCGAGCGCCGCGGCCGTGCAAGCTCGATCCGTACAAGGACTACCTGAGCGAGCGCGCCGAGCAAGCGCGGCCGAGATGGATACCGGCGACGGTGCTGCTGCGCGAGATCAGCGAGCGCGGCTATGGGGGAGGTATCAGTCAGCTCAAGGCGTGGCTTGCGCCGCTGAAGAAGCGCGAGGTCGAGCCGGTGGTGCGCTTCGAGACGCCACCGGGCGAGCAGATGCAGGCTGACTTCACCTACGTGCGCCGTGGCCGCGACCCGCTGCTGGCCCTGGTGGCCACGCTCGGCTACAGCCGGGCGAGCTTCGTCAAGTTCACCACAGGAGAAGATGCCGCGACGCTGTGCAGCGGGCTGCGCGAAGCCTTCGACTACTTCGGCGGCGTGCCCGAGCACGTGCTGTTCGACAACACCAAGGCCGTCGTGATCGAGCGCGACGCCTACGGCCAGGGGTTGCACCGCTGGAACGACGAGCTCAAGACGCTCGCCGAGGAGTGTGGCTTCGTGCCACGCCTGTGCCGGCCGTATCGCGCGAAGACCAAGGGCAAAGTGGAACGCTTCAACGCCTACCTGAAGGCGAGCTTCATCGTGCCACTGGCGGCCAGCGTTCGAGGCCGGTGGCCTGAAGTTCGACGCCCCGATCGCCAATGCCCATGTCCGGCGCTGGCTCGATGAGGTGGCCAATGCACGTGTGCACGCGACGACCAAGGTGGTTCCCGCCCTGCGGCTGGCCGAAGAGCGGGCGGTCATGTTGCCGGCGCCGGCGTTGCGCTGCGCGCCGCGCCTGGCGCAGCGCGTGGCCCTGCCGGTCGAGAGCCTGCAGCACCCGCTGGCGGTGTACGACGAGCTGCTGGAGGTGCTGCCATGAGTCTGCAGCACGAGCGGATTGGCGAACTCTGCGAGCAGCTGAAGTTCTCGCGCCTGGCCTCGCAATGGCCGGCGCTGGCGCAGGAGGCGGCCCGCACGGAGGCCAGCTTCGCCGACTTCCTCGAGGGCGTGCTGGCCAGCGAGATCGTCGCCCGCGACGAACGCCGCAGCGCCGCCTTGCTCAAGCTCGCGACGATGCCTGCGGTCAAGACGCTCGAGCAGTTCGACTGGAGCCATGCGGGCGGAGCTCCGAAGGCGCAGATCACGGAGCTCGCGCACCTGGCCTTCGTGCAGCGCGCCGAAAACGTCGTGCTGCTCGGCCCGAGCGGCGTCGGCAAGACTCACATCGCCTTGGCGCTGGCCTACCGCGCCGTGATGGCCGGGCACAAGACGCGCTTCATCAGCGCGGCCGACCTCATGCTGCAACTCGCCGCCGCCAAGAGCCAGGGCCGGCTCAAGGAGTACTTCAACCGCGCCGTGCTCGGCCCCAAACTGCTGGTCGTCGACGAGATCGGCTACCTGCCCTTCGGACGCGAGGAGGCGACGCTCTTCTTCAACGTCGTGGCCAAGCGCTACGAGCGCGCCAGCATGGTCCTCACGAGCAACCTGCCGTTCACGCAGTGGGCCACGGCCTTCGCCGACGACCAGACGCTCACCGCGGCGATGCTCGACCGGCTGCTCCACCACGCCCACATCGTGCAGATCACCGGCGAAAGCTATCGGCTTAAAGACAAACGAAAGGCCGGGCAGGCGGCGAGGAGGTCGACCGCAACGACAAACTGAAGCGCATCGGGTTGCTCGACCGCTCCGGGCTTCGCCCTACGCGCCCGAGCAACCCGAAGAGCCGCACTTCAGCGCCGCAGTCGTGAACTCGAACCCGTCGAGAGAACGACTTGGAACCTGTAGCGCGCCAAAGATGCTCCGAATTGAGGCAGATGCGCGCCGAGCATCGAAAGACGCAAAGTGCCCAGGGTGGGTCAGATTTACTTCGGCGACATGCGGGAAAGTGGGTCAGATTTAGATCGGCGTTGACAGGTGGTCGAGTTCAACCCGGGAAAAGAGCTCTCGATCGGTTGCTCTCGCTGGGCCGGAACCGGAATCACACTTTCCGCCCGGCGCGTTACTCGAGCAGTTGGAAAGCGCCGCACCTGCGGATTCCTTCGCCAGGTCCCAGAGCACCGTTTCACTGCGCGAATACGAGGCCAGAAGATGGTCTCCGCGATCGATGACCACTAGACTAGGGAAGGTCTGAACAACGCGAAATTCCATCGCGTTCAGCCCAATCGTCCGTGATCAGCCTGAAACAGCGTCCGCGATCAGACTGAAGAGCCTTCCGCGATCGCCTGAAACACGCTGTTCAGGCGCATTGCGCCGCGTTTGTCGCGCCTCATGCTGTCTGCGGACGGACTGCTCCCGCCATCGCCATCAACTTCTTGCGCGCCATCCACAGGTTCGACAGCGCGAACAGCGTGACCACGTGGGCGGTGTTCTTCGCCAGTCCGCGGAATCTGACCTTCACCAGGCCGAACTGGCGCTTGATCACCCGAAACGGGTGCTCGACCTTCGCGCGCACGCTGGCCTTCCTGTGCTCTTGCTTCTTGACCCGTTGCTTGGCCCGGCCTTCCGGCAGCTTGGCGATGTCGCTCGGCCTGGCTGCGATGTGCCACTGCAGGTCTTCGCGCTCCACGCGAGTCTGCGCACCGCGGTAGCCCGAGTCGGCCCACACGTGCCGCTCCTTGCCATGCAGCAGATCGGCAATCTGCTCGACGTCGGCCTCGTTGGCCGCTGTCGTGGTGACCGTGTGCACCAGGCCGCTGTCGGCGTCGACCGCAATGTGCGCCTTCATGCCGAAGTGCCACTCGTTGCCCTTCTTGGTCTGGTGCATCTCCGGGTCGCGCTCGCCCTGGGCGTTCTTGGTGGAGCTCGGCGCGGCGATGATGGTGGCGTCCACGATGCTGCCGCGCTTGAGCAGCAGGCCCTTGCGCGCCAGGTGCGCATTGACCGCCTTGAGGATGTCGTCGGCCAGGTCGTTGGCCTCGAGCAGGTGGCGAAAGTTCAGGATCGTCGTCTCATCGGGAATCGGCTCGCCCAGGCTCAGCTGAGCGAAGGTGCGAAGCGAGGCGATCTCGTACAGAGCCTCTTCCATCGCCGGGTCGCTCAACGCAAACCAGTTCTGCATCAGGTGCACGCGCAGCATCGACTCCAGCGGGTACGGCCTGCGACCGCGACCAGCAACCGGGTAGTGCGGCTCGATCAGCTGGAGCAGCGCCTTCCACGGCACCACCAGTTCCATCTCTTCCAGAAACACCTCGCGCCGGGTCTTCTTGCGCTTGCCCGCGTACTCCGCGTCCGAGAAACTGATCTGGCCCATCGCTCCTCCCTCGTTGGTCACCTCAACGAGTTCGCGGCATGATCGGTGGACTTGTTCAGAACTTCCCTAGTCTTACTGTGTCACGAAGCATCATCTGCGGGCTTTTGGCGACCGCAGCACGGGCACTTCCCATTCGAGCGAGAGCCCGAAGGCGAGCGATGGCGCAGCGTAGGGTATCGAGTCCGCGACGTGGCGCTGCGCGCGCCGGACTCCCGCGGGGGATGTAATTCGCGGGAAGGGCAGGCACTTGGCGTTCGATGAAGTTTTTTTTACCGCCGGCACTGGTGCGGCGATCAGTCGTTGAGCCATCAGGAACCCATAGGCCGCAATGCACAGCGATGGCGTGATGATGAAAGCCGCGCCAGCCTCGCCTTCGTAGTGGCCCAGGCCGAATTCCTGCTTGAGATCCTGGTAGTCGCGCTCGATGCGCCAGCGTAATGCGCGGCGCTGACCAGATCATTGATCGCGGTGTCCTCGGGCAGCGTGGATAGCCAGTATTTGGTCGGCTCGGCCTCGCCGGCGGGCCACTCGATGAGCAGCCACTCCCGGGGCTGCAGCCGAGCCTTGCCGGAGTTGCCACCAGCATGTCGAACGCGCACCGCCGCAAAGCGACCGCTGAGCGTTTCGTTGGTGCCCTCGCGCCAGCTGATCGTCTGGAAGGCCTGAGGGCAGGGCCATGGCCAGCGCCTTGACGCTCATCGGCTGACGCCGCGCGCGTGCGGCGTGGCATCACCGGCGGTCGACCCATGCCGCTGTAGCGCTTGGCCGGCAGCGGCTCGACACCTGGCGGCCAGACCACGACCGCCGAAGTGATGCCCACCATGTAGGGCAAGACCCAAATCGCTCAGGCGCTGGCGAAAGGCGGTGTCCACCCCATAGCCGGCGTCGGCCAGCACGCAGTGCCGTGGAGCCCGTCGCGCCAGCAGTGCCTCGATCTGCTCCAGCGCGATCTGCGGCTTGGTCGCGAACTCGCACCTCCTCTGGCACCCCGGCCTTGTGCGCGCCGCGCTGGTCCTCGGCCCACTCGTGCGGCAGATACAAGCGCCAGGCCACGCGGCAGCTGGCTTCCTCGCATGGCCAGCGACACGCTCACCGCGACCTGGCAGTTGTCCTGCTTGCCCAGCATCCCGCAGTACTGCCGCGCCACGCCCACCGAGTGCTTGCCCTTCTTCGGAAACCCCGTGTCGTCGATGATCCAGAAGCCGCCCGCGACAGGTCCATCTGCGGCACCACCCATTGCGCCACGCGTCTGCAGCATCTCATCGTCGGACCACTCGGCCTTGGCCACGAAGTGATGCAGCGCTTGATGCTGGCGCTCGCGTGCAGCGGGTCGACCCGCGCGGCCATCGGCTCCACGCTCTTGCGCGCCAGCGGCAGCATCAGCCCCGTGCAGTAGCCCTGCAGCCCCGCGTGCCGATCCGCATGCCCCAATCCATCGGCCACGTGCCCCATGTACTGCTCAAACCGGTCGTTTGCACCCATCAGTCCTCGCGAAAAGGATGAAGAGGTGCATATAATGCCTTGATTTTATTGACACAGTAAGACTAGGCCATCGGGTTCCCGCACTCTCTTGATTGAATGGCCGGTCTGCACCTCCAAGATCGGCACCGTGGTGGGTTGCGCGGCCGCTGGGAACGCGAGGAGAGCAAGCGCACCGGCGCGCCACGCCAGGCAGCATGCCTTCGCCACTGCCTCTCGAAGGATCGTCATTAGCGCCACGTTGCGACGTCCGTCCGTTGAGGTTTTGAGAAGTGCGGTCCTACCACGGGCGGTCGATACGCTCGCCTACGGTCTCGAACGCGCGCCGGGTTCTGCTGTCGCGTCGTTACAGATGCCTCTGCAGAGGTGCTCAGCGTCGACAGGCTAGAAGAGTATGACGGACGGCGGTGGGTTTGCCATCCATCAACCTGCGGAGGCAGGCCAGCCAAGCGCCGCAACGCTCGCGACCCTGCCAGGATCTTAGGGCGGCCTCTAGATGCTCTGGTGCCGCCTGCGGCAGATCGGCACCGGCAGCCCTGGACATCGCATACTTGCCGGATCGTCAGCAGCCTTGCGGAAAGCATTGATGACTCCTCGAGCCGTCCCGTCCCGGAGCGCCGCCAGTTGACGGTGATGTTCTGCGACCTGGTTGGCTCGACCGCGATGGCCCAGCGGTTGGACCCGGAGGACCTGCGCGCCGTGATCCTGCGATTCCAGCAGCTGGTGCGCGATCTCGTCGCGCGCTACGACGGCTTTGTCGCTCGTTACATGGGCGACGGAGTGCTGGTCTACTTCGGCTACCCGGTGGCGCACGAAGACGACGCCGTACGCGCCATTCACGCCGGCCTCGGCATCGTCAGCGCTGTGCAGCTGCTGGACCCGCCGCTCGATTCTTTCCGGCAGCCGACGCCGCTGCGCGTCGGCATTGCGACTGGCGTGGTCGTGGTAGGCGATCGCATCGGTGCGGGTGATGCCGAAGAAGCGGCGGCCGTCGGCGAGGCACCAAACCTCGCGTCGCGGCTGCAGTCGTCGGCCGAGCCCCAGACCGTGCTGGTCGCCGATCGAACGCAGCAACTCGCCGGATCGCGCTTCGTCTACGCGCCGCCGCGCGAGCTCACGCTGAGCGGCTACCTGCAACCGGTGCGTGCCTGGACCGTATTGCGTCCGAACCCCGAGCGCAGCCGCTTCGATCAAACCCATCACGCGGCTCTAACGCCCTGGGTCGGCCGTTCCGACGAACTCTCGCGGCTGATCGATCTATGGCGCAGCGCGACGCGCGGCGTCGGGCAGCTCGTGCTCGTCGCTGGCGAAGCGGGCGTCGGCAAGTCGCGCCTCGTGGAAACGTTGGTCGACCGGATCATGAGCGCGCCGTTCTATCGCATTTGCTACCAGTGCTCGCCGTACCACGTCAATAGCGCGTTTCACCCGTTTGTCCAGCAGCTCGAGAAGGCGGCCGGGTTTGCTCCCGGTGAAGCGACGTCCAGCCGCCTCGACAAGCTGCGCCAGCTGCTCGGCGGTGCTTCGCCGGCGCTCGCCAGCGCCATCCCGCTGTTTGCCGAACTCCTCTCCCTGCCAATGGACGGGCCGCCGCAGTCCTGGCCACCCGAGCAGCGCCGCCAACAAACGATGGTCGCCATCCTCGGCCGCTTGCGCGAGTTGGCTTTGCAGCGGCCGGTATTGCTGGTGCTCGAAGATGCGCATTGGGTCGATCCGTCGACGCTGGCCCTGCTCGGTCTCGTGGCCGCGGCGTTGCCGACGTTGCCCCTGCTGCTGGTCGTCACCTCGCGAGTCGCAGATACCAGCCAGCCCTGGTTGCAAGGGCCACAGGCGAGCCTGTTGCACCTCCAGAGGCTGGCGCCGCAAGAGGCGGCGGAACTGGCCAGCCATGTCGCCATGCCGACGCCGGCGGCAGCTGAGCAGCTGGCGCGGGTAGTCGCGCGCGCCGATGGTGTGCCTTTGTTCATCGAGGAACTCGGGAAGGCGATCGGCGCGGGGCTATCCACCTCTGAGGTGCCGGAGACGCTGCACGACCTCCTCATGGCGCGCCTCGACCAGTTGGGCACCGCAAAGGAGGTTGCGCAGGTAGCGGCCGTAATCGGGCGCGAGTTCTCGCGTGAGTTCCTGGAAGTGCTGCTGCCGCTGCCTGCGGCCGAACTCGATGCTGCGTTGGCAAGAATGGTTGATACCGCGATCGTGCAGCAGCGACCGCAGCAGCCGGTCTTTGAGTTTCGTCATGCCCTCATCCAGGATGCCGCCTACGGCAGCCTGCTGCGCACGCGGCGGATCGCGCTGCACGGTGCGATCGCCGAAGCTGTCGAGCGGCTGGACCCCTCGCGCGCGGACAGACGAGCCGGAGCTGCTGGCGCAACACTACACGCTGGCCGGCCGGCCCCTTCAGGCGGCGCGCTGGTGGGCTCAGGCGGCGATGCGCGCCCTCGGGCGCTCGGCCAATGTCGAAGCGTTGCGCCATAGCGAGCGCGGCAGCGAGCTCTTGCCGACGATAGCCCAGAGTGTCGAGCGCGATCGCTCGGAAATGATGCTGGCGATGCTCAGCGGCGCTGCGCACCGCGCCGTCCATGGCTTCTCATCGATCGAGGCCGAACGTTGCTTCGCGCGCGCCCTCGAGCTGAGCGAGAAGCTCGGCGATGTCGTGACCCAGGTCGAGGTGCGCCGCGGACTCTTCTCATGGCACTACGCGCGAGGCGAACTCGGTCTCGCACGTGCCCAGGGCCGGCGGGTGGCCGATATCGGCGACAGCAGCGGCGACCGCGCCGCACGCATGCTCGGCCAGTGGATGCTCGGCGCGATGTCGATGTGGCAGGGAGAGTTCGCCGCAGCACGCCGCGAGCTCGAGCTGGCGGTCTCTCTCTATCACCCCGAAGAGCACCGCCTGAAGACCCTGGCGGCGCAGATCGATCCCTGCGTCAACGCGATGGCGCACCTGAGCTGGGTCTGCTGGATTGACGGTGACAAAGAGGGCGCGGTGGACATTGCCACGCGCGCCGTCGACGCGGCGCGCAGCCTTGCTCAGCCCTATGCACTGACATTGGCGCTCTTTTTCGCCTGCGCCGTGCGCGCCTGCCGTGGCGAGCACGATCAGGCCGAACCGCTCCTCCAAGAGCTCTTTGCTGTCACCGGCGAGCACCGCCTGAGCTTCCTGAGCGCATGCGCCTGGGTGTTGCGCGGCCAGGCCGCGATTGCCGCCGGCCGCTGCGAGGACGGCGTGGTGCAGATCGAGCGCGCGCTGAGCGAGTTGAACCTGATTCACGCCCAGCTCGGCCAGCCCTGGGCCTTGGCGATCGCGGCGTCGGGCTATGAGCGTCTGGGGCGGCGCGATGAGGGGTTGCACAGGATCGCCGCCGCCTTCGCTGCGATCGCGCGCCATGGCGAACGCCACTGGGAGGCCGAGGTCTGGCGTGTCAAGGGGGAGTTGCTCTGGCCAGGCGCAGAAGCGCGCGCCTGCCTGCAGCGTGCGGCCGAGATCGCAGCACAGCAGGGCGCCAGCGCCTTACGGGCGCGTGCCCTGGCAAGTCTGGCGAGCCTCGACAGATGAACGCGATGCGTATTTCAGCCCATCGTGGACGGTCGTTTCAGGCGATCGTGGACGGCGTTTCAGAGGAACGTGGACGCCATTTCAGGCTGATCGTGGACGACGTTTCAGCCTGAACGTGGACGATTAGCGGAAGGCGCGAGTGATCTTGACCGCGGGCATGCTGGCCGGCTTTGCCGGCCCGCCATGCCCACCACCAGGATCACGATGCGTCAGATACGACAGGCCCTGCGCCTGCACCTCGAAGCCGGGCTGAGCTACGCCCAGGTTGGCCGTGCCGTGGGCATCGGCAAGGGCACGGTGGGCAAGTTCTTGCTGCTCGCGCGCGCCGCCGGCGTCGACTGGGCCGTGGCCCAGACGCTCAGCGACCAAGAGCTCGAAGAGCGCCTGTACCGCCCGGCGGTGCCGCGCGCGAGCCGCCAGCTCGAGCCCGACTTCGCCTGGATCCACCAGGAGCTCAAGCGCCCAGGCGTGACGCTGCAGCTGCTCTGGGAGGAGTACCAGCGCGCAAGCGAGCCGGCCTACAAGTACACGAGCTTCTGCGTCAAGTACCGCGCCTGGACGCTCGGCCTGAAGCGCTCGATGCGTCAGACGCACATCGCCGGCGAGCGGCTCTTCGTCGACTATGCCGGCCAGACTGTCGCGGTCATCGACGCCGGAAGCGGCGAGATCCGCCGCGCCCAGATCTTCGTCGCCGTGCTCGGTGCGTCGAACTACACGTATGCCTGCGCGACGGCGACGCAGACCGCGGCCGACTGGGTCGGCTCGATCATCGATGCCCTCGAATTCGTCGGCGGCGTGCCGCGGCTGATCGTTCCCGACCAGCCGCGCGCGCTCATCGCACGCCCCGACCGCTACGAGCCCGTCGTCAACCGTCTGGTCGAGGAGTTCTGCGGCCACTACGACGTGGCGGTGCTTCCAGCCAGGCCAGCGCATCCGAGGGACAAGCCCAAGGTCGAGAACGCGGTTCTCGTGGTCGAGAGATGGATCCTCGCCCGGCTTCGCGACCGGCGCTTCTTCAGCCTGGGCGAGCTCAACCGAGCCATCGCCGAGCTGCTGCTCGATCTGAACGCGCGTGCCTTCAAGAAGCTGCCGGGCTGCCGGGCAAGTGCGTTCGAGCTCCTGGACCGCCCAGTGTTGCGCGCCTTGCCGGCCCATCGGATGCCGATCGCGCGCTTCAAGCGCGCCCGCGTCAACATCGACTACCACGTCGAGCTGGACGGCCACTTCTACAGCGTGCCGCACCGGCTCGTGCGCGCCGAGGTCGAGCTGCGCATCACGGCCAGCACCGTGGAGATCGTCGTCGGCCAGCAGCGCGTTGCTGCACACGCCTTGAGCGTCATCCAGGGCGCTCACACCACCGTTGCCGAGCACATGCCGGCCTCGCACCGGGCGCACCTCGAGTGGACGCCGGCCAAGCTAATCGCCTGGGGCGAACGTATCGGCGCGGCGACTGGTGCTGTCGTGCGCTGGCAGATGGAGCACCGTCCGCACCCTGAGCAAGGCTACCGCGCGTGCCTCGGTCTGCAGCGTCTCGCGCGCCAGCTCGGCACCGAGCGGCTGGAAGCGGCATGCGCGCGAGCGCTGTCGATCCGCTCGCCCACCTACCGCAGCGTCAACTCGATCCTGGCCGCCGGGCTCGACCGGCAGCAGGCGCCGCCGCCGCCGGCCGATGCCACCCTGCCGCTGCACGACAACCTGCGCGGCGCCGACTACTACCACTGAGGAAGGAGAAGCTCTTGCTCAACGAACACACCCTGGACCAGCTGCGCGGGCTGCGTCTGGACGGCATGGTCCACGCCCTGGCCGACCAGGCGACGAGCGCCTCGGCCGGTGAGCTGGCCTTTGACGACCGGCTCGCCATGCTCGTGCAGCGCGAGATCGACTGGCGCGACGCCAAGCGGCTGACCCGGCTGCTCAAGGCCGCCAAGCTGAAGCTCGCGAGCGCCTGCCTCGAAGATATTGACTGGCGCGCCTCGCGTGGGCTCGACCGCAATCTCGTCACCGCGCTGGCCGGCTGCGACTGGCTGCGCCACGGGCACAACGTCCTGATCACCGGTGCGACCGGGGTCGGCAAGACGTGGCTCGCGTGTGCGCTTGCCCAGCAGGCGGCGCGCTGCGGCTTCACCGTGCTCTACGTGCGCGCGCCGCGGCTCCTCGAAGAGCTCCGCGTCGCCCACGGCGACGGCAGCTTCGGACGACGGCTCGCTCAGCTGGCGCGCATCGACCTGCTCGCGATCGACGACTTCGCCATCGCTCCGGTGAGCGCACCCGAGCGCAACGATCTGCTCGAGCTCCTCGATGACCGCGTCGGCACGCGCGCCACGTTGATCACGAGCCAGTTGCCGGTCGCCTCGTGGCACGACTGGCTCAACGATCCGACGCTGGCCGATGCCATCCTCGACCGCATCGTGCACACCGCCCACAAGATCGCCCTCAAGGGCGAGTCGATGCGCAAGAAGCAGATCAAGCCATGACTGCCGGCTCCAACTATTCGCGAGCGCTCGGGAATGTGCCTCAATCTGGAGCAACTTCGGCGCGCTACAGGGTCCTCGTCAATCTCCGGGCGGTATCGAGCCCACGTCAATGTTCTTGTAGCGCAGCATTGCGGTGCCGTTCGCTAGCTCTCAACCGCTTCGCGCAACTTCAGCACTGCCGGTGCCGACGCTCAAACACGCCTTGCCCACCGCGGCGGTCGTTCGTCGCAAGCGACGCCCGCCGCCGTGGACAAGCCTCCATCAGCAACACACCAACCCTGAACACCCTTCGGCACTGCGATACGATGAACCCCTTCACTCGCGTGCTTCCGTGATCGTCCATGATCACGCTGAAACACCGTCCGCGATCACGCTGAAATCAGCGTCCACGATCGCTGAAATGCGCAAACGCGAGGAGGTCCCATGACAGTTGGACCGAAATTCAAGGAACCGATCACGATTCACGACGTTAGCTTCAGCAACCGCCTGCTGCGCTCGTCGATCGGTGGCCGAACCTGCAACTACGACGGCACCGTCACCGACATTTGGAAGAACTTCGAGAAGCGATTTGCCGACGGAGGTGTCGCCGGCATCATCTCGACCACGTTCCACGTCCACGAGAAGCGCCTGTCGCCGCCGCAGTACCCCTCGATCGCGACCAAGCGGCACATGCTGCACCTGAAGCATCGGCTGCCCGAGATCCAGCAGGGTGGCCGCTGTCGCTACATCGTGCAGATCGGCGACCCGGGCTATGTCACGTACAGCAGCCTGTTCCCCGAGGACGACGACGGCCTGAGCTCTTCGGACGGGCGAGACTTCGCGTTCGGCTACAACAACCGCCGCCGTGCAATGAGCACGAAGCAGATCGAGCGTTCGATCGCCGAGCACGCCGCGGCGGCGCTGCGCGTACGCGAGGCCGGTGCCGACGGCATGGAGATCGTTGCGGGCAAGGGCTACCTGATCCACCAGTTCTTGAATCCGGCGATCAACCGGCGGCAGGACGACTGGGGCGGCAGCGAGGACGCACGCTTCCGCTTCCTCGATGAGATTCTGAAGGCAGTTCGGGCGGCCGTCGGAAAGGACTTCCTCGTCGGCGTGCGCCTGTCGGGGGCCGATTTCAATGCCAGCCCGCTCCTCCTTGCCGCCGGACGCTGGCCCTCTCCGCTGGTGTCCGCGGCATCGCGTCGCGGCAATGATGTCCACCAGATGGCGCGCTATGCGAAGCGGCTGCAGGGCGTCGACTACCTGCACGTGGTGGCCGGGTATGGCTTCCCCAATCCGCACGACGTGGCAGGAGCGTTTCCGTTCAGGGAAGTCCGCGGCTTTTTCGACTCGGTCCGCCACCTGAGCGGCAAGGCCGCATGGCGGGCTGCATTCGCGCATTTCCCGCTACCCGTACGCGTCCTCCACTGGTTCACAAATCTCGGCTGGGATCCCGCGTTCAGGAGCCTGAGCCTGGCCAACGAGATCAAGAAGCAGCTGCCGAGCATGACGGTGATCACGAACGGTTGTTATGAGACCCTGGAATCGATCGAGGAAGGGCTCGAGCACTGCGACATCGTTTCAATGGCGCGTGCCTTGATTGCCAATCCGAAGCTGATTAGTGCCTATCTCAGACACGAGAGAGACGTGCCCGAGAAGGAGCGCTGCACGCGCTGCAATCGTTGTGTCGGCCGCACCACCACCAGCCCGCTGGGTTGCTACGACGTTTCGCGCTTTGGTGGCTCGTATTCACGCATGTTTCGCGAGATCATGAAATGGAACCAACCCGACCGGGTGCCTGGCGAGGAGGACGAGTGCCCCTCTGCCCAGCAGCACGAGGCCTGAGTACTTCTCCATTACTCACCGCAAACCGCGCCCGCGAGACAGCACATCAGGCCGAACCCATCGTTGCGGTCAAACGACGGGTTTCGTAACCGCCGATGGATCCGCCTCGCAGCTGGCCTAGGGCGTGTTAACACTAATTGCCATTGGCATGCAGAGCGAGCGAAACTGCGGAGATGGAAATCACCGCAGAACAGTTCGCTCGTATCGAGCATTGCCTGCCCAAGCAGCGCGGCAACGTCAGCATGAGCAACCTGAACGTGCTCAACGCGATCCTCTACGTGGCCGAGCAGGGCTGCAAGTGGCGCGGGCTGCCCAAGCGCTTCGGCAACTGGCACACCATCTACACCCGCATGAACCGCTGGTCCAAGCTGGGCGTGCTCGACCGGATCTTCGAGCAGCTGCAGCAGTCGCAGGTGGTGCGCATCCGGATCGAGGCGGTATCGCTCGACTCGACCATCATCAAGGTCCATCCCGATGGCACCGGGGCGCTAAAAAAAACGGCCCCCAGGCCATCGGCAAGTCCCGAGGCGGCTGGACCACCAAGGTTCATCTGGTTGCCGCGGATGCTCGAACGGCCATAACGTTCGCGCTGTCGCCGGGTCAAGACGGCGACGGGCCGATGGGCCGAGAGCTGCTGGCGAGCCTCGGGCCACCCAGCCGCCCCCTGCACCTGCTGATGGACAGCGCCTACTCTGGCAACGAGACGATCCAGCTTGCCCTCGATCTCGGCTTCATCCCGGTCGTGCCGCCTCCGAGGACGAGAGTCGATCCCTGGGAGTACGACCGCGAGATGTACAAGCGCCGCAACGAGGTCGAGCGGCTGTTCCGGCGGCTCAAGGGCTTCCGGCGCATCTTCTCGCGCTTCGACAAGCTCGACGCACTGTTCATCGGCTTCATCAGCTTCTCGCTGATCGTCGATGGACTGCGTTTGTGTTAACAGGCCCTAGTCGATGCCGACAGCGGCCTGGTGTAAGAGCATCAGCGTTGCACAACGCTCCCTGCATTAGGCACCTCCGCAGCAATAGGTAGTTCCGGACACTGCTTCGCGAAGTCGATTTCCGGTGACACCCAAGTGCGCCACTCGCCGACGCTCATGTTGCGGGTGAGCTTGTCGCAGAGCTCCTGGGCGAACACGTCGGGCGCAGGCCAAAGCCTTATCGTGGTGTCCGAGCTTCCCGAGACAATCCGTCGACCATCAGGACTAAAAGCTACGCTCAAGACGCTGTTTGCGTGTCCGGTAAGTGGAGCGCCAATGGGACGGGCGGTTGTTGCATCCCATAGCCGTAGCGTCCCGTCCCAACTTCCCGAGACAATAAACTGTCCATCTCTTGAGAAAGCTACGCTCGAAACGGCCTTTTCGTGCCCCTCCACTGGCCCCCCAATCGCCTTTCCGTTAGCGGCGTCCCACAGTCGTAGCGTGCCATCTGCGCTGCCGGAAACGATGCGCCGGCCGTCTGGGCTGAAGGAAGCGCTGAGCACGCTCCCCTTATGCCCCTCGAGCGCTGCACCGATCTGCTGGCCAGTGGCGACGTTCCAGAGCCGCAGTGTGTGATCATCACCGGCAGAGATGATGCGCCGCCCGTCGGGGCTGAAGACGGCGCTCAACACGGTACCTTTGTGCCCCTTGAGAGGTGGCCCGATGGGCTGACCGGTCGCAGAGTCCCACAGCCGCAGCGTGTTATCCGCGCTGCCGGAGACAATCTGCCGGCTGTCCGGGCTGAACGCGACAGTTGAAACGACATTGTCGTGACCCGCTAGCGGCTGACCAACTGGTTGGCCAGTGGCTGCATCCCACAGGCGAAGGGTGGCGTCCCAGGCTCCCGAAACGATTCGCCGGCCGTCGGGGCTGAAGGAAACACTCGAGACTGCGCTCTTGTGCCCTTCAATCGGCGCTCCAATCGCGTTCCCTGTGGCCGGGTCCCAAAGCTTCATGGTTTTATCCCAACTGACCGACGCTAGGCGTCGGCCGTCTGGGCTGAACGCGACGCTCGTCACGGCATCCTTGTGCCCTCGAAGGACCGTGCCGAGTGTCTGACCCGTGGCCGCGTCCCATAGGCGCAGCGTCCTGTCACCACTCGCCGATACGATTCTTTGGCCGTCAGGGCTGAAGGCCACGCCGAAAATGCCGTCCTTGTGCCCTTCGATGGGTGCCCCGACGGGTTGGCCATTTTCAGTAGCCCACAATCGCACTGTCTTGTCCGCACTGGCCGATACGATGAGACGGCCATCGGGGCTGAAAGCGACACCCCATACGTTGTCCTTGTGTCCCTCAAGCGGCGCGCCGATGGGCGTTCCGGTGGCTACATCCCATAGTCGGACAGTGTGATCCGCGCTGCCCGAGACGATGCGCCGACCATCGGGACTGAAAGCGATGCTCAATACACTACTCTTATGCGCAAACGGCGTACCGATTGAGCTGCCTGTTCCTGCGTCCCACATCCGCACCGTCGTGTCCCAGCCTCCCGAGGCGATACGACGTCCATCAGGGCTGAAAGCAACAGCCCAGACACTATCCTTGTGTGCTCGTAGCGGCGCGCCGATCGCCGTACGAGTGACAACATCCCACAATCGCACCGTGCTGTCTGCACTGCCTGAGACGATTCGTCGACCGTCGGGACTGAACGCAACGCTCAATACACGGCCCTCATGTCCTTCGAGCGGCGGGCCCATTGCGTTGCCCGTGGCCGCGTCCCACATTCGCAGAGTCCCATCCGCGCTACCCGAGACAATAACCCGGCCGTCCGGACTGAAGGCAACGCTCAATACGCGGTCTTTATGTCCTTCGAACGGTGCGCCGACTGTCTGGCCCGTGACTGCATCCCATAGACGCAGTGTCTTGTCTGCACTGCCCGAAACGATCCGCCGACCGTCCGGACTATAGGCAACAGCGAACAGTGGTGCACTCGTCGCGATCAGCTTCCTTAGCTGCACCTGTGACAGCAGTACATTTAAAAGCGCGGCTTGCGACTGTGATGAGGGCGCGAGACGGTCGGCGGCAACGAGTTGTAGTAGCGCGCGCTCGTCACCGCCGGTGGTCAGGCCCGAGAGCATGGATTGCGATTCGGTCACGAGTCGCAATCCATTTGCTCGCGCGCTACTTGCTCGTGCCGTCTTCTCGGCGTCCAAGGCTTGTTGCTTGCGTTCGTCCGCAATCTTGGATTGCCGGCTTGAATCCCAGGCGGCCCACCCGGCGAACCCTGCGACGACCAACAGCAGGCAAACGAGCGCTACAAGCGCTCGGCTCATCCTTTGGATCCGCGACCGATCCTGCTCGACCTCGTGTCTCGCTTTCACCTCGGCATCGGCGCGAGCGCGCTCCAGTTTGGCAACGCGCTGATCTCTCCAATCGAGGATCGGCCGGGCCAAAATATCGTGCAGGATCTCGTAGCCGAGCTGATGCCTACCGCCAGGCAGTTCGACGGTGCGCAGGAGCCTACTCTTGCCACTTGCTAGCGGCGCCAGTACCTGAGAAATGTGTTTAGCGTCGACCTTGGCGATGGCCGCGAGATCAGACGTCGCGTAGAGGATCTTGCCACCCGACGGCGTCACGAGTCGGTCAAAAACCGTGGCGCAGATAGCCCGATCATCCTCTGACAGCTTGCTCAACACATCCTCGACGTGCTGGCGCGAGATCTCGTTGATGCCCTTCAGTCGTTCCAGCAACGTACTTGTTCGCAACTGCGTGGCGTTCGTGCCGCCCTCTGCATCCCAGATGCGCTCAAGCGCAAGCTGCAGGTACGCGAGCTCGATCCGACTGCCCTGGACCGGCTGCCCATCGTGACCCGTGGGACGGAGCTGAGCGATCAGCGCGTCGGCAAAGTCGCTGTCGAGCAAGATGCCGGGCTGATGATAGCGATTCCAAACACCGATCGGCTCAGTGATCGCCTCGCGCACAGAATCCTCGTCGAGATGATGGAGCTCCAGTGTTGCGTCGAGCAGGCGAGGCAGATGCCGACGCATGGCGTCCAAACGGTGCAATCCGTCGTCACGCAACGCAAGGACCAAGTGCAATTCGAAGTCAGACCGAGCAAGGAATGCCGCAAGTGCCCGCGCGAACAATTCGACATGGCTTGGATCGGAATAGAGAAAGTACTCCTCAAATTGGTCGAGCACGACGATCGTAGGATATTCAGGCGCGCGCGACGCCTCGGCAAGTACATCTTCAAGCCAAGGGACGCAGCTCGCGGGTTCATGCCATTCACGTCGTGAAACGATGCGTGTCGAGACACCTTCCGTCTTCAATGCCTTCGGCAATCCGACGTTAAGCAAGGAACTCTTGCCGACCCCGCTGGCGCCATAGAAAACAACTACGCGCCGTGCGAGGATGTTGTCCGCCAATACCGCGGCGTCTAGCGTCCGTCCGAAGAAGTAGTCGGCGTGAGCGGCTTCGAATGGCGCCAGTCCTACATAAGGGCTGCTCTCGGCGCGCATCACTTCGCTCAAAGATGCGGCACCAGACCCGCGACGAAGTTGTCGAGATCGACGTCGTGCATGTCGACGTTTTGTGCTTTCCAAAGCTCACGCTCAGCCAGGCCGGGCTCCCGCACTACTGCCGACGATCGGATCTTTTCGGACCGGCGCGCGTGTCTGCGCGAGCTTTCGAAGCAATACACGCACGTTCCAATCTTTCAGGCCATACCCCAGGAAAAGAAAGCTTCGTTCTCGCATTGCCGCGGCCAGCATCGGTGGAATCTGGGCACCCTCAGCTCGCCCCAGGAAGTCTACGTAGTGCTCTTCCGTGATGAGGAAAGAATCGTTGTCCCGATCCTCCAGATCGAGGCTGCCGTGGAGCTTGAGCACAATCGGTCATTTGCGGTCGGGTATTTTGTAGCCGAGGTTCTTTGCCTCTACCTCATCCCAGCTTCCGCCTGGCGATCGACACCAAACATTTCCCGACGTGCCGCGGTCAACAACCACCCACGGCATCCGGGGTTCGAGGGCCTTCTCTATCAGGTCATCGTAGTTCGTAGTAACGAACAGACGGAGCGCGTCTAGACTTGGGTCAGAAAGGCAACGATGCAGTCGTCCCGGCTGGGCATTGACGTTGAGCGCTTGGCGCAGTTCCTCGCGCAGAGTGAGCGAATCCTCCCGCTGGACGAGATACGAAGCCACGAGCGCAAGATCCTCGCTGCCTTTAGGCTCAGGGAAGTTCGACTTGACGACTAAGCGCTTGGCAAGTGTCCGCCCTGAAGGCAGACCGCATGAGATGGATGCACCAGCTCCAAAAAAAGGAACTATCGTCCCCGCCTTTAAGCGCCTTGCGATCTCCTTGTAGTCCGGCTGCGAGACGTTCGACATCGTGTGCTTCGCCCGCTACGAATACCTTGCGTCAACTGGTGTTGCTCGAAGGTTCACTATGAAGCGCATAGAGCTTGTAGCACGTTAGATGCCCGACAAACGCAACGCGGTCGCAAAGTGAGGGGCCGTGCCGGAGCATTCGATGAGCGCGCGGTTAGTGTGAGACGCGGAGGAAGCCGACCATGGCAGAGGGACTGTGACCTGATCCAAACACGATGGACGCACAGCAGCCTGACTACCTGCCCCTGCCAATTCGGGCCGATCGTTCCTGGAGGGCGGCTCGGTCTGAGATCGGGTGATGCTGCTGCTCGAACTCGAGCGGCGTCAAGCAATTCAGGCTGCTGGCCGAGGGACCCGGCGCCAGCACTACGCGCGGGACGTGAGCGACATTCATCGCGCTGACTGAGGGAGTGCGCGACCCTGGGTCCGCTGTTGGGCGCGGGGACGCGCCGTACCTTCCTCCCAGCTGTAGATCCAGAGCCGGCGCGCGTGCGCGTTTCCCGTCTTGGTGATGCTGCCGCGGCTGGTTCGCTCGCCACTCGAGCGCTCCGAAGGGACCAGGCCGAGATAGCCCATGAGCTTGCGCGGATGCGGGAAGCGCGCCAGGTCGCCGATCTCGGTCATCAGGCCGATCGCCGTGATCGCGGCCACCCCACGAAGCGCCTGCAGTGCACCGACCGCCGGCTCGAAGCGCCAGCCCGTGATCGAGCCCTCCAGCTAGGCCTCCGGCGGGGCTATGTCCACGATGCGTCTGGCTCGCACGAGTACGTGGTCGTAGGCCACGACCACGCGGTAAGCCTCGCAGTCGCTGCCGGTCCCACTCTTCGAGCGGCCGGAAGGTTCGGAGGTTCAGGGCGGCAGTTCGTTGAGACGCCTCTCGGCGGCCGCCGTCATTCGGCGTGCCTTGAGTAGCAATGCCGACCTAGACTCGCCGGGCGCCTGGGTTCGAACCGTATAGACGCGGGCGTTGCCCCTTGTCTCATGCGTGACTTCGGGCCTCCCGTCACACCACCGCTCGACGTCAGCGCGTCGCCAGGCGACGAGCCGCCGCGTCAGCCGGACGGGCTGTGGAAATTCGCCCGCAGCCATCAAGCGATAGATCGTCGAGCGGCCGAGCCCGGTCAGGCGCATCACATCGCCGATGCGCAGGAACAAAGGCGCGCTCGCAACCTCAGCCGCCTGCGGCGGTCTTGCCGGAGTTCGGTCATCCATCGGGATTGCGCCTGCAGTGGGTTCGTCGATCGACTCTAGGCTTGCTGGGTACGTCCAGGAACGATGACTTTCGCCTGAAAAGCATCGGTCTGGCGGTTGCGCGTGCGCGTCGCGGTCGAGGGCGACTCGAGGATGCCCTCGACTGCAGCTCCGAGCCGCTCCCATGCTTCGCGCTTCTCCGCGCTGTAGCGGTGGGTCAGGTAACGACGGCGTACGCGACTGCCCTTGAGCATGTGGTTCTGGCAGCGGTCCACGACCTCGAGCGTAATGCCTAAGGCTTGCATCATCGTGGCCCCTGTTCGGTGCAGGTCGTTGGGTGTCCAGTCGCCTTTGGCGCCGCGCGCTAGCACGAGGCTGTCGTCGTTACGGCGACCTTTTAGACTCCTTCTGTCCTTGAAACGGTGTTGTCGGTCGCCGACCTGTTTGCTGACCGTCTTGACGTCGATGTGTGCTTCGCCGTCTTCGAGAGGGGAAGCACCACTCGGTGTTCCCTGTCAGCGCGTGCAGGTCCTTGAATTGGCGCCGTGAGAACGGCGAAAGCAAGACGAACTGGTCCTGTTTCTTGCCTCTCGCGTCCCTTTGGCGTTCTCCTTCGGGATGAACCAGGTGTTGGCTTCCAGGTCGGCGCGTTTGCTACGCGCGGAGTACGGCGCAGGCTGAAGGCGGCCACGTTAGCGGCGGGCGTCAGGGAGCGATTCGAGCCGGCGCAGCAATTCGGTGCAAGCCTGGGGCAGGCTGCGGTCGAAGGCGCTGAGCCACTGGCACGTGCGCAGCAGGTAATTCAACTGGCCACTCGGCTGCACGTCTTCGAGCCGAACCGGCACGATCGGCAGCCGACGCTCCAAGGCCAGGTCAAGTTCGCGTGGAATATGGACCGACAGGTTGGCCGTCGCCGATAGCAGCATGACCACCGCTCGCGCCTGTCCGATGCCGCGTTCGATGGCCTCGGTGTAAGGCAGGATGTCGCGGTTGATGTCGCGCGGCGCGATCCAGCACGGCAGGCCACCGTCTTCGAGGAACTTGCAGACAGCTGCAGCATGGCCGTAGTCGCCGGAGGCATAGCTGACAAAGACCCGGCGGCCCTCGTCCGCACCGGGCGTGGCCGCAACGGTCCGGGCCAGGGCAAGTACGGCGCCCGAATGCAACCAGTCCAGCTCATCGTCCGCGAACCACTCGGCGCCCTCGACCACTGGCGGCGATGTCTCTCCGAGCAGCCGCGTCCGCGTCAACCCGGTATTCAGCGCTTCGTCGAAGTCGCCGCATTCCACTGGCAGGCTCTGGAATCCGACACGGCCGGTCGTCTGGCGGAAGTGTTCCTCCAGACTTTCGATGCGGCGCGAAAGCGCATCGGCACGGTCGATGGCCAGAAACTCGTCGCCTAGCCAACCGGGCCGGCGCAGGCGTTCGATCAGCAGGCGCTGCATCTGGCGCACGGGGTCGGTGAACGGCTGCTCGAGGTCGAGCCAAGCCAGCGCCTTGCGTGCTCGACGCTCGGACTCCGGCGTCGGCTCGTGTCGGCGCAGATTGACCTGGTAGAGCATGGCGCCGGCGCCGGCGCCGGCGTCGCCGGCCAGGCCCGCGTGCAGCTTGAAGTCGCAGGCCAGCACTTCGCCACGATGCCGGTAGCCAGCGTGGTTGACCCGCGCCTGCCAGGCCGCGTCGAAGCCGACGCGGGCGTCGAACTCCGCCGCCGAAGTGGGCATCACCGCTCCCTCCGGGCCCAGCGCCTCGAGCAGCACCCGGCAGCATGTCTGCAAGGCCGCGGTCGCCGGTTCGACGGCCGTGAGCAGGATCAGCTGGCTCGACCCGGCCGGACCTCGCGAGATTCGCAACGCAACGTCGACGTCGGGGTGGCGGACCAGCGCGGCGGCAATCGAAGGCCGGGTTGTCGTCAATGAGGCATGCGGCAGGAAGATGGCCGCCGAGCGGATCTCCTTCGCGTCGAGCCTGTAGCCGGCCAGGTACATCGATCAGGCCGTGCGAACCAGGCGGCTGCGCGACTCCTTTTTCGCCTTTGGCGCCTGCGAGTCGTCGGCCTGCAGCGCGTCCTTGCGTGACTCGCGCTGGATCGTGAAGTCGATCTCCTGGTCGATCTTGTATTCGGCCAGCTTCAACTGCAGCTCGCGCTTGACGGCTTCGTGCAGCCATTCGGACAGGAAGTTGGCGTCGGCGACGTCGTACTCGTTGAGCCCGTGCACGCCCGCGACCAGGCGGTTGGCATGCACCAGGCGGCCGCTGCTGCGGTCGACGCCGCGCGCCACCGCCTCTTCCTTCCAGGCTGCGGTGTTCAGGTGGCATTCCCAGCCGACGTAGAGGTTCTCGCCGTACGGCACGATGTGGATGAAGCCCAGCGAGCGGCGATAGCGCACGAGGATCTGGTCGCGCTGGACCTGGCCGTCGATGCCCCAGTACGCCACACGCTCGACGTCCAGCGCCAGGTCGGCTGGGGCGCCGGCGAGGATGCGCTTGTCCAGCTGCTCGGCCAATGCCGCCTTGGCGGCGGCCAGCCCACTCACCGTGACCTGCCACGAGTCCATCCAGTGTAGCCGCCGGGGCTCGGACAGCGGGCGGGCCGTGGTCAGCGTATAGGTGCGTCGATTGCGGGTCCAGAAGTAGATCGCGCCGAACGCGACCAGGATCAACAAGGGTCCGATCACGGGCACCAGGACACAGGCCACGGCGCCTGCGACGGCCGCTTTCATCGCCCAGTCGCCGCGCAGCCGCGCGATCTTGTTGGCCGGGCGCCAGATCTGCCACGAGTGTTGGCGAATGCGGTTCGGCAGCTTCAGCCGCGTGCCGGCGACCGTGATGTGGCGGTGGATCCGCGCCACCGCGTCGTCGTCAAAGGCGATCAGACCCTGGACCTTGCCGACTTCGGTGCCGACGCGGGTCTGCACGGTGAACAGGTTCTCGAAGCGGTGAAAGTCGAGGCGCTCGACGGTGACGGCAACGAGGGCGCGCAGGCTCAGGCTCGGATCCTTGTCCGGCAGGATGTAGTCGACGCGGAACCAGACGCTGGCGTCGCCGACGTTGGACTTCTGGACGATGAACTCGAGGCGATCGCCGGCGATCTTTTCGACCATCCGATTGCAGGCCGCGTCCCGCAGCGCCTCGGCGCGTGCGTAGCTGTTGTTGGCCGCGCGCGGCACGATCAGGGTGGCCACGTTCTCCTCACTGCCGCTGCCGCTGCTGCTGCTGCTGCCGGCGGCCCCGCGCTGGCCCAGCGCCAGCCAGACCACGCCGAGCAGAAGCGCGCAGACCGAGGCCACTGACAACAATTGCAGCGGCTCCTGATAGCCTGCCAGTTCGGCCGCATCGATGACTTCCCAACGCACCATCGCGTAGCGCAGGCTGCCGCTGGACATGCCGAGCAGTCCCAGCACCAGCAGCGCATTGCCGCGCCGGCTCAGCGCCAACAGCCCGGCGGCGGCGATGTAGCCGGCCCAGGCCCACTTGAAGAATTCCTCGAACATGTCGAGTTCCCCTGTTTTCGTGATGCCGAACTGTAGACCTGGAGCTGGCGGCCGGCGACCTACGAAGTAGGGACGACATTTTTCGGAGCACAGGGCACAGCAGAGACTCGAACTGCGCTAGTGCTTTGTCAACACTGATGGCGACCAGCCGCAACCGTTAGCCCCGGGATCAATAGGCCTCGATCTCCCGCGGCACATTTGCTGACTCGAAGCCGTCGGACGTGCCGACCACGGCGAGTAGGCGACTGCGTCGAGCGCCATCGCGATAGCCGTCGTCGCAATTCGTGCCGCACGTTGATGTCGCCATGGCGCGGTCTGGAGATATTCATCGAGGCCCCTGCGCCCGGGCTGCGCGGGTCAGATCGACACAGAGAGCAGCACAGATTGACGCAGGGCGAGCGCCAACACGTTGTCTCAGATGTGAGTTGATACGCACGATAGTCGATCAGCTCACGATGCGTAGATTTCCAGTCGCTCCAGCAGCTTCGTGCCCATCGTTCGCTGCGCGCCTCGCGCGCGTCCAACGAAGGGCACGAGCGTAAAGCGGGCCTGATCGGCGATCGACGACCAGTAGCCACGGTCAGCGACGCGCTCGTGCAGATCGGCGTAGCCCCGCATGAACTCTTCACCGTGCTTTGTCAGATCGTGTGCGGCCAACGCGCGCAGCACTTCGATCTCGATCAATCCTGCATTGGTCCAGAAGTCGGGATCGATCTCGTGCTTGGTACGCAGGCTCGCTTCGACACACGATGTCGCCGACGCATCGAAACCCGGCCAATGCGGTTGGCCGGCGTGCCGCACCCAATCGATGGCCATGCGGTTGAGCCCCGGGTAGAACGATTGTGGATCGCCGCTGTCCAGCGCCAGCTTCTCGGCCTTCTCGTAAGCATCGCTCGCGGTCTGCAGCGCCTTGGCAGCGGGTCCGGCACGGCTCGCTCGCATTTCGAGCTGCCCGAGACGCTTCCACGCCGACCCGCAGATCGACAGGCGTTCAACGCTGGGATGGAGCGTCGCCAATGTCTGCAGCTCGTTCAAGACGTCGGTGATCTCGTCGCGGACGCTGTCGATCACGTCCTTACCCGGTGCACCGATCGCGGCCATCCTTGACCATGCCCGGCGCGCCCGAAGGTTGCCGAACTGCTCCTGTGCCTTGAGCGACGCACTGCCGTCATTGGCGCGCAGAGCCCGCTCATACCAGCCGATCGCCTCATCGCGATCGCCTGTGGCCTCCCAGGCGACGGCGAACGATTCAGCGACCGCGCCGATACCGGCCCACATCTCGCCATAGACCCTCTCCAGCTGGCGCAGATGTTCCCGCGTCTGTGTCCGAGACGTCGCCAAGAGCGCGTCATCGCGCGTGGGGTCGTATCGCGAGCGCACCGCGAGGTTCTCGAGCACAAGCGTCAAGCCTGGCGCGGACGCGACGACCTCGTCGCGGCCTTGCGCGGCAGCGAGATCGGCCGGCGCTTCGCCCGCTGCGGAGTCAAAGAGCCAGTTCGGGTCGCCATAACACTGTATGCGGCCCAGGTCTTGCTGCTCGGTTGAGCGGCTCGAGCCGCCTTGCGTGCTTCGACAACGGCTTCCACGAACGGCCTGCCGCGAAGAAGAGTTCGATAGAACTGCGTGGCGAAGATCTTCGCTGGCCCGTCGTCGACCGCCCAGCCAGCGGCGACGACGATCGCACGCCGATCGAGATCAGCGACTCGGCGACACCCGCGGCGAACGTCGCCGGTGCCGAAATCTTGAGCGTTCGGCTGGTGTCGAAGCCGCCCAGGTGACAGCAATTGACGAACACCAGCTCGGGGACGACAGGCAGCTTCCTGATCTCGTCCGGGCCGAGGAAGATGCCCTCCGACAACACGACTCCTCCGCGGCTGTCGGACGTCTGCGGCGCGCCGTGCCCGGCAACGTGCACGACACGATACGGCCGTGCCATTAGCGCGATCATGAGGGCATCGAACTCGGGGGCATCGGTGAGCTCTTCGACCTGGCTGTCTCGCAGCGCGTAGGGGCCGCTGCGGAACTGTTGCGCGACCGCCTTCGCTTCGTCGCGTGCTCCCGGCAGCGGCGGGTACTCGGGGCTGCCGATCTTCGGCTCGCCGATAACGAGCACCGCCGCCTCGGCGTTCGCATCCGTCGGAGTGTTGCGGAAGTCGCTCGTTAGCAACTTGCGCAGAAGGCCGGTTCGGAATCGACCAAGGCTCGGCACTGTCCCCTGGCGTCGTGCCCTGGCCGGCCTCGGACGTGTCGGTATCCAGCAGTTCCCACGGGATCGGGCTGTGCCGCGGTCCAGCTGGAGCAGCAGTCGGTCGTTGCCGCTCAGAAACGGTTTGAGCTCCAGCGACGAGTAGCTTGAAGAGTGTGCTTCCCAGCTTGGGATCGCTATAGCCAGCGGTCGCGGCCTTTTCGACCAACCGCTGGATCAACGCGGGCTGGGCCTGCTCGCCGACGCACCTCGCTGCGCGCTCGCCGCGTGTCGAGCGCAAACGAGATCGACCCGGTGCTCGGAGCGGTGACGCTGATCAGGTCGTAGTCGGTCGCGCGATAGCCGCCGGCGGGCTTGTCGCCGAAGGGGCGCAGTGCCCGAGGCGATCGTCGGCGCGATCTCGAAATCGCGCGGTGCCGCCATCGCAAGCACGCGCAGACCGTGCCATGCGTCGGCGGCTCGGTCCAGGCACCAGACTTGACCAGCGTCAGTCGCGTGATCAGCGGCAGGCCAAGATTCAACAGGCGCTGATTGGCGCGGCGTACACCCGTCGCGATCGCGCGTGCGGCAATGCCTGCGCTGATCCCGATACCGCCGCTTCCGATCAAGGTTGCCGCGATCTCGAGCCCTGGCGGCGCCGGGCGTCCCTCTGCGGCGCGTTGGGCCCAGCCTTTTGCACCTTGGGAGACGGAGAACTCGAGGTCCGCCGCCCTCAGCGAGCCCTCCTCACCGAGGCCGATCACGATCGCGGCACGGGGGCGCGGCAGCCGCCAGGGGTTGTTCGGCTCCTGGTGCGCGTTGCGGAAGATGGCGAACGTGCCCGGAGCCTCCGGATATGTTCCGAGGGCGAGTGCCACCCGCATTCCGCCACCGATGTGCAAATCGATCGTGTCCTCGGTGCCGGTGAGGTCGACGGACTTGTAGCGGCCCACCATCAAAGGCTGGCCGATGAAGGTGAGATTGCCGTTGAGCACGGTGATGTCGAGCTGCCGGGACGGGCGCGCGCCGAGCTTCGGCAGGTGCACTCCCGAGGACCTGCGCGACGTCGCCCGCTGGCAGCGCCCATGCCGGTCCGCGCGACGGCCGGAACACGCGACAATTGCGGGACGGTCGCGCGGGAGCTCCCGCGCGCGTTGTCCCGAGCGGTGCGAGACGCGCAGTGTCGCCGGTCGCGAGCAGGTCGCCGTATGCATCGAACGCTTGTTTCGCGCTTGGGAGGCTGCCGTGCTCGCAATCCAGCGTCCAGGTCTTCACGCCGGGCAGCAGCGCAAGCTCGAGTGGTACGCGCCCGTCGCCGCCGTCCTGCGCTTCCAGTACACGAAACCGTCGCTGCCGATTTCGAAGCCGTCAGGCGTCGACTTCGCATGCCCGACGACCAAGACAATCTTATCTGCGTCCTCCTTGAGCGCGTCGGTCGCCTGCGCGTCGAGCCGGACCCGCAGCTCTGAGCTTGATCGAGGACCCCTTGGCTGGGCACTCCCCAGGCGTAGATGGCGCTCGTCCACTCGCCTGCGTAGCGGTGCCACCAATTCTTCTGCTGCTCGCCCGCGAAGTCGTCGTCCGCCAGCTCCTGCCAGCTCCGGCATCCTGCACCGAGGCGAGCTTGTCGCCCAGCAGTCCCCGTCCAGCTCCCATAAACCCGTCGTCGGCGACGATCGGCATACGAGCCTTCCCGACGGCAGCGGAGACCGATCGCCGCAAGCGCGTTCGCCGAGCCTGGCGTCCCGGAAAGCGCCCCCATCGTCGCCCAACAGCCGCCCTTTGCCGTGCCGAGCTATCACGATCCCCGCATCCGGTGAGCATGAGGCTCTTCCACGCCGTGGGCTCGACATCAGATCGTGCGCGTGAGAACACCCACCCATTCGAGTGCGCGAGGATGCGGACCGGCGACCGCTCGTTTGCGCGTTCTATCGCCTGCCGCACGCGCACCGAGGCGAGCACGCCTCGCACTTCGAGCGGAGCCGCCAGTCGTATCTGAATGGGGGACTCGTGGCTGGCGGCGAGTAGGAGCCAGGGAACCATAGAAGACGACCGACCGGGCCGTCCTCTCGAAATTATCGGGCCTTACCGGCGGATACGGAGACGATCGAAGTTCTGATCAACCGAGGGCTCAGCCAGATCCTCTCGCCTGGCGGCAAAACGTGGCTTGAGATGGCTGCGACAACGCCGAGAAGGATGATCACGGCGGGCTTGGTCGGGCCGGCCGTTCCGCGCAGCCGCGTTCGCCGCTCGCGGCCTGACCTGCCCAGACAGGGGCCCGATCGGCTCGAAGCGGCGGGAGCTCGGCGTCGACCAATCCCGCGATCATGGCGCAGCGGTTTTTTTGTTCGCGAAGTAGCTGAAATCGTGACGCTCGCTCCCTTCGCCGAGCAGGAGCTCGCGCCCGGGCGGGGTGCCCGCTGTACATCGACCGCGTCTGGACTACGATGTCGTTGTCGGTCCAGTAATACGCGTCGGCGAGCAGCGCCTTCAGCCAGCTGCCCAGCGTATTGCCACGTTGCAGGTCGCCTGCAACGACTCGGAGGTCCACCGAGGACGGTTGGGCGGCGCGCCGTTGAGCCAGTCGACGAGCGGCGTGTTCGGTCATCATCGCCGCGAGACCGGGGATCTTCACCAGGGTCCGCCCTTCGACGCGCTCACCTCGCCGATGAAGTCCATGAACGCCGGCAGGATCGTGAAGACCGACTCGCCTCCAATCCCCCACTTCAGGACCGATACGTAGACGTCGAGTCGCCGTGATGCTAGGAGCGTGCCGCGCACAGGGCATGCGACACGCACGAGGACGACGACGGGCGATGCCCTTGTCGGCGACGGCCGAGGCGAGCTCGCGAAGTTCACGCTGTTGGTCAGCGTAGGAAGCCTCGGCGAAGAAGGCGAGGTCCCTGGGCTCGAGCTTGCCTCGCTGGCCGGCAACGCGCGCCAGCACCTCCGCGACGAGGCCGCCGCGCGAGTGCGTCAGCAGGTGCAGCCGCGTCACCCGTGGGGCAGCGCGTCGACGAGCGTTCGGGCGTTAGAATCGGGCTCGCGCCCAAGGTCGGGTGGTCGAGCGCGTACACCCGGCCGCGGTAGCGCTGAAAGAGATTTCGCTATCCCACCTGAGTGCTCACTTCCAAAGCCTTTGGGAACGTGCTTTCGGTGTCGACGAAGGTCCCGTGCAGCAACACAAGGATCGGGCCGTCTGCCGTTGGCATCTGATCGACGCGTCGACGGCTGCCCTTGAGCTTTTCGAGGCGGCCGGCTTCGAGCGCGTAGACGCCCGCGTCGACCTGGGCGTCGACGTTCTTGACGATCTGGCTCGCCGCGAAGTCGACTGCCGTGTCCTTGAAGATGCCCGTCAGCACCTGGAAGCCGTCGATGAGAACGTGTCGGATATCAGACAGGTCACGCGTCGCCGCTGAGGAATCCGCCCCTGGCCATGCCAGTTCAAGTTGCACGGGGACGCAGTCGTCTTCCGTGGCTCCGCGCAGCGGCGCCGACCCGGCCGGACCTCTCAGCAGGTCCCGAGCAGTCGCCGGATTGAGAAGAGAGCGTCGGACCGTCTTGGATTTGGAGCCCGACGATGTCTTCACCGGGCACGGCCGTCAGCTTGAGCGCCGGACCTCCGTCGCGCTTTGCTCGTACGCGCACGGACGCTTTCACTGTCCAAGACGGCGATCGGGAGGAGTCGGCCGTCGACCCGGAGCGCGTCCGCGGTGCATGCGGTGCGTACTCTCCTGGGACGGAAAAGGTGATGGGTGACGCGTCGTCGGTAGTCACGGGTAGGTGCGCTCCGCAAAAATGCGGTCCGGTGTGGCACGGTAGGACGCGCTCAACGAGATTGCCCGCTGTGAGCGCTTCAGGTGGTTGGCCGAGACTGACTACGCACCCGCTGGCACCACTGCAATCCGATACTCGTGATGCAAGCCGGCCAGCACCGATTTCGCGAGCACGATCGCGCCCGCGGCCAGTGGAGGTCGGAATTCCAACTTCGATGCTCGAGCGGCCTCACGCGGAGGGCCCGGCACCCCAGGACCCAATGCACTGTGCGGGCGTCCACCGTTGTAGTGAGTCACCCACTCTCGCAGGATCGAACGCAGATGCGCCTCGGACAGCGGAATCATCCAGTCCAGGCACTCGCGCCGGATCGTGCCGATGACTCGCTCGCAGATCGCGTTCGCCTTCGGGCTTGAGATCGGGGACCGCAAGACCTCCAGCCCCAAAGCGCGAATCGAGCTGTCGAGGTGCTTCGCGAAGATGCTGTCCCGGTCATGGATCAGATACTTGTGATCCTCAGCGTCCGCAATCACTGCTCGGAGCTGCTGCAGCGTCCAGGCCGCACTCGGCTGTGTCGTCACGTTTACGTGCGCAAGACGGCGCGTGCCGTGCTCGATGACGACGAACACGTACAGCATCCGAAACGTCGCCGTGACGGCGACGAAGAAGTCGCAGGCGAGGATCCCCCTTGCATGACTCTTCAGGAACGTCGACCAGCGCAGGTCGCCGCGAGGTCTCCCGGGAGGTCGTTTCGGTAGGTACTTGCGCACGGTTCGTGGCGAGATCCGCACCCCCAGCTTGAGCAGCAGTTCGTTGGCGATCCGCTCTTCGCCCCACAGTACGTTCTCCCGGGCCATCCTGCGGATCAGCTCGCGCAGTTCCTTCGGGATCGGCGGCCGACCGGCCCGGGACTTCATTCGCCAGAGCAATCTCCAGCCGGCGCGATGCCAGCGAATCATGGTTGCCGGCTGCACGACGACAAGGGCGCCACGCCAATCGAACAGCCCAGCCAGCACGGCCAGGCTGACACGGGTCGGAGCATCGATCTGACGCGGCCGCACGCCGCGCTCCATGTACAGCGCGAGCTGGCGGCGCAGCAAAAGATTCTCGGCCTGAACTGACTCCTTCGAACGGAACAGCAGCATCACCCAGCGCAGGGCGTCTTCGATCAGGTGGAGTGCAATCCTGATGAGGGTGACCATGCGCTCATCGTGCCACAGCGTTCGGCATTGAGCCTACCGAGGGATGCAGCGCCGCACCGGACGGCATTTTTGCGGAGGACAAGTCCTTCAGGAGCGCCAAAAGATCTCTAAATCCGTTCCCGGAGCGCAGCGATTTCGGTGCTCAGCGCGGTGCCTGAGTTCGAGCGGAGATTGTCGGCCACGCGTTGAGCGTCGCCGACCAGCGCCGTCGCCAGGTCGCGATGTCCGGCATCGAGCTCGGCGCGCGCGTGCGCGGAAAGCAGGCTGCCCAGTTCGGCAGGGTCGTTCGTCTGGTGCAGGAGTTCCGCCCCAGATGCGAAGGTCCTTCGCGCCTCGTCGATCAGTCCGAGCCGCGCGAGCACGCTTCCCAGGCTGCCTAGCGAGACGCCCTCGTCGCGCCTGCTCGCAATCGATCGAAGAACGTCGATCGAGCTCTGCAAGCAGCTTCGCGCTTGATCCAGGCGCTGCTGCCGCTCGTGGACGCGACCCTGATCGGCCAGGGTCCTGCCTTCGAGCTGGCGATCGCCGAGCTCCACGGCGATCTCCAGCGCGGCGCTCAGGTCACGCATGGCCTCTTCCGGTTCGCCCATCGCCAACCGCAGGCCTCCCAGGTTGTTGAGGACTACGCCCTCGAAATAACGATTGCCTACCTGTCGGTGAACGATCAGCGCGGCTTCGGAAAGCACCAACGCCTCCGACCGCCGTCCGCTCAGATCGGCAAGATGTCCCATGTTGCCGAGCAGGACGCCTTCGTTGTGGCGATTGCCCGATCGGCGTGCGAGTTCGAGGGCCTCCCCGAACAGGCTCCGCGCTTCGTCGAAATGACCCGTCTCGACAAAGAGATTGGCCAGATTGCCTACGGTGGGGGCTCGCTCGCCCGTATCCCCGATGGTGCGATAGACCTCGAGCGAAGCGAGGTAGTACGCCTTCGCCTCGTCGAGCCGGGCCCGATCGACATAGGTGTTCCCGAGATTGCTGAGGACCTGAGCCTCCCCCACATGATTGCCGACTTCGCGATGCAGAACGAGTGCGCGATCGTAGTGCGTTCGCGCCTGCCTCGACCCTGCCGATCCCCCGTAGGATGTGGCCCAGCAACTGCCGTGCGATGCCTTCGCATCGTCGGTTGCCGTTTCGGCCGGTCAGGGCGATGATGGCTTCAGGAGGTCCGCGGCGGCCCCGTCTGGCCTGTTCGCCATAGGGCGCGGGCGCGGGCAAGGTGACCGGCGACGACCGATCGCCGTCATTCGACGTCAGCTTCGGCAACTGGGAACCCAGCTCGATCCCGACCGCCATCGGACCTCGAACCTCGAGCACTTCCCAAGCCGCGCGATAGGTCGAAGCCATTGTCTCGACATCGCCGCGCCCGACCGCACGGCGAAAGGCAGCGACGAGGTTGTCCAGTGCCAGGGCGCGCGTGCGCCGATGCTGAATTTCCTCGTTTCCTGTCAAAGGTTCGAACGATTGCTCCGAACCCGAGGCTTGCAAAGTAGCGACCATGCCGCTCCTCAGCGACTCGCCGGGCGTCCGGTCCGCGCGAGTCGAGCTTGTCCGCGGCGTATTCGTGGATGCTGATGTACATGCCGAAATGGGGCTCGTCGAGATCCGGGCGGACGCCGATCGCCGGCATCCAGACCCGCAACAGGCTCTTGTCGATGAGCGACTCGATCACGTCCATCACGGGCGGCGCGTCCGCGCACTCGGAGAGATCCAGCACGGCTTCCGCGGCGCGCAGCGTGAAACCGCCTTCGAAGACCGAGCAGGCGGCGAGCGCGCGCTGCTCCCAAGGAGTCAGCAGATCCCACGACCAGTCGATCGCGGCCTTCATCGTCGTCTGGCGAGCGGTGGTGCCGCGATTGCCGACGAGCACGCGAAAGCGGTCGCTCATCCGCTCGGCGATCTGACGCAGCGAGAGCACCCGTACTCGAGCCGCCGCGAGCTCGATCGCCAGAGGAAGCCCGTCGACAAGCTGCACGATCCGCTTGACGTGGCGGCGCCGTCCACGTCAAGCCAGATATCCGGCCGTTGCGCCAAAGCGCGGACCCGGAAGAGCTCGATCGCATCGGTATCGAGCGCCAAGGGCTCGAGCGGAAAGAGCGTTTCGCCGGCGATGTGCAGACGCTCCCGGCTCGTCACCATGAACGAGGCGAGGGCTGCACGTTCGAGCCATCGACCCACGGTCGTCGGCGCGAGAGCTGAAACCTGTTCGAAGTTGTCGAGGATCAGCAGGCATCGCCCGCGGCCGGCAATGGCGTGGCCCAGCAACGCAGCCGGATCGTCCCCTGTGAGCTGCACCCCGAGCGCAGAGGCGACGGCGAAGCAGATTCCGTCCTGGCTGCGGGCTTCGGACAGATCGCAGAAGTAGACCCCGCCGGGCCAGACTTCGAGGCTGTTCAAGGCGTACCGCCGGGCCAGCCTCGTCTTGCCGCTGCCGCCGGTGCCGGTGAGGGTGATCAGGCGCGCGCCACTCAGCCATTGCTGCGCGAGGCTGTGCAGCTCCGCGCCCCGGCCCACAAAAGAATCGAGCTCGGCGGGAACATTGGACGGTGCGCCCGCGACCCGCGCGTCTGCTTGGACGGTGACCGTGCCGAGCAATCGATAGCCGCGCCGAGGCAGTGTCTCGATTCGAACTTCTGCTGAGCCCTGCCCGAGCACCCTGCGGATGGCGGACATCTGGACGGCGAGATTGGCTTCCTCCACGACGACGCCCGGCCACGCTGCATCGAGCAGCTCCGACTTGGAGACGTACTCGTTGGAGCGGGCGACAAGGACCTGCAGCACCCCGACCGCCCGGGGTCCGAGGCCCGTGGGGCGCTCGTCTCGAGTCAGCGACCCGACGCTGGTGTCGAGTCGAAACGGGCCGAAGCGGTAGACCGGATGCATGTCTTTAGCGTCTCAACATTCGCCAGTGTCGGCGATCCTTGCTCAGCGACAAGCATCCATGTTTAGGAGGCTAGCAAGTTCAGATGCCTCTGTCTGGGCGGACGGCGAAAAGCTACCCACCTTTCGGTTCCCGGGGAAGCGTGCCATGCGACCGACCGCTTTGCGCTCTCCAAGTCGCGCTATCGAAGGTCAAGAGTGGGTCGAATCGAGCCATACGCACCGACGAACTCACCGCCGCATAGCTGACGCACAAGTTGCGCGGCTTGATAGCGGCTGGTCACGGCAGGCCGTTCCCGACCACAAGCGGGTGCCCCTGACCGTCCGACTCAGGCTCCCGGATCTGCGGGCTCGCATCTGCTGCGAGGCACCCAAGACAGCGTTGACAACCTGAGGACAAGCGACGTCCTGAACGCCAACGAACACGAGATCGCCATCGGCCTCATGGCTTATAGGCAATGACCTCGATCTCGATCTTGGTGCCGATCATGTTTTTCGCCTGTATTGTCGAGCGCGTCGGCTTGTTTCCAGGGAAGAACTCGCTGTAAACGCGATTGAACTCATCGAAATCGCGCGCGTCATCGAGCCAGACCATGGTCTTAACCACGTCCTCGAGCGTGCAACCGGCCAACGCAAGCGCGCCGGCGACATTCTTCATCGTTTGGCGCGTGTGGGCTTCAATGCCCCCAGCGATGACATCGCCGCATTCGTCCCTGGCTACTTGGCCTCCCACAAATACCAAGCCGCCGGCCTTCGTCGCCAGTGAGCGCGGCAGTGTTCGTGTGCCCGGATTGCTCTCTTCGAAGAACTCGATCGTCATATTCGTTCTCCTTGCGCGAAAGGAAGGGCTGCTTGTCGGTGGTCCGCTGATTTGAGGCTTGTTCAGTGCGCCACCGAAATGGCAGCAACAATCTTCAGTTCGCCGCAGCGGTTCGGGAAGTGCAGCCTATCGGTCTCGAACGCGCAATTCTGCAGGCGTGCCCAGTTGGTAGGAGATGTCCGGCGGTGCTCGACGACGCCCCGGGTTGCACGAAAGTTCAGCTATGTCTGGCGGGCTTCGCGGCGGAGAACCACCGCGGCGGCAAATTCCCCAGCAGTGATCAGAACGATGCCCGATCGGAAGCCCGCCGCGTTCGCCTGAACGTACGGGTTGGACGCTGTCGGGTCGATCCGGTGTACGACGGCATCCAGCGGCACGGCCCGGGGCCATTCCTCGACATCAGCCAACAACACGCCGCCGGAGCATCCATCAGGGCACGCCTCGGACTCCGAAGGTGTCCAGTCGTGGAAGGCCGTCGCAAGTTCGGCGCGGCCGATGAACTCGCACCGCGGCCTCCCGACATGAATCAGGGCGAGATCACCGGGAGCAAGCGCGCTGCAGTGGCGCTCGTCGCGTTCGAGCGCCCACATCTTGGCACGTAGGAAAGAAGCGGCCTGTTCCCGACTTCCGTCAGAGAGGTTCAAGATGAAGTGCTTCATGCGCCCCGCCAGCCTACCAGACGCCTCTGCGCGCCGTGTCGGGCGTGGGGCCGCCCGTACCTCGCTGAGGGCCACCGCGGCGGGGTACGCCGTTAGGAGCGATCACCGAGGGGCACGCCTTATTCGGGGCCGACGCGCCACCCTGCCGGCGTCGCAGCCCCGGCAACGCGGGGCGGCTTGGCTCTACAGACCACCTGTGCTCCGCAAATATTCCATCCTGCTCGGCCTCGTCGTAACTACGAACTCACCGCCGAACGCTGTGACACGATGGGCGCAGGGTCAGCCTCCCGAAGGTCGCGGGTCTCTTCGAAGACGCCTTGCGGTGGGTGTTGCTGCTGTTTCGGTCTGCCGAGGCCCTGCGCGTCGAGAAGAAGCACAGCATCCTCGGACCTGAGCAGCGGACTTCGGCGCGCGGCCTGAAGGCCTGCACCGGCGCAAGCTGCATGCAACCGTAGGCGTCCTGGCCCGCGCAGATTTGGCTTGACTTCCTATGGTGGTTCCGCCATATTGTCGGCATGACAGATGAGGTGCTGAAACTCGTCGACTGGATCGGCTCAAGCTACAAGGACTTCCGAGCCTTTCCTGACGAGGTGCAGGATCACATGGGCTATGCGCTCCATAAGGCCCAGACAGGAGCCAAGCACGATGACGCCAAGCCGCTCAAGGGTTTCGGCGGCGCCGGCGTCCTGGAAATCGTGTCGGACCATCTGGGCGACACCTACCGTGCCGTCTATGCGGTGAAGTTCGCGACGGCCATCTATGTGCTGCACGCCTTCCAGAAGAAGTCGAAGACGGGCATGAAGACACCGACAAGCGACTTGGAGCTGATCGCGCGGCGGCTCAAAGTGGCGGAGGCCGACTACAAGGCGAAGCTTGCGAAAGGAAAGAAATCATGAAGGACGACACCAGCATCAAGCGCGGCAGCAAGAACGTGTTCAAGGATCTCGGCTACGCCGATCCCGAGACCCATCTGCTGAAGGCCGGGCTGGTCACCCGTATCGGCGACATCATCACCGAAACCAAGCTGACCCAGGCCGAGGCAGCGGAACGGATGGGGCTCAGTCAGCCCGATGTCTCGCGCCTGCTGCGCGGGAACTTCCGGGAAGTGTCGGTCGAGCGGCTCATGCGCATGCTGACCAAGCTCGGCTATGACGTGGACATCGTCGTCCGCAGCGCCGGCAAGACCAAGCGGGCCGGCGACACCCTCCATCTGCATGCCCAGCTTGGGTGATGGCCAAGACCATGAGCAAGACGCACATCGGTTCGAGCCTCGACGAGCTCCTCAAGGCCGAAGGGACGTTCGAGGAAATGCAAGCGCCGGCCGTCAAGGAAGTGCTCGTCTGGCAACGCACCGAAGCGACGCGACTACGGAAGCCAGGTCCGAGCAATGACGGAACCTGACGACAGCAGCGAGCTGAGCGCCGAGCAGCAAGACACCGCCAACTTGCGACCGTGGGAACAACGTGGGAACAAAAAGCATGCGCTTGAATAGCACGCTTTGGTGCCGTCTGGGACTGCTTGGGACAAACTTACTACATACAAATCAATGACCTATGAGAATCGAGGATTGTCCCAAGGTGTCCTGAGCAGTTCCAAGAGGTGCTGGGAGGATCGTGATATTACCGGGATGGGGTGCAAGGGGTCGCGAGTTCGAATCCCGCCGTCCCGACCAGTGAAATCAATGGGTTAGCAGCGATGAGCTGCTAACCCATTTTCGTTGGGCAGCCTCTGGCAACAGAATTGGCAACAGAATTCTTGTAGCGCATTTCGTGACGGTGCGCCTCCTTGAAAGCTTTGGTTCTGAAATCGCCTCGTGAAAACGGCTTGCTCAGACAGTTGAAACAGAATGTGTCGAGGCCGCGGACGGCAGTGGACGCCTATGGAACGTGCGGGGACTTCGACCGACGCTGCGCGAGTGAATCCGACGACTTAGAGGGGGCTACCAGCACGCGCAACGCAGCGGCACGATGCGTTCATGCGCATGCCCTGGACGAAACTGCAGACAGAGCAACTTGATCTTGTCGATGAGGCGAGCTCGCAAGGAAGCGAAGGCCTGATCTCGACCGCTACAGATGGAGTGGTCGACCCTCAGACGTCGAATGCCCCGCCTGAACTCTCGCTTCACGCTCTCGCGGCCGAAGGCGTCCCTCTCATCGGATGCTTCGCTGGTTCGTAACTGCAGGCGAGCCGCGGGCTCAGCCCATCTGCATGACCAGCACCGGCGCCACCCAGGACGGGTCCGCCGGCTGCCTTGTGTAGACCTTGCGCCGTGCCTGAAGCAGCGCGTATTCCAGGTCGCGGGCATGCGGGTCGGTGGCACTGAAGAGCTGGCGATAGAAGTCCGCCGCAAACTCCGATGCCGCGCGGTCGTCGATCACCCATTGGAAGCCCACCACGGCCGACACGTGCTGCTCGACGGCATGCATGACGATCCGCGTCGCCGCGCTGCGGCAGCTGCTCAGGAAGAGCAGCTGGGTACGCGTCAGCGCGCCGGCCAGTGTCCTCACTGGCAGCACGCCCGTCGCGTCGGCCCGCAGCACGAGCGCGGCGTGCTCCGCGTCGCCGCCGACATGTCCGCAGAAGTGCACCAGGTGCCACTGGCGCTCGCGCAGCTTGGCGAGGACGGATGCGCGCAGGTCGCCCTCGGCGTCGGCGAGAAGCAGTCGCTCGACCGTCCCGCGGGCGTGATCGCGCAGGATGGCTTCGACCTCGTCGGCCTCGGCCCGCAGGTGCCTCAGGCGCGAAAAGCTCTCGTCGCCGACGACGCCCGGCTCGGGGTCGGCTTCGACGATCAGGCAGTTGATCGGTTTGTCGCGGATGGCGGCGTCTTTCTCCTTGAACAGCGGCGGGAAGGCCATTTGCTGCGCGTAGCGTCGGAACACCGGCGCGTTCAACACCCAGAACTCCTCGTCCGGATCCTCGCTGTCACGGAGCGCCTCGAACAGCATCGAATGCGTTTCCTCGTCGACCGTCATGCGGATGCGCGAATGCGCGACGCCGCCGACGCGCTCGCGGTGCTTGAGAAAGCGGTCCCACAAGTCCATGTTGTCGCGGCCGCTGCGGAACAGCAGCTCGCGCAGGTCGTTCGAGAGCTCCTTCAGGCGATCGAACCATTCCTGGTCGTTCTTGGCGACATCCTGGTCGAGTCGCTTCGAGTCCTTGATGAAACGGTCGAGCTGCCGCTTGTCGACCTGGAAGGTGCCCTGCGATTCGAATTCATCGGCGCCGACGCGATCTATCTGCCAGCTGCCACGCTGGTGGCCGCCGAGGTGGATGTCGAGATGGATCCAGGAATCCTCCCGGGCGGCGCGCGGCGGCGCTGCCTGCTTTCTGGCGGCGCCCGCGCCCGCCCGCAGCGCGCAAATGCGCTCGACAAGGCTCGGGCTGAAGTCGCTGCCCATGGTCACGAGCCCGGTCTGCTCGTACGCGTCGAGGAAGTCGGCGAGACGCTCGTCCGGCGTGCTGGCGACCACGATCACCGGCAGCAGGGGATCGACCTTCTTCAGTTGCTTGATGAACTGCTTGGTCGCCTCGCGGCCGCTGAGTCCGATGCTCGAGCTGTCGTCCGCAGGCATCGTCGACGCCATGACGACGAGGTCGATCTTCGATGCGTCGTTCATTTGCAGGCTTTCCTGCGCCGCCGCAATGTTCGCGACGCTGTCCACCTTGGCGGTCACTTTTTCTTGCCTCAGCGCGCGCCGCACCGCCAGCACCGCGACGTCGCAGACGTCGGCTTCAGGATGGGCGACGAGCTGCCAGCGGTCGTTCATGGCGTCTCCGCCGCCTTCAGGGTGAGCCGGACGCGGAGCCCCTCGCGCTGGCTGATCTCGTATCCGCCGCGCATGCGCTCCATCAGGTTGCGGATCACCGGTTGTGCCAGCGCGAAGTCGCGCTCGTGATCGCTGCGGGGCTCCAGCCGCGTCGCGCTCGGTCCCTTGCTGGAGAAGTCGACCAGCGTGAAATCGAGGACCGGATGACCGGACTCGCGCCGGATGTCTACGGCGATGCCGTCGCGCTGCGCCTTCATGCGCAGCAGGAACGCCAGCACGCTGGCAGCGCAGAACTCCAGCTCGGGCAGCGCGGCCAGCACAGGCTCGACAGGGTCCGCGACGGTCAAGCTCACCTGGCGGCGGTGAGTCGCGGGCAGATCGCCGATCACCTTGTCAGCGACGTCGTCCAGCGCGGCGGACTGCAACGGCAACTCCTGTCCCTCGGGCGTCGCCGCCAGCCGTATCACGCGCTCCAGCGGCAGGTCGGTCCGCCGCAATTGAGCCATCGAGCGATCAACCAGCTCGGCGCTCTCGGCGTCGAGGGACCGCTCGCGCAGCTCCTGCAGAAACGACATCGTCAGGGCGAGGGGCACCCGCGACTCGCTGGCGACCTGGCGGAACACCGCCTGCAGCGCGTCCATCCGCTGCACGTGCTCCTGATAGGAGAGGTCGCTCGCCACGTACACCCGGCCGCCGATCTGCGGCGGCAGCGCGTTGCCGGACAGCAGCACCGGGATCTTCTCGCGTTCGCTGACGGCGAATCGCACCTTCGTGGGCGCCAGCGTGGTGCGCTTCAACAGGTCGGCCAGCTGTCCCGACGACGCCTCGGCATCGTCGCCTTCCACAGCGCTGACGAAGGCGCTCATGTGCGTGCCGACCAGCGCGTCGGACGATCGCTTCAGCATCTCTGTGCAGGCCGGATTGACGTATTGAATCTGCCCTTGCGTGGTGGTCTGGATCACGGCGTCGGCCGAGCAGTCGAGCACGGTCTTGTTGAACTCGATCGCCAACGTGCGGTCGAGGATCAGCCCGGCCACCGCGAGTAGCCGCTCCACCAGCGCCTGCTCCTCCGCGGCGAAGGCACTGCCGAGTGTCGATTCGACGTTGAGGATCCAGCGCACGCGGTCGCCCGGGATCGGCAGGCACATCTCGGAGTTCGTGCTCGCAATGCCTTCCAGGTAGCCCGGCGCCTTGTGCACATCTCCGGTGCGGACGGGCTTGTGCGACAGCACCACCGCCCCGAGCAGCCCCTTGTCGCTGGATTGCGTGTAGCCGTCTCGCAGCCGGGTGTTCGCGCCGGCGGACTGGTGGACCAGAGTGATCGTCGAGTTGTCGTAGTTGACGCGGAAGAGAGAGACATGCTCCCACTCGAAGTGCTTCCGGATCTCCTCGACGAGCACGGTGCCCACTTCAGAAATGCTCTCGGCAACGCAGCCGAGCCGGTTGATCAGCTGCAGCGTGAATTCGAGCTCGTTGTGGCTCTCGAGGGCCAGCGCGATGTGGAGGGTCTCGCCGATCGGCAACTGCTCGACACGATCGACATCGGGCTGGGCGAAAGGACGATCCTCCAATCGGAACAACGTGACCAGTGCGACATTGCGACCGTCCCGCATCACCGGTTTGCGGAGCATGTGCAGATAGCCGAGCTTCAGCCATTCCCGCGTCGCTGCGTCGTTCTTGGCCAGGTCCAGGTAGGGCGTCACGCTGAACATCGCCTTGACGTCATCGGCCGGGTCGTCAGGGTGGTGTCGAGATCTGCGCGCACGAAGGCCGGCATCGGCCACCATTTCCAGGCTGGCACGACGCTCGACGAGCGCTCCGGCTGCTCGTGGCAGACACGCAGCGCGCTGCGGTCGGCGCTGATGAGGTTGACCGTGATCGCGTCGAACGCAAGCGCATCCCGCAGTGCTTCGTGGAGTGCTTGCAGCAGCTCGCGCGAGTTCGATGCCGAGCTGATCGCGCTGTGGATGGCCAGGTTCCGCGATCCATGGTCTTGTCGGTGACGAAGCCAATCGCGCCGACGAGCTTGCCTGCGCCATCGTATTCGGGGATGCCCGATATCTCGGCGTGCACACGCGTACGGTCCGGGTGCACGATGCTGACGGTGTAGCCGGTCGCTCGCTCCTCCTCGAAGCGCTGCTGCAGGTTCGCCTCGACCACGCCCTGGCTGTCGGGCGTGAACTCGAAGTCCTGCAGTCGCGTGCCGATGCCGAGTCCCGGGCCCATCAACTCCTGGACCGCGCGGTTCGCATAGCCGATACGGCCTTCAGGATCGCAGCGCGTAACACCTAGCGGGATGGCATCGACGGCATCCGGATCGAGATGAAAGACGAGCTTCTCGGAGCCTTTCGAGGTCATGGGGTCTCCTCGTTCGCGGGTGTCGTCGCGCGGCGCACGCGCTCGGCCGCGCGCAGATCTACGTACGGGTCACCCAAGTGGATCGCAGCCAGTTCGCGCGGCGGCTTGACCCCGTTCTCCAGCGGATGGAACTGCATGTCGGCCAGCCCGGGCTTCGCGAGCACGCGCATCCATTCCCACTGCACCCAGCGCGACTTGGCGGCGGCGTCGGACCAGAACAGAAGGAAGGTGTCGCAGCTGTCGATCGCGCGCGCCAGGCTCGGCTCCCAGGCTTCGCCGGGGTTGAGGTCGTGGCAATCGAGGAACACGTCGACCTTGGCGGCGATGCGGATGGCGGCGACTCGGTCGATCACGCGAAGGCGATCCTTCGACGAGTACGACGCAAAGGCCTTCTTCGCGAATCCCGCCTCCGGGCTGTGCTGCGCCGAGGGTTTCGTCAGGGCGCTCACTTCCAGCGGCAGGCGGATCTTCGCCAAGACGATGCCGTCGACGCTGACGTCGTAGCGCAGCACCGTCGAGGCGGCGTCGGCCGCAAGTTCCACCTCGAATGCCAGCAGGCGCGTGCGGCCGGTCCACACGAAGCTCTGGACGTCGCGCGGCTGCCCTTCGATCGTCATGCCCGCGCCCGACAAGGCGACCTGGAGGCGCGTGCCGATGGCGAGGTCGTCGCCGAAAGCCTCCCGGACGACACGCGCGTCAGGCTGCCCGTCGCGCAGCAGCGCCCCGGCCGCGTCTGCAGCACCTTCGGGATAGGCGACGAACTGCGCGACGAAACGCGATCCCGCCGCCGCCGCTGTTGGCGCACTGGCACCGAAACGCACCGGCGCGACAGCCGGAAGCGGCGTCGCAGGTGCCGGTGCGCGGAGCAGGCCGCCTCCGGTGCTGCTACGCCGCACCCCTGCGCTGGCGTTCTCCTGCCGTGCAGAACGCGTGCGCGGGGCGACGCGCGCGAGTGCTTCGTCGAGCATTGGTGCGATGGCGGCGATGCGCTGCGAGAGCGTCGGCCCGATGAAGCCGGCGGCGGCGCCCAACGCCGCTTCTAATTCCGCGGCGGCCTCTGCGATGGCCACCGGCCGCGTGTCCAAGTCGGCGACGACCCCAGCGATAAACACAGCGCCTGCGCTCTGTCGAGCGCATCAACGACGTCCTGCAACGTCAGATAGCGATCGAGGTCGGCGATGGTCGAATCGCAAAGCGCCACGATATCCGCGCGCACGCTTGCGATGGCGAGTAGAGACACGGGCTTGCCTCCGGTTGGCTTCTCCTGGACGAACATGAGCGAGTGGACCAATCCTCGGCGCGGCTGGCATCCGTAATCGGATTGAAGCATTAAATTAGGCCCATGCCATGAATCA